>NZ_JBTOLL010000001.1:420962-1923372 GCF_054551715.1 Paenibacillus sp. CAU 1782 | reverse complement strand
TGCCTATCCTTTTACATTAGGAGTTTTTTTAATGGATTTCCAGAGAATACCATCAATTTCTTCAAAATATAGGAACTTATGAGAAGGTTGTTTTTCATGTTAGGTTTGGTGCAAGGCTAGTGCATTAGAACCTTCTTTTTGCCAAAAGCAGATTTCTAATGGTCATCCATGACCGTTACAGCTCATTTTCGTCCCATATTCTTCGTTTTTGACCGCTAACGGACAAAAATGACCGTTACTTTGGGGAATCTGGCCTTTTCTGAGTGCTAACGGACAAGAATGACCGTTACCCAGGCGGGTTCAGCTAGCCAGACACTTGAACCGCTGGCGATCAACATGGATAGGCAGGTTACTGGTTAAGCGGAACTACCTATGAGATTTCAGAAGAACACTATGGCCCGCAGCGGATCCTTTTGTTGATCGACGTGCGTAGATTTCTGTTTGAGAGCTGTGCCAGTAAAAGAAAAGATTTATTCTATCGTCGTTGATCGTAGTTGTCAATGTCGATGCTCACAGTTGGGTTGTTCTGATTTTTACTATCTTTACAGGTAAGATTATTTTAAAATCTGTTAAAACACATTAGATTACTTGGAATTGAAAAGGAGGTCTTGCAATGGCAGAAGTTTCATTCATCGCACCTGAATTGACCAAAGAAATTGGGGGGAACGGGGAATTCCTTCGGCAGAAAAACCGGTTTACCACTCCGTTTGGAGAAGGGGAAGGCAAGCTGCCGGTGGAAGCGGGACGTTACCGCATTTTGTGGGCGGCGATATGCCCGTGGGCGCATCGCGCCATTATTGTTCGTAGCCTGCTTGGTCTTGAAGAAGCCATCAGCGTGGGCAAAGCCAGTCCAGTACGAACGCCGCAGGGCTGGGAGTTTTCATTGGACGAAGGCGGAGTTGATCCTGTCCTGAAGATCCGTTATTTGCCGGAAATTTATAAGGAGACGGATCCGGATTATGATGGGCGGGCAACGGTGCCAACCGTTGTGGATGTCATTGACCGCAAGGTAGTCAACAATGATTACTTCCGATTGACCAATGATCTGGAGACGGCGTGGGCAAAGCTGCACAAGCAGGGAGCTCCCGACTTGTATCCGGAGGGCTTGCGCGGTGAAATCGATGCGCTGAACGAGGTATTGTTCCATGAGGTGAACAACGGCGTCTACAAGGCCGGTTTTGCCAGATCTCAGGAAGCTTATGAAAAGGCGTACGACACGCTGTTTGCCCGGCTGGATCAACTGGACCAACGGTTGTCCACGCAGCGGTATTTGTTCGGAGACTCCATTACGGATTCCGATATCCGATTGTTTGTGACCTTGGTTCGTTTCGACATCGCCTATTATTCCGTATTTCGCACCAACCGCAACCGATTGGTTGATTTTCCGAATTTATCAGCGTATGCCCGCGACTTGTATCAAACCCCGGGATTCGGCGATACAACCGACTTTGATGCGATCAAGAGAGGGTATCATCTTGGCGATATCGCCAACAACCCTTATCAATTGCTGGCCAAAGGGCCGGACCAGTCGTTCTGGACTAAGCCGCATGGACGGGAATCGCTGGGATGAGCCGGGGAACTGCTCAAACTGGAATTCCAGCCGACGGAAAAGTCGAGCATACCGACGGGAACGCCGATTGTACTGATGGTAAAGCCGAGCATCCCAACGGGAACGTCGGACGCGCTGGTGGCAAGGACGTTCATGCCAACGGGAATGCCGGACGCGCTGACGGCAAAGCCGAGCATCCCAACGGGAACGTCGGACGCGCTGACGGCAAAGCCGAGCATCCCGACGGGAATGCCGGACGCGCTGACGGCAAAGCCGACCATCCAGACGGGAACGTCGACCACGTCAACAAGGACGCTAAAACGCCCCACTGGCTAATCCGCAACGACTGCAAGGACCGCGAATGGGATCGCGTAGCGGAATTAATGCAATATTTTGGCCTGTCGGCTGCTCCGCCGGAGACCCATCGGCAAACCTTTGAAAACAGCTACGCCGTTACGTTTATCTACGACGGAGAAAGTCTGATTGGTTTTGGACGCGCATTGTCCGACGGGGTGTCCCAGGCGGCCATTTACAATATCGCCGTAGATGAGCGGTATCACGGAAAAGGGCTGGGCCGGCTGATAATTGAAAATCTGTTGACCTTTGTAGGGCATTGCAACGTTGTGTTGTACACGCATCCCGACACCGTGGATTTCTACAGACGTCTCGGCTTCAAGTCTATGAAGACGGGGCTTGCGCTATACCGGAACGAGCCTCTTCTGAAGGAAATGGGATTTATCGACTAACTTGGCTTAAAGGATAGTCGAGGATGATGGCAGTCGAGGATGATTGCGATCGAGGATGATGGCAGTCGAGGATGATTGCGATCGAGGATGATGGCAGTCGAGGATGATTACAAACGTGGAGGGGAACGAAATGGCAAAAGCGGAAATACGGGTCAGACCCAAAGAGATCGAACACGAAATTGATGAGCGTGGTTTTTTTGTACGGCAAAAAAACCGGTTTGATACGCCCTTCGGCGAAGGAGAGGGCAAATTGCCGGTGGAAGCGGGACGTTACCGCCTCATTTGGGCCAAAGGCTGCCACTGGTCGAACCGTGCATCCATCGTACGCGAACTGCTGGGATTAGAAGACGCCATCGGCATCAATCTGGTGGGACGGGGCAAGCATGAAGAGGATTTGGGCTGGGAATTCGTATTTGACGAAAGCGGCAAGGACCCTGTTTTGGACGTACAGTTTCTATCCGAGCTTTACGCAAACGCCGACCCTGAATATTTGGGCAGAGCAACGGTGCCAGCCGTTATCGACGTCAAGACAAAAAAAGTAGTCAACAACGATTACGTCTGGCTGACGAATTACCTGGAAAATGAATTTGCATCGCTGCATAAACCTGGAGCGCCTGAGCTGTATCCGGAGCAACGGAGAGGGGAGATCGACAAATACAACGATTTCCTGTTCGACAATGTCAACAATGGCGTTTATAAGATGATGTTTGCCCAAACCATCGAGGCTTACAACCATGCATTCCATCATTTTTACAAGGCGCTGGACGAAATCGAAGAGCGTCTGGAGAACAATCGTTTTCTGTTCGGCGATTATGTAACGGATTCCGATATTCGCCTGTTCGTGACGCTGGCTCGGTTTGATACCTATTACTTCCGAAACCTGGGTCCAATCCGCAACCGCATCGTTGACTTCAAAAACATTTGGGGCTACGCCCGCGACTTGTACGAAATCCCTGCGTTTAGGAACAATTCCTATATCCGGGATATGGCGCAATCCAATAAAAAGAAAATCGGCATTTTCATCGACTATAATACTCGCTTCTGGGATCAGATCGATTATGAGGGCAATTGGTCACAGCCGCAGAACCGCAGAGAAAAAAGCAGCGATCCTGAACACAAGTTTTTGACAAAAGCATAGGGGGAACGAGAGATGAAAACATGGAGAAAAATCGGACTGGGCATGATTGCACTAACACTAACGCTGGCGCTTGCCGCTTGCGGAAGCGATACGACAACGGGAAAAGCTGACGATACAAATTCAGATACTGCAAAAACCAAAATTACAATCGCCACTGGAGGAAATCCAAAGCCGTTTTCTTATTTAAACGACAATAATGAGTTGGACGGTTATGACATTCAAGTGGTCAAAAAGATTTTTGAAGGCCTGCCGCAATATGAAATTGCGATCGAAGCAACGGAGTTTACTTCCGTTTTTGCGGGTCTGGATTCCGACCGTTATCAAATCGGCGCCAACAATTTTGCCAAAAATGCCAAGAGAGAAGAAAAATACTTGTTCTCCGATCCCATCTTTAAAAACCAATATGCCATCGCCGTAGCGGAAGGCCGCGACGACATCAAATCGTTTGCTGACCTTGAAGGCAAATCAAGTGAAGTCAGCGCGGGCGTCAACTATACAGTGGCTTTGGAACAATACAACGAAACCCTTGCCAAAACACCTGTGAACCTGAAGTACACAGAAGCTGAAATGGTGCCTATTCTCCAAAATGTGGAGAGCGGTGCAATCGATTTTCAACTGATTGATAATTCGATGCTTCAATTGTATATCAATGAATTTGGACTAAAGCTGAAGACGATTCCTCTGTCGCAGGAAGATTCCGACCGGATCGGCGTCCCTTACAGCTACCTGCTGCTTAGCAAAGGCGGAAACAGCGAGCAGCTGCAGAAGGATGTCAACAGCCGGATCAAGGAATTGATCAAGGACGGCAGCATCACGGAAATCAGCCAGAAGTATCTGCATGGCGATTTTGCCCCGGAAGTTCAATAAAGGTTAGCCGAGATGCCTAACATATTCGATGTAGAGCTTGTTTTTACACTGATTCCGAAACTTCTGAAGTATTTGCCGGTCACCTTGTATCTGACGGCGATATCGATGTTGGCGGGGCTTGTGCTGGGGCTTCTGCTCGCCATCATCCGGATGAAAAAAACACCCGTGCTGTACCAGCTCAGCACGGTGTTTATCTCCTTTACCCGTGGAACGCCGATTCTGGTTCAGCTCTACCTGTCCTATGCCGGCATTCCGATTGTGCTGAAATATATCAACTACTATTACGATACAAGCTATAACGTCAATTCCATTCCCGCCCTTTTTTATGTGCTGCTGGCGCTGTCGCTGAATGAAGCGGCTTACAGCTCCGAAATGATTCGCGGAGCGCTTCAATCCGTGGACAAGGGGCAGATCGAAGCGGCTCATTCGCTCGGCATGTCTCCATGGCAGGTGCTGCGGCGCATTATTTTGCCAGAAGCATTCGTGGTGGCGCTGCCGACCTTGGGCAATGCCCTTATCGGCTTGATGAAGGGAACTTCGCTTGCGTTTGTTTGCTCCGTTGTAGAGATGACGGCTTATTCCAAAATTTTGGCCGGAAACAATTTGCGGTTTTTCGAGTCCTATTGCGCGCTGGCTCTGATCTATTGGGGACTGACGATTATTATCGAACGGATTATTTCCTATCTGGAAAAGCGTCTGGACATTGATTTCCGAAGCATGAGAAAAAGAAAGGGGGATGTGATCCTTGATTGAGATCAGCGGTTTGACCAAATCCTTTCACGGACACATTGTCCTCAAAGGCATCGATTTGAACATTAAAAAGGGCGATGTCGTGGTCGTGATCGGCTCTTCCGGCTCCGGGAAGTCCACTTTTCTCCGATCCATCAATCTGCTGGAGACGCCGGATTCAGGAAGTATTTCAATCGGCGATTTCAAGGTTGACGTTGCTAAAGCATCCCGTTCGGAGGCTCAGAGACTTCGCAAAAGCACGGCAATGGTATTTCAGCAATTCAATCTGTTTCGTCAAAAAACAGCGCTTGAAAACGTAATGGAAGGTCTGGTGATCGTCAAAAAGACGGCCAAGGAAGAAGCGCGTAAAATCGCCGTTCAGCAGCTAACGAGAGTCGGGTTGTCCAACCGGATGAACCATTACCCCAAGCAGCTTTCCGGCGGACAGCAGCAGCGGGTGGCAATTGCGCGCGCGCTGGCCATGCAGCCGGAGCTGCTGCTATTCGACGAACCTACCTCGGCACTTGACCCGGAGCTGGTCGGTGAGGTGCTGGACACGATCAAACAGGCGGCTGAAGAAGGATATACGATGCTGCTTGTTTCCCATGAGATGAATTTTGTTCGCAAGGTAGCGACAAGGGTGCTGTTTCTGGATCGAGGCGTCATCGTGGAGGACGGAGCGCCTGATGAGGTGTTTGGTTCTCCCAAAAGCGAACGGACCAAGCAATTTCTTGCCAATTACTATCGGGATTTCGAGCCGGAATTTGCAATTTAAGCGGCCATAAAACGAAGAAGCTCGCTGGCGAATATATCCGGCTGATCCTCCTGTACATAAGTCAGAGAACCTTCAACAAGCTTGAGCGAAGCATTGGGGAAAATCCGGAATACGCGATGTCCCAGCTCCAGCGGAAATAGCTTTTCGTCGTCGGTTCCCCAAAGCACCAGAACGGGCTGATGAAAATGCGTCAGCTTCTGCGCGGCTTGCAGCGTAATTTCCGGCGACCAGCCTTTTGCGACTTTGACAAAATCGGACCGAACGCCTTTTTGCACAATAAAGCTCCGTATATAAAGCTCGGAGAGCTGCTCCTTCGTCAGGCTGTGGGAGAGCAAACCTAGCGCCATCGGGCTTTTCAGAAAAGGCTTGATATGAAACAGCCGTGACATGAGCCACGTGAAACCCGGAACGTTAATGCCGGCTTGCAAAGCGGCAAATGCCTTGGGCGGAAAAATTTCGAACGCATCGGTATTGCACAACACCAGGCGGACAACGGAAGATGGGTACATCGTGGTAAAAACCTGACCGTATGCGCCGCCTGTGTCGTTGCCGACCACAACCACCTCATGCGTTCCTATCTCGTCGATAAATTGTTTGATCAAGCTGGCGATCCCTCTTGGCGTTAAATCCGCCGCAGAGTTAAGGGGAATGGAGTGGGCTCCGAGAGGCAGGTCGGGAACGATACAGCGGTAATGCCTGGATATGACGGGAATAACCTTTCTCCAGGTATTACTGTTGCTTAATGCACCGTGCAAAAACAAAATAGGCTGGCCCTCCCCTTGATCGATATATCGTATGATTCCCGCGTCCACTTTTACTTCCTTCATGCGTTATCCCCTTCCATGGTTGATTGGCATTACTGTAACATACCGTAAGTATGTTGGCAATACCGTTGGTATGTTTGATGCAATTTAATCTTTATCAAGTCATGTCTAAGCGCTATAATGAACCTATGAATGAACAAAATGCTAAATATATCAATGCGGAAGCGACAAAAGAAGCGCTGCTGCGCCGGGCGGAGTCGCTGTTTGCCGAGTTTGGATTCGCCAAAACCTCTATTGATGAAATCGTCAAGCACGAACAATTAACGAAAGGAGCTTTTTATTATCATTTCAAGGATAAAAAGACCATTTTTGAACAAGTGGTAGACCGGTTTCTGAATGAAATGGTCCAACAAATTAACAGAGCTATCGCGGACAAAAAAGATCCATGGGAGAGAGCAATGACTGCTCTGAACATGTATTTGGAGGGTTGTCTTCAGCAGTCCTACCGCCAGATCGTGCTGCAGGAAGGTCCGGTAACATTAGGATGGAAGCAGTGGCGGGAGAAGGAAAAACGCAGCGTCATGAGCGTATCCGCTTTGCTGCTGCAAGAGCTGATGGAGTCAGGGCATATCTCAACTCAGCCTTCGGGCTTGCTTGCCGATATCCTGTTTGGAGCGGTTACGGAAGCGGCTATCGGCATTGCGGAAGCGGATGATCCGGTCGCGGCACGGACGCAAGTCGGAAGCATCCTGGAGACGATGCTGAGATCGTTTTGACGCGGTGCAACATGAAGCGAAAGCGACATGTCGCGCTCAAATATGACGCGGTGCAACATGAAGCGGGTTTACGCAGCAAGCCGGCCTGGGCGATACCGAGCCGGCTTTTTTGTCTTTTTGACAAAATGCCATGGCTTGGCATCAGTGTCCGCCAACGATTTTTTCTTTTAAGAAGTGGATCAGCCACTCCGTTAATTGGCGCTGCGAGCTGCCGATAAAACGGTCGGCATGGTACATCAGCTCCAGTTGGCGAACAGGCGCCGGGTCCGCAATCGGGATCGACGTGATTTGGTAGCGTTCCGGATATTGCCTGAGCAATCCTCTTGGCTGTATGGTTTCCCCAACCCCTGCAGAAACTAGTTGCAGCAATGAATTGGCGGAGCTTGTCTCCATGACGGTAGTCAGCTCGACCCCCGCGTTAACGCATACCTCATCGATCAAGTCCCGCCCCAAAAAACCTTTTGGATACATAACCAAAGCATGCCGCTCCAATTCCGTAAGGGAGATTTCCTTTCTGCCGGCAAGTTCGCTGTCGGAATGGACAAAAAGATGATACGGCTCCGAACCAAGCGGCACCTGAACCAATCGTTTATCAAGCGGGCCTTTCAGTCCGATGCCAATATCCACTTTGTGGCCAAGCACCTCGTCCTGAACCTGGATCGTCGATATAACCTTGAGCGCGATGTCGGGATATTTTTGTTTGAATTGAACGAATAGAGGCACCAGTTGAAAATCCAGATCGGAAGGCAAAACGGCAAGTGAAACGGTGCCTCTTTTTCCTGACAGCAGTTCCTTTATCGCGCTATAGGCATCCCGTTCGGCTTGCAGCATTTTTACCGCATAGTGATGCAGGAGCCTTCCGGCCTCCGTAACCGCCACCTTTTTGCCGATGCGGTCAAAAAGAGGCGTGCCCAGCTCCGCTT
The DNA here is from genome assembly GCF_054551715.1 of Paenibacillus sp. CAU 1782. NCBI lineage: Bacteria > Bacillati > Bacillota > Bacilli > Caryophanales > Paenibacillaceae > Paenibacillus > Paenibacillus sp. CAU 1782. The sequence continues at coordinate 1,915,105 of NZ_JBTOLL010000001.1, read as the reverse complement.
CAAGCAAGCGGATTTGCTGGCTTAAGGTCGGCTGGGAAATGCCCAGACTTTCGGCTGCTTTTGTAAAATGAAGCTGCTCGTAAACGGCCATAAAGTAGCCTATGTTTCGAGTATCCATGCAACGGCTCCCCTCCAATGAACGATAGTATATTACTATTATAATGATACAAACTATAAGATTGATCAATGGAAAAGGATTGACTATACTTGATAAGACATCTGGAGAAGGAGGCAGCATTCATGAAAAAGTATTATTTATTGCTGGCTATTTTTATCGCGTCACTAAACCTGAGACCCCTAATTACCTCTGTTGCCCCTTTGCTTGAAACGCTCCAGGATCAACTGCACATGAACGGCTTGACGGCTAGCCTGCTCACCACATTGCCCGTCATCTGCATGGGCTTTTTTGCTCCAGTGGCGACGGTTTTGCGCAATCGTATCGGACTTGAACGCACCATTTTTATGGCGTTGCTGTTCATTACAGCGGCAACCGCGCTGCGCGGCATTGTCAGCTCGGTGTTTATATTGATAATCAGCGCTTTGATAGGCGGTATCGGAATCAGCATAGCGGGGCCGTTGTTATCGGGTTTTATTAAAAAGTATTTTCCGACCAAACCCGGCATCGTCAGCATTTATTCCGCGTCCATGATTGTCGGAGCGGCATTGGCCTCCGCCTTTACGATACCCCTTTACCATGCCAGTCAAAACAACATGACCATGGCATTGGCATTTTGGGCCGTATTGGGCGTAGCTGCTTTAATCGTGTGGTCGCTGTTTTTGCGGAACAAGGCGATAAAAGGGGGCCAGGGGCGTTCGCCATTTCCTCTGCGCAATAAAAGGGCCATCCTGCTAACATTGTTTTTTGGATTAATGGCAAGTTTGTTTTATTCCGTAACGGCCTGGATTTCGCCGATCGCGCATAGCTTTGGATATAGCTCGGCAAGCGCGGCCATGCTGCTTACGGTTTTTACCATCATTCAAATTCCCGTATCGTTGACCGTTCCATTCCTAGCGGCAAAATCCGGCAACCGCAGATTTTACCTTGTCCTTTGCAGCGTATTTGAACTGGCGGGCATCGTCATGCTGCTGCTTCATATGCCGATGCTGCCTGCGGTCATCTGCCTGGGCATCGGCGCGGGCGGATTATTCCCGCTGGCGCTTATGCTGCCGATCGTCGAAACCAGCACTTCGGAGGAAGCGGGAACATGGTCCGCCATGTCCCAATGCGGAGGTTATATCATCGGAGCGATGGGCCCGCTGCTTATCGGCGTCATTTACGACAACAGCGGCAGCTTTTTTGCCGCGCTGCTTGCCATGCTGGTCCTTGCGGTTGTGATGATTGTTGTTCAGCTGCTCATAACGGGCACCAAAAACGAAGTTCAGGGAAATGGCTGAAGCAGGACACATTTGTATGGTTTTTCGTACAACGCGAATTTTTTTCCGTAGCCAAACTCCGCTCCATTTTAAAGGGGCTGTCCAAAAAGTCAAACGCTCTAACGGACACGGAAGTCCGTTAGACGCGTAAAACGCAGATTTTGAAATTCTAACGGACATCCTTGTCCGTTAGAGCCCCAAAATGGGTAATTATTGGATAATTTTCACTGTAACGGACATCAATGTCCGTTACAAACGCAAAAAGTTAAAAAATAAGCGCTAACGGACACGGATGTCCATTAGCGTTTTTAATTGAATCAGATACGCGGATCGGCTTTTTGGACAGCCCCATTCTTTATGGTCATTCTATGATGGCGGTAGCCGGGAGAACGTGACAGCCCCTGGGGACAACCCCGTACACAAAAACGGTTCTCCCCCTACCACCGACCATCACGATTGAGCTGGTTGAGGCGTTGACCTCGTATCACAAGCGAAGCTGTGAAGTTGGAACCATTGTGGGGAGTAGACCGGTCATTTTTTTGAAGGGAGAACGGAATGAAACCTGTTATTGGCATTGATGTTGCAAAGGGAAAGTCGGTTATCCAGTGTTTTCTTAAACGTAACTGTCCTTTGGGACAAGCGGAAACCATTCTTCATACCCGGAAAGGCTTTGATCGGCTGAAGGCGTTGCTTGTCGATCTGGAGCAGCAGACAGGGGAAAAACCACCGATTATTTTAGAGCCTACAGGACACTATCATCGTGTGCTTGTCCCGTTTTTACAGCAGGAAGAATTTCAAGTGATCTTGGTTAACCCCTTGCAAGCACAAAGGGCAAGAAGAGTAGGCTTACGCAAGGTGAAAACGGATGAATCCGATGCTTGGCACCTGGGCGATTTGTATTATCAGAATGAAGATTGGCTGGCTCATCCCATACGGAAGGAGGCTTTTACAGACCTTCAGTTCTTAACTCGCCAACAGGAGTTCGTGACAAGCTTGTATGTGCAAGCCCGGCTTCATATGCGCGCCTTACTTGATCAATTCCTTCCAGGATACGATTTTACGGATTTGTTCTCAAAGACATCTTTAAACCTACTAGAAGTTTGTCTGGTGTCTGATGATCCACAGGAAGAGAACGGGTATGAGTCGATAAAAAAGGCATCCAGAGCTTGCCGCTCAGATGCATGGGTGAAGCGGAAGGCTCAGTCGATGCATACCGTAAGTCAGATGAATCCGGTGACCGCTATTGGTTTTGGGTTGAGACAATCCCTTCTGACGATGCTGAAGGTGATCCGTGAGCTTCAGGAGCAGCTTGCCCATGTAGAACAAGTCATTTATGAAGTGTCCCAAACGATCCCACAGGAGCAATTGCTTGAATCCATTCCAGGAGTCAGCACGAAACTAGCCACTGCAATCGTAGCGGAGATAGGGGATGGATCGCAGTTCAGTCATCCCAAGCAAGTCGTGGCCATGGCGGGACTAGATCCAAGTGTATTTAGCTCAGGAAAGTTTACGGCTAGTGAGAACCGAATCACAAAACGTGGTTCTAAACGCTTGAGACGAGCCGCGTATCTGGCGGTTATATGCGGATTAAGGAAGGATTATAATCCACGCCTACGAGTGTACTATGACAAGAAAAGAAGCGAAGGGAAGCCCCATAAAGTAGCCGTGATCGCTTGCGCCAACAAGGTATTACATCACGTCTACGCCATGCTTAAAAAAGGGCAACCATTCGCTACTTAAATCTCTTTATTCCATAAACTTCCATGTATTGGAGGTTTATTTGTCATACGCAAAATTCAGTATACCAAAACCCGCTGTCCAATAAAACAGCCTATTGACAAAGTATTAGCTGTTTTTTTTGCGCTGCCAGAAATTTGCCCCGGTAAAAGGGGGAAACGCGGTCTTTGTCGAATTTAGGGAGAGTGCAGTTATAGCACGCCAACTAAGACTTACGGATAAAATGCGGAGGTATTTATAGATGAAGACGAGGCGCGTCAAAATTATGGGAACCGGAAAATATATGCCGAGTCGAATAGTGACTAATGAAGAAATGGACGGGCTGTTAAACACGCCAAAGGGTTGGGTCCTCAAAACAACGGATGTAACTGTCCGCCATTTTGCAAGTCAGCACGAAACTGCGTCCTATATGGGCGCACGAGCAGCCGAGGATGCCTTGAAGGCGGCAGGCCTAACCCTTGCGGACATCGATTGTTTGGTTTGCGCAAGCGGGACGCGGGAGCAGGTATTGCCAAGTACGGCCTCGCTGATTCAGCTGCAGCTGGGGGAAGCCATGTCCGGCGTTCCGGCATTTGATATCGATGCGACCTGCATCAGCTTTCTTGCGGGGCTCGACATGATGTCTTATTTGGTCGACGCGGGACGTTATCGGCATGTGCTGCTGGTCTCAAGCGAAATTGCTTCGGTCGGCTTGAACTGGAAGGAAAGGGAAAGCGCCGCTTTGTTTGGAGACGGAGCGGCCGCGGTTATTATCGGCCCATCCCGCGAGGACGAAAACTCTGTCATCGTTGGTTCATCCATAAAAACATACAGCCAAGGCGCAAAGCTATCGGAGGTGCGCGGCGGCGGCACAAAGATGCATCCCCGCGAGCATAACGCCGAAACAGCGGATAATTACCTTTTTCACATGAACGGACAGGCTATTTTCAAAATGGCTTCCAAGCTGCTTCCCGGTTTTGTGGATGAGCTGCTGGCCGTCAGCGGATGGCGGATGGAGGACTTTGCCGCGGTAGTTCCGCATCAGGGCAGCGCCATGGCGATGCGGCTTATGCGGAAGAAGCTGGGCATATCCCGCGAGCAGTTAATCTACATTACGCCAAATCACGGCAACACGATAGCCGCTTCGATTCCGATGGGACTGCACGAAGGCATCCGGCAAGGGAAGATCAAACGGGGAGACCGGGTGTTATTGATTGGAACGGCGGCAGGATTGTCGCTGGGAGGGATCACTTTTGTCTATTGAGGATTATCCGGATAGCCGGGGTTTGACGATTTTGCTCACGGGAGGCAGGGCGCCTTGTACGCTGGAGCTGGCGCGTTCCTTCCATAGCGGGGGCCATCGGGTGCTTGTGGCGGAAAGCGCGCGGTACCATTTATGCCGCGTGTCGCGGGCCGTGGAGCGTTCCTTTTTCGTTCCGGCTCCCAATGCCGATCGCCAGCGTTTTCTGCAAGCGATCGAAGACATTGTGACGGAGCAGCGGGTAGACGTTCTGATCCCGACCTGCGAGGAGATCTTTTTTGTCGCACAAGGATTGGAGAGCCTTTCCCGCCATTGCAACGTGTGGTGTCCGCCGCTGGAGCAGCTGAGAGAGCTGCATGACAAGTGGGAATTTGTGCGGCTGGCGAGCTGTCTTCGTTTGGCGGTTCCGGAATCCCGGCTGATTGGGACGCCGCAGGAAATGCTTGCCTTTGGCAAGGAAGCTCTGGACCGCCATATGGTGCTCAAACCGGTCTATTCCCGGTTTGCGTCGCGGGTAATCTTTTTGGATATGGGGGATTCCGAGGCTAAAAGAGTTGCTTTGTTGCGCAAGGCGGCAGCTTCCGTATCCCCTGAAACGCCGTGGATCGCCCAGCGCCAAGTGGACGGGCGACATATCAGCACGTACAGCATCGCCCATGAAGGGGTGTTGCTTGCGCATGCCGCTTATCCCGGCCGCTACCGGATCGGGGCCGGGGCAACGGTTTATTTTGAACCGCTGGAGCACGCGCCATCTCTGGAGTGGGTATCCCGTCTGGTTTGCGCTATCGGGTTTTCGGGGCAAATCGCCTTTGACTTTATTGAAGAAGAAGGCGGGGAGTTATATGCTCTGGAATGCAATCCCCGGGCAACAAGCGGCATCCATCTGTTTGGCACGGACGGGAGGTTGCGGGAAGCATTTCTTTCTCCAAATGAGCTTAAGGCTTCAGGGTCGTTGATTAGCCCGGAGCGCTCCGTCAGCATGTTGGCTGCTGGCATGCTTGCAGCTGCTCCGGGGAATATCTCAAGCTGGAGCGGCCTGCGGAGCTGGTTTGGAGATTGGCGGTCTGCCCGCGATGTTGTTTTCCGGCGAGGGGACATAAAGCCGTCCATTGAGCAGCTGGGCGTATTGCTGGAGTCTTGGCGGGTCAGCCGCAAGGAAGGTTTAACGCTGAGTCAGGCCACAACAAGGGATATCGAATGGAATGGTGAAGCATGAAAAAGGCATTGGTAACAGGCGCTACCGGATTTTTGGGCCAGCATGCCTGTACGACGCTCCAGTCCCGAGGCTGGGAGGTAACTGGCCTTGGAAGAAATACGGCGGCAGGGTCAAGGCTGGAAGCAAAAGGTATTACGTTTGTCCATGGCGATTTGAGGGATGAGACAGCTGTGGCTTTGGCGTGCGCCGGGCAAGATGCCGTTTTTCACTGCGGCGCTTTGTCGTCCCCATGGGGACGCTACCGGGATTTCCACTCCGTAAATGTGGACGGAACCAAACATGTCGTGCAGGGCTGTCGCAAACACGGCGTACATCGGCTGATCCATATCTCCACGCCCAGCATTTATTTTGACAATAAGAGAGACCGCCTTGACGTTGCCGAAAATGCCGCGTTTCCCCCGAAGCAGGCAAACGCTTATGCGGCGACGAAGCTGCTTGCGGAGAGAGTTGTGTTTGACTCTTTTCAAAGCGGACTGGAGGGAATAATTCTTCGGCCTCGCGCTATCTTCGGGCCGCTTGACAACGCTTTGCTTCCCCGGCTGATGCGTGCCAACGAAACGGGCGGAGTGCCGCTTTTCCGAAATGGAGACGTCCTGCTGGATCTGACCTACGTCGACAATGCGGTGGAAGCCATGCTGCTTGGCTGGGAAGCGCCGCCTGAGGCGTTAGGCCAGGCTTATAATATAACAAACGGCGAACCTGCCAAGCTGGGCGACGTGCTTGCGGAATTGTTCGGCATGCTGGGAGTGACATTGCATACGAGGGATATTCCCTATCCAATCGTTCATGGAGCGGCGGCTCTAATGGAATGGACTCACCGTCTGCTTCCTTTTTTGGGCGAGCCAAAGCTCACCCGCTACTCCGTAGGCGTATTGGCCAAAAGCCAGACGCTGAATATTAAGCGGGCTCGCGAGCAGCTTGGCTATGCCCCCAACGTAAGCCTGTACGAAGGACTGAGGCGTTTTGCACAGTGGTGGAGCGACGGCGGATATACGGACCTGTATGAAAATATAAACAATGGTGGCGTTTAAGATGAAGGCGATAACTGAACAAACCTTATCGGGAGAGCAGTCACAGTGTTTGGATGCAACATCGGGCCGGCAAGCGGCCGGTGCTTACATGCCGGGCGGCGCTTCGGGTCAGACGGTCAACTCAAACATACGTGTGGAACTGGAGCTGTTTGCGGCGGGTTATTGCCGGCATCCCGAATTTTTGACCCTGGCCGGGGGGACGTTCAAGCCGGTTTCGTTTCCTGCCGGCTTTGCTTTGATTACACATCCCGAACGGGGATACATTTTGTTTGACACGGGATATTCGGAGCGCTTTTTTCAAGAGACCAGCAAGCTGCCTGCCCTGTTGTACCGGTGGATTACTCCCGTCATTTTTAAAGAAGAGGACAGCGCGTTGAATCAACTGAAGCGACTCGGCATTGAGGCAGAGGAAATTCGCTATGTCGTATTGTCCCATTTCCATGGCGACCATATAGCGGGGCTGCGGGATTTTCCTAACGCCTCTATCCTGTATAAGGGAGAAGCGTATGATGCGGTAAAGGGGCTCCCGGCGTTTGCCGCGGTAAAAGCCGCTTATTTGCCGGGTTTGCTGCCGGATAATCTTGAGGAACGTTCCTTGCTGATGGAGGATACGGCCCGAATTCCGCTGGGGGAGGATTTTCCTTTTGAATATGGCTATGATTGGTTTGGCGACGGTAGCTTGATTGCGGTGGACGTGCCGGGACATGCAGCGGGGCAAATCGGCCTTTTTCTGGTGACGGAATCCGGTCCATATTTTCTATGCGCCGATGCCGTATGGTCAAGCCGCGCTTTCCGCGAGCGTCGCAAGCCCCATGCTGCCGCCCGGATTATTATGTCGAGTCGGACTCAATATGAAGATTCCTTCCAGCGGCTTTGCTCCCTGCATGAGCGGTTTCCGCAAATTGAAATTGTTCCAAGCCACTGCGCCGAAGCATTGTGGCGGGGGAAATGGAGGGACGGCTCGTGAGTTCTGGCGGCCAAAGGGAAAAACGCGGACTGAAGTGGCTAGCCATCTTTCTTCAGCATTACTTCTTAACCCGCTACAGGCGAAGGTGGCGGGACCGGAAAAGCTTCGAGGCATGGCAGGAGCGCCAGGTGCTGAAACAGCTTGCTTTTGTCAGGGAGCATTCGCCCTTTTACAGGGAGCTGTGGAGCGATACGCCGCTTGCCGAATGGAAGCAATTTCCGGTCATTAACAAAACGATGATGATGGAGCATTTCGACGCGCTGAACACGGCGGGTATTTCCAGGGAAGGCGCGATGGAGGTTGCTCTGGAGGCGGAGCGAACGCGTAATTTTCAACCTGTGATAGGAGAAACAACGGTTGGGTTGTCTTCGGGCACGTCGGGCAATCGGGGGTTGTTTCTGGTGGGCCAAAACGAGCAAGCTGCCTGGGCCGGAGTCATGCTGGCGAAGGTGCTGCCAAAGCCGTTTTGGCGGGGTGAAAAAATCGCGTTTTTCCTTCGGGCAAACAGCAACTTATATCAATCTGTTCAAGGCGGGAAGCTGAAATTTCAATATTTTGACCTGCTGGACGACCTGCAAAACCATGTGGAGAGGCTTAACCCTTACAACCCTGGTATTGTGGCTGCACCGCCATCCATGCTTCGATTACTTGCCATGCAAAGGGAAAAAGGGCTGCTTGACGCGCGCCCTCATACGATCATTTCCGTCGCGGAGGTGCTGGATCCCATTGACGCGGCTATGATCCGGGATACGTTCGGGGTACGGATTCATCAGATTTACCAATGCACGGAGGGGTTTCTGGCGAGCACATGCCGCTTTGGCACGCTGCATCTAAACGAAGATATCGTCCATATCGGGAAGGAATACGTGGCGGGGGACAGCTCCGGCCGCAAATTTGTTCCCATCGTCACAGATTTTTCCCGCTCGACCCAGCCCATTATCCGTTATCGGTTAAATGACGTATTGACTGAGGCGGAAGCCCCGTGTCCATGCGGCTCGTTATTTACCGCCATTCAAACAATCGAAGGCCGCTGCGACGATGTTTTTTATTTGGCTTCGGAGGAGGACGGAAGGCTTATTCCCGTTTTCCCCGACTACTGGTCGCGCGCGATCATCTCCGCCTCCCCGTCCATTTCGGAATACCGGGTGATCCAGCATGGAGCGGCCGATGTTGAGCTTCAGCTTCTTATTGCTCCCGGCGCTGCTCAGAGAGACATTGAAGAGCGGACAGCCGCCGCTATCGCAGACCTGGCGCGGAGAATGAACTGCCGCGTACCAAGCTTGACGTTCAGCAGCTATTCCCGGCAGCCCAAGGAGCAAAAGCTGCGCCGCGTAGAGAGGAGATGGGTCGTTGAAATCTGACGTCTTCTTTTACGATCAAACTAATTTTCATACTCTCGTTTGGCCGGATAGTGAGGATGGACGTTACGGGAGAGCTTATCTGGAACCGCTGATGCGGGACGGTGCGAGGCCGTTCATTGCCAATGTTCATACCAAGTTAGAGGTTGCCGTAATCGACGATCTCATTTTGCCTCTTACCGTTAATGAAGGCGAATACGACAATGCTTACGTGGTGTCGCCCTATACGCATTATGTGGCGTATGCCAAGCAGGAGCTGATGCTTCTGAAATCGCCTCTACTGGAAAAGGGATTGTCAGTGCTGCTGGATGTGTTGGGTTACGGGATGAAAAAGAGCCATTTTAACCGGGTTGTGCATATTAACAACTGGCTGCTGTCGACCAATCTGTTTCCTCGTTTGAGGGGAGAGCAGCTGTTGTCTGTCCTGGAGGCCGTGAAGGACCGTTTTCCGAAGCATGCCGTCGTCATTCGTTCCTTGTGCCCCTCGCTTCACGGGGAGCTGTTGGACCACATGCGGGCAGGGGGCTGCAAGCTTGTGCCAAGCCGGCAAGTTTACTTCTACCACGCCAATGACCCCGGCTTTGGAAATGCGAAGTCGCGCTGGCTGCTGAAGCGGGATTTTGAGCTAATAGACAAAAATGGTTACACTTTCGTATCTGCAAACGAGATGACAGACGCGGATATCCCTAGAATCGTTGAGCTGTACAAGCTGTTGTATTTGGACAAATACTCCATGCATAATCCGCAATTTAACGAGGCCTACATTGCTTTGGCCAAAAAAACGGGCATTCTGAATGTGTACGGCTTGCGCAAAAACGGGCGATTGGACGCGGTCATGGGTTATTTTTGCCGGAACGGGGTTATGACGACTCCCTTGTTTGGATATGATACAACGTTGCCGCAGTCGCTGGGGTTGTATCGAATGTTATCCGCTTGCCTGATCAGCCAGGCCCGTGAAAACGGACATTTGCTCCATGAAAGCGCGGGCGCTGCGCAATTCAAGCGAAACCGCGGCGCAATCGCCGATTTTGAATATTCCGCGGTATATGACGGGCATCTGCCGCTTGGCAGGCGTTGGGCCTGGTCGCTGCTGGAGGGGCTGCTGAACAAAGTTGGCGTGCCTCTGATGCAAAAGCTGAAATTGTAGGACATGGGAGGAATAAGTATGGCGTCACAAGGTGAACCGGGGAAAAGGTCTGTGGGGGATAGGGAAGCAGCATCGGAAAGGGCCGCTGCCCTCATCACGGGAGCATCCAGCGGATTTGGCATGTTGACGGCGGTTAAGCTGGCAGAACAGGGGTATCGGGTTATTGCCACGATGAGGGACCCCGATAAGTCGGCGGAGCTGCTGGAGCGGGCCAGGCGCGCCGGGGTTGCGGACTCAATTGAAATCCGCAGACTGGATGTAACGGATTCAAGCGCGATAGAACGTGTTGTTGCCGAAACGATGCAAAACCATAAGAGAATTGACGTTCTGGTCAACAACGCAGGTTTTGCCGTTGGCGGCTTTGTGGAGGATGTTCCGATGGAGGACTGGCGGCGGCAGATGGAAACCAATTTTTTTGGACTTGTGGAGATGGCTAAAGCGGTTATTCCTATCATGAGAAATCAGCATAGCGGCATGATTATCAACATTAGCAGCATTAGCGGACGTGTCGGGTTTCCCGGTTATGCGCCTTATGCCGCCTCCAAGTTTGCGGTAGAGGGGTTTAGCGAAAGCTTGCGGCATGAACTGAGTCCGTTTGGCGTCAAAGTGGTCCTGGTGGAGCCGGGAGCGTACCGGACCCCGATTTGGGACAAAGGTTTGGGACAAATAAACAACCCTGATCATTCGCCTTATCGGAAAAGGCTTCAGGCCATCATGAGTTATTCGCGCCGGTCGGGAGAGGCGGCGCCTGATCCCCAGCAAGTGGCCGATTTTATCGGCAGGCTGGCTGGCAGCCGCTCGCCTAAACTTCGTTATCCGCTTGGACAAGGCGCCGTGCTAGCGTTGTGGAGCAAAGCGCTGCTGCCGTGGAATTGGTTCGAAGGCATCATCCGCCGCGGCACCCGTTAGGGCGCGTACACACACCCTGGGAGGTTAATTGGAAAATCAACAGGGAATGAAGTACAATAAGCAGGATGTGTTAAGCGAGGGCTTAAAGAGTTTAGTTCTAAGCAACCACTTGAAGTCGGATTTTGCAATAATGGAGGATTATATGTTGAATTGGAAGTCGATTGTAAAAGGAATGGCAATGGGAACGGTCGAAACGGTTCCCGGCGTCAGCAGCAGCACGATAGCTATGTTGATGGGAATCTATGAAAATTTGATTGAAGCGATCGGGAATTTGACCTCCAAGCGGTGGAAGGAAGGGGTCGCATATCTGATTCCGATCGGAATCGGAATGATCGGCGGTTTTCTGGTATCGGTATTGCTGATCAGCTATTTGCTGGAGCATTTCATGCAGCCGACGCATTTCCTGTTTATCGGGCTTGTTATCGGAATGCTGCCATCCCTGTGGAAGACCTCGCGGCAAGAAGCCAAAAGCTCTTTCCGGTTTATCCATGTTGTTCTGATCCTGCTGGCTTTTGCCGGAATTGCCGCAACCCGTTTCCTGGATCAGTCCGGGGTAGCGACGATGAGCAATTTGTCGGCGGGAGACTATCTGTTTCTGTTTGCTTCCGGCTGGCTTGCCAGCACGGCGCTGATATTGCCGGGAATCAGCGGCGCTTTGGTGCTGACCATTCTGGGCGTGTATTACACGGCGATATCCGCCATATCGGAGATGGATATTCCGATTCTGCTCGCGATTAGCGCCGGCATATTAGCAGGCGTGCTTCTGACAAGCAAGCTAGTGCGGTTCCTGTTAAAGCGGTATACGCTAATTATGTATTCGTTAATGATCGGCATGGTGGGTGGTTCCATCATCGTGTTGTATCCCGGTTTTCCTAGCGGCGTTTTGTCCATTGCCGTTTGCATCGCCGCATTGGGGGCAGGCTTCGTGATTGCTCTGTTTGCGGGACGAATTAGCCGGAAACAACAAATATAAATAACGAATTTAACAGCTCTCTCTTGTAAGCCAAGTGTGGCGGTTAGGTGCTTCGGGTCAGAACAGTCGTGTGACTCAAGTCCAACCGACCGATCTTGCTGCTGCCAGGCGGAGGGCTGTTTATTTTTGCTTTCCTTTTTTGGGGAGACAATATGTGTTCACATCACTTTGAAGTTAAATTATGTTAAACGATATTGCCACATCAGAGAAAAACTACTATAATTAGTTCATTGTGCCTATCTAATGTATGTTATTATTTACCTTAGTGCCGCTGAACCGATAATTGAATAGCCCGGCAAACCTATCGAAAGGTAGGGACGCAAAGCTAAAGGGACTAAATCCGCGGGGATAAGTCAGCCAGTTGCATAATCGTAATTGGTGAATGATGGAGGAGTATCCATATTCGCCTTTTTTGTAGTGGCGGATTTGCGGGTAATTTTGGAATAGCAGCCGGGTGAACAGGCAGGTGCTGGCATTAATTTAGAAGAGTTGCAGAAGTAGGAGCAAGGCATCTAAGACTAACGGGAGGGCAATACATTGAGACAACATGAGCAGGCAAACAAGAGAAAGAGATTTTTTGGCCGTATATCCGTAAAAATGACAAGCAGTATTCTAACTCTGGTCCTACTGATATGCGCGGTATTTGCAGGTATGGAAGTTGTAATCAGCCAAAAGCTTGCGAAACAGCTGGAGGATCAGTTTGTGATCCGGCTGGAAACGAATATTTTGGAGCTTCAAAATTATCTGCACTCGATTCCCGAAAACGCCAGTGAGATCGACAGTGTTAATCACCCCGCCTATATCAAAATAAAAGAACGGCTAGAGCAAATTAAACATGACAATTATCTCGAAAACGTCTTTATTCTGGGACGGCTCCAGGGACGGGAACAAATTATTGTTTTGACCGGGGACGAGGATTATTACGGCCAAGATTTCGAGTTTAGCTCAGAGATCAATCATACGATGGAAACCGGGCAATCGACCATCAGCTCGATATACGAAGATGGATTTGGTACCCATAAGTCGATCTTTATTCCACTGTCGGACAGCAACGGTCAAACCTTCGGGATAGCTGGCATCGACATTAATGCATCCGTTGTGCCGCAGGTTAAAAAGGATATTTTCTGGACAACAACCACCATTATGATTGCCGTGGCAGTCATTGGCTCGCTGGTAGCCTATTTGATTAGCCGCAGCATCACAAAGCCGGTTATCGCTCTTATGCACGGCGCGGAAAAAGTGGCGGCAGGCGATTTAACGCAGCAGGTGGAGATCAAACGGAATGATGAGCTTGGCAAGCTGGGCGAAGCTTTTGGCGATATGCGCCGGAATCTGGAGAAATTGATTACGCAAATTTCCCAGTCGTCCACTACCGTGTCAGGGACCAGCGAACAGCTGTATCATGCGGCAAACGACATGAGCGCAAGCTCGCAGCAGGTGGCTACCTCCATGAACAGCATGAACGAAGGAGTTGCCGAAGTTGCAACGTCCATCGCAGACAGCACCGCATCCATTGTGGAAGTCAATTCGGATCTGACGAGAGTGACAGCGGAGGTTAAGATGATGCAGGAGATGGCTAATGCAGTGGCCGGCCAATCCGAGGACGGGCAACAGCTGGTTGAAAAAACGCTTAGCCAGATGAATACGATCCAGCAGGAAATGCAGCAGTCGCAGGAAGCGGCTGCGCAGCTTGGCTCCCGTTCGAAGGAAATCGGCGAAATTATTCATATCATTACCGAAATCGCGGCGCAAACAAATTTGCTTGCGTTGAATGCCTCCATTGAAGCGGCGCGGGTCGGCGAGCAAGGAAGAGGATTTGCCGTTGTAGCGGGCGAGGTGAAGAAGCTGGCGGAGCAATCTTCCGAAGCGGCCAGCTCCATTACGGAGCTGATCTCCAGTACACAGCATGAGAGCGAGCGGGTGCTGCAAAGCATTGCCCAAGGCAATCAGGCCATCGAAACGGGCCAAACCTGGATTCATGAAATGTATGAAAATTTCAAAGTCATTTTCAACGGCGTTTCTTCCTTTTCGGGTCAGATGGAGGGTTTGAAGCAGGCGCTCGAAAAAGCCGACAGTTCCTTTGAGATGATCTCCAACGCCATGCAAAAAATATCCGGTGTTACAGAAGAGCAAACCGCCGGATATGAAGAGGTTGCCGCGGCGGTTGAGGAGCAAAGCGCTACGATGCAGCAAATGACGGCTTCTTTCCGCAATTTATCCCAGATGGCTTCGGAGTTGCAGCAATCCGTTCAATTTTTTACGATCAAGCAATAAGATGAAACGGACAAGGCACCGGCTGGAATCCGGAGGAGTGGAAGGAAGCTCAGCGGACCTTTGTGAAGGAAATGCCGAACAGGGAAATCATTGATGTGGATAGCTCCCACTACGTGCATGATATTCAGTATGAAGCTATTGCTGAGAGGATTAAGGTTTATTTTGAAAAAACGCAAGTTCTCGGGATCGAATAACCCGGAACTTGCGTTTTTTTCTAAAGTTTTAAGAATGGATGAAGCGATGGTGAAAAAAGGAGCGTTGACAGGACTCAGGCAGCATGATTATATTAAATATTATAATTCCAATTGAAATACTATGAATAAAGTGGTGGAGGTGTTTCTGCTGAATATTGAAAACATAGAAGCGTTTGTGTATGTGATTCATTGCGGGAGCTTCAATAAGGCGGCGGAAGCGTTGTTCCTTTCCCAACCGTCGGTTACGGCCAGAATAAAAACGCTGGAGCAGGAATTAAACTGCAAGCTGTTTGATCGAGATGGCAAGCAGGTCAATATTTCAGAGGACGGTAAGCGGTTTTTGCCTTTTGCCCAGCAAATGCTGCATGTGTACAATACCGGGAAGCTGTATCTCAATCAGAAAAAATCGCTGCCTAACGAATACCGGATCGGGTGTACCATTTCAGCAGCAAACTATATTATTTCCGACTTAATCCCTTATTTGAAAGAGCGTTTTCCGGCGGCCAGCTTCAAGGTTGCGACGGGGACCACCGATTATATTGTAAGCAAAACGCTGAATAAGGAAGTGGATATCGGACTTATTCGCAAGTCCCATCATCCCGCGCTGCAGTCGCATCGTCTATATGTCGATCCCATCAGGCTTTATGTATACCGCAACCATCCGTTTTTATTGGAGGAGGACCATATATCCGTCGAAGATGTCGCCAAGGGGCCGCTCGTATTTTTTGAATGCGGGTCGCTGGATTGGCTCCGTATTCATCGCATCTTCGAAAATCTGGAGCAGCCGCCGAACATTGAAATTCAGACGGATAACTCAGAAGCTGCCAGGAAATTGATACTTCGAGGGGCCGGTATCGGCTTTTTGCCCAGTTTGAGCGTGCGCCAGGAAGTGGCGGATGGGCTCCTGTATCCCATTTTGCTGCCGGAAACGGAAGGCATTGCGCTTCAAACCAACGTGGTTGCTTGCCCGGGAGAGCATGCGGAGCTGTTCGAGGCGGTTGTCCAATTCAGCAAGAAAATAGGCGGATTGGATTATTGAATTGCCATATAGAAGTTATCTATAAGGAAACCCATTGACGTCACTCATGCCGGAGTGATACTTTTTATACAACAAATAATTCACACTTATCGGGTATGAATTATATGATTAAACTATCAACGCTTAGCGGGGGGAAATCATTATGAAAAAATGGTCCATTTTAACGGTTACTGCAGTATTGACACTGGCGTTGACGGGGTGCGGAGCCGGAAGCGAAACAAAGTCGACATCAGGATCTGGCGGAGAAGCGGCGCCAATTAAAATTATTGTTGGCACAGGCACGCAGTTTCCCAATGTATGCTTTATTGACGAAAACGGAAATTTGACCGGGTATGACGTTGAGCTGGTGAGAGAAATCGACAAACGTCTGGATGATTATGAGTTTGAATTCCAAACGCTGGAATTTACCAACTTGCTGCTAAGCCTGGAAACGAAAAAAATCGATATGGTTGCCCATGAAATGGAGAAAAATCCGGAACGCGAAGAGAAATACCTGTTTAACAAAGAGCCTTATTCGCACTGGAAAAATAAAGTCGCAGTTGCAAAATCCAATAACGCTGTTCAATCCATTGATGACTTGAAGGGCAAAAAAGTGCTGACAACGGCTACAAGCGCGCAGGCGATCCTGCTTGAAAACTATAACAAAGCCAATAACAACGCGCTGGAAATCGTGTATCAAAACGGCGCCGCAAACGATTCCGTAGCTCAAGTCGTATCCGGTCGCGCAGAAGCATTCCTGGCGGCGGACTTTACTCTTCCGCTCATTGATCCAAACGGCGAATTAAAGCTGGTTGGTTCTCCGCTCAGCGAGTCCAACACCTTGTTTATGTTCCGCAAGGATGATGCCGATCAGCAAAAACTCGCGGACCGCGTAGACGAAGCGCTGAAGGAAATCAAAGCGGACGGCACATTGAAGCAGTTGAGCGAACAATGGCT
This sequence comes from Paenibacillus sp. CAU 1782, assembly GCF_054551715.1. NCBI lineage: Bacteria > Bacillati > Bacillota > Bacilli > Caryophanales > Paenibacillaceae > Paenibacillus > Paenibacillus sp. CAU 1782. The sequence continues at coordinate 1,898,710 of NZ_JBTOLL010000001.1, read as the reverse complement.
TGGCGCGGACTACACAACTTCGGAAATCAAATAATACCGTCAGGAAAGGCAGGCCGCAACAATGGGAGCAACTTTTGACTTTAGCTTCGTCATTCAGTACTTCATCAAGCTGCTTCCGACCGTTCAGCTTACGCTGTTAATCGTGGCTAGCGCAATCGTGATCGGACTTGTCGTCGGCTTTCTTGTAGCCCTTCCGCAAATGTACAACATTCCGGTGCTGAAGCGAGTATCCCAGGTATATATCTCCTTTTTTCGCGGCACGCCGATATTGATTCAGTTATTCCTGTTTTATTACGGATTGCCGGAAATGCTGAAGCTGATTGCCGTGGATACCGCCAGGGTGCCCTCCTTGTATTTCGTTATCCTGACCTATGGTTTGCACAGCGGAGCTTTTATGTCGGAAATGATTCGGGCATCCGTTGCCGCTGTGGACCGGGGACAGGTGGAGGCTGCTTATGCGGTTGGCATGACGGGGCCGCAAGCCTTCCTGCGAATCGTGCTGCCCCAGGCGATTGCGACCGCGCTGCCGGTTTTCTCCAATCTGGTCATTGCCAGCTTGAAGGATACATCGCTAGCCTTCAGCGTAGGCGTCATGGAGCTGACGGGCAAAGCGTCTACGCTTGCGGTTGTATCCAGACATCTGATCGAAGCCTATATTTCACTTGCTATCATCTATTTTATCGTAAGCTTTGTGTTGGAAAGGCTGCTCCGGCTGCTTGAGCGGAGAGTGCAGAAGAGGGGGATGGCGCCGATATGAAACTGGATGTTTCCTTTATCTGGACTGCGTTTGTTGAGCTGTTAGGCGCCATTCCGGTTACGCTCGCCATTACGGCTGTATCCGTCATATGCGGTTTTTTGATCGGAACAGTCGTTGCACTTTCCCGGCAGTTCCGGGTGCCGGTGTTAAGCCAACTGGGTTCGGCTTATGTCACCTTCATCCGCGGCACACCGATGATTACCCATCTGCTGTTGATCTACTTCGGCGTACCGATGCTGCTGGACGCTATCGCGGAAGCGCTTGGTCTTGGTTTTCGATCTGCTTCCATCCCGATGATCGGATTTGCTTTTCTATCGTTTTCGATAACGGCAGGGGCTTATGCGTCGGAGGTGGTCAGATCGGGATTGCTTGCCGTGGATCGAGGACAGCTCGAAGCGGCCTATTCCATCGGAATGACGCCTCTGCAGGGACTGCGAAGAATCGTGCTGCCGCAAGCTTTTGCTGCCAGCCTGCCCAATATCTCCAACATGCTGATCGGCATGCTGCATGGTTCATCGCTGGCGTTTACGGTATCGGTGGTCGAAATAAATGCCAAAGCGCAAATTGTGGCAACGACTAACTGGAAGTTTTTTGAGGCTTATCTGGCTGCGGCTCTTATTTATTGGGGCCTGACATTTTTGATTGAAAGGCTGAGCGCGCTGGCGGAAAAGCGGTTCAAAGCGTATAGCCGGGGAGGCGTGTCATGATCGCATTAAAAAAAGTTCGCAAAAGCTTTGGCAAAAACGAGGTGTTGTCGGGAATCGACCTGAAAGTGAAGCGGGGCGAGGTAGTCGCCATTTTGGGTCCAAGCGGCTCCGGCAAAACGACGCTGCTGCGCTGCATCAATTATTTGGAGAAACCGGATTCCGGAGTAATTTCGATAGGAGATTTTGCGCTGGATTGCAAGCATCACGGCAAAAAGGACGTACATGCGCTGAGGCAAAAATCGGCGATGGTGTTCCAGCAATATAATTTGTTCCGCCACAAAACAGCGCTGCAAAATGTGATGGAAGGACTGGTCGTCGTCCGCAAGGTGTCAAAAGCCGAAGCGCGAGAACGCAGCATCGCCCTTCTGGAGAAAGTGGGGCTCGGAAGCAAGCTGAACTCTTACCCCAGCGAGCTTTCGGGCGGACAGCAGCAGCGCGTCGGTATCGCGCGGGCGCTTGCGATCAATCCGGAAGTGATTCTGTTCGACGAACCAACGTCGGCTCTGGACCCCGAACTCGTGGGCGAGGTGCTGTCCGTTATTCGCCAAATCGCGGAGGAAGGCATCACGATGATCATCGTGACCCATGAGATGGGTTTTGCGCAGGAGGTTGCGAATCACGTTGTTTTTATGGATGGCGGCGTAATCGTGGAGGAGGGAGAACCCAAGCAATTGTTCCGATTCCCCAAAGAGGAGCGCACAAAACAGTTTTTAAAGCGAATTACTCCGGAAGCGGGTTATTCCATTTAGACCGCTTTTCAGTATCGAGAAGATGGGAAGAAGCTAGAAATCGAGTAGCGGAGCTTAGTGGGAGCTAAGTGAGAACTACCTATCAAAGGAGGCGATGGTGGGATGTCGTTTACATTGGGAATATTGGATCAAAGCATTGTTTTTCCCGGCTACACGGCCGCGGAAGCGCTGCGCAACACGGTAAAGCTGGCGAAGCTTGCGGAATCGCTGGGATATGAACGCTTCTGGGTTTCGGAGCATCATGACTCCGAAGGTGCCGCCGGTTCCTCGCCGGAGGTACTGGTGTCCTATTTGCTGGCTCAGACAAAAAACATCCGAATTGGTTCGGGCGGCGTCATGCTCCAGCATTATAGCCCGTATAAGGTTGCGGAAAACTTCAACGTATTGGCATCGCTGGCTCCCGGACGGGTTGAGTTGGGCGTCGGCCGTGCGCCAGGCGGACTTCCGCGTTCCACAAAGGCTCTGCAGAAAGGAATCGCGGAACCGGAATCGCTGGAGGATAAGCTGGCTGAGTTGAACGTTTTGCTTCACTCGGCGACAGATGAAACTCACCCGCAGCCAGGCTTGACCGCACATCCTCTGCCCCAGAAGCCGGCGGATGTTTACGTGCTGGGCACAAGCGTCTCCAGCGCGGAGTTGGCGGCAAAGCATGGTCTGCCCTATGCGTTCGCCTTGTTTATTAACAATGATCCCGAGACAGCAAGCACTGCGTTGAAGCTGTACCGCGATCAGTTTAACCGGGGAGCGGGAAGGGAGCCGCAGCCGATTCTGGCTTTGTCCGTCATAGCGGCGGATACGGTGGAGGAGGCCAATGAATTGGCAGGCCAGCACAAAAGCGTACGTGTAACGCTTGACAGCGGAAAGACGATTAATGTACAAACGCTGGAGCAAGCGCAAGAGTTTGCGAGGCAAGCCGGCGAAACCTATACGGCGGTGGAGCGCGAAGCGGATATTACACGCGGCACCAAAGAAACCGTGCGTAAGCGGCTGCTGGAATTGGCGGAGGAATATGCCGTAGACAGCTTTATCTTCACAACGATCGTACCTGACTTCGATAAACGCGTCCGTTCGTTCCAACTGCTCAAAGAAGTCTTTGCGGAGGAATTGGTATGACCCGGGAAAATGGAGCTCAGGCACAGCGGGGAGCTGTACTGGAGCAGAATCATACATCGTCGGACGAGCGGGCGTTTGCCGAAAGGCTGGTCGCGATCAGGCGGCAGCTGCATGAAAGACCGGAGCTTTCCTTTGAGGAATTCGAAACGACCGAAGTCATAAAAAACTGGCTGACGGAAGCCGGAATCACCATAGTAGATTACGGATTGCGAACAGGCGTAATCGCGGAGCTGGGAGGCAAAAACGATGGCGGCGCGAGCGGAAATGACGGCGTGGACGGTAAAGGGAGCTCGAAAGTCCAGGCTGCTTCAAGCCGCGCGCCAATCGTAGCGCTCCGAGCAGATATCGATGCTCTGCCGATCCGGGAGGAAACGGGATTGCCGTATGCTTCCACAATCGACGGCCGGATGCATGCCTGCGGCCATGATTACCATACCGCCGCTTTGCTGGGAGCCGCTTTTTTGCTGAAAGAGCGGGAGAGCGAGCTGCCGGGCGTTGTAAGGCTGCTGTTTCAGCCGGCGGAGGAAAAAGCGAAGGGCGCCCAGCAGCTCATTGCAAAAGGAGTGCTTGACGGAGTGGACGCCGTCTTCGGCATCCACAACAAACCGGATTTGCCGGTAGGCACAATCGGCATTCGCAGCGGTCCGCTCATGGCAGCCGCCGACGGTTTTGTTGTGGAGGTGGACGGAGTTGGCACTCATGCCGCGGTTCCGGAAGCCGGAATCGATCCCATCGTTACGGCTTCGCATATCATTACCGCGCTGCAGTCCATCGTTAGCCGCAATGTCAGCGCTTTGGACAGCGCAGTGATTAGCGTAACCAGGCTGAATGCCGGAAGCTCATGGAATGTCATTTCGGAAAAGGCCGTGTTTGACGGAACCATTCGTACGTTTACAAGCGAGGTTCGGCAAGCGGTTAAAGGAAGATTTGAAGGCGTTGTGGCAGGCGTAGCGTCTGCGTTTGGCACAACGGCCAGAGTGGAATGGCTGGACGGTCCGCCAGCCGTTCATAATGACGAGCGTTGGGCTTCCGTTGCGGCCGAAGCCGCAAGAGGCGAAGGGCTGACGGTAGTGGAGCCGCAAGTGTCTCCTGCCGGTGAAGATTTTTCCTTTTATCTGCAGCAGACGGAAGGGGCTTTCCTCTTTGTCGGCACAAACGGCCCGCATCAGTGGCATCATCCCGCCTTTGATCTGGATGAGTCCGCATTGCCGGGTACCGCCGGTTTGCTTGCGGCAATTGCCGATAAGGCTTTGAAGCAGCTTGCCGGGTTTTGAAAATGACCTCCTTCAGGGAGGTTTTACTAAATAGTTGTCTGAATATTGAGAAAAAGGCGGGGTTATGATGGGAAACACGACAGTGAATGCGGAATCTGCGATTTTAACTTATCTGCATGCCTATAGCGATATTGAAGAGGAAATTGAAGGATTATCGGAAGATCAGCTGAAATGGAAGGCATCTCCTCAATCATGGAGCATTACCGAGGTGTTAGCCCATCTGGTCGATCATAGCATTGTCGTTTCTTTTCGGATTCGCGAAATTTTGGCGGGTTCAAGCGTTCGTCTTCCCGCTTTTGAGCAGGATGCCTGGGTCGCAGGACAAAAGGCGAATGAGGAATCCATCGGAGAATTGCTCGCCGCCGCCCATGCCTTGGTTCGCTACAACACCGGTTTGCTGGGTCGTTTAAACGATGCAGACTGGAAAAAAAGCGGAATCAATGCCAAGGGAGAGCCGGTACAGATTGAAGCTATCATTCCGGCTTTTGTAGCCCATGTTCAAAATCATTTGAACCAGATTCGGAGAGTCAAACAACAATATGCCGGAAAGCAGGTGTAAGGATGGGAGAAGCGCAAGCTGCGGGAAATGATACGGCGGAGCCGGAAAGAGTGAACCGGCGTCTTTCCATTCGGGAAGCGGTACCTGGAGATCGCCAGATACTCCAGATTGTGCTGGTTGACGCGTATAGCGAATATGAGCGGACTTTGCCGGCAGCGCGATGGCTGGAATACAAGGACAGCATCATTCATGCCATTGATTCAGCGCCAACCATTGCGAGACTTGTAGCGGAACTGGATGGCGAAGTGGTGGGAAGCGTATTTATCTTTGATTCCTCCGAGAAGGCGTATGGCAATCCGGTGCTTGGCATCCAATCCCCGATCATCCGGCTGCTGGGAGTGTCCCGTAAGGCGCGCGGAGCTGGCGTCGCCACCGAACTGATTCGGGCAAGCGCAAAAATCGCCAGCGAAAGCGGCGCCTCGACTCTGCATCTCCATACCTCGGACATGATGGATTCTGCCGTTCGCCTCTACGAGCGGCTGGGCTTTGAGCGAGCCTACGATAAAGAATTTATGGCGGGTGAAGTGCTGGTCAAAAGCTATCGGCTGCATCTGGCCGACACCTCGCTCCTGCAATAACGATGCCATTCAACCATATGGGAGGTTTTTGAAATGGGAAAAAGAAAACAGCTTAAACTGGGAACGATTATTCATGGCGTAGGCGGCAACATTTCCGGCTGGCGGCATCCTGAAGTGCCTGCGGATGCCAGCGTAAGCTTCGATTTCTACAAACGCCAGGCGCAAACGGCGGAGCGGGGAAAGTTCGACCTTGCTTTTATCGCGGACGGCCTGTTTATCAATGAAAAATCGATTCCGCATTTTTTGAACCGCTTTGAGCCATTGACGATCTTGTCCGCGCTTGCCGCGGTCACATCCCGTATCGGTCTGGTCGGCACGTTGTCCAGCTCGTATAGCGAACCGTTTAACGTTGCGCGCCAATTCTCTTCGCTGGACCATATCAGCGGCGGGCGCGGCGGCTGGAATTTGGTGACGTCGCCGCTGGAGGGTTCGGCGGGCAATTTTAGCCGAAAAAGCCATCCGACGCACGAAGAGCGTTACGAAATCGCGGAGGAATATCTGGATGTTGTGCGCGGGTTATGGGATTCCTGGGAGGATGACGCATTTGTACGGGACAAAGAATCCGGCGTTTTCTTCGATCCTGAAAAGCTGCATCGCCTTAACCATGAAGGCAAGCATTTTTCCGTCACCGGCCCGTTAAATATCGCGCGCTCCAAGCAGGGCCAGCCGGTTGTATTCCAGGCGGGTTCGTCGGAGGCGGGCAAGCAGCTTGCCGCCAAAGCCGCCGATGCCGTGTTCACCGGCCAAGAAACGATAGAGGAAGCCAGAGCTTTTTACCAGGATGTGAAGGAACGGGCCGTCAGGGAAGGCCGCTCGCCGGATGATATCGCCATTTTGCCCGGAATCGCTCCTATTATCGGAAAAACCGAGGAAGAGGCGGAACGCAAATATCAGGAGCTGGCTGGTCTCGATTCCATTGAAAACGCGCTGAACTTTCTGGGACGATTTTTTGAGCATCATGATTTTAGCCAATACGATCTTGATGCGCCGTTCCCGGAGCTTGGCGATTTAGGCAAAAACTCGTTCCGCAGCGGCACGGACAAAATCAAGAGCAGAGCCAAGGAGCTTGGGCAGACTCTTCGCCAGGTTGCGTTGGAGACAGCAACTCCGCGCAGCGCGTTCAGCGGCACGCCAGAGCAAATAGCGGATACGATTCAGCAGTGGTACGATGCGGAAGCGATCGACGGATTTATCGTCCATACCCATATTCCGAGCGATTTGAATGAGTTTGTGGATCATGTCATTCCGATTCTGCAGGAGCGCGGGATTTTCCGTACGGAGTACGAGTCCGACACGCTTCGCGGCAATTTGGGGTTGTCTTTCCCCGTTAACCGTTATGTGCAAAAATCTTTCCAACAGGAAACCCGATCTGTCCTTTGAGAAACCATTAGACAACCAAGTGAAAACAAAGCGTCAGGGAACAAGCCGCGATAAGGCGGTTATGTTCCCCGGCGCTTTTTTGCCTCCAGAAGGATGGAGTATACTGGTATAGTGTTCTACCGCGAATCTTTGAATAACGAAGGAGATCGGGATGAAAAACTATATCGTTTTTGGTGCTAGCAAAGGTTTGGGAGACGCATTCGTAAAGGGTTTGCCGGAGGCAGGGGATACGGTCTGGATCGTCTCCAGAAGCAAACCGGATAGCATGGGGATTGGGGATGGAGTGGAGCGTAAATGGATTCCGGCGGATTTGTCCCAGCTAAACGCGGCAAGCGTGATTGCGTCCGAGCTGCATGGCCGGAAATTAGATGTATTGATCTATAACGTGGGCATTTGGGAGAAGGAAGGTTTTGAGGACCATTATGATTTCGAGAAGGATGATCCGGCCGATATCGCCAACATCATTCATGTCAATATCACTTCAACCATCGCTTGTATCCAAGCGTTATTGCCAAATATCCGCCAATCCCGCAACGGGAAAATCGTTCTGATCGGCTCAACAGCCGGGCTGGAGAATACCAATAACGGGCAAGTTTCGTTTGTTGCTTCGAAGTATGGCTTGAGAGGCGTGGCGAGCGCCCTGCGCGAACATGTTCGGAAGGACGGAATCGCCGTTACTTGCATCAACCCCGGAGAGCTTGCTGCCGAAATTCCGTTTGAAGAAGGAGGGGACAAGGCGATTCAGGAGTACGGGGGCACGAGGATTCCGGTTCAAGATATCGTTTCCATCGTCAAATGCCTGGTGTCTTTATCTCCCGCAGCTTGCGTCAAAGAAATCCATGTGCCTGCGATGACGGATTCCAATGCTTGATCACGCCTTTTTACGCATCGCGTACAAGCTATTATTGAATGAGAATCCGGTGTGATATACTAACACTTGCAAGCGGTGCAATCCATTCTGACTAAGGGGCTGGCTAACATGATTCAAAAATTGGGACAAGTAATGGTTTACGTCAACGATCAGGATAAGGCTGCTCAGTTTTGGACAGACATGATGGGCTTCCGCATTATAGCGGATATGGACAAGGACAAGGAGTCCAGAGGCATACAAATCGGTCCGGCAGGCGGCGCAGAAACCAGCATTATTCTTTACAACAAGGATTTTGTGGCCAAAATGTCCCCTGGAATCACACTCGGCGCCCCTTCGCTGATGTTTATTAGCGATCAGTTTGACCAGCTTTACAGCAGCTTGAAGGACAAAAATATGAAAGTCGGCGATATTGTTCAATTGCCCGGAGGAAGAGTATTTAACTTTGCGGATTATGAAGACAATTATTTTGCTGTAATGGAGAACAATTAAACCCGCTTTTCAGTAAGGAAAGACGGGATGAATGTAGCTGAAACAAAGGAGCCGTCACCCCCGCGAAAACGCGTGGAAGAAAGGCTCCTTTTTAAGTTGCTGTAATGTTATGTGCGCTGCTCCGTGAGGTAGGTTTTGACCGCAGGAGGCGTATAAGTAGCGAATTGCTCCAAGAGGCCGCTCGCGGAGTTGTCCGCAAGCACCATTGAGCGGTATTTGGACTGCATAAATCCTTCGCGCTCAATCGTATCGAACATAGCAATTAGTGAGTCGAAATAGTGATTGACGTTTAATAGTCCAGACGGTTTTGTATGCAGACCCAATTGTCCCCATGTGAAAATTTCAAAATATTCTTCAAGAGTCCCTGGACCGCCTGGCAATGCAATAAAGGCATCGGCAAGCTCTGCCATTTTGCTCTTCCGTTCATGCATGGATTCTACAAGAATAAGCTCGGTCAATCCTTGATGCGCGATTTCACGATGCTGCAAAAAATGCGGCAAAACGCCGATGACCTTCCCGCCTGCTCCAAGCACGGCATCCGCCACCGCCCCCATTAGACCTACGTTGGCGCCGCCATATATGAGCGTTAAGCCGCGTTTGCCCAGTTCTGTCCCTAGCGCGATGGCGTTTTCCTTATAAACCGGCGATACGCCTTCGCTCGACCCGCAAAAAACCGCTATGCTGTTCATGCTGCGCTCTCCCTTTCCATCATGCTTTAGCATATCGCTTGGCCAGCTTTTCCTGATGGGCCAAAAAGATTTGTTGAAGCGATATATCATACTTATTGGCGATGACAATCAGATTGCCCAAGACATCGCCTAATTCCTCTGTTAGCTGGTTCCGGTTCTCTTCCGTGCTGCCCGCAACTTCGTCCGGCCGGTCTCTGCCAATTTCCAGCGCCCGGATAGCTCGTGCTACTTCTCCGGTTTCTTCTGCAAGAAACCCGATGCGAACAAAGATGTCAAGCTCGGCCCAACCACGCTCTCGATAGTATTGTTTAACCCAGTTCTGAAACTCGTTAATATCCATTTTACTCCTCCGAAAGTTTGATGTACAGAACGAATGTTTGCCAAACAAACTTTAACATATCCTTTAGTAATCTGGTAGTGGAGGTTGAAAGAGATGGTGGAATGGTCGGAATCCCCTCTTCCTGCAGCATGACAAAGCATCCATTGCAGGGGGCTGTCCAAAAAGCCGATCCGCGTATCTGATTCAAATAAAAACGCTAATGGACATCCGTGTCCGTTAGCGCTTATTTTTTAACTTTTTGCGTTTGTAACGGACATTGATGTCCGTTACAGTGAAAATTATCCAATAATTACCCATTTTGGGGCTCTAACGGACAAGGATGTCCGTTAGAATTTCAAAATCTGCGTTTTACGCGTCTAACGGACTTCCGTGTCCGTTAGAGCGTTTGACTTTTTGGACAGCCCCTTTGCCGTGTCGCAAATAGTGAAACATGTAACCAACTATTCCAATTTATTTCAAAATCCAGGCAGGTAATTGCCAGGCGGGAACGAATCCAAATGGTATTGTCAAAATACCTTGATTAAGGGGGAATCAATTTGTTTGCTCACCATCAACAAGCGATAGAAACCGTTACGTTTAAGCTCAAAGAAAGAGAGGAAGTGTTAGGCGTTATCGCCGGAGGTTCGGTAGCTCATGGCTTTGCCAATGAAAGCTCCGATATTGACCTGATGATCGTTGTGTCCAACGATAAATACAAGGAGTTGGTCAATAAAGGCGATCTGCATTACTACGAAAGGGATTCGACTCCCTATGAGGGAGGATATGTCGACGGGAAATACACCTGTGAGTCCTTGATTCGGGAGGTTGCGGAACGTGGAAGCGAGCCGGCCCGTTTTGCGTACAAGGACGGAATCGTTACGTATAGCGAAATTGACGGCCTGCAAGAGTTGGTTCGCAAGGCGGCGTTATATCCCGTGCATGAAAAAGGTGAAAAGCTGGAGAAGTTTTACGCGCAGCTCGAGGCTTGGAAATGGATGTTTGACGAGGGATTAAAACGAAACGAAATTTACTTGATGGACCATGCCGCCGCCCATGTGGTGTTGTTTGCTGGAAGACTGATTTTGGCCCATAACGAGGCGCTGTATCCTTTTCACAAATGGTTTATGCGCGTTCTGGACGGCGTGGAGGGGAAGCCTGACGGCCTGATTCCGCTTATGGAGCAGACCTTGAGGCACAAAACCAAAGAGAACATTGACGCGTTGTTTGATAGCGTTGCCAGCTATCGCGAATGGCCCAAGCCGGAGAAGGGCTGGCCTGTCCGCTTTATGCTGGACAGCGAATTAATGTGGCGGACCGGACACGTGCCGGTTGCTGATATGTAAATCATAAATGCCGAAAGGACTGCTGTGACATGCAGTCCTTTTTTTGTTGCAAGTGTATGGCGGCATGTGGTACACTTCTTTCAACGGTGTATGGTGTGTGGTCATACACTCATTACAATTAAGCCGTTTTTATAGCGAGGTGAAGATATGGATGAAGGATTGCCGCTGCTTTTTGAAGAGTTTGCATTAAATCCCGCGCGTCCGATCTACGAGCAATTTGTTGAACAGATTCGCGCCAGAATTGTTAGCGGCATTATTCAATCTGGCCAGCGCCTGCCCTCTGTAAGGGAGTTTGCCGCAGACAAAAGAGTGAATCCTACAACGGCGGCCAGAACCTATCAGGAGCTGGAGAGGTCGGGACTTATTGTCACTTATAGAGGCCAGGGGACCTTTGTTACCAGCGAACCTGAGGTTATTGAGAACGCTCGCGCCGAGCTGGCAAGAGCGGCGGTGCAGGAGCTGAAGAGGACGGCAAAGGCTTTGGGATTGTCGTTGGAGGAAATGCTTGCGCTTGGAGAAGAGGAGGAGTAAATCATGGAGAGCAACAACGAAGTGAAAGACAGAGAGGTTGCGGTCAGCTGCAGGGGAGCTTCGCTTACCGCTAGAAAAAAGACCATTTTGAATAACATCAGCTTTGAGGTTCCAAAAGGATCGATTACCGGATTGCTTGGGCCTAACGGAGCTGGCAAATCATCGCTGCTGCGGATTATTGCCGGATTGGCGTCTGCCGATAGCGGGACAGTCACTATTTTTGGGGAGCCGGCGGGAGAGGCTGCTTTAGGCAAGCTATCCCTGCTGCCTGACCGGGGAGGACTGCCGGGCTGGCAAACGGCCGCTCAGTGGCTTTCCTTCGCAAAAGGGATTTATCCCGATTGGGATCAGGAGCAATGCGAGCTGCTGGCAGAGGAATTAAAGATTGCGAGCAATACACGTATTTCCTCCATGTCCCGAGGCGAGGAAGCCAGACTTCAATTGCTTACCTGTTTGTCCAGAACCGCGCCGCTTGTTATTCTTGACGAGCCGTTCACCGGAGTCGACATGATATCCCGTGAGCAAATCGCTTCAACCGTCGTTGGCGCTCTTGCGGACGGCAAAAGGACGTTTCTAATTGCAACGCATGACATACGGGAAATGGAGCTGTTATTTGACCATCTAATCCTGATCGGCAGCGGAGAGATTAAAGCTGCCCGGATGGTGGATCAGCTCCGCCAGCAAGGGAAATCGGTAGAAGCTTTTTACAGGGAAGTGTTCTCATGACGACGATGAAGCAGTTGATTGCAATGGAATATCGCTCGATCGGCAAGCCGCTCCATTTGCTAATTGCTTTTTATGCCATAGGTCTGGCCATGATGGGGTATTTCTTTTTTGAACAAACTATTCCGGAATATCTGTTTCTGCTTGGCCCCGTTATCGTCCTGGTGACGATGCTGTTGGCATCGGCAGTACAAGTGATATCGATTCCGGTTTCGCCGTTCAGAGATTGGTGGCTGACGCTTCCTCATTCAAGGCGGCTGCTGGTTTCGGCAAAAATGAGGGCGTTAGTTCGTTTGGGGATAATGGCAGCGCTCGTCATGCTGTTAGTTTGTCTAACCGTATACGCTCTACTGACACAGTTCGGAGCGATGAATGTACTGCCAGGCAACCAACTACTGTTACTGTCTTTTTCCAGTCTGGTGCTTGGAGTAGCGGTTGTTCCACTGTCTGTAAGCTATGGCATGTCGATTGCTTTTATGTATACCGGATGGGTGCGGTTCATCACCCTTGTTCCTTATGCTTGCGGCTTTATTGCTGCTATTGGAAGCATTGGCGTTATTTCGATTTTGGATGGGGATGCTGCGCATTTGTTTACCGGAGTCAGGCTGCTGCTGTATGCAGGAGTTGCTCTATTAGCGGGTATTCCTGCAGCGTTTGGACTGTCGCGCCTGCTTGCAAGCAAAGGAATTCCAATGCTTACAGGTTCGGCTGCCTCCACAAATAGAGGCGGAACCAGAGCAGGCAGACGTACGGACAAGAAGGAGAAAACAGTTGAACTGAAAAGCAAAAGCGCCTTCTCCGCGGTGTTTCAGCTTGAGCTGTCCCGTTTCCGCTATTTTGAAAAAAAGCTGCCATTCGTCCTTATAGCATCCGCGCTTCTTGTCGCATGGTCGTTAACTGCGTTTTTTGCGGGCAAACCTCTGGATGGGGTTGATAATAGCTCCCGATTGTTAATGCTTCCCGTCATGATTACGGTTCTTCAGATGTTATTCTGGGATTTGTTCAACCGGAAAACATTGGTTTGGAAGCTTGGTTTTCCGATCAAGCGAAGCCTTTTTTTAACGGCAAATGTCGCCGCTCATGCGGTATTGGCGATCAAGTGGATGCTTTACCTGACGCTCAGTTACTATATAGGGCTGGGAGCAGCGGTGCTGACAGGCCGGGCGGAGCTGGAGGCATTCGACGCGATTCCATGGACTGCCTATTCCATTTTGCTTCGAGCCGTTGGGTTGATTCTTGTTTTGTCACTGCTGCAGCTAAGATTTGTTCTTCATCGTTTCAGCTTTTTATATATTTTGGCACTTCCCCTGTACTGGTTTGCAAGCACGCACAGCGGCATTCTGGATCGTTACTTCTATCCGGAAGCTGCGTTTGGCGGAGTTGCGCCTGCATGGGGGTTGCTGGGACTGCTGACGCTTGCCGCCCTCCCGATTTCGGCGGTTTGCTTGTGGCTTGGCGGCAAATACGTTCAACATGCTTTGACTCAATTAAGCTACTGGGATGCAGGGAAAAAAGCCGCCAAATAATGCGCTGCAACACAAAAAAACGCCTATTCCTGTAGAAGGAAAGGCGATTTTTTGGTTTAAGAGCCAAATTCCTTGCGTACGGCATGCAGGGACGCCGCGATGACTTGATGCATGTCATAGTAGACATAAGTTGCCAGCCTGCCGCCAAAAATTACATTGGTTTCCTGATCGGCAAGCGCCTTGTATTGACGGTAGATGACGCTGTTTTTGTCATCGTTGATGGGATAATACGGCTCGTCGCCAGGCTGCCACTCCGTGGGATATTCTTCGGTAATGACCGTTTTTTCCTGGGTTCCGAATTCAAAATGCTTGTGCTCGATTATGCGGGTATAAGGTGTTTCCGCATCCGTATAGTTGACTACGGCATTGCCCTGATAGTTGGAGGTGTGGTCCAGCGTTTTGGTCTCGAAGCGCAAGCTTCTGTATTCCAGCACGCCGTGACGGTAATCGAAATATTGGTCGATCATGCCGGTGTATACGACTTTGGCGGCAAGCCCGTCAAAGTCACTGCGGTTGCCAAAATAGTCCACATTCAGCCTGACCTCGACGCCCTCCAGCATCCGCTCGATCATGCCGGTATATCCACCGATGGGAATCCCTTGATAGCGGTCGTTAAAATAGTTGTTGTCATATGTAAAACGAACCGGCAGCCGTTTGATAATAAAGGGAGGCAGCGTGCTTGCCGGACGGCCCCACTGTTTTTCGGTATATCCTTTGATCAGCTTTTCGTAGATGTCCGTGCCAACCAGCGAGATAGCCTGCTCCTCCAGGTTTTGCGGATCGATAATCCCCGATGCTTGCCTCTGTTCTTCAATTTTCAGCCGCGCTTCCTCCGGGGTGATAACGCCCCATAATTGATGAAAGGTATTCATGTTAAACGGGAGGTTGTAGAGCTCCCCTTTGTAGTTGGCGATTGGCGAATTGGTATAGCGGTTGAACTCCGCAAATTGATGTACATAGTCCCAAATGCTTTTATCGTTGGTATGAAAAATGTGCGCGCCGTAGGAATGGATGTTGATGTCTTCCCGTTTTTCGGTATACACGTTGCCGCCGATATGATTTCTGCGGTCGATAACCAGGCATCGTTTGCCCCGTTTGGTTGCTTCATGAGCAAAAACGGCACCGAACAAACCTGCGCCTACAATCAAATAGTCATACATGGCAAATCTCCTTAGTCGGTCGCCGTGTCTGGCCCGATGCTGATTTCTTTTTGGCGATAAAACCTGCCGCTAACCGCGGTTGTTCATCTTCGAGAGGGCTCGATAGAGGTTTTCTCGGGTTCAACTTACATTTTTCCACATCATTAACGTTTTAGCAATATGATTCCGTCGTTGAATGGGAGGGGATTGCACTTTTTGGATTTGTGCTATACTGTTATCATCAGTTGGTCCGACTAGCGAAAGGAAGCCATATGAACACAGAGGCCCTGGAATATTTCCTGAAGGTATACGAGAAAAAAAGCGTAACGGCGGCAGCCAAGGAGCTATATATTACACCGCAAGGCATAAGCAAAACGATCAAGCATCTGGAGCTGGAGCTGGAATCGGAGCTGTTCTCGCGGGGGCCGCGCGGTATGGAGGCAACCCAGGCCGGAGAGCTTTTGTATGCGCGAGCCAAGCATATCCTGTACCTGATGGAGGATATCAAGAAGGAAATCAGCATTATCGGCGGCAAAAAGGGGATTTTGAACGTTGTCCTCACTTATTCAACGTCTGCTCTGCTTCCCGTCGATTATCTATACCGGTTTTCCGAGCTTCATTCCGATATTGGGATAAAATTGCGGGAATTCCCGGATGATTATCCCATGGGCAAGCTGTTCGACGACGATGTCGACGTCGGGTTAGTGATGCAGCCGGACGATCTGGACAGCTGCGATTACGAGCTGATTGCAACGGGCGAGCTGGTTGCGATTGTGCGGAGGAGTCATCCTCTTGCAGACCGGAATGAAATTTCGGTTAACGATCTGGAAAACGAGCCGCTGGTGCTCCATTCCATCGGCAATGACAAGGAAAACAGCTTTTTGGTCAAATGCCTGGAGCATGGCTTTACTCCCAATGTCATCCATGAATTCGGCAATATGATATCGGCCCAGCGCCTGTGCAAATTAAACGGTTCCGTCATCGTTTCCATCGATATCGTGGAGGAAGCGTTCAGGGACGATGAGCTCACAATGATTCGTTTCAACGAAAAGATGGCTCAAAGTTTTTATTTGGCCGTTCGCAAAAGAGGCTCTCAATCCAGAGCCATCGCATTGTTTCAAAGCTATGTAAAGGAAGGACTAAAGCCGGTTTGATGCGCATGTCGATGCGCGTCAGAGCGGCTTTTTGCATGAGTAAACTAAAAGTTACCTCCCCTAACTATTGGTTGATGGTTATTTTGACAGCGATGGTTTAGTCTAAATTTACGATCATGAAAGCACATACAATTTCATGGTTGTTTCTTGCGGCTTATCGGCATACATTTTTGATTTCCCAATTCAATCAGAAGTGCTTTTGGCAATGTCATCAATGCGCATGTTCAAAGGCTGAAAATGAGGTATGAAGATGAAATACAATGACATCATTAAAAAAATGACTTTGGAAGAAAAAGCATCTCTTATGTCGGGCAAAGATTTTTGGCAAACCCAGGATATACAGCGATTGGGTATTCCGAATATATTTCTGGCGGACGGACCTCACGGCATTCGCAAGCAAACGGCGGCCGCGGACCATCTTGGCCTTAATCCCAGCGACCCTGCTACCTGTTTTCCCACAGCGGCAACGATTGCGAACAGCTGGAACGTCGAGCTGGGCGAGCGCATAGGCGAAATGCTGGGCGAAGAAGCTGTTGCCCAGAAGGTAAATGTGCTGCTGGGACCGGGCGTTAACATGAAGCGGAATCCGCTATGCGGCCGCAACTTTGAATATTTTAGCGAAGATCCCTATTTGGCCGGAAAGCTCTCCGCCGCTTATATCAGGGGCATTCAGAGCAAAGGCATATCGGCTTGCGTCAAACACTTTGCGGTCAACAACCAGGAAGAAAAACGGATGTCTGTTGATACGATCGTGGATGAACGCACGCTTAGAGAAATCTATTTAACCGCTTTTGAAATGGCCGTGAAAGAAGGCCAAACCCAATCCGTCATGTCCTCCTATAACATGCTGAACGGCACATACACCAATGAAAACATCCATTTGCTAAGAGAAATTTTGCGTGACGAATGGGGCTTTGACGGAGTTGTCGTAACGGACTGGGGCGGCTGCAACGACCGGGTTGCGGGTCTGATAGCCGGAAACGAACTGGAAATGCCAACAACGGGCGGAGAAACCAACCGCGAAATTATAGCGGCTATTCAAGGCGGCAAGCTGGACGAAGCTGTGCTGGACGAATGCGTGGACCGTTTGCTGCATCTCATTTTTACGACCGAAGCCGTTTATCAGAAGCCGTATAAAAAAGAGTTTAATAAAGAGCTTCATCATCGTGAAGCCCAAAAAGCGGCAGAGGAATCCATCGTGCTGTTGAAAAATGAAGGCAATCTTCTTCCGCTTCGCAAAGGAACAAAAATGGCCGTAATCGGCGACTTTGCCGCAGACTCACGTTATCAGGGAGCGGGTTCCTCCATCGTAAATCCTACGAAGCTGGAGCATGCCCTGGGCGCACTTGAGCAATCCGGGCTGACCGTTGCCGGTTATGAACCGGGCTTCGAGCGTTACGGCAAAAATAACGCCTCCAAAGTAGCGCAAGCCTGTGAGCTTGCCAAAAAAGGCGATGCCGTGTTGCTGTTTTTGGGACTGGACGAGGTGACGGAAGCAGAAGGACTGGATAGACACAGCATGAGCATACCCGAAAACCAGATCCAGCTGCTGCATGCCGTATATGAAAGCAATCCCAATATCATTGTTGTCCTTTCCTGCGGCGCTGCCGTCGACATGCCTTGGATCGGCAAGGTTAAAGGTTTGCTCCACGGCTATTTGAGCGGACAAGCCGGCGCCCCTGCCATCGTTAAGGTTTTGACCGGTGAGGTGAATCCATCCGGCAAGCTGGCGGAAACCTATCCGCTGCGTTACGAGGATACGCCGTCCTTCCGCCATTTTCCGGGCAAAGAGGTCAGCGTGGAATACCGCGAAGGCTTGTATATCGGTTACCGCTACTACGATACGGCGGATGTGAAGGTTCTGTTCCCGTTTGGTTTTGGTCTGAGCTATACGTCTTTCGACTATTCCGATATCGAGGTCCAGGGAGATAAAGTATCCTTTACGCTCACCAACAGCGGGACCGTAGACGGCATGGAAGTGGCCCAATTATATGTAGGGAACGCTGCGGGGCAGGTGTTCAGGCCGAAGAAGGAGCTTAAGGGCTTCATCAAGGTAGCTCTGCAGCCTGGCGAATCCAAACGCGTCAGCATCCCGTTTGACGATAAAACGTTCCGTTATTTCAATGTTGTTACAAATAAATGGGAAGTCGAAGAAGGAACGTATCAAATTATGATCGGAGCTTCCAGCGCGGACATCAAGCTGGAGGGCGAGCATTTTGCAGCGGGCACGGGCGCTCCACTGCCATACAGCCGTGAGAAGCTGACATCGTATTATTCCGGAAAAGCAAGCGCGGTTAGCGATGCCGAGTTTCAACAGCTGCTGGGCAGAAAACCGCCGGTTTCCAAATGGGACCGGAGCCGTCCGCTTGGCTACAATGACACCATTGAGCAGTGTCAATACGCACGCGGCTGGTTTGCCCGCTTTGCGTACAAGCTTCTAACCTTCGCTCATTGGTTCCTGCGGAAAACCGGCAAACGCAGCACGGCCAACCTGATTACGATGTCGGTCTACAATATGCCGTTCAGAGGCGTTGCCAGAATGACCGGGGGCATCATCAATATGCCGATGCTAGACGGACTTCTTATGATCGTCAACGGCCAATTTTTCAAAGGTTTGCGCCACTTCCTCAAGGAAAGAAACATGTTGCAAAAAAGCGCCAAAGCCAACGGGTAACTTTCCGTTACCCAAAGTTGCAGAAGATCCATTTTATAACAGTGGCAAAGTCAACAGGAGAGTGAGAAAATGAGCAGTAAGAGCAGCAAAAAGGGGATATGGGCCAATTTTCAGAAAAAATATCCCGTTGTCGCCCAATTCCTGATATTCTTTATATTAAGCAACGGCATTACAGTGCTTCAGTTTGTGCTGATGCCCTTATTCAAAAGCTGGTTTGGCAAAACATCGCTGGTGGATACCAGCTTTCAAATCCTTCAAATGGGCCAAAACTTCGACGGCAGCTCTTATTATGTGTTTGATTACGCGGCTGGCGCGCTTGCAGCGGGCGGCGGAGGCGGCTTGGCTTATTTCCTGGCCGTGCAGCTTACCATTGCCATCGCCCAGATCATTAACTTTTTTGCCCAGAGAAGCATTACCTTCAAGTCCAACAGCAATATCTGGAAAGCGGCATTCTGGTATGTGATCGCTTATATCCTGATCACGATCGGCGCCGCAGCAGCTCAAGGATTCTATAAAGCCCCTATTTATAACCTTTTGATGAATACATGGGAAATGGGGGCAACAGGGGAAACCTTGGCGGACATTATTACGATGATCATAAACAGCGCCATTTCGTTCTGGGTATTTTTCCCTATCTTCAAGGTTATTTTCAAACAAGAACCTGAAAAACAGGAACAGGTTGGGTGAACATGAAACTGTTAACCGTTGTGATCCCTTGCTACAATTCGCAGGATTATATGCGCTATTGCATCGAATCCCTTCTGCCGGGCGGCGAGGATGTTGAACTGCTGATTGTCAATGACGGCTCCTCCGACGGGACCGCAGCCATTGCAGACGAATACGCAGACAAATACCCCACGATCGTTAAAGCTATCCATCAGGAGAACGGCGGCCATGGCGAGGCTGTTAATACAGGAATTCGCAACGCGTCGGGGACTTATTTCAAAGTTGTGGACAGCGACGATTGGGTCGATATCAGAGCCTATATGAAGGTGCTGGGCGCTTTGCGCGGCTTGACGGAGCAGCGCAAATGCACGGATATGCTGATCAGCAATTTTGTCTACGAAAAAGAAGGCGCAAGCTACAAAAAGGTCATGAAGTACAATAATGTGCTGCCGGAGGATGTGTTGTTTTCCTGGGATGACATCCGGCTTTTCCGCAAGGGACAATATTTGCTGATGCATTCCATTACCTATCGGACCGGGCTGCTCAGGGATTGCGGACTCGTGCTGCCCAAGCATACCTTTTACGTTGACAACCTGTTTGTGTACATTCCGCTCCGGTTTGTCAAAACGATGTATTATGTCAATGCGGACTTTTACAGATACTTTATCGGGCGCGAGGACCAATCCGTTCAGGAGCGCATTATGATTAAAAGAATCGACCAGCAAATCAAGGTGAACAAGCTGATGCTGGATCAGGTGGATCTTAGCCTGATCGACAATGACCAACTGAGGCATTACTTATTCAGGCATCTTGAAATTGTGACGGTGGTTTCGACCATTTTGCTGATCCGTTCGGGGTCCGCGGAAAATTTGCTCAAGAAAAAAGAATTGTGGAGATATATTCGAAATAAAGACGCAAAGCTGTACCGCCATTTGAAATTCGGCTTTTTGGGCGGCTTGACCAGCTTGCCGGGACGCGCCGGACGGAGCATTTCCGTTGGCGCCTATAAATTGTCGCAGCGATTGGTTGGTTTTAACTGACGAGAAGAAGCGGTGGCCTTATACGGCTTCTGCTTCTTTTCTTTTGTTCAACATATATAGTAATATTAATGAATACAATGAGGAGCACTTCCTACCACATAAAAATTAAACCAACTTCTTAAAATGCAGAATGAGGAATCAGAATGAAGTATAAACAGTTGATACAGCAGATGACGTTGGAGGAGAAAGCTTCTCTGATGTCGGGCAAAGACTTCTGGCAAACGCAGGACATCCAGCGTTTGGGGATTCCCAGCATGTTTCTGGCGGACGGGCCTCATGGCATCCGCAGACAGGCGGTTGCTGCAGACAAGCTGGGCTTAAACGCCGGCGTTCCCGCAACCTGTTATCCCACGGTAGCTACCGTGGCCAACAGCTGGAACACGGATCTTGGAGAACGGGTCGGCGAATATTTGGGCGAAGAAGCCGTTTTTCAGAATGTTAACGTGCTGCTTGGTCCCGGCATTAATATGAAGCGTAATCCGCTATGCGGCCGGAACTTTGAATATTTCAGCGAAGATCCCTATTTAGCCGGAAAGATGGCAGCCGGCTATGTTAGAGGCATCCAGTCGCAAGGCGTGTCTGCTTGCATCAAGCATTTTGCGGTGAACAATCAGGAAGAAAGACGGATGTCCATTGATACCGTCCTGGATGAACGGACGCTCAGGGAAATCTACTTGACCGCTTTTGAGATTGCCGTAAAAGAAGGCCATACCAAAGCGCTTATGTCTTCCTACAATAAATTGAATGGAACCTACGCCAACGAAAACATGCATTTAATGCAGGATATTTTACGCGGCGAATGGGGTTATGGCGGTACGGTTATTACGGATTGGGGCGGCAGCAATGACCGGTTGTCCGGCCTTCTCGCCGGCAATGAACTGGAAATGCCAACAACGGCCGGGGAAACGGATAAGGAAATCGTAGAGGCCATCCTGAGCGGCAAACTGGACGAGGCCGTATTGGATGAATGCGTCGACAGGCTGCTTGATTTGATTTATACAACGGGCGAGGCTTATCGCGGCAGCGTCGCCAATTTTAATGTGGAGCGGCATCACCGGGTTTCGCAGAAGGTAGCCGAGGAATCCATCGTGATGCTGAAGAACGAAGGAAACATTTTGCCGCTGAAATTCGGGAAAAAGGTTGCGGTTATTGGCGATTTTGCCAAGGACGCGCGTTATCAGGGAGCGGGCTCCTCCATCGTTAACCCGACCATTCTGGATCATACCTTGAATTGTTTTGAGGAATCCGGCATTATCAGTATCGGTTATGAACAGGGCTTTGAACGTTATGGCAAAAAAAATAGCCAGATGATTCAGAACGCTTGCGCTTTGGCGGGACAAGCGGATGTTGTGCTGCTGTATATGGGACTGGATGAGGTAACGGAAGTGGATGGCGTGGACAGGCAAAGCATGGCCATCCCGGAAAATCAGGTGGATTTGCTAAACGCGTTGTTTGAGGTTAACTCTAATATCGTCGTTATCCTCTCCTGCGGCTCGGCAGTGGAGATGCCCTGGATTGACAAGGTAAAGGGCCTCCTGCACGGTTACCTGGGCGGTCAGGCAGGCGCGCGCGCTATTTTGCGAGTGCTGTCGGGAGACGTTAATCCATCCGGCAAGCTGGCGGAAACGTATCCGCTGCGCTATGAGGATTCGCCGTCGCATCGCTATTTTCCGGGCAAAGAGGTGACCGCGGAATATCGCGAGGGGCTTTATATCGGCTATCGGTATTATGATACGGCCGGGGTTGATGTGTTGTTTCCGTTTGGCTTTGGCCTGAGCTATACAACCTTTGACTATTCCGATATCATGGTTGAGCCGCACCGGGTAACCTTTACAATCACCAATTCGGGCCGAGTGGCGGGCATGGAAATCGCCCAGCTATATGTGGGCTGTGATTCGGGTGAAGTCTTTCGGCCTAAAAAGGAACTGAAGGGCTTTACCAAAGTGTTTATCAATGCGGGCGAGTCCAAAGTCGTAAGCATTCCTTTTGACGATAAAACGTTTCGTTATTTTAATATCATCACCAATAAGTGGGAAGTGGAAGAAGGAAATTACCGGATCATGATCGGAGCCTCCAGTGCGGATATCAGGTTGGAAAACCTGCTGTTTGTGAAGGGGACTGGCGCTCCGGTTCCCTATGATAGGGCAAAGCTGCCAACCTATTATTCCGGCAAGGTAAACGATGTGGACGATATGGAGTTTCAGCAGCTTCTGGGCCGGAGTCTTCCGGTTTCCAGCTGGGATCGCAGCCAGCCGCTAGGCTACAACGATACGATCGCCCAGTGCCAATATGCGCGGGGATGGTTTGGGAGACTGGCGTATTACCTCCTTTTATTCGCGCATTGGTTCCTGCGGAAAACCGGCAGGGGAAGCACGGCCAACCTGCTTATGATGTCCGTTTACCATATGCCGTTCCGGGGCGTATCCAGAATGACCGGTGGCATCGTCAATATGCCGATGCTGGACGGCTTGCTGATGATCGTTAACGGCCGTTTCTTCAAGGGCCTTCGCCACTTCTTCAAGGAAAGAAACAAAATGCTGAAGCAGCGCGCTTAGCTGTCTTATATCAATATTCAAGCTGCCGATCTTGCGCCTGGCAGCTTTTTTTATACAATTAAACAAAACTTAGCGGAAGAACCCTCTGGCCTGCGGCGACTCCTCTGGTTGTCAGTCAGCCAGGCGCTGATTTCGGTATAGTTTCTTCGGCAAAATTGATTATAATGAAAAAATACATTTACGGATTGGGATATTTTTCATAAAATCAGAAAGTAACCCAAAAAACCTTAAAATTGAATGCCGAGGGAGGTCGACAACGATGATTTCCACCCATGAAGGGAGAACAGACGGATTAGCCGGGGAGTTGGGCTATGACAGTCAGGCTCTGGAGGCTTTGCAGACTCATTATGAAGCATTGATCGCAAGCGGAACGTTGCAGGGCGCGAGCTACCTCATTGCCAGAAAAGGACAGGTGATTGCCCGCCGTTCATTAGGCAGCTTGAATCATAGCCCGGACAGCCCGGGGCTTAAGCCGGATTCCATCCGCAAGACGTACTCCATCACTAAAGCGTTTACATCGGTTGCGATCGGACAGCTGATCGACCGTGGATTACTGCATTTGCATCAATCGGCCGGAACCATTTTGCCGGAGATGGATACAAGCAAGCATCGCGAAATTACGATTTTTCAATTGCTGACCCATACTTCGGGATTAAGGGGCGACCCCGGCTTTCATAATGAGCCATATCCATATCCCTGGTTTGAACGTGTCATAAGAGAATATTGCAATGATAAATATGGCGTTAGCTGGATTCAAAGTATTCTGGCGGGGCCGCTTCAAGTGATGCCGGGCAAGGAATGGATTTACTCCACAAGCGCGTATGCTTTGCTTGGAGCCATTATTAGCAAGGTATCGGGCAAAACGTACGAAGCTTATATTCGGGAAGAAATTTTGGAGCCGCTGGGCATGGACAGAAGTTTTTTTGCCGTGCCCGAGGAATTGTGGAGCGACGTTTGCGTTACCTCGGATTGGGAGATAGAGGCGCTGCAATTTTCCATTAAACCAAGGGAAGAAGCGCCGCCTAAATCCGGGAATGGCCTCTATTCCACCTTGGACGACTTGTGGAAGTTTGGGCAGATGATGCTGAACGGCGGCCATCTGGATGGCAAGCGGATTTTGTCCGCAAGAGCGGTTGAAGTGATGACAAGCAACCATTTGACGAGCACTGCTCACAAGGGCTGGGGAAGCCGGCATTCTGACTATCCTTTTGGACTGGGTTGGTCGCTGGAGCATTACGATTTGTGCAGCGAAGGCACATTTTCTCATGAAGGCTTCGGACACTGCGGACTGTTTGTAGATCCCGCCGAGGAAATGGTATTTGCGTTTTTTGTGCCTTCGGTCAAAGGATTCAGCAATGAATCCGTGCTGATGCCACGCGCCATCGTATGGTCGGGGCTGCAGGCAAAAAGTGAAGTTTCGTTGCATGATCCCGATGCGCCGCATCGCGTTACCCCGGAGGATGCCGGCTACGAGGCGGAAAGCATCGTCAGGCTGGAGGCACACTTCGAACGGCTGATTCAGGGTAATCAGGTGCAATGCGCTTCATATTTGCTGTCCCGGGACGGCGAAGTTTTTGCGGCCGGAGCAAACGGGTCGCTGCGGCACGATGACCCGGCGGGTAAACTGGAGTTGAATTCCATTCGCCGCATCGCTTCCATCACAAAACTGTTTACGGCGGTAGCGATTTTTCAATTGGTCGAGCAGGGAAAGTTGTTTCTTCGCCAGCCGGTTACGGAATGGATAGAGGAATTCAAACATCCCATGTACGAAAAAATTAACGTCATGCAGCTGCTCAACCATACGTCCGGCTTGCCGGCGGACGGGGGATATTACCTGGAACCTTATCCGGCCAGCTGGTGGGCAGTATTGTTCTCATACCAGCCGGAAACGGAAGGCCCGTGGGCGGTAACCGATCCCGAGGAGCTGGAGAAGCAGCGCCGTTCGGCATGGATTCGCGCCGTGCTTGGAGGCAAGCCCGTGTCCGAACCTGGAGCGGAGTGGAGCTATTCCACGGCGGGTTACGCCATATTGGGCGAAATCATTGCCCGTGCAAGCGGCAAGACGTACGAGCAATACATGATGGAGCATATTGTAGAACCTCTCGGCATGACCCGGACTTTTTTCGACGTTCCGGAAGGGCTCCGGCATGAGGTTTGCCTCGTAGCCGACTACGAGAAAGAACGATTGACGGAGCAGCGCAGCGACAATGACAAAAAGTATTTCCCGCCGCCTAGCGGAGGGGGCTTGTACTCTACGCTGCCGGACCTGTTTCGTTTTGGGCAGATGCTGTTGAACGGAGGTTCGCTTGGCGGAGTGAAGATTTTGTCCCGCAAATCGGTGGAGAAGATGTCGGCGAATAGTCTGGAGCCGGGTGTGTTCGCCTTTGATTGGGGCGGAAAGTGCGGCAGCAAAAAGTACGGTATCGGCCCAAGCCTTATCGGAGCGGGAGAGTGGCAGCCGGAGGGCTCTTATGGACATGAGGGAGCTGGACGAAGCAAGCTGGTGCTTGACCCTGCCCGAAACTCCGTTATGGCCTATTTCGTTCCTTCAACGAGCGATTGGTCGCCCGAATCCGTCATTGGCACATTAAACATTATGGGAGCGGGTTGGCGTTGAGAAGATATTTGGCGATGATTCGCGCCATCGGCTTTGTTACGTACAAGGAGTGGGCTGCTTTTCGCACGCATATGCTGGCTTCGCTCCTTGTCGGGCCTGTGCTTTTTCTGGTGCAAGTGTTTATCTGGCAGGCTATGTTTGAAGGGAAGGAAATCATTAACGGATTAACCTTTCAGCAAATGCTGACGTATTTCGGAGTGGTAACGCTCATTCATTATATCGCTTTTGATTTTGCGGACTGGAATTTGCAGATGCTTGTCCGCTCCGGCAAATTTGTGACCTTTGCGCTTAGGCCGCTGCCGCATTGGCTGTTTGCGCTGGCCCAGAAAATCGGCCACCGTTCCCTCGCGCTAGGGGTGGAGGTGCTGCCGGTCATGCTTTTGTTTGTTTTTCTGTTTGGGGTGGATTTGAAGCCCGCCTCTCCGGGGTGGGCGGCAATCTCTATTTTGCTCAGCTTCCTTATGAATTTTTTTATTAATTATTGCGTGGGACTGACTGCTTTTTGGTTAGTGAGAGCGGAAGGCATTCGCCGGGTGTTTCTCCTGCTAAAGGATATTAGCGCGGGCGTGTTTCTTCCCTTGTCCTTTTTTCCGGATGTCCTGCAAAAGATATTGTTTTTTCTGCCGTTTCAGTTCATCACGTATTTGCCGACGCGGGTTTACATTGGCGAATATGAGCTTGCGGGCATTTCGTTGACGATGGCAGAAGCGGTTGCATTGCAAGCTGTTGCGGTTGCCGTTACCGCAGGTTTGGCGCTGTGGCTGTACCATCTGGCGATGAGACGATTTACGGGGGTTGGCGTATGAAGGGAATATTTCTATGCTGGGCTGCCGTTTTTCGGGTCAAGTTAGCGGAGCTGATGGCTTATCGGAGTCATTTTGCCCTGAGCGTGCTCCTGTTGATTGCAGGAGACCTTGTCGTGCCGCTTGTTACCCTGCTTGTGTACCGGTCGGGGGCGGCTTTTCCAGGCTGGAGCCTTTATGAGGCTTTGCTGGTGCAGGCTGTTTTTGTATTGGCGAAAGGAATTGCGTTCCCGTTTTTTTTCGGCATGGTAGGAACAACGTTGTCGCAGGTGAGAGAAGGCACTTTCGATTTGCTTTTGTTAAAACCAAGGCCGGTGATGATGATGGCGATGCTGAACGGCTTTGACCCCGACGACTTTGGCCGCCTGGTTAGCGGAAGCGTATTGTTCGGGTATGCCCTTAGCGGCATTGCAGCTCCGGGCGGGGGAGATTGGCTTCGATTTATGCTGCTTTTTTTGGCCTCGATCGCTATTTTGTTCGCGATGTCGCTATTTCTATCCGGCCTGTTGTTCCGTTGGGTCGGCAGCAGCAGGGTTTTTGACATTTTTGACGCAGTTACATCCTTTGGCATGTATCCGGGGAGTATTTATTCCAAAGCTTTGAGCAATTTGCTCACGTACGTGCTTCCCGTAGGTTTGATCGCATTTGTCCCCGCTGCGGCGCTGCTGGGCAGAGAAGGCTGGGGGTCCTTGTGGGCGCTGGCTTCTGCTGCCGGGATCGTTGGCGTGAGCATGCTGTATTGGAATGCCATGCTGAAAAACTATTCAAGCGCGGGCGGCTAGGGTGTGTCTTAAAAGCTCGCTATCCGGGAAGGCGCGGTGTTTTGTTATGATTGAAGTAAAAGAATTAACGCGGACATTTACGATTTATGAACGAGGCCACACGCTGAGGGAAGTAGCCAAATCGCTGGTGCGGCGACCCATGAAGGAGGTCCGGGCCGTTGACAGCATCTCGTTTAACATCTCGCAAGGCGAGCTGGTTGCTTTTCTTGGTCCTAATGGCGCGGGCAAATCTACGACGCTAAAAATGCTTTCCGGCGTGCTTCATCCCACATCCGGCGATATTCGCTGCATGGGGCTTGTTCCGTGGAAGCAGCGACGTGAATATGTAAAGCGAATCGGAGCGGTTTTCGGGCAAAAATCGCAGCTGTTATGGGATATTCCGCCCTCTGACGCCTTTTACATGAACAAGGCGATATACGGGGTGCCGGACAAGGAATACAAGGAAACGCTGGATGAACTGGTGGAGTTACTCCAGGTCGGGGACATTATTAGAAAACCGACACGCCAGCTGTCGCTGGGAGAGCGGATGAGGTGCGAGTTTATTATGGCGATGCTGCACCGCCCCGATCTTGTTTTTCTGGATGAACCAACGATTGGGCTGGATTTGATCGCCAAAGAAAACATTCGCAATTTTATTCGCAGCATGAATCGGAGGAAGGTCACTTTTATTCTGACAACGCATGATTTGGAGGAAGTCGAGCTTCTGGCGGAACGGGTTATGGTCATTAATCATGGCCGGATCATTGTGGACGATGCGTTGAGCGGTTTGCGCAAGAGGCTTGGTGACAAAAAATCGGTGCGCGTCATTACCGAGCTGCCGGTGCCTGATGAATTGCCCGTTGGTTTGCGGATTATGGAGCGCATTCGGCCGTTTGAAGTCGAGTTGGAGGTGGATACTGCGATTCTGCCGCTAAGGCCGTTTATTTCACAGTTCAACGAGCAGTTCGGCATATTGGACATGGCAATCGATGCGCTGCCGATCGAAGCGGTTATGAAAGAGCTGTATGCGGCACAAGCATAATGCAGATAATGCCGACTAGTGCAGATAATGCGGCAGTCTACTGAGTAAATAGCTTTTGATATAATGGCTGGCATGGCAGACGTTTAAAAGCAAAGGAGCATTCAACACCACTGGATAAGTGGATTGAATTGCTCCTTTTGTTCATCCGTCCATTCAAAGAATCCAACATCAATTTCCGGGGCGCGCTCGATAACTCCGGGTCTAGCCTATTCCAATCCGTGTTCTTTGCGTATTTTGTAAAGACCGTTAATAATCGGATCCGCCGGATCGCGGTTAAGCAGATGCATGGTCAGCAGCAGGTGGAATGGCATAGCGCAAACGTTATTGCCTTCCTTGATCGCCGGGAAACCGGCTTCAAGGACAGGGCCGGCTTGTTCATGCATGCTGAGATTCACATAAACCTGCTCCATCGGAAATTCATCACGTGCCGATTTGGCGCAATGCGGAACGATAACTTCGTCAAACAGCTTTTTGCTTTCTTCATTGGTTTTGGGGGGCGCGGGCAGCGGTTTGCCTGCGGGCTCGTTAATCAGATCGATGTAGAAGGAAGCCAGCCACTGCTTGGCCAGTTCGGGATCTCTGTGCTTTTCTAGCAATTCATTTATGAAAAAACCGCAAGCATATTCCTTTCCGGTATCGTTGCTTTTCAGCCGGTATGCAATCATGGGGCCAAGTGTCGCATTGTTCATCATTTGCCCCTCTACCTTGTAAGCGGCAAACTCTGCTTGCAGCATCTGCTGTGTCACCGTATAAATCGCTGTCACCAGCTTTTTCGCTTCTTCCTCCCGGTCCTTCTTGGCCTGCAATTCCTCTTCGGTCTCCTTATTGACTGTTGTCATATAGGACCTCCTTCCCTTTTATCATTTTACCATTTTATGAAGCAAAGGCATAACCTGTTTGTCCGGGAAAAATGCAGCTTGTTCAGAGGGAATGGGCCGCTTGCATTAAAGTCAGCAGAAGTTGGGGACGGGATCACCCAGCCAACTCTGGTTTTATAGCTATGGAGCCGGTATCAGCAGTCAACTCTGGTATAAAAGCGATGGAGCCGGTATTAGCAGCCAACTGAGCCGGTATCACGCGCAGTCAGATTTAATGTTACGGTCATCGATGACCATTAGCCCAGCTTTTTCGAGGAATTTAATTCTCCAATGGACATGCATGGCTCTTAAAATGTGTTTTCCTCCCTATTTGGGCGATTTACTATCGCTAATGGACACCGATGGCCGTTATTATGGTTATTTTGTCGATTTTGATCAGCTAATGGACACCGATGACCGATAGCGAAATAAAAGACAGGAGTTGATTGCTGCTTTAGCTGTACGTTGTTGTTCAATGTTTATTGAGAGGTTACGGGCGGGTATTTTCCTGTATTTACTCTGTTTTCTGAATCTGTTACACTAGTTTTGGTTTATTGTTAACCGATTAATAGTTTTTAATGGTTAACAATTATTCGATGCCAAAGTAATACAACTAGGGATGCGATAGCTGCGCAATAAAACATGGAGGAGACGGAGGATATGATGGATAGAGAAATCGCCACGTACATACAAGTCGCCGAAGACACACAAGGCACGCAACGCACAGAAAGCACAGAAAGCACAGAAAGCACTGAAAGCAAAGAAAGCAAAGAAAGCAAAGAAAGCAAAGAAAGCAAAGAAAGCATGAAAGGCGCACAAACTACGCAAGACAACGTAGACCTGCAAAAAACAATCCGTTGGCATGAGCTGGCTCAAAAAAGCCTTACGGGAGAGATTTTGACGATGGAGGAAGGATTGGCGGTATTGGAGGCTGAGGATAATGAAGTGCTGCCGCTATTGCAAGCAGCCTTTCAAGTGAGGAGTCACTATTATGGGAAAAAAGTGAAGCTGAATATGATCATCAACGCTAAAAGCGGTCTATGTCCGGAGGACTGCGGATATTGCTCCCAATCCATTGTATCGACAGCGCCAGTGAGCAAATATTCGCTGCTCGACAAAGAAACGCTTTTGGCAGGGGCGCGAGAGGCTATGGCGCGAAAAGCTGGCACCTATTGCATCGTTGCTTCCGGCAAAGGGCCAAGCGAGAGGGAGTTGGGCCAAGTGGTTGATGCAGTCAAGGAAATTACAGCAACCATGCCGTTAAAGATATGCGCGTGTCTGGGTATTCTGAAGGAAGGTCAAGCTGAGCGTTTGGCTGAAGCGGGAGTCCATCGTTATAATCATAACCTCAATACCAGCAAAACCAATTACCGCTCCATCACGACCACGCATACCTACGACCAGCGCGTCCAAACCGTGGAAGCGGCCAAAGTCGGGGGCATGTCGCCTTGCTCTGGCGTTATTATCGGTATGGGCGAAGATAATCGCGACATTGTCGAAATGGCATTTGCCTTGAAAAGGCTTGATGCGGATTCGATCCCGATTAACTTTCTCCATGCAATTCCGGGCACTCCGCTTGAAGGCATGGCGAGGACATCGGCCATGAAGGCATTAAAGGTGCTTGCATTGTTCCGTTTTGTTTGTCCATCCAAGGAAATTCGGGTTGCGGGCGGACGCGAGGTGAATCTCCGGCATTTGCAGCCTCTGTCCTTGTATGCGGCAAACTCTATTTTTGTCGGCGATTATTTGACGACATCGGGCCAGGATATAACCGCTGATCACGAGATGATCGAGGATTTGGGGTTCGAAATCGAACAAATTTGTGTCTGATTGTTCCTGAGACATGGTACAAGCATTTTGAAAAACACTGCTAGTCCAAAAATGTCGAAAAGTAGTGTCAACCCTGTTTACATTGCAGGAGGATTATGGAAGCGTGCCGAATAAATTACCGACTGCAAAATAGACATGCTGGGGGGTTGGCGTTGCAATGTATCTCTTTGAGCCAACGCCCCAAATCAATCATTACCGTATAGGGGATTCATTACATTAGTTTGTGCGGGTATGTTCTAAAACACTCCCGGTTACCAGAGTAGTCCCGTATTGAGGAATAGCTTCGATCCGGTGGAACGTTGCAATCTCCACGCCTTCAAACACTTCAATTGATTATAGGAAGATTTCAATCCAATGCTCCAGCTTTGTCCAAAATGGATATTATCCGTAAGCAGCTTGTCACCAAGGAAAGCTTGAGCGACATCGCCATCATAATCAATTTCCAGCCATACATCATCAACATGTGTCGGCCATGCGGAGGAAACCTCCAAAACAGCTGCTTTTTGTTTGGTTTTGGAATAGTCATATCCGGTTTGTACTCGGGAAGCTGTATCGAATATGTGCTGAAAATGCCCTCGCTTAATGCAGCTCCCAGCTGTCCTGCTGTTGCTTTCAGATCCCCCGAAGGAGCAGGGAACATTGAAACGTTGATAGTTTGAACCCCCGGCGAAGTGCAGACCAGTTGATCGTTGCAGGCAGTCAACGAGCAATCGCGGCAATTCCGTTATTTTTCCCGGCTTCAGGCTGAATAATATAAACCTGATCTCCATCACTAACTTGACCGTTTGTTGCTTCAAGACCAGAGACTGACGATTTTTCCACAACATTCTGGAGCCAAGCCTAGATGGGCGTAGAAAAAGACGACATGCTAGTCTTTGGTTTGTACTTCCGTCAACAGTTGAGCCGTGGCGCTGACCAAAGAGACGCCGTGCAAATTAAGATGGAATGGGAAAACAGCGCCTGTACCATTTGACAATAGTGCTTCACCCGCATGCGGAAAGGAAATATGGTTTTCCCATTTGTTCAAGGAGCAGGTTGGAGATACTGTTCTAAATACATTGAACAAATTCAGATTGGAGAGGGCCGCCCAACTGCTTGCGGGCACGCAGCGCAGGTTGCGGAAATTGCCGCGGACGTAGGATTTGACTGTGCTATTCATTTTACGAGAAAGTTCCGGGACATCTTTGGCGAAACGCCTTCCGCATATAGAAAAAGGAAGATGGCGGGGATGCACGTCGAATAAAGCGTAGGCCTATAAAAACGAGTATTGTTTTCACCGGCATTCAGTGGGAACAATACTCGTTATTTTGATTGTTAGATGCAGTTTCTTAAATTCGCCCCACACGAAGCTTAAAAAACTTCATCCAACAATTCAAACGTCAATGGTAATCTTAAATCAAGAAAAAGAGTAAAACGTTTTCAAAACAAAGGGAGGCATAAAAACAGATGGCAAAAAAATCATTTATGCAATTATTCTCCATCCTGCTGGCGGTATCGCTGGTGTTGACGGCATGCGGCGGGAAAAACAACAACTCGCCTGGGGGAACAGCTACCACTGTACCTTCATCGGAAGCTGCCGAATCACCTGGAGATACGCCTAAACCGGTGAACATTTCCATCGGCTACGCGACGGGCGATCCTTCCGGCAAAAAAGCAATTGAAGACATCATCGATGCTTTTACAAAAGTGAATCCTCATATCACCATTAAAAACTTGAGCGAAACAACAAGCGATTCCTATCTGGACTGGCTAAAAACAAAAGATGCGGTAGGCGAATTCCCGGATGTCATTGAAATGCGCGATACGAAAGTGTTTGCAGACGCAGGCAAGCTGGCGGAACTGCCGCAGGAGTTGCACAGCCTGTTCACGCACCTTCCGTCCTATGAAGGAAAATATTATAATGCTCCGATTGCAGGCAATGCGCCAAACGGCATCCTGTACAGCAAAAAGGCATATGCCGACGCAGGCATAACGGAATTGCCGAAAACATACGACGAGTTTCTTGCCATTCAGGAAAAACTTCAGGCATCCGGGATTTCTCCAATCGTGGTAGGCGGCAAGGACCTGTTTCATATGGGATTTTGGGTTAACTACTTCCTGATTACCCAAGTCTATGCCGATGACGCGGATTGGAACTCCAAACGTACGGCTCAAACGGCAAGCTTTACCGACCCGCAGGTGGTTCAAGCCATTACGGATTACAAGGAGTTGTTCGGCAAATACGTAGACAAAGGCTGGCTGAGTACCGCCGACAACCAGACGGCTTCCATCCTTGTGTCAGGCAAAGCGGCTCAATTGTTCTCCGGCCCTTGGATGATCGGCCAAATTAAAGAGGCTGATCCCAGCTTTGAATTCGGATTCTACGCCATCCCGGACCGGAACGGCAAAGTGACGGTTAACGGCTTGCCGACGCTGGCAGGCTGGGCTTTATCCGCTGAAGCGGCAAAGGATGCCGACAAGGTTGCCGCATTTACGTCCTTTATCCAATTTTTCTTTGATGCGGCTCAATATGGCCCGTTCATCGAAACAACCAACAGTATCCCGGCTATCGCAGAAAAGCTGAATATCCAAACAAACGAGCAAATGCAGCAAGTGCTTGATATTGTATCCGACAACGATATTCAAAAATCGATGATGATTAACCAATGGTATGGCGAAAATGCCATTCCGCCGCAATTCCGCAACTGGTTCTACAAGCTGCTGCAGGAGCTTGTCGCCAATAACGGCGATGTTGCAGCTTATATGAAGCAAGCGGATGCCGAATACGACAGCAATGTAAAAGCAAACGCTCAATAAAAGCCATTGATTCGGTCAGGCGGGCCGAAGCGGCAGTACAGCAGCCCCCGTCATTCACGGGGGCTGCTCTGTTATCAGCTCGCAACAGATTGCAACAGTATACATTGGAAGGCAGGAGAAAGCCATGAATGCCACACTGGTAAAGAAAAACAAGAAGAAGTGGTGGCGCAATTACGCAATATGGTTCATATTGCCCTCGTTTGTGCTTTACACCGCATTTGTGATGTGGCCAACCTTCAGCAGTATTAATCTAAGCTTTACTTCTTGGGATGGCATTAATCCTGAGGTCAGATACATTGGCTTGGATAATTTCAAGGAAATTTGGGAAAGCCCGCGGGTGCATAACGCTCTGAAAAATTCGATTATTCTGGCAATTGCGCTTGTTATTTTGGAAAACGTCGTTGCGCTCGGATTAGCCGTATTGGTTGATAAGGTTCGCTGGATGCGCAATATTTTCCGCAGCATCTTCTATTTCCCGGTGCTTATGAGCGGCATCATTATGGGCTTTATCTGGATGATCATCCTGAATTACAATTTTGGCGTTGTCAATCAGCTACTCGACATGATTGGGCTTTCGTCCTGGAAGGTAGACTGGCTGGGCAATCCCAACTTTGCTTTGGCTTCGATTATATTGTCGACGGTATGGAAGGCTTCCGGCTATTATATGATCATTTATTTGGCCGGCTTGCAGGGCATTCCGCAGGAGCTGCTGGAGGCGGCGAGCATCGACGGAGCGGGCAGATGGAAGCAATTTATCCACGTCACGTTTCCGTTGCTGGCAGGCGCAACCACGGTATGCGTCATGTTGTCCATGATCGGTTCGCTTAAGCTATTTGACCAAATTGCCGTCATGACCAACGGCGGTCCCGGCTTTGCGACCGAAACGTTGACTTACATTATATACAGGGTAGCCTTTGGAGAGGGGAGACAAGGCTTCGGCACCGCGCTGGCTATTGTGCTGTTTCTGGTCATTCTCATCATCTCGCTGATCCAAATCAAGCTGCTTCGCAAGAGAGAGGTGCAAATGTAGCATGCGCAAAGCCAAAAAACCGATTAAAACAAGCGATGTTGTCCTGTTTGCCGTCACTCTGGTCATTGCCATTATCTATGCGTTTCCGATCTACTTCAATATAATGTCCGCTTTTAAAACAAACGGCGAAATCTTGCGGGACGCCATTGCGTTCCCCAGCAAATTCTACATGGAAAGCTTCAAGTATTTACTGACGGAAACGGATTATCCAAAAGCGATTTTGAACAGCGCCATTCTGACGGTGGGCTCCATTGTTGCGATGATTTTTATCATCCCGATGGCCGCTTACGCCATCGAGCGCACCAACAGCAAATGGACCAATGGCGTCTACATTTATTTTCTGTTCGGCATGATGGTTCCATTCCAGGTTTATATGATTCCGTTGTTCAGACAGTTGAAAGCGATGGGGCTGTTCGGCAATCCCGCCGGACCGATTATGATTTACATTGCCGGCTCCGTCGGCTTTGGGGTTTTGCTGTATACCAGCTTTCTAAAAGGCATTCCGCGCGAAATCGAGGAATCCGCCGAGATCGACGGTTGTTCAAGAATGGGCATATTCTGGAAAATCGTTTTCCCGCTGCTGGGACCCGTCACGGCCAGCATGGTCGTGCTCCAAGGATTGGGTATCTGGAACGACTTCCTGATGCCGATGCTGGTGCTGCCTTCGGGCCAGCCCAAAACGATGATTGTTGAGTTGTTCTATTACGTCGGCGAGTTTTCGTCCCGCTGGGATATGATTTTTGCCGGCACCACCATGTCTTTAGTACCCGTCCTGATTGCCTTCTTGACGCTTCAGAAATATTTCGTTAAGGGCGTATCTTCGGGAGCGATAAAGGGGTAGCTTCAATAAAGCTGCTTGTATCGTTCAGCTCTCTTTTTATTGGGGCTGTCCAAAAAGTCAAACGCTCTAACGGACACGGAAGTCCGTTAGACGCGTAAAACGCAGATTTTGAAATTCTAACGGACATCCTTGTCCGTTAGAGCCCCAAAATGGGTAATTATTGGATAATTTTCACTGTAACGGACATCAATGTCCGTTACAAACGCAAAAAGCTAAAAAATAAGCGCTAACGGACACGGATGTCCATTAGCGTTTTTAATTGAATCAGATACGCGGATCGGCTTTTTGGACAGCCCCGTTTTTGTCAGCTCATTTCCTAGAAAAGCATACAAGGCAGAGGGGAATTATGCTGCCATTAGGCTTGACATTTATTCAGCAGAGCCCAAACGGCAGGTGTCTACTTGTACAAATGCCTCCAATAAGACGAAGGCGGCTCGCCCATAATTTTTTTGAAAACGCGGCTGAAATAATAGGGATTCTTGTACCCCAGCCGCTCGCTGATCTCGGCCACGTTGAGAGAGGTATGGCGCATGAGGTCAATGGCCTTGTTGATCCTCAGCTTTGCATGCGCCTCGATAATCGTCCCTCCTGTAAGCCGACGGAAGGCGGTCGATATATAGTT
The DNA here is from genome assembly GCF_054551715.1 of Paenibacillus sp. CAU 1782. Classification (NCBI taxonomy): domain Bacteria; kingdom Bacillati; phylum Bacillota; class Bacilli; order Caryophanales; family Paenibacillaceae; genus Paenibacillus; species Paenibacillus sp. CAU 1782. The sequence continues at coordinate 1,862,675 of NZ_JBTOLL010000001.1, read as the reverse complement.
GTAGTTCATCTCCAAATGGCGGGCAAGCGCCGCGGCTTGATATTCTCCGTCGGCATGATCGGCCAAATAAGTCATCACCTTGCCGACAAGGGATGCGCCTTTGCCGTATGCCTCGGCTGCTGCGCCAACGGAGACCGAGGCTTCGTGCAAATCCAGAAACAGCTTGCAAACCTCGAGACTTGTCCGGGACATGCCATGCAGCTGAAGGCGTTGATAATCATCGAGCAGTGCGATCAGCCTGTTATCCAAGGAAGGATGAAGCGCGATGCGGCCATGCTTGGGAAGCTCCATTCGGTAGTGATAGCAGCTTGTCGTATAGAAGCCTGCTTCCAGCATCGGCAGCCGCTCGCTGTAGCCTGACAGTCCGCTGCTGCCGGGCTGACCGTCATCCGGAGTGTTAAAGTGAATCCAGTACCAGGAGGTGCCCGCATCGCTTGGCTGCGATCCCCAATGATGCAGCCCTTTTTTCAGAAACAAATGCTCCCCCTGATGCACAGAAAATTCCGTGCCATCTTCCATAACCCGCATACAGCCTTTTAACACATAAAGAAATACATCATACTCCAGCACGCGGTCGGGATGCATATAGGCGGAATCTGTCCGGTTCCACCCTATATCGCGAACCAGAGTCATCCGGTCGGCAGTTAGCCAAACCTTGTTCACGGCGTTCTACTCCCCTTTCCGTACAACGAATGTCATTTTAATTGTATAAGCTGAAAAAAGGATATGCAATCCATGGTTTTAGCCATTTTTATCCCGATTGCAAGCGTTTAGAATGGTGATATATCCTGAAAAAAGTGAGGTTGCTGCTATGAAGGCATGGTTTGATGAATTTGCTCCCGGCGGAGCGAAACTGAGCGAAGGTCCATTAGTAAGCCGGTTTCAGCTAAATAAAAACTATGTAATGAGCTTGACCAACGACAATTTGCTCCGTAGCTTTCGGATGGAAGCGGGATTGTGGAGCTATAGCGGAAACGGCGGCACAACGACCGCTTCCACAACGAACTTGGAAGGGCCGGAGCATTGGCATTGGGGATGGGAATCGGTGACCTGCGAGCTGCGCGGCCATATGATGGGGCACTGGCTCTCGGCCGCTGCCCGCATCTATGCGCAAACCAAGGATATTATGGTGAAAGCAAAGGCTGACACAATCGTGGCGGAGCTGGCCCAATGCCAGGAGGCGCATGGCGGTGAATGGCTGGCAGCTTTTCCGGAGACGTTTATGCATCGGCTGATCGTTGGCAAATGGGTCTGGGCGCCGCATTACACCATCCGCAAGCTGCTGATGGGGCTGCTGGAGATGCATAAGCTGGCCGGGAATGAACAGGCGCTCCACATTCTTAAAGGCATGGCGTCCTGGTTCCACCGGTGGACGGCTGGTTTCTCCCGGGAAGAGATGGACGATCTGCTGGATATGGAAACGGGCGGCATGCTGGAAGCATGGGCGGATTTGTACGGCATAACCGGGGATGAAACCCATCGGGTGCTGATGATGCGTTATGTGAGGCACCGCCTGTTCGACAGGCTTCTGGCAAGCGAGGATGTGCTGACAAACAAACATGCCAATACGCAAATTCCGGAAGCGCTCGGGGCGGCTCGCGTATACGAGGTGACCGGTGACGAAACGTTCCGCCGCATAACGGAGGCATTCTGGGAGTGCGCCGTAGCCAAGCGGGGATTTGTAGCCACCGGCGCGGGCGATGACGGCGAGCTGTGGATGCCGCCGGGAGGCATGGCCGCCAGGCTTGGCGCGGGACAGGAGCATTGCTGCAATTATAACATGATGAGGCTGGCCCATGTTTTGTTGCGCTGGACGGGGGATTGCGCCTACGCGGACTATTGGGAAAGGAGATTTGTCAACGGCGTGTTGTCCCATCAGCATGGCGAAACCGGCATGATTTCTTACTTTCTCGGCGTTGGTCCCGGCAGCCGCAAAACATGGGGATCCGAGACGGGGCATTTCTGGTGCTGCCACGGAACGCTCATTCAAGCGAATTCGGCTTATGAAAGCCAGATTTTTATGAAGGACGATCAAGGCGTTGCCATTATGCAATGGATTCCGTCCAGCCTGAAATTCCAGCATGAGGGTACCGAGATTGGCCTTTCGATAGAGCAGGACGGTCAACATGGCTTGTATCCCCTGAACAAATGGTCGGTGACGGGCATGAGGGCTATTACCGAGGTGGATAAACCGCCGCTTCCCGCCGGGCGGCCGGAGGCTTTCCGCTATAAGGTTAGTGTAACCTGCGGCGGGGAAGCGGAGTTTGAGTTGAAGCTGCGTTTGCCATGGTGGGTAAACGGAAAAGCTGTCATTGCCGTCAACGGCGTGATACGAGAAGATGCGCCGGAAGGAGCGGGTTTTTACGTGCTGCGCCGTCTGTGGAGCAGCGGCGATGTGGTGAGCGTGGAGCTGCCGAAGAAGCTTGTGGCTGAACCCCTTCAAGGAGCGCCTGGCACCTTCGCCTTTGCGGATGGCCCTGTCGTGCTTGCGGGATTAACGGAGGAGGAACGTATTCTGAGCGGTGATGCCGATCGGCCTGAAAGCTTGCTGTCCGTGGACCGCGAACGCAACCATAGCTGGTGGAACGCGGGTTATTACAAGACGCGCGGCCAAGCCTCAGCGATCCGATTTATCCCTCTGTACGAGATCAAGGACGAGCCGTACACGGTATATTTTCCGATAGCTCCGGCTGAATTCCATATTCGACGCCGCTGATGCCGCTAGGCATGCTGCGTAATGGAAAAAACGCGTTTCATTATGCCGCAAGATCCTGGATGTATCTCATCATCATTTTGTTTGCGCTGTTCTGCCTCGTTCCGTTTCTGCTGGTGCTGAGCAGCTCGTTTAGCAATGAGTCCTACATTATAGCGAATGGCTATCAGCTGTTTCCGCGCGCTTTTGATCTGGCGGCCTACAAGGACGATTCTGCAGGAGCTCTACTACTATTATGTAGACAATAATATGTTGTCCTCCGCCTCCGTGAACGGTAAAATTATGGCAGTGCCTTGGACGGAAATCAAATCCTCCAAACCGGTATTCCAGTACCGGAGCGATATTGCCAAAAGTCTTGGCGTCGAACCGGGCGATTTGACGACCATTGAAGGCATTGACGCATTCCTTACCGAAATCGCTTCCAAAAATCCGGGCATGACACCGTACGACATGGCGATGAAGGGCGATGCCGGCGATATTATTACGCTGCTGATGCCTAAATACGGCCTCATTACGCTGGGCGTCAATAATTTGGTCTACGATATCAATGATCCGGACGTCAAAATCAAGGCGCTGAAGACGAAGCAGGACGTCTTGCGACCTAACATTATCGAATCGCCGATTGTTGGTTTTGTTCCTTCCACGGAAATGATCAAAACGGAGCTGGCGCTGCATACGCAGTTGTCGACGGAGCAAGGCAAGCTGCTGCTGTCCGGCGTCGTTAAGAACAGCGTAGATGGCGATATCGCTGATTATGTGAAGAAACAGCAGGAGGCGGGAACCGAAAAAATCATTGCCAATATTCAAGCTCAAATCGACGCGTTCCTGGCGAGCAAATAAACAAAGCGTTGTTAGCGGCAGAACGACGACGGGACGGCTTGCCTGACGGCTGGATGAAAGGATGTCATGATATGGATTGGACGACGGATGCGCTGCTGGATGATCTGCGCAGGCAAGCCGAAGCGGGCAGAATGCGCTTGCCCGGCGCTGGTACGCCGCAACAGCGAAAGCTGGCGCTGCAAGACAAGCTGAAGCGGGCGCTTGGGGAATTCCCCGAGCGCGACCGCCCTCTGAATGCTGAACTGCTGGATCAACGGGATTTGGGCGACGTAACGCTGGAACGGTATGTTTATTCCACGATGGAATACGTGCAGGTTCCGGTTTGGGTGCTGGCGCCGAAGAAAAGGCAGGGCCGGCTTCCCGCTGTATTGGCTTGCCACGGCCACGGTAATGGTCAACGGGATGCGGTTGGATTGGATGCCGAGGGCAAGGAGCTGACGGATGCGGGTATTCATAACCGGTTTGCCCTTTCGCTGGCTCGTCAGGGCATGATTGTAGCTATCCCCGAAATTATGGGGTTTGGCGTACGGCGAATGGCGGGTGAACTAAAGGCCAATCAAACGGGAAGCTCTTGCGGAACGTTATCCTCCCAATTGCTCCTGCATGGGCGCACTTTGGCTGGAATGAGAGTGTTTGAAGCGCTGCGGGGAATCGACTATCTCGGATCGCGTCCAGATGTCGATCCCGAAAAAATCGGTGTTTTCGGATTTTCGGGAGGCGGCCTGATTGCTGCCTATGCCTCCGCGTTGGACGAACGAATCAAGGCAACGGCGTTGTGCGGCTGGACCAATACGTTTGCCGGCAGTATTCTGGCTATGCATCATTGCATCGACAATTATTTGCCCGGCATTCTGCGGGAGGCGGAGCAGCCCGAGCTGATCGGCCTCATTGCGCCTAGAGCGCTTTTTGTGGAATCCGGAGAGAAAGACCGCATTTTCCCTGTGGAGCATGTTCATGGAGCTATCGCGGCGCTTGGGCTGAACTATGCCGACTGGGAAGCGCGAGGCCGCTTCAGCTGGGACATCCATCCCGGCGCTCACGAAATTTGCGGCAGGGAATCGTTTGGCTGGCTTTATCGTACGCTGACGGAAGGACCATAATTTTTCCGCCGTTCCCTACGGCAGAGGGCTTGCCGGAGGACCCGGATGTTTGAGGATGGCGAGCACCAACAGAAAAAGCTTCCAAACCGCGGCTTATGCGGTATTTTGGAAGCTTATCTGTCGTTTTACAACGCAAGTCAGGCTTTTTGCCCGCTTTCCTGATTCAGCGCAACGGCCAGCTGTTCGATTTTGTGAATTTCGCTATCGATGCCTTTCATAACCTCCAGCTGATTTTCAGAGTTTTGATTGATAGCCCCGATTTCTTCATGATTGCTTTTTACGGTGTCCGTCAATACGACGGAAATGTGCCTGATCTGCTGAATGGCCTTCAGCAGATCTTCCGCCTTCACGATTCTTGCATCCAGCGTTTCGTTAATTTGAGCGGTTTCCGTCAAAATATGCTGGAAGGCGGACATGGTGTTTTCCAGCGCTTGTACAGCCTTGGCGATGGCAGCTGCGGTTCCCTGCATATTTTCCTTTGCTTCTCCCGACGACTCTCCGATCCGGCTCATAATATCTCCGATGTAGTGCGCGTTCTCCATGCTTTGACCGGCAAGCTTGCTGACCTCGCCTGCAATGACGGAAAAACCGCCCGAGCCCCCCTCCGAACGGGCCGCCTCGATTTTGGCGTTTAAGCTGAGCAGGCTGGTATTTGAGGCAATATCATTTATCCGCTTCAGCATATCTCCGATCGTTTCGGTATGATCATAAAGCTCTTTGATGACGGAGCCGCTGGATTCAAAGGTAGCTCCAAGCTGATGGATCGCAGTCGAAACCTGATGCAGCGAATCCCGGCAATTGTGAATCATATCGGTTATGGAGCGCGACGTGTTGCGCGTAAATTCATCAAATTTGACGGTTTCTTCAAATATGTTATGTATGACAACCGCGTATTCTCTCGTTTCCTCCGCCGATCCCATTGTTTCTGTAAAGGTTGCGGCAATCTGGTTGGTGCTTGCCGTTATATGCTCGTTCAATTGGAGCGATTCTCTGGATACCCGCGTCAAAGCATCCAATGTATCCACCAGCCGAACGGCTGCCTGGCCATTTTTCTCAAAGGCCTGATTGAGTGATAGGAAAGAGGCTTCCTTTTCTCTGGCGGATTCCTCCATTTGGGATAACAGCTTTTTGGCCCGTAGCGAGAGGAAAATACCGATGAGCACCATGCCGACCAGCTGAATGTTGCGGGCAGCTAGAGTATACATCAAATCGGCCGAAGCGTTTGCCTCCGTCATAGGGAACCATTCAACGCCGGCGACAATAGCTCCGTTAATCAACACAAGGGTTAACGCAGAAGCGAAGATGGCCAACCTCATATTGAAAAAAAGGCAAGCCGCAAACAAAATAAACATCGCGATAATATTGACTTGCGAAACCTCAACAAACTGAATGAGCGAAATATTAACGGACATGATGACAATGTTGACGTATTTTACCCATGCGCCGTATTGCTTGAATACAAGGACAAGCAAACCTCCGCCGGTTGCCAGGACGGCGCCGGTGACGAGCACAATCGTTGCCGCTTGTACATTGCTTTCGTAGATGCCAAGATGGACCAGCGCCAACGCGGCAAGCATCAGGAGCGCGGAACCGGCCAGTGCAAACGCCGTGTACCTGTTGGCTTCGTTTTCATTTTGCTTGAATAAATTGGTGGATGTTGACATGCGCTTCTCCTTAACCTGTTATTTTTTGGCGTCTAGCCACTTCTGGAACTTGGTATTCATATAGGAGGCGTAGATTGTTTTAATAAAAGGAAACACCGATCCAAACACAAGCAGCAAAATAAAGATGAAGGAGGGATAAATGACCTTTTTATCCCGATAGACGCCTTTAATGATGCTATCTGTCACCGCTTCAGCCGTTTGAGCCGGGAAAGGGACGGGCGTTTTATCGCCTGCGTTTTTGAAAAAGGATGTTTTGGTTGCAATGGGGCAAACAATGCTGATTTTTTTGCTGGAATTCAGCTCATACGGATAAGCCTCCGAGAAGGACACCACAGCGGCTTTAGTGGCTGAATAAAGAGAATAACCCGGTAGGGCCAGCTTGCCCATAGCCGAAGCCGTCATCACAACCTTGTAGTCCCGATCCCCGTTTAATTCCTTCATTTTTTCCGCGATATAGATTGGAGCAAACACGTTGATTTTGAAAATCGATTCAATATGAGCATAATCCGGAGCGCCGATCTTCTCATAATAGGCAAACCCGGCATTGGCAAAAAACAGATCGATGCCGTTCATACGCGATAAAGCGAATTGAAACAGCTCGTCAATGCCTTCCGGCCCGGATAAATCGCATGACATGATGTGCAGATTGGGATAGTTGCCGTTTACTTCAATATTGTTGCGGTCGGCGGCAACGACGGTGACGCCTTTAATCTTGAGCAGCCGCTCCAGCAGACATTTTCCTATGCCCGAAGCGGCACCGGTAAGAACGATCTTTTTTCCTTCAATATTCATGGGGCAGGCCTCCAATAATGTTGTTTATTCATGGGGTAAGATAGTCGGAATGCGGCAAGCTTATGGACGAGGAGCGTCCGTTATTACGGCTTCCTTAAATTCAAGGTTAAAGCCGGTTACTTTAATTGCGGCGATCGGCTTTATACCGGTCAGGTCGGGAAAGTAGCGCTCGTCGACGGAGTCGATGCTGATACGCGCTAAGCGCGCGCGCCCCTTGCCTCCCAATTTCGTATAAAAGAGCCGGTTGTCGTAGGATTGGCAGAGCATGAAGTTGATCAGTGAGGTTGAAACCGGAAAGCTTGGGCCAAACGGTTTGGCATTGGCTTTAAAAAAGACATTTTCTCCTGAGGAAATGGAGATGTGTTCGCCTGAAGCGCCTTGATCGGTGAAGGTGAATTGGGCTAATTCTTTGGGGATTCCCCAGTTCCGGCGTCCGTTGTCGACGCTGTCCTGAGAGGAAACGTAAATTTTGGAGATGGAATAGTAGTTTTTGCCGTCCGCTTCAAATTTTCCCGGAGTAAGCAGCAGCTCGCCGTACGGTCCAACATCTGAGCTGTTGTAATCCACAATCATGACGCAGCCGAAGCCGCCTTTGTAGGGGAGACCGGCTGCAAAGTGGCCGTTTTTGTCGCTTGCCGCCAATCCCTTGAATTTGTACAACAGAATATAGCCGTCGCCTGTCAGCAGCCAAGGTGCAGGTGCGTTAATAGTCATATCCATACCCTCCGTATCGTGGTCCTTTTGATCTAGAAACTCTATATCTATATATCGGAAAACCTATACCAATAATGAAATCTATTGGAGCATGTAGTTCGCAGCAATATGCAGCCATAGACTCATAAAACGAAGCATCACAAATGAAAAAAACTTCATCTAATATAGTAAAATACAAACAAAAGGGAGTGTGGTAATGAAGATTAGGTGGTTTCTTTTAATGGGCTTTTGCTTAGTAATCGTAATTGTTCTTTTTTCTAGCGAAAACTATTCTTCAAAGGAGGCAATAAAAAATGGAGATGTTGTTCTTACTCATAAAGGTTCGTATAATGTAGACCATTTTTTTGACTTTTTAGAAAGGAAAAGAAATGCACTGAGAGTAGTGATATATACTGACGAAGGAGACCCAATAATTACTGAACTTACGTACGACCAAAGAGATAAAATATTGTTTGAAATTGACAACTCCAAGGATAAATTTTCAGGAAATAAGAATCGTCAACAAGGTGTATGTAATAATATCATACAACAATCCGTTTTAAATGGTGTAAGATACCAATTGAATGGTTGCTCAGGAAGTGAAGATAGTATTTTTTTATTTACTTTAGAAAGTGAATTCATTACATAAGGTAGTGAAAATATGTGATAAGCTACTTCTATAGAAATGGTGAAAAGGCCGCATGAAAGGAATGGGACAGAAAGCAACTCAACTCCCTTTGTTTTTTGCGGCGGGATAATAACAAATAGTGGGATCGGCGGGAGAGGTCATACATGTACGAATACAAAAATCAGGAATACCAGAAGGTTAGCTTTGACGGGAAGGACTTGCGTTATGGAGAGCTGAAGCAATGTACATTTGTCGACTGCACGTTTGAGCATGCCTCCATGGAGGAAGTGACAACAAGCGGCTGCAGATTCGTGAAGTGCAGCTTCCGGGGAGCCGCCTTAAACGGCTCCGTCCATACCGAAAGCGCTTTTGAAAACTGTTCATTTATCGAGGCGAATTTGTTCGTTTCCCGGTTTGCGGGCTGTAAAATGACAGGCTCCGATTTTGCCGGGGCGCAGTTGGATGGCATAACCATCGCGGAAGGCGATTGGGCGTATACGAACCTGCGCAATGTTCGCCTTGCCAAGCAAAATTTGCGCGGTGTCCGTTTTACGGAAGCCGATTTGACAAACGCCAATCTGGAAAAGGCGGATTTGCGAAAAGCCGATTTAACGATGGCAGCCATGAGCAACGTCAATTTGCTTGGCGCCGACCTGCGTGGCGCAATTCTGGACGGCGTTCCGTTGCGAAGTCTGGATCTAAAAGGCGTCCGCATGGATAGCTTGCAGGCCGTTGCGTTCCTGAAATCATTTGGCGCCATCGTTGATTAAAGCTTATTCCCGGATCCAGACGGTCATTTCGCCGGGATTTCGGTTCCCCCATAACGTGTAAGGTGCGGCGACAAGTTTGACGCTTTCTCGCCTGAATGGGGAGGTCCGGTATAATTGGTCTGGCTTTTCATCATCCAGCAGTACCCGTTGTCCCCGGGCTTCCAGCAGCACTGCGCCGTCCTCCTGACGCCGAACCGGGACGATTTCGGAATCCGGCGGCAGCGACAGGGAAGCAAGGGGAGCTCCGTTGTCCGTTTCCTCCAGGCAATAGACAAGCGGTCCGCGTTGCAGGGAGACTCGCCCCGCATTGGCGCGCAGCAATGGATTGGCGTAGATACGCTGAGGCGTCATATCCAGCGAGATGCCAATTTCATCGCCGGCGCGCCAGTCTCGGGAGATATAGGCATAGCCGCCCGAAACCTCCGGCGAAATGACTTCGCCATTAAGCGTAAAGACGGTTTTCCGCGACCACGCGGGAAACCGCAGCGCGATTGTAAAGACCCCGGAGCCTTCCGCCGCAGAGACTGACAGAATGACGTTTCCGTCCCAAGGCAAATCGCTTTGCAGCTTCAATGTCGTTTTGCGCCCGCCTATCTCTAACGAAGTTTCATTGCCGATATACAAATGCGTATATACGGTGTCGCTGCTGGCCGTGAAGATATAGTGTCCCAGCGAAGAAAGGATGCGCGCCACATTGGGCGGACAGCAGGCGCAGCCATACCACTTCTGGCGCACAGCCTTGACATGATGGCGGCTTGGATTGCGGCGGCTCGCCTCAGGCCATACCTCCATCGGGTTGACGTAGAAATAATGCTTGCCGTCTCCAGCAATGCCTGCGGTGACCGTATTGTACAAAGCGCGTTCCATAACGTCGCCGTATTCGCCAAGCGGCTCCAGTTGAAGCATTCGGCGAGCAAAAAAGATCAGCCCAATCGATGCGCAGGTTTCGGAATAATTGGTATCGTTGGGCAGGTCGTAATCAAAGGTAAACGCTTCGCCGTGATTGGTGGAGCCGATGCCGCCCGTAATATACATCTGCTTATTCACCATGTTGCTCCATAAACGCTTACAAGCATCCAGGAGTTCCCGATCTCCGTTATGCATGGCCAGGTCGGCCATCGCCGTATACATATAGACCGCTCTGACAGAATGGCCGACGGCTTCGCTCTGCTCCCTGACGGGAACTAGCGCCTGCTGATACTCCAGCGCCGGTTTTTTTGTCTGCACAACGCCAGGCGACCAGTAGCTGATTCGCCCGCGTTTCTCCCATTCCTGAAGGAAAAAGCTTGGCTCCTGTCCGCGCTCGTCAATCAAGAAGGAAGCCAGCTTGCGGTATTTGTCTTCGCCTGTGACCTCATACAGCTTGACCAGCGCCAGCTCAATTTCCTGATGGCCGTCATATCCCCGGATTTTGCCCGGCTCTGTCCCAAAACGGCTATCGATATGGTCGGCGAAGCGTTTGGCAACCTCCAGCAGCTTGCTTTTTCCCGTACTCTGGTAATAGGCCACAGCGGCTTCGATTAGATGGCCGGCGGTATACATTTCATGGCAATCCATGAGATTGGTCCATTGCTGTCCAGGCGCCGCAACCGTAAAATACGTGTTCAGGTAGCCGTCGGCTTGTTGGGCGGAAGCGATCAGGTCAATGGCGCCGTCGGCAATCTTCTCCAGCTCTTCATCACGCTTTGCGGCAAGCGCAAAACCTACCGCCTCCAGCCATTTATACAAATCCGTATCCTGAAAAACAAATCCCGAAAACTCGCCTTCCTTGCGTCCGGCAGCGATTTCAAAATTTGAAATGGCCCTGCTTGGCTCCGCATCCGGTATTCTGTCGTTAAGCGCTTCCCATTGATAGGGAATGACGGTGTCCCGAATAAGAGAGATATGCCGAGACCAGTAGCTGTCCGTTACCGTTACGTGCTTCAGGCCGAGCTGGCGGGAATAGGATGACTCTGCTTTGTTGTGCATTAATGACTCACTCCGATCGATTGAGTATGTTGAATTAATGGACACTGCTTTGAATAAATGCCGCTATATATCTATGATAAAACAAAAAAACTTACCTGTCGGCGTCCCATCCTGTATAATAGTTGTCAAAAAATGACCTTATAAATGAGGTGTCAATATGAGCGCCGCAAGCCTCCCGCTTTATTGGAGGGAGCCATATCTGCTGCAAATGGGCGGACGGTTTCAATCCGACTGCCATTGGTCCCATACGGACCGCACAATTAACGATTACGAGCTGATTATCGGTGTTTCGGGCACTGTATTTCTGGAAGCCAATGGACTGATGTACGAGGTGAAGGCCGGCGATGTGCTCATTCTGATGCCTGGAGAGCGCCACCGAGGCTACAGGCTTTCATCGCCAGGGGTATCGTTTTATTGGTTTCATTTTCTGATGCCGGAGACAGAAGGGTTAACGCCCGAAAGTTGTATTCCGCGCTATGCTTCATGCTCTGAGCCAAGCCGGGTTAACATTTTGGCGCGGCAGCTGCTCCATGCGGCGAATGGAGGTTATCGTTTCCGGCGCGCGCCGGATTATTTCCTGACCTGCCTGCTTCTTGAGCTTGCGGAGCAATTGCAGGATTCCGCATCGATGGAGGCAATGGACCCCAGGCTGGCGGAATTGCTGGAGTGGACCCGCCTGCATGCGCTGGAGCCCGATATATCGGTGGAGCGGATTGCGATGGTAATGGGCTACAATAAGGATTATCTTTCGCGGATGTTCAAAAGCCGGTTTGGTTCGGGGCTGTTGTCCTATATTCATCGGATCAGGCTTGATGCGGCCAAGGAAATGCTGGCGACAACGAGCCTTCCCGTCAAGGAGGTTGCGCTCCGCGTTGGTATCCTGGACGAGAAGCAGTTTTCCAAATGGTTCAAACGAATGAACGGCGTAGCGCCAACATCCTATCGCCATGCTTTCTCCCGGACAAGGCTGAACAACGGGTAGAACGATTTATTTCTGGGACGGAACAGGGTATGATAGAGGAAGCATGTCAGGCCTCGGGGGAAAAACAACGATTATGACCGGATCGAAACGTTATATGCCTTTTACGTACAAAATGATGATTCCATACCTTGCGCTTGTGCTGCTGACGGATATTCTGATCGGCTATATTTCCTATGCCATGCTAATCCAATCGCGGACGGAAATGGCTGAAACCAGCGTCCAGACCAGTATGGAGCAAGCCGGCAACAGCATCCGCTACCAGATGGACGAGATGCAGCGGATGACGGAAACGCTGTTTGGCAGCATTTCTTTTCAGAGAGCGCTTCAGAGGGAAGGAAGCCCGCTGGAAATGTATTTGACGATGCTGGACGAAATTGATCCGCAGCTGACCGCGCCGCTGCAATTTTTCGGCAACAACATCCGGATTGTCCTTTTTACGGTTAATGAAAACCAGCAGGTCGTGGAGGACTACGGAATGGTCGGCAAGGTCATCGGCAAAAATTATTATGTTAGACCTCTGCCGGAAATCGCCGGTCAGGAATGGTTCGACCGGATCGATCACAGCCGCGAAAAAAACATTTGGATGCAAGCCGGGGAAGATGCCGAGTTCGGCAATTTGTCGCATTTCAGACGCCTGGTTTCCTATAGCGATTACCGGACCACGATCGGTTATTTGCAGGTGACCGCGTCACTGGAGGAGATGCTGGGCGTGCTGTACAGCTTCCCGGTACAGGAAGGAATTACGCTTCGATTGATCGACCGTGAAACCGGACACATCATGTACCAATACGGATCTGCTATAGGCGATGCGAGAAATGGCGATTTCCTTGTTTTGCAGGAGAGTATTCAGGATACCGGCTTATTTATTGAAACCTTGGTGCCGAACGCTTACTTGACCAAGGATGCGGGAGTGCTGCGCCTCAACATTATTATGATCTGTACGGCCAGCTTTGTCGTCATGGCGATTATCGGCCTGATCGTTGCCAGAGTTTCGGGACGGAAAATGAGCAAAATCGTAGTTATGCTTCGCTCCATCCAGGAGGGCAATTTTCAGAAGCGGATCAGGATTAATGGCAGTGACGAGTTTGTGCAAATCGCCGACGCCTTTAATGAAATGGCCAGGGGCATGCAAAGCTTGATCGACAGCGTATATGAGCAAGGCAAGCAGAAAAAGCAGGCGGAGCTGGAGGCGCTGCAGGCTCAAATTAACCCCCATTTCCTGTATAATACATTGTCCACCATTAGCAGTCTGGCCAATCTCGGCGAAATCGGGAAGGTCACGCATATGGTGCAGGGCTTGTCCCGTTTTTACCGGCTTACCTTGAATGAAGGCAATGTCAATATTCCGCTGGAGCAGGAGCTTGAGCAGGTATCTACTTATCTGGATATCCAGCGTGTGCGCTATGCGGATGCCTTTAAGGTATATCTGGAGATTGAGCCGGAGATTCGGCAGGTGGAGATCATTAAGCTCATTGTTCAACCCTTTGTCGAAAATATATTCAAGCATGCCTGGTTTGGCGAAACGATAGCCATCCGGATTACCGCCCGCAAGGTGGACGACCGCATCGAGCTGAAAATTATCGACAATGGAATCGGGATGAAGCCGGAGAAGGTGCAGGAACTCATGAGCGGCCCTACAAGCTCTGGCGGATATGGAGTCAAAAACGTCTACGAGCGGATCCGGCTCCGATACGGCGACCGGTATGGCGGAGAAATCGCCAGCATTTATGGCGGGGGAACAACCGTCAGGCTTTGGCTCCCGGCGGAGACAACGGGGGGAATTCAAAGTGAACAAAACCGCGCCAACAACAAGGGAGGTACGATGTGAGCATTCCAATTCTACTGGTGGACGACGAAGCAATTGATCTGGAGTGGCTGCGCAGAAGGGTAGTTGGCTGCGGACTGGATCTGGAAGTGGCCGGCACCGCAGGTAGCGGCTTTGCTGCGCTGGACATCATGCGGGAAAAAACGGTGGACATCATTTTGTCGGATATCCGAATGCCCATTATGACCGGTACTGAGTTTGCGCGGAAAGCGCGCGAACTGAACCCGGGGGTCAAAATTGTATTTATTAGCGGACATGAAGACTTCGGTTATGCCAAGGAGGCTATCGAGGTCCATGCGTACAAATATTTGCTCAAGCCCGTTGCAGACGATGATTTGTACCAAACCCTGAAGGAGTTATGCGATGTCATCGGCAGCGAGAGGCAGCAGGAGCAGACAAATTCGGAAACGTTGACGCTGGCTAGCGCGGAGCTGGTCGTAAGATGGGTGGAAGGCGGGGAGGTGCTGCCCGCAGAATCGCCGGTCGTTGGCATGCTGGATCAACTGGTGAAAAACGGCGTGGCCGCATCCGTCATCGAGCTGGATGATCTGGAGTGGAAGCTGAAGGGGATTGGCGAGGAAAAAAGAGGAGAAGTGCTGCGGAACGCCTTCCGTGAAATTCAACGCTATCTGGAATCTCATTCGGCTGGCAAGCTCTTTTATTTGAAGGACAATCGGCTTCTTCTGCTATCGCCTGCAGGGCAAAGGGATAGGCTGCTTGAAAATCTGCTGGATGAAATCAGAACCAATACCGATTTTACGGCTACGATTGGAGCAGGCAATCCCGTGAACAGGATTGAGGATCTCAAGAAGACGTATTGGGAAGCAAAGGCGGCGCTTCAAGCCAAGTGGATTCTGGGCAAAAACCGCTTGATTCCCTATTCGCCCCATCAGACCGGCGGTTTGCGTTCGGCGGACAATATCGAAGAAGTTTTGGAGAAGCTGCTGGAAGAAATAATGGCTTATGATCTCGTAGCAATCGATGATAGCTTGCTGAAGCTGTTTAATGAGCCGGTCCCTTGCTCCGGCAAGCAGGAAGTGTACGACCTTATTATTCGAATTACATCGGGACTTCATGCCCGGTTGCAGAAGCAAAACGAAAATTTGTACGAGGTGCTGAACTGGGAGTCGCAGCAGCCGGAAATGCTGTTCCATTTTGAGACGGTGCACGATATTATGTCCTGGATTCGCCGCCGCTTTTTCGAGCTGTCGGAGCTGTTATATATGAAGCGGCAGCGCCAGAAGCGCAAGCTGATCCAAGAGCTGATGGAATACGTGGAGCAAAATCTGGACAAAAAAATTACGCTGAAGGAAACGGCTTCGCACTTCGGCTTTACGCCGAACTATTTGGGCTTTGTGTTCAAGGAGGACACGGGCGAAGCGTTCAGCGACTACTTGACCAGAGTGAAGCTGGAGCGTGTATGCGAGCTGCTGAAGGACCCGACCCTGAAAATATACGAGATTGCCGACCGTATGGGCTATATCAACATTATTTATTTTAACCGCCAGTTTAAGCAGGCGAAGGGGATTACGCCCGGAGAATACCGAAAAAAACATAAAATTTAGAGGAAGTTCAAAAAGTCCGCTTCCCATTACGGGTCATGCCTGGCGTCATGGCCGGCGGCGAATATGGCATTCAGCCGAAACTTCCGTTGCTCACTTAGCTTCCACTAAGCTCCGCTACTCAGTTTCTAGCTTCTTGCCATCTTCTTGGTACTGGAAAGCGAACTTGTTGAACCCTCATTTGAATGGAAGTTCAAAAAGTCCGCTTCCCATTACGGTGCATGACTAGCGTCATGGCCGGCGGCGAATATGGCATTCAGCCGAAACTTCCGTTGCTCACTTAGCTTCCACTAAGCTCCGCTACTCAGTTTCTAGCTTCTTGCCATCTTCTTGGTACTGGAAAGCGAACTTTTTGAACCTGATTGTATTGGGTCGTTCAAAAGTCCGCTTTTCTCGCAGCGCTCTGAAAAGGGGCGCTTTTTTGACGCGTTTTTTCGTTATAAGCTTTTAGCTCAACTTTATCATCAGTGCTTGATTTCACTGAGCAAGTGCTAAACACGGAAGACGATAACCTTTGTTCAAATTGGACATCGACAGCTGCCTTTTGCCTGTCTAACAGTCACCGATGGCCGCTAGAGCCCCAAATGGAACCATTGGCTTCAGCTAACGGTCACAACTGTCCTTTAGATGTTCAAAAGTCACGTTTTGGGGGTGGTTTTAGGTTTTTACGGTCATGTATGACCTTTAAAAGTGGAAATGGCAACAAAACAAGGCTTTAAAGGTCATGGATGTCCGTTGCATGCAAGGATATCCGTAGCGTGCTGCTAGCCGGCTTCCGGCCCTGGACTTCCACTAAGACGCAGCACAAGCCGAATTCAGTAATTAGAAGCCTGTATTCCCGCGATGCTTGACCTCAGTCGAAGACAAACGCTAATTTTTGTTTTGAGCTGAACTTTATAAACTTTATTACTGTTGTATCGGTGAATTAGTATTATTTTTTGTTGATCCCCTGAATGCCGCCCGTCCATTTGAAAAACTATAATAAAAACAAATAGAGAACGAGGAGTGATGGGAGATGAGCAAAAGCGGGTTTTGGCATGACGTCAAAAAATATCGCGCACTGCTGCTTATGCTGGCTCCGGCAGTATTTTTTTTCCTGCTGTTTGCCTATGTGCCCATGGCCGGCATCGTGCTGGCATTTAAGCAATACAACTACAGCGGCGGCATTTTCGGAAGCCCCTGGAACGGATTGGACAATTTCCGGTTTTTCTTTGAATCCGGAGACGCCTGGCGCGTAACTCGAAATACGGCGCTGTACAATCTGGCCTTCATTATTGTCAATAACCTGCTGCAAATCGTAGCGGCCATCCTGTTGTTTGAGGTGGCGGGCAAGTGGTTCCGCAAAATTACGCAGTCCATTCTGTTTCTGCCTTACTTCATTTCCTGGGTTGTTGTCGGCGCGATTGCATATAACATGTTCAACTACAATGTTGGTACGTTGAACGTAGCTCTGGAATGGCTGGGCTTTGCAAAAGTGGATATTTACAACACGGCTGCCTATTGGCCGTTTATCCTGGTAGCCGTTACCGCTTGGAAAGCGCTTGGTTACGGAACGATCATGTATCTGGCGGCCATTACAAGCATTGATACGGAAATGTACGAAGCCGCTGAAATCGACGGCGCAAACATCTTCCAGCGTATTTTCAAAATTACGATTCCTAACCTGATGCCAACGCTGATCATTCTCGTGCTTTTGGCAATCGGCAATATTTTCCGCGGCGATTTCGGCATGTTCTACAACATGATCGGCAACAACAGTATGTTGTTCTCCGCTACGGATGTTATTGATACCTTCGTATTCCGTTCCTTGACGACAAACAATGAAATCGGCATGTCCGCTGCGGCAGGCTTCTACCAATCCATACTCGGTTTCGCGACCATCCTGCTAGCGAACTACGCGGTACGAAAATACGACAAGGATCGGGCATTGTTTTAGCCTGGAAGGAGGGACAAGGATATGGCTTCACCAACTGCAACAAAAGGCAAGTTCAAGTTTACTGACAAAACGGTTCTTTCCATTATCGGCTACACGATCATGACGCTGCTTGCCATCTTATGCATATTTCCTTTTATTCTCATCATTTCATCGTCACTGACGGATGAAACCGCCATTACGCTTAACGGATATCAAATTATTCCGACGGTATTTTCGACAGAAGCCTACAGCGTTTTGTTCAAATATCCGAAAGATATGATTATGGCATACGCAGTTACGATTGGCGTAACTGCAGCGGGAACGGCGCTTGGCCTGTTCCTGACCGCA
Organism: Paenibacillus sp. CAU 1782; assembly: GCF_054551715.1. Lineage (NCBI taxonomy): Bacteria > Bacillati > Bacillota > Bacilli > Caryophanales > Paenibacillaceae > Paenibacillus > Paenibacillus sp. CAU 1782. Next base: position 1,844,875 of record NZ_JBTOLL010000001.1, on the reverse strand, counting down.
ATGACAGCTTATGTGCTTTCTCGCCGCGACTTTAAATGGCGCAATAAATTTTCGTTCTTCTTCTTTTTCACGACGCTGTTTAATGGCGGACTGGTGCCATGGTACCTGATGATGAACTCGCTTGGCATGAAGGACAACTATTTGGCGCTTGTGCTGCCGCTTCTGCTGAACGTCTTTTATATCATCGTCATGAAATCCTTTATGAGCAGCATTCCGGATGCTATTACGGAATCCGCAAAAATTGATGGCGCGACGGACTTCGGCATTTTCCTGAAGCTGATTCTTCCGCTGTCCAAACCCGCCTTGGCAACGATTGGTTTGTTCCTGGCGCTGGGTTACTGGAATGACTGGTACAATGCGCTGCTGTTTATAGCAAAGTCCGATATGATGCCGCTTCAGTATTACCTGTACCGGATGTTGGCCAATATGGACGGCTTGCGCAAGGCGATGATGGCCTCCGGGGTTGCGGTTAACTTCGCGATGCCTACGGAAAGCCTCAAGATGGCCATGACGATTGTTGCGACTGGCCCGATTTTCCTGGTATATCCGTTTATCCAGCGTTACTTTGTTAAAGGCCTGACCATTGGCGCAGTAAAAGGGTGACCTCAGGATTAATCCTGGTTATCATAAAAAAATTGATTTGGGGGATGTAAACATGAAGGGATCACGCAAGCTTGCTTCCATGACGTTGGTTCTGGTTCTGGCTCTTACCATGATTTTGTCTGCATGCGGCAGCAAAAACGATAACGCCGGAACTGGCAGCACAGCTGCTCCTGGCGAAACTGCAGGCAGCACGGACAAGGAAGTTACTTTGAAGATGATTATGCTAGGCGGCAAACCGATTGATTACGATCAAGTATTCGGCGAGCTGAACACCAAGCTGAAAGAAAAAGTAAACGCGACTCTTGACGTTGAGTTTCTGGACTGGTCCGACTGGGCTCAGAAATATCCGCTTAAATTTGCGGCACAAGAAAACTTTGATCTGATCTACGCGGCTAACTGGGCGAACTATAACGACCAGGCATCCAAAGGCGGTTTTCTGGAGCTGACGGAAGAATTGCTGAAGGAGCATGCTCCAAAAACATTTGAAGTAATGCCTCAAGCTGCTTGGGATCAAGCCAAAGTAAACGGCAAAGTTTACATGGTTCCGCAAAACAGCGACGAAACAATCGACAAAGTTGTTCTGATTCGTCAAGACCTGCTGGAAAAATACAATCTTGAGCCAGTAACAAGCCCTGAAACGTTTGCAACTTACCTGAAAACAGTTGCAGCCAACGAGCCGGGCGTTACAGCTTACGGCGCTCGCCCTGGCGACGGCTGGAAATGGCATGAGATGGACGACATGCTGCTTGAGCAAAACAATAACTGGACAGTAGCCGACATCAGCGTTCCGCTGGCGTTCAAAACAGACGACCCTAACGGCGAGCTGTTCACTGTATACGAAACTCCTGAGTTCCTGGAACTTTTGAAATACTACAAAGATCTGGCTGACAACGGCGTATGGACGAAAAACGTACTGAGCGAAAAAAGCGACGTATGGCAAGACATGCTGGCTGGCAAAGTTGGCGCTCGCAGCCACAACGTCGGCACGCTTGGTCTGAACATGGTAGAAGGCAACAAAGCCGGCCAATTCAAGTTTGAAGTAGCCGACATCACGCCTGACCGTTACAAGCTGAACGCTTTGTCGACGCAAAACGGCATGGCTGTATCCGCAACAAGCAAAAACGTTGAGCGTTCCCTGATGGTGATCGACTTGCTGCAAAGCGACAAGGAGCTTCATGACCTGATCATGTACGGTATCGAAGGCAAGCATTACACAGCTGTAGGCGACGACAAATATTCACCGGGCGATGCTGCGCCTAACTATACAGGCTTCTCCAACTGGGGCTTCAACTCGCTGCTGAACCGTAAAGACGATTCCATTCCTGATTCCGTTAACGCCATTACGGATGCTTGGAAAGAAAAAGTATACCACTTCCCGCTTGAAACGTTTGTATTCGACAACACCAACGTGAAAAACGAAGTGGCAAACGTAGGCAACGTCATGCTGCGTTACGGTATTCCTTTGGAATACGGTTTGATTGATGACATCGAAAAAGGCCGCGATGAGCTGGTTAAACAGCTGAAAGCTGCCGGCATCGAAAAAATCAAAGAAGAAATGCAAAAACAAATCAACGCTGCTCTTGGCAAATAAGCAATAAACAGTGAGGTGCTCCCGGCTTTTGCGGGGGGCACCTTGCATTGTATTTAACCCATTATCGAGGAGGGCCAACATGGAATATGCCATTTCAGTTCGCAATGCCGCGAAATCCATCTATCCGTCATCTCTCAAAATGAATGGCTCAAACCCGCAAGGAGACAAGATCAGCTTTACGAACTACTACATGGAGTGGAACGGGAAACCGTTTATCGCCATTTGCGGCGAATACCACTATGCCCGATACGATGAAAAAGCCTGGGATCTGGAAATCGGGAAAATGAAAATGTCGGGTATTAATGTTGTCGCGACTTATATATTCTGGAACCATCATGAAGAGACAGAAGGAAACTTCAACTGGTCCGGCAATCGTGATCTGCGGAAGTTCGTGGAATTGTGCGCGCGGCGCGGCCTGCATGTCATTCTTCGCGTTGGACCGTTTTGCCATGGCGAGGTTCGCAACGGAGGTTTGCCGGATTGGTTGTTCGGCCAAACCTTCGAGGTTCGTTCCAATGATGAAGGTTACTTGAACTATGTGCGCCGGCTGTACGGAGAAATCGGCGGGCAGGTGGAAGGCCTGATGTTTAAGGATGGAGGCCCCGTCATCGGCATCCAGCTCGAAAATGAGCTGAACGCTGCATCCGCTCCGTGGGAAATGACTACAAAGCAAGGCGACGAGTACCTTGGCGGAGGAGCAAGCGGCGAAGAGGGCATCCGCCATATGCGGAATCTGAAGACGATGGCCGAGGAAGCGGGACTTGTTACGCCGATCTATACGAGCACGGGCTGGGATAATGCGCCGCTGCTTGAGGATGAGGTGCTTCCGCTATATGGCGGTTATGCCTACACGCCTTGGAGCGTAACGGCCGAGCAGCCGGATCAGCAGCCAACGGGAGAATATGTGTTCCAGGATTATCATAACGACGACGAGAGCAAAAACCGTTTTTCTCCGCCGTATCCACGTGAGAAATATCCTTTTGCTTGCTGCGAGATGGGCGGAGGCATGCAAACCTGGTATTTGGCCCGTTTCCAGGTCGAGCCTGAAAGCGTATCCGCAATGACGATGATGAAGCTGGCCGGCGGCTGTAATTTTGTCGGCTATTATATGTTCCATGGCGGCACAAACCCGATGGGTGAAACGGGTTATCTCAATGAAAATACGACGCCAAGATTTTCATACGATTTTCAAGCGCCGATTGGCGAATTCGGGCAAATACGGCCATCCAACGATCTGCTGCGCCCGCTGCATTATTTTCTGCAAAGCTTTGGCGAACGGCTGGCGCCGCTTGCTACCGTCTTGCCGGATAATGCGCTGGATATCAAGCCGGAAAATGGCGAAGATCTGCGTTATGCCGTAAGATCTGACGGCAATACCGGATTCCTGTTTGTAAACAACTATCAGGATCATGTAGAGATGTCGCGGCATGAAAACATTAGATTTGCTCTTGAGACCGCGAATGGCGGTATCGTATTCCCGCGGCGGAGGCCTCTGACCATCGAGCCGGGAGCGTCGCTGATGCTGCCCTTCCGTTTTGATCTGGGCGGAGCTTTGCTGATTGCGGCAACCTGTCAGCCGGTTACGCAAGTGAAGGGCGAAGATGGCGACACCTACTTCTTCCGCGCGCCGGGCGGTCAAGCTGCCGAACTTCTGCTGGATACGGCGACTTTTAGCGAACTCGCCGTTGAAAACGGCAAAGCGGAGCAGGACAGCGATGGCGTTACTGTCGTCTCTACCGTTCCTGGCAAATCCGCGCTTATTCAATTTAAAGCGCCGAACGGGCGCGTCATCCGTCTTTATGTAATGACAGAGCGTGAAGCAGCAACTATGTGGCAGTCGGAGCTGGGCGGCGAGCGCCGCATTTTCTTCTCCGATGCGGCATGTATTGTGGATGAAGAAGGCATTTCTTTCGTCAGCGAAGGCAAAAGCGAAATCAAGTGCCGGGTTTACGATGCCCCGGGACAACCAAGCCTTAACCTCGCTGCGAAATCCGAAGTAGCTGCGGCGGATGTGGCGAAGCAAGGCTGGTTCAGCGAATACACCTTTAAATTGTCTCCTTGCGGCGTTGAAGTCGAGCTTGAACGTCTCCAAGAGCATAAAGTGGCGCTGCGTTTTCCAAACGGCCTGCCGCAGGAGGCTTATGACGTGCTGCTCCATATCCGCTATACCGGCAACGTAGGTTATGCCTTCTCGGGCGGACAGCTGCTGCATGACCACTTCTACAATGGAAAGTCGTGGGAGCTTGGTTTGTCGCATATCCGCGAAAATGTCCGTGACAATACCATCGTGCTTCAAACGACGCCGCTGCGCAAGGGGAAAGTGACGATTGCGAAGGATGCCGCCATGGCTGTGTCGCGCCAGTTCGAAGGCGAAGCGGTGGCCGCTATTCATGGCGTTAAGGTTGAACCGATTTACCGCCTGGATTGCTCAACGAATTAAGCTTTTTAAGTATCCTCCGGTTGCGGTCGTTCATAAATGAGCGGCTACGCCGGAGGTTTTTTGGCGTAATCAGGTCATGCAATCTAAGATATCGAGTTCCGTGTTTCCATGTGCGGCTGTACTTTGTTATAATAAGCCTATGGGTTTTTAGACTACAGGGGATAGTATAATGGTTTTCCGTTACGGAGAAAGCGACTGCCTTTATGCCATACAGCAAGGGAGAGAACGAAAATCATGAAAATTAAAAAGTTGAATGTTAACGAAGAAGGGTTGCATCGCTTCTTCGGGTCTCTTGAAGCTAAAGTCATGCAAGCGATATGGGAGCATGAGAAATTGACGATCAAGCAAACGCATGAAAAGCTGAATCAGGAGTCGGCGATTTCGTTAAACGCGGTAATGACGGTTATGATTCGTCTTGCGGACAAAGGCGTATTGGTTAAGGAAACGACGGGCGGCGGACGCAACCGCTTAACCTATTTTTACTCGACAAGGACGATGGAGCAATTTATCTCGGAGCAGACCAAGGTGATCGCCGATGGGTTGATTGAAGACTTTGGACCGCTTGTCGTCAACCATTTTATCGACAGGTTGGATGAGTTGGACTCCGAGCTGCTGGATAGGCTGGAAAATCGACTTAATGAGTTGAAAAATAAATGAATACGGGGACAGTGATGCCGAAAAAAGCCAGATATGCGTTGGGGCTGATCATTGTGCTGGCAGCGTGGATATTGCTTCAAATGGTGCAGCAAATCCGCCATCAGCTTGGCGATTTTCCGGAATGGAGGGGTGTGCAGGGGCTGTTGCATGCCATTCTGCTGGATTTAACGGTTAACCATTACCTGGTGAGTTTGCTGTTTAACGGATTGATGATTTATTTGGCATGCGTCGCTTTATGGCATCTGATTGTGCAAGGATATCTTGCGTTCAAGCTGCAGCGGATGCTGGATGCGAAACGCAATATGGAATTGTCGAAGCAATGGAGCAATCGGCTTGGCGGAGGCATTCCGATTGTAGTCATCGACGAGCCGTCATTTGTAGCTTTTGCCTGCGGCCTATTCAAAAGACGCGTCATCTTGTCAAGCGGAGCGCTGGGCCGATTTGGCGACAAGGAAGCCGAAGCCATCGCGCTGCATGAAATATATCATTGCAAAAAGCATCATCCTTTATTGCTCACAATGCTGGTACTGCTCGGAAAAGGCTTTGCTTTTGTTCCCGTCATTGCCGATCTTGGACGGTATTGCGCCGTTTGGATGGAACTGTTGGCCGACCGTTATGCTATCAAGCAAACAGGAAGCCCTTATCCGATCGGGCAGGTGCTGCTGTCATTGGCTAGAAACCGCGAATTCAAGCCGGCAGCGATTTGGCCCCGTTTTGCCGACTCCTCCGTCCCGCATCGGATCAATCAAATTCTGTATCCTTCGGCCGAGCCTAAGTTAGAAATCACAACCCCGGCATCCATTATAATCTCCGGGCTGGTGTTGTTATTTATGTCCCTCTTTCTCTTTGGTTTCTGTTTATAAAGGTTGTTCAAAAAGCCCGCTTTCCATTACGGAGTATGCCTTGCGGCATTACCGGCGTCGAATATGGGATTCAGCCGAAATATCCGGTCCTCACGTAGCTACCACTACGCTCCGGTCCTCTATTTCTAGCTTCATTCCATCTTCTTGGTACTGAAAACCGGTCTTTTTGAACTTACATTTGTAGAAAAATATTTTGAGCAGGCGAGGTGAAAATGTTGAAGGGGAAAATAGGGGGGGTTCAGCGCAAAATCGCAATTGTGGCCATTGCATTGATTTCCAGCGTGCTGCTGCTTACGGCTTGCGGAGGCAATGTGGGCGTATTTGATATGGATATAACGCTATCTTCTTCTGACGGGGAGAAAACGGTTATTTCTGCAGCCGTTAACGAATCTGTAATCGGCAAAGAGTCGTGGGTGCTGTTCGAGCTGCGTACCAGTGAAAACAATGGACCGATTTGGATTAAAACAACCTATAAGGGGAATGGAGTATTTTCCGGGGCAACAACGGAGATGCCAACCAGGAAATATGAGCTTTATGGTCATTATTATGCTGGCGGCGGCATGCATGTTTCGAAGCCCTTCAACAATGAGAAAAATTAATTATCGTCAAACCGTGTTGCATTTTATTCATGAATACTTGATCATATGTTAAGGTAGAATGAGTGTTTACTGAAATGGCTTTAAGGAGGCATACATGCGTTATAAATCAAAAATAGTGTTATACTCGGCCCTTGTTCTGATGGTTGTTTTCTGCAGCGGATTTGTAGTGGCATCGCAAATAAAGACGGTTTATCCCGTCTCTTTTAATGGCGAGTTGATCGGTGAAATATCAAATCCCGAATTATTGGGACAATGGCTTGAGCAGAAGGAAGCTGAATTTGCGGAGCAAAATCCTGGCTTGCGGTTCCAAACGAACAGCGCTAGCTTTTCTTTTGGGGAAACCAGCCGATTAAATGCCATGGCGCAGGATTATAAAGTTCAATCGGAGCTTAATCAGCTTTTTGAAGTAAAAAGCTTTGGCGTCCAGGTGACTGTTGATGGAGAAATTGCAGGCATTGTGAAAAACAAGGACATTGCCGAGCAAATTTTGGACAAGCTGAAGGAGCCTTATATCGTTAATGGCAAGGATGCCAAGGTGGAAACGATGGGCAATGGCAACGTTGAAACTGTCGAGCTGGAGAAAACCAAAACGCCTATCGAGCTTAAATCCGTTGATTTTGTGGAGCAAATCAGCATTTCATCCGTTGAAGCAAGCCCGGCAGAGCTTGACGATGGGGAGGTTTTGCTGCAGAAGCTTCAAGGAAGGGACAAAAATCCGACCACTTACGTTGTTCAGGAGGGTGATTGCATCTCCTGCATTGCCCAAAAGTTTAATGTTTCGCAAAATTCCATTTATGAAAATAACGAATGGATACAAAACGATTTTTTATCGATAGGCGATGAACTGGATTTGACCGTTATGCAGCCCAAAATTTCGGTTAAAACGGAGGAGCTCTATTCCGAAACAGTCAGCATACCGCGCGGAATCGAGGTCGTTTATGATGACTCACTGCGGGTCGGCGTATCGAAGGTGGAGAACCCCGGCAAGGACGGGAAAAAGAAGCTGACCTATCTCGTTACCAAAATAAACGGGGAGCTGGTTGATCAGGCCGTCGTGGAAGAAGAGACGTTAGAGAAGGCGGAGCCTCAAAAGGTGATTCAAGGCTCAAAGGTAATTAAAGGCGTTGGAAGCGGCTCCTTTAAGTGGCCGATTACCGGAGCGCAAATTACAAGCAAATTCGGGCAGCGCTGGGGCAGGCTGCATGCCGGTACGGATGCGGTTTCCTCCGATTTGACGATTTACGCCGCCGATAGCGGAAAGGTGATTACGGCCGAGTATGACTCTAGTTACGGCAATCATATTATAGTCGATCATCAAAATGGCTATAAAACATTATACGCCCATCTCAGCGAGTTGAATGTCAACAATGGCGATCTTGTTGAAAAAGGCGATGGTATGGGTATAATGGGAACAACAGGAAGATCGACAGGCGTACATCTTCATTTTGAAATTCATAAAGGAGAAACGCGCCTGAATCCGATGGAGTATATTGAATAAAGCACGGATAAGGAGTGTTGGACAAGCATGCGTAGATTAGTTGCCATTGCCGGCGGTCTTGCCGCTGTCGTATTGGGCGTGTTGCTGATTGTTAATCTTGGCGGCAAGGAAGAGGCCCAAGTGCTGGGCACAGAGGAGATCAAACAGCTTGTCAGGGAGTATAGCTCGGGAAAAAGCGATGTGAAAAATGCATCCATTTCGTCATCGGAGCTCATTGTAACGGGGAAAAATAATCAATCCACTTCATACCCGTTGCCGAAGGACGAGTTTTTTGTCTCCATTGCCCCTTTTGTAAACGAAACTCATCCTTGCGCGATCCACAGCTTGACGGGCTGCCAAGGGGAGATGAAGGAGCAGGACATCAAGCTTACGATCAAGGATGCCGAAGGAAACACGGTGATCGACGAAACCGTCAGCACGCTGGGCAACGGCTTTGTTGATTTGTGGCTTCCGCGGGACAAGACTTACTCTGTGAAGATTGAACAAAACGGATTGACCTCGGAGTCGCAGATATCCACCTTTGAAGGGGACAATACCTGTATTACAACGATGCGATTAGCATAAGCAAGCGATGAAGCTGAAGCCGGAGAGAACGCTCTCCGGCTTTTTTTATTGGAATGGAACCAGCCATCACCGCAGATTTATAAAAAGAGTTGACAAGTATAATCGTAACAATTACGATTAGTAAATCGAAATGATTACAATTAAGGTTGAAGCGAGGCTTCGAACATCGGAACATCGGGAAGTCTTTGCGGAACCTATGGAGGGACATTGGTATGGCAATTGATAAAAAACTGCCGGTAACCGTGCTTAGCGGTTATCTCGGGGCAGGGAAAACAACGATTCTAAACCATGTATTAAACAACCGCAGCGGCATGAGAGTGGCGGTGATTGTGAACGATTTGAGCGAGGTTAATATTGATGCGGAATTGATTCAAAATGGAGGCGGGTTGTCCCGTACAGAGGAAAAGCTGGTGGAAATGTCTAACGGCTGCATCTGCTGCACGCTCAGGGAGGATTTGCTGCGCGAGGTGGAACGGCTGGCGATGGAAGGTCGGTTTGATTACATATTGATCGAATCGACCGGGGTTGGCGAGCCGGTTCCGGTAGCCCAAACCTTCTCGTACATCGATCAGGAGCAAGGCATCGATTTGACGCAATTTTGCACACTTGACTGCATGGTGACGGTTGTGGACGCTTACCGTTTCTGGAGCGACTTTTCATCCGGCGAATCCTTGATGGACCGCAAGCAGGATGTTGGCGAAGGAGATGTCCGCGAGGTTGTGGATCTTCTAATCGACCAGATCGAATTTTGCGACGTGCTCATTTTGAACAAATGCGACAGAGTGGCCGAAAAGGATCTGGAGGATTTGGAAAAGGTGCTGAAGGCGCTGCAGCCCAAAGCAAAGCTGATTCGCTCCAGTCATGGCCAAGTGGACCCTGCTGCCATTCTGAATACGGGCTTGTTTAACTTCGAGGAGGCAAGCCGTTCGGCGGGATGGATTCAAGAGATGGAGAAGGAATACCATGTTCCGGAAACCGAGGAATACGGCATTTCTTCCTTTGTGTACGAGCGCACTCGCCCCTTCCATCCCGGCAGGCTGATGAAGTGGATGTCCAACTGGCCGGAGCAGGTCGTTCGCGCCAAAGGCATCGTTTGGCTCGCAAGCCGCAACGATATGGCGCAAAACCTCAGCCAGGCCGGTCCTTCCATCCAGTTTGGTCCCGCAGGCAGATGGGTGGCATCGCTGCCGGAAAGCATGCATGCCGACATATTCAGGGACAATCCCGACATTCAAAAAAACTGGAACGACGCTTGCGGCGACCGTATCAACAAAATTGTATTGATCGGCATGTCGCTTGATCGCCCGGCTTTGTCCGGCGAATTGGACCGCTGTCTGCTGACGGAGGATGAAATGGGCTTGGAATGGTCCGCCTTCAGGGACGAATTCCCGGATCAAAGCGATGTCCAGCTTGAAGAAATGCTTCAGTAAGGAATGCTTCAAACGCAATCATCCCGAGCGACTGGAGCTTCGAAAATACAGCCCCAGATTCAAAAAATATACGATCCACAGGGAAACAAGATAAATTCTGTGCGCCTGCCGCGTTAACTCTGCTGCTCTGTCATGCTCTATCACTGTCATGCGGCTAGTTTGTCGCATAAGAAAAGCCGCCTCAGAACTGGGCTGCGCCGCCAAATGTATCCAACAAGTGACGGCGCTACAGCAAAGGGCGGCTTTTGTCCGATTTGAACAGGACTGCGCATCCGATTTTATCGGTAAACGGCTATTTTCGGCGTCTAGACTTCTTGCCTGTTAAAAAACCGTTCCAGTCCGGCGCGCAAATTGTCATGGGCCCACTGAATATGCCCCTGGTCTTCATAGTGGCGGTAGTAGCATTCAATGACCATCAGAAGATCCCGGAACAAATCGTACAGCTCAAGCCGCTTAAGCTCCGACAGTGTTGCGGGTGATCTGCCGTAGCCCCGTTCAAACGCGGCATGCCGGTCAAAATGGCTGAAATAATATTCGTCCAGCGGATCGCCCCATAATGAACGCTCCAGATCGATAATGGCGCTGATCTCCCCGTCACGGACAAATACGTTGCCGTCCCATAAATCCCACAGCACCAGATTGGCTTCGGTTATTTCCTCCATCACCGGCAGCCGCTTTTGAATTTCCTCCTCCAGCGATTCATAGCTTGCGGGCAATTCGACTCCGGCTTTCTTGCCGTCCTCAAGAACCCCAAAGATCAGATCGGAGAAAGCCTCCATCCAGGTTGAGCGTACGCCGTCCTCCGGAAATAACGGTCCGTATACGCTGCCATTAATGGAGTTGATTCTGCGGTTGTAAACGCCAAGCTGATAACGGATGGCGGCCAGCTGTTCCTGGCTTAAGCTGTCCCGCACTTTATTCAGAGGTTGTCCTTCAACAAACTCCATTATAAAATATTCCGCCGGAATCAGCCTGCAAGTCGGGTCGTACACATAGACGTGGGGGACGGGGACGCCGCCGCGTTCCGCGACAAGCCGGAGCGTTTCCACCTCGGTTTGCATATTGTTTCGCTCGCAGCGCATCACGGTTTTGTCCCTGTGGGGAGCAACTTTGAGCACGACGCGGCGGCCGTCCGCCAGCTTGATGGCATAGGCGGTGTTGGCCCAGCCGTCGGATAATTCCACAGCTTCGCTAAAGCTTTGGCCAAATGCCTTTTCGATAATGCGCCGCAGCTCCTCCTGGCCGAGTTTACTTTTATTTAAGCTTTCCATAGGGAATGATTCACCTTCTGTTTTGAATGAATTAAAAGGATGTGTAATAGATAGTTTGGCTCCTTCAAGTTTTCGATGAACAACAGGCAAAAGCCTGCCCATTATTTCGACAAATTTGCGGCTGGAATGCGTAGGAAAGATGTCATTTTGACGAACGGGCCATAAGCGGGTTGGCAGGGGGGTGAAATGATTGAATTTATGTAATAAGACCTATAGTTTGGCAGGTTCAGAAAATGGGGAAGAGGCGATAGAATAGAGATGGGAGGTGTTTGCTTCAACAAAATGTAAGCGCTTTATAACGGACGGTTAACAAAATGACGATGGAGGAGATTCATGACGATGGTTAAAGGTTATGCAAAAGCAATAGCGGCCGTGCTGGCCGTGCTGCTGATTCTGCCAACGGGCGCCGGTGCCGGGAAGGCATCCGCAAGCGCCGCAGATGCAGCGCGGGAGGTTGTCATTGAGCATCTTTTTGAAGATGGCGCGTTGGGATGGTACAAGCGGGGAAGCGAGACGGTTACGCATTCGCTTCATGCTGCCTACGAAGGAAGCGGCAGCTTGCTGACGGAAGGAAGAACCGCAACATGGAACGGCCCGGGATTTAATTTGGCCGCTACCGGATTGCTTCACAAGGAAGCCGTCTACGAAATTAGCGCCTATGTCAAACTGAAGGAAGGCGCGGAAAGCGAAGAATCCCTGCAGTTTGCCGTGAAGCAGACGGGGGCCGATAACGAATACGTCAATTTGGGGTCCGCTGTATCCGTGGGGGATGAAAACTGGGTTCTGGTGAAGGGGCAATATACATACGACAAAAAGGCAACGGTGCTTGAGGTTTATTTGCAGAGCACCTCCAGCGCCACCGCCGCTTATTATATGGACCAGTTTGTCGTTGAGCAAATTCAGGCTGCGCCTGAAGATCCCGGGGAAGAGCCGCCATCGGGTGAAACTATCATTTACGATTTTGAAGATGGTACAACAATGGGGTGGGCAGCAAGAGGCGAGGAGTCGGTGAGCGTATCCGAGGAGGTCGCGCATAGCGGAAGCCGCAGCCTCAAGGCCTACAACCGGACGGCAACATGGAACGGGCCAAGCAGGGATGTGAAGGAGCTGCTTCAGCCCGACACAACCTACCGCATTTCTGCTTTTGTCCGTCTCGAGTCGGTTCCGACCGCTCCAAGCACAATCAGGCTGACGATGGAAAACAAGGCGGAAGGAGCGTCGCAAACGGCGTATACGTCGCTGGCTTCGGCATCGGTTGGCGCAACGGATTGGGTTGAGCTGAAAGGGACATTCAGTTATGCCGGAGCAAGGGATACGCTGAGGCTGTATATCGAATCTTCGAATGTTGAGGACCAATTGTATATCGATGATGTCGTTATTGCCCCGCCAGGCACTATCCAGACCGACATTCCGTCATTGGGCGATGTCTATAGCGATTATTTCGAGATTGGGGCGGCAGTAGAGCCGGTCCATCTGAATGGCGTGCACAAGCAGCTGCTGGAGTATCACTACAATTCCATTGTTGCGGAAAATGCGATGAAACCTTCGTCGATCAATCCGTCGCCAGGCGTTTTCAATTGGACGGGGGCGGATCAGATCAGGGATTATGCCAGGGACAACGATATGAATCTGCGTTTTCACACGCTGGTTTGGCATGAGCAAGGCGCGGATTGGATGCTGAAGGACGAAAACGGCATTGAGCTTGAGGCGACTCCGGAAAACAAGGAGCTTGTTCTGCAGCGTCTGGAGACGTATTTGCGCGAAGTGGTCGGCAGATATAAGGACGATGTGCGCGACTGGGATGTCGTAAACGAGGTGATTGACGAAAACCGTCCCGACGGGATGAGAAACAGCGCCTGGTACCGTCTGACGGGGCTGGATTTTATCCGGACAGCATTTGAGGTAACCCGGGAGGTTGCCGGCGACGACGCCAAACTGTATATCAATGACTACGGCACGCATCAGCCAAGAAAGCGGGATTTTCTATACGATCTGGCTGTGGGGCTAAGAAATGAAGGGGTGCCGATCGACGGGGTGGGCCATCAAACCCATATAAATATTGCCTCGCCGTCTATTGGACTCATTAGCGACTCCATCCGCAAGTTTGGCGAAGCCGGCTTTGATAATCAGCTGACGGAGCTGGATATATCGGTTTATACAAACAATACGGATGCGTACACTGTTGTTCCGGAGGGGGTGCTTGCAGACCAGGGCTACCGATACAAGGAGCTGTTCCAGGAATTGAGATCGCTGGATCTGGAGGGCAAAGCGGCAGGAGCGGAGAACGGCTGGATCAGCAATGTAACGTTATGGGGCATTGCGGATGATCATACCTGGCTGCATAACCGCCCGATCGCCAGACAGGACGCTCCGTTTCCTTTTGACAAAAATTACAGGGCTAAACCCGCTTATTGGGGGATGGTAAATCCGGCGATGCTGCCTCTTTCCCCGCAAACAGCGAGATCCACACAAGGCACCCCGTCAAGCATAGGGGTAAACGACCCTGCATGGGGACCTGTGCCGTACGTAAAAAGTGAAGACAGCAACGAACTTCAAATCTCGTTCAAAACGTTATGGGACAGCGGCCGCCTATATGTGCAGGCAGAAGTAAATGACGGCACGCTCGCGCAAGGCGATAAGGTAGAGCTGTTTCTCTATGACGGAGGAACCGGCTCGCATCTGGAGCTTTCGCGCGGAGGAGCGGGAAGCACGGAAACGGCGGGCGGCTACCGGGTAGAAGGAGCGCTGCCGTTGGCAACGCCGGGGGCACCCGGAGGGCAGGTGTTGTTCGATATTCGCGCAACGGATACGGGGACAGACGGCAGCCCGGAAAATACCGGCGGCGGAGGAATAGTGTCATGGAGCGATCATCGCAACAACCAGCATGCCGACCGGTTGGGCTACGGCACGTTGACCTTTGTTGATGGCATCACATTGGGTCAAGCGTTCAAAGGAACTCCCGTCATTGACGGCGAACCCGATGCCATCTGGCAAACGGCTCCCGAAATGGAAACCGGGATTTGGGTGCAGGGAACAGAGGGATCGACGGCCAAGTTCCGAGCGCTATGGGATGAAAGCCATTTGTATATATACGCGGTCGTCACCGACAGCCTGCTCACCGACAGAAGCTCCAATCCGTGGGAGCAGGATTCTATTGAAATCTTTGTTGATCAGAATAACGGCAAAACATCGGAGTATGAAGGCGACGACGGCCAATATCGGATCAACTTCAGGAATGCACGTTCTGTAGGCGGGTTTGCAAGTCTGGAAAACCTGGCTTCGGAGGTCAAAATCATTAAGGACGCTTCGGGAGCGGAGATTGGTTACGTGGTGGAGGCGGCGATCAAGCTTCCTGCCATTGCGCCGTCTGAAGGGCTGCATATCGGCTTCGACCTGCAAGTGAACAACGATGTAAATGATGACGGCACGCGCGATAGCGTAGCTATTTGGGCCGATGAGAGCGGACAATCTTATGCGGATACGTCCAGATTGGGCGTGCTGCGCTTAAGCCGGCATCCCGCGTCTCCGCCTTCCGGTGCCGGAAGTTTCTACATCCCGCCTGTGACTGAAATCAAAAACGGCGTAATATTCGCGCCTGTCACATTGCTTCAAGGCACAGCCAAAGCTAACGTAACGGAGCAGCAGCTCCGGGAGGTTTTGCGGCAAGCCCAAAAAGAAGGCAGTGATGTTACAGCGATTGGAATTGAACTGAAGGAAGTCAGCGGCGGCACAGCCTATGAGCTTGGTCTGCCTGCGGTAGCTCTGGAGGGTGCTGAAACCATCGCGTTGGATATTGCGACACCAATAGGAAGACTGAAATTGTCAGGCAAGCTGCTGTCGGACGCTTCGGCCGAAGGTCTGCCAGGCGTGACTGTGCTGCTGTCGGACAATACACTGCGGCAGTCGGCAGGCGTGACTGTGCTGCTGTTGGACAATACACTGCGGCAGTCGACAGGCGGATCGGAGGAGGAGAGCGGAAGCTCACAACAGGCTGACTCCAAGTCTCTTAATGATGCGGCAGAATGGCTAGCATCGGTTGGTAATCGTCCAGTCATCAAGGTGAGCTTGTTGACAGGAGGGGACGTATGGAATTACGCCTTGGTTAACGCCACCGTTGTTATACCTTACAAAGCTGCCCAGGAGGAAGCGGAATCTCTTCACCGACTGGTCGTTTTGCGGGTGAACAATGACGGCACGGCTTCTCCCGTAGTGAACAGCCGTTACATCGAAGAGGAAGGCGGGTTAGTGTTCCAGGCCAGTCTTCCCGGAACTTTTGCAATAGCTAATGCGCAACCTAATGCGGAAATAGAGCCGATTGCCGAATGGGCGCGCGAAGCGGCCGAGGCCTTGTTGGCGAGGGGCATAGCCGGGAGTTTTTCCGGCGATACATTGCATGCCTCCTCCGACATGAATAGAGGCGACTTTACAAGGATGCTGGTTGATGTATTGGAGTTGAGCGGGATAAGCGCCAAAGTAGAAGGCTTCGATGATGTTGCTTCGTCAGACAGCCGCTACGAGGCGCTGCGGATAGCGAAGGAGCTTGGCATCGCAACGGGAGTTGGCGGTAACAGCTTCAATCCCGACAGCAAATTGAGCCGTCAGGATATGTTTGTACTGGCGAGCCGCGCCTTGTCCGCCGCCGGCAAGCTTTCCGGCAATGGGGTACTGGAAGATGCAGCCGAGCTTGAGGCGTATTCGGATCATGTTCAGGTAGCGAAGTATGCCCGAGAAAGTACAGCTTTGCTGCTGTCGCTTGGCGTTCTGAACGGCATGGATGGCAAGTTGGCTCCGCTTCGGCAGGTTTCCGCCGGGCAAGCCGCGGTCCTGCTGTACCGCATTTGGCAAATGTCTTAAAGTGTTTAGGTGACTGCCTTGGCGGAAACTTTCACCGAAAGGTTCCGAAGTGTTTGGGTGACTATCTTGGCGGAAACTTTCACCGAAAGGTTTCAAAGTGTTTGGGTGACTACCTTGGCGGAAACTTTCACCGAAAGGTTTCGAAGTGTTTGGGTGACTACCTTGGCGGAAACTTTCACTGAAAGGTTCCGAAGTGTTTGGGTGACTACCTTGGCGGAAACGTAAACCGAAAGGTTCCGGTATGGGCCGGGTTTATACCGTAACGAACGGTTCCTTTTCACATGTAATGGACAGATCTGTCCATTAGCGGCGATTTTTCGCAAAATCCAGTTTGTAACGGACATTTCTGTCCATTAGCCTCTCAAAAAAGATGTTTTTCCGTTTATTTAAGCTATAATGGACGGTTGTGACCGTTACAGGTACTACTGTTAGCTTAAACGGGCTCTAATGGCCACTTTTGTCCATTAAAAGCTTCTGCGAGCAAGACGGTAACCTTTTTCGTTCTGAAAAATCAAAAAAGCTCCCTTTAGCCCGGCGCTTATGCGTCCAAGCCGAAGGGAGCTTTCCTGTGCGCTGGGACTTGCAATAAACCCAATCCTCAGGCATGCAACAAAACACTAAGAAAAAAGTTTCGCAAGTCCGCAACCAGTCTTATCGTCGGTCCTCCTCGCAAGTCTGCAACCAGACGCATCGTCGGTCCTCATCGCCAGTCTGCAACCAGTCGCATCGTCGGTCCTCCTCGCAAGTCCGCAACCAGTCGCATCGTCGGTCCTCCTCGCAAGTCTGCAACCAGACGCATCGTCGGTCCTCATCGCAAGTCCGCAACCAGTCGCATCGTCAGTCCTCATCGCAAGTCCGCAATCAGTCTCATCGTCGGTCCTCCTCGCAAGTCTGCAACCAGTCTCATCGTCGGTTCTCCTCGCAAGTCTGCAACCAGTCTCATCGTCGGTTCTCCTCGCAAGTCTGCAACCAGACGCATCGTCGGTCCTCATCGCAAGTCCGCAACCAGTCGCATCGTCAGTCCTCATCGCAAGTCCGCAACCAGTCTTATCGTCGGTCCTCATCGCAAGTCTGCAACCAGACGCATCGTCAGTCCTCATCGCAAGTCTGCAACCAGTCCCGATTGCCAGGCTCGTGGAAAGGCTTGGCATCAAGCCGATATTACGCCAAGCCAATCAATTTGGCAGCTTCTTGCGGCAGCTTTGGAAATATTTTTTGAAATAAGTCTCTATTCCGGACAAAGCGGGTATATTCATAGTAAACATTGTCCTAAAGGAGGCATGATCTATGACCGCGCCTAATCCCTATCGTTGGCTAAACCTTTTGTTTTATATCGGCGTCCTAGTCGTTAACGCGTTATCCGTTGCGCTGCCGCTAGGGGGGATTACCACAAAAGAGCTCTCCGATCGTTACTACACGCTGCTTACGCCTGCAGGCTACGCATTTTCCATCTGGTCGCTGATCTACGTTTTGCTTGGAGGTTTTATCGTGTACCAGTTCGGGCGGACTGCCGCCGGTTCCGGCTGGTCCCGCGCCATTGGGCTGCCGTTTATCGTCAGCTGCGTCGGCAATATGGCATGGCTGCTGTTGTGGCATGCCCAGCAAATCGAGCTGTCCCTTGCCGCCATGATTGTATTGCTGATTTCTCTTATTTTTATTTACTGGACGGTTATGCATATTTTGTCCCCGTCAGCGGGGGAACGATTGCTGGTTTGCCTGCCCTTCAGCATTTATTTAGGCTGGATTTCGGTCGCCACCATTGTAAACGTCAGCATTGTGCTGAAAAAAAACAACTGGAGCGGCTGGGGGCTGAGCGAGGCCTCCTGGGCCGTTATTATACTTTGCGTCGGTACGCTGCTTGCTGTATTGGCAAGTTACCGGTACCGAAACGTCTGGTATCCGCTTGTATTTGTATGGGCTTATATCGCAATCGGAGTCGAGCATAAAGACACCGCTCCGGTCTATTATAGCGCCTTGGCTTTAGCAGCCCTGCTGCTTCTGTATTGTCTTTATATCCTGCTGGTGGCGCAACTGCACGCCGGGCGGAAGCGGCGATAGGGACGGCTGTAGAGCAGCAGGCGAGACCAATGCTCCAGTTCGCCCGCTGCATGCTTCCGGCCTCCGGCTGCCCTTTTTTTATCATCCCTGTCGGCGCTGTATAACCTGTGCCTGGCCCGATGCAGGCCAGAACGAATAGAAGGGATGCTTTTTCCCGTCATCACCGCAATATCCGGCACGGCGTAACCATAATGATCGGCAAGCAGAACTAGCTCAACCTGTGGCGATGACAGCCGCTCCGCCATCGTTTCTATGATGGAACGGACATGGATATATTCCAGCTCCCGATAGGGAAGATAGGTCAAATCGTCCTCGGTCAAATCGTAATCGCGGCCGCGCCGCCTTCTATGCTTGTCGATCCAGATGTTGCGCGCCGCCCTTTTCAGAAAAGAGGACATATATTGAGGCGGCTGGTCAGAGCGGGCATTCAAATAAATATATACGCGCAGCAGCACCTCCTGCTGCAGATCCTCCGCGTCCCAGCTCGAGTCCGTCAGGCTCCGGCAATATCGCGAGAGACTGGTCATATGCGGCAGAACAAGGTCTTCAAACCACAATTTCATTCACCACCTTGCCCAAACAGGGTCAGTCAAAACGCAGCGCTTCGATCGGCTTTAAGCGAGCTGCTTTATTCGCAGGAAAAATGCCGAATACGATGCCGATGCCAATAGAGAAACCAACTGCAAGCAGCGTAACGTCCAACGAATAAACGACATCCATGCTCATGGTGCGGGATACCAGCTGGGAAACGCCATAACCAAACGCGACGCCTAGCAGCCCGCCGCTTCCGCTTAATACGATGGCTTCAATGAGAAATTGAAACAAGATGTCTCTCTTTTTTGCCCCGATCGCTTTGCGAATCCCGATTTCGCGGGTTCTTTCCGTCACGGACACAAGCATGATATTCATAATGCCGATGCCGCCGACGATTAAGGAAATGGCTGCAATGCCGCCAAGAGCGACCGTTAGCGTATCCGAAACGGAGGTGACGGTGGCGAGCAAATCCTGCTGGCTGAATAGCCGGTAGCTATTGGTGTTGCCTCGGAAATGGCTCGCCAGCTCCTGCTCCAGCAAGCCGCTTACGGTATCGATTTGCTCCTCGCTGTCTACCTGCACATAAATAGTCCTTACGCCCAGAGAGCGAAACACCCGCTCTGCGGTTGTTAGCGGCACAATGACCAGCTCATCGTTAGAGCCTGTGCTGGAGTCCCCTTTTTCGGCGAGAAGCCCCACGATTTTATGGCGGATTCCGTTGATAAGCAGATATTGCCCCACGGGGTCGTCCAGCCCAAACAATTCTTCCGCAGTGGCGGAGCCGATAACGGCAACCTTCTGCTTCAAGTCCAAATCGATTTGACCGATAAAACGTCCCGAAGCAAGGGCATAGCTCTGAACGTCCAGATAGCTGCTGTTTGTGCCGATGACATTAACAGAGGCGCTGTCCCTCCCGAACTTGACGGTTGCGCTCTGAGTATTGACCGGAGCAGCCGAAGCGATGCCCTCCATATCGGTTAACGCCACGGCATCATTGTAATCCAGCGTTGTAGCGGAGCCGCGGCCCGTAATATTGACCGTTAGCAGCGTAGAGCCCAGCCCCTGAACCTGCTCGGTCACTTGTTTGGTTGTGCCTTTGCCCAGCGCAACTAAAGCGATGACGGCCGTCACCCCGATAATAATGCCAAGCATAGTCAATATGGAGCGCATTTTATTGGCCCAAATGCTGCTGAACGCCATTTTGATTCCTTGTCCAACGTTCATTTGATCAAGCCCCCTGTTCCGAAATCCGGCCGTCCTGAATCGTAACGACCCGTCCGGCTTGCTTCGCCACGGCGGGGTCATGCGTAATGAGAATAATGGTATGGCCCGCATTGTTCAGCGATTTGACCATTTCCATCACCTCGGCTCCGGTTTTTGTATCCAAAGCTCCAGTTGGTTCATCCGCAAGCAGGATGGGGGGATCGCCGGCCAATGCGCGGGCGATGGCGACGCGCTGCTGTTGACCGCCGGATAGCTCGGAGGGACGATGTCCGGAACGGTCCCTTAATCCGACCTTGTCCAGGGCGGCCAGCGCCAGTTCCTTCCGTTTGCCGGAAGATATCCCCCGATAAACAAGCGGAAGCTCCACGTTTTGCAGGGCGGTAAGTTTGGGCAATAAATTAAAGTTTTGAAAAATAAATCCGATTTTGCTGTTGCGGATATGAGCCAGGCGGTTGTCGCCGAGCTTGCTGATTTCTTCGCCATCCAGGCGATAGCTGCCTGCGCTTGGGGAGTCCAGGCAGCCCAGCATATTCATAAGCGTTGACTTGCCCGAGCCGGATGGACCGATGATGCAGAGAAATTCTCCGCGACGGATGCGCAACGAAATATCGTTCAGGGCATAAAGCGTTTCGCCGCCCATCTTATACGTTTTGATCAAGCCTTCGATTACGATCAACGGCTGTCCGGCTTGTTGAGTTAATTGGCTGGTCATGGCCGGCCACCGCCGCTTTGCCCTCCGCCTGCTTGTCCGCCACCGCCGCCGCTAAAGCCTCCACCACTAAAACCGCCACCGCCGCCGAAGCCGCCAGTCGCGCCGCCTTGTCCGCCGTTAGCGCCCGGGAACGAAAAGCCGCCTTCTCCCATGCCGCCTGGGAATTGGTTTTGAGAGCTGTTTGATGTTCCGGTCGTTACGGTTGGCACGATGACGACATCGCCTTCTGCCAGCCCGGACACAATTTCAATGTAATCCTCATTGTTAATGCCTGTTTCGATAAACACCATCCGGCTTCCGGAGCCCGTTGCAGATCCGCTCCTTGCTTGACCGGCAGTTCCCTGCATTCCCTGGCGTGTCTCGCGGAAGCCTGAGGAACCGGCTTCGGCTCCTGCTCCGCTTCCCGTCCAGCCTTCGCCCATCGCGCGGGGGTTGCCGTTTATGCCGCCTTGGCTAGCTGAGCCGTCGGAAGGCGCTTCGCCCATTGCGGGGAAGCTGCCGTTTTGGCCAGTCTCTCCGTTTGCGGGTGCCTGCCCCATTGCAGGACGTTCGCTGTCTTGACCTGCTTCGCTGTCTGTTGGCGCTTGCCCCATTGCGGGACGTCCGCCGCTTTGGCCGGCTTCGCCGTCTGTTTGCGCTTGTCCCATTGCGGGACGTTCTCCGCTTTGGCTAGTCCCGGTGGTATCCGGTGATTCGCCTTGAGCGGAAGGAATGCCGCTAGAATCGGCCTGATTATTGTCGCCGCTGCTTTGCGCGGCTCCGTTGCTCCCCGGTCGGCCTTGCTGCTGCGACTCGGAGGCGGCTGCATCGGCAGATTCCGGCACCAGCACGAAGTAGCGGTTATTCACCGATTGAACCGCATCAATCGGCAGGAGAAGCACATCGCTTTTTTGCTGGACCAGAATGCTGGCTTCAGCGGACATGCCCGCTTTGATGCTGCCGGGTTCGTCCAGCGTAATCGTAACATCGAAGGATGCAACGCCGTTGCTTGCGGTGCCCTGATCGGCTATCGCAGTAACCTTCCCGGCAAAAACATCACCGGAAAAAGCCTCCACCATAATCTCAGCCGTTTGGCCGATTTCCACGCTGGAAATATCCAATTCGTCAATCGCTACCTTTAATTGAAGCTGATCGTAATTGACAATTTCGGTCAAGGCGGTTGCCGGTGTCACCGAACTTCCGGCCTCCACGTTAATGGCGCCGACTTTTCCATCGATGGAGGAAATGATAGAAGTTTCCGCTTGAGACTCGCGGAGCTCCTCCAGCTCCTCAACTGCTGTTTGAATGGCAAGCTGCTGTTTTTTCAAATCAACCGTTATGGAAGAACGGCTGTCGTCCTCGGCTTCCTTGTATTTGAGCTGGAGCTCTTCAAGCGTCAGATTTGCCTTTTGCAGATCCAATTCCTTGCTGCGGATCTGATTTGCCACATCGGCTCCTTCCAACGTGAACAATAGATCCCCCTTATGTATGACAGCGCCTTCCTCTGCATATACCGAAGCGATAACTCCGTTTGCCCCCGCTGTAACGGTTTGCTGCTGGGTTGTGCTGATGCTTCCGGTTCCGCTGATTTTTACGGACAACTCGCCTTTTGTTACCGTTGTGGTGGCCTGGGCGGCCATAATAGGGGCATCTTCGGCCGAATAATAGGCGTACCCGTACCAGCCGCCTATTGTCAATGCGGCCAATATAATTCCCGACAAACCAATTTTCAACCATAAACGCCACTTCATAAAGTCCTGTTCACCCTTTCCGATGGTAACGGCGCGCCCGTCTGTCACGATTGTAGCATCGCTGTATGAACGGATGGTGAACGGATACTTAAAGGCATTTAAAAGTGGGTGGATCGAAGAAGATTATTAGTTGAACGTATCCAGTGTAAAAGTAACCGTGGTGCCTTGGCCGGGGCTGCTGATCACTTGGACTTTGCTGCCGTGTTTGTCCAGAATATGCTTGACGATAGAGAGGCCGATCCCCGTTCCTGCGCGCGCCCGTCTCGCTTTGTCGCCCTTGTAGAAGCGGTCCCACATATGCTGTATCTGTTCCGGGGACATGCCGCTGCCCTGATCACAAACGGAAACAACGGCTTCATTGGATGTGTTCAAAAGGCAAGACACACTGATTTCGCCGTTTGGCGGCGAATGGTAGATGGCGTTATGCAGCAAATTGGTCAATACCTGATCGATCCGGTACGAATCGGCAACAACCCAGATATCCTGCTCGGGACTGTCCACCTGCAGCGGTATTTGATAGTGCAGAAGCAGCGGCTCCAGGTGGGCTGCCGTCTGTCGAATCCTCTCATGCAAGTTGAAGGGAGCGGGTTCTACGGGAAACTGGTTGCCCTCGATCCGCGCTACGTCCAGCAAATCCTCGACCAGCTTCATCATGCGCAGGGAGGATTCCCGGATCATGTTCAAATAATGCGGCTTCCGCGCCTCCGGTATGGTTCCGTCGATTAGCGCGGCGGCAAAGCCGTTAATGGAGGCAAGCGGAGCGCGCATGTCATGGGATACATTGGCGAGAAATTCCTGCCGCATCCGGTCAAGCGACGATAGCTCGTCCGCCATATAATTAAGCGTATGGCCAAGCTGGCCGACCTCATCGCGGCCCGGTACGGCGACCCGATCCTGAAAGTCTCCCTTGGCGAATCGAAGCGCGGTCCGGTTCATGGCTTTTAGCGGCTTGGTCAATCGTCTGGAGAAATAGTAGAACATGATGGCGGCAACCGGGAAGGCGAACAGCAGGCTGAGCATCGAAGGCCCCGTAAACAGCATGATGCTGCGTTGGTATCCTCCAAACAGCGTTACGATCACTTTTTCATCTCCATCACCCCCCAGATTGATTGGCGAAGCATACAGAAGAAGGCGATCGCCTCCGCTGCCCGTAACCTCGACGCTTTGGGCATGGCCTCCCAATGCCTCCTGAATGAGAGATTGCTCGACTAGGCCAATATCCTTGTCCGAAATAACAGCCCTTTCCGGCCTGAGGGGGCGGGGTCTTGCCAAGTTGTCTTTTGCAATAACGGAACTGGCGCCCGAGGATGAAAGCGCCGGTTCGCCGCCTGGCCCCCCGGAACTGCCGATCTGGTACAGCAGCTCGCCCTTGGCGTTGTAAACAAGATGAACGGAATCCCGATGGATGGTGGATAAAGCGATGGAAGCCAAAAGCGTGTCGCGATCCCATCCGTAGGCATGGGCATTGTCGATATAACGGATAATATTGCTCTGCATAAACGCAACGTTTCGATAAACGTCGCCTTGCAGCCGCTGTTGAAACATAAAGCTGGAGATAGCGCTGATCAATAGAAATGAAACCAGCGTAATAGCTATATAGAGCAGGATCAGCTTGACGAAAATAGTCGGTCTATAGACGCCGCTCCGAATGCGGTCAGCTAATGACTTCACCGGAGACCTCCTCCAGCTTGTAGCCGATGCCGCGTTTGGTCGTAATGGACCAGTTGGAGCTGCGGGCGCGCAGCTTTTCGCGAATTCTTTTGATATGGACGTCCACGGTTCGGTGATCTCCTTCATATTCATAGCCCCATACCTGCTCCAGCAGCTGCTGGCGCGTAAACAGGCGGTTTGGATAGCGGCAGAAAAAGTAGAGAAGCTCCAGCTCTTTCGGGGGCAGCGTAATGGTGGCATCGGGAAAAAGCACCAGATATTGATTCATGTCTATCGTCAGATTATTCAATTGGACGATATTGAGGTATGGCACATCCGGCGATGCTCTGCGCAATACGGCCATGATGCGGGCCATCAGCTCCTGCGGGTCAAACGGCTTGACGACATAATCGTCGGCTCCCAGCTCAAACCCTTTCATTTTGTCGTAAGGCTCGGTTTTGGCGCTCAAAATAATAACGGGCGTACCTCCATGCTTGCGAACCTCTCTGCAAAGCGACCAGCCCTCCATTTCGGGCAGCATCAAATCCAGAATAATCAGGTCGGGGCTTTCGTCGTAAAATCGGACCAGTCCTTCAATGCCGTCGTAGGCGGCGATCACCTGATGCCCTGCTTTTTCCGCATATAGGGTCACGATTTCGCTTATGTGGAGATCATCCTCGACAATGAGCAGCTTGGCAGCTTTCATTCTTATCAACCTTTCATTGGGCATAATGATTCCAGTATAAACGCCGAACCTAAAATGAACCTGAAAGCTTGCCCAAAGTTTTGCAAACGAAAACGGCAAGGGATGAACCTGGGATATTTGCGGATTTTGCATGAGGAAGCCCTTAGTGCTGAAACGCTCGCTCCCAAAGCAAGGCAGGCTGTCGCCACTGCTTCCCTTGCGCCAACCTGATCCGGTAGTCCATACTGGGGATAATCATGTATGAACTGGTTAGCAATTGAATGCAACTACGCCGCGCGAGGGGCTGAAGGAGGAAGAAACGTGTCCACGATTTTGATCGCCGATGACGACATCCGGCATTTGCAGCTTGTGGAGACTCATTTGCTGGAGAAGGGCTACGGCGTTGCGACGGCCAGGGATGGCGCGGAGGCGCTGCGCGTCCTGCAGAAGAAAAAATGCGATTTGGCTGTTGTGGATGTGATGATGCCTTTTGTCGACGGCTTTTCCCTGACCAGAGAAATAAGGAAGCAATACGATATCCCCGTGCTTCTGCTGACGGCGAAAGACCAGATTGAAGATAAGGCGCAGGGCTATTCGGCGGGCACGGATGATTACCTGGTGAAGCCTTTTGAGCCTCTGGAGCTGCTGTTTCGGGTACAAGCTTTGCTGCGCCGGTATTATGGAGAAAAAACGATAAATACGGCTAGCTTCGGCAACATGCTGATCAATCGGCAAACGTTCGAGGTGGAAATCGAAGGCAAGCTTTTTTTTCTTCCGCCCAAGGAATATGACCTGCTTTGCTGCCTGGCAGACAATGTCAATCAAGTGCTTAGCCGCGAGCAGTTGATTCAGCAGGTTTGGGGCCTGGAGTTTCAGGGAGATGACAGAACAGTGGACGTACATGTCAAAAGGCTGCGCGAGCACTTTAAAGGACTGCTTCGCAATGCTCAAATACGTACGCTTCGCGGCATCGGCTATATGCTGGAGGTGGAGGAATGAGGACTTTATACGCCAAATTTGCGGTTGTTACTGTCCTGATCATGATGGGCAGCTTTCTGCTGTCTTTTATTGGCTCCAATCTTTATTACCAACAGAAGCTGAAGCCGCTGAATGACGGCAAAAATACAGCTGTGGCGCTAGGCATTGCGCAATTTGCAAAGGATCATCCCGAGCTGACTTTGGAGTCTTATTTTGAAAGCGTAGCAGCGCTTGGTTACCAGCTTTATACGGTTAGCGGCGATGGAAGCGGTGCTTATTACGGCTCGCCGTTCCGCGAAGCGCTTTTGCCGGAGGGAGCGCTGGCAACCGTTTTGCAAGGGGAGATTTACCATGGCATGCGGGATTATCCCGAAAGCACGTTTGTGACCGGCTTTTTTGCCAATGAGCTTCGCAATACGATTGGCGTTCCCGTTGAACGCGATGGCGCAACATACGCGTTGTTTATGCGTCCCGACATCAAAAAGCTGTTTAATGAGATGCATGTATTGTTTGCCGTTCTGTTTGGCTGCACCGTTTTTCTTAGCGTTGTGTTTGTGCTGGCGGGCACCAAATATTTGGTCAAGCCGCTGGGCAGGTTGACGGCCGCAACGGAGCAGGTCGCCTCCGGTCATTACGATGTCAAGCTTGACCGGGGCCGCAAGGACGAAATCGGCAAGCTGGCGTCCAGCTTCTCCCGAATGGCGGAGCGGTTGGGCCACGAGGAGGAAATGCGCAAGGAGTTCATAAGCAATGTGTCGCATGATATCCAGTCGCCCCTGTCGCTGATCAAAGGCTACAGCGGCTTGCTGGGCAAGGAAGAGCTTTCGCAGGAGGATAAGCAGCATTACATCGGCGTGGTCCATGATGAAATCGAGCGGCTGTCCTCATTGACAAAGCAGCTTCTGCTGCTGCAATCCATAAGCGATACCCGCCGCCTGATGAGGCCCGAGCCGTTTGACATTGGCAAGCAAATTCGCACAATTGTCCGCCAGCATCGCTGGAGAATGATGGAGCGGGAAATTACGCTGGGCTGCGCCGTGCCGGATACCGTGATTCAAGGCGATTCCAACCTGCTGTATACCGTTTTTGAAAATTTGCTGACCAATGCAATCAAATACAATAAAAAGGGCGGCAGCATTGATATCGAGCTAAGGGATAGCGGAAGCGAAATAGAGATTTCGGTGAGCGATACCGGCATCGGGATGAGCCAGGAGCAGCTGCCACGCATTTTCGAGCGGTTTTACCGGGGCGACTCTTCCCGTACGCAGTCGGTTCCCGGCAGCGGCTTGGGGTTGTCCATTGTCCAATCGGCCTTAAGCATGCATGGCGGCTCCATACGGGCAACTAGCGAACCCGGCAAAGGCTCCCGCTTTACCGTTGCTCTGCCCAAGGAGTTGGCAAAAGAGTAGCCTTATTTTGGAAAAATACGTTCATGATCCATTCATAAAACCCCTGTATAGTGAGTGCATCAAGCTTAATGCAGGAGGTAAAACGGCATGTTGTCTTTATCCATTAAGGAAATGTCATTTTTTAAGCTGCGGTATTTGTTAATCGGATTTATTTTGTTTTTTCTGGCGTCGCTGGTGTTTATTATAAGCGGACTCGCCCATGGTTTGGCCTCGGATAACTCCTCGGCTATGGTGAACATGAACGCAGAGAGCTTTTATGTCAGCGATGATTCCGAGCAGCGTTTGGATCGTTCCCAGCTTGTAGGGCTAAATGTGGCTGAGCTTCAGCAGAATGGCGGGGAAGTGGTGGGGCTGCAGATGAAGTCGATGGAAATTACCGGCCGCGACGCCAGAGCGGACGTGGCCATCGTTGCGATGAATGCCGGAGGATTTCTGATGCCCAAGGCCATGGAAGGCAGCGGCTTGGTGCCTGCGGTGCTTGACGGCGATGGTCCGGTAGATACTGTCCAGCCATTTGGCGCCCTCGCGGATGTTACTCTGAAGGATGAAGGGGTCGCCATCGGCGATGTGCTGTATGACTCCAAGAGTGATACCCGTTATGTGGTAAACGGATTTGTGCAAGGGTATTCCTACAGCCATGCGCCGGTGCTGTTTATTGATACCGCAGCATGGGAAAGCATGCTGCCCGGCGGTGCTATTTATTATAATGCCGTGGCATGGCAAGGCCAGAGCGGCGACGGCAACGTGGAAGCTCTGATTCCTTCCGGCGTACTTGTCTCCAAAGACGATGTCATCGCCAAAATACCGGGTTATAAGGCCGAGCAAAGCTCGCTGGGCATGATGATCGCTTTTCTGCTCGTTATTGTTGTTTTTGTGTTAGGAGCGTTCTTTTACATTATGACGATTCAAAAAAGCAACCAGTTTGGCATTCTGAAGGCCATCGGAGCAACAAACCGCTTTCTGATACTGTCGACCGTGCTTCAGGTAATTGCGCTGTCGCTCGTGAGCATCGGACTAGCCATCGGCTTTGCGGCCTTGTTGAAGGTGCTGATGCCGGAGGGCATGCCGTTTGTATTGGATGTTGGACTTATTACGCAATACAGCTGCATTATGCTGGGGATTGCGCTTCTTGGAGCCGGTTTATCCGGGGCGGGCATTGTGAAAGCCGATCCGCTGCAAGCAATGGGGAGGGCTGACTGATGAACCGGCCGTTAGAACTGCGCAAGGTAACAAAATTCTTTTTGGACGGCGAAGCGAGAGCAGATATTTTAAGGGAGCTGGATTTCAAGGTAGACCGGGGTGAGTTTGTTGCGATCGTAGGCCCGTCAGGCTCCGGCAAAAGCACGATGCTGTCCATTGCGGGGGCGCTGCTGACACCGGATGAAGGCGACGTTATCGTGAATGGGAAATCCCTTGGCGGGTTAAGCGATTCCGAAAAAGCGCGCGTGCGTTTGACTTCCATCGGCTATATTTTTCAGGCATCTAATCTGGTGCCGTTTCTGAAGGTGAGGGACCAGCTTAAGCTGGTGGCCGAGCTGGCGGGAAGCTGGAACGACAGTGCCCGCCGAAGGGCGGACGAGCTGTTGGAGGCAATGGGCATGTCGCAGCGCCACAATCGCCGCATTCAGCATTTGTCGGGCGGCGAGAAGCAGCGTGTCGCCATAGCGCGCGCATTCATGAATGAGCCGGACCTGATTCTGGCGGATGAGCCAACGGCGGCGCTGGACGCGTCGCGCAGCAATGAAATTATCGCGCTGATCAAACGCGAAGCGCATTCCCGCAATAAAGCCGCAGTGCTTGTTACGCATGACGAAAGCGTGCTTCATCACTGCGACAAGGTTTATGAAGTGTTCCAAGGCAAGCTGCGGCTTCGCTGATTTAGTCCCTTAGTGGGCGCCTTCTGTTTCGCATTGCTAGGCTTGCCGAGTCCGCCTGTATTCGCTCATGGAAATCCCCTTTCTTTTTAGGAAAACGCGGCTTAACGATTTCCATTGCTCATACCCGACGTGTTGGGATAACTCCATAATGGGAAGCTCTGTTTCCGCCAGCAGGCGGCAGCAGGCAGCTACTCTTGTTTCTTCCAGGCAGTCGCGGAAGCTTCGCCCGTCCCAATCGGCAAACAAGCGGCGAAGCTGGCGTTCACCCATTCCGGCTGCGGCTGCGGCATCCGCTATCGTAATGCGCTTTGCATAGTTCGCCCTTATGTAGGCCAGCGCATTTGCCAACGGCCGCCTGAGAGGTCGGCAGTTCAATTGCGGGCCTTCGCTTGGCTGTGCCCCTTCTCCGGATTTTTCCTCTCCGTTCAACGGGTCAGTCGAGTTTTCCCCATGCAAAACCTCCATGTTTGTTTCCCGATACACAGCCGACAAAAGCCCAAGCGCCTCGCTCCATATCGCCAAGGAATCCGAAGCGCCGGGATATTGGGCGTACAAAGCGGACAAGCGGCGGAACCGTTGCCTCAATTCGCTGGTCCGGTCCTTCATGTAAAGCCACCCGCTGTCCTTTGGCGGGCTGTTCGTGCAGTCGCCACTGTCATTTCCCCATAGCCCGATAGCGCCTTCGTCATTGCCGTTGCGTTCCTGCGACGGGCTGTTCGCACAGTCGTCGTTGCGCTTTCCCGTCAGCCGGAGCAGGAAGCTTGCTTCGCCGCCGCTCTCCAGAGCTGCTGCCATTCGGTTCAGGCAAGCTTTTGTCAGCAGCAAATTCCAAACCTTTAAGTTTCCCGGCTCAGCGGATTTCGATGGCGGCCGGAAAATATGCCGGGTTCCGACAGGGATGGCGAACAGATCGCCCGCCTCCGCCAGAACAGGCTCTCCGTTCAAATAATGGGTACCTCTTCCTTCCGCCACAAGCACCAGCTCCACGAATTCATGGTCATGCTCCATTAGCCATAAGCTTTCTTCAGCCTCGGCCACATAAATGTCGGGATGTCTGCCGAAAAAGGTTTGTTCCTCATAATGCTCGATTGTTCGAACGATCGACATGACCGGTCTGCACCGCCTTGGCATTGAATTTGAATGTCCGTTTTTGGGGCAACGAAGACCTGTTTTAGCCTATCGATTGCGCTACATCCATTCTACAATAAGTACGTAAACGGTGTCATTATGAAATGGCTTATTCATAAAAAGGAGCGGATGAAGATGAAGACAGGTATTGATGGGCAGGAATGGGAAGCGAAATGGATATGGGGAGGGGCGGAAGAAAGTCCCCGCAACGAATGGAGATGGTTTCGCGGGTCATTCGTATGCCCGGCTGAATATTCAAGCGGGGAGGAAGCTACGCTGCGCATTGCGGCGGATTCCCGTTACGAAGTTTTTGTGAATGGAAAATGGGTCGGAAGAGGGCCTGTGCGTTATTTTCCAACTGATTTGTTTTATGATTCCTATTCGGTTGGCCATTTGCTCCGAAGAGGCGAGCCGAACACGATTGCGGTTCAAGTTATCCATTATGGCATATCCAACTTTTATTATTTGAGAGGCAGGGGAGGTTTGCTGGCCCAACTCGACGCCGTTTCAGGAGGGGAGCAAACTGTCATTGCGGCGACGGGAAATCATTGGACAACGTCACTTCACAGCGGCCAAGATCCCGCGGTATCCCGCATGTCCTGCCAGCAAGGCTTTGCCGAGCGGATTGATGGAAGGCTCCATCAGGAAGACTGGATGGAGACGAAATTTGACGAAAGCAGCTGGGATCGTTCTTTTGTCATCGGAGAAGCAGGCATGGAGCCTTGGACCAACCTGCAGCCGCGCGACATTCCTTATTTGACGGAGGAGCTTGTACAGCCTGTTAGCGTATTGAATCTGAATCGGGTTCAGCCTTACCCATTGACGGCATTCCTGGATAATTACACTCTTATGAAGCCGCAGGGCGAGGAAAATGCCAACGTGATTTGTTTTGCGGGAGCCTTCGGCACTATGCTGAGGCTGAAAGAAGACGGCATCGTAAGCATCATGCTGCAAGCAAGCGGCTTAGGCATTGCCGGGGAGGTTGGCGGGCTGTTAAGGATAGGCGACAAGCTTGTTTCGGAAACGGAATTGGAGCATGAACCTCCGCTTATGCGTTATCGAATCGCCCTGCCGGCCGGAGACCATCTTCTTCTCTACACCGCTTTTGGTCCCGATCACGGCGTCATGCAGCGTATTGCCGTTGATTGCGACAAGGAGATTGAATGGTTTAATCCGTTAACCGGGAGTTCGGATATCCGCGCTATGGGCGATGCTCCGATTCGCTGGATTCACCATCAAGAAGACGATTCTCCGTTTGTTGCCATCGGTCCCGCGTATGCTTATACAATGGTGGATTTTGAAGACGGCGGGAAGCAGTACAAGCGGTGGAGGAAGGAGGCTTTCTTGTTTGCGGAAGCCTTTGCGGGGGCCGGCAGCCTGCAGTCATTCAAGGAATTGGGCTATTCTGTGCATGCGGTGCCGCGTCTTTTGGCCAACGGTGACGATGCGTTTATGCCGCAGGTAGCCAAGCGATTATCCGATTCCTATGCAGTTCCGACTGGTCTGCAGCAGGCGGCTGTATCTTCGCGCGATCCCGGCATCGTGCCGGTTTTTGAGGATGGAGATACGGAGTTCATGCTGGATTTCGGCAAGGAATGGAGCGGGTATCTCCAATTTGAAGTAGAAGCGGAAGAGGGGGTCGTTATTGATTGGTACGGCGTTGAATACAGAAAAGGCGACTATGTGCAGCATACATTCGGTCTGGACAACACCGTGCGGTACATTGCACGGAACGGAAGGCAGCGCTATTCCTCTCCGGTACGAAGAGGCTTCCGTTATTTGATCGTAACCGTACGTGGAGCGAAAAAGCCGGTGCTGCTCCATCATGTCGGGGTGATGCAGAGCAACTATCCGGCTCCGGAAGTGGGGCAATTCCATTGCTCCGATGCCAGGCTTAATGCGATATGGGAAATTTCCCGGCATACCACGAGGTTATGCATGGAAGACACCTTCGTGGATTGTCCCGCTTACGAGCAAGTATTCTGGGTGGGCGACAGCCGCAATGAAGCATTGGTCAACTATTATTTGTTCGGCGGCACGGACATCGTGAAACGATGTCTCCGGCTGGTGCCGGGCTCTGCGTTTCAGACGCCGCTTTATGGCGATCAGGTGCCGAGCGGCTGGCGCAGCGTTATTCCG
The DNA here is from genome assembly GCF_054551715.1 of Paenibacillus sp. CAU 1782. NCBI lineage: Bacteria > Bacillati > Bacillota > Bacilli > Caryophanales > Paenibacillaceae > Paenibacillus > Paenibacillus sp. CAU 1782. Next base: position 1,812,381 of record NZ_JBTOLL010000001.1, on the reverse strand, counting down.
AACTGGACGTTTTTCTGGGTTGCGGCTTGCGCGGAATACGCAGAGCATACCGGAGACGCCGAATTCGCGGCCGAAATGCTGCCCCATATTCTTTTTACGTTGCGCCACTATGTTCAGCATATCAACAGCGATGGGTTGCTGGAAATAAACGGATGGAATCTGCTTGACTGGGCGCCGATCGATCAACCGAACAGCGGCGTCGTGACGCATCAGAACATGATGCTTGTCCATGCGTTGCGTCAGACGGCGGATATGGCGCGCTTGGCCGGAGCGGCAGTTGATGACTGGTGTCTGGTGGAAGCCGGCAAGTTGGAAGAAGCCATCAACAGATCGTTATGGAGCCAGGAACGGAAAGCATATTTGGACTGCATTCATAGCGACGGCAAGCGATCGAACAGCTTTAGCATGCAAACTCAGGTGGTAGCGCTGCTGACCGGTGTTGCGAAGATGGAAAGGGAAGGAATGCTTGTCTCGTATCTTGCCGATGTTCCCGAAGGTTTTGTTCCGATCGGCAGCCCGTTTATGTCGTTTTTCTATTACGAGGTTCTTATGAAGCACGGGCGCATTCGTCATATGCTGGACGATATGAGGGAGAACTACGGCTTTATGATCGACAACGGCGCCACTACCTGCTGGGAAATGTACGGACATACCACCATGAACCGCGCCAATGAAAACGACTTGACCCGCAGCCACTGCCATGCCTGGTCGGCAGCTCCCGGCTATTTTCTGGGAGCTTATGTGCTTGGCGTCGCCCCGGCGGCCCCGGGCTGGTCGAAAGTCGCAATCAATCCTCAAGCCGGAGACCTGGATTGGGCCAAAGGCTCCGTGCCGATTCCGGGCGGTGGAAAGATTGATGTCGAATGGAAAGCGGCTGACGGAGCGCTAAACGAAATTTCGATTACCGCACCCGAAGGCGTGGAACTGGATATCGCTGTTCCGGCATCCTGCAAAATCGAAATTTCGAGGGTCAAACAAATAGGTTAACGGCGCATTTCATTCACGGCGGCTGAACACGCCGGGCGTAATTGCCTTGACCATAATGGGTATAAAGGATATTGACATATATTCAATTAGATAATATCATTATGATAATAACAAAAAGATATTATCTACTCCATTCCATTATGAAAGCGAGGCAATGCTTATGTTCGGCATTCGATTTGTAAAGTTTCAGCCAAGCGAATATGTGATGAAGGTCAGAAACGGCAAGGTCGTGCAGGAAGGAATCGGATTGTCTTTCCTGTATTATGCTCCGGTCACTTCCGTCATGGTTCTTCCCGTATCCTCGATCGATGCTCCCTTTATGTTCGAGGAAATGACCGCCGATTACCAGACGGTCACTTTGCAGGGGCAATTGACTTACCGCATCGCGGATTACCATAAAACGTCCCAACATCTGGACTACACCTATCATTTGAACAAAAAAAATTACTTGTCGGATGATCCCGGCAAGCTGTCGCACAGGGTAATGAACGCCGCTAAAGTTTTGGTCAAAAAAGAGCTGTCGCAATTGCCGTTAAGGGGGGCGCTGCAAGCGGGCGAGCGTCTGGCGGACGGCATCAGGGGAGGTCTTCAGGCCAACGAAGAGCTTAGCAGGCTCGGCATCGAAGTGCTAGGCGCGTCCATCCTTGCCATCTTGCCCAGCAAGGAAACATTGCGGGCGCTGGAGGCTGAAGCCCGCGAGGCGATACTCCGAGGAGCCGACGATGCCCTGTACGAGCGCCGCAACGCATCCATTCAGCAGGAGCGAAAAATCAAGGAAAACGAGCTGGGCACGGAGATCGCGATCGAAATGAAGAAAAAGCAAATTCGCGAAACGCAGCTGGATTCCGAACGCCTGGTTATGAAAAAGCGAAATGAGATGCAAGAGGAACAGCTTCAGTTCGATACGCTGCTGGAAAAGGAAAAAGGGGCGCTGATCGAACTTACTGTCGCCAATAAGAAGGCCGAGGCGGACGCCAAAGCGTACGAAATGTCGGCGGTTGTCAAAGCGATGCAAGGGATGGAGCCGCACATGCTTCAGTCGCTTGCCAACCTTGGCATGGAACCCGGCAAGCTGATTGCCATCGCTTTTCAGGAATTGGCGGAAAAAGCCGACAAAATCGGCCAGCTTACCATTACGCCGGATTTGCTGCAAGGCTTGATGAACGAAAACGGCGGCAAAAGGGCTCGCTGATAAAGGAGGACTGCGTTATGCCGGGACATCTGTATGGAAGGGAAAACGGAAATGCCCAGCGGTCGGGGAAAGGATTGCGGGGAACGTCCGACAGCGCAGGCAAGCCCGATAACGGAGACTTCAAGCTGGTGCTGGTCAAGAGACGCACACGGCTGGAGGAGCTGATTGTCCGCTATAACACGGTATCGCAGGCGCAATTTTACATCCGGCAGATGGGAGCGGATTTCGACGATTATTCGAATGAGCACGACACGTACCAATTGGCTCTTCGGCAAAGTATTGCCGAACTGGAATCGTTAGGGAGACTGCAGGTCGTTGACAGAGAACATGTGCCGAACTATATTTTTGGCAAGCACGATACCGTGGTGGCTTTGGGGCAGGACGGCCTGGTGGCGAATACGCTCAAATATTTGCAGGAACAGCCGCTTATCGGGGTTAACCCCGATCCCGGCCGTTGGGACGGAGTGCTGCTTCCATTTGCGGTAGGTGACCTGCGGAAGATCATGCCCGAGGTTTTGCGCGGGCAGCGCGGGACCAAGAGGGTAGCCCTGGCAAAAGCGACGTTGAACGACGGGCAGACGCTGTATGCGGTCAATGATTTGTTTATCGGAAGAAGAACGCATGTATCCGCGAGATACCGGCTCCAAGTGGGCGATGAGGGGGAGCAGCAATCCTCCAGCGGTATCATCGTTTCCACGGGCATGGGGGCAACGGGCTGGTTCAAAAGCGTGCTGGCGGGAGCGGAAGGCATCAGCCGGGCGGCTGGGGGTTATTGCGAGGGGGACGGCTCGGCAGCCTTTTCCCGGGGCGAGCGTCGGATGGAGAAGTTTGGCTGGGATGCGGGCCATCTCTATTTTTCAGTACGAGAACCCTTTCCCAGCCGTTCGACCGGCGCTTCGCTTGTATTCGGGCGAATTTATGACGGATGCCCGTTGCGGGTGGAGTCGCAAATGCCGGAGGACGGGGTTATTTTCAGCGACGGCGTAGAAAGTGATTATCTGGCGTTTAATTCCGGTTTGCGGGCTACAATCGGGCTGGCGGAGAAGCATGGAAATTTGATTATTTGATCCGGTGCGCGGTATCGCTGAACATGCTGAATGGCGGGTGCGAATTGACGGCCAATCATGCTACAATCATAGGGATATTTTTGAATGCAGGCGAAGGAGAGAACTCATGTCCATTGACAAGACAAAATACCCGACTTTAGCCGCCCCTATATTTTGGGAGCCCGTGGAGTCGCGCTTTGCGGCAGGGGCATGCGGGGATGAAAGCATGGTGAGCAATATCAGTCTGGTACCGACGGTTGGCGATAAATATGTCATGATGCAATTGGAGGACGGCCGATGGGAGCTGATCGGGGGGACGCTTGAACCCGGCGAGCTTTACATGGACGGTCTTGAGAGGGAACTGATGGAAGAGATCGGCGCGGAACTGGAGACGTTTTCTCTTGTCGGCCATTTCGCCTGCCATTCCACGGCTGAGTATCCTTATCGTCCCCACATCCCTCATCCCCGTTTTGTGCGTCTGATTGGAACAGGCGAAGTTACGCTGGTTGCACCGCCGTCCAACCCACAAGACGGGGAGGCCGTGGCCAGAGTGGAGCTGATGGAGATCAGCGAAGCTGTGCGTCTGTTCAGGTCGCAAGGCCGCCATGATCTAGCCGAGCTTTATCTTTTTGCTCATGAATGGCGCAGCTCCGGGGAACGGATACGCGAGGCCGAGATTTCGCCGATCTAACTGATCTGACTGATCTAACTGATCTAATGGACGCGCTTTCGGCATACACTTCCGTAAAAGAGGAGCGTGATGCCGAATGGATCAGCCAATCAGGCAATATTACAGACTGAAGCAGAAGCAAAAAGAGCTGGAGGAGCAGCTTGCCGAGCTGCGCGTCCACATTTTGGACCAACTGCGCGAGCAGGATGTGCTTGAAACGTCGCAGGCGGGATACCGGGCCAAAATCGTGGTGCAGGAGCGCAAGGAATACGATGGCGAAAAGCTGTTTGCCGCCTTGCCCGATCTTGAACTATGGAGGCTGCTTTCCAAGCCGGATGCAGGGAAAATCGCCGGTCTTCTCAAATTAAATGTCATCGCGCAGGAGCAGCTGGCAGGGACCTTCGAAACGAAAGAGGTGCTGCTGCTTCAGGTAGAGCGTCAATGATAGGGCATCAATAAAGAGAGGAATGTAAGCAAGCGGGATGGAACGGAATAATGAATGGATCAGCGAGGATAATCATGCATGGGATGAATTAAAAAGCCTGCTTGACGGAGGCAGCAATGCCTGCGTCTGCGTCCCGGCCCGGCGTAATGAAGCAGACTCCGCATTGCGCCGTCTCGGCGTAAGCACGGCATCTTATTTGGGCGCTGTGATCTATGAAACAGGAGGCATTCTGGTAGACTCCAGCTGGGTTTCCCTGCTGGGCTCAGGCGGCGAAGGCATTCAAGGTAGCTTGTTATCCTGGAACGGCATGGATGAACATGGCGGGATGGAACATATTGAACATATTCCAGGTTTGCTTGTAGTCGCCTACGACGCGGCAGGCGGATTTTTTGCCATGGATACGGGGAAGTTTGGCGGCAGCGGCCATATTTACTATTTTGCGCCGGATACGCTAGAGTGGGAAGATACCGAGCTTGCCTATTCCGCCTTCATCAACTGACTGGCGTATGGCGATTTGGAACAGTTCTATGCAACCTTCCGCTGGGAAAGCTGGCGGGAGGACGTGGCTAAGCTTCGTAGCGGACAAGTCTTTGCTTATTATCCGCCGCTTTGGGCAAAAGAAGGAGGGGGCGACATTAGCGACAAATCGCCAATTTCCGTCGCGGAAGCCTGGGATATCGTGTCGAAATGATAATGCGATAATGGAATATTTGTTTTATAATGGGAGTCGGGAGCGGCTATAAGGTCATTCCGCAAGGAGGATTGCCATGATAAAAATATTCGAGGATGAAGACGACCCGGAATATTATGTAGAGGGAAACCCGATCAAGGTAGACTATTCCAGCGAGCATTCGGTTTCGGCATTATGGAGCTCTCTGACGAAAGCTCTGGCTCCCGTTGTTGAACCGTCGCTCTTTGCGCCGCCTGTCTCTCCGGAAGCCTATAATGCTTTTGCCCGCGAGGTTGAAGCGGTGACCGGAAAGTCCCTTCCGGATGAACTTGGGGAACTTTATCGCCAAGCCAACGGACATGCTTCCCTGTTCGAGGGCGTTTTTATGGGTATGAGCCTGTTGTCGATCGAGGATAGCGCGGCTATCTGGAAGGAGCTTCAAAGCCATGACGGAGCTGAATTTGATAGCGAGTGCGAGTCGATTCCCGCAAACGCGATCCGGTTGAAGCATCGCAATCCAGGCTGGATCCCGCTCGCTTCGGATTTCAGCGGAAATTACATAGGCATCGATCTTGATCCGGATGCCAAGGGTGAGGCGGGGCAAATGATTAATTTCGGCCGTGATGAAGAGGTCAAAATGGTGCTCGCCCCAACTCTTAGACATTTGCTTATTTTTGTGCTGCAGCAATTAGAAGCAGGCCGTTACCGAATGGAAGGCGATGATGAATCCGGCGAGATTTATTTGCAATTCCCGGACAATGTTCATCCGTTGGAAGGTTTTAAAGCTTGTCTCTCCACCAATGGCTGAAATGCAAAAATGGAATAATAGAAACGGGGCTGTCCGAAAAGCCTGTTGCGGTGAATAAATATTCAGCAAAACCGGTCCCTCCCGTAAAAGGGTGTCTTGGAAGTTTCAAACATTATTGTCCGCTTTATTTTAATCCTTTTTTAAGTGAAAAAAAGGGCTCAAAACAGAAATTAGTACTTGAATGCGATTGAGATCAAACACTGCGGGACAAGAGGCCTCCCATTGCGAAATTCGGCTTGTAAACGGTTCGCGACATCTTTGTGGAGTGCAAGGACCGGAAGCTAGCCCCACGCAACGGACATCCATGGCCATTAAAGCTTTGTTTTGATGCAATCTCCAATTTTAAAGGTCATGTATGACCATATAAGCTTACATTCACCCCAAAAACGTGACTTTTGAGCGTCTAAAGGACACGCGTGACCGTTAGCTGAAGCCAATGTATTCATTTGGGGCTCTAACGGTCATCGGTGACTGCTAGAGGGACCAAGGTAGCTGTCACTGTCGATGTCCATTTTTGAGAAGAGGTTATCGTCTTCCGCGTTTGACACTCCTGCTCCGTAAAATCTAGCACTGATGATAAGGTTAAGCCGAAAAAAGCGGACAATAAAGCTCGCCCTCAAAACACCATTTCCTGTCCGGTCCTCTGTGCTGAATATTTATTACGTCCACTTGACTTTTCGAACAGTCCCTTGTGAGATGAAGGCTCCCGCAGGGGGCCTTTTTTGCGTTCGCCCAATACAGTGCTATGACAGCACAATAGCGTTCATTACGGGCTGCCGGGGCGTTTGCTACACTTGGGGTGTGAATGAAAACTCGCTCAAGGGCATCTATCACCGCCTTTTCGCCCCTCCAGGGAACGGGAATTCGGCAATTTCTGCTCCCTGCGGAGTTTTCAGACACGCCCTAGTTTGCTCAGAGATAAGGCCTCCACGATGATTGCCGCCAAGACATTGCAGAGCGGCGGACAGCGGGGAGAGCCGGGCAGGAGAAGGAGGAGAATAACGGTATGAGCCGATTGAAAACGGGGTTTTCGGGCAATCATCCCATCGGTTATTTATTTGTCGCCCCAAGCATGATCGGGATTGGCCTGTTTTATCTGGTGCCAGCGATTATGTCCTTTGTCATGATGTTTACCGACTATTCGTTTATGGACAAGGGGGGGCTTCAGTTTACGGGATTGGACAATTTCAAAAGGCTGATGGAGGATGCTTCGTTCCATAACGCTGTCGGCAAAACGTTTATTTTTCTGATGACCGTTCCGGTCTCCATTTTGCTGTCATTCCCCATCGCCTTTGTGCTGAACCAAAGCGTGTATTGGAGCAAGCTGCTCCGGACCTTGTATTTTTTGCCCTACATTATGAACGGCGTTGCTATCGCGTTTGTCTGGATGCTGCTGTTCCATCCCGGCCAAGGACCCATCAACGCGACGCTGCGGCTAATCGGCATCAGCAACCCTCCGGGCTGGATGGCCCAGACGGATACCGCGATTTTTGCCGTCGCCATTATTCATATCTGGATCATGGTTGGCTACAACATGATCATTTATTTGGCGGGTTTGCAGGATGTGCCCAAGGAGCTGCTGGAGGCTTCGCGCATTGACGGAGCCAGGCTCTGGCATACCATCCGGTATGTAACCGTTCCGCTGGTATCGCCCACAACCTTCCTGCTGCTGATTACCGGGTTTATATCCGCGATCAAAACCTTCGGCATCATCCAGGCGACAACAGGCGGAGGACCGGGTGAAAGCACAAGCGTGTTGTCCATTTACATTTACAAAACCGCATTCCGCTATTACGAGATGGGATACGCTTCGGCGATTTCGTGGATGCTGTTCGCTATCGTTATGCTGGTTATGCTGCTGAATTGGATCGGCCAAAAACGCTGGGTCCATTATTAGGTCCTATACAGGAGGTTGCGATGAACACAATAACTGCTGCCGGCCAGACCGGAAGAAGGGGGAAACGGGGCCCTGCTTTGCGCAAATGGCTGCTCACGTTAATCATGACGGCTTTTGGCCTGATCATGCTGCTCCCGTTCGCCTGGATGATTTCGACATCCTTCAAAACGCCGCTCGAGGTGTTCCGTTTTCCGATCCAATGGATTCCCGACGAAATCCTGTGGAAGCATCATGAGAAGGTATGGACGGGACCTGGCAATTTCGTTTCCTATTACGTAAACTCGCTAAAAGTATCCATTATTTCTACCGCAGGCGCGGTCGCATTTGCCGCTCTGGCGGCGTACGGCTTCTCCAGGGTGAAATTTCGCGGACGCGACGCCATGTTTTTTGTCTACCTGTCCATGATGATGGTGCCGCCGCAAATTTTGTTTGTGCCCAAGTTTGTGCTGTTTGACTGGATGGGCATCTACAACACCCATCTTGCGCTGATTCTTCCCGGCATGTTCACCATCTTTGGCGTGTTTTTGCTGAGACAGTTTTTTATGACCGTTCCGCATGAAATAAGCGAAGCGGCGTTTATCGACGGAGCGGGCCATCCCAAAATTTTCTGGCACGTCATTCTGCCGCTTGCCAAAGGGCCGCTTGCCACCTTAACGATACTGGACTTCTCCTGGCACTGGAACGATTACGAAAATGCTCTTATCTTTCTGGTGGACAAAGGTTTGTACACGGTTCCGCTTGGCCTGCAAAATTTCGTGCTGGAAAACTCCGTGGATTACAACGGGATGATGGCCGCTGCGACGGCTGCAATGATTCCCATGATTATTGTATTTTTGCTTGGCCAGCGCTTTATTATTGAAGGCATTGCTAACGGCGCTGTCAAAGGATAGAAGAAGGCGGGCGAAGCTGTGCCCGCAAAAGGCAGGCCTCCCGTTGCGGGCGGCCTGCTTGCCGCTTTCCGGGAGAGGGTTTTTGCCCTCTTTTCGGCGAGAACGCCGTTTGATATACTGGGCAATATTGCAAGCGCGGACAGGGGGACGGATGTTGGACATGTGGAGGAACACGCGGAAAAAATGGTGGCCCGGCAGTCTGAAAAATCGTATGGTTGCCGCTTACGTGCTGCTGGTGCTGATTCCGTTCTCCGGACTTTGCCTGATCGGCTTTAACCAAATCGAGCAGGTACTGAAGCAAAACCAGATTACGCAAAACTCTCGGGAGGTGGAGGGCTTCCGCAGCGATTTGCTGGATTTGACGGGGCTGATGACCCGTTCCCTCATTCTCATTAACCAAAACCCCGCGTTTGAGCAATATTTGAGCGGCGAAAGCGGGGGGTCCTATCATGCCGCGCGAAGGGAAATCATCCGCAATTTGGATTCGCTCGCCAATTCGTTTTTTCTCTCCACTCCTTCGGTATATTTTACGGTCACCGACACGGCGGGCAATGCTTTCTTCAATTATACGCCGCGCCAGGTGGTGGACGGGGGCAGGCTTTATGGGGAAATTCTCGAACATACTGGCGGCGGCGCCACTTACCGCTGGCAAGAGGCTCCAACTTATATCGCCAAGGACATTGTTCCCGGCGATACAATGTTAACGATTGATTCCATACTGCTTAACGAGCAGAGGGAGCCGTTTGGTTCGGTCCGCATCAGCATAGACCATCAGCGTTGGCTGGCGGGGTGGGCGCGCGGCGGAGACCGGCAAGGCAGCTATTTGGTCGCAAGAGCGGATGGAGGAATCGTGTTCCGCAGCGCCAAAGAGGCGAATATGCCGGAAGAGTTGATCCGGCGGCTAACGGCGGAATTGAAAGCGCATCCCGACAAAACGGTTCATTATGTAAGCAATCAGGAGCAAGCCCTCTATTTGGGCAGCTATCTGTCTTCCCTGGACTGGATGCTGGTCAAAAAAATATCGCTCCAGCAGGTTTTTGCGGAAACCAATAGCATTAAGCAGAATGTGTTTATAGGCGTTATATTGCTGACGGCCGTATTTATCGCCGCAACGCTGCTGATCGCTTCCGCAATTACGAAGCCGCTGCACAGGCTGCGCAAAGTAATGACGAAGGCGGCGGATAACGAGCTTAAGGTAACGCTGCCCACGGATGCCTATAGCGGGGAAATTTTGCAGCTGGTCAACAGCTTTAATGTCATGATCGCCGATATTCAAAACCTTATATACCGGCTTAAGGTAGAGGAGAGGCAAAAGGAGTCCAGCCGATTTCAAATACTCGTCTCCCAGATGGACCCCCATTTTCTGCTGAATACGTTAAATATGATCAAAAGCCAGGCGCTCCGGAATAAGGACGAAATTACGTTCGATATTTGCGTCTCGCTGGGCTTGCTGCTGGAAACCAGCCTGAATACGGAAGTGGATCTGGTGCCGCTGGGACAGGAGCTCAGCTTTACGGAAGCCTATATGCATATCCAGAATACCCGCTTCAGCAACCGCTTTAAGCTGGACATTCAATATGACGAATCGCTGTATTATACGCTGGTGCCCAAGTTTACCCTTCAGCCTCTTGTTGAAAATGCGATCATCCATGGTTTTGCGGTGCCAAAGCGGAATGAAACCATTACAATCTCTATCCAGCGGAGCGGAAAACAGCTTCTGCTGCTGGTCACTGACAACGGGCAAGGCGTGGAGGGCGCCAGGAAGGATTCGCCTTCCGTCGCACGGAAACGCAAGGGCATCGGGCTTGCCAATATCCGCGAACGGCTGGAGCTTCTGTACAGGGGAGTTGCGTCTCTGGAATTGGAGGAGCCGCAAAGCAATTCCGGCACAACGGTAAAAATCGTATTGCCCCTTCTTATTTCGGAGCCGTATCAAAAGGAGGAGAAAACTCATGTATAGCGTCTATCTGGTAGAGGACGAACCCTATGCAATGGATATGCTGAAACATATGGTGATGTGGGAAAAATACGGCTTTGCGGTAAAAGGCGAATTTGCAAACGGAGAAGAAGCCTATGCGGCCATGGAGCGGGAGCAGCCGGATTTGGTCATCACGGATATCGTCATGCCGGCCATGGACGGCGTGGAGCTGCTGCGCAGAAGCCGGGAACGCGGCTGGAGCTGTCCGTTTATTATGTTGACCTGCATGTCGGAGTTTCAATATGCCCAGCAGGCGCTGGAGCATGGAGCGATCGGTTATGTGCTCAAGCTGTCGCTGAGGCCCGAACGTCTGGCTTCCTTGCTGGATAAAGCGAGAGTCGAGCTGGAGCAGCGGGACAAGTGGCGGAGGCTTAACGGAATCGAGGGAGCGGAATCGCTTGGCGCGCCCATTGTCGGAGAACGGCTGACGGATCATCCCCAGGTGGATCGGCTTGTGGCCCATATTTCGCAGCATTACGGCGAGGAGCTGTCGCTTGGAGGCTTGGCTAAGCTCGTCAACATGGAGCAGACCTATGTCAGCAATATTTTTAAGAAAAAAACCGGGCATACCATTACCAATTTCACGCAAAAAGTCAGGGTGGAGGCGGCGGTGCGGGAGCTGCTGGGAACAACGTTATCGGTTTCAGCCATCTCACAGCGCTGCGGCTTTGCTAATGACAACTACTTTATTAAGGTATTCAAGCGGTGGACGGGCAAAACGCCAAGCGATTTCCGAAAATCATAAGTCTGGCTCCCTGATGACCCAATCCCCCAAAAATGTCCCATTACAACACAAAAGCGTTCATGGGAGGGCGGATGGCCTGGTGGTACGATAGTTACAAGCCAATGAGAGAGTTGCCGGGCTGCCGGAACCTCGGGGCTGAAACTGCTTAGAGATGAAGGGGAGGTTTGTCATAATGAAAGCGAAATTCAAATGGTGGCTGCCGGGATTGCTTGCGCTAATCGTTTTTGCAAGCGGTTGCGGAAACAGCGGCGGCGGCGCGGAGAGCAGCAATGGCAACGGGGGAGCGGCTACGTCCACTGCGGAAGGAAGCGGCGGAGCTTCCGGCAAGACGATTACGCTGAAGTTTTGGGGCGGCGTGCCGGAAGAAGCGGGCCCGCTGGATATGGTCAAGGCATGGAATGACGCCAACGAAGATGTCAAAGTAGAGTATGTCCGTTTCGTCAATGACGACAGCGGCAATCTGAAGCTGGATACGGCGCTTGTCGCCGGCGAAAATATCGATTTGTATATCAGCTACGCCAAATTTATGGTAGAGAAGCGGGTTCAGGCGGGAAGCGCGTTAAACCTGAGCGAACTGGAAGGTTATGATATCGAAGGCAAATTGGGCGAGGCCGTCAAAGCCTGGAAATTCGAAGACGGCTATTACGGCTTGCCGACTGTATCCTCGCAGAGCTTTATTTGGCTGAACAAGGATGCGTTGGACGCGGCGGGCTTGCCGCTGCCGGCGCTGGACTGGACGCAAAGCGATTTGGCGGAATACGCCAAGCGGCTTAGCCAGGATACAACATACGGCTATGTTCAGGGCACCAATATGTTTTCCTTCAATATGGACGGCGAGCTGCAAAATGATTTTGTGAAGGACGGCGTGTCCAATCTGGATACCCCGGTAACGCGGGCTTCGCTGGAGACATGGCATCGGATGATGCATGAGGACAAAAGCATGCCAACTTACGGCGAGCAGGTTGCGACCAAAATGCCGGTTGACGCCTCCTTCCTGAAAGGCGAAGCGGCGATGTTTGGCGCAGGCAACTGGATTTTCCGCAACGCCAACAATTTGACCGATTATCCGCGCGAGTTCAAAATCGCGTTTGCAGCCGTTCCTCGTCCGGACGGCGCGCGCAGCGATTTCCGTATGGAAGGCGGTCTCAGCGACGTTGTTTCCATCAATCCCAAATCCGCTTATAAGGAGGAAGCGTGGAAGTTTCTGCAATGGTATGCCGACGAAGGCGTCACGTACCTCAGCAAGGGCGGAAGAATTCCGGCATCCGGCCAAGTCGACGACAGCGTAACGATGGCAAAGCTGGTGGAAGGAAATGAACAGCTGTATGATCTGGATTCGCTCAAAAACGTCCTGTTCGGAAACCAGGAAACCTATATCAACACGGTTCCGGTTCAATTAAACGATCTGCGCGCCGAGGAAATGGAAAACTATTTCCTTAACTCCCGCAGCCTGGATCAAACGATGGAAAACATCGTGAAGCGCCATAACGACCTGATCAAGCGTAACGGATAGGCGCTGAACGCAGGGAACTAAGTTCTTTTCATCTCGTTTGCAAGCCATGAGCCCAATTAATCATTAAGCCGCAAGCGCATCCGTCGCTTGCGGCTTTTTTTTGCGTTGGGAGCTTGATGCGGCAGTGACGATTGCCCGGGCCCAAAATGGCGTTAATAATTTACATAAATTGCATTATTGTGTGCAGAATGTCACTTAAAATGGCGCGTTTGCTTCCTATAATGAAAGCATTGAAAGGAGATGTTGGGATGGAAGCAGTTGAACTAGCCAGGCTGCAGTTCGGCGTAACGACCATTTATCACTTTTTGTTCGTGCCGCTCTCGATCGGACTGGCGTATTTGATCGCGTTTATGCAGACGATGTATGTCATCCGGGACGACGAGAAGTACAAGCAAATGGCGAAATTTTGGGGCAAAATCTTTTTGCTCAACTTTGCCGTAGGGGTTGTAACCGGCATTATGCAGGAATTCCAGTTCGGGATGAACTGGGCGGATTATTCCCGTTTTGTCGGCGCTGTGTTTGGAGGACCGCTTGCGGTAGAAGCGCTCGTTTCCTTTTTTCTGGAGTCGACCTTCCTCGGCATCTGGATTTTTGGCTGGGACCGCTTGTCCAAGAAGGTCCATTTGGCGTGTATTTGGCTTGTCGCCATAGCGGCCACGCTGTCAGCGCTTTGGATTCTAAGCGCCAACTCCTTTATGCAGGAGCCGGTCGGCTATCAGATTGTCAACGGCCGGGCGGAGATGACGGATTTCTTCGCGCTGCTGGGCAACAAGCAGCTATGGGTGGAGTTCCCGCATGTTATATTTGGCGCATTTGCGACGGGGGCTTTTTTTGTGACGGGAATCAGCGCGTACAAAATAGCGCGCAAGCAGCAGCTGGACATTTTTCGCCCTTCATTCAATATCGCGATTGTCGTGGCGCTGGTATCAAGCTTGCTGACGGCGTTTGCGGGACATGATCAGGCACAGCATCTGATGACGTCGCAGCCGATGAAAATGGCGGCTTCGGAGGGCTTGTGGCATACAAGCGGGGAAAGCGCTCCATGGACGGTTTTTGCCGCTATCGACCCCGTGAAGCAGGAAAATGCCTTTCAGGTTGAAATTCCCTACCTGCTCAGCGTATTGTCCTACAACAAGCTGACCGGAAGCGTGCCGGGCATGCTGGAGCTGCAAGATCAATACGTGCAGCAATACGGAGGAGGAAATTACATTCCGCCCGTGCGTACAACCTTCTGGAGCTTCCGCATTATGGTGGGAGCCGGCATGCTGATGATCCTGCTTGGCCTGCTGGGCACTTACAAGGCAATCCGTGGACGTGTGGAAGGCTCGGCCCGTTATTTGAAGTGGATGCTTCCGGCTATCGCTCTGCCCTTTATTGCCAATACATCGGGCTGGATTATGACCGAGGTTGGCAGACAGCCATGGATCGTGTTTGGACTGCAGCGAACAAACGAAGGCGTTTCGCCGCTTGTATCCAGCGGCATGGTCGCCACGACGCTGATTGGTTTTACCGTTGTTTACGGCTTGGTCGCCGCCGCCTTCATCTATCTGGTTGTACATACGGTTCGCCAAGGCGCCGACGTTGAAGCCAAGCATCATGCCGGACACGATGTGACAAACCGTACGCCTCCATCCGCGATGTTGTAGCGGCTGCTATATCTGTTGAACAACCGCTAACCTCTATCATTCAGGGGGATTTGGTTGTTCGGCTTTTATAGCTTGGCTTGAACGGAGCGGCGCTTAAGGCTGCTCATTAATAATGAAAGCGGGGCGATAAGGGATGCTGGAAACCGTTTGGTTTATTTTGATAACCGTATTGTTTATCGGATTTTTTTTCCTGGAGGGCTTTGACTTCGGGGTTGGCATGTTGACGCCTGTTCTGGGCAAAAGCGATACCGAACGCCGGGTGCTGATCAATACGATCGGCCCTTTCTGGGATGGCAATGAGGTATGGCTGATCACGGCGGGCGGCGCCATGTTTGCGGCGTTTCCGAACTGGTACGCTACCTTGTTCAGCGGCTTTTACATGGCGCTGTTTCTAATGCTGCTTGCGCTGATCGGGCGGGGAGTCGCCTTTGAATTCCGCAGCAAGCTGGAAAATCCGAGATGGCGCTCCATGTGGGACTGGATTATTTGCATCGGAAGCTTTCTCCCGGCGCTGCTGTGGGGCGTAGCGCTGGCCAATCTGAT
The DNA here is from genome assembly GCF_054551715.1 of Paenibacillus sp. CAU 1782. Lineage (NCBI taxonomy): Bacteria > Bacillati > Bacillota > Bacilli > Caryophanales > Paenibacillaceae > Paenibacillus > Paenibacillus sp. CAU 1782. Next base: position 1,797,351 of record NZ_JBTOLL010000001.1, on the reverse strand, counting down.
GCGGGGCGTGCCTATTGATGAAAACATGAATTATGTAGGCTCATTCTGGGATTTGTTATCTCCTTACTCCATTGTGGGCGGAGCCAGCATGGTTATGCTGTTCCTTCTGCACGGGGCCTTGTTTCTTTCGCTCAAAACAGAGGGGGAAATACGTCTGAAAGCGCGCGGATTCGCGCAAAAAATCGGCGCATGGACAAGCGCTGTTTTGCTGTTGTTTGTGATATTGAGCTATTTTGAGACGGATATGTTTGCATCCAGGGGCATTAGTCCCGGCATGGTTCCGGTATTGGCGGGGATGGCTCTGCTGTCCGTTCATTTCTTTATTAAGGCGAATCGCGACGGCTGGGCGTTCATTATGACGGGAGCTACTATCGTTCTGTCGACGATTACCGTATTTTCGCTGCTGTTCCCGAATGTGATGATCTCCACGCTGAACCCGGAATGGTCGCTGACAATCTACAACGCGGCTTCCAACGCGTATACGCTGAAGGTGATGACCATCGTGGCCGTTTCGACGATTCCGCTGGTGCTGGCCTACCAGATTTGGACGTATTGGGTGTTCCGCAAAAGGGTAAGCGCAAACGACCACCTGGATTACTAATTCCCGGCGCTGATTTTTGACAACGCATAATTAAGGGGTAGTTCATATGTTCAAGGGATTGTTCAAGCGGATACAAGGGACGCGGGAGCTGTTTGCGGCTAGCGTGCTGCTTGGCGCGGCGGGCGGCCTGCTGCTGATCGCGCAAGCGGTCTTCATGTCCCGGGCGGTCGACGGAGCTTTTCTTGGCGGGCTTGATCTTGCGGCGCTGCTGCCGGTGCTGTATGTGCTGCTTGGCGTCATTGCGCTTCGCTCGCTCCTGCATTCCGCGGCAGACTACACATCCGCCCGGATGGCTCAACGGATTAAGGGCGAGCTCAGGCTGCGCTTGATTGCCAAGCTTGCGGAGCTTGGCCCGGAATACGCCAAAGGCGAACGAAGCGGCGAATTGATCGGCACCGCCTATGAAGGCGTGGAACATCTGGAGAACTATTTGGCCAAATATTTGCCTCAAGTGGCGATTTCCGCTTTTATTCCCGTCGCCGTGCTGGTTGTGACGGCGGGCACGGACTTGTTGTCTGCGGCAGTGTTCGGAGTGACGATGCCGCTGCTCGTATTGTTCATGATTCTGATCGGCAAAGCGGCCAAGGCCAAAACAGACAAGCAATTCCAATTGCTCGGCCGGCTCGGCGGCCATTTTCACGAGGTATTGCGCGGCTTGCCGACGCTGGCCATATTTAACCGAAGCAAGGCGCAGATCGGCATTATCGCGCGAATCGGGGAGGAGCACCGCCGTTCAACAATGGCGACGCTGCGGCTGGCCTTTTTGTCGGCGTTTGTGATGGAGCTGTTCGCTTCGCTCAGCACGGCCGTTGTCGCTGTTTTCCTGGGCTTGCGGCTGGTTGAAGGCGACATCGGCTTTCAGCATGCCTTTTTGGTGCTGCTGCTGGCGCCTGAGTTTTATACGCCAATTCGGACCCTTGGCTCCCAGTTTCATTCCGGTCAAAACGGGATGAGCGCCATCTCCCGTATTTTTGATATTTTGGAGGCCGATCCGCCCGGGTGGATAGAGCGGGAGGGAGCGGTGAAACCCGCGGCTTCCGTCAACGGCTTCCACATCGTTTTTGACAACGTGACGGTGCAAAGGCAAGGGGAGGAACATCCCGCGCTTGACGGCGTATCGTTTGAACTGGAGCCCGGCAAGCGGCTGGCGTTGGCGGGGCCAAGCGGAGCGGGCAAAAGTACGATTATTGGATTGCTTCAGGGATTTATCAAACCTGGCTCAGGCCGGATTTTGATCGATGGGACCGATATGGCGGAGCTGTCCATGGAGAGCTGGCGGAGCCGGCTTTCGGTGCTGCCTCAAAGGCCGCATCTGTTTCATGGCACGGTGAGAGACAATATTCGGCTCGGCAAACCCGGCGCTAGCGACAAGGAAGTCCGGGCGGCGGCAATGGCGGCGGAAGCGGATGGCTTTATTGGGGCTTTGCCATGGGGTTACGATACCGTACTGGATGAAAGCGCCCGTCTGTCGGGCGGGCAAATTCAGCGAATCGCGCTTGCCCGCGCGCTACTGCGGGATGCGCCGCTTGTGCTGCTCGACGAGCCGACTGCTGCGATTGATGCCGGCAACGAAGCGGCATTGATGCAGAGCTTGAAGGAAAAGCTCCGGGGACGCACCTCAGTCACAGCAGCCCATCGGCTTCACACCATCCATGACGCGGATCGAATTTTGGTCATTGCGGGAGGAAGGGTGGTAGAGGACGGCACGCCGGAAGCCTTGCTGGAGGCGGGAGGGCTATATGCCAGCATGTGCAGGGCTTCCGGCGGCATAAGCGAAACCTCGGAGCTGGAGGAAAGCCGTTATTCCGATGCGACGCATGACGGTAGTGTGCAGACCGAGGCAAACAATGGCGCTTGGATGGACCAAAGCGTCTCTCTAAAGCAAGGTGTCTCCGTAAAGCAGAGCGCAGCTGCCGAACATAGCGCACCTGCTGAACATAGCGCACCTGCCGAACAGCGGGTTCCTGTTGGGCAGAGCGTCTCCCCCGAAGGGAGTATCTCTGTCGATCAAGACGTACCTGCCGAGCAGACCGCATTCGTCGAGCAAAGCGGCCCAAATGAGCCAGGCCCGGTGGAGAATACTGTCCATTCGCTGCCTCAAGCAGCTGTGCGACAAGATCGCTCTGGCAATCATTTTGCCGTATTGTGCAGGCTGCTCCGATTTGTCGCTCCTTACAAATGGAGAATGCTGGTTGCCGTGTTGATCGGATTTGCTACGGTGGCGGCTAATGCCGGCTTAATGGGCGTTTCGGGATATTTGATTGCCAAGGCGGCCCTGCGGCCGGAAAATATATTGCTGCTTTACGTGCCAATCGTGGGCGTCCGCTTTTTCGGCATTGCCCGCGGCATTTTTCGCTATTTGGAGCGGCTTGTGGCTCATGACCTCACCTTTCGGATACTTAAGCAATTGCGAACCTGGCTCTACGAAAAGCTGGAGCCGCAAGGCGTAAGGCTTCTGGAACGCAAACGCAGCGGCGATTTGCTGAGTTCGGTCATCAGCGACGTGGAGCACATGCAAAATCTGTATTTGCGCATCATTGCGCCTCCGTTCGTGGCGCTGCTTGCCGCTGTGCTGGGCGGCTTCATTATGGCGCGCGAGCATGCTTCGTTGGCTTTGGCGCTGGTGGGCATGCTGGTTCTGTCGGGGTTTGCTGTACCGTGGCTCGGCCATATTTTTGGCAAAAGAGGGGCGAGTTGCTTCGTGCAAGACCGCTCCGCATTGTATGACGAAACCTCCGATTTGCTGGGCGGGCTGGAGGCGTTGTCCTTATATGGCAGAACGGGGGAGCGGCAGAAGCGCATCAGAGAGCTTCAAGGGAAGCTTGACCGCTATCAAAAGGTGCAAAACGTGATAACGGCGTTAACAGGCGGCATGATGTCCGGACTCGCCAACCTGACGATGTGGCTGCTGCTCCTGATTCTGATTCCATTGACGGGCTCCGGCCAAATACAAGGCTACATGATACCCGCGCTGATGCTGGCGGGATTTGCATGCTTCGAATCGCTACTGCCCCTGCCGCAAGCGTTCCAGCATTATTCGCAAACGATGGCTGCGGGGAGCAGACTGCTGAGGCTGGCTGATGAGTCAGACCAATGGCAGCAGGATAAGGAGGCAATGAGGCAGAAGGAGACGAAGGCCTCGCAGCGATCGGACCATGAGCTTGGCAACCCGGTTCAACCAATCGCTGAAAGCTGCGTTCCCCGGTTCGCGGTACAGCATTGCGAAGCTGCGGCGACTTCTGAAGCGGAAGCGGCGGCTCATAAAGCGGAGCAGGGCTGGGGAATGGAAATCAGTCATCTATCCTTCCGGTACTCGTCCGCCCGGCCTTATGCTCTGGACAATCTATCTCTGGTGCTGGAAAAAGGGAAAAAGGTGGCGATTGTCGGAGAAAGCGGAGCGGGGAAAAGCACACTGCTGCAGCTTCTGCTCAAGCTGAGGCCCTTCGAGCAGGGAACCATACAAATCAATGAGACATCGCTGCGGGAAATGACGGCAGCGGAAGCCCGCTCGCAATTTGCGGTTGTATCGCAAAACGTGCAATTGTTTAATGCTTCGGTCGCCGACAACCTGCGGCTGGGCCGCGCCGAAGCCACGGATGCGGAGCTGATGGAAGCGGCACGCAGCGCGCTGATTGACGGAATGATCGACAAGCTGCCGCAAGGCTACAATACGGCAATTGGCGAGTGGGGAGCCAAGTTGTCCGGCGGCGAACGTCAGCGGCTTGCCTTGGCCCGCGCATTGGTCTGCAATGCGCCGGCATTGCTGTTCGACGAACCCGGGACGGGGCTGGACGCTTTAACGGAGCAGGCGTTTGGCAACCAGATGAAGGAGCTTTTAGCCGATAAGGCTCTTTTATGGATCACGCATAAGCTGGCGGGATTAGAGGAAATGGACGAAATTTTGGTGCTGCATGAAGGCAGGGTTTGCGAGCGGGGAACCCATGAGCGGCTGCTAAGCCGGAGAGGCTGGTATTGGCGCATGTGGAACCTGCAGCAGCAGGAGACTTGGGAGCGTCATTTGGCGTAATCCAAGCGCATTCGACTACGAAGCCTTCATATTTCGATGATAACCCGAAAACACAGAAATGGCATGATGTTCAGTGTCAAATTTAATCGGCGTATCATGCTGGAAGGGGTTATGATGTGTCTCGAAAGATATATGTTAGTGCTGCTCTGGCGGTATCCATTCTTTGCAGTCCATTAAGCGGGGTGCTGAACTCCAAACTTGATGGCGAGCGGGCTTTTGCTGCTGGCCCGAACGAGCAAGGCAGCTAAATGTTTTTGTTCAACTTATATAGAGCCGACATTTGTTGCAAAAACAGGGCAAGGAAGCTAAAATAATAGAGCGCGACTGTAAATAAGAATTGATGAAAGGTGGTATCCCAATCGACATGGAGCATTTGCTTGCAATCTAATCCCTATATGAATAGGAATATGGAATGCAGACGCTGCCTCATAAGCAGCGGCAACGGGAGGAGTCTGTCCGTCCCGGTTGTGAAGCAAGCTCATGTTGGAAGATCGTCGGGATACCGCCATTTTTATAAAAGCAAGCAACGGGTTGAGAATATAATAACCAATTTGTTATGTCATTAGATGACAGGTCTGGTTGCCGCAATGCGGCATTTCTCACAGCAATTCATCCCCGTTTGCCTGTCATGGCCTATATCCGATTTTTCGCTGCGAGTGCGTCTGCATTCGCAGCTTTTTTGCGCATTACGAAAGTTGGAATTGCCTCATATAGGGATGCCGCAACCGACGTTCAGTTCAACGAAGGAGGTAACCTAATGACCATGATATCATTTCAGCAAATTATAAAAATTTATGGCGATCATATCGTTTTAAATCAGGCGTCCTTTGAGCTGCCGAAAGGCAAAAAAGCAGCTTTGGCAGGCGCAAACGGATCGGGGAAATCGACGATCTTAAAGCTTGTAATGGGTTTGGAGGAAGCGGATCACGGTGATATCGCGCTTGCAAGCGATATAACGATCGGTTATTTGCCGCAAACCTTATCCGTGGAGAGGCCTGTCACGATTGCCCAATACATTGCCGACTCTCAGCATGAACTGGTAGAGCTGCAGCGGAATCTGGAAGAGCTTTCGGCCAGGCTTGCGACAGCGGAGGGCAGGGAGCTGGATGCAGCCATGGCTGCATACGGCACAGCGGAGAGCCGATTTCAGCAGTGCGGCGGGTATGATTTGGACTATCGAACGAGGCTTGTTATGGAAGGGCTTGGCCTCGGCCAGTTGGATGAGGAGCGTCGTCTAGCCACATTATCCGGCGGCCAGCAAACCCGGGTCGGCCTCGCGGCGCTACTGATCGAAACGCCGGATCTGCTGCTTCTGGATGAACCCACCAATCATTTGGACGAAGGAGCATTGTCCTGGCTGGAGTCTTATTTGTCCGCCTATCCCGGCACTGTGCTGATGTCTTCCCATGACCGGCATTTTATGAATCGCTGCGCCAATGTCATTATCGAAGTAGACGACTATACGTCAACCTGCAGAACGTATCCCGGAGATTATGACCATTACAAACAGTGCAAGGCGAAGGAGCTTATCCGGTGGGAGGAGAGCTATCGGCAGCAGGAGGAGGAGATGGAACGGCTACAGGAGCGAATGAGCAAGTCGGGACGTCAAGTTGGCCATAACCGTCCTGCCAGGGACAAGGACAAATTTATTCCCCATTATTTTAAGGGACGCGTGCAAAATGCCATTTCCAGAAATGTGCGGAATGCCGAGGTCAAGCTGGAGCAGCTACTTGCCCGTAAAATCGAGAAACCGCCGCAGCCGTTGTCGTTCCAGCTTGATTTTCGGCCGGAAGAGCAGGAGGTTGGGGTTGCCTTGTCGGTCATTGGCGCCTGCAAGGGTTATCCGGGACAGCGGGAACTTCTTCAGGAAGTCGAATTGACGGTAAAAGCGGGGACAAGAATCCTCATCACAGGTCCAAACGGATCGGGCAAAACGACTTTGCTTGATCTTTTGGGAGGTGCGGCAAAACCGGATAGCGGCTCAGTGTTCATTGGAGAAGGCATCAATATCGGTTATTTGGAGCAAGGAGCGGAGGCTGCCTTTTTACAAGGAACAAATGAGATAGATGCCCGGAGCCTGTCTCTGATGGATGCCTACCGTTTGGACCGGATCGGCTATGAGGAGGATTTTCGTTCGGAACTGTTGGCGACAAGACTGTTCCACCCCCGCGAGCTGGAGAAAAAGCTGACGCAGCTTAGCCCGGGTCAGCTTCGCAAGCTTCAACTTGCCAGGTTGATTGTTTCCCGCGCCAATCTTCTGCTGCTCGATGAGCCGACTAATCATCTTAGTCCCGACTTGATGGAGCAATTGGAAGAGGCGTTATCCGCATTTCCCGGAACCGTTATCGCCGTATCGCATGACCGAAAATTCAGGTCGGCGTTACGTGGCGAGGTTTACCAATTGAAGCATGGAAAGCTGGAACGGGCCAAAAACTTTTGTGACAATCGATAACCTAAAATGAGACTTTTTTCCTAAAATAACTCCTTTTCATGAATTTCGGAAAAATTGTTGAAGCATCGCTGTAATAGAGCGGTCTCAGGAAGTTTTGGGAGTAATCACAAAAGTAATTATTTATAATGCTTTATTCCTATGTTACGAGGGAATATATGGGATATTATTGAATTGATTAGGACATACGGTGCTGGAACATTACGGAAATATATGATATATTCTTCTCTGTTGTTTTGAAACAAAAGAGGAGTGTGGATATTTTGATCAGCAAGAAGCTTCAGCAATCAGGGGTATTTACAATGATGATGTTGCTTGCCTTGGCCATTGTATTGGCGGCATGCGGCGGAGGTACAAAAGAGCAGACGCCTAGCGCAGCTCCAGCTACAGAGGTTACCGGGGGCGAAGCAAGCCCCGAGAGTGAACCGGCAGAAACGGAAGAACCGAAAGAGGAAGCAGAAGGCAATGTTTCGGAAGCCGACAAGGAATTGTTCAAAAAGGTATTGGGTAGCGCCTCCAGCCTGGACAGCTTTGCCGCAACGATTGTTGCCGATCAGAAAATGGATATGGGCGGACAAGCTGTTAATACGGTAACCTCTATGACGATGGATGTTGTCATGAAGCCGGAAATTGCTTTTTATCAGCTGACGGAAGTTGCAATGGATGGCCAGAAACAAAGCTTTGAGTCTTATATGACGCCCGAGGGCTACTTCATGCAAGACCCGACAAGCGGCAGCTGGTTTAAATTCCCGCTGGAATTGGCAGGCGAATTGATGCAAGGCATGAGCAGCGAATCTATGGATCCTTCCCATCAATTGGAGCAGCTTGCGGACTATCTCGACAAGTTGGTCATTGATGAAAAGGACGACAAATATGTCATTCAATTCAAAGCAAGCGGCGATGGTCTTAACGATTTGATCACGGATAATCTGGACGCGGCGGGAATGTCCGGTGCCGATATTCAAATCAATGATATGGAATATTATTTTGAAATCGATAAGGCTAACTACTACCCGACCGTTGTTAAGGTTTATACCGATATGGTGATCGGAGCCGGCGACCAAAAAACGGCATTGATTCAGGATATGACTACTACCTATTCCAAGCATAATGAAATCAGCAAAATCGAAGTGCCGGAAGAGGCGCTTAATGCGCCTTCCATGGACGGTCTGTAATACGCAATGCCGGCATTACGGCAAGGGGCTGTCAAAGCAGCCCCGAACTAAAATTCAGCTAATGTTGCTAACCCCAAGCAGCTGGATTATGGCAACGAATAGTTGGAGCGAAACGTTACTGTTTCCGCTCCATTTTTTTCGTTTTTTGCACCCTTTTTTGTACCTGCGCATTCCTTTTTGGCGTATTGCCGGGAGCGCTTAATATGACAGCTTTTTCGTAGAATAGTACAGGTTTCGGGCAAGGCTCCTTCTAAAAAGTAATAGAATGTATAAAAAGAAGAGAGAAAAAGCATTCCGTTCTTCCCCGGGATGACGTATCATATTAGCAAAGGCCCATAGACATAATTGTAATCGGTTTCATTGAAATCAATCTGATGGATGAAGGGATGACAGAGATGACGGAATGGAAACAGGAGGCATGGGACGCCATTGTGCGCAAAGTGTCTCGTACGAGCAAAGAAATTGGAAACCGCTTTCCTCACGCCAGCGTAAACGGCCAATACGTGCTTGAAGCGCCCCACTGGTGGACGGCGGGATTCTGGCCGGGATTGTTATGGCTGGTTTACCGGGATACAAGCGACGAATCCTTGAAAAATATAGCAGAAAGCTGCGAAAGCCAGCTGGATCAGGTATTGGCTGAATTTGACCGCCTGGACCATGATTTGGGCTTTATGTGGCAATTGACCAGCGTTGCGCGATACAAGCTGACCGGCGATACGGCATCGCGTAGACGCGCTTTGCTTGCCGCAAGCGTATTGGCGGGCCGTTTTAACGTCCAGGGGCGCTACATACGGGCCTGGAACCCGTGGAGACCGGGCGAAACCAATGCAGGATGGGCGATCATCGATTGCATGATGAATCTTCCATTGTTGTATTGGGCGTCCCGTGAAACGGGCGACCCTAGATTCCGCCATTTAGCGGCGCAGCATGCGGACACGGTGCTTCAGCACTTTATTGATCCCGACGGCTCGGTTCGCCATATCGTCATTTTTGATCCCGAAAGCGGCGAAAAGATTGGAGTCAACGGCGGACAAGGCTATTCGGAGCATTCGGCTTGGTCCAGGGGCGCGTCCTGGGCGATTTACGGGATGGCGCTAAGTTACCGCTATACCGGCGACATACGTTTCCTGCACGCGGCGCAACAGACCGCTAATTATTTTATTGCCAATCTGCCTGCGGATAAACTGCCGGTTTGGGATTTCCGCTTGCCAACCGGCGTTCCGCGCCATCTCGACACTTCTGCAGGCGCTTGCGCTGCTTGCGGACTGTTATTGCTGTCGGAGCTGGTATCGGAAGAGCAAAGCGCGCTATACCGCGAAGCCGGCGAAGGGATATTGCATAGCCTGTACACCATCTGCGGCGCGTGGGATGACGAAAACGAGCAGGGCTTGATTCTGCACGGGACAAGCCACTTCCCCGAGGGCAGAAACATCGATGTGCCGCTTATTTACGGCGATTACTTTTTTGCGGAGGGCATTTCGCGGCTGCAGGGCCATGGCGAATTGTTCTGGTAAGGAGTGGGTTTTATGGAGACAGCTTTTAAACAACACCCTATTAGCTATAACCCGCTTAAAACAAAGCAGGACTTGCGGCTTGCTCTGGAACAGCTGTGCCAGCCGCTTGTCGGATTTTACAGCGAAGGCAAAGCAAGGCTTCAGCTTGGCGTGACCGGAACGGGATATTCCAGCGCCAAAGCTGGCGTAGAAGGTTTCTCCCGCGTGCTTTGGGGGTTGATCCCCCTGACGGCAGGCGGCGGAGACAGCTCCCATTGGGAGATTGTGCGGGAAGGCGTCATTAACGGGACAAATCCCGATCATCCCGAATATTGGGGCGAAGTCGGCAACTATGATCAGCTGCTGGTGGAAATGGCGGCGTTTGGCCTGGGGCTTGCCCTGGTGCCGGAGAAGCTATGGGAGCCATTAAACGAGACTCAACAGGACAGACTGTATAATTGGCTGAACCAAATCGGCAGCCGCGAGCTTCACGATTGCAATTGGCTGTTTTTCCATGTGCTTGTATGCCTGGGCTTCCGCAATATCGGCAGGCCTTACGACAAGGAACGGATGGAGAAGCAGTTGATTCGGATCGAGGAGTTTTATTTGGGCAACGGCTGGTATGCGGACGGCATTCAGGCTCATTGCGATTATTACGGACCTTTTGCGATTCACTACTACGGCCTGTTGTATGCAAAGCTCATGGAGAATGAGGACCCCCGGCGTGCCGCGTTGTTCAGGGAGCGAGCTTCGTTATTCGCCAAATCCTTTATTTATTGGTTTGCCGAAGAGGGAGATGCCTTGCCGTATGGACGAAGCCTCGCTTACCGGTTTTCGCAGGCGGCGTTCTGGGGCGCTTTGGTTTATTCCGGCGTAGAGACGTTTGCGCCAGGCGTCATTAAAGGCATTATGCTCCGCCATTTGCGGTGGTGGTTCAAGCAGCCGATCTTTTTGTCCGACGGTACGCTGAGCATCGGTTACGGCTATCCCAATCTGATCATGAGCGAAAACTACAATTCGCCAGGTTCGCCGTATTGGGCGTTGAAATCGTTTCTGCCGCTTGCTTTTGGCGACGACCATCCTTTCTGGACAGCGGAAGAATTGCCGCTGCCGGCGCTGGGGCGCAGCCATGTTCAGGCTGAGCCAAGAATGATCATAACGCGGCAGCCGGAACGGACTCATCTATTGGCGTTTAACGCCGGATGCACAACAACGAATTTTCATACGCATACATCGGCCAAATATGAAAAGTTTGTTTATTCCAACCGCTTTGGCTTTAGCGTGCCGCGCGCCGAATGGGGGCTGGCGCAATCCGCCCCGGACTCCATGCTGGCGCTGAGCGAAGGGGACAATCTGTACCGCGTTAAACGAACAATCGAGGAATACAGCATTAACGGAAATATCATAGTTATGAAATGGAAGCCGTGGCATGATGTTGAGGTTTCCACCTGGCTGATTGCGGGCGCTCCTTGGCATGTCCGTATCCATCGCATCGAGACGGCTCGCCGGCTGGACGCTGCGGATGGCGGATTTGCGCTTGGCATCGGCGATGCGCCGGTACAGGAACATCGTGGAGATAAGGAAACGGTGGTAAGCTCGGCATATGGAACGGTTGGCGCAAAAGCATTGCACGGGTGGGCGGCAAGCGAAGCGAATTTTGCCAATGCCAATACAAACGTCCTGCATCCGCGCACGGTTATTCCAACCTTGACGGAGAGCATTCAGCCTGGCGTTACCTGGCTGGCCGCAGCCTTTTACGGCCAACCGGCGGCAGCAAGCGATGAGGGCGCCGATTCTCTTTCCGGGAAGCTACTGGAGGTATGGGACGGAGTACCTGTTGCTTCAGTAGACGGCGACGGTAATTCAATGACAATCTTTATGCCTGGCAGTCCCGATAAAACGGGCCTGGAGATCAGGCTGCGCGATTAGCATACGCCGGAGCGTAAAGCCGGTAGCCCGCCAGGGGCAGAGAGCTTGTTGGCCCAAGGCAGTTGCCGTGCTGACTGAACAGGCGAGAAGAGTATTGGCGGAAGGTCAGAACAGCTGAAAGCTGAGCCGGCCGAGTACCGTAATTCGGGAAGGTCGTAACGCCTGACAGCTGAGCTGGCCAAGTACCGTAATGGCGGATGGTCATAACAGCTGAAAGCTGAGCCGGCCGAGTACCTAATTCCGGAAGGACATAACAGCTGAAAGCTTAGCTTGCTGAGTACCGTAATTCTGGAAGGTCATAACAGCTGAAGCTGAGCTGGCCGAGTACCGTAATTCGGGAAGCTCATAACAGCTGAAGCTGAGCTGGCCGAGTACCGTAATTCGGGAAGGTCATAAAAGCTGAAGCTGAGCTGGCCGAGTACCGAAATGGCGGATGGTCATAAAAGCTGAAGCTGAGCTGGCCGAGTATTGTAATGGCGGATGGTCATAAAAGCTGAAGCTGAGCCGGCCGAGTATTGTAATGGCGGATGGTCATAAAAGCTGAAGCTGAGCCGGCCGAGTACCGAAATGGCGGATGGTCATAACAGCTGAAAGCTTTACTGCTAGAGTGAGTATATGTGTGATTCGATTTGTCTCAATATCCCACTGTCTACACGCCCAACTGCCAGAAGGTCATACTGACCAAAGTGCTTACTGGCAGAGATACCGACTCTTAGAGGTACCGACTCGTGGAGAGATGGAACTGGCAGAAATACCGTACTGGGAGAGATGTCGAACTGGCAGAAATACCGAATTCGAAGCGAGGTCGTACACAAAGTTGGTTCGTTTGTAGTAGCATTTTTGAACGATCAAACACGCTAACGGTCAAATATGACCATTAGAAGCCATTTTTACGATTATTCCTGTTGTAACGGTCAAATATGTCCGTTACAGCAAAAAAACAACGAATATTTCGCATTTTTGGGTTCTAATGGACAAAAATGACCGTTAGAAATGAAAAAAATGCAATTTATGCGTTTAATGGACATCTATGTCCATTAAAGATTAACGACTAAGCGGATATCTTCTGTTGGAACAAACGTATGCTGCGTGAAAAGATGGACCGTACAGAAACAGACACAAACATAAAAAAAGTTGGTAGGGAAACGAGATTCGTTCGTTTCCCCACCAACTTTTTTAGTTCGCAGATTACTTATTTGACGGCTTCATCTTATACAGATCAGAATAGTGTCTGATGTCTGATGTCTGATGTCTGATGTCTGATGTCTGATGTCTGATGTCTGATGTCTGATGTCTGATGTCTGATGTCTGATGTCTGATGTCTGATGTCTGATGTCTGATGTCTGATGTCTGATGTTGATGTCTGATGTCTAATTCCGTCTCTCTTACTCGATACTGCCACTACTTTTCAACCTGTTACTCTCAGAATCCTGCTATTCCAGAACAACCATATCCCCGGGTTTTAGCCCTTCCAAAACTTCCGTTTTGTCGTCTACTTCCATTCCTGTTTTTAAATCCTGGCGTGCAGTTTCGCCGTTGCCTTTATCCAGGGTTACATAAGCGGTATCGCCTTCGCGCATAATGGCGAGCGTTGGAACAACGGTTGCGTTTTCTTTGCGCTGCGTTTCGATCTGGCCTTCCAGCGTTAATCCGCCGATCAGCAGCTGGTCGGCCTGCAGGCTGACAACAATGTCGAATTGGGAAGGCTGTGAGGCATCGCCGCCGGAATTAGCGCTAGGGAAGCGCGAGACGCCTTTGATTTCGCCTGTAAATTTCTGCTCCTTATTGCTTTGCAGTTGAACCTGGACGGGCATGCCGGGCTTGACCTGGTTAATATATTGCTCGGAAATGGTGCTTTTGAATTGAATCAGCTCGGTGTTGATGATTTTGCCTACCAGCTGTCCTTCCGACAGCATTTGGGTTTTGGATTCCGGATCCGCGTATACAAACACGCCGGAAGCCGGTGCTGCAACTGTAGCAGATGCCAGGGCTGTTTTTTTCTGGGCTAATTCCGACTCCTTAATAGACAAGGATTCCTGGCTTAGCTCATACGCCAAACGTTTGTTTTCCCTGTCCAACGCCGCTGTTTTTCGTGCATCCTCTGTATCACCGACCGTTTCGCCATTTGACTGCGATTGTGCCAATTCCTGCTGCTTGATTTCCAGCCTGGATTTGCGGATATCGGCTTCCATGTTTTTAATTTCGGATTGAAGGGACTTTGTTTCCAGGGATAGCAGCAAATCTCCCTTTTTGACTAAATCGCCGCTTTTTTTGTTCCAGCTGGATACTTTGCCGCCTACCGGCGCATAAATTTCTGTTTCTTCGGCATAGGCCGATTTGCCTTTCACCTGAATGCTTTGGCTTATCGTCTCCTGCGTCACCTCGAAGGTGATGGGAGGTTGAGCCTCTAACACCGGAGCAGGCTCGGGCTTGAATTGGGTGTATGCCCAGTAGCCGCCGCCTGCCAGCAGCAGAAGTGCAATTATGATTTTGATCCATTTTGCCATATGTAGTTGCCCCTTTGTTTGTCTATCTGTAAAAAACGCGCCTTAGCCGTTTTTAATAACCTCAAGCGCATTTGTCCGTGAAGCGCTGATTGCGGGATAGATGCCTGACACAATCCCTGTAATCAAGGCGAAAATAACTCCGGCCAGCAGCGCCAGCGGCGGTATTTCAATACTTTGCGGCCCAATATTCAGCAGGCCTTTTGCTATCGCGTTGTTGGCTCCCCACAGTATGAGAGTGGAGACAAGAAGCCCCGTTGCGCCGCCCATCAAGCCAAGCACGGCTGCCTCCGTCATGAACAACTGTCTGATCTGCCACAGATTGGCCCCCAATATTTTCATCACGCCGATTTGTCTGCGTCGTTGGTGGGTGGACATCGTCATGGCGACAAAAATGGAGAGGGATGCCAGCATCAGAATAAAGGTGCCGATGCCAAGCGCGATTTTTCTGTATTGAGCAAACTTTTGTTGAATCATTTCCTCTTGATACAAATTGCTTTGCGTTGTTAAAAACAGCTTTTTTACTTGCTCCTCCACTTGCGGCGTGTATTTTTTATCTTCGACGCGCACCGTGACGGAATCATATTTGACAAGAGATTCGGATTGGCCAAGCCCAAGCTGGCTGCGCAGCATGCTCGCCGTTTCCATCGAAACGTAGATTGTTTTTTCATAGATCGAATATTCCTGACTGGCGCCGTCTTTTACCTGCAGTTGGCCGCTGATGCGCAGCGGCGTGCTAACCTTGTAAGTCGAGGAATTTGCCCCCGTAGCGACATTTCCTGTACGGAAGTTAACTTGTCTTTGAAACAATTCGGCAGGCTCCCTGCTCAGCTCATCGAATTGCAGGTAGATTTCGTCGTTATAGGGATCTTGATTCAGTTTTTCATATAGATCCTTCATGACCTGAGCGTCAACCATGCCAAATGAAGCCCCGTAGTTGGCGATGCCTGTTCCTAGCAGAGCGGATGCGCCGCCTTGGGCGTATTTAAAACCAAACTCCGACAAGGCGGAGAGGTCGGTGCCGATTACCTCTACATTGGACACTTTTCCGTCCGTGCCGATCATCTCCACATTGCCAAGACGCATCGTTGGAAATACGGCTTTTACGTGGGCAAGCCGTTTAATGACATCCAGCTTTTGCAGCGTAAGCGCGCCCCGGTCAAAGCTTTTGCCGGTTTGCGATGGATTTTGGCCGCCGCCTCCAATTGAATTGGGCTGAACCGTGATTTCATCCATTTTGTATTCGCTGTTTAACTGCTGTTGGCTGAAATTCTGCGCCGAAGTCGAGATGCTGATTGCCATGATAATGGCGGCGCAGCCAACCGACAAACCGATCATGCACAGCAGCGTTACAATTTTTCTCCTGATGATTTGGCCCCAGGACATTTTTAACAAATCAAAAATTCTCAAGCTGAAGCCTCCCCGTTTTTACTGGCCGACTTTGATTTCCCTATCAAACCAAAACCCCGTCTCTCAGCGTAATGATTCTTCCCATCTGCTCCGCAACCTCAGCCTCATGCGTCACAATAACAAAGGTTGTATCCAGCTCGGCGTTCAGACGCTGGAGGATGGACAAAATTTCCTCTTCCGTCCGGGTATCCAGATTGCCGGTGGGTTCGTCCGCAAAAATGACGTAAGGCTCCGAAATAAGCGAACGCGCGATACTGACCCGCTGCTGTTGTCCGCCGGAGAGCTGGGACGGGAACAAATCGGTTTTGTCGGAAAGACCGACCTGATCCAGCAGGCTTAGCGCCTTTTTCTTGCGTTGCGAAGGAGAAATCGTATGAAAGACGAGCGGAAGTTCTACATTCTCCCGCACCGTCAAGCTTGGAATAAGCTCGTAGGATTGAAAAATAAAGCCGATATGTTTGCGGCGATATTCCGCAAGACGATTTTCGTTAAGCAGGACGATGTCCTTGTCTCCAATAAAAATACGCCCCGAGCTTGGTTTCATGAAACCGGCCATTAAGTTAAGCAGCGTTGATTTGCCCGAGCCCGAGCTGCCAAGCAGCGCCACCATCTCGCCTTTTTCGATGGATAAGTTAATGTCATGCAGCACCTTGACGCTTTCGTTGGCGCTGTGAAACGAATGGGATAATTCCTCGACCCGAAGCATAAGATACGGTTCCCCTTTCCTGAATTGATCAACTATTGCCATTGTACGGAATACTTGTATACACACTAACCACACTTGTATCCAATTTGTAACAAGTTGAAAAAGAGGAAGGGGTTATCGAGGTGGAAGGAAGCAAAACCGGCCCCAGTCCAAGAAAGCAGGACGGAGGCCGGTTTTGGTCGATTGAAGCTATTGAGTCGATGAAAGGTATTGAACCCAAGAGGATACCTTTCAATAATCATTTGCGCGGAATTCCGGTAAATGATTAATTAATGGTTCGCACGGAATCCCGGTATACGATTTTTCCCTGAACGAGAACACGTCCGTTCCGGTGATTCGGATTTTTTACTTTATCCAGGATTGACTTTACTGCGCTGCGGGCCATTTCCCCGATATCAACCTCAACGGTCGTTAACCCGGGATTAGAGAGCGTTGCATAAATGTCGTTGTCAAAACCTACGATCGAATAGTCTTGCGGGATATTGTGTCCCAGATCGGTTAGTTTCTCGCAAAAATTGTAGGCGACTTGATCGCAGTTGCATACAAATGCGGTTGGCATTTTATCCGGCAGCTGAAAATCGATATAGGTACCCTGTTCATCGCGGTCGTTCAGCAGGAAACGCTCATCGTATGTAAGTCCGTGCTCAAGCAAAGATTTGTAGTAGCCGAGAAAGCGGTCCTGTATGCTGCTGGTGGAGTGTATATTGCCAACAAATCCAATCTCGCGATGGCCGCATTTTATTAAGTAATTCGTAATTTCATAAGCCCCGTAAAAATTGTCCGTAACGATAGAATCAATTTCGGCATGTTCGTCATAAAAATCCAGGAATAACTTCGGAAGCTCCATGCTTTGAACCGTTTGGATGTACTTTTTGCTGACTTGACCAAGCACGATAATGCCATCCACTTTATTTTCGCTGTAAACACGAGGGAAGTTAAGCTGTTCCTCGTCCTCACAGCTCAAAATATTCAAAATGCCAAAATATCCGTAATGATCCAGATGAATGGCTATTTCCTGATAGACGCGAAGATAAAAGGATTCATTGATGCCCGTAAACCGATGGGGGATCATGACGCCGATGTTATAAGAAAGTCCTTCCTTAATCGATTTTGCGGCAGAATTGACGCGATAGCCCATTTCGCTGGCCATATTTTTTATCTTTATTTTTAGGTTATCGCTAACCCCCTCTTTATCATTAAGCGCTTTAGATACCGTCACGCTGCTTACGCCTAGCTTTTTGGCGATATCTTTCATTCGAATGTTATTCGACATTAACTCTATTCACCATCCTAATTTACAATGTGATGCAGTCTATTTAAAGGAATCCCATGTTCTAAGTATAGCGGTTTACTCCCCAAATAAAAAGAAAAACTGACATTAAATTTAACCTTTGATGCATAAAAAAGGTAAATAATTATCCCTGAATCCTATCAAAGCGGAAATAGGAATAAAGGTACTAGTTTTGTTGATCCGGATTTTTCTTCGAAAACAAAGTTATCTTAGTTTATTTTTGTTTTGCGAAAAAGTAAATAGATTGATTAAAATTAACTAATTTATAGAGTTTATATAAAAGTTTTATTGACTTGAAAACGCACTCAATGTAGAATTTAAATGTAGCTAATCGATTACTTAATTTTTTGAGAGGGGTTAACAAATGAAAAGAAACAAAGCTTTTATGGGGGTTATGGCGTTAATCGTCGTTGCTATGGTATCGGGCTGTTCTTCAAGCGGTAATGCAGGTACCAATACAGGGACCAATACGGGGACTGGCAATGAAGGGCAAACAACGGAGCAAGGCGAAGGCAAGCTCTCCGGCGAAATTACGGTCCTTACGCAAAGAACGGATATTGTAGACACGGTATTTAAAGAATATGCCGCTGAATTCAATAAAGTTTATCCGGATGTAAAGGTGAAATTCCAAGCGTTGTCCGACTATGAAGGACAAATTACCGTTCGCATGAACTCCAATGATTATGGCGATGTGCTGCTTTTCCCATCCAGCATTCCTCAGAAGGATGCAGCCGACTTTTTCGAGCCGCTGGGTGATTACTCCGAGATGAGCAAAGAATATATGGCTCTTGAGGAAAAAACAGTGGACGGCAAAGTATATGGCATTCCAACAGCTGTTAACTTCTCCGGTATTCTGTACAACAAAAAAGTATTTGAGGATGCAGGAATTGCTAGCGCTCCCAAAACGCCGGATGAGTTCTTGAATGCGTTGAAAGCGATTAAAGCGAAGGACGACAGCATTGTTCCGTTGTACACCAATTATGCCGACTCCTGGCCTTTGACCCAATGGGAGGCAGCGCTTACGACGGTTGCCGGCAATGTGGATTATGTAAATGTCGAGCAGCCGAATTCGGATGAAAACTTTGTAGCGGGCAAACCGCATTATGATCTTTACAAAGTGATGTATGACGTAGCAAAAGAAGGACTGATTGAAGCAGATCCAACAACAACAAACTGGGAAGCTTCCAAGTCCGACCTGGCTAACGGAAAAATCGGCGCGATGGTGCTTGGCTCTTGGGCAATTGTCCAATTCCAGCAGTTGGCTCCTAATGCCGATGACATTGCCTACATGCCATTCCCTACAAATACATCCGAAGTGATTATGCCGCTGGGCGGCGACTACAATCTGTCGATCAGCAAACACAGCAAAAACAAAGAAGCGGCAAGAGCATGGATCGATTGGTTTATTAAAGAATCCGGTTACCCGACTGTACAAGCCGGCGGCATGAGCCCGGTTATCGGCGCAGAGCTTCCAGCGGCTCTGAAGCAATTTGAAGGCACTGACATTAAGTTTTCCTTGCCGACTGCTGCCAAGGAAGGACAAGAAGGCCTTGTAGACAAGATTGACAAAGAAGGCGAAATCGGTCTTAACCAGCCTGAGTTCAAAAAGCGCATTATTGAAGCGGCCATCGGCAATACCAAGGAATCCTATGATGATATTATGAAGGATTTGAATGATGCTTGGGTTAAAGCTCGTGCAAAAGTAGTTCAATAATGCTAGACAATCGATAAATGGAAAGGGGCTGTCCGAAAAGTCACGTCTTTTCGGACAACCCTTGCCATGATTCAGAGGTTCCCGAGACAGATGTTTAACCGGTTCAATTGGAGGTAGTGGAGTTGAAAAATATAAGTTACAAGACACAGCGGAAATTGATTATTTTAGCCTTTTCCTTGATTCCGGTCGTTTTATTGTTTACGTTTGCTTATCTGCCTGTTTTTAATATGTTCAAGTACAGCTTTACGAATTGGAACGGCTACAGCAAAAGCTTTGATTATGTCGGCTTTGACAACTATACGACCATATTTACAGATTCCAAATACTTTTCCGTGTTTAAAGTCAGCTTATACTATTTCGCGGCAACATTTGTGCAAATGGCAATCGCCCTTTATTTTGCAAGCATACTCAGCTTCAATACGCGGTTTAAAAACTTCTTTAAAGGCGTTTTGTTTTTCCCCTACCTGTTAAACGGTGTGGCGATCGGCTTTATCTTCCTGTTTTTTTTCAGACCGGACGGCACGCTTGACACGATCTTGCAGGCAATTGGATTAAGCGAATTTGTCCAAGGCTGGCTGCTGAATCCCAAAATCATTAACATATCCCTGGCGGGCGCAGCAGTATGGAGATATATGGGCTTTAACTTCATTATCTTTCTTGGCGCCATCTCCTCTATCGGCAAGGATATTTATGAAGCGGCGGAAATCGATGGGGCCAATCGCTGGCATCAGTTCTGGCACATTATACTGCCAAGCATCAAACAAATTGTTCAATTAAACCTGATTCTTGCCATAAGCGGCGCAATTAGCGCGTTTGATATTCCATATATTATGACAGGCGGTTCTAACGGCAGTAATACGTTTGTTATCCAGACGGTAACAACGGCATTCAAATATAACAAACTAGGCTTGGCTTCCGCGATGGCGGTTGTGCTCCTCTTTATCGTTATTGTCGTCACCCTGGTACAACGGATGTTGATCAAGGAGGATAAATAAGTTATGCACAAACTAAAATATGCATCCGGCGGCGTTGTTAAATATGTATCCCTTTTGATTGGGGCGTTTGCGGCCCTTGTGCCAATCGTGGTTGTCTTTTTTGCTTCCTTTAAAACAAATGCGGAATATGGCAGCACAAGCCCGTTGACTCCGCCTGAAAATTGGACCAACTTCGCTAACTATACAAAAGCATTCGTCAATGGCAAAATGCTGCTGGGATTCGGAAATACGATAATTATCGTCGTTATTTCCATTGTGGGCGCTACGCTTCTTGGTTCAATGGTTGCTTATGTGCTGAACCGTTTTAAATTTCGCGGCAGCAAGCTTTTGATGGGAGCTTTTATGCTTGCGACGCTTATTCCAAGCGTAACTACGCAAGTAGCTACGTTCCGCATCATTAATTTCTTTGATTTGGTCGATACCCGATTTGCGCCCATTTTGCTTTACCTGGGCACGGATATCATCGCTGTTTATATTTTTCTTCAGTTTCTAGACTCCATTTCGGAGTCGCTGGATGAATCGGCCATGCTTGATGGAGCGTCATACTTCACCATTTTCTGGAGAATCATTCTTCCTTTGCTGGCCCCGGCGATTGTAACGGTCATTATCATCAAAGGCGTTAACGTCTACAACGACTTCTATACGCCATTCCTGTATATGCCGAGTGAGGAATTGCATGTTATTTCCACGGCATTGTTCAAGTTTAAAGGTCCTTACGGCTCGCAATGGGAAGTGATTTGCGCCGGCATTATGATTACCATCGTTCCGATTTTAATCGCATTCCTTTCGCTGCAAAAATACATTTATAACGGATTTGCACAAGGCTCAGTCAAATAAAATCAACTTATTCGGGAGGCGAATTATTTATGGCTTCAATCAAAATCATTGGTGAAAATTTGAGCAACATCCCTTGGCAGGACAAACCGGAAGGCGCTGTCGGACCCGTATGGAGACATAGCGAAAACCCCGTCGTCAAACGAAATCCGGCAAAAGGGATTGCACGGATATTCAACAGTGCGGTAGCCGCTTACGAAGACGCATATATTGGCGTTTTTCGTGCCGAAACGATCAATGGCCGTCCCCATTTGCACCTGGGAAAAAGCGAAGACGGATACAACTGGGTAATTGAAGAGGAGCGTATCCCGTTTATTGATGAAGAAGGCAAGCCATTCCAGCCCAAATATGCGTATGATCCAAGGCTGCTAAAGGTTGAAGATACGTACTATGTCATTTGGTGTACCGATTTTTATGGCGCGGCCATCGGAATGGCCAAAACAACGGATTTCAAAACGTTTGTCCGGTTGGAAAATCCGTTTCTTCCATTTAACCGAAATGGCGTTTTGTTTCCGAAAAAAATCAATGGCAACTTTGTCATGTTGTCCCGTCCAAGCGATAGCGGGCATACGCCGTTTGGCGATGTGTTCCTGAGCGAAAGCCCTGATCTTGTATATTGGGGCAAGCATCGGCATGTAATGACAAAAGGCGGGCAAGGCTGGTGGCAATCCGTTAAAATCGGCGGAGGGCCGGCGCCAATTGAAACATCCGAAGGCTGGCTGATGTTTTATCACGGCGTAACGGGTACATGCAACGGGCTTGTGTACAGTATGGGCGCCGTTATTCTGGATCGCGACGAGCCATCCAAAGTGAAATACCGTTCAAGCACCTATGTGCTTACACCGGAGGAATGGTATGAAGAGCGCGGTTTTGTGCCAAACGTCATCTTTCCTTGCGCTACTTTGCAGGATGCCGAAAGCGGCAAAATCGCCATTTATTATGGAGCCGCCGATACGTATGTTGGCGTAGCCTACACCACCGTAGAAGAAATTGTGGAGTATGTAAAAGCAACTCATGAAGATGTTGCCGATGATGCCGAGATTGGAAATATGTAAGCATGAATTGACTAGGTTGGAGAACGAATCAGATCCATTGCGATGTGATTCGTTCCCATCATTGCAGGAGGCAATACGAGATGGGATATGACATGACGCTGGAGCAGCTGCTCCGCTATAACGGAAAAAGCCCCAAACCGGAAAGGTTTAAGGAATATTGGGCCAGAGCCCTCAAGGAGCTGGACGAGCTTCCGCTTCAGTATGAATTGGTTCCGGCAGAGTTCCAAAGCCCTCATGCAGAGTGCTACCATATGTATTTTACCGGAGTTGGCGGGTCCAGATTGCATGCCAAATATGTGAAGCCAAAGGACTTGAAGGGCAAGGGAGCCGGGATGGCTTATTTCCATGGTTATTCATGCGACAGCGGCGACTGGATGGACAAGGTGAATTATGCGGCCCATGGCATTACGGTGCTTGCGCTGGATTGCAGGGGGCAAGGGGGGTGGTCGGAGGATCTTGCAGCCGTAAAAGGTACAACGATTCGGGGCCATATCATTCGCGGCATCGACGATCCCGACGAGGACAAGCTGTATTACCGCAATGTCTTTCTGGATACCGTGCTAACGGCCAGAATGCTGATGTCTTTGGATCATATCGATCCCGAGCGGGTTGGCGTACATGGCTTGTCCCAAGGCGGGGCGTTGGCTATTGCTTGCGCGGGCCTTGAACCAAGGGTGAAGCTGGCGGTGCCCGTCTATCCGTTTCTGAGCGATTTCAAGCGCGCATGGGAGCTGGATGCCAAATCGTCGGCGTATGAGGAACTGGTTTATTATTTTCGTTTTTTTGACCCGCATCATCAACGGGAAGATGCCATCTTTAACAAACTGGGCTACATCGATGTCCAAAATCTTGCGGATGCCATCACCGCAAAGGTTGTTTTTGTAACGGGGCTGAGCGATACGATTTGCCCGCCTTCAACGCAGTTTGCCGTATACAACAAAATAACCTCGGAAAAAGAGCTTGTTGTGTATCACGAATACGGACATGAATATTTGCCTTATTTAAGCGACAAAACGCTGCAGGCGTTTATGAAGCTTTAGTCATTGAGGAGCAGCCAAACTGAATTGTGGAGGGGTAAAATGAAATCGGCAAAAAGAGGTCTTATTTTAACATTAATTTCGTTTATGATGTTATCAACCATCCTTCAGGGCAACGTTAGCGCCAATGCCTTGAAGAGTTCGGCGTCATCGGCAGTCCATGAGGCTTCTCAAGCAAAGCATTGGGCTCAGTCCAGTATCGATAAGTGGACAGGCCTTGGTGTGGTTAAAGGGTATGAGGACGGTTCATTCCGTCCGGATAAGGAAGTTACAAGAGCGGAAATTGCGGCGATGATTAATCGGATTTTTGGGTTCAGCCAAACCTCCGAGCAGCCATTTGCCGATGTACCTCAGGATGCCTGGTACAGCAATACGCTCTCCATAGCCAGAGAAGCGGGGTATTACAATGGATTTCCTGGCAATTTGGCCAAGGGCAATACCCCTGTGTCGAGACAGGATGCAGTCACGTTAATTGTGAAAGCGTTTTATTTGAAGTCGCAGGGAGAACAAGCTTCAGCGGTTTATTCCGATGATGATGCCATTCGCCCTTATGCGCGGGAAGCGATTGCCGCATTAAGTCCTGTTCTGAGGGGATATCCGGACGGGTCCTTTAAGCCGGAAAAAACCATTTCGAGAGCTGAGGTGGTTAAGGTGCTTGATTCGCTCGTTTCCGAGCTGTACAATACCGCAGGTACTTTTAGTAGCGGAGACATAGCTAACCATGCTGTCATTAATGCAGACGGCGTAACGTTGAAGAATGCAACGATTTCCGGCAACTTGTATGTGGCCGCGGGAATTGGAAGCGGCGATGCGTCATTGGACAATTCGCATATTAAAGGCACCGTCTATGTATCCGGCGGCGGCGAAAATTCGATCCATATTAAAGGGAGCACCGTAACAGATCTTGTGGTTCAACGTCCACATGGCAAGGTGCGGATTGTCTTTTCGGAGAAATCGAACATTGAAAACGCCACGGTGAATACGCCGGCGATTCTGGTGTTTGATGATGATACCCAATTAAGTCATTTAACAATCGGCAATAGCGGCGCCGGAACGACGATCCAAGGTAATGGCTCCATCACTGAAGTAACCGTGCTTGCTGAGGGTGTAACGTTTAACGGACAACTGCTCCAGCCCAATAAGGTTTATACAGTAAATCAAGGAAAAGTGGAAGAGAGCGTTGTCTCTGGAAATCCAAACGGAACGACGGGGAATGGAAGCGGGGGGTCTGGCAATCCTTCGACTCCAACTAACCCAACTAATCCGACAGATCCCGAGGATAACGGCATTGATCTGGTGGATGTCAACGCTACAGCGGCGACGAAATCATTGTTTCAATATTTGAATGGCATTCGCGGATCGAAAGTCATATTCGGACAAGAGCATGCGACAACAGCGGGCCTCTCCATAACGGCAAAGGATGGCACTCAATCGGATGTGATGAATGCGGTTGGCGAGCTTCCGGGCGTATTTGGCTGGGATACTCTAAGTCTGGAGGGAAAAGAACCGCCGGGCACATTATCAAACAGCACTCAGCAAAACATTGATAATCTGATCGTCGTTATGAAAAAGGCGTATGAGGAAGGCGGCGTCCTTACTTTAGGCACCCATTTGCCCAATTTTGTAACGGGAGGCAACTTTAATGATACCAAAGGCAAAGTGGTAGCAGCCATTCTTCCAGGCGGGGAAAAACATGAGGAATATAATGATTACCTGGACATGATTGCTGATTTTGCCAATAATCTGAAGACTGATGATAACACGCCGATTCCGGTCATCTTCCGGCCGTTCCATGAGCAGAACGGCGGCTGGTTCTGGTGGGGATCGCCTTACCGGACCAAAGAGCAATACATTGAGCTGTATCGCTATACCGTAGAATATCTGCGCGATGTCAAAAACGTTCACAACTTCCTGTATGCCTATTCGCCTAACAGCTCTTTCAACGATTCGGAATCCGTGTATTTGGAAACGTATCCAGGCGACGAATTTGTTGATATTTTGGGCTTTGACACGTACTACAATGGAAGCTCCGCAGGCTGGTTCCAAGGTGCCGTACAGGATGCCAAGCTGGTTGCCAAATTGGCTGACGCCAAAGATAAGGTTGCGGCTATTACAGAGTTTGGCTATTCCAATCTCCGGCCAACCGGAACAAACGACGTGCACTTTTTCACTAAATTGTTGAATGCTTTGAAAGCGGACCCTGATGCCAAACGGGTCGCTTACATGATGACCTGGGCCAATACTGGACAAACAAGCTTTTATGTCCCTTATAAGAACGGTCTGAACGGGCTTGGAGATCATGAGCTTTTACCGGACTTTATATCATATTATGATGATCCGTTTACCTCTTTTATCAATGGGATAAAGTCGGATGAAATCTATAGCCAGGAAGTGGCGGTTTCCGCCAAGAAGCCTTACCTGCATATCGTAACGCCAACCCATAATGAGACGGTTCTTACAGAGGGCGTTTCGCTCATTCGGGCTCGCGTCCTGCATCAAAATACGGAAAAAGTAACGTATGCCATCGGCAATGATTCCACTGAGCATCCCATGACGCTTGACTCTGGCGGCTTCTACTACACGGCTTCCTGGACGCCGGGCTCAACGCTTTCAGGTGAAAGCACCACCATTACAGTCAAGTCGTATGCAGTGGACGGCAGCGTCAGCACACAAAGCATTGTCGTATATGTCAACGATACGCTGCCTGGCGCCAATTCCTTGATTGTGGATACGTTTGAGGAATACAGCGGCAATAATGAGCTGCTTGACAATGCATACAGTCCAGGCGGGGATACAAGCGTCATTACTCTTGATGCCGATAATAAAAATAGCGGTCAATACGGCATGAAATATGTTTATGACGTTGGGGTTCAAGGCTACACCGGACAAACCAAAAATTTGGAAAATGCGGACTGGAGCGAAGCGAATCAGCTTAAGTTCTGGTACAAGCCGGATGGCAGCAACCAAAAGATGGTTATCCAAATCAAGATGAGCGGCATTTCCTTCGAGGCTTACCCGTCCTTGGCTGGCAATACGGCAGAAGAAATCGTCATTCCATTCAGCGAATTTAAGCCTGCTCCATGGGATACGTCCAATGCCAACCAGGTCGTGACAAAGAAATATTTGAAGGATGTTCAGACGTTTTCCATTTATGTGAACAAAAATCCGCAAGTAGAAGGGACATCGGGTATTTTGTACTTTGATGACATCCAGGCGTTTAATGACGGCACGGGTGGCGTGCCGGAAGGAGGCAATGCTGCCGGACCGCAGCTTCTATACGGGTTTGAGAGTGATACCGAAGGATGGGAAATTGAGTCCAGCTCATTGGGTACGGGCGCACTAGCTGTAACCGACGCAACCTCAACAGAAGGCTTGCAGTCGCTTACCGTTCCGTTCTCTCTTGCCGGTAGCGAGTTTGAATTAATGAGGAGCGTATCGCTGGATTTGAGCGGCGTTGATACGTTAAGCGCAAAGGTTAAGCTTTCGGGCGGTGCAGCGAAGGCTCGGTTATACATCAAGGCAGGCTCCAATTGGACCTGGACCGACAGCGGGTTGTCCGATGTGGATTCCGCAGGGTTTACGACATTGACTCTGCCGCTTGCCGGAATTGCCGATAGAGGTCAAGTGAAGGTGATTGGGGTCAAATTCGAGAGCTTCAGCGGATTAGGCAATGCTTCGGCATATCTGGACGAGGTGCGAATCGATAGTGACGGGATCTCTCCGGAGAACCCTAATTCAATCAAATTTGAAGCCGAAAGCGGCACCTTAAATGGTGGAGTTGTCGTATCGACAGAAAGTGGAGGTTTTTCTGGTACGGGCTATGTGACTGGTTTTAAAACATCCGCCGATACCTTGCAAATTCCGGTTAATGTGGAGCAGGCCGGGACCTATATGCTTTCGATTCGTTACAAAACGATAGGCGGAAACAAAGTGAATACGGTCAGCCTGAACGGCACAGCTCTGGCCAATTTCGACTTTGCGGAAGCGGGCGTCTGGAAGGATGCCATTGTGGGCCAATACGATTTTAGAGCGGGAACCAATACGATCAATATTGCAACGGCGTGGGGCTGGATGGATATTGACTATATCCAACTGACAGGCGGCGGCGGTCCAGTGACCTCTGTTCAGTTGAAGTCAGCCGGAGGAAATTCTGGCGTAGCGGATATTCCGGCAACGCTTGAGGCGTTTGCAGACAATGCTGCGGAATACCGCTTCCTTTCAAGGAAGTCGGGCGGCGAATGGGAGTATGAAAGCAATTATAGCAAGGCGCATTCCTTTGTATGGCAAGCGCCGGAGCCGGGCGAATATGAACTGAAGGTTTATGTGCGCCAAATTAGCTCCACGTCGGAGTTTGATGCTGAAAGCGCAATTCTGAAATACACGGTATTGCCTGAATACAACGGTAAACCGCTGCTTAATCCCATGTTCAGCAGCCATATGATTTTGCAGCGCGATCAAGAAACGGCGCTTTGGGGTTGGGCAGCGCCCGGCACCTCGATTAGCGTCACACTCGATGAAGCGTCGTTTTCGGGAACCGCCGATCAAAACGGGAAATGGAAGATACCGCTAGGCATTCATCAGGCAGGCGATCCTCATACCATTACGGTATCGGGCGGGACTGAGACGATTACATTGACCGACGTGCTTTTTGGCGATGTATATCTGGCATCCGGACAATCCAACATGGCCTTTCAGGTATCCCAGGTGACAAATGCGGCAGCGGAAATCAGCAATGCGAATAATTCCAATATCCGCTTCTTTACCGTCCCGCAGTTGACCAGTCGCTATCCGGTTCCACTGGTGGCTAGCCAGAAGCAATGGCAGGTCGTTTCCCCGACTACGGTGCCTGAGCTTACGGCAGTGGGATATTTCTTCGCGAAAAAACTGACGGAGGAGACTGGCGTTCCGGTCGGCATCATTTTCTCATCGGTTGGCGGTACAAAAATCGAGAACTGGACAAGCTACGAAACGCTTGAATCCGTACCGGCCGTTGCCCAGGCTGCCCTGGATATCAAAACCGGAGCGGCAAACGTTGAGACAGCAACATCGCCAACGGCGCTGTACAACGGTATGATTGCTCCAATCGCACCTTACAAGCTAAAAGGAGTGCTCTGGTACCAAGGCGAAAACAACTGGGGCGAGCTTCGTTATTACAATGCTTTGCCTACGTTTATTAAAGATTGGCGCAAAACCTTTGAAAATGACCAATTGCCATTTACGCTTGTCCAAATTTCGGCATATGGCACGCTTCAGAGCGAAGCCAACCCGGTCCAAGCCGATGGCTCTCCCGGTCTGCCGTTCATTCGGGACGCGCAGCTGCAAACCGTATTAAACGATGATCTGACGAGTCTGGTCGTTACGACAGATGTAGGCAACCCTGATGATATTCATCCCACCAATAAGCAGGATGTTGGCTATCGTGCCGCGCTTAGCGCGTTGGGCAAATTTTATGGAAAACCAATTGAATACTCCGGCCCTGTCTACCGGTCGGCAGAAAAGTCCGGAAACACGTTGATTCTTTCCTTCGATCATATCGGATCGGGATTAATGGCGGGGAGCAAATCCGGCTTGGAGCCGGTAACGGAAGCTTCAACCGGGCTGAAAGGTTTTGCAATTGCAGGCGGGGACGGCGTCTATCATTGGGCAACAGCAGCAATTGCAGGCAATACTGTTGTTGTTTCTTCCCAGCAGGTAAACGATCCGGTTTCGGTCAAATACAACTGGAACGATTCGCCGATTGGCAATCTGTATAACAAAGAAGGGCTGCCTGCTTCGCCTTTCCGAACGGACAGCGTAACTTATCTTTCCGTGCTCGGCGGCACCGGTTCCGGCTTCCACGTTCCGGGCGAAGCTATCACCATTAAGGCGTCCGCCAAGGCGGGCAAAACATTCGATCGATGGATCGGAGATATTGGCAGCATTGCCGATCCTCTTTCTGCTCAAGCAACACTGGTCATGCCTGAGGTCTATTTTACGGAAGTTGTCGCACAGTATGTTGATGGCGCGGAGCAAAGTCAAAGCATAACAGCCTATGCCAAAAATGCAGCCTTGGAAGGTGAAGGCGCCAGCTTCCGTGAAACTTCCATCAACACAGACGAATATAGTGGAGATGGTTATGTCTGGTTCGGCGAACAGGACGGATCGGCTCATTTCACGCTGAATATTCCAAGCAGCGGACAATATGAATTAAGCTTTGGTTATTATCTTCCTTTTGGGTCAAAACACGGGTTGGTAAGTATAAATGGAGGTGCGGCTTCGGATGTGACGATACCGGACGGTCAGGGGACTATCAATGAATATTCTTTGGGCGAGCAGCAGCTGGAGGCTGGCGCTAATGTAGTCAGCTTTTCCAAAGGCTGGGGTTATTACGGTATTGAATATGTAAAGGCGGTTCCCGTTACCGACTCTGCTCCAAACCTTATTGAGGCCGAAAACGGAAGCTTTACCGGTACCGTAGCGGTTGCCAGCTCAATTGGCGGCTATTCCGGAGAAGGCTACGCAGCTTTTACAACCGACGGCTCCATTACATTTGCCTATGAGGCGGAAGCCGCAGGCAATTATGATTTGGTGATCGGCTATAGCTCCCAATACGGCGACAAAAGAACAGAATTGGTCATCAACGGCGGAGAAGCGATGACTGTCAATTTGCCCTCTTCTGCATCATTTACGGAGACAGAAGGAGTTGCCGTCAGTCTCAATCAAGGGACCAATACCATTGTTATCAATAGTGACTGGGGCTGGTACAACATCGATTACATCAGGTTGACGCCTTCAGTTACCGATGTGCCGTTTTCGTCCTTGATCTATGGATTTGAGAATCAGACGCTTCAGGGCTTCGCTATTAACCGAGATGGCGATAATCTCTATAATACAGCTCTTGCGGCGGATCTTGCCGTTACGGATGAAGCCGCTGCAGCTGGGTATTATTCTATTAAGTCGGAGTTTAGTTTGGTCAATGACGGAGGACAGTTCCAAATTCGCCGCTTGGAGGCTATGAATTTAACCGGCGCTTCCTCCATTATCGCTAAAGTAAAAGTGGTTCCGGTTGATGGAGATGCATCGCTGGAAGGAGTAAGTATCTATCTATACACGCAAAGCGGCGAAGCTTGGCAGGACTGGACAACATCGAACGCTGTCAGCGCTTCAGCTCCCGTTGATGCAAACGGGTTTATGACCATAACACTGGATATTGTCAATCTCTCATCCAAAAATCTGCTGCAATCATTTGGAATTTTGGTTACGACACCAGCCGGTTCAACCGGCCAAGCGACCATTTATGTAGACGAAGTCACGATACAGTAAGTTCAGTAGCACACAGCCCTCGGGGAAATCCGGGGGTTTGTTTTTGGTTCCCATCCTTCTTATGTGAAAAAACAGTGAACAGCATATAAATTTCATGAGCTTATATGTCGATATTTGATATGTCACTAATAGTTCAGACATAAGCTGAGGAGATGGAGTATGAAGAGCATGTGGGGGGAAATAAGAGGAAAAATGAAGTTGACTATTCGCACCAAATTGTTGTTGGGCTTTCTTGCGGTTGTCGTGTTGCTGGGGATTGTCAGCATTTACGCTCTGAACCAGATTCGAGAAATGTCTTCGAAATCGGAAGAAATTAATTCTGCATGGATGCCTTCCGTAACGCTGCTTGGTATGATGAATGGAGATGTATCGGATGTGGAACGCCTGGCTTTAGCCATTATTGTGGAGGAGAATAGTACAGAATTAGAAAAAATGAAGGGCGCTCTCGATCAACTGCTTGCCAAAATCGAGACAGAGCGTGAGCAACTAAAGATTCTGGTTAATACGAGCAATGAGGAAGGAAGCGAAATATCCTTATTATTTGAAGAATTCAATACCAATTATAATCAATATTTGGCCCAAATGCCTGAATTCGTGCAACAAGGCATTAATAACAATTATGCTGAAGCCAGCAGGCTGCATAGCGTGGCTTATCCGTTGTGGTATACAGCAAACGACAATATTGCCAAAATGATCATTATTTCCAATGAGGGAGCCGGTTTGGCCAGCAGCAGCTCTCTGGATTTGGCCAAGCAATCTTTTACCATTATTCTGGCACTAACGATTATCGCGGCAGCCATTGCGCTATTCATTGCCTTTGTCATAGCAATTATGATCTCCAGGCCGATTCAAAAGATCAATCAGGCGGCCATTCGGATTGCAGGAGGCGATCTGACTGGAGAACCAATCACGCTGAGAAACAAGGATGAATTGAATACGCTGGCGATCTCCTTCAATACGATGACATCAAATCTTCGCGGAATGATTGAATCGGTTGGAACAACTTCCGAGCTTGTGGCAGCTTCTTCAGAAGAATTGCAGGCGAGCGCGGAACAAAATACAAAGGCGTCCGAGCAAATTTCCATGACGGTGGAAGAGCTGGAGTCAGGAACCACTGAGCAGGTGAACATTGTGAGCCGTTCTTCTCAGGCGATGAGCGAAATGGCACTTGGCACGGAACAGATTGCGGAGCTGGCACAGAGTGTATCGGTAACGGCTATTGATGTAGTTAATCAATCCGCTGACGGAAACAAAATTATTCAGGGAGCGGTAGAGCAGATGAACTCTGTTCAGCAGTCGATCACTTCGTTGTCAGAGCTGATGACCGGTTTGGGACAACGTTCTTCCGAGATCGGTACGATTACGGAGGTCATCAATAATATCGCCCAGCAAACGAATCTGCTGGCTTTAAACGCAGCAATAGAGGCAGCCCGGGCTGGGGAGAATGGCAGGGGGTTTGCCGTCGTTGCCGGCGAAGTTCGCAAGCTCGCGGAGGAGTCTTCCGCATCAGCCCAGCAAATTTCTCGCCTGGTGCAGTTGATTCAGAAGGATACCCGGCATGCAGTGGAGGCAGTCAAAGTGAATAGCGATGAGACGCAAAGCGGCATGGAAATCGTCACGGAAGCCGGCCGGGCTTTTGAGCAAATCTCGAATGCGATCAACAAGGTAGCAGGCGAAATTCAGGAAGTGTCTGCAGGCGCTGAACAAATGGCGGCAAGTACGGATGAGGTTGTTAAGTTTATGGGGGAGATCTCGGGCATAGCAGAAAAAGCATCAGGCGGTGTCCAGAATGTATCTGCCGCTACCGAGCAGCAGCTTGCTTCAATGGAAGAGATTGCAGCATCTGCCGGCTCCCTCTCCCAGATGGCTGAGCAGTTGCAGGAGCAGGTTAATAAGTTTAAGGTGTAAAACGGAGGATTTTTTCGTCATCATATGTGTAAATAAGGAGCTGTCCAAAAAGTCAGGTGAAACTGATTACTGGGCAACTCCTTTATTTTTGTTTTTATAATTCCAAAAAATGTGTATGATGAGATGAGATATGGCAGTGCCGAATGGATTAATTTAGTTGCACATGACGGTAAAGAGGGCAGGGTGTATGAAGATGCGGATGTTTCGTTTTGTAATGCCATTGATCCTGGTCATAATAGCTATAACTGCTTTTGCCGCTTATTATGGAACACCGTGGGCAAAGAAGGAATTTGAAAATAGTGTGAATTCATATTTGCTGGAAAATTATGATATAAAAATGAATCTTGTATCTAAACCCAGCTACAGTCTTGAACTGGGTACCTATTCTGTACTTGGCAGTCCTCAGGGGATGGAAGATATCACGTTTGCCATTTATCAAAACCAAAGCGATAAGCATGAGATAGACGATCGCTTCCTTCTTGAATATTGGACGTATCAAGCAAATGAGGACATAAACGAAATTATTGACTCAATGGATCTAAAGGAAGAAGCTGTCGGGAAATTTATAATTACGGGAGGTGATAAAGATACCACTTTTAAAACTAGGGGTGTGCCTCCTTCATTCGAAGAGGTAAAATATAAGCTAAAAAAAGGAACAAGTATTTACATTAGTTTTACAACACCTTTTGATGATAAGGAAATAAAAAGTATAGTTGATGACTTGTACAATCTTTTACTTAAGGTAAGAGGAAGAGAGTACTATTTTGAAAATCTCAATGTCACTTATGAACTAGAGGAAAAGGGAGAAAGGATTTGGTTGCAGTTTAATTATGATAAATTCTATCAATCTTTGACTTGGCAACATTTGTTTGAGGAAATTTCTCAATAACTTTTTGAGATTCCACATTGAATTTGATGGGGGCGGTAGGGCCGCCCGGAAAGCCAATGAAAATTGACTTCCGGGCAGCCCCAACAGTACTCGTGCCTCGCATTACCAAGCATTAAGCGTAAAGCGGTACAACTCGCCTTTTTCGAAGTCCCCGCCGATTAGGAACAAATCGTTGCCATGCCAGCGCATCAGCTGCAAGTTATCGATGTTGCGATAGATTACGGTATCCGACAACAGGGCTCCATTTTCCAAATAAGCGACATGAAGCTCGTTGTTCTGATTATCCTGGGCGGAGAAATAGCCCAACCTCGTCAAATCATCATCCAAAGCCATATTCCAGATTGGACCTTCAGCCAATAGGGTAAAGCTACTTGTTGATCGATCATAAATGTAGATACCGGTTTTTCCGTCTACGGTGCCTTGGATAATAAACTTGCCGTCGCCAAGCTCGAAAAATTGCTGGATATCTTCCGCAGTAGCAATTTCAGTAACATCTTCGCTGGTATCCAGCCCAAAACGGTAAATTCCATAACCATCTTTAATCTGGGACAGGAAAAACACGCCTTGTTTATCCAGACTGACCTGATAAATGCTGAAAAAGATAACATCGCTGCTTTGCTGGGCTCCGCTTGCCCCAGCAATCAGCTCGGTCATTTCGTCATAACCATACAAGGTTTGTTGCGTTCCGTTGCGGGAAATAACCAGATTCAAATGATTGCTGTCCAGCCCGACAAAAGTGTTGTTATCAATAAATGATATCACAAAGAGATTTTTGCTGTTAAAAGTAGTTTGCTCTCCCGAATCCAATTGGTAGATATTCATGGTCATATCGCTCCAATTTTTTCCGAATTTTCCGTAAATCAATTCGCGTTTATCCGGGGATAGCGTAAAATCAAACTCTACATTGGATGCGATGTCCTTTACCTCTTTTTCGTCTATGGCGAGCAGCGACAGCTTGATGCCGCTAAACGAATTGGGATCGTCGGGACGATTAATCACGACCTTGTTACGGTCAACGGCTTGGATATTATAAATGGGAAAGTCAAAGGATTGACGGAAAACCGACTCGATTTTGAAGGTCGTTCCCGGTATTTCGGCAAGGGTATTTGGGTTTTGTGCGGCTGGCAGCGTAACCGTACGGTAATCGGAGGTTCTGCCAAGCTCATACAATGCGCTAATGCCATAAATTCCCCCTACAAACAGCAGCAGTAAACCCGCAAGCAGCACATAACTAACCCAAGCGGCCTGCTTCGGGCTTTTCATCGGTTTATTCATAGGGTTTCCTCCAGCTTCGGCAGTCTGATCGCCACTTCTGTGCCTTCATGGAGCTTGCTGCTCATTTCGATGCTGCCTCCATGGTCCTCCAGTATGGTTTTGACAATGGACAATCCCAAGCCGGCACTGCCTTTTTCACGACTGAGGGAACCCCCTACGCGGTAAAAGGGTTCAAATACCTGCTGCAAGGCCTCTTCCGACAAGCCTTCCCCACGGTCTCTAATGGTAATGAGAACAGAGGGCTGCCAATGTTTTGCGATTATACTGATGATGGAGTTAACATGTCCGTATTTGACCGAGTTGTCGATAACATTCAGGAAAACCTCTTTCAGTTTCTCGCGATCGCCGCGAACAAGCAGATGTTCCTCCAGCTCGCAGTGGATCGTAATATTGTATTTCTCGGCTTTAATTCTCATATCCTCGCATGACTCGGTGATAAGAGAGGCGAGATCCACTGTGGCAAACCGATAAGCATAATTGGATGCCGAAGCAACGGAATAGTCCAGTATATCAACAACCATCCGGTTAAGGCGTCCGCTTTCGTTAATGATATAATCCAGTCCCTTGTCAAAATAGGCCTTATCCGTAAAGCCGTTGTCCTTCAATAGCTGCGCATAGCCTACAATGGTTGTCAACGGAGTTTTAAGCTCATGGGTAACATTGTCAAAAAAGGTCTTGCTTCTCGCCTGCACCTGCTTGACCTCGTCCCGCTCCTGCTGAATCACGTCGATTTGCTCTCGTATCCGGTTAACCATGACGTTAAAGCTGGCTGCCAGCTCGCCGATTTCATCCCTGGTCGTAATTTCAATGCGGGTGTCCAGCTTGCCCTGCGCAACCTCTGCGGATCGGCGTGTCAGCTGCCGGACGGGATTGGTTATTTTGCGGGAAATGAGCACGGACGCGATAAAAATAAACACAAAAATCGCAATTGCAAACAGCTTGAGCGTCTCCTGAAGCTGAAGATTGCGCTGGTAAAGCTCGCTGTAATCTCGTTGATAACGCAAAATGCCGATGGTTGCTTCGTTTGATTTCAACGGAAACGCCAAACTGGCGATCGCTGTTTTATTGTTTAAATGGGTGGTGTAGGCAATTTCCTGGCGGGCCGCGGCCAATAGATCCGGCGCGTTGGCGTTTTGTTGCGTTTCGTCCCCAACCGTAAAAGGCTTTGCGTCAGGTCTATAGATGGTTACGCTGCCGCCGATCGAGGAGCCGATTTCTTTGGCAAGGCCAAGGCGTTCCGAGACGAGCGAAACACTGTTGATCCGCTTTTGCCGCAAAAGAAAATATTGATTAACCGCGATATCCAGATTGGTTTTGACGTCTATCATATCATCATGAATAATCCGGTACATATTTTGCTCCGTTACGCGGTAGGAGATGACCAGCATGGCCGAAAAACCGACAAACGTAATAAGGGCAAACAACACGACCATTTTGAGCTGGATGGTCCATTTCATGACGACACCTGGGCATCCAGCTTGTAGCCTACGCCAAATACGGTTTCGATGACGGAGGCCCCTTGTGCGGTATCCAGCTTTTTGCGAATACGCTGCACATGAATGTCGACGGTACGGGTATCGCCGGCAAAATCAAACCCCCATACCTTGTCCAGCAGCTCCGTGCGCGTAAAAACCCGGCGATGATGGCTGGCAAGAAACAGCAGCAGATCGTATTCCTTGTTCGTAAGGCCGGCTCGTTCCCCGTTCCTTAATACTTCGCGTTCCGGTTTGCGGATTTCGATGCGGCCGTCCAGGGTGATCACGTCGAAGGATTGGTTTTCCAGGCTTTCGCTAATTTGTTCGATTCTGCGGAAGATAGCCCGGACGCGGGCTACGACCTCGCGGATATCAAACGGCTTCGTAATATAATCGTCGGCGCCAAGCTCCATGCCCAGCACCTTGTCCATCATATCCGATTTTGCCGTAATCATAATAACGGGGATTTTGAGGTTTGCCGACAGCTTGCGGCATAGATCAAATCCGCTCATATCGGGAAGCATCAGGTCAAGGAGCACAAGCTCAGGTTTGCTTCGTTCCAATTCGGTCAGACCCTCTTGTCCCGTGCCTGCTTCCGCCACGGCAAACCCTTCCTTGCGCAGAGCATAGGACAAAATATCCCGTATGGCTCCTTCGTCCTCGATAATCAAAATCTTCTTTTGTTTCACCATCTATTGATTCTCCCCGTGATGTTAACTCTATCATATGTTACAAATCCGATACAAAATTGACGTGCCCTGAAACATTCATGACTTAAACTGACTCTAATAAGGAATTCGACACTTAACCTCCCCGGTCGAGACAGAAAGGAGCCTTTATGTACAATGATGAACGAATGCCAGTTTCAACAAGCTTATCTTAACTATAAAGCAGATATTACGAGATATCTAGAGCGATTAATGGGTAATCGCGAGGATGCAGAGGATTTGACGCAGGAATGCTTTATCAGGCTTTTGAATGTGCAGGTGGAGATATCTTGGGACAAGCTGGGCTTTTACTTGCGCAAGACGGCCCGCAATCTGGCCATCGATACCTTTCGCAAACGCGGCCGGTCAACGAAACGGAATTGGCGGGCAGAATTGGCCTGCAATCATTATGATACGTCGGAGATGGAAATGCAGGAGAATATTGAAGAAATCGTTTCGCCGGTCAAAAACGGCGAGCATCGCAAAATATTGGAGCTTCGCCTTCTCCACGGCTATACCACAAGAGAGACAGCAGAGCTTGTTAATAAAAGCGAAGGCATGATCCGCAGCTCGCTGTTCCATGCCGTAAAGCGGATTCGACGAACACAGGTCATTTCTTGAGACTGCAAAAAAGCCGACTACCCCAACAGCGCAAGGGTAATCAGCCAAGGAGCAAGACATAGGGTGATAAAGGCAGTCAGCAGCATCGCAATGCCGGATGTGGTTCCCGAAATTTGACCAAACTCAAAGGCTTTGGCGGTCCCGGCGGCATGTGCCCCGGTCCCGAACAATATGCCTCGGGCAATATCGTTTTCGATGCGGCACCATTTGATGACGAGTGGACCGATCAGCATGCCCAGCAATCCCGTGACCAGGACAAAAACAGCTGTCAAATTGGGAATTCCGCCAATAAAGCCGGAAATCGCCATGGCAATCGGCGTTGTCGTGGAGCGGGGCAGCAAGCTTTCCGTCACAACCGGGCTTAGATGTACGATTTTGGCCAGCAGGGCGGAGGAGACGACAGCAATCGCCGCTCCGGCCGCCGTGCTCGTTATAATAATGGCAGCATTGCGCTTAAGCATTTCCCAATGTCTGTACAACGGTACGGCAAGCGCGACGGTTGCAGGGCCAATCATGGAGCTAATCCATTCCGCACCTGCGTTATACTGATCATAAGGAACCCGAAACAGCAGCAGCAGGAGAATAAGACAAATCGGCGCGACCAACAAAGGGGCCGTATAAATCGCCGGCTTGCGCCGATGCAGCCATTTGGAAGCCAGATAAACCGCCAGTGTACCGGATAAACATAAAAATGGAATCACAAGCTGGCACTCTCCTTGCCTCTCGCCAAACGCTGGGCGATTCTGCCCGCGCCAGCCATAACCAGCACGGTACTGCATACAATGACCAATAAAATACGCAAGCCTTCATTCGCCATTAATGCCCCATAGGACAATATGCCAACGGCTGACGGCACAAAAAACAACAGCATCTCGGCGATCAGCCAGGAAGCTCCGGCATCGATCCATTTGAGCTTAATGACGCCTGTTTTCAACAGCGTGAATATAACGGCAATGCCCAGGATTCCGCCGGGAATCGGCAGTGAAAGCCATGCGGCCAGTGCATTCATGGACGTTGATACAAGGGTGAACAGCAAAACCTGCAAAGCGACTTTAACCCAGAGGGGCATATCCTACACACTCCTTCTTCTGGACTCAAGTTTACAGCAGTTATTTTCATAGGTAAAATGAATTGTAGGCATAAAAATTATGCCATTTGTCTATGAGAGAGGGCCAATTGGAAAAATGGATATTCGCCAGCTTCAATATTTGCTGCAAATTGTACGCTCCCAGAGCTTTACCAAAGCTGCGGAGCGTCTTCATATTACCCAGCCAACGATCAGCAAAGCTGTGAAAAATTTGGAGGATGAGCTTGGCGTGCAGCTTTTTATCCGGTCGGGCCGGGAAATTGCGCTTACAGATGCAGGGAAAGTGATCGCCCAAGGCGCGGGCAAAATAGTGGACCAGTTGGAGGAGATCGAAAACGGGTTGGCGGAGCTTGTCAGCTTGCAGAAGGGAAGCATTAGCCTGGGTTTGCCTCCTATGGTGGGGGCATACTTTTTTCCATCCGTTATTCGGCGGTTTCGCGAACACCATCCCGGCATTTCTCTAAGTATACTAGAGGATGGAAGCAAAAGGATTCAATCCGCCGTTGCCGAGGGCGAGCTGGATATGGGAGTGGTGCTGCTCTCGGCTCCAGAAGATCAGTTTCATTCTTTTCCTGTAGTAGAAGAAAAACTTCAGGTTGTATTGCCTGCAGGCCATGCCTTGGCGGGTAGAGGCGAAATCAAGCTATCCGAGCTGGCGGCGGAGCCGTTTATTATGTTCCGGCAGGATTTCACTCTGCATGACC
Source organism: Paenibacillus sp. CAU 1782 (assembly GCF_054551715.1). Classification (NCBI taxonomy): domain Bacteria; kingdom Bacillati; phylum Bacillota; class Bacilli; order Caryophanales; family Paenibacillaceae; genus Paenibacillus; species Paenibacillus sp. CAU 1782. The sequence continues at coordinate 1,758,163 of NZ_JBTOLL010000001.1, read as the reverse complement.
GAATGCTGGAAGCATGCCGGGAAGCAGGTTTCCAGCCGGATATCGTTTGCGAAAGCTCGCAGTGGGATTTTATCGGCGGAATGGTGGCGGCGGGATTGGGCATCGCGATGCTGCCGGAAACGATCTGCAAGCAGCTTGCCCCTGGCGCGGTCAGCGTCGTCAAACTGACCGAACCGCTTATTCCATGGCGGCTGGTCATGATATGGCGGAAGGAAGGATATCTATCTTTTGCCGCCCGAAAATGGCTGTCCTTTGCAAGGGAACAACTCTTTAACCCGACAAAATAGGTAAGAATAAAAGGAATTTATTAAAAGCCCTTGACAAGGAGCCTCGCTCCACTTATGATATGAAAATAACATCGCTACTTACTTTTCTAATGTGGGTGTGATAATCATCATAGTCTCAGGACTTGATGAAGCATATAGTTGTCTTAAGTCATTAAGAATTTACTAATTAATCAACTGATTAGCATACTGATCTTCGGGGCAGGTGAAATTCCTGACCGGCGGTGAAGCTGCGAAGCGAAGCCCGCGACTCCCTAAGCCAAGCCAACATTGGCAAAGGGACTGACTTGGTGAGAATCCAAGGCCGACGGTAAAGTCCGGATGGGAGAAGATCGCCATTTTGAATATGCCTTTGGCATGTTTATTTGGCTAGCCCCGTTTCGCATTTTCGATGCGATGCGGGGTTTTTCTTGGAATACGACAACCCCTGAAGGTTGGATGCACGAAAAGGAGCATTCAACCATGAGCAACATGATGTCTTTACCCATCTTCAAAAATCAGGCCGTCAAACCCGCATTTTGGTTTGTTGTGCTAGGCTCCGCGCTGTGGGGCGTCGATCCGTTGTTCCGCATGCTTCTGCTGGACCATCTTACATCGACTCAAATCGCTCTTCTGGAGCATGTTATTCTGGTGTTGTTTATGGCTCCCGTCTTGTGGAAGCACCGGCAACAGCTGAGCAAGCTCCGGCTGCGTCATGTCGGCGCGCTGCTCTTTATTTCCTGGGGAGGTTCGGCGCTGGCGACGGTGATGTTCACAAAAGGTCTTGAATCCGGCGATTTGAATTCGGTCCTCCTGCTGCAAAAGCTTCAGCCCTTGTTCGCCATTCTCATGGCCAGATGGCTGCTTAAAGAAAAACTGCCCAAGTCCTTCGGCATGTTATTCATTGTTGCGATTGCGGGCACCTATTTGCTAACCTTCGGCTTTAAGCTGCCTTTCTCCAATATGAGCGAGATGCTTCAAGCCGGCAGCCTGATGTCCATTGGCGCGGCTGTATTGTGGGGTGGTTCGACCGTAATGGGCCGATATCTGCTGGGCGTGTTGAATTATGAAGCGGTGACGTCGCTGCGATTTATCCTTGCGCTGCCGTTGCTGTTGGCTCTTGTTTTGGGGGAACGCCAAATATGGGCGCTTCCGGGCGAAGCGGGCGGAATGGCGCTGATTGGGCTTAACCTGCTGCTGCAGGCGCTGCTACCTGGCTTGCTTAGCCTGCTGCTGTACTATAAAGGCTTAAGCGCCATCAAAGCTTCCTATGCAACGCTGGCAGAATTAAGCTTCCCAATGGTTGGCGTTTTGATCAACTTTGCTGTATTCCAGCAGGTTATTACCGTAACGCAAATTGTAGGATTTGTTCTCATTTGGGCAACGCTGCTTATTATCTCTCGGCAGAAGGAAGGAATTCTCCAACCGGAGCGGGAGCATAAGCCGGAACGAAGCGCTACAGCGGCGGCGATATAAACCCTGTCTGTGACATCTCGGCTATCCGGTTCTATCATAAATGCGAACCGATTCACATTCTTTATTGAAGCAATCCGGCTGAAGCTGAGCCACGAGCACCTGCTGCTCTGGCCAATGCTTCAGCCTGTTTTTTTGGACAACTGGGTTACAAGCTCTTTCAACTCCGCAATATCGGCTCTCAGTGCAGCCAGCTCAACCTGGTCCTTGGAGGTTTCGGATTGTTGTGCAGACGGAGCTTCGTTGGCGATAACGTTATCTGGCTCATCCGCCGCATTGGCTTTGTCCAGATTGGTCACAATAACGCCAACGATTAAATTCATAACGATAAAGGTGCCAAACAATACAAACGAAACAAAATAGACCCAAGCCCAAGGGTAAATCTCCATAAGCGGCCTCATCATGCCGCTTGACCAGGAATCCAGCGTAATAATCTGGAACAGAGTCAGCAAGGAGGCGTGAAGAGAACCGAACAGATGCGGCATTGCATGTCCAAACATCATCGTTCCGGCAACGGCAAAAATGTAGAGAAGAATAGACAATAGCAATGAAATGTTCCACAACGAAGGCAATGTCATCAGCAGCGCGTTAACCAATCTCCGCAGGGACGGCATAACGGATATGCTTCTAAGCAGCCGCAGCACCCTCAATATTCGCAGAACCGTTACGAAAGATCCTCCGGCAAACAGATGTCCGCTCAGCACGATAGCAAAATCGAACACATTCCAGCCATCCTTGAAGTAGGACGCCCTGTTTACGGCTATCCTCAGCACGATTTCCAACGTAAACGCCCATAGCAGCAGCCGGTCCATCCAATAAATCCATGGGAAATAGGCTTCGTATACGGCGGGATAGGTTTCAAGGCCAACCAGGATCGCATTAATAAAAATAAGAAAAAGCACGCAACTTCTAAACGGGGAAGAATCAATAAACTTGCCGAGGTTCAAGCAAAACCCTCCGTTTCTGGGATAGTGGACTGATGGAATACCACTATTTTACTCTACCAGATCAAAATGCCGGATTCTAGTGAAATTGGGGGCTGTCCGAAAAGTCGTGTGGAATGAATAACTATTCAGCAGGGAGGAAACGGACGGGAAAGGGTGTCTTGGGGGCGGGTTTTTTTGTCCCGTAAAAAATGCCCCATCCATCGCACTGTAATCAGTGAAATGGAACGGGGCTTTTTTGATTGCCTACTCTGTATTAACCCTGAATTTGTTTAGCTTCGTTATACAATCCCGCCATTCCGCCGTATAGCGCATAAAAAAAGGAATCCGGCGCATCCAGGGAAAACGAGGTGTATTGTTTAGGGTCCGTTTCCAGCATGCCTTCGAATAATCTGGCGCTGTCATAGGCATAAAAGCAGAAATGGACGAATTGAAATTCAGGCATTTTTTCATAGATGGTCACGATTTCGTCGGCATAATCGACTACGCTGCGAGACGCTTCCTGTACCATCGTAATTGCATCTTCTACGCCAACCTTGATTCGGATCGTTCGCGGGTCGATAATCGTAACATTTGCCATGGTCTTCGCCCCAATCATAAAATACGTGTTCAAAAAGTTCGGTTTTCAGTGCCGAGAAGATGGCTTGAAGCTAGAAATCGAGGAGCGGAGCTTAGTGAAAGCTAAGTGAGCACCGGAGATTTCGGCTGAATGCCATATTCGACGCTGACCATGACACGAGTAATGCTTCGTAATGGAAAGCGGACTTTTTGAACAACCTTTTAAAGCTTGCCGATGTTGACGCGGAACCATTCAGGACCTTGCTCAATGTATTCCCATGTAAACTTCTCAGGATGCATGGATTGGAATTGGAAACGAAGCGGCACAGGATCATGGTCATTGACCAGAAGCATAGCTTCACCTGGCTCGAGATTGTTGAAGGTTTCGAAAATCACTTTATGCTTGAGCTGTGGCGGATATTCAGTCGCATTAACGGTAGCAGCGAATTGGCTCATTGTTAATTCCTCCCGGTGTTAGGTTTGGTTTGCTCCCTCATTATAAGACAGGAGCAGGGTGGGCTTTGTGAGCCGTGTCACATATTTTCCAATTAGGCGGGTTAGCTGGAACCGATCTGAGATTTCAATCCGCGAAGGTCAAAAATAATAATTTGATTGCGGCTAACCTCCAGCAGTTCCTCTTTATTCAACTGGCTTAACAGGCGGTTTACCGTTTCGCGGGTTGTGCCGACGGAATTGGCGAACTCCTGGTGGGTCATGGGCAAATCGATGACGCAAATGTTGTCCTTGAACTTGCCGAGTTGATCTGCCAGTTGCAGCAGCAGCGTGATGACGCGGTGTTTGACATCCTGCCCCGTCAAACCCTGGATTTTTTCCTGAAGCTCCCGGATTTTATCGCCCAGCACGGTCATCATTTTAATGCCGATAGATAGATTGTTCAGCATAAGCGTTTCGAATTGAGCCACCGGAATGGCGAGCAGTCGCGAATCTACAATGGCTTCCGCGGTTGCAGGATAGGGATGGGGATGGAAAAAGCCGATATGCGGGAACATGTCGCCTGTCGACAAGAAGGAGACAATTTGATCATGGCCGTTTTCGTCCGTTTTGAACGTTTTGACCAGCCCTTTTTGAATAAAATATACGCATTCCTTCTCGCTGCCTTCCGTAAAGATGATGGAACGCCTTGGTATGCGCCGAGAGATGGCGATTTCCGCAACCCGCTCCAATTCCTGCTCGCTGAGATCGTGAAACAGGTTTGTTTTGCGAAGAAACGGAATGATGAACTCAAGATTCATTTTGTTGCTCCTTTCCAGTCTGGCATGGTTCTGTAATGCTATTATACTGGAAAAAAAGCTCCATTGCGGTTGCAGTCGCAACCTGCCGGGACAAATCACAGGCGAAGTTTCACATTCTTGCCCTTTCATTCCGAAAATTCTTTCGGGCGTAATGATTGGCGTATACTATTAGAGAGATAAATGATTAGAGAGATAACAGCAATCGATTGGCAAAAAACTCGCCGAGGGAGTCGGGATGGATTATGCAGCATAAAAAAATGTTTCATTACGGCATGACGGAAATCCAGCATTTGAAGGCAAATGACCCCAAGCTTGGAGCGGCTATCGAGGAGCTTGGCAGCATAGAGAGAATCGTCATGCCTGATCCTTACCAAGCGTTGGTTTATGCGATAGTCGGCCAGCTCATATCCGTGAAGGCGGCAGATGCGATCTGGAATCGGATGGCGGAAGAGTTGGGCGACATCACATCAGCCAATCTGGCTAGCTATGAGGTCTTGACCATTAAGGGCTGCGGATTAACGATGAAAAAAGCAGAAACGATTTATACGATTTCTACCCAAATTGAAAGCGGAGATTTTTCGATGGAGGAGCTGCAACGTTTACCGGACGAGGAAATTTTGAAACGTTTGACGGGTATCAAGGGAGTTGGACGATGGACAGCGGAAATGGTGCTTATTCATGGACTGGGGCGTCAAGACGTGGTCAGCTTTGGCGATGCCGCCATCCGGCGAGGGATGATGAGACTGTACGGCTTGTCCGAGCTGGACGAAGAGGCTTTTCGGCGCTATTTGGCCAACTATTCGCCTTACGGCACAGTTGCTTCCCTTTACCTGTGGGCGCTGTCGCTTTGACAGCCCCGTATGACTGGCACGGACCGGGAGGCAGCTCGCAGCTATAATCGCAATCAGCTATAATCGGCGGGTTCCCCGTTCAAGCTCCAGCAGCTTTGTTTTCATCTCCATTCCGCCACGGTATCCCGTTAACGCACCGTTTTTACCGATAACGCGATGGCAGGGAACAACGATCAGCAGCGGGTTGGCGCCAATTGCCGTTCCGACTGCGCGCACCGCTTTTGGTTTGCCGATGGTTTCCGCAATGTCGGAGTAGGAGCGGGTATGACCGTAAGGAATGTCGCAAAGCGCCTGCCAAACCGCTTCCTGAAACGGCGTTCCCTTTAGATGCAGCTTTAATTCAGGCTGTAAGATGCTGCCGTCCAAATAGGAAATAAGGGCATTGGCATGGGACTCCAGCGTGTTGTCATTTTGCTCCAGGTTCCGCCCGGGATAGCGGGAAACCAACCATTGCTGAAGTTCCTCTAATGGGGCGTCTTGCGAACCGATGAAACACAATCCCGCTTCGTTTGCGGCTAGATGTAGATTCCAGTCTCCGTGCCGCAGCAGCGACCACTGGATGGCCGGCATGTTTAGGTTAGCATTCATCAGAATCAACCTCCTGTCTTTTGTTGTGGTTCATGCGATAGGCTTCAGGGGTCAGCCCCGTCAGCCTTTTGAATACGGTTATAAAATAAGGCGCATTGGGCCAGCCGATTTCTTTGCCGATTCCAGCGACCGGATTGTCAGTCGTTAAGAGCAGATGTTTTGCGCGGGAAAGGCGAAGGGCTTGCATATAGGCCAAGGGCGTTACTCCTTTGATTTTTTTGAAGGTGCGGTGAAAATGGTAAGGCGTCCCATGACAAACGGCGGCTAACTCCTCCAGTGTCAAAGGTTCATCATAATGACGGTCTATATAATCCGCCGCGATGGCGATCCATTCTTCGTCCGGCAAAGCCGTTCCGGTTGGCTTGCACCGTTTGCAGGGGCGAAATCCGGCGGCTGAGGCTTGGGAAGCATCATCGAATCGCATTACATTTTCGCGTTTCGGCACTCTCGATTTGCAGGAAGGCCGGCAAAAAATGCCGGTTGTTTTGACAGCGTAGAGAAATGAACCGTCATAGCTTTTGTCATTGGCCGCAACCGCCTGCCATTGCTCGTCCGAAAGTCTTTTCTCCAATCCATCATTGCAGCTCTCCATCGTTGTCGCCTCCTCCCATCCAGTATAACCTCCGAGTTGACGTTCGTGTTTATTTTCAAATGGAATAGCAAGATCGCAAAACGTTTATAGCAAAAGGGGAAGGAGTATCTGGGCCAACGCTGAGGCGCCCGTTTCGATATGTTCTTCCGGGATTCCGCCAAAGCCAATAAGCAGCTCGCGCTTGAAGCCGTCTTCCCGATGGCGATGGCCGGTTGTATAGGGAGAAGCCGGAGCAATTCGAATGCCTGCCTGTTTGGCAGCTTCCGTCAATGTCTCCTCCGAGCAGCGTGACGTTACGGTCATAACGAGATGAAGGCCAGTTACGGCAATATCGACATCGCCTTTTCCGCCAAAAGAGCGGCTGAGCGCTTCCTTTAGCAAATTCATCTTTCGCCGGTAAACATTTCTCATCCGCCGGATATGGCGTTCAAAATGGCCGTCGCGAATAAAATGCTCCATCGCGCGCTGATAGATTCGCGGGGAAGAGGGCTCAAACATCGATTGTTGGCCCAGACTGCGAAAGGCGGGCAGCATTGCTTTTGGCAGCACCATATAATGAATGCACAATTCCGGCGCCAACGCTTGGGGCATTCCGCCAAGATAGACGACATTGGCATCCGCCTCCAGTTGGAGATGCCCTTCAGGAGAAATGAGGGGAATTGCAACCCCGGTTCCCGCACCTGTAATGTCGAGTGGAACAACGGTATAACCTGCCGACCGAAAAGCTTGAGGGATGAGCGGGTAACAGGGATTTTCCGCGGCTAATATACGGGGCATATCCTTCAGCATCAGTGTCAAGAAGTGCAGCAGCAAACTGTATATTTATTAGTGGTCAGTTTCGTGATAGCTTTAAGTATACGCAAAAATGAAACAAGAAGGTAGGAACAACTATGAAAAAACCGATACGATTTTTGGAAGGGACATCCGTCTATTTGCGGCCCGTTGAGGCAGAGGATGTCGATTGGTATTTACAAGCGCTGCATGATCCGGAAACGAGAAGGCTTACGGGTACGCAAAAGTATTTTACGAGAGAGCAAATCGTTTCTTATCTTGAAGGAAAGCGGGAGGATTCCTCGACGGTATTGCTCCTGATTGCCCGAAGAGAAGATGATGCGCTCATAGGGGATATCGTTCTTCAGGATATCGATCCCAGAAACCGCAACGCCAATATCCGAATCGCGATTTTTAGTAATGGCAACCAGGGAAAAGGGTATGGAAGCGAAGCGATGGATCTGCTCCTGAATTATGGCTTCGGCGTCTTGAACCTGCATCGGATCGAGCTGAATGTGTTTGATTACAATAAACGGGCGGCTCATGTTTACGCAAAACTTGGTTTTAGAGAAGAAGGCATCCAGCGTGAAGCGTTGTACTACAATCATGCCTACCACGATTCCATTCTGATGAGCATTCTGGAGGATGAATATCGGGAGAGCAGAAAAATAGGGCGGAAAGCCTAGTTGCAAAACGAACAAAGCGGGCGGCAAGCGGAATTGAGCTGAAAGTGGTCTGAAAGAGGCTTGAAAAAGACTTGAAAAAGGCTTAGGAGAGCTTTGAAAGAGATGCACGCAACACAATAAAATGAGACTGTTATCGGATTGCCAATTTAGGCGTTTTCTGCTAATGCATATTAGCGGTGCTGAAAGCGTCTTTTGGCATTTGGCAGGTTGGCGGGGGCGATTTGACTCTGTCTTGACTCAGGTGATAGGGTAGATTGTGGAAGTATATTTTTTCGGGAGGGAAAGTCATGACGGAATTGAAGCTTTCGGTAGATTATGAGGAATTTGAAGATGGAAAACGAGTTGAAGATGAAATCGAACAACTGGCGGGTTCCCCTGAAGGCGCTGCATTGACCAGCCTTATTATCGGCGAGTGGGGCCATTCCTTCGAGAATAGCTCGAAGGAAACAGTAGAAGCACTGGTTAAGCACAGTGCAAGTTTTCCTTCGCTTCGCAAACTGTTTATCGGAGATATGAGCTCCGAGGAATGCGAGATTTCCTGGATTATTCAATCCGATTTGTCTCCGCTGCTCTCCGCTTTTCCCGAGCTTCAATCACTAACGGCGCAAGGCGGCAACGAATTGGAATTCAGTTCACTTGAGCACGACAAATTAGAGGAACTCATTATTATATCGGGCGGCTTGCCCAAAAAAGTGCTAAAAAGCATAGCCGGCGCCACTCTGCCGAATCTGCGCAAGCTGGAGCTGTATCTCGGCGTTGAAGATTATGGCTTTGACGGAGGTTTGGAGGATGTGTTGTCCGTTATTCCTCCGGGCAAATTCCCCAAGCTGACTTATTTGGGCTTGAAAAATAGCGAGCTGCAGGACGAGATTGCAATTGCGTTGAGCCAGCATGAAGTTTTGGGCCAATTGGAGACATTGGATCTGTCTCTTGGCACGCTTAGCGACAAAGGCGGCGAAGCGCTTCTGTCCAGCTCTGGCATCAAAGGTTTGAAAAAGCTTGATTTGAACTACCATTATATGACGGATGATATGGTGAACCGTTTCCAGGCTAGCGGTCTTCCGGTTGATGTCAGCGATCAGCAGGATATCGACGAGGAGGAGGACTGGCGTTATCCTTCCATCACGGAATAACGAGATTATCGGAATGAGCAAAAATTCGGAAGGCGGTTTGTCTTCCGTACAAGTCAGGCCTCTAATCGTTATCGGGCAGCCGGGGGATAGGCGTACGGAGGGGATACAGTCCGCGCTGGATAAGCTATCCCTTCCGCCCGCCGTCATTGTTCCCTTTGCCGATGCGCTAGGGGGAGAAGGCGTACTGGAAAAAGCCGCGCGCGGGCTGAGCGGAGCGCCGTTATTGCGAATGGAATCGCCAGGCGGCAGCTTCGAGATCGAAAAAGCGCTAATTGCGCTGGGAGCGCCGGATGCTGCGCGGGAGGTAGACGATGCGCTGCATCCTCTTCCCGATCATCCCCATTTGTCTCCGCTGAGCGCCGCGTCCGCGCTGCGGCTGCCCGAGCTTCCGGGCGTGCTGCATCATCCCGGCCAATGGTTCCGCGGATATTGCAGGCTGCTGGCAAGTTTGCGGCGCGAAGTCAAGACGGCGCTTCCGGAAGCGCGATGGCTGAATGATCCGCAGGACATCGCCCTGATGACGGACAAACGCCGAACGCAGGAGGCGCTTGCCCGAGCCGGCGTTGCTGTGCCTCGAACCATCGGCGGAGAAACGCCTCCCGATAATTATGAATTGTTGCGGGAGGCGATGGCAGCGGAAGGGGTCCATCGCGTTTTTGTGAAGCTGGCTTCCGGTTCCGCGGCTTCCGGCGTTATTGCCTACCAGGTTAATCCCGTTACCGGCGCGGAGATCGCCATGACGACCATTGGCGTAGAGAGCTATGTGACGCGCCCTCCTGTTTACTACAACAGCGGCAAGCTGAAGCGTTATACGGACAGCGGGGAAATCGCAGCTATTGTGAATTGGCTGTACCGCCATGGCGCTCACGCGGAACAATGGATAGCCAAACGCCGCGTGGGAGGACAAGCCTGCGATATTCGCCAGCTTGTAGCGGGAGGAGAAGCCGGTCATGCCGTTGTCCGTGCCAGTAAAACGCCGGTCACTAATCTGCATTTGCGAAGCCAGCGTTTGAATCCTGCCGAGGCGGGGTTGTCCCCCGAGGTTCAGGAAAGAGTGCAGTGTATCGCCCGGCAGACAGCAGCGGTTTTCCCGGCTTCTTTTTCAATGGGCGTTGACGTGCTTGTATCGGAAGGCGCGCAGCGCTGTTATGTGGCGGATGTTAATCCCTTTGGCGATTTGCTCTATGGCGTGCGGCATGAGGGGCTGACCCCCTATGAATGGGAAATGTCATTATTGTTCGGGCGAAGCGGCGGCGTATGAAGTCGCCGTCTTTTCTCCGCACAGGAATCGTCATGTTTTCGGGTTGGCTGAAAATCAATTCCATACCGGCGAAAAAAAGTTCCGCAACATGCGGTCGCCATTCTGATATGGCCTCGACAGAGGTTTTTTATGATTCCTGTTTTTTTGCATCATTACACAAAAGGTGGACTTAAAACATGACGGATATGAACGCCGTTGTAGGCACACATGACATTTTAATGATTACGCTGGATACGCTTCGGTATGACGCCGCCGTGCTGGAGGAGGCCAATTGTCCCAATCTGTGCGGCAGCGGCCCCTGGGAGAAGCGCCATACGCCGGGCAGCTTTACCTATGCGGCGCATCATGCTTTTTTTGGCGGGTTTTTGCCAACGCCAGCAACAACGGACAAATCGCGGCATATCCGGCTGTTTCATTCCAGCCGTACGGGTTTGAAAACGCATCCCCATACCTGGTTGTTCGATACCCCGGACGTTGTTTCAGGCTTGGCTGCCGAGGGGTATAAGACAGTATGTATCGGCGGCGTTATTTTTTTTAGCAAAAAAGTGCCGCTTGCGAAGGTGCTCCCGGGTTATTTTCAGCATAGCTACTGGCGAATGAACTTTGGCGTATCCAATGCCCGTTCCACGGAAAATCAGGTCAATCACGCTATTAAGCTGCTCCAAGCGACGCCACTCGACCAGCGGCTTTTTATGTTTATAAATGTATCCGCCATTCATGGCCCCAGCCATCTCTATGTTGAAGGAGCGCACAAGGATTCCGTGGAAACCCAGCGTGCGGCGCTGCGATATGCGGACGGCGAATTGGGGCGGCTGTTCCAAGCTTTTCGGGAGCGGGGAAATCGAGTATTTTGCCTTGCTTTTTCGGATCATGGAGAAGCCTTTGGCGAAGATGGTTATCATGGACACCGGTTGGCCCATGAAACGGTTTGGGACGTTCCCTACCGCGAATTTTTTCTATAGAGAGGAGGAGGGCCATGACGACAAGTACACATTCCGAGCTAAGGGACTATATCACGGCTAACCCTTACCGCTCTTATTTATATTCCTATCCTCACAAAACGTCATATCAGAGCATCGACCCGCCGTTGTCTCTTGGAGAGCTGTGGAGGGATGAGCCGGCTGAATCTTATTTTCTGTATATGCATATCCCTTTTTGCGGAGCGCGCTGCGGCTTTTGCAATCTGTTTACGCTGCCTGACAAGCGCGATGATGTCCATGTCCGTTATGTGGATGCGCTGGAGCGGCAGGCCGAGCAATGGGCAAAATTGATTGCCGGCAAGCCCTATGCCCGTTTCGCCATTGGCGGCGGAACTCCGACGCTGCTCTCTGCGGAGCTTTTGGAACGGCTGTTCCGCATTGCGGTTGATAGAATGGGAGTTGATCTTCAGACGGTGTCCATTTCCGTTGAAGTGTCCCCGGAAACGATAAACGAGGAAAAGCTGGATGTACTGAAGAGGAACGGAACCGACCGGGTCAGCATGGGCATCCAGAGTTTTGTTGCGGCAGAATCCGAAGCGATCTACAGACCGCAAAAGCCGGAAATTGTCTACAAAGCGCTGGAGCTGCTGCGACAGTACAATCTTCCCATTCTGAATCTGGATCTGATCTACGGCCTGCCTGGGCAAAGCATCGAGAGCTGGCTTTATTCTCTTGGCGAGGCGCTGCGTTATGAGCCGGAGGAAATCTTCTTATATCCGCTGTATACGCGGGAGCATACCATCGTTAAGCCGGGAGAAATCGCCAAACATTCCGATATCCGGCTGGCTTGTTATACGGCGGCAAGAGAGCTTCTGCTTCGGAGCGGCTACCGTCAATATTCCATGCGCCGTTTTGCCAAAATATCCGCGCCGGGCAGCGGAAAACGTCTTCTGGACTACAGCTGCCAGGAGGAAGGGATGGTAGGTCTTGGCTGCGGAGCACGCTCCTATACGCGGGGCGTGCATTACTCCTCCCGCTATGGCGTCAGCCGCAAAGCGACGGAAAGCATTATTGCCGATTACGTGGCGGCGAAGTCTTACGAACATGCCGATTACGGTATCGTACTGGAGCTGCAGGAGCAGAAACGGCGGTTTATTTTAAAAGCGATCCTGCATGCCGAAGGCCTTGCATTAAATCATTACGAAAGCCGCTTTGGATCGTTGCCGATGGATGATTTTCCAGAGCTTCGTCTGCTTGCGGAGTCAGGGCTGGCAGGGGTGGAAGACGGAGCGCTGCTTCTGACGGCTGAAGGGATGAGTTATTCCGACTCCATCGGCGACTGGTTTATTTCCGGGGAAATTAGAAATCGAATGGAAGGATTTGTGCTGCCATGAATGCGGTGGTGTATTACCGTGGGTCGCTTTCCTCCTGCAATTATGATTGTCCCTATTGTCCCTTCGGCAAAACGCGAGACAGCGCGGAAACGTTGGCAAAAGACAAGAAGCAGCTTGAGACATTCGTGGGCTGGGCGCGAGAGCAGGGAAGCAATGGCCATTCCCTTTCCATTTTCTTCAACCCGTACGGGGAAGGTTTGGTTCACCGCTGGTACCGCGATGCGATGGCGGAGCTGTCCCATATGGAGCATGTGGATAAAGTGGCGATCCAAACCAATCTATCGGCGAATCTGGCTTTTCTGGAAAAGCTGGATGCCAACAAAACGGCATTATGGGCTACCTACCATCCCGGGCAGGTGAGCGAAGAGAAGTTTTTGGCCCAATGCCTTAGAGTATATGAGGCTGGCGTGCCGTTTAGCGTAGGCAGTGTTGGGCTTAACAGCGCTTATCCCGCTATTGCATCCCTTCGCGAAAAGCTGCCCGGCGATGTGTATCTCTGGGTAAATGCGTACAAGGACAAGCCCAATTATTACAGCGACGAGGATTTGGCGTCTTTCCGCTCCATCGATCCATTATTCAGTCTGAACGTAGTGGACTACGACAGCTACGGCAAATCATGTCATGCAGGCCGGAGCGTTTTTTACGTACAAGGAGCGGGGCTGGTCAAACGCTGCTACAAAGACAGACGGGTCATCGGCAACTTGTATCGGGACGGACTGGAGGGTTTATCTGCCGACAGACCCTGCGGGATGAAAGCATGCGATTGCTATATCGGCTACATTCATATGCCGGAGCTGCAGCTTAAGCAGGTGTACGGCTCAGGTTTGCTGGAGCGGAATCCGGCAGCAAATGCCGGCACAGTCAGGGGTTAGTTACTCGTTTTGTACCAGTTTGGTGCAGGTTTCTTTTGCATTTTCACAACGTGGCAAGTGTTAATTATGGTGTCGAGCTGAAAAAAGGGGCCTTAAAAAATGAAGCATGAAAGTGGCACGAGTATCGATTTTATCTCTGTTGCAGAAAGTCGTGGTCAATCTGGTGTGGAAAACCTGGGCCGCGGTCAAACCATTTGGCTCACCGGACTGTCCGGAGCGGGGAAAAGCACGATTGCTTCCGCATTGGCAGAAACGCTCCGAAGCAAGGGGGTAGCCGTGGAGTGGCTGGATGGCGATGAGCTGAGGAAGAGGTTAGGCTCCGAATTGGGCTTTAGCCGGGCTGATCGCTTTGAAAATATCGCCCGAGCCGTCTATCTCGCGGATATGCTGAATCGGCATGGAGTGACGGTTATTGTATCGCTTATCAGCCCATACCGGGAAATGAGGCAATATGCAAGGCAAGCGCTGCCGAATTTCAGCGAGATATATGTAGATTGTCCGCTGGAAGAGTGCGAGAGGCGCGACGTCAAAGGTTTGTATGCCAAAGCGCGCCGCGGGGAAATTACCGCATTCACCGGCATATCGGATCCTTACGAGCCGCCGGAGCATCCCGAACTGGTGCTCCAAACGGCAAAGCAGACGGTATCGGAATGCGTTAATGCGTTGCTGCGTCTTGCGCATGATCCAAGCTAGGCTGAACGGCAAGCACTGCGAACCCATGATCAGGGAGGCATAATAGATGCTAGAATCATTAGAAGCTATTCAAAGATACCGCATCAACGGCTTATCTTCGGGCGATGAAGCCAACTATCCGTGGCTGCGGTATTTGATTAGCGCGGAGGAACGAATCGTCAATGTAGAGCGGATTCAGTCGCTGCGCGAGCTTGCCGAAGGCAATCATGTGCTGGACTACGTGGAGCGGACTTTGGCCCTTCTTAACCAGCTTCCCCTTTCCTTCTGGATCAAGGAACTGCTGGAGGAGGTGCTGATCTGGTGCGAGACGTCCAAAGGCGGAACGTTGCGCGAGCGTATCCTTTGGCAGCAAGAGGGAATCAATTGCCGCGTCCATAATATTGGTTCCGCTCAGCTGTACCGGAAGATCAACGGAGCTGGATCGCCCCGTGCAAAAATCGTTGCTGCGCTCATCGAAGGTCATGGCCTGGTGGGCCAGCAAATCCGCGGAGAAGTGCCGGCTTCGGAAGGACTTCTGCTGTCCAGGCTAGCGCAAACCGGCATGCTGACACCGGGAGAGCTTGCCCACGTGCTGGATAACCTGGCTTATTGCGTCATCGGAGCCGTTTCCGCCGAGCTGTGGGAACAAACGAAACCGGAGGCGCACGCCATCATCGCTACCATCGCCCGCCATGGCTGCGGGGTGCCGGATGATCTGCGGGACCGCTTTAAGCGAATGCGTCTTGCAACGATTAGCAAGGGCGAAAATTTCGATGCGCTCTTCGACAAGCTGGAGCTTGAGGAGGGGCTGGGGCGCAAGCTTGCTCCGCTGGAGAATAAAACGTTCTGGTATGCCGAACCCGCGCTTCAGCATTTTTCATTGGGTCATTTTTTGAAAATCATGACCTTGATCGCGGCGGAGCCGGGACTGGCGAATATCCGGCATATCAGCCTGGAGCAGACGATGGCCTCCATGTATTATGACTATCGCGGAGTCAAAAAAATTAATGTCTACAAGCTGAGAATGATCGAGCACTACTTAAACGGTGAAGACGCCAAAATCAGCGGATCGGTGTCTGCCCCTCAGCTTGAAGCGGAAGGTCGGCATCTAGACCTCAAGCTGGAGCGGCAGGACGGCGCGCCGGATACGTTATTTATCAGGTTTGTTTTTTCGCCGGCTGCGGAAAAATTGATCGAGTTTTGCATGGAGGCTGAAAAGTCGCCTCTTTACGAGCAGGCGGTATTGATGTTGTTTGACTTGTTTGGTTTGCGCAGGGATGCCTATGACCGTTTTCATAATGAAGAAACGTATTTGTCCGATATGAATAGCTCGGTGGATTACAAACGGGTGCTTCTGAATTATGTGACGGGACGCAAGGTTGTGGATATCGGTCCCGGCGGCGGCGTGTTGCTTGATTTGCTTGAGGACGAGCTGCCGCATGTCGAACCTCTTGGCATTGATATTGCCGCCAATGTCGTGGAAGCGCTGGCCCGAAAAAAACAGCTTGAGGGCAGATGCTGGGAAGTGCGGCAAGGCGACGCGCTTAAACTGGACGAGCTGCTGGGAGAAGGCGGTGCGGATACAGTTATCTTTTCATCCATTCTGCATGAGCTGTATTCCTACATTCCTTATGAGGGGTCAAAATTCAACCTTCGCACAGTGGAAGCCGCATTGCAAAGCGCATTCCGGACATTGGCTCCCGGCGGGCGCATTCTGATCCGAGACGGCGTCATGAGCGAGCCGGACAGTGTCAGGAAAATTGTTTTTTTGCATGAAGACGGCATGTCTTGGCTGGAGCGATATAGCCGGGACTTTAAGGGGAGAGCTATTCAGTACAGCAAAATAGCCCCGAACGAAGCTGTTATGCCGGTCAACGACGCAATGGAATTTCTGTACACCTATACATGGGGGGAAGAAGCCTACGTCCATGAGGTGCAGGAGCAATTCGGCTATTTGACTTTGAGCCAATATAAGGCGCTGGTTCATGATCTGTTTGGCGGAGAAGCCGTCATTTTGGAAAGCCGGGCCTATTTGCAGGAGGGATACACCGAGGCGCTGCAAGACAAGGTTCGTTTGTACGACGGTGATGGGAACGAAACGCCGCTGCCGCATAGCACGTGCCTTCTGATTATTGAAAAACGGCAATGAGGCTTAAGCTTTATGGAGTAACGGTTAAAAGGCCGTTCATCTCTCTGGTAACGGGTTAATCCGTCTGGAAGGATGAACGGTCTCTTTTGTCATGTTTGCCAAATGAAAACACATGCAATATCGTTTAATAGGAATGTTAATCATATCCGAATGAAGTCCGTAAAAAGGGTTTTCAAACCCTGATATCGGATGGTATATGTAAATATATCTCATTAAATTTGTAACATAATGTAAAATGGTTCCCAAGTCCTATTCATTGAAATTGAAATTATGACGATTAATGTAACAGGAATTGAAAAATGACAACTAAGGAGCTATTAAGGTGAAACACGAAATGATGCTGGACGAGCATACAAAGCTCTCCTTAGCCAATGGATTTGGCGGCAAGGTAAAAGTATTTATCAACGGAATTCTGCAGCCGTATTCCAAACAAGGCTACCAGGTGCAAGTCAACAACCAACCCAGACATTTGACTATTACAAGAGGGGCGTTCAGCGGTATTCCAAAAGCTATGCTGGATGGACACGACCTGCAAATCGCCAGACCGCTCAAGGCTTACGAATGGGTATTATCCGTTCTTCCGTTGGCTATTATTTTCCTGGGCGGATTTCTTGGCGCTTTGTTCGGCGCTCTTGCGATGGTTCTGAACATACAACTTTTCCAGTCCAAACTTCCCGTTGCGGCCAAAATCGTATTGTCGCTCCTTGTTGGCGCGGCTGCATGTGTTGCCTATATCTTTTTTGCAAGCGTAATTCTCATCATGCTTGGCCAGGTATAAATGAGACTTTAGACCTGCAAAAGAATAGAACGACTAATGGAAAAAGGGGCTGTCCGAAAAGTCAAGCGGAAGTAATAATTATTCAGCAGAGAGGACCGGAGGAGAAAGGGTGTCTTGAGGGCGAGTTTTTTTGTCCGCTTTTATCCACTAAAAATGGGATCGAAATAAAGCGGACAAAAATGTTTGAGCTTCCAAGACACCCTTTTCCGGAAGGGACCGATTTTGCTGAATAATTATTGTCCATAACAGACTTTTCGGACAGCCCCTTTTTTTTGCCTGATCCGATAAGTTACAATTCGCTCCAGGTTATAGTCAATTCAATTATCTTGTCATCCGATGATGCCAGCTTGCCTCCAATGATTGACCATGAGTGTCCCTTAGCGGAATCCTCGCCTTGAATAATGATATTTCGATCGTCGATTGTTTGAACGCCATCGTTCAGCGGCAGGCTATCAAAATAATCCTTATACATCTTTACGATGCCATCCATATCCTGTTCGGATTTCAAAATCAGCATTGCGCCTTTTTTGCCGTCTTCCTGAAAGGATTGAGATGTGTCGATTACGGCATCAGTCGGAATCGGAAAGTCCGAGGGGAGATGCTCGGGAAGCTTGACGTTTTCGTTGCCCGTCTCCTGTACGGGTTCAGTCGAAACAGCTGACGGCTGGGATGTTGGTTCCGAGGTGGAGGCGGGTGTCGCAGAGTCCCCTGCGTTGCCGCTGCAAGCGCTCAGCATCACAGCTAGCGCCGCCGTGCTCATCATATATAAAATCGGTTTTTTCACAATAATCACTCCTAATTTGTGTGGTTGACAGCCTCCCCGGAGGAAAGTTCTCTACATGTTCTTAACCCTATCATGCCTCCAGTAAACGCCTCAAGGTGCTTTTTTCATAAATGAATCCAGTCTATAAAAACCGTTGCTTCAGTACTATATGCGCCATCAATCATAATTTGCATTTTAGGGTTGACAGACAGGAAAAAATACCCTATATTAAATTACATGAGTTACATAACAAGCGTTATTTAAAGGATATATAGAAGGAGAGGTGTTGCCCGTGCCGCCGGCGATCAAAATTACAAAAGCAGCAATCGCGGAATCGGCCTTTCAATTAACGCGAGAGAGCGGCATCCAAGCCGTCAATGCACGTGATTTGGCGAAACGGCTTGGCTGCTCGACTCAACCGATATTCCGCGTCTATGAAAATATGGAGCAGCTTAAACTGGAGTTATACAAGCGAGCGGAAGCCGCTTACGAGAAACATCTGAACGAAGGCATGAACCATCCCAATCCTTTTCTTGGAATCGGATTAGCCTACATTGATTTTGCGCAAAAGGAAAAAAACTTGTTCAAGCTGCTTTTTATGTCCGAGCAATACGAGGTGAAAAGCGTGTTCGACATGATTCAAGGCGATGACAACGACGCCGTAGTTGGCATGATTGCGGCGCAAAGCGGACTTGAGATGGAATCCGCCCGGAAGCTTTTTGTGAATACATGGCTCATCACACACGGCATTGCTTCTTTGACGGCCACCAATAAGTTTGATCTGGACAAAGATGAAACGGAAGGCATTCTGAAAGACACGTTTTTAAGTCTGAACATGTACCTGAAAAGCAAGCAGTCTCCAAAACCAGATGGATAAAAACAGATTTCCGGATTCGCTTTTAAACCTGGAAAAATAGAAATTCCACTTCATTATGAAGCGGCTTTGATACGATGAGCGCCACACCACATTAAACAACGAGGAGCACTAAAAATGACAACCAATACAACAACCACTCAAACAAACGCACAAATGACAACGCCTAACGGGAAAAAGAGACGTGTTTTGCCGACTTCAATCTTTTACGCCCTGCTGATTCTGATCTTTCCTGTAGCCGCCGGTGTTATCGTCACCATCATGGAAATGGATTCGATTTCGACTCCAGCTATTCTGATACAGGCGGGCTTTACCTTCCTGTCCGCAGCGGTCGGTATCGCTCTGATGGCCAAGTCGTCCTATTCGTTGAAAGAATACGGTTTTACGGGAATGACCAAGCAGGCAAAGACTAACGCGGCCTGGTTCCTTCCGCTGTTGGCAGTAGAGGCGTTTAGTTTCCTGCCGGGTTTCCGCGAAAATCTGTCCATGGGTTATGTTCTTGCCGTTGTTCTGTTTACCTTGATGGTTGGTATTAATGAAGAAGTTTATTTCCGGGGACTGATTCTTAAGCGTCTTAGCGAAAAAGGCATCCGTTACGCCGCTATCGTTTCTTCCGTGCTGTTTAGTGTAGTCCATCTTGTCAATGTAGTCAGCGGGGCGGATTTGACCTATACGGGCCTTCAGATCGTGTTTGCCGCACTGTTTGGTTTTGTATGCGCCGAGCTGGTGATTTTGACCAAAAGCTTGATTCCCGTTATTCTTTGGCACTTCATTCATGATTGCATTGGATATGTTACGGTTGGAGAAATCACAATGCCTGCTCTTATCTCCGTGATTATTCAGATTGTGCTGATGTTGGCTTACAGCGTATACTTATGGAAAAAAATCAAGAAGGTGACTGTTGCATGAGGCTTTCCGTCTTTTTTCATCACATTGAGGTTGCAGCAAAGCAAAGGGAACTATCGTTGCCGGAAATGTTAAAAGAGGTTCGCAGCTACGGCATTGAAGCGGTTGAGCTTGATTATGCCACAGCATCTCAGGACATAGCAGGTTTGAAAAGATTGTTGGACGAAGCGGGGATAGGCGTTGCCTGTGTATACGGCTTCTTCCGGTTTGGCGAGGAGCGGGATTCCGCTCCCGGCTTGGCTTTTCTGGATACGGCCGCTGCACTGGGCGCCGGCAAGGTGCTTGTGATTCCGGGCTTTATCGAATCGGACGTTAAGCCGGAGGAGAGAAAGGCATCGCTGAAAGGCATGGCTGATGCGCTGAATGACATGTGTCTGCATGGCGCAAAGCTGGGAGTTTCCGTGACGATGGAGGACTTCGACGATGTGCGCGCTCCGTTCTCCAATAGCGATGAGCTGTTATGGATTCTGGATGCCGTTCCGGGACTGCGCCTAACTTTTGATACGGGCAATTTTATTTATCGCGGGGAGGATGCCCTTGAAGCGTATGGCAAGCTTCGGAATCATGTCGTGCATGTGCATTGCAAGGACCGTTCATTGGACGAAGGGAATGGAGGAACGCCTAAGCTTTGCGTAGACGGTACGAAGCTGTACCCGTCACCGGTTGGCGAGGGATGCCTCCCGCTGGCGGATATCGTGGACAGGCTCAACAACAGCGGATATACAGGCATTTATGCAATCGAACACTTCGATTCCGTAGACCAATCCCGCTATATGAAGCAATCCGCGGATTGGTTGAGACAAAAGCTGGGTATGTAGGCAGCAAAACAATGGAACAGTCCAAGAAGCAGTGTTCCAAAAAACCACCCTGCAAGAAACAAAGGGGCTATTCATTCAGCAGGGAGGACCGGAGGGGAAAGGGTGTCTTGAGGACGAGTTTTCTGTCCGCTTTTTTCCGCTAAAGACACCCATATCCGGGAGGGGCCGGTTTTTCTGAATAATGATTAATCACATCAGACTTTTCGGTCAACCCCTTTTTAGCCCCATAAACTCCCTGGGGGACACGCCCTCCACCTTTTTGAACACCTTGCTAAAATAAAATGAGCTTTCGTACCCCAGCTTCTGCGAGATTTCGTAGACTCGCCCTTCACCCCGCAGCATCATGTCCTTGGCCGCCGCAATTTTGATCTCCGTAATGTATTCAACGTAATTGACCTTAGCGATTTTGGAAAACAGATGGCTCAAATAATTGGGGCTGAAGTTGAAAACATCCGCCACCTGATTCAGGGAAAGCTTGTGGTCCAGGTTTCGTTTAATGTAGTCCTGAACATTTTTGACCACCTGCTCCTTATACGTATTCCGGCGGCTTGACAGCAGATGGCAGCAGCCGTCCCTGAATTGCGCCAGCCAGTCAACAATGCCTTCGATGGAGCCTTTGCGGTACAGCTCCCGATACCCTTCCGCTTCCTTCTCAAAAATCTGCTCCACCAGATTTTCGCCGTCGGCTAGGAGAGAGGTGGCCATGTACAACATATTGCAGGCGGCATCCGTTGCCTGAACAAAAAGCTCGGGACGCCCTTGAAACGTTTGGATCAGGCTGGTAATTACAGCATGCAAGGTGCTTGTGTCCATCTCCTCAAAAGCTCTGCGAAGGTCGTTTTTGTAAGCCGAAAAATCAAAAAGGGCGGGCGTTTGAACGTACCCTTCGGTTTCTTCCCCGTGGCCGCAAAAAACAAAGCTATTCCTTTCGATCGCAGCGGGTAACGTCTTGCGAGCAGCCAGGTAGCTGTCCCGCAGATGGTAAGGGTCTTCCACCGCATAACCAACCGCGCCAATGACTGTAACATTAAAATAACGATGCAGCGTTGCCGCCATATCCTCCAGCAGCTTGCGGGTTTCCGGAATCCACAAGCGTGGATCATTGCCGGGAAGAGGCAGCGTAATGGCAAAATTGCGCAGATCAAGTCCTGTAACATGGCAGGGACCGGCCGCCAGCAAGGTGTCCTTCGCTAGCTGAATGGTGCTGGAGCAGAGAGTGACGAGCTTGTCGCCGCGCGGAGGGATGCTGTCGGGTCCCATAATCCGGCACGTGCAGACGGCGTAAGCGGGCTCGGAGAATGTGATTTCCAGATCCTCTTTTTGCAGCTGATAATGGCTTTTGCTCTCGAACAAATGATTGTACAGCCGGATAAAAAACTTGTCGCGCTGCTCCTGAAGATTGCTTCGGTAAGTCAGCACCGGCTGCTCTTCCATAACTTTGTATTCATGAATGTCGTCAATGGCTTTCCTGATGGAACGTTCCAGAGATTGAGGCGTCAAGTCAAGCTTGACCAGATAGTCAGTGGCTTGAAGCTTGATGGCCGCTCTTGCGTATTGGAACTCCTCATAGCTGGTCAGGATAATGAACAACGGCAGGCGGCCTTGTTTCTTGCGGACGGATTCCGCCACCTCCAGACCGGTTTTGATCGGCATTTTGATATCCGTGATGACGATGTCCGGCTGCAATTGATCTATCATTTCCTCTTCCTGCGCGCCATTATGAGCAATCCCGACGATTTCAATATTGAATTGCTCCCATTTCAACATGGATTGAAGCCCGATGCAGACCAATGCTTCATCGTCGGCAATCAGCAACTTGATCATGGTTCATCCCCCTTGTTCATCCTTGAATTGAAACGGCAGCACCAGCGTCATGACGGTATAACCCCCCAGCTCGCTTTCTATCCGCAAGCCGTATTTATCGCCAAAAGCAAGCCGCAGCCGTTCGTGTACGCTGGCCAATCCGATGTTGCTTAGCAAGCCTGAAGACGGGGCCGCCGGCCCGGACAAAATGGCTCCGATTTGCTCCTGTGTCATTCCTACGCCGTCGTCTTTTATAGCAACCTCGATATCTCCGTCATCACGCCTCGCAACCGATACCGTAATTACCCCTTTGCCCTTTGGCTCAATGCCGTGAAAAATCGCGTTTTCCACCAGGGGCTGAAGCGAGAAGCGGGGAATGGGACATTCCAGCAAGGCTTCATTCCGGATGTGGTGCTCCATTTGTATTTTGTTGCCGTACCGGTATTTCTGTATCAGCACGTAATCCTCCAGCAAAGCCAGCTCATCCCGGAGTTGGACCACCTTGCGAATATCCTTGGAAATGCTGCGAAGCAGCCTGGACAGCGCCGTTGTCATCTCAGCAATGCCGGTCGCATTTTGGATCGTGGCCATCCATTTGATCGAGTTTAGCGTATTGTACAGAAAATGAGGGCTGATCTGGAACTGCAGCATCCGGTATTCCAGCTCCTGCTTCTGCTTGGCGTCGGCCAGCCGGTTTTCCATCAGGGCAAGCACATCGCGCGATAGCTTGTTAATGCCGCGGCCGACATCGCCAAGCTCGCTGTTCCATTCAATCCCTCTATCGACGGAAAAATAACCTTGGGCAATTTTGTCCATCCTTTTTTTGAGCTTTTCGACGGGCAAGCTGATGGTTCGGGTCAAATAAAGCGTTATGATCGCACTCAGCAAAAGCACCAGCAGACAGACGCAGATAACGATCAAAATCCAGAAATCGTACATTTTCGCCAGCTGCTTGCCGGATAAAACCTGTTTTAAATCCACGCCTTCGCGGACGGGGTAAGAGACGGCAATACGTTCCTCTCCGCCGCTGTTTACAAGGCTCAGTCCTGTTTTTGCCCCGGTAGGGGTATCCTTCACGTATTGTCTTTCGTTATAATCGGTGGTGACGTGAAGGATCCGGTTGTCCACAATCTGATAATTACGATCATTCATTAATAGCAGCAACTGGCCGTCGGAAGGCAAGGCGTAGCCCTTCAGTTTATCGGTGACAACCGATGTATTGACCAGCAGATAAACAGTGCCGATACGGGATGCGCCGTCACCGTAGATTGGCCAAATGATAGGGATGCCGTCCGAATTGGAAAAAGGGTCGCGAACGACCTGCGCCCACGCCTCCATGGCGTCCTCCGTCAGCCCCGGCAATTGGTTGATATTGTGCGTATTGATCGGCAACGATGCGCCCCCCGCATTGTCGACCTGCAGAAACTTTCCGTTATGGTCCGTGACGATCAAGCGCCGGATATAGGCGTTGGACGGATTGACCCGATAGGCTTCCTGCATGGAAGCAAATACATTAATGGCGTCCTTTGGGCTGGCTTCAGGCGATTGAAAATAGTTTGCGATCAGCGAGTTCGTCACGGAATTCGTGCTGCAGAGCATGGCCAAGCCATAAATGCTAGTCAAATCCTGATCGATAATATGGGAGACAAGCTGCAAATTAAACTCGGTCGCCTGGATGGTCGTTTTTCGCTGAAAGAAAGAGATCATTTCATAGCTGAAATAGGAAAGCATCGCCGCAATCAGCATCGCCAACAAGGTCATGATCAGAATAATCCGGCTTTTGATCGTTGATTTTCGGAACATTGCTTCACCTCGGTTACTTGAACAATCCATATAAGTACGAGTTCAAAAAGTAGCGAACCTTTATAAAGCGTTTACATTGGTATAATAGCATATCCTGATCGCTTTTGGGCAGATTGGGGCAGGCGGCGCGGGGAACAACAAACGATAGTGCATGTTTAACGTAGAATTTTACAGGTTGCAGGGGGCGAAGGGGGTAAAATACGTTTGAAAATACAGATTGAGCGTTGGAAATTGCATCCCAAATCCAGAAAAAAAGAATTAGAATTTTCAATGAAGAGCGAATTTAGCGAAAAGGGGAGTTAAAACATGAAATTAAAACGTTTGACGGGTCTTACACTGGCGGCAGCGCTGTCGGTGGGCACACTGGCGGCATGCTCCGGCAACAATGGCGCTACACCTTCGACCGCACCTACATCGCAAACTACTGCAAGCGCTTCCGAAAGTCCAAGCGATGCCCCGGTTACATTAAAATGGGCGCTGTGGGACTGGGAAGCAACGGCCTACTACCAACCGCTGATTGACGCTTACAAGGCCATCAAGCCCAACGTAAGCATTGAATATGTGGATCTTGGCTCAACGGACTACATGACGATGCTGAGCACTCAGCTCTCCGGCGGCGCGGATCTGGATGTGCTGACCATCAAGGACATTCCGGGTTATGCCAACCTCGTCAAGCAGAATCATCTGGAACCGCTGAACGGCTTCATCGGAGAGCAAGGCGTGGATAAAGCCGCTTACGGCGGAACGGTTGAGCAGATCGAAGTGAACGATGAAGTGTATGCGCTTCCTTTCCGCAGCGACTTCTGGCTGATTTACTACAATAAAGATCTGTTCGACAATGCGGGCGTACCTTATCCCACCAATGACATGACATTGGACCAATACGATGAACTGGCACGGCAACTCACCTCCGGCAGCGGCGTTGAAAAAGTGTACGGAGCGCATTATCATACATGGCGCAGCGCGGTGCAATTGTTCGGCATTCTGGATGGCAAAAACACCGTTGTCGACGGCGACTACGATTTCCTGAAGCCAACCTATGAGCGCATTCTGAAGCAGCAGGAAGACGGCATCGTTATGGATTACGCTACGCTCAAAACATCCAGCACGCATTATTCCGGCGTATTCTACAACAATTCCATCGCCATGCTGAATATGGGCAGCTGGTTTATCGCGACCCAAATCGAAAAAGTAAAAAGCGGAGAGTCGCAAGCCGTAAACTGGGGCATCGTGAAATATCCGCATCCTGACGGCGTTCCTGCCGGTACAACGCTTGGCACGATCACGTCCCTTGCCGTCAACAAAAAATCCGAAAACAAGGAAGCGGCTCTGGATTTCATGAAGTTTGTAACAGGCGAAGAAGGCGCGGCCGTCATTGCCGCCACCGGCACGATTCCTGCGATCAAGAGCGACGAGGTCGTGAGCTCCATCGCGTCGATCGAAGGTTTCCCGAGTGACGAAAACAGCAGGGAAGCGCTGGGAACGACCAAAACGTATCTGGAAATGCCTATGCATGAAAAAAGCGCGGATATTGAAGTGATCCTGAACGAAGCACACGATAACATCATGACCAAAAATACAAGCATCGACCAAGGCTTGGCGGATATGAAATCTCGCGTTCAGCTGGTTTTAGAAAACTAGAGCTTTGGATAGAACCTAAAAAAAGACCACGATAGGAGGGGCGGGCTCAAAGGTGTGTATGCAAAATCCGAGAGGATAGGGTTTGCATGCACGCCCCGGCTCGCCTTTCTTCGGAATCCCTTTTTACAGGAAGGTGCGGAGGGAATATCATGCGGAATGAACGCACAGCGGAAACCCGGAAATTGAATAAAGACATGCTGCCAAAAAGCGTCAGGGAGCACCTGGTCGCATACAGCTTTATCGCGCCTAACTTTATCGGCTTTGCCATATTTACGCTGGTGCCCATGGCCTTTGCGTTTGTGCTGGCATTCGTCAAGTGGGACGGAGCCAATCCGATGAATTACATCGGGCTGGACAATTTTCTTAGACTGGTCAAGGATACGACATTCCACAAGGCGCTTTGGAATACGGTCGTTTATACCGTCGGCGTTGTGCCGGTTACGATGGCATGCGCGCTTGCGCTGGCGATTCTGCTTAATCAGAAGCTGCTGGCCCGGAACTTTATGCGTACGGTTTTTTTCTTCCCGTATGTAGCATCGCTGGTTGCCGTTGCAGCGGTGTGGAACTTTATTTTTAGCCCGACGATGGGGCCGCTCAACAATATTCTGCATGCCATTACCGGCGTGCCTATCGAGGATTTGCCCCGGTGGGCGGCGGACAAGGATTGGGCAATGTTTACGGTTGTCCTGTTTACGGTATGGAAAAACATGGGGTATTACATGGTCATCTATTTGGCCGGGCTTCAGGGGATCAACCCCGAGCTGTACGAAGCGGCGGAGCTTGACGGCGCAAACGCCTGGGGCAGATTCCGCAATGTAACGGTGCCGCAGCTGGCGCCAACGACCTTTTTCGTACTCATGATTCTGGTTATTAATTCATTCAAGGTGTACGACATCTTTATCAACCTGTTTGCGGGAGCGGACAATCAGCTGAATGACGCAACGAGAGTAATGGTGTACCAGATTTACAATACGGCCTTCCGGTCACTGGATTACGGATATGCCAGCGCTATGGCCATCGTATTGTTCCTGCTTGTTCTCGGCATCACCATACTCCAGTTCAAGGGAGAACAGAAGTACGGACAATAGGAGGCATAAAGATATGACAGGCTCAAAGAAAAAAATGAAAGTCGCAACAATGGTGCTGGTATATATGACTTTGGCTGTGATCGTATTGGTCATGCTGGTTCCGTATATCTGGATGCTGTCGGCGTCGCTCAAGCTGAACAAGGATGTTTTTTCGTTCCCGATCCAATGGATACCGGATTTGCCGCGCTGGATGAACTACGTGGATATCTGGAACCGGATTCCGTTGGGGCTGTTTATCTACAATACAGCCAAGCTGTCTATTATCGTAACGGTCCTGCAATTGCTCACGTCAAGCTTTGCGGCGTACGCCTTTTCGAAGCTGCGCTTTAGAGGAAGGCACGCGCTGTTCCTGGGCTACATCGCCACTATCGCCATTCCGTGGCAGGCCTACATGGTGCCTCAATTTATTTTGATGCGTTCCATGGGGCTGAACAATACGCATCTGGCGATTATTTTTCTGCAAGCCTTCTCGGCATTTGGCGTTTTTCTCATGCGCCAGTTTTATCAGAGCATTCCCGACGAGCTGTGTGAAGCAGCGCGCATTGACGGACTTAGCGAATACGGCATTTGGGCGCGCATCATGCTTCCGCTGTCCAAGCCGGCTCTGTCGACGCTGACGATCTTTACGTTCGTATCGACCTGGAACGACTTCCTGGGGCCAATGATTTATTTGACCAAAACGCCGCTCAAAACGATACAGATCGGTTTGCGAATGTTTATCTCGCAATATTCTGCGGAATACGGCCTAATCATGGCGGCCAGCGTCGTCTCCATCATTCCGGTGCTGATCGTGTTCCTCGGCTTGCAGAAATATTTTGTGCAGGGCGTTGCGTCGTCCGGCATAAAGGGGTGACGGCGGCCTGACACCAAGAGAATTGCAGAGAAGGGATCGGAGCGGCAACCGCAATGATTCCTTCTCTTTTTTCCACCAAAACGAAAGGTGATGAAGCAAGCAATCCTCAAATAAATTACTTGAAATGCTTGGCCCATTCCATCGCAAAGGAGATTGTTTATGAAGAAAAAACAGCGCCATGGCACAAGAATTATTTCATGTTTGCTGGCTGTATTGCTGATCGCGGGATTGATTCCCGCAGGGGTTGCGGGAACAGCATCGGCTGCTTCGGCTGGCACTGTGCATGCGGCAGCCTATATGGGCGCGGAATCGGCGGAGGGGACGACGCTTCCCGCAAGTGTGGAGATTGACGGACAATCCAAGCCGGTGGACTGGCATATCGCAGTCGACAGCTTTGCCATTCCTTATGACACCGTGGCCATATCCGGCACGGCCGAAGGCGGCATTCCCGTAGCGGCTCAAGTGCTGATCGTGCCTCCCGCCAATCATCCCCTGGTTTATTTTGTGGATAGCGGGCGCGGCGGAGATTCCGTGGGCAACGGCCCATCAAACTCTCCCTTTTACAATGAATTGAAAGCGCTTGCCGAAGGTTCGCTGCTTAATGATGCACCGGATCAAAGATTTGCGCAAGGCGTTACGGAGTGGGGGTTTGACGACTCCGTGCACAAGGTTAAAAACTCCAAGGACGGGGGACATACCGACCCCGCAACCGATCCTTCCATCTGGACGGTCGGGCTGCGCGTCGATCCCTCAAGCAACCATATCGTATACCGGCTGAAGGCGCTCCAGCCAGGAACGTATACGCTGAGCAGCGGCTTCCATGATTGGTACGGCACCCGCTCCCGCTCGATGCAGCCGGTACTCCAATACAAGGATACGGAGGGGAGTACTGTCAGTCTTGCGCTGGATTCCTTCAACACCAATGTCACCAAAATGATATCCAGCGAATTCACCGTACCGGAAAGCATCGACGAAAGCGCCGGCATGACGCTGACCTACACGTATTTGTCAGGTGAAAAGCCAATCCTCAGCTGGTTCGGCATCGCGGAAGGCGGCATTAAATCGTTGATCGAAGATGCAAAGCAAGCGGCGGCAGCTACCGTTCGCGTCGTGCTGGACGGCAACGATATTCCTGCCGACAACATCAACGGACTGACGTTTAAAGGGTTTGGCGTATTAAGCGCCAACAGCACCAGCGCGCTGCTGCTGGACTACAAATCGCAGCATCCCGAAGCTTACGTGGAGCTTTTGAAGATATTGTTTGGCGGGGAACGTCCCATTATGACCCACGTCAAAATCGAAATGGGCAACGACCGCAACAATTCCACGGGGCCGGACCCGGCGACAAAACGCACGGCCGACGAACCGGCCAACGTAACCCGTCATCCCGGCTTCCAATTGGCCGCAGATGCCAAAGCCGTAAACCCCGATCTAAAAGTGAGCATTCTTCGCTGGAATGCTCCGGCTTGGGCGAACAATAGCAACGACAGAATCTATGACTGGTACAAGGAAACGATTTTGACAGCCTACCGGCAATACGGGTATATGGTGGATTACGTCAATCCGCATATTAACGAGCATGCGCCGGATTTGAACTGGACCAAGCAATATGCCAATCGGGTCAAAATCGACAGCAGCGGCTTTGCCAGCGCCGAAGAGAAAAACCTCTACAACAGCATAAAAGCCGTTATTTCCGACGAAGTGGGCATCGGTAGTTTTGGCGGAAGCATGGTTAGCGACGCTTCCTTGCGCGAAGCCGTTCCAATCGCGGGGTACCACTACAACACCGACGATGACAGCACAGGAAACTTCAAGCGTCTTGCGGAGGAATACGGCATTGAAATCTGGAACAGCGAAGCCCAGGCCACCTTCAGCAATTCGGCTTTCCGTCCCAACAACAACACGAAGGACCCCTCGGTCGAAGGGACGGGGATTGGCGGCGTCGGAAGCGCGCTGGAAATGGGCAACACCATCATTAAAGGGTTCGTCAATTCCAGACGCACGCATTTTATTTACCAGCCGGCAATCGGCTCCTTCTACGAAGGCGGCCAATATTCGTTCAAGGAGCTGGTGAGCGCGCGCGATCCGTGGTCGGGCTGGATTCATTACGACGCAGGCCTTTCCATTCTGCAGCACTTTAGCTGGTTTGCCAATATCGGCTGGGAACCCGAGAGCAACGACGCCGGCATTTGGCGGGCAGTGCCGAAGGCCAGCTACACCGGAGCTACGGGAACCAATCCTGTCAACGGACGCAACGGCACGCCTAGCTATATGACGATGGCTGCGCCGGACAGGAGCGGATTTTCTACCGTTATCGTTAACGACAGCGAATACGAACGCATCTATAAGCTGCAGGCCGTTCATATGGACTATGCAGGCGCTCCTTCCCTGGAGCAATGGGAAACTCGGGCCGCTGGTCATGGAGAAGCGTTTAATCGCAACTACATGCAATATCTCGGCAAAGTGAACGCCGACGGAGCCGGCGTCTATACGGTGCGGGTAAAGCCGTTTTCGATTAAAACCGTTACGACACTGGAAAATAGCGGCCAGGACGTTTATCAGCAGCAGCTTCCCGTTGAAGGCGAGAGGACGGTGCTGGATACCGACCTTACCGGGGAAGTCCAGAACACGGGGGACCGGATTCTGTATGGAGACGATTTTGACTACACCGGCAAAACCGTTCCCGTAATCGGCGCAGGCGGCGAAATTACAGGCTCGCAAAGCTTTATCGAGTCGCGTGGCGGCTCCGGTGGCGCAATTCCCCGATATACCCATGATCGCAACGGGGCGTTTGAAGCTTACCTTGACGAAAGTAGCGGAAACTATGTGCTCCGTCAACAGCTCGACCGCGAAGCAATGGGACTTGGCGGCACCTGGAACAACGGGGAGCCGGTAACCGCAATCGGCGATTACCGCTGGACCAACTATAAGGCGAGCGTGGATGTTTCATTCGAGCGAAACAGCACCTACGGCGGCGCCAATTACGCGGCTATCGGAGCCAGATACCAGGGCGGCGGCAGCTCGCATAGCATTAGCGGAACGCCTTATGTTCTGAAGTTTTGGTTCGACGGCGGCTGGCAGCTGCTCGTGAATAATGTTCAGGTCGCCGGAGGCAATGTCGCAAGCGGCACGGGCGGCGTCAAAATCGAAGGCTTCGATACTTCGCATGATGCGTGGCACAAACTCTCCATTGAAGTAGCGGGTAATCTCATTACCGCATCTATCGACGGAGAGGAAGTCGCCTCCCATGTTGATGCTAGCCCCAAGCTATCGGGAAGGGTTGATTTGGCCAGCGGTTATTATTTTGTGCGCTTCGATAACTTGCTTGTAGAGACAATCGATGGATATGCGCCTTATTATTCCGAAGCGCTGGACGATTTGGAGAAACATGATTTGGGCAACGTTCCTTCGCCCAAGCTTCAGTACCGAGGCCAGTGGGATCAACGAAACGGGCAAGGCATGTACCACTATCAGCGCTCGCTTTCGACCAGCAAAAGCGCGGGCGCAGAGCTGGAATATACGTTTACGGGAACGGGCCTTGATATTCTCGGCCCCAATGACGGCTCCGCAAAGCTGGAGGTGATCGTGGATGGTGAAATAGTCGCCTTGGCGGCGGGAACAATGGCTTCGAGGGAGCTGTATCAAACGTATTCGCTCAGGGGCCTTTCCTACGGACAACATACCGTATCGATAAAGGTCGTGAGCGGAACGCTCACCATCGATGCCGTCGCGGTCGTGTCCGGCGAAGTGAAAGGATTGCCGGATGTCACTTTACTGCTATCCGCGCATCAAAAAGCGCTGGACATCGCCAGACAGCCGGAGTTCCGGGAGAGCGACTGGCTTCTGTTCCAGCGTGTCAGGGATGCTGCCGAAGAGGCATTGGATAATCCGACATCGTACCGGCTGGATCAGGAGGGCGCGGATCAGCTGACATCGCGTCTCGCCTTTGCCGAAAGCCAGCTTTATACGGGAGATATCCGGACGTTGTCTTCGCCTCATTATTCCGCCGTTTACGTTGGAGGAGTTCCTGCGCTGCCGGCGCAGGTGGAAGCGACGCGCGAGGACGGAAATAAAACAATGGTGCCTATAACCTGGCAGCTTGACGGGGCCAGCTTCAACAACGCCTACGATACCGTCAGAATTGTCGGCAAATACGGCAGCTTGGAAAGTGTTGCGTACGTTGAAGTCGTTCCGGAGGATTTGCTCTATTTTGTCGACGTAAACGCAACAGCGGTTGGGGTGACGGCCGGACATTCCGCGGGCAGCACCTTGGGTTATGATTCGCCCGCGTACAAAGCTATTGCGGAGCTGGCGTCTTCATCCGGCACGCCGCTGCTTAATGGCGCACCGGATCAGGTTTTTGGGCCAGGAAAGTTCTGGGGACACGGAGCGGCTAATGCCTCGGGATCGCTGCCGGTATCCTACAAGGGCATTGTGGCCGGACCGTATAGCAAGCAATCAACGACGGGAATTTATACGTCCAATCAAATCGGCGCTGCATTGACGTATACGTTCGACGACGTGCCGGCTGGCGAATACGAAGTGACGATTGGTTCGTACAGCTGGTGGGCGGCTTATTCCCGAACCGCCCAGGTTCAATTCCAATACGGCACGGTCAGCGAAACGGCCGGTTACATTACGCTCAACAATGCTTCGTTCGACGCGGTGAGAACGTATCCGTTATCGAAGACGGACGGCAATCCGCTGACCGTCAAGCTGGCCGCGATCACCGTCAACGAATCGCCTATGCTGTCTTTTATCGGATTGGCGCGTGTAAAAGCCGTTCAGCCGGAGGATACCGTCAAACCGGTTATTACGCTGTTAGGAGAAGTCGAAGTGACTTTGCCATTCGGAGGCCATTATTCGGACGCCGGGGCCACTGCGGGTGATGATCGCGATGGCGACATCAGCGGCAAGATTGCCGTCGTCATCAAGTTTAACGGGAATCCCGTGGATGCTTTAAACCCGACCGTGGCGGGTACGTATACGTTCCACTATAAGGTCAGCGATACCGCCGGCAACGAAGCCGACGAGGTCATACGCACCGTCATCGTTGAGGAGGCAATAACACCGACGCCAACGCCAACGCCGGGCCCAACGGAGTCGCCGGGAGTGACGCCGGGTCCAACGGAGTCGCCGGGAGTGACGCCGGGCCCAACGGAGTCGCCGGGAGTGACGCCGGGCCCAACGGAGTCGCCGGGAGTGACGCCGGCTCCAACGGAGTCGCCGGGAGTGACGCCGGCTCCAACGGAGTCGCCGGGAGTGACGCCGGGTCCAACGGAGTCGCCGGGAGTGACGCCGGGCCCAACGGAGTCGCCGGGAGTGACGCCGGGTCCAACGGAGTCGCCGGGAGTGACGCCGTCTCCAACGGAGTCGCCGGGAGTGACGCCGTCTCCAACGGAGTCGCCGGGAGTGACGCCGGCTCCAACCATCGTGCCCGGCCCAATCTGGACGCCAACTTCCACTCCGGCGCCTACTCCAGCCGCCACTGCCAAGCCGTCTCAACTAATTGCAGGAAGCGGCAATTTGACGGATGAAGGCGAAGGGGTCAAGGGAATCAAGCTGTCGGCAATCGAAAAGTCGGTACTGCTTCAGCTTGCTTTTACAAAATCAATTACAGGCGAACAATTACGCATTGCAAACGATCAGGGCTCTGTAGAGCTGTCTCATTCGTTGTTGAATGAGCTTCTCAAGGCAATGGAAACGGCAGGAGCCGAAGGGGTTGTCTTGCAGTGGTTTGCGGAGCAATCGCGGCATGATTTTACGAGACTGGCTAATCAAACGCTGAATGACGACACACTCTCCTTGACGGCGGCAAGCGATCTTTTCCGATTTGCAATCAACGAAGCCATCCATGATGTCATGAACAGGGTTGCGTTGCAAGAGCCGGTGACATTGGCGTTTAAAGTAGACGATAATGCCAATCCCGATTTGCTTGGCGTATACCTGATCGGTGAGGACGGAACGCTGCACTATGCCGGAGGCGCCTATAGAGACGGGTATATGATTGTGGAAGTGGCGGAATACGGTTCCTATGGCGTGCTGGAATATAACAAATCATTCCTGGATGTTGGCCAAACGATGTGGGCATTCAACGTCATTCAGATGCTGGCGGCTAAACACATCGTTCAAGGAGGCTCGGATTCAAAATTCCAGCCTCAAGCAGAAGTGACGCGAGCAGAATTTGCAGCAATGCTGGTTCGGGCTTTGGGACTACGGGGAGATGGCGAGCCCGGCTTTGCGGACGTGGATCGCAATAAGTGGTATGCGGAAGCCATTACGGCTGCAGTTGGAGCGGGAATCGTCAATGGCCGAAGCAGCAGCTCTTTTGCACCGGAAGATACCGTCAGCAGGGAAGAGATGGTTGTTATGCTCATCCGTGCTTTCGAATATGCTGGCGGAAAAGCAACGGGAGCAAATGGCGGCGAGGATGAACTAGGTGCCACGGGCAATGAAGGGAACGTCAGCGAAAAAGATTTGAACCTTAGCGACAATAACTTGAAGTCACAAATCCTTGCAGCTTTTGATGATGCGTCGCTTATTAGCGAATGGGCGATGGAATCGACGAGCCAGGCGCTGGAGTTTGGTCTGATCAAGGGGAGGGGCAACGACCGTTTTGAGCCGCTTGAGACCTTGACCCGGGCAGAAGCCGCGCAAGTCATAGTTAACCTTTTGAAGCTAATAGCGAAATGACGATTGGATTGTTCCTGTTCTTGAATGAATGTGTTCTGAGGTTATGCCAATTGACAGAGGCATGATTGGTGGCTGGAGTTCGAAAAGGTAGTTGCTTGGGCTAGCGGACATTTTCTTCCGCTAGCCTGCAATTACGGCCATTTGTGGCCGTCAGTGAGTCGAGCATCCGTTCATGAACGCATTTATGCATCAATGAGCGAGCAATGAACGACTAAGCGCATAGTCCTCTCTGGGAGAGCCGGCTTGCGCTTTGTATCTATTTCGACCTGAAAGGCAAATATATCAGCCTGAGAGATAAGTATATCCGCTTGAGATACAACTGTTAATGACTACCTGGGACTTTAGTCGGAGAACTGCCCAGTCGCTTATCTTTTTGTATATGTTTGCCGAATTATTAGGTATGATTAGGAAGGAAAAAGGATGACAATTGGAAAAGGAGATGATGTTTGTGAGCATCAAAGAGGAATTAAGAGGGAAAAATATCGTCATTCCCGAAAATCCGGTGTCCAACTTCCTGTTCAACAACACCAGATCCGGCCTTATTTGGCTTGTTGTTCGGTTGTATCTCGGATATGCGTGGGTGACGGCAGGATGGGGGAAAGTGACGAACCCCAAGTGGGTAGGAGCAGAAGCTGGAGCAGGATTGACCGGGTTTGTGAACGGAGCAATCGGCAAGGCCGCTGACGGGAAGGATGTAGCCGGCTGGTATGCTTCTTTCCTGGAAAACATGGTACTGCCCAACGCCAAAGTTTTTTCGTATATGGTTGCTTTCGGCGAGCTTTTGGTTGGTCTGGGTCTGATTCTGGGCCTGCTGACTGGCGTAGCCGCGTTTTTTGGCGCGTTCATGAACGCCAGCTTCCTGTTTGCGGGAACGCTCAGCACAAACCCGCTGTTGTTTATTTTGGCAACTTGGCTCGTGTTGGGCTGGAAGGTTGCGGGCTGGTACGGACTGGACCGCTGGGCGCTTCCGCTGCTCGGTACGCCGTGGACCCGAAAACGATAAGAGTAAGCTGAAACGCTGCATTCCTTATAACGAATGCATAACATGCAAAAGCGCCGCGGCCTGCTTCATCTGAAGCGGGCCACAGCGCTTTTTGCGTTCCCTTCGTCATACGCCGGGCTCCGGTTTTGCCTCGACATTTCTATTGTTTGCCGCCGCCCGGCGCCACTTCACCTGCGAAACAAGCAATCCTCCAATCGCTAAAGCAGCTCCAATCGCGCTCATTAACGTTATTTTTTCGCCCAAAATCATCAATGCCGTTATAATCGCGATGACGGGTACCGTGTAGATGTAGGCGCTCGTTCTTACGACGCCAAGCAGTTGGACGGCCTTGCCCCATGTGACAAAACATAAAGCGGAAGCGCCTAATCCCAGAAAAAACAGATTGCCTAGAGGAATCGGCTGAAGCAAGCTGCCGCCATCCCAATGAAAGCCGGACCAAAGCAGGATAGGTGTCATAAGGAGCAGACCGTACATAAATATCCGGCGGGTGGATTGAATGGCATGATAGCCAAAACCGTTGATTTTTTTGACCAAAACAGAATAGATCGACCACACAAGCGCCGCCAGCACCGCCAATAAATCTCCAATGGGATGAATGCGCAATTCCGTGCTGCCGCTAAAGCTGATCAGAAAAACTCCGATGATCGCAATGGCGAAGCCGATAAAAAAACGCCTCCCCGGCTTTTCGCCGTCCCCGATCCAAAAAGAGAGAAGCGCGGTTGTAAATGGCGATGTGGAAAGAATGACGCTAATATTGGAGGTGAAGGAGTAGGTCAGCGCGATATTTTCCAATAAAAAATACAACGTTACTCCGCATAATCCCGCCGCCGCAAAATAAAGCTCCTTCTTTGGCTCCCCGACCTTCAACCTGCGGGGGAACACAAGATATAGAGCCAGCCAGCCCAACGCAAACCGCGCAACCAGTATTTCTACCGGTCCTAAATACGCCAGCAGCACCTTGGTTGATACAAACGTGGTCCCCCAAATCAGAATGGTAATAATGGCTGCGGCATGCCCCGCAACCGTTGCTTTGTTGTTCATAGCTGTCCTTTCTCAGCGTCGCCTGGCCGCTACCGGTGGTCGTTAAAGATGTTCATATATTGCTTGGGCGTAAGCCCGATAAACTTTTTGAAAAAGTTGGAGAAATGGCTTTGATCGGAAAAACCGGTCCCCATAGCGGCTTCCATCGGACTTACGCCTTGCTCCAGCAGCTTTTTGGCCTTGTCCACACGAATGGTTTCCAGATAGCTGTAAGGTGAAATCCCCTTTTGCTTGGAAAATTGGCGAATTAAATAATATTTGCTAAGCCCCGTCAACGCGCTCAAATCATCCAGCGCAATCGTTTCGGTATAATGCGATTCCAAATAGCTGCATACCATTTCGATTTCTGCGCTGCATGGGGCAGACGGCATTGCCTCGCGAGGCTCCGAATACTCCTGTATCAACTGTTCCAGCAGCAGCAAATACAGCTCTTCCTTCCGAAAATCCTGCTCGCCCGCCATAATGATTCGGTGCAGGTCCTTCAAAATTGGAACCAGTTCGTTGTGGAATACCACCTGTGGTTTAAAAACCGGCAAATAGGATTGGCCGGTAATTTCCCGAACCGCTTCTGTCATAGCTTCCGGCTGAATGTTCAGGCTACGGTAATCCAGCGGGGAACCGTCGATTTGTTCGCAGGCATGATTATCGCGCGGATTAAACAGCATCAGATCTCCCGGATGGATCGTATAATCCCGGTTCAGACAAGTTAAATACCGGCTTCCGCTTTCAACAAAGCCAATAACATAATAGTCATGAAAGTGATTAGGGAATTTCTGCATAATGCCTTGAAAATGATAGGCTTCAACTTTAATATCTGCGTCGTAAACAACGGTTCTTGATTCATTTGCCATCTGGTGCTTCTTCATTCCCTTCCGTTCTGCTGATTTCAAGTGTACCCTATACCGGGCAACAATTCTTGTATCATATTGCTCACCGGGGCAGATGGATGGATAGTGGCCACGGCTTGATTATTCTGAATGTGGTCAAGCAAAAGGTTTGCCAGTTTATCACGGCCATGATATGGTAAATAAGTAATGTCACATATTCTAACACGATCTTTCGCGTTTGTTATTTGGCTTGCCCGGAACGAATCCGCTATGAGCCTATTGTTATGAAAACAACATCTTTATATAGAAGGGATTGTATCGAAATGGGGCAGGGGAACCCGTATATTGATCAAACCATAAAACTGGGTCCGACAGGAAAAGGCAGTCTGGACGGACTTACATTCGCCGTCAAGGACGTATTCGATATTGCCGGGCATGCCGCTTCCGCCGGTAATCCGGATTGGCTGAAAACGCACAAACCTGCCGAATCAACCGCAAGCGCGATTGCAAAGCTGCTGTCAAACGGCGCTGCCATGCAAGGCGTCACGATAACTGATGAGTTGATGTACAGCATCAATGGCGAAAATGCTCATTATGGAACGCCTGCCAATCCTGCGGCTCCCGGACGCATACCGGGCGGCTCCTCCAGCGGATCGGCATCCGCCGTGGCATCCGGCTTGGCCGATTTTGCGCTAGGCACGGACACCGGAGGTTCGGTACGCGTGCCCTCCGCTCTATGCGGCTTGTACGGCATCCGGCCAACTCACGGCGTGGTTGACGTAACGGGGCTTATTCCGCTTGCTCCCAGCTTTGATACGATTGGCTGGATGGCGAGGGATATGGCGACTCTTCGCAAGGTAGGCAAAGCGCTGCTTAGGGAGGAGGATGTTCGTTGGCATGAAGCAATCAATACTATGGATGTTCGCAGGCATGAAGCATTCAATACAATGGATGTTCGCAGGCATGAAGCAATCAATACTATGGATGTTCGCAGGCATGAAGCAATCAATACTACGGATGTTCGCAGGCATGATGCATTCAATACAATGGATGTTGGCAAGCCTGAGACATTCAAGACCATGTTGCTCGGCGCTGATCTTTGGGGATTGTGCGACCGTGAGACGCAGCAAGCGTTAAGGGCATTTTTGGATAATTGGCGTATTGGAACCAAGATGGCGGGAGAGAGAGAAGAAATTATTTTGGCGGAGGAAGGTCTCCCGGCCTGGGTAGAGGTTTTCCGTCATATTCAAGCCATCGAAATTTGGGAGCAGCATGGCGAGTGGATATCCCAAACAAATCCGTCTTTTGGGCCGGGTATCGCGGAGCGTTTCAAATGGGCATCGACTCTATCCAGAGAGCAATGCTCCGAAGCTTTTGTAAAACAAAAAGAAATTGCGGCGCGCATGGATCATTTGCTGGCTGACGATACCGTACTGGTCGTTCCGACTGTACCTGGCGTTGCCCCGCTTTGTGGTCTGGGAGGGGAAGCTGTGGAGCAAAATCGGGCGCGTACACTTCAGATGAGCTGCCCCGCCGGCCTTGCGGGGTTGCCTCAAGTGACGGTTCCGGTTGCCTCCGGGCGCAATGGACTTCCGGTTGGATTGTCGTTTATTGCGGGGCGCGGTCAGGATCACCGGCTGCTGGATTGGCTGGCTGCCACGAAGGTTTAGTTTCTAGTTGCGTCTAATGGACGGAATTGACCGTTAGAACGTGTTTAAGCCATGCAGGCGACTTCTGACGGTCATATCTGTCCATTACAGCAAAAATGAAGTGGAAAACACGTCTTTTTTTGCTTCTGACGGACAAAAATGTCCGTTAAAAGCTTGATTTTATAAAAAAACGGCTCTAAAGGACAAAGATGACCGTTAGGCTAATGATGGCATGAGTTGATGTGGAATTAGTTGGTAAGTTACCGTGCCGCTAAGCCTAAACGTAGTAGCGGCCCAACTTTTGAAGGCCACAACAAAGCCTGGCAAGCCCACAGCAGGATCACAACAGGCCTCAATAAGGCCTAGTAACCCTCAGCAAGTCCGCCAGTAAGCCCCCGACAAATCTTACCTTACCCCGTCCGTCTTTTTTCGCGGTATTGGCCAGGCGTAATGCCTTCCTGCTTGCGGAAAGAGCGGATGAAATTTTGCGGGTTGGTGTAGCACAGCTTGGCTGCGATGTCTTTGATCGGGATTTCACTGGTCTCCAGCCATTTGCGGGCCATCTGGAAGCGGTACATCGTCAAATACTCGCTAAAGGAATGGCCCGTTTCCTTGCGGAAAACGCTGCTTAAATAATTGGCGTTGTAATGCAGTCGCTGGGCGCATTCTTCCAGTGTCAAATCGGTATCGTAGCAGCGCTGGATCAAATCGATGATTTGCTCGGACAAATTGTGGTATTGCTCCGTCTGACGGTCCTTGAATATCCGGACCAGCGGATAAACCGCCATTGTCCAGAACCAATCTTCGATTTCCGCCGCTGTGCGGATGTCCAGCAATTCCTCCAGCAGCGACACCCCTGAGGGATGCAGCTGTGTTTGGCTGATGCCGGATTCCTGCATAACGATTAACAGGTTATTGAGCAGCCGCGCAAGCGGAATTTGATATTCATGCGGAGCCAGTTCCGCGGCAAATACCGCTTGCATAAAGGTCCTCACTAGCTCTTTGGCTTTTTCCTTGTCGGCTAGACGGATTGCATCCAGCAGCTCGTTTTCAATATGGAGCGGATAACCAGGGCTCAGATAAGGTTTGCCCGCGTTGATGTTGGCATACGAAATAATAATGCCGCCGCCAAGCTTGATGCGGTGTTTCAATGCCTCGCAGGCTTCGCGGTAGGAGCCTGCCAGCAACGACATCGACGAAAACGGCAGGCTGATGCCGATGCTCACCTCAACGCCAAGGAAGCTGTCGATTTGCTGCTGCATGCGTTCGGTCAAATCGTAGGTCATCGTGCCGAACGGTTCATCCTCCTGCTCGTCGCTGCCAATGACGACCACGATCATTTGATCCATAATGACGGGATGAAGGCGGAGATGGATCGGGATCAGCTCCTCCAGCATATTGTGGACGGCAAACAGAAGCAGCTCTTGGTCCTCCCTTGAATACCTGCTATCCTCGGAGTAGTCGATCTGGAGAGCGACGGTCGCCATCGACCGCCATTCGCCAAGCTGCGGGCCATAACCGAATTGCTCCAGTTTTTCTTCAATTTCATGAGGTTTGATGCTGCCTTGGCAAGCGCGAATCAGAAAAAAGGCGCGTACCTGCGGCACATGCTGGCGAAGCTCCGATTCCAGCGCCGTTTGCGATTGAAACAAATGAGAGACGCGGTCCGCAATGGCCTGGAACTCGTTGGTTTGGGGTGCGTTCAGTTCTCCGCCTCGCTCTCCCAACTGAAGCAGCAGCCTTCGGATCGGGGAATACATGCGCCGCGAACCTGCCCAGGCAAATAGCAGGGAGAGAAGCAGCAGGATCAGGCAGACGTAAAGAGCGTAGCTGCCGATAGAATCGGCTTGTTTCGTCATGCCGGCAACCGATGTGGTTGACAGATAAATCCAGCCGTTCAATCCGGAACGGTAATATGAAATCGAATAATCCTCCTTGTCGATCATGGAGGTGAATTGCCCCTCCGCACCGTCCAGG
Source organism: Paenibacillus sp. CAU 1782 (assembly GCF_054551715.1). NCBI lineage: Bacteria > Bacillati > Bacillota > Bacilli > Caryophanales > Paenibacillaceae > Paenibacillus > Paenibacillus sp. CAU 1782. The sequence continues at coordinate 1,717,266 of NZ_JBTOLL010000001.1, read as the reverse complement.
CTGGACGGATGAATGCCGGCTTCCGAGGCCGGTTTGCCGATCAGCGACTGATCGGAATGAAGCAAAATCCGGTATTGCTCATCCATGATCATCATGCCGGAGCCGGCTTCCGCATCCTGCGCGATCAGTTCCAGCAGACTGCAGGCGGGAATGTTGGCAAGCGCAAGGCCGTATTGATCCGTTCCTGTGGCGGGCAGCTTTTTGACCAGGCTGATATTATAGGCGCAGCCCGCTGTTCCCGCAGCTTCTTCGCTGTAAAACCATTCGGCGGGAGTTAGCATCCAGCCGCTTGCATCCTTGTCCTCCGCAAGACGGCCCAGCTCATTTCGGTAGGCGTATTGATCAAAAGCGTACAGACCCGAATTTTTGACCAGCCAGTTATGCCGCTGATTTATCAGCACGACGTCGGAAAGTCTCGTCTCAAAGGTTTGCATGTAGCGGATTTCGCTGCGCAGATTGTCGTAAACTACAAAATCAGATGGCATTAGCGGCTGTCCTAAAGCGGTTTTCATAACGGTGGAATGGATCACCTGATTCAAGGTATGGTTGACAGTTGTCAGTTTCTGCTCTACATTGGAGTTGATTTGCATGAGCAACTGCATTTTTCCTGCACTTACATTTTTATGGATTTCGCTAGTTGTGGTAAAGTAGGCGTAAGCGCCAATAAAGAGCACCGGAATCGTCGCCAGCAAAAATCCAAAAATGGTAAGCTTGCTCAAAAAACTCAATCGCCTCATTATCATCACCGCGCCTTTCCGAAAACCGTATCATTCCGCTATAATCATTTTAGTAAACGCATACATTTTGATCAACAATCATCTGGCCGCCGGATAATCATTTTATCGGATTATCGCTTTGAGCGCCATATACAAGGGGGATTATGAATGGTCAAACACCTGTACGACGGAGGCTTGCGGGGATTGTTTATGCTGGTATCCCTTATGATGTCGGCGGTAATGCTTGCCGCCTGTACATCAGAAGCAAGCGGCGAGGGTTCCCGATCCTCCCATCAAGTTCCAGTTGTTTCTATCATGGCGCCGTTGCATTTTCCCCATGCTCCCAGCAGCGAAGTTATAGACAAGCTGGAAAATCTTACTGGCGTTTCTCTGGATATTACGTGGGTGCCGGACGGGATCTACACCGACAAAATGTATACCGCGTTATCCACCGGCTCTCTCAAAAAAGTGACGTTTATTAAGCATACCGATTACATGATGGTCAAAAATAGCATTCGCGGCGAAGCCTTTTGGGAAATCGGGCCTTATCTGGAGCGGTTTCCGAATCTGAAGCATCTGGACGACCGAATTTTGAACCAAGCTGCTGTCGACGGAAAAATATACGGCCTTTACACGGAACGGCCATCCTCGAGGCAGGGGATAATCATACGCGAAGACTGGCTGGATAATCTGGGCTTGCCCAAGCCTTCAACGCTAGAGGAGCTGTATGAAACGCTTCGGCAATTTACGACGATGGATCCTGACGGCAACGGACGCGACGACACCGTCGGCTTGACGGACCGAAATGATCTGATTTACGGCGCATTTAAGACGTTGAGCTCTTATTTTGGCACGCCAAACAATTGGGGCATCGGGGAGAGCGGCATTTATCCCGAATTCGATACCGAGGCGTACCGGGATACGATGGATTTTATGAAACGGCTATATGACGAAGGACTGATCAATGCGGATTTTGCCGTAGCCAGCAAGGAGATTCAGCGTTATCGGATCATCCGGGGAACGGCAGGTGTTTATATCGGGAGCATGACGGACGTGCAGCGCATTCAGGATGAAGCCAAGGAGCTAAATCCCGCCGCCCGGTTTACGCTGATAAACCGGATTGCCGGTCCGGACGGTTTCCGCGTCTGGTCGATTCCGAATTACAACGGGCTATACCTGTTTTCCAAAAAAGCGATTCGCACAGAGGAGGAGCTGCTGCAGCATCTGGCGTTTTTTGACCGGACAATGGATAAGGATGTAGCCAATCTGCTTCGTTTTGGCATTGAAGACGTCCATTACAAGCAGCAAAACGGCTTGGTTTCGCTATCGGAGGAAACGACCCAGCTGCGTGTGAGCGAGGTCAATGCGCTTTATGCGCTGATGATTGCGGATTTGAGCAACCCCAACGTTCTGAAGGTGGAGCAGCAGGAATACTTGCTGGAATTGGCGGAGCGGCTTAGCGCGGATAATGAAAAATTCATTGTGAACGATCCTGCGCTTGGACTGGACTCCAAAACGTATGACGAAAAAAGTCCGGAGTTATACAAAATCATCCGGGATGCAACTTACAAATATATTTTGGGGCAGCTTAGTCCCGAAGGCTTCGATGCAGAAGTGGCCCGCTGGAAGCGCAGCGGCGGCGATGACATGAGCAGGGAATATACGGAAGCTTATTTTGGCCAAGAGTAATCGGATGCTAATGGGATAATGACAGCATAGAGGTTCTCTCGCCCTCTCATCCATAACGGAAACGTGAAGTGGAACAAAATGAAATGAAGCGCTCCCCCTTACGGTAGTAGGTTTGAGAAGTGTTGACCGTACAGGGGAGTTTATTCATTTTTTTATGGCTTGAGGTTTGATTTTTCTAGAAGCCAGACTTTAAAAGCTAAAAGCCAGTTACTTCATTGTGGTTGTTCAATATCGCATTTCTCAGCTTTCTCTTAGCGGAATAATGTTGGAAACGGTCCAGCCTCCGTCCTTGTATGCCACAGTTATTTTTGCGGTTATAGCCCCTTGGTTGCCCCGATATTTGGTTGCCTCTAATACAAGTAACGGATTGTCCGAATTATCCTCTGTCAGCTCTTGTTTCTCCGCGCGCAGCAAAATCCCATTCAGATTGGAGGAATCGGCTTCGGCTAGGCCTTGTTGAATTAATTCCTCATGGCTGTGGGATAGAACCTCTACCTCATGCTTGTTGCCAAGTTGTTCCGCAATGCTTTTCCTGTCTGATTCCGATAGGTCCAGTTCTTGAGGAAGGTCCAGCGAGATATACATCATGTTGCTATTAAGGGCCGTATCTGTTGCGATCAGCTCTTCCAGCGCTACGCGGTAAGCCTCGCCTAGCTCTTTTGTTGGGTCCGGCCCGGATTTGGCGCAAGCGGATAGGAGCAGAACGGTTAATATGCCAATGATCAAAAGCAATCCACGATTTTTAATGGGAAATCCCTCCTAATTGTCCAATACCAAAACTAACGACAAAGCAAGCATAAAGGTTGCAAGGCATTGTGCCGGAATAAGCGGGTGGTGGGTATAGTCCAAGGGGGGAGCAGGTTTTAGTTACAAGGCGTCGAGCCGGAAAAATCAGGTGGTTAATAGGGTGCAAGCAGGTTAGTCGGTTTTTGCTGTGTTGTGACAAAAAGCAGGTTGTGTAGTATGGTGTTACGGTCATTTGTGTCCGTTAGAATCCAATTTGGAGCAAATTCAATTTGTAACGGTCATCCATTTCCGTTAGACCTCGTATTTACGCCGAATATGGGCTTTTTTGGTCTGTAACGGACACAGGTGACCGCCAAAAAGCCTAGAAGGGGGTTTTTCGAGTTGTAACGGACATCTATGTCCTTTACATTTGGTCCCGAAAGCTATCAACAGATTTGGACAGGATGGGTCAGTTTTTGAAGGGCTGGACCAATCCAGGCAGGTTTCGGCAGGTAGACGATTCTGGTCATGTCTCGGGAACCGATAATGTCAGAAGCAAGCCAGTTGTTGTCTGGATAACCTAGAGCGGCGGTGAGCTAGTGAATCCTGCTGCTGCATGAATCTGCTGTCGCTCTAGGTTAGCCGCGTCTCTTAACTCGTCGCCTACCCGCCGTGCTCCCGTTGCCTACCCACCAGCCACCTGAAGTTGCTTTTCGCCGTCATCCCCCGCCTTCCGTCGTCATCACTCTGCATCCTCCGTTATTCTCCGCCTTCCGTCGTCATCACTCTGCATCCCCCGTTATTCTCCGCCTTCCGTCGTCATCACTCTGCATCCCCCGTTATTCTCCGTCTCAAACGCCATCCAACTGCCATCCCGCTGCCAACATGCGAGTGTCTCTGCAAGCTGAGATAATCATTACCTCAGATGCTGCGCCCGAGGAGGGGAGAAAGCGTTTTTTTGCCAAAATGATTGTTTCGGAACTTCATTAACCGATGGTAGCCTGATGGAGCAGCAACCACAACGTTTAAATGGAGGGGTCACGGTTTATGAAGACAAAATCCTTTTACATGATGGTCAGCATTGTACTTGCGTTTACTCTTGTGCTGACGGCTTGCTCAAGCGGGAATTCAGGCAAAGGCAACAACGGCACGGGCAATGAAGGAACAAACACGGCATCCCCGTCAGCATCTGCCGAACAAGGAGAGAATCAACCGGAGAAACCGACAGAAATTACGATCATGCTTCCGCTTAATATCGCGGAAACGCCGCCTGACACGATCAAAAACGAAGTGGAAAAGCTTACGAACACCAAACTGACGTATCAATTTTTCCCTGCAGACACCTATGAAGAGAAGCTGAATACGTCCTTTGCGACAGGCTCTTTGCCTCAGGTAACGTACCTGAAAAACCAGGCAACCTTTGTTCAGATGAAGGAAGCAATCCGGGAAGGGCAGTTCTGGGAAATCGGACCTTTCCTTAGCGAATTCCCGAATCTGAGCAAGCTGAAGGAAGAGATTTTGAACAACACCAAGGTTGACGGCAAGCTGTATTCGCTGTATATCGGCAGACCGCTGGCTCGTCAAGGGATGATCTACCGGAAGGACTGGGCCGATAATCTTGGATTGCAAGCTCCAGCCAACGTCGATGAGCTTTACACCATGCTGGAGAAATTCACAAACGGCGATCCAGACGGCAACAATCAGCAGGATACGATCGGTCTCTCGGACCGCAATGATCTAGTGTACGGCGCTTTCAAGACGGTATCCGCCTGGTTTGGAACGCCAAACAACTGGGGCGAGCTGGACGGCAAGCTGCAGCCGGAATTCCTATTCCCGCAATATGTCGAGACAATGGATTTTATGAAAAAAGTACGTGATAACAAACTGATGAACGTCGATTTTGCGGCAACAAGCAAAACGGATCAAGTCAGCTTGTTTACCAGCGGAAAAGCGGGCGTCTATATCGGTTCCATGCAGGACGTCAACTCCTTGGTCAAGGACCTGGTCAAAAACGTGCCGGATGCGGTCGTCGACGTGCACAGCATGGTAGCTGGTCCGGATGGAAACTTTGCTTCATGGGCGATTCCGGGCTATAACAATGTAGCGCTTTTCCCGAAATCCGCAGTGAAGGACGAAGCCGAGCTTAAAAGCATTTTGGCCTTCTTCGATAAGATGATGACCCCTGAGGTAGCCAATATGATGTATTGGGGACAAGATGGCGTGCATTACACTGTTCAGGATAACAAAGCGAAGGCAACCGACAACCAAGAGCTTACGGAACGCGAGGTTAAAGGCTACAAGGACAGCGTAATCGGCGAGCCCGAAACAAATGGAATGTATGAGGGATATCATGATCTTCCATCCCGAATTCATGCCGAGCAGCTGATTATCGAAAATGAAAAAATCGCGGTTCACGACCCAACCTCGGCGCTTGATTCCGCAACATTCACCCAGAAGGGTACGGAGCTTCAGGAGCTGATCAAGGACGCTACCTACAAATATATTTACGGCTCCATCGACAAAGCCGGCTTTGACAAAGCGGTGAGCGATTGGCAGAAGCGCGGCGGCGACGCCATCATAGAGGAATTCAACGCAGCCTACACCAAGTAACACGTCAAGCAAGCGGACATTCCCAAAAGTAATTGGTTTTAACCCCAAGGATAAATATAGTCGCTGCAGCAGGTTCCGTCCGTTCCAGCCGGACGGACGGGGCCGGGCAGCCTTCCGCAGAAAGGAAGATTCAGCATGGATGATACCGTCATTCGGAGTGCGAAAGTCCCCGGGCCCCGAAGCAGCGAACTCAAAAAACGGCTATGGCGCAACAAATATTTGTACCTCATGGTATTGCCCGGCATTTTTTACTTTATTATTTTCAAATACATCCCTATGGGCGGCTTGGTCATTGCCCTGCAAGACTACCGCCCGTTCAAAGGCATATCCGGCAGCGACTGGGTAGGGTTCAAACATTTCGAGCGATTGTTCACCGAGCCGGATTTCCTGAACATTCTCACCAATACGCTGCTGCTGTTCGGGATGAATCTGGTGTTTTATTTTCCGATTCCCATCATATTGGCATTAATGTTGAACGAGGTTCGGCTTACCTTTTTTAAACGGACGTTTCAGACGCTGGTTTATTTGCCGCATTTTATGTCGTGGGTCATTATCGTATCCATCAGCTTTGTGATGCTGACCTCTGACGGCGGCATCATTAATGAACTTCTGGTTTATTTCGGCTTTGAAAAAATCAATTTCCTGCTAAGCACGGAATGGTTCAGGCCCACTTATATCCTTCAGGTCATCTGGAGGGAAGCGGGATGGGGTACGATCATTTATCTGGCGGCCATCGCTTCCGTTGATCCGCAGCTGTATGAAGCGGCGCGTATGGACGGTGCCGGACGATTGCGCCAGGTTTGGCATATTACGCTTCCGGCGATTCGCAGCGTCATTATCATCCTGCTTATTCTGAAAATTGGCGATGTGCTGGAGCTTGGTTTCGAGCATGTGTATCTGCTGCTCAACTCGATGAACCGCGAAGTGGCGGAAATCATCGATACGTACGTGTATACCGCCGGTCTCCGGCAAGGGCAGTTCAGTTACAGCACGGCGATTGGTTTCTTCAAATCGTTTGTTGGTTTGGTCCTGGTTATGCTGGCAAATAAGCTGGCGAAAAAAATGGGAGAAGAGGGCGTTTATTAAGCCCCGGCCGTTCAGGAGGTAAATCATGGTAGAGGATAAGTCATTTGGCGGTCGTTTGTTTTCCATTGTTAACTTTTCACTCTTGACCATCATTGCGTTGATTACGATTTTGCCGTTTCTGCATGTTGTGGCGGGTTCCTTTACGACAAGCGCCGAGATGGCGGTAAAAAAGTTTATATTGATTCCCACTATTTGGAGCTTTGACGCGTACAAGTTTATTTTTTCGACGGATACGATATTCCGGGCTATGGGCGTGTCGGCAGGAACAACGATTGCGGGTACTTTATTCAGTATGCTGATGTCGTGTCTGATGGCTTACGGCTTGTCGCGCCGCGATTTGGATGGACGCCGGGTCATTATGTTTCTGGTTGTGTTCACCATGCTGTTCAGCGGCGGTTTGATTCCGACGTTTCTGGTCGTAAAGGAGCTTGGGCTGATCGATTCCTATGCGGCCTTGATTATTCCATCGGCGATTAGCGCCTTTAATCTCATCATTCTCAAAAATTTCTTTCAAAATATTCCCGAAGGGCTGGAGGAATCTGCTAAAATTGACGGGTGCAACGACTTCGGCATCTTGTTCCGTATCGTACTTCCATTATCCATGCCTGCGATTGCGACCATATCGTTGTTTTATGCGGTGACGTATTGGAACACCTATTTAAGCGCGATCCTTTATTTGAACGATAACGCGAAATGGCCGATTCAGGTGCTGCTGAGGCAAATTGTTGTCCTGGCGAGCGGATTGGATTACAGCTCCGATCTCGACACGGCGGTTCCGCCTCCGGACCAGACGATTAAAATGGCGGTTATCGTTGTTGCTACAATGCCGATTTTGCTTGTTTACCCGTTTCTGCAGAAGCATTTTGCCAAAGGGGCTTTGATCGGCTCCATTAAGGGCTGATGAGACAGAAAGGAAGTGTAGGAGATGACGGAGAAGGCTAATTATACACCGATGGAGTGGGCAGCCGCTGCTTGCAATTCGCTGATGGCGAGTTATTTGCCCGAGGAATTGCCGCCTGCTGGCCGTTGGCATTATCATCAGGGCGTCTTCCTGTGCGGGATGGAGCAGTTATGGCTCGTTAATCGCGATGAGCGGTACGATGTTTATATCAAAAGATATGTCGATAAGCTAATTGATGAAAATGGGAACTTTGCATTTGCTCGCGACGAGCTGGATGCGATCCAACCGGGGCTGCTGCTGTTCCGGCTTGACGAGCGTTACGGCGAGCGGAAATACAGGATCGCTTTGGACAAGCTGCGGTCTCTGTTCCATACGCTGAATCGAACCTCCGAAGGCGGTTACTGGCATAAGGACAAATATGCTTACAATATGTGGCTGGACGGCTTGTACATGGGCGGGGTGTTTGCGCTAAAATACGCAAATGCGTACGGTGACGACGGCTTGCGAGCGACTGCGCTGCATCAAGAAGCGCTCATGCGGCATGCGATGAAGGATAGCGAAACGGGATTGTTGTACCACGCATGGGACGAAAGCCGCCGCATGCCTTGGGCTAATAAAAAAACAGGCCGGTCGCCGGAATTTTGGGGACGCTCGATCGGCTGGTACGGGCTGGCGATTGCCCAGTTTCTCGACGAGCTGGAGGATGGCTCAGAAGGAAAGGCCGAGCTGGAAGCGGAGCTGGCTTCTCTTGCCAAAGCGCTTGTCCGATACCAGGATGAAGCGACCGGATTATGGTATCAGGTGGTGGATAAGGGGCACTTGCATGATAACTGGCTTGAAACCTCCTGTACTGCGTTGTTTGTTTATACCTTGGCGAAAGCTTGCCGTTTGGGGCTGGCGGGAGAGGAAGAGCTTGCGGCTGCAAGGCGCGGCTATCAGGGCTTGGTTGACGTCTTGGTCGTTGATGGGAGAGGGCGTGTCGAGCTGCCGGATATCTGTATAGGCACCTCCGCCGGAGACTATGAAAACTATGTCACCCGTCCAACAAGCAGCAACGACCTGCACGGCGTCGGCGCCTTTGTGCTGGCCTGCATGGAGATAGAGAAGCTAGGTCACTAGTGCCCTGCACTGAACGAAAAAAGTTTCATAGCATGTTTGAAGATCAAAGGAACCTCTGTTTTGGCTGCATTTTTGCAGCTGCGGCAGAGGTTTTCTATATGAATATGTAGTAACAATTAAGGTTATTGATTTTAACTTGGACAAAATAACGGATTCATGCCAAAAATCGCAACAATTGATCCGGAATATCCATTGCTAGCCCCTCCTTTCATTCTGTATACTTAGTTACAAATGAGAATTGTTATCATGTGGGGGTTGCAGAATGCAAGTTGGGTTCATGAGAAAAAGGGTGTCCGCAAAAATTGGAAGGGGAACATCCCATTGGCCGAGATGTTGAAACTGCCGATTGAACATTGGCTCTATAGCCTAAAGGACATCCAATTGGTCACTTGCGAGCCTGGCAGTGGAGAGATTCAGCAATTTCCGGCCCGCCATACGCTGATTGCCGTCATGAGCGGAAGCGGCACCGGCCAATTGGACGGAAAATATTATCGTCTCCGTAAGGGAGGTTGTTTTCTTCTTCCGTCTTATATTTTTGTCGTTAACGAAGGCGAAGGCATCCGTCAGGTTATGGGAAAAGAGATCTGGAGAAGCCTTACTGCCGTTGCTTGCAAACGGGTGTTTGAGCTGAGCCACGAACAGATTTCCTATTTTGATCCAATTTCAATCGAAGGACAGCTGGACTTGCTGGGAGAGCTGCTTCAGGAAGCCGGGGGTTGGAATGAGACTAAACAATCAAATTAAAGTATGGAACCATGCATTCATTAAAATAATGGATGTCAGGATGATTACGATGCAGCGCGGGGAAAGATTGCCGGATTACCGGTTTCCGTGCAGCGTCTTTCTGTATACGATTAAAGGTCAGGCAACGCTCAGCATGGACGAGAAGCGTTATTTGGCAGGCGATTACCGGCTGTTTCACGGAGGAAAAGGGGCAAAGCTGAGGGTACATGCCATGGAGGAGCTTCAACTGTACATGGTGCTGTACAAAGCCGTATTGTCTCCGCCTTGTCCACCGGCAATCGCCGAACTGGCGGAGGCTGACAATCCGTTTCAATCCCATTATGAATTTGGACCGCGGTATCCTGTTAAGCTCTATGAACGGCTTAAAGACATGCATACCCAATGGAACAGCGCATCAGAGCTTGGTTCGCTTCAGGCCAAAGCCACCTTTCAGCAGTTTATTCACGAGCTGCTGTGGCAGCTTCGGCTGCAGGAGGTAGAGCCGGAGCCGCCGGACAGGGTTAGTCAAGCGGTTCGCTACATACATGAGCATTATCGCGAGCCGGTGTCGCTAACCGTCATTTCCTCCTTGCTGGATTGCAGCGAAGGCCATCTTTCCCGCCTGTTCAAAACCCAGCTGGGTCTTAGCCCCATCCAGTATTTGAATAAGCTCAGAATTCAAACAGCCAGGCACCTGCTGCTGAGCAGTGTGATGACGCTTCAGGAAATCGCAGAGCAGGTAGGGTTTCCAGACGCCCACTCCTTTAGCCGCAGCTTCAGGAAACATACTGCCAGCTCGCCTCTGGCCTTTCGCAACAATGGAGCAAGAAACGAGGCTGATCAGAAATTGCCCTTGCCCATATCAGAAAATGCCCTTTTGATGGAACAACACTCCCTATATAATGATATTGAAAATCATTTTCATCATCTTAAGGGGAGAGAAATGTATATGCAAAAGAGAAATAAGAACTTGGCCATTGTTATGATGTTAGCCTGGAGCTTGATTTTGACCGCTTGTTCCGGTGCGGGAGGAGGCAGCTCCGTAACGGAAGCTCCGTCGTCAAGCCCGTCCCCTGCGGCATCGGCGGCCGAGTCGTCACAAGCAAGCTCCGCAGCAGAGGAATCGGCTGCCAGAACTATCTCTACGCCGCGCGGCGATGTTGAGGTGCCGGCCAATCCGCAGCGCGTCGCATCGGATCAATATATGGGACATTTGCTGAAGCTGGGCATTAAACCGGTTGGCGTCAAAAGCATGATGCTGGACGAAGGCTGGTTCGAAAAAGCGGGAATCACGGAGGAAGCGTTGTCTGGCATAGCGGATCTCGGCGGCGTTCCCATGGATCTGGAGAAGTTGACCGCGCTGGATCCCGACCTGATTCTGGTATCGATAGACAAAGAGCTTGAACAATATGAAAAAATCGGAACAACCGTATTTTTGCCCTACTGGGAAGGAGAATCCACAGCCGGTCCGCTCGACAAATTCAGAAGGATCAGCGATGTATTCGGCAAAAGGGATATAGCGGAAGAGTGGATCGCGGAATACGAGAAAAAAGCCGAAGCCGCCCGGGAAAAAATAAAGGGCGTTATCAAAGAAGGAGAAACGGTATCCGTTATCCAGTTCAGCGAAAAAGTCACTTATGTGTTTGGCGCCAAGGGCGGCAATTACGGCGCGCCAACGATTTACGAAACCTTGCAGCTGCAGCCCACGCAAAGCGCTCTGGATATGAAGGAAGGCTTTGAATCCGTTTCGCTGGAAGTGCTGCCTTCTTATCTGGGGGACCATATTTTTGTGTACAACGGAGAAAAGGAAGCGATCAAAGCGGCGATGGAAAGCCCGATATGGAAGCTGGTTCCTGCCGTTCAAAACAACAAGGTATATATGTACGGCGACGCTTATCATGATGAATTCCTGATGGAGGATCCTTATTCGTTGGAGCAGCAGCTGGACACGTTTACTTCCTTGTTGCTGGAAAATAATAAATAATGGCCATCTGTTAAATAAACGGCTCCTTGCCCAATCGGGAAGGAGCCGTTTAATAGTGGTCCATCTATTTCAAAAGAGTACCGGGGGTACTTAAGGAGAATGATTGCTTAACCGTACAGACAGTCTAATAGTTGATAATCAGCTTGTCTTTATGCTTTTCCAGCAGCTCCTGCTGAAAGGCCTCCATATCGAAGGAAGCATCGTCCTCAATCGCATCCTCAGCCAATTTTTGGTTCAATTTGCTAATCAAAATAGCTGTTTCATAACGGCTTCTTGTTTCGCCGCTGCGCCAGAAATCCTCCTCGGTTAAACCGGTTGCGGCAATGGTTTTTTCCATTAACGCTTTGATGGGATCACCCGTTTCGGCTTCCGATAACAAATCTTTTTGAACCTGAACCATCACGTCAATTTCAGATGAGGAAACCGATAAGCCTTCATTCCTAGCAAAGTTTGCTGTCAGCTCCACTGCGATGAGCCGGTTGATTATATCTTCGTCGCTCTGCATAGCGTTCAACTGTTGGTTCATCGAGGCAGCTATTTCGGCGTTTGTTTTGTAGGCGTAAAAGCGCTCCGTTGGAATTTGAATGCCTTCCCCGGTTACCAAAATATCATCCGATAATTTGGCATTGTTCTCCGCGCCAGTATTGAAATGATACGCTGTGAAAGCTACGGAAAACAGAAATACGGCAATTGCTATGGATAATAATTTGGTTTTTGTGCTTTTTCTCAAAACAATCTCCCCCCTGTTGGGCTAGGCCCAATAACGTAACCTGACCTCCGTTATCGCAATTTGCAGCGACTTCATAGTGTATTCACATTTTCTAAATATACGAAACCAATTCTGAAAAAGTTGCATTTTTTTACTTTATACCCAATATTCAAGCGAAGTTATGTCAGGAGGTTAAAGGGGAGAGGCGAAAGTTTTCTCCTTGCCATCAGCCTTAATAATAAGTGCAGAAAGCACAAGGCTAAGCCCCAGCATCATAAATACGCCGCCGATGATGACCCGTTGATGCCCCCAATTCTACCCATTGCTTCTACGGGAATGGTATTTTGGTAGAAGGTAGCAAAGCCCGTATTGGCAAACGATACGAAAAAGGCCAGAACAAAAAATCCGATTCCCGCCGCTGCAAAGGAGCCTGAAAAGGCGTAAATAATATAGCCAGCGACATTTCCGATGGCGCCAATACTGATCAGGGTCGACAGGCGGAAACGTTTGACGATCGATGCATTAAAGACGGCTCCGTCAAAATGCCCGCGCCTGCAACGCTGACGAGCAGGCCGTATTGTCCTTCGGACAGTCCCAATACAAGCGTCGCAAATGCCGCTTCCAGCGTATCGACGGCCGACGCCATTACGATAATACCTCGCCACCATTGCAACATCGCTTTTGATAACGGCTATTGATAGTTTCGATGACCTGTTTGATTCATGTATTTTTCCGCTTTCGAGATTGGGCATTAAAAAGGTGATAAACCCCGAAATAAACAAAACGGCGGTATGAAATCCCATTGTCATCCCTCCGTAACGATCAATGTGCAAAAATTTCTGGACAAGCGACAGGTCGCCTGAAAATAAAAAAATCACCCCCGGGAATGTAATCCCGGGGGCGATTGTTCGCGGTGCCACCCCGTATTTTATCAATATGTCGCCATATTGACCTTAGCGAGTAAACGTTACTCAAACAGGTTAGCATATGGCGCTCAAGGTGTAAATATTTCATTGAAGCAAGAAAAGCGGGAATGCACCACGTTCAAGCTGCTGACAATCAAGATCGCGATTAAGCTCACGTCTAAATTTACTGCGCCTGCTTTTCGTCCAGCCACAGAATGGAGGTGACGCCGCGCGGATAATACTTGCTGCCAACCGCCGTACCGGACAGAATTTGATCGCTCCAGCTCCAGAAGGCGTTTTGCGGGGCAAGCAGCCAGGCAACATGCGCCTCGTCTGCTTGACGCCCTTTTTCGTCCCAGGCCAAACCGAGAATGTGGCGCGCGACAAACTGGCAAAGATAGATTTTGCTGAGCCACGAGTTATTGCTGGTGGAGGAAAGCTTCCACGCGCCGTTCGGGAACAAGCAAACGTCTTTCGTCAGTACAGTATCCAGATGCTTGCTCAATGCCTGGATGTAGTCGCCATAACGGCCGCCCGGCTCCAATGCCTCCGGACAACCAAACGCATGCGGGAATACAAGCCCTTCGATGGAAGGGATAATGCGGGAATCGTTGTTTTCGCCAACGACACCCGGGATATAGCCGCCTTCTGTCATGTAGGAGGCGATGGAAGCGGCGCAAAGCTCGCTTTGTCGGCCTGCCGTTGCCGCAAGATCCTTACGTCCGTTGTCACCGAGCAGTTTTTCCAGGGCGATGTAGGCAGCCCAGCATTTGCCGGCCAGGTAGCTGTTGTTGCGAGCTTGACCGAGCGACTGGTCAAGGCTGTCGTAAGTGGTGATTTCCGCGCCGCCTTTGCAGCGAGAGCTGTCCAGTCCCATTATGCCGTTGCGCTTTGCCGGATCGGGATGGTCGCGGTTGATCATGCTGACCAAACATTCCTCCAGCAGCGGGAGTCTTTTGGCCAACCAGTCGTTGTCGCCGGTATGATGCACATAGACGGCGGCGCATAACACCCAGTTGACTAGCTGCTCGTGCGTCATATATGAGAAGCAGCCGTCAAGACCGGCTTGCTCGTAGCAGGAATAGCCCGGCCGGGAAAAATCGTTGCCGACGCCCATGTCGTGCGTAAAGCTGATCCCTCCGGGATGTAGCGTTTCGTCGCCGGGAAAACGGACTTCATCGCGGTAGCTGTAACGTTCGGCATATAGCTCCAGCTCATTTTTGACCGTCCACGGGTTGGTTCGGATTTCGTAGAAGAGCTGATCCACGGTCAGATCAAAGGTATTGATCATCCGGTATTCGCCTTCGTTGACGTTCCAGAGCGGCTGGCCTCTCCAATCAAGAAACTGCGTGCAGCCATAGTAGCTGCGAATGGCATGGGCCATCATAAAGCGCTGATCGTCGGACAAATCCGCTTTGTCCAGCAGCTCGTCTGCCCTTTGGCTCGTTGCTTTTATCGTGTCGAAATGGTTTAATGCGTAAGCTCCAACCTCTTCAATGCTGCCAAAATAACGCGTATACCAATAAGAAGCGTCGATTCCGGTTGTTACGATGCCGTCGCGGAAGAAGCAAAGGGCAAACCGATAGGTTCGTTTTTCCCCTGGCGGCGTTTCCATCAAGAGCGCTCCAACCTTGCCGAGCCCGAACTGGTAGTTTTCTTCGTGTTCGTTTTCAATGAGCTTGTCGATGGAAAAATGCTGTGCCGCCACGATGCCGTGATCCTGCGAGACGATGGCCGAAAACCGTCCTTGGCCAACGCCGATCATATCGCCATTGGTGGAATTAATACGTCTCATAACGCTGTAGGGATCGGAGCCGCCGTAGCCAAACCAGGCTTTGCGGGCTTTTTTGCCAGCCGTATTATCCACCGTAAGTTCAGCCAGAACGGCCGGCACAAGCGCTAATTGAAGCGCTTTCTCGTCGGCAGAAGAAGGATCCGGAACCGGACAAACCTGTGAATACAGCGTAAAACTCAGGTCGCCTGCACTCCATGTATCGCTGCCCGGCCCCAAATAACGGGATATTTCGGATTCGCGGAGCGAGCGGAGTTTGCCGGTGGAGTGGGCTGAGCCGTCGTCATGCTCCTGCTCCGATTCATAACGCTTGCTTTCGTCCTCGGCCGCCTCGTAAAACGGAAACGCGGCATATCTTCCGCCGCCTTCCTCCTCCAGCGCGACATAGATATTTTCCTTTGGAGGCTGGGCCCTTTCGATATCGAATCCGCCGCTAGCGCCCGGAAAACCAACCGTAAAGCTGGAAAAAGCCCCGATAGGGGAATGATGCGCGTTAAAAAACGGTGTTTTGTGGTGTTTTCTTGTGTTATTCCATTTATCCATGTTCAGTCTCCTTTGCAGTCTTTGCTTCCATCTTACAAAGGAGCGCAGGGGACAGGGATGGGCAAAGCGATCCACTTTTTGGACAAAGCGTACCCAGACGGGCCGTAACCCATTATAATGAAAGTAAGCGTGTGCAAATGATTAAAGGTGGGAATGTTCATGTCGCAAAATAAGCCGGGTTCCAAACATCCGGTTCTATCGGAATTTATACAGCCTGATCTGCGTTTATCGCTTCAGCTATTTGCTCCTCATGTCCGCAGGGTGCTGCCGGGATGGTCGTACGAGCGCCATCAGCATCCCCTGTTTGAGTTAAACATGGTTACGGAGGGGCAACAGCTATGCGTGACCGACAAGGAGTCTTTTGTCATGGAGCCAGGGGAGCTGATTCTGCTCAAGCCCGATGAGTTTCATGCCTGCAGCGCCGTTGGATCAACGGCCATGCAATATTGCTGTATTCACTTCGAGGTGGACGAGCCGTCGCTGCGCCAAGCATTGTGCAGCATTGCCTCGACCAGACACAGGGAAGGCAGCCCGCTGGCAGAGTCGTTATCGCCGGTGATGCGGAAAGCGGCGGGAAGAAGCGAGGCGGGGATGGAACTGGCTTCACGCAGCAGCGGACCGGATAAAGCACGGGATGCCGTTGACGATAGCGGGGCATCCAAATGGAGCGTGCTGGCGCTTGCTTTTGAGCTGATGGCTTCTCTTGGGGCTATTATGGAGAATCCTCCCGCGGGCTTGCTTTCGGACTCTGCCGGAGGCAACGGTTTGGCCTCGAGGATCGCGGACCGGCTTGCCAAATTGGTAGAGGAGCGGCAGTCCGCAGGACAAGTCGACGAGGCGCATGGGGGAATTGCGGATATATCCAGAGAGCTGGGCTACAGTGTGGCTTATTGCAACCGGGTATTCAAAGGGGTGTTCGGCATGTCGCCACGCCAATATTTATCCACGCTTCTATTGAGGGAGGCCAAGCTGATGCTGCTGAATCGCCAATTAACCATCGACGTCATTTCGGAGCGTCTGGGTTACCGTGACGTTTCGCAATTCAGCAAGCAATTCAAGCGATGGACCAACGTATCGCCCAGCCAGTTCCGGCAGATGCTTGGCTAGATAGCGTCTGGACAAAGCCAAGGTGACGCTCAGGCTGCCATACATCAAAAAAAGACTTCACATGCAGCAAGTTGAACTGTGTGATGTCCTTTGATGTACATGTGATGGCGTAAAGACGTCACTCGCTCGCGAAGCCTGTCTATCAAGGCGCGTCAGACTGAGTCGTGTCCGAGTCGTGTTGTTTAAGGCCGCCGGACTGCTGTCTCCGATAAGTGCTGAATGCCAGATATTCCGTTATGAAAATTCGCTCGCGCTCCGGCAGATCTTCCAGACGGCAATTCAATTGCCCTTTTTTGTCAAAAAAATAATCCGCTTCCTGTTCGCGAACATTGCCGAAATCCCTGCGTTCCTTGCCTGTCATCAGCCAATCCAGGCTGACATTGAAATAGCCCGCAATTTCGATAAGTTTTCTGGCGGAAGGCGCGGAAATATTGCGTTTCCAATCTCCGAAATTTCCCGTAGAAATTTTTAATTCTTCGCAAAACGCTTTTTTGGTCATTTTTTTCTGTTTAATGAGCGCCTCGATTCGTTCGTAAATCGTCTGCATCCTCAAAGCTCCCTCCAAAGTGTTTGAAATATACTAATTTAAGTATTTTATGGTTGTAAAATTACTTATTTAAGTTATAATAAAGTCATGGCAACGCAGTTGCCTTAGCAAATTATAACACATCCTGGAGGCAGTGATTAAGGGGGAGGCGCGATGAACCGCAAAAAGGGAATAACCTCCTTGGGCTGGGCGATCAAAAAAAAGCTGACGGAGCTGGAGATGGACCAGAAGGAATTTTGCCGGCTGTACGGCATTCCGGAATACCGGTTATCCAACCTGATTAACGGTACGCGGAAAGCGGAGAAATATCGCAAAGCCGTTGTGGCGATTTTGAAGATTCAAGACACGGAGGAAAACTCTAGTGAGGCAAAAGGCGGAAATTGGGGATGAAGAGACTTCCCGATGAAGACTTGATCGAAGCCCATAAAAAGGCGATTGAGCTGAAGCTGGAGAGTCAATTTGTGGCTATGCTGCAGGCAGAGCTGGAGCTCAGGCGTCTTGCGCCTCCCGTCAGGCAAGCTGTGACATGCAACGGATTGTGCGGACGCTCGGAGAGTGAAGCTACATAAGATTGCATTGGTGTTTTTTTCGCAAATGCCGGGTTGGAAAAAGCCGGCGCAGTGCCGGGAATTTGCCGGGGGGCGCAGCCACTCTGTATGAAAAAGCCCCCCGATCCCGCGTCTTCCGCATTTCAGACTAGGTATGTTCGCCTTTAATTTGCTTCATGGTATGGTCTTGAATATGGTCGTCATCACGCAGCAAACCTTTTCCCGCAACAGGGACAAATGCGAAACCGATAATGAGCAGTACTGTCATTATGATGATATAAGTCACAAAACAGACCTCCTTTCAATTGCTTCTTTAACCAGTTTAACTTTTATTGCCCCTTTGGGAACGTTTTAATTGGTACAAATTTGTGCCAATCGTCATTCCCGGCCCTGGAGAAGTTATATTTAAAGCAGTCTGAATCGGAAGGAGCTGGCGTATGGAGCGCTTCAATAGGTTGAACAAGATGCTGAACAGGCTTTTGTTCGGGCGCGAATCCTTGAATACTGCAAAGCTGGATCATGCGGTGCGGGGCAAATGCATTGTCATTACCGGAGCCAGCTCGGGCATCGGGGAAAAAACGGCGCTGCTGCTTGGCGATTACGAGATTTATCTTGTTCTTATCGCAAGGAGGGCGGATAGGCTGCTGGCCATCAAGGAAACTATCGAAGCCCGGGGCAAGGCAACCGTAACGATTTTGTCCGGAGATTTGCGGGTGGAAGACGACATGGAGAGGGTGCTTGGCCACATACGGGAGCTTCCTTATGGCGTAGACATCGTGGTCAGCAATGCGGGTTTGTCCATCCGGCGGGGAATCGCAGAATCGCTGGACAGATACCATGATTTCACGAGGACAATGGCAATTAATTATTTTGCGCCTGTCCGCCTTTTGCTGGATTTCATTCCGGGGCTGGAGGAAAAGGGAGGCCAAATCATCAATATATCGACGGTGAATGCCCGACTTGTCCCTATTCCGTTATGGGCCGCTTACCAATCCTCCAAGTCGGCATTTGACGTCTGGCTTCGATCGGTTTCGCCGGAGCTGCTGCTAATGGGAATTGCAGTAACAACGCTATATTTGCCCCTTGTCAAAACGCCAATGATTGCGCCGACGGAAGCTTACGATTCAATGCCGGCTATGAAGCCGGAACATGTCGCATCGCTAATCGCCAAATCCATGTATACCCGCAAGCCTGTCTGGCGGCCATGGTGGCTTGGTCCAGGCGAGCTTTTGTCTCTCCTTTTTGGAAGAGTGGCGGGAAAATGGTTTACCGTCAAACGTAAAGGAGCCAAACGCAATGGGAATGGTTAAATTGCTTATTGTTTTGCGACAAACCGGCCTTTTGTCGCCGCCAGGCTTGACCAGGGTTATTACAGCCGTTACCCGATACGGCAGCAATCTGATGGCGCTTTTGTCCATTTCCGCCAAGACCCATAGCGATCATCCCGCATTGGGGGATGAAAATGAAACCTTGAGCTACCGGGAATTGCTCGGGCAATCGGAAGTGCTTTCGCATGAGCTGATAAGCCGCTTCGGAATTACGCGCGGCAGCAAGGTCGGATTTCTATGTAAAAATCATGGGGCGCTGGTCAAGTCGCTTTTTGCCGTGTCACGGGCGGGAGCGGACATTTTTTTGCTGAATGCCGAGATGGGGCAGGAGCAAATGGAGCAGACCATCAGAGAGGGCTCCTTTGATCTGTTGATCCATGATCCTCTATGGGAAAAGCTGCTTGACCATATCGATTGCAAATTAGCTCTCCTGCCTACATATGCCAAGCTTGCGGAAGGGGAAGCAAGCCCTTGTGTTGATCAGCTTTGCCGCGGATTTGCTTCGCCTGATCTCCATAAGGGAAAGCGCCATGTCATAAAGCGGGCTTCGGGAGGACGCTTGATGCTGCTGACGGGTGGAACGACGGGCAAAGCAAAAACCGCGCCGCACAAGCCTTCCCTATTTTCCTATCTGAATCCGATGTCGACCTTGCTGGACAAGCTTCGCCTGATGGAATACGGTACGGGCTATATCGCTACGCCCATCTACCATGGGTATGGCATCGCAATGCTGCTGTTATTTGTTGCGCTTGGCAAAAAAATCGTCATAACGCCCGGCTTTAACGCGTCCCATGCCTGCGACTTAATCAAGCAGCAACGAATCGAGTTTATATCGGTTGTGCCGCTTATGCTCAAAAAAATGCTGGCTCAAAACCCCGATTCTATGCGCTCCCTGCGGTGTATAGCCTCTGGCGGCGCTGAGCTTCCGGTTACTTTGGCGGAGCAGACAAGGCGCGAGCTTGGGAAAGTGCTGTTTAACCTTTACGGCACGTCGGAGGCCGGACTTGCCACTGTGGCAACACCGGATGATCTCCGGCGTTATCCCGGGACGATTGGCCAAAGAATTAGCGGAGTTCCGCTGGTCGTTCGTCATGCTTCAGGGGAATTTGCGGGTGAGGACGGGCTATGGCCCGATAGGCCAGGGGTATTGGCGCTTCGGAAAAGCGGCGCCGCATTCCGGGGAATTCGTGGTTTTATTGGCACAGGAGATTTGGGATACCGCAATAGGGAGGGCTACTTTTTCCTATGCGGGAGAGAGGACGACATGATTGTGTCCGGCGGCGAAAATGTATATCCGGTAGAACTGGAGAGGGTGCTGCTTCGTCATCCTCTCATTGCGGACGCCGTCGCCAGAGGAGTGACCGACGATGATTTTGGCCAAAGACTGGTTGCCTGCGTTCAGCTCCAGCCCGGTGCGGTGCTTTCGGAAGCGGAGATTGCCGATTGGCTGCGGGGAAAGGCGGCGCGTTACCAGATGCCAAGAGACATCCGGTTGGTTGACGAGTTGCCTTACACCCCGCTTGGAAAAGTAGACAGAAAACGGGTGGCCGAAAGAGACGGAACCTAGTGCGTGTCTGGAAAATCGCTTAAGGGCATTAAGCGTCGCTGGCAGCAACTGCTGCCCGTCTGGAGGGCCATAGCCGCCTGCCAAGAACCAGCGCGGATAAACCGGTAACAGCAACAACAACGCCGATCCACAGGAAGACGCTGCTTGATCCCGCGAACTCCGCCCAAATCCCGCCGAGAGGCGGAGCGCCGATCATGACGGCATTCAGAATCGTGTTTTGAATGCCGAAGACCCTTCCGGTCATTTCCGGGCTGCTCTCTGCTTGCAAGCAATAGTTAAAGGTAATCATCAGCGCGCCGTTTCCAACCCCCAGCAACACGCCGAGCGGAAGCACCTGCATGAGAGTTGCGCCCGCCTGCAATACGCCTAACCCAACAAGCGAGCACCCAACCAGCAGGTAACCGCCTCCCATTTTCCACCCGTAACCGCCGCCTTTATTGTATTTGACCATAAAAAGCATAAGCAGCACTGCGCCAGCTCCGGCCGCCGCTACAAACCAGCCCAGCATAGACTCTTGCTTGGGTGCCAGGTAACGGAACAGGCTAGTGAATTGAAAATCGATCGTTTGAATCGCTAGAGTAGCTATAAAACCTAATAACATTGTATTCCGCAATGCCGTATTTCCCGCAATATAAACCCATCCCTCACGCCACAACGCGCCAAAGGAAGGTTTCTCTTGTCCGGGTTTTTCGGGTGATTGTTCAGAGTCAGCCGATTCGGCAATCCCGTTGCTGCCGACGTCCTCATTCCGATTGGCCGTTCTGTCGGAAGGCAGCTTTATTCCCACCAACAGCAACAAGGAACAAATCCGGAAAAAAGCGTTGATCAAGATACACCATTGCGGCGCCAGCACCAAAAGCGCCATGCCGCCAAGCAGCGGGCCTGCTATTTTTGACCCTTGATTGGCGATGCTGTTCAACGAGGTGGCTTGCAGCAGTTGATCTTCGCTGACGACCGATCGCGTTAGCGTTTGTTGGGCCGGCGCTTTGATGGTGCCGACGGATGCCCGCAGCATGAGCAGCGGAAGCAGCCAGAGCATGTTGGGAGCAAAAAAGATGGCAATCGTAAAACCGACGGTTAACAAATCGCAAAGCCGCATCATCCTTAGCTTGCTCCAACGATCCACCGCAGCGCCTGCAACAGATCCCAATATAATGCCCGGCAGCGCCATCGCGATGGGGATAAGCGCCAGCATGATGGGACTAGCATGCCAGCGGTACCCGACCAATACCTGGATAGCCAGCATATCAAACCAATCGCCAAGCGAGGATGTTGTAAACGAGCCATACAACTTCATAAAAAGCCGGTTCTTCAGCAATCCGGCCTTGCCACTTGCTTCTTCTGACATGTGAACGACCTCCGTTTGTGTTTAATCATGCGATAAACACATTGTAACGAAGGTTTGTCAGAGGAATATCAGACAGAATGCAGCGCGGAGCGGATAACGGATTCAAGTCGCGGGCCAAGTGCAGGCAGGCCGCAGGCCGAAAGCTCCTCTGACAGCAGCTCGCTATACTTCTTATACATGTGTGGGGAGAATACGTCTTCTCTTGGAAAATGAACGATAATATTGAGCGCGCTCAGCTTAATCGGCACAAACCCCGATGTCTCCAGCACATGCAAGCCTTCGTCCATAAGGTCTTCTCCCGCCGCCATTTTTCCTTGGCAAAGCAGTCTCAAGCCATTAACAACCAGATAGGTGCCTTTTTCCCGATAAAAGGGTTTTTCAGCAAGCAGCCGTTCGATTTCCCCCGACAGCTGGTCCAACTCTTCCTCCCTCGCCTTGATGACCATGCAGGCAAGCAGCTCGGATGTATATACAGCCAGCTTGAAATTATCCATTTCCGGCTCTTCCAGCGCCTTGCGGGTTTCTTTGAGGCGGGCAAAGGTTTTATCCGTTTGGCCCGAATACGTATAGACATTTAATATATTAAGCAATCTCAACTCGCGGTGCTGAGGCGGATTCAGCAGTTTTTTGTCCAGCACTTCTTCACATATAGAAACCTTATCTGCGGAGAATCCCGCCATCGCGTAAAGAAGCAGCAGCCAATACAGGCGGTCCGGTAGAGGGGCCGTGGTTTCATCCAAGAGACGTTCCAGGTCGCCTTGCAAAAAATAAATATATAGATGATAAAAGCCGTTTAGCTCATAGCCCAGCACATCCTGCTGCCTTGCCAGCGCCAGCATCGATTTCCCTTGGCCATAGCGATGATAACGGGCAAATACGCCTTGCATCGTATCCTGCAACTGCTTGTCGGTTGCGCTGGGTGGCGTATGGAAACCGCCGCCGCTTTCGTCGACGCTTAGCTTGTAACCGATGCCGCGCACTGTCTCGAGCTTCAGTTCCCGCAAGGGAATCAGCTTTTTGCGCAGCCTGTATATATGGTCGTCCACGGTGCGCTCCGTAGGATACTCCAGCGGCCACACCTTGTCCAGCAATTGCTCCCGGCTGAATGACTGTCCCCGGTTCCGGTATAGAAACGTCAGGAGCGCATATTCCTTGGCGAGCAGCCTGATAACGATCCCCTGCGCGGCAATTTCATATTGATTAGCATTCCACTCCAGAAACATGAACAGGGCCTTCCTTCTTGTATGATAAATAAAATTGTAAAGGTTTGGTTCGTGAAATCAAGCCCAAGTGCCAATCCAAACACTTTTTTTGGAAAAAGTGACCTTCATCATATCATTTTTCCCTTTATTGACTGTAATCTTATGGGATAATGACCGAAATTGGATGAAAAGGAGAAACTGTACCAATGAAAAAGTGGCTCCCGTTGGTTGCGGTTATCGGAACCGTTATTATCTGCTTTATTCTTATTGCAATCCTGGACAAAAACAGCCCGGCCTCTGAGCTTGAGAAGCTTCCGGCTTTAATGGACGCCAAAGGCAAGGTCGAGGTCGAGGTAGGACAATTCATGCTGGAGAAACAGCCTTATCTGGGCAGTCCGGACGCGCCTGTCAAAATGATTGAATTTATCGATTACAAATGTCCTTCCTGCGCGGATTGGGAAAACGCCATATTCCCTACCATCAAAGAAAAGTATATCGATACGGGAATGGTTCAGTTTTATACCATAAACTTCCCGTTCCTGGGCCCCGACTCCATCCTTGCGGCGTCCGCGAGCGAAGCCATTTACCGCCAATCCCCTGAAGCGTTTTGGCAATTCAAGGAACAATTACTGCTGAATCAGGGCAAGGAAGCACGGATTTGGGCGACGGAATCCTTTTTGCTAAAATTCGTCAAAAACAACGTAACCGGACTGGATCCGGATTTGTTCAAAAAGGACCTTCAGGAACATACATATCTGTTCGACGTCAAAGAGGACTTCAAAATCTCGGCGGCAAACGGCATTTACGGAACGCCTTCATTTATTGTTAACGGCGAAAAAGCGGGATCTTCGCTAGAGGAACTGGAAGCGGCAATCCAGAAATCTGCAAAGTGACATCCAGACCTGCATAATTCTCCAAAACAGGCGCACACTATGTCAAAAAGCAATAGAGGGGGCTTTCCCCATGATGACCTTCCATCCATGGAGGCAATTGAAAAAAAGACTTAGGCGAGGCCGAAGACCGCTATGGAGTCTTGGCGGATTGGCCGCCAGGGTTTCACCGGCGAACATGTGGATAATTGCTGCGGCGTCTGCCGCGTGGCTGACGGCGCTGCCGCTTGCGGGCGGCGTCGTTTTTGCTGCGCCTGAGGGGAGTGCACACGCTATATCGGCGAACGGTATCTCCGCATCCGTTCCAGCGGACAATACCGGCGCTGCATTAGCCGAAGGCGGCGTCACCGCAACTGCGCCAGCGGAGCATCCTCCTTATTCCGTCAGCGGCAAGCTCCATGAGTTGAAGCAGAAGGGCGATCAAGCCGAGGTTGTGCTTCATGTCATTTACGTTTGCGGCGAAGAGACGGAATCGCTAGGTTCGCTTCATCCCGATGAGGTTGTATCGCTGCTGTCCCTTCATCCGGGTTGGACCGCCAGCATGGAGCCGGATGGCGCCAGGGTCAGGTTGGAAAAGCGCGTCAATGATCTATCGCCGCATTGCAAAAGCCACGCTTATTTCGGCATCGACCGGAATGGGCATTTTTCGCTTTATGACGGCGAGCCAAAGGACGACAAAGTGATGCGAACCTTTTTCCAGCTGGATATTCAATACCTGGAGAGCAGCTTGCCCGCCGGGCAGTTTGAACAACTGTCGCGAGGCATTCGGGTGTGCGATATAGAAGAGTACAATAGCGTATTGTCCACATTTAGCGACTACGCTATTGATGAAGGCGACAACGATGAGAGGCGCCAATCCTACTAGGGCGTGTCTGGAAACTCGCTCAAGGGCATCAATCACCGCCTTTTCGCCCCCAGCTGCGTTATTTTTCCGTGCCTATTTGAAATTGAGTCAGTTGAAAATACCGCTGCATCAAGTGCCGATACGCCGCCTCAATGTGGCCGCCCGCGCTGAATTGCTCCCTGATTGTTGGCCGCAAGGCGGCACTGGAGAGCAGTCCCGGCCGGGCGGTTTTTTGCTGCGCCATAAATCAGGACAAACGTTCGTTCTCATTTGGGGCAATTTTTGCTATAATGGAGGATAGGCATTAAAGCCGAAGGCTTCCGGGGAGGCGGCATTGTTGGCAAAAAGCCGCCGGACAAGCCCGAAGCCAAGACGGGAGTTGGAATTGTGCGCGTTTTGGGTATCGATCCCGGTATTGCGATTGCGGGTTTTGGATTTATTGACAAGGCAGGACACAAATTAACGCCGGTTCAATACGGCGCTATTCAAACCGAGGCGAAGACGCCGCCGGAGCAGCGGCTTCAGCAGATATACGAATCCGCCTGCGCGCTTATGGACCGCTACAAACCGGATTCCGTGGCGGTTGAGAAACTATTTTTCAACCGTAACGTAACGACCGCGTTTGCCGTGGGACAAGCCAGAGGCGTCATTATTTTGGCGGCGGCCCAACGGGGGCTTCACGTGGCGGAATATACTCCGCTGCAGGTCAAGCAAGCTGTTGTGGGGTACGGCAAGGCGGAGAAGCGGCAGGTGCAGGAAATGGTCAAAATGTTTCTCAAGCTGTCGGCGATCCCGAAGCCGGACGACGTTGCTGATGCGCTTGCGGTGGCGATTTGTCATGCCCATTCCGCCGGTTTGACCAATAAAATCAATGAGGTGACCCGCATATGATCGATTTTCTTACCGGGCCGGTTGTACATATCGAAGGAGAATATTTGGTGTTGAACGTTCGGGATGTCGGCTATCGGGTGTTTATGCCCAGCCCCTACGCCTTCGCGGGCAAGGAGGGACCGGTCACTATCTACATTCACCACCATGTGAGAGAGGATGCCATCCTGCTTTTCGGATTTGAGTCGAGGGAGCAGCAGACGTTGTTCCGCAAGCTGCTGGATGTATCGGGAATTGGTCCACGCGTAGCGCTCGGGATATTGTCAGCAGGCAAGCCGGAGGCGATTGCGGCTGCTATCCAGACGGAAAACCTGGCGTTTTTGACCAAGCTGCCCGGCATCGGCAAAAAAACGGCGCAGCGTATGGTGCTTGATTTGAAGGATAAGCTGGGGCTTGCCGCGGATGCGTTCGGCTTAACCGCCGCATCGCTGACCGATGCTGCCGGAGCGGGAGAAGCAGGCGGAGAAGGAGCGGGCACGGCATGGGAGGAAGCGCGCGAGGCGCTTGCCTCGCTTGGCTATACTGCAGCGGAGCTTGATAAAGCATGGAGCGGCCTTAAGGAAAGCGCCACGCCTGATGAAACGGTAGACAGTCTGATGAAGCGCGCACTGCAGCAATTGTTTAAAGGGTAATGACGGAAGGGAGGGTGGCCTTTAATGGATGAGCGAATCATTTCCGCCAACCTGATGATGGAAGAACAAGCGGTGGAGCTTAGTCTCCGGCCGCGCTACCTGGCGGAATATATCGGCCAGAGCAAAGCAAAGGAAAATCTCAAAATCTATATCGAAGCGGCCAAGCAGCGCAAAGAAGCGCTGGATCACGTATTGCTGTACGGGCCGCCGGGTCTGGGCAAAACAACATTGTCCAATATCATTGCTAATGAGCTAGGCGTTAATCTTCGTACGACCTCGGGGCCGGCGATCGAGAGACCTGGCGATTTGGCGGCGCTTCTGACCAATTTGCAGCAAGGCGACGTCTTGTTTATCGATGAAATTCATCGTCTCCACCGCTCCGTGGAGGAGGTCCTTTATCCCGCCATGGAGGACTTTGCGCTGGATATTATGATCGGCAAAGGTCCTAGCGCCCGTTCGGTCCGCCTGGATTTGCCTCCGTTCACCTTGATCGGGGCAACGACGAGAGCAGGCTTGCTGTCGGCTCCGCTTCGGGACCGTTTCGGGGTTGTAAGCCGGCTGGAGTTTTACAACATTGACGAATTAGCTTTTATTGTAAGCAGAGCAGCGGAAATTTTTAATGTTGAAATTGCGGGCGAAGCGTCCGTGGAGATTGCCATGCGTTCCAGAGGCACGCCGCGAATCGCCAACAGACTGCTTAAACGGGTTCGCGATTTTGCCCAGGTTCGAGGGGATGGCATTATCACCCATTCCATTGCGCGTTCAGCGCTGGAGCTGCTGCAGGTTGATCCAATGGGACTGGACCACATCGACGTCAAAATGCTGCAAGCGATGATGACCACCTTTGCGGGGCGTCCTGTCGGACTGGATACAATCGCGGCTTCCATCGGCGAGGAGAGCCAGACGATCGAGGATGTCTACGAGCCGTATCTGATGCAAATCGGCTTTCTTCAACGGACGCCGAGAGGACGCATCCCGACGGATAATGCCTATCGCCATTTGGGTTATCCCATACCCGGACGGGGGTAAAACAGAATTCGGCATACGAAAGGAGTACAATAGTGACCCGAACTTATACGGTAAAAAGACTGCTTCTGGCAAGCGCCATCCTGCTGCTTTTTACGACCGTTATGGCAGCGGCTCCCGCAAGGGCGGCGGTTCCGACTTATGATAATATCCGTGTAGCGATGTTTTTGCAGCTGCCGGGAAAATACGATTCCACAACGCCGGAGGCGACTTTTTCTTCTGCTGGCGGCATGACAATTGGAGCAGCAGCCGAAAAAGGCGCTTCCGTCCCTTGGCTGACGGTGTCGGCATCCGCTAACGCCAGCCTGGCGCTGGATGACTTCAAGGTCAAAGTCTTGGAAACCAATAATTTTTCAAACGCGTTGTCCCTCTACAAGTATTTGATGTCGGCAAGCCGAACGGCTTATCTGACCTCCCTGTCCAAAGGGGGAGCAACCCAATACCAGGTGCTGGAGGGCGCGTACAAAACGGCTGCCGAGGCCCAGGCGGGGTTGGCTCGCTGGAGCGCGGACGCCAGACTGGCTCCGCTGACGGGTGGTTATAAGGGAGAACTGTCAGGCCCATTTCATCTCGAAACGCCGGCTTTCGCCAATAAGGCCGCCGCGCAATCCGCAGCAGCCGGCTTTGGTTCTGCCGGGCTGGATGCCTGGGTAGCGGTGCGGGAAAGCAATGGCGGAGCATCATATTCCGTCATGGTAGGCGCGGCGGTGTCCGCTGATGCGTTGAAAACGATACAAACGGCAGCGGCAAAAGCGCCGGGCGGCGCGGCCTTAAAGGCAGTTGCGGCGAATTCATCGCATTTGCTGCTCCGTAGCGACCATTCCGCAAGCCAAACGGCGGCTGGCGTTCATGAGCTGTATCTGTTCCCTTCCGGAGATATGAAGGTATGGATTGCGCCGGCCGGATCGCAGCCGATCAAGCTTGCGGAGCGAAGCGCCCGCACGTATCGCGGCGCCTTTGAGCTAAGCGCCGTAAACGGCAAGTTAGCCGTCGTTAACGAACTGCCCTTCGAGCAATATCTGTATTCCGTTGTTGCAGTCGAGATGTACCCGTCCTGGCCAGCCGAAGCGCTGAAGGCGCAGGCGGTGGCAGCGCGTTCCTACGCGCTGAACAAAGGTTTGGGCTTTCAGATTGCGCATGTAGTAGACACTACATTAAGCCAAGCTTATTACGGAACGTCCGTAGAGCAGCCGTCCTCAACGGCTGCGGTGGACGCTACAACAGGCGAAGTCGCTCTGTACAACGGCAAAGTGATCGAAGCCATCTATTCCTCCAGCGGCGGAGGAATGACGGCGGACGCAACCGAAGCCTGGAACAATTCAGTGCCTTATTTGCAGCCGGCGAGCAGTCCCGATCAACTATCCGAAGCTGCCTTGCTCAATTGGCATCGTGTTGTGCTGGAGAATGGCGCAATCGGATATATTCGCGGGGACCTGGTGAAGGATACGGGGCGGAAAAACGAGGCTGGAGCCCGCATCCTGGAGACAACATCCGACGGAATTAATGTGCGGAGGCATCCCATCATTCAGGAAGCTGTTCCCGTCGTTGCCCAGATTGGAAAAGGCCAAAATGTGGTGGAGGTTGATGTGGTTATTGAATCCAATCCGATGAATTGGGAGCGAGGCCCCTTTACCGGAGAAGAAATGGCCACGGCCATCAATGCACGGGTCAGCGACAAGGTTAATTCGCCCGTCACGTCTATTATCGTGAGCAAGCGCGGTCCTTCAGGAAGAGCGACGGAAATTACCGTAAACGGCAAACCCGTTGCCGTGAGCTCGCCGGACGGACTTCGTTCCGTGCTTGGAGTGGGCGGTTCTCTGCCTAGCACCAAGTTCGAAGTGGAGGAAACCGGCAAAATGACTGTTTTGGGAGCGGGGGGACAAACCTCAACGCGCACAGGCGGCGCGCCGCTTTATGTAATGGGAAGCGATGGCAGGGCAACGGCCTATAACGGAGAATATGTTTATGCCGGTGACGGCAAAGGCAATGTCCGCGCCGCAACAACGGCTCCCGGTTTTGCTTTTTCCGGACAGGGCTTCGGCCACGGCGTAGGCATGTCGCAGTTCGGGGCTTACGGCCTCGCTCAGCAAGGGTATGACTATCAATATATTTTGCAATACTACTATAAAGGCATAACGATTGCTAAGGAATAAGGAATGATACTCTACGATGAATGTGGATTGGTTTGATTTTGAATTGCCGGAGGAGCTGATTGCTCAGACGCCTCTTGCCGACCGTACTTCCTCCCGCTTGTTGTCTCTAAATCGGACAACGGGGGAAATCGCGCATGGCGGTTTTCTGGATTTGGCGGAGCAGCTGCATGCGGGTGACGTGCTGGTGCTGAACAATACGAGAGTAATTCCGGCTCGTTTGTTAGGCGTAAAGGGCGATACCGGCGCAAAAGTGGAGCTTCTGCTCCTTAAAAGGCTCCAAGGCGACCGATGGGAAGCGCTGGCCAAACCGGCGAAGCGGCTGAAAACGGGAACGGTTATTCATTTTGGAGATGACGGAAGCGGCAAACCGCTGATGAAAGCCGAAATCGTGGCGGAAGGCGATATGGGCAGCCGGGAAATTGAATTCCGGTACGAGGGCATTTTCCAGGAGCTTCTGGACAGATTGGGCGAAATGCCCCTGCCTCCCTATATTAAAGAAACGTTGGCGGAGCGGGAGCGTTATCAGACGGTTTATTCTCGCCATGAAGGCTCGGCGGCGGCGCCAACAGCCGGACTTCATTTTACGGAGCAATTTCTGGAGGGGCTGCAAAACCGCGGGATTCAATTGGCTTACGTGACGCTACATGTGGGATTGGGAACATTCCGTCCGATGTCCGCCGAAACGGTGGAGGAGCATGAGATGCATGCGGAATATTATGAGCTGGACGAAGAAAACGCCGCTATTCTTGAGTCGGCAAGACGGGAAGGACGGAGGATCGTTGCTGTAGGGACCACTTCTGCTCGTACGTTGGAGACAGTTGCCTCCAAATTTCCGGACACGCCTCTTGCGGCCTGCAGCGGCTGGACTTCTATCTTTATATATCCGGGTTATACCTTTAAGCTGGTAAACGCGCTGGTAACCAATTTTCATTTGCCGAAGTCGACGCTGGTTATGCTGGTCAGCGCCTTGGCTGGTCGGGATGCCGTCATGAAGGCCTATAACGAAGCGATCCAAAGGCAATACCGTTTCTTCAGCTTCGGCGACGCGATGTTTATTTATTAACGGCCATTGTTGACCATTAGAGCCCTAAATGGCCACATTCGCATTGGCTAACGGTCACGACTGACCTTTAGACGGTTAAAAATCGCGTTTTGGGATTGATCTTAAGCTGTTACGGTCATACATGACCTTTAAAAATGGTCATTTCATCGAAATATCGCTCTAATGGTCATGGATGACCGTAAGCACCTATAAAAAATTCAGGAATAGGAAGCGTGAAAAGTGGCAGTTAAATATGAACTGATCAAGCAATGCAAGCAGTCGGGAGCGCGCCTGGGACGCGTGCATACGCCTCATGGCGTTATCGAGACGCCCGCCTTTATGCCGGTGGGCACTCAGGCAACGGTTAAAACAATGAGCCCGGAAGAGCTTAAGGCGATGGATGCCCATATTATTTTGAGCAATACGTATCATCTGTTCCTTCGTCCCGGTCACGAAATTGTCAAAAAAGCAGGCGGCCTGCATTCCTTTATGAACTGGGATCGACCGATTCTGACGGACAGCGGCGGCTTTCAGGTGTTCAGCCTGAGCGAAATGCGCAAAATTACAGAAGAAGGCGTCCATTTCCGCTCCCATCTCAATGGCGACAAGCTCTTTCTTTCGCCGGAGGTGGCAATGGAAATTCAGAACGCTCTGGGCTCCGATATTATGATGGCCTTTGACGAATGTCCGCCTTATCCTGCGGAGTATCAATACGTCAAACAATCGACGGAACGCACCAGCCGATGGGCTGAACGCTGCCTTAAAGCACACGGCAGACCCCATGATCAAGCGCTTTTTGCAATTGTTCAAGGGGGCATGCATCGCGACCTGCGCATTCAGAGCGCAAAGGATTTGACTTCCATGGATTTCCCGGGGTATGCTATTGGTGGACTGAGCGTAGGAGAGCCCAAGCATCTTATGTACGAGGTGCTGGATTATACGCTGCCGGAGCTTCCGACAACCAAACCGCGTTACCTGATGGGCGTTGGTTCGCCGGATGCGCTGGTTGAAGGCGCAATTCGCGGCGTCGACATGTTTGACTGTGTTCTGCCAACAAGGATTGCGCGGAATGGGACAACCATGACGAGCCAAGGCCGGCTTGTTATTCGCAACGCGAAGTTTGCGGAAGACTTTGGGCCGCTGGATCCCAATTGCACATGCTACACATGCACCAATTACTCCAGAGCCTATATCCGCCATCTGCTGAAAGCGGATGAAACGTTCGGCATCAGACTGACTACGTATCATAATTTGCACTTTTTGCTTCAACTTATGCGGGATGTGCGACAAGCGATTATGGAAGACCGGCTGCTTGATTTCCGTGATTCCTTTTTCGAGTCGTACGGACTGCATAATAATGATAGAGGCTTTTGAAAGGGGTGAAAGATATGACAATCTTTACAGCAGCTGGGGCAGGAGAGCCGGTGGGCATCTTCAATATGATATGGCCGTTTCTTCTTATGTTCGCCGTATTCTATTTCTTCCTAATTCGTCCACAGCAGAAGAAGCAAAAACAGCGTACTTCCATGCTTAATCAAATCAAAAAAGGCGATAAAATTACGACAATTGGCGGTCTGCATGGCACTGTCGTTGAACTGACCGACGATACCGTCGTTATTCGCGTAAACGACACAACCAAGATGACGTTTGAGCGCAGCGCAGTCAACACGATTGTAAGCTCCGCGCCAACTGCGGCAACTGAGTAATAACGCAAGAAATACATACGGAAGCCTTCCTCTGCAACGGCACATGCGCTTTTAAGGCGTATGCAAGCCGATTAACGAAGAAGGCTTCTGTTTTTTCTCCACTTGCAGACTTTGACTGAGAAAGTTGTTCTGT
Organism: Paenibacillus sp. CAU 1782; assembly: GCF_054551715.1. NCBI lineage: Bacteria > Bacillati > Bacillota > Bacilli > Caryophanales > Paenibacillaceae > Paenibacillus > Paenibacillus sp. CAU 1782. The sequence goes on along the minus strand of NZ_JBTOLL010000001.1, from coordinate 1,684,802 downwards.
TTGTTCTGCCCTTCAACGGCGAAGGTTAACCCCTACCATTCCGCCGAGCGCCCCCGTGAGCAGCGCCGTTCCCAGCATAATCAGGCTATCCCACGAAAATCCGCCGTTTGCAGCAAGAAAACTGACGATGATGACAACAATACCGTACAACAGCCCCAGCATGCCCCCGTTATACCAGCCCTTTTTCTCCGAGCGTTTTCCTGAAGCAAATCCGCCCGCAAGCGAACACAAGCCGTGAACAATAAGCGCATAGGAGCCAAGCTCGGTTTCCCTCATTGAGGTAAAATGCAGCAGCAGCGAAAGCGTCAAAGCCCCGGCGGCAAGCCAGATCAACGCAAATACGATTCCCGCAAGCAGCGGATAACCGATAACGGGGGCCTTTGGATTGGATTTAACGGAACTCATGTTCATCCTCCTATTCTTGAAACAGCATTTTTGAACGACCTCATCAAATGAGGTTCAAAAAGTTCGGTTTTCAGTGCCAAGAAGATGGAATGAAGCTAGAAATTGAGGACCGGAGCGTAGTGGCAGCTACGTGAGGACCGGAAATTTCGGCTGAATTCCATATTCGACGCCGGTTATGCCGCTAGGCATATTCCGCAAAGGAAAGCGGACTTTTTGAACGACCTCTTAGTAGTACAACTTATGGCATAGCAGGTCCAAATAGTACACGTCCTGGCAGAAATTCGCGCTATTGGTCCTGCATGAGGGAAGCAATGGGGGGTGAGAATAGCCTTACATGGTTGAGCCGGCAATGCAGATGGGCCAACCTGCGATGATGGAGGAGGCGCTGAGCTTTGGAGACATGGAATCTGCTGATTCGGACGGTCGCCATCTATTTTGTCGTATTTCTGATCATGCGGATGATGGGCAAAAGGGAAATTGGCAAGCTGTCCGTGCTTGACCTCATCATTTCGGTCATGGTTGCCGAAATCGCGGTTATTGTCATTGAAGATATAGATCGGTCGATGTGGGACGGGATCGTTCCTATGCTTGTTTTGCTTGTCATACAGGTTGGCACGGCCTTGTTGTCCATGAACAACCGGAAAGTAAGACTGCTGTTTGACGGGACGCCCAGCGTTATTGTGGAGAAGGGAAAGATCAACCGCGATGTTATGCGCAAGCAGCGCTACAATCTGGACGACTTGCTGCTGCAGCTCAGGGAGAATAAAATCACGTCCATTGCCGATGTCGAATTCGCCATTCTGGAAACCAGCGGGAAGCTTTCCGTCATACCGAAGGCGCAGGATGAAGGCTCCGATTCCGATATGAGCGATGACGGCAATGACCAGGCAAACGGTGATGAAGGTAAGGAAGGGACATCCGGCAGCAAGCTCATTCCGCCCGGTTTTCGCTATGAGATATTGCCCATTCCCCTCATTATGGATGGCAAGGTGCAGGACGAAAATTTGCAAAAGATACAAAAAACGCGCTTTTGGCTAAAAAATGCAGTTCAGGAACAAGGCGCTCATGATTTCAAGGAAGTATTCCTGTGTACAATTGATCACAGAGGAAAGCTTTTTGTCGACATTCACCGTAAAAAAAGAGGCTAAGGCGTGTCTGGAAACTCGTTCAAGGGCATCTATCACAGCCTTTGAAGGCAAACTCCGTTGTGCAAAAAGATGATAAAAGACGCCCGCAAGCGGTGTTTGCAATCACGTCTTACGCCTAAACAATGACCCCAGCCACGGAATCCGGGTTAGATCATGCCTGTCGATGAGGCCAACAAGCACCATAAGCAGCAGGTACAGAACAACCCCGGCTAAAGAGGCGGCGATTAGCGATATCCATTCTGCGGAAAGGGACATTGCGCCCATGAGCCAGCGGGAGGCGGCTGCCATGATGACCATGGCGGCTCCGACTTTGAAGAAGTCTGGAAAGCTCATCCTGAAGCCGATATAACGCATCACGCTGTAGGCATGCAGCAAGGTAACGAGCACAATGTTAATACTAATTGCGATAAGCGCCCCATTAATGCCAAGCTCCGGCTTTGAAGCTAACTGAATAATGAGCACCAGCTTAACGACGGCTCCGATAAAAGTATTCAGCAAGGCTGCGCCCGGCTTGTCCAGAGCCTGAAGCGCAGCCTGAAGCGGCGCCTGGAGATAGATGAATATCGCAACGGGAGCGAGCAGCCGCAGCATTGGGGCGTATTCGCCATGATCATAAATGATTTCGCAAAGCGGCTCCGCAAAAATCGCCATAACAACAACAAAGGGCGCGCCGGAGACAAGGGCAATCCGCATGGACTGATGAAGCCGTTTATGAATAAGAGCGTGATCGCCTCGAGCCGCCGCCTCTGACAGAGAAGGAACAAGCGATACGGCTAAAGAATACGTCAATGCAGTGGGAAGAAGCACCAGCGGAATAATCATTCCTTGAAGCGCTCCGTATTGCGCGGTGGCGAGTCCCGTTGCGATACCCGCGATAGCTAGGCTTTTGGCCGTAAAGATGGACTCCAGCAGATAAGATACCGATCCTACCAGCTTGCTGCCCGTTACGGGAATGGAAAGCCTCAAAAGGCGGCGAAGCACAAAGGACGGAGAATAAGCGCGGCCCGCAAGCTTTTCGCCGCCGGAGCCGGCCGGAACATCCGAGTCCCGGTCTTCCCGGGATTTGGCGGATACATATTTCCAGTACAACACCAGAAGGGCGGCTATTTCTCCCGCCACAACGCCAAGCATGGCGCCGGCAGCAGCCCATTCCAGCCCTTTGGGAAGCAGCGCCCAGGCAAACGCCATCGACCCGATAATCCGCACCACCGTTTCAACGGTTTGCGACACGGCGCTCGGAATCATATTTTGTTTTCCCTGGAAATATCCCCGGTAAACAGAGGAGACGCCAATAATTAGGAGCAGCGGCGACATCATTAAGAAAGTGTAGTATACCCGGGTATCCGGCATCAGATGGCGAATAATAAACGGAGCAAACAGCAGCATGCCGATTGTCAGCAAAACAGCCAGCGTAAGAGCCAGTCCCATTGCCGTGCGGAAAATGGATTGAACGCGGCGTTTATCTCCCTGAGACTCCGCTTCCGCGATCCATTTGGCCACCGCGAGCGGTATGCCTCCGGTTATAAAAGTCAGAAGCACGATCAGAAACGGATAGGAGAGCTGATAGATTCCGACTCCTTCCGCGCCGATGATTCTTGGCAGCGCGATTCTCGGCGCAAAACCAAGCAGCCGGTTGATAATTCCGGCGGCCAGCAGGATCATAGCGCCTTTAATAAACGATTGCTTTGTCATGGCGGATTTCTCATCTCCTTGTCCCGGTCCGTCGCAGACTTGTACTATCACTTTATGCGCGGCGGATGACTTTCCATGTCATCCATTTTTGTCCTTCTAGCCGCCAGCAGGAGAATGGCAGGCGCAGAGCGAATAGATAGAGGATGAAATGTCGGGAGGTGCGTCATGACTGAGGAAGAGGAATTAAACGCGGTAATCGAGGAACTGTGCAGAAGCAAGGCGGAAGAATTCCGGCTTCTGGGATACGAGCATGTGGTAGGCAAGGACATTTGGGATTGCATAAGCGCCCGCTACGCCAAAACCGGCCAGCCCGCCCTGCATAGAATCGTCAACGATATTTTGTCGCTGAAATCAACGCAGTTTATGAACGCCTTGACGCTAAACGCGATGAAGGGAACCGGATTCTGACGAAGACGGTTCTTTCTTTTTGACTCGTTTTTAGTGCATCTGTATAATGGGAATATTGAGAACTTAGGAGGGAACAGACATATGTTCGGGAAGAGACTATTTGCCTTCCTCGGTGTAGCGGTTATTTTGTTCGGCGTAATAGCCTGGACAAGCCCTGCGCTTGTGAAAAATGTGAAGTTAGGGCTTGATTTGAAAGGCGGCTTTGAGGTGCTGTATGAAGCAGAACCTTTCGAAGGCGATGCCACGGCCTTGACGCAAGAATCGCTTAAACAGACGGCTAACAGTTTGCTTAAGCGGATCGACGCAAGCGGCATCGAGGAGCCGGAAATTACAACGGAGGGTACCAACCGCATTCGCGTGCGACTGGCAGGCGTTACCAATGAAGAAGAAGTGCGCGATCTTTTGGCCAAACCGATCAATTTGACCTTCCGCGCCCCAGACGGTACGGTAAAGCTTGACGGACGGGATTTTGTGGAAAACGGCGCAGGCATCGGACATGACAGTCTGAATAAGCCGATGGTTACCATCGAGCTGAAGGACGCAAGCAAGTTTGAACAGGTAACAACGGAATTGCTGGGCCAATACCTGGCCATTTATCTGGACGAGGAAGAGATTTCCGCTCCCCAGATTTCGCAGGTAATTGCAAGCAAAAGCGCCACCATTACATTGGGGCAAAATGGCACGATGCAAGAAGCTCGGGAACTGCGCGATCTGATCAACATGGGCGCGCTGCCGCTTAAGCTGACCGAAAAGTACGCGCAAAGCGTTGGCGCCAAGCTGGGCATGGAATCGCTGAAGGACACCGTTACGGCGGGCGTTATCGGCTCTCTGCTCGTTCTGGTGTTTATGGTAGTCATCTACCGTCTGCCGGGCGTCGTGGCGGCGGTAACGATTATTTCCTACGCATGGCTGCTCCTGCTGGTCATGGAATTGCTGAACACAACCTTGACGCTCCCGGGCATCGCGGCCTTTGTACTAGGCGTCGGGATGGCGGTGGACGCCAATATTATTACGGCGGAGAGGATCAAAGAGGAAATCCGCAGCGGCAAAAGCATGTTTTCGTCGCTTAAAACGGGCTCCAAAAACTCTTTCCGTACGATTATGGACGCCAACCTTACCAGCATCATCGCCAGCGCCGTGCTTTATTTTATCGGCGACGGCGCGATCAAAGGGTTTGCTTTAACCCTGATTTTCAGTACGCTCGTCAGTATCTTGACCAATATCTATCTGGCGCGCGCTTTGCTGACCCTCCTTGTACGCAACAACAAGCTGCTCAAGCCGGGATATTTTGGCGTAAAGGAGAGTGACGTTCGTGCGCTTTGAGACGAATATCCGTTATGATTTTATTAAAAACAGAGGGAAGTTCTTTTATTCCTCGCTGGCAGTAACGATAATCGGCATTTTGTCGCTTTTCATTTTTCAGCTGAATCTGGGCGTAGACTTTAAAGCGGGCACCAATATGGATGTCGCTACCGAAAACTCCCTCACAAAAGCGGAAGTGGACGGCGTATTGAATGACGCTGGCTTTCCCCATGCGCAAGCAACGGTTGGCGGAGACAATAACCGGATCACAATCCGCTTCGATAACGTATTGGAGCAGAGCGACACCAAAAAGGTTCAGGATGCTCTGACCGCCAAATTCGGGGAAATCTCCGCCGAAGTTCACGTTGTTTCGCCTGAAATGGCTCAAGAGCTTGGAATTAAAACGATTTGGGCGATTCTGATCGCAAGCTTTGGCATCATGCTTTATGTAATGATTCGCTTTGAATGGCGTTTTGCCCTAGCTGCCAATATATCCATTCTGTATGACAGCTTTTTTGTCATTGCAATGTTCTCGATCTTCAGGCTGGAGGTTGATCTGCCGTTTATTGCCGCGGTATTGACGGTATTGGGTTACTCCATCAATGACAAAATCGTTATTTTTGACCGTGTTCGCGAGAATCTGAGATTTTCGACGATCAAAAACGAAAACCAGCTGGCGGAGCTTGTTAACGCAAGTATCTGGCAAACGATGGCGCGCAACTTGTACACGGTATTGACGGTTGTCCTGATTACCGTATGTATTTTCTTCTGGGGCAGCCCGTCGATCAAGCTATTTTCGCTGGCGCTTCTTATTGGCTTGGTGAGCGGCGCTTATTCCACGGTAGCCATCGCTGGTCCGCTGTGGTTCGTATTTAAACGCAAGCAAAAGATTAAACCGAAGGCAGCCAAAACAACGGCGCCTTGATCTCAAGCACAGGAGGTAACTATGTCAATCGGAAAGCGAGATGCAAACAGTCGTCCCGCGAGTAGGAAAGGTATATGGGAAGGCGTGCTTGATATTTTGTTTCGGAGTGTGGGAAGAGGCCGGAAGGAAGCGGAAGGACAGGAGGAGCCTGCCGAAGAGCTTATGCAGCTTGTCCAGCGTGTCGAAGGCGTCGTAACGGTTCAGTCGCTCAAGGCAAAGGAGCAAGGGCATTATGTCGTTGCCGAAATCGTCATTAGCGTCAATCCCCGGATTACGGTGCTGGAGGGGCAGGAAATCGCCAAACGGGTCAAGCTGCTGCTCATGCATCGCTTTCTCCATTTGTCCGAGGTTTTGATTTACGTTGAGCCTTATGATCCCGGTTATCCTTACAAATCCAATCATGATCCCAATCAGGAGCAGATGCCGACTCTGCTTCAATAACGACAGGCAGATTTTGCCGCGGAAGGGGGCGTCATGGTGATTAACAGAAAAACCCGCTGGGCTGTCGCGCCTTGGAGCGATAACGATGACCACCTGGCGGGCGAGTTGTCGCGGGAGCTTTCGCTCCCGCCTTTGGTTGCCCGTTTGCTGCTGCAAAGGGGCTACAGGGATGTCAAAGCGGCGGAAGCGTTTCTGAATGGAGACGCTTCTCTGCTGCATGATCCCTATTTGCTTTCAGGTATGAAGGAAGCGGTGGAGCGCATTTCCGCCGCAGGAGCAGCGGGAGAGAAGATACGCATCTACGGCGACTATGACGCAGACGGCGTATCCAGCACCTCGCTGCTTTGCCGTGTGTTCCAGCAATTGAACTATCAGTATGATTATTATATTCCACACCGTTCGCTGGAAGGTTATGGCTTGAATGAAAAGGCGATCAAGCTGGCGGCAGAGGAAGGCGTAAAGCTGCTGGTTACGGTTGATACCGGGATTAGCGCTTACGAGGAAGTGGAATACGCTAAGTCCTGTGGGCTGGACGTTGTGGTGACGGATCATCACGAGCCTCCCGAACGTTTGCCGGATGCTTGCGCTGTCGTGAATCCCAAGCAAAAGCATTGCAGCTATCCCTTTAAGGGGCTTGCCGGAGTTGGCGTCGCCTTTAAGCTGGCAACTGCGCTGATGGGCAGGCCTCCGCTGGAGCTATGCGATATCGTCAGCCTTGGGACCATAGCGGATTTAATGCCGCTGCTGGATGAAAACCGCGTTTTCGTGCGATACGGCCTGCAGAGAATGAAAGAGGAGCCGTCTATCGGGTTCAAAGCGCTGGCGGAAGCTGCCGGCATCGAGCTTCCGACGTTAACCTCCACCGGAATTGCCTTTGGCATGGCGCCACGGATTAATGCGGCAGGACGGTTGGATCATGCCAAAAGAGCGGTGGAGCTGCTTGTTTCCGACGATTACGATACCGCCATTTTGGCCGCAATCGGCCTTGACGCTTTGAACAAGGAGCGACAGCGCATTGTGGAAGAAACCGTCAAGGAAGCGGAAGCCAAATGGGCTGCGCGTCTGGAAGCCGCGCGCGAGGCTGACGAGGAAGAACCGTCCGTTATTATGCTTGCCGGCGAAGGCTGGAATGTCGGAGTGATCGGAATTGTTGCTTCCAAGCTGCTGGAGCGTCATTACAAACCGGTTGTTGTTCTGGGCATAGATACCCAAACCGGCATGTGCAAAGGGTCCGCCAGATCGATTGAAGGTTTTGATCTGCATGCAGCGCTCACGGAATGTTGTGAACTGCTGGATCACTACGGCGGGCATCAGGCAGCTGCAGGTATGAGTCTGCACCGCGACCGGCTGGAGGAGTTTGAGGGGAGCATGTCCGCACTTGCAAAAGCTTGGGTAAGCCAGGAGCAATGGATACCCAAATCTCAAGTGGATCTGGAATGCGAACTGGAGGAAGCGACATTAGCGACGATTTCTCAGTTGGCGCTGCTGGAGCCGTTTGGCATTGCCAATCCTTCTCCACGTCTTCTGTTCCGCAATGCGGAAGTCGCGGATAAACGGGCTATCGGCAAAGAAAGCAAACATTTGAAGCTGGCGGTGGGCAAGGGCAACCGGCTGCTTGATGTTATTGCATTTGGCAGGGGCGAAGCCGCTGCTAAGCTTCCCTATGGCTGCCGCTTGGATATGCTGGGCGAGTTGTCCATTAACGAATGGAATGGATTCCGCAAGCCGCAGCTGCAGCTTCATGACATGCACATGGAAGAAGAATTGCCGGAGAAGTTCCCTTCCCGGGAAGAGTTCGGTGCCGTATACAAGCGGCTTCATGCAATTGGCCGGGCGAAGCTCCGCGGTTTGCCTGAACGGCTTGCGGCCGAATCGGGATTAAGCCTTGCGGCGGTGCAGTTTATGCTGGAAGTTTTTCAAGAGCTGAACTTTTTGAGTGTGGCGGACGGCATGTTTACCATGTCGAATTCTCCGCGCAAAAGGGAGTTATCCACTTCCGCCCGGTATCAGAGCGTTTGGGAACACTTTAGCGGCAAAGCCGCCCCTGTATAGAAGAAAATACATCCATAAAATCTATAGCTTCTTTAAGGAAGGGTTGACTACAATGTCAAATCAAACATATAACTTCAAGGATTTTATTCGCGTTATTCCGGATTTCCCGCAGCCCGGCATTCGTTTCAAGGACATCACCACCCTGCTTAAGGATGGAGCTGCCTACCGTGCCGTCATTGCCGAAATGCGCGATGCGGTCAAGCACCTGAACATTGACATCGTGGCAGGACCGGAAGCGCGCGGATTTGTTGTTGGCGCTCCGCTGGCATTGGAACTGGGCGTCGGTTTTGCGCCTATTCGCAAAAGCGGCAAGCTGCCCGGAGAAACCATCACGGCGAGTTACGACCTGGAATACGGCAAAGACGTGTTGGCCATGCACAAGGATGCGATCCAGCCGGGTCAACGAGTGCTTATCGCAGATGATCTACTGGCAACGGGAGGCACTATCGCCAGCTCCATCAATCTGGTCAAACAACTGGGCGGCGAGGTTGTAGGCGCATCCTTCCTAATCGAGCTGTTGTATCTGAATGGCCGCGAGAAGCTGGACGGCGTCGACGTATTTTCCATCATGACTTATGAATAAGGGGGCGTAACGCCTCTTTTGACCACAACAGACCTCTAGACGAGCCGCTTCATTTTGAGTGGCTTCGGTAGAGGTTTTCTCATATTGTGAAGGATTAAAGTTGACGCGACGGCGTTATTAAAGGCATAATATTAGAAAACTCGGTTGCAGACAGAAAAGATTGGAAAGGGACGTACCATGGGCATTGAGCAATTACTTGAGAAGGCATCTCTTTATATGAAAGAGCAGGATCTCATTCGGATCAGGGAAGCCTACGATTTCGCTGAGCAAGCCCATCACGGACAAGTGCGGAAATCGGGAGAGCCGTATATTCTGCATCCGGTCACGGTTGCGGATATTTTGGTGGACATGGGCATGGATGTGCTGTCCATTATCGCAGCTCTGCTTCATGATGTCGTTGAGGATACTACGGTCGATCTGGAGACAGTGCGCGCAAAGTTTGGCGAAACATGCGCAATGCTGGTTGACGGGCTTACGAAGCTGGAAAAAATCCGCTTCCTGTCCAAAGAAGAACAGCAAAACGAAAACTACCGTAAAATGTTCGTTGCCATGGCGCAGGACATTCGCGTTATTCTGATCAAGCTTGCCGACCGTCTTCATAATATGCGAACGCTAAAATACCAGTCGGAAGAATCGCAGCGTAGAATCGCGTATGAAACGCTGGAGATTTTTTGCCCTATCGCGCATCGTCTCGGCATCTCTGCTATCAAGTGGGAGATGGAGGACATCGCGCTTCGTTATTTGAATCCGCAGCAGTATTACCGGATCGCCAATTTGATGAAGAAGAAGCGGGCGGAGCGGGAGCAGTTTATCGATGATGTAATCGGGGCAATCCGCGAAAAACTGGACGAGATGGGAATCGAAGGCGATATTTCCGGACGTCCCAAACATCTTTACAGCATTTACAAAAAAATGACGGAGCGCAACAAGCAGTTCAATGAAATTTACGATCTGCTGGCGATCCGCATTTTGGTTGAAAATATTAAGGATTGTTACGCTACGCTTGGCATTATTCATACGCTTTGGAAGCCGATGCCTGGCCGCTTCAAGGATTATATCGCCATGCCAAAGGCGAATATGTATCAGTCGCTGCATACAACCGTAATTGGTCCAAAGGGCGAACCAACCGAGGTGCAAATCCGTACCTGGGATATGCATCGCACGGCGGAATACGGCATAGCGGCGCATTGGGCGTATAAGGAAGGCATGGTTGTGCCGGACGGCAACTTCGAGGATAAAATGTCGTGGTTCCGCGAAATTTTGGAGTTGCAAAATGAAACCCGCGACGCCTCCGAATTTATGGAATCGCTCAAGATGGACTTTTTTGCCGATCTTGTTTTTGTATTTACGCCAAGCGGCGAGGTTATCGAGCTGCCTGCGGGATCGGTACCGCTCGATTTTGCATACCGGATTCATACGGAAGTCGGCAACCGGACGATTGGCGCCAAAGTGAATGGCAGAATCGTGCCGTTGGACCATAAGCTGAAAACCGGCGATATCGTTGAGATTTTAACGTCGAAGCATTCGTACGGCCCAAGCCAGGACTGGATTAAAATAGCCAAATCCTCCCATGCCCGCAGCAAAATCCGTCAATGGTTCAAAAAGGAAAAGCGCGAGGAAAATGTGGCGAAAGGCCGCGATTTGCTGGAACGCGAGCTCAAGCGGCTCGGGCTTGAAGCTTCCGCCTTTATGTCCGACGACAAGCTGCAGGAAGCCGCAGGCAAATTTGCTTTCCATGACATTGAGGATATGATGTCGGCCATCGGCTTTGGCGGTATTACGGCCGCACAGATTTGCACCAAGCTGACGGAAAAGCTCCGGAAGGAGCAGGAGGAAGCCAGCCAGATCGAGCTGACGAACGAAAAGAAGGAGCTAAAAGCCTCCTCCTCTGGCAGAAAAAATCGGCCTAACCATGGCGTAACCGTCAAAGGCGTCGATAATTTGCTGGTTCGTTTCTCCCGCTGCTGCAATCCCGTTCCCGGCGATGCCATCGTTGGCTATATAACGCGCGGACGCGGCGTTTCCGTGCATCGTATGGATTGCCTCAACATTCCGTTTGGAGCGGAAGGAGAGGATGCGGAGCGCGTCATCGAGGTGGAATGGGAAGAATCGGTGGAAGCCAACTATAGTGTGGATATCGAAATTACCGGACATGACCGCAGAGGCTTGCTGAATGAAGTGCTGCAGGCGGTGTCCGAGAGCAAAACCAACATTAGCGCCGTAACGGGCCGATCCGTGAAAAACAAAATGGCGCTCATTCATATGACGGTGCTGATTCGCAATATTGAGCATCTGTCATCGGTCGTGGAGAAAATAAAACGGGTGCAGGATATTTACTCTGTGCAACGGATTATGCAATAAGGGAGATTGACATGAAGGTAGTCGTGCAGAGAAGCAAGGCGGCTCGCGTAACCGTCAACGGCGAAGTAACGGGCTCCATTCCGTTTGGCCTCGTGCTGCTTGTGGGAATCGCTCCCGAAGATACGGAACGAGATGTTTTGTGGATGGCGGAAAAGCTGTCGGTCCTGCGAATCTTTGAGGATGAAAACGGCAAAATGAATCTGAACATCAAAGAAGTTGGCGGATCTATTTTGTCCGTTTCGCAATTTACGCTTTACGGTGATTGCAGCAAAGGGCGAAGACCCAACTTTATGGGTGCTGCACGTCCAGAGCAGGCGGAGGCGTTGTACGAGGCATTTAACGAGGCTTTGCGCAAATGCAACCTGTCCGTGGAATGCGGCCGCTTTGGCGCAATGATGGAGGTCGAACTGGTAAACGACGGCCCCGTCACTTTAATTGTGGAAAGCGGTGCTTAGGCGCAACCTTTCTATTGCGCTACGCAAGGCGACTCAGGGATACAGAAAAACAATCCTAATTTGATGGGGTAAAAAATCCGTTCCTGGCAACAATAAGATCAGCGAATTCAGTATGCGACTTATTGGGGGAACGGACAATGCGCCAATCGGGCAAGGAACAACAATGGCAGCGGTTAAGCGGTATGCTCCTGGAGCCGGGAGCCCGCGAGGCACGGGCGTTTATGCGGGCGGATGCGGAAACGGCTGAGGAATGGGAAATGTCCAAACCCGGCACAACTCGCAAAAGCGGGCGGGAATAACAGAGCGAGATAACTCAATTTAAAGGCGATTAAAACGCTTTCTAAACTGTAATATGACTGTAATGTTTCTCTAATGTCCTGTTAACAAATCAGGCCTATAATAAACCTCGACCCCCTTTTTTAAAATATAGTTTACTTTTGGGCCCGCATTGTTATGCGGGCTTTTTTCTGTCCACATTCATTCGCCTTGACAATTTACCGTGATGTCGGTAAAATATGAAATCATTATGCATATATCCGATTTGTTGACGGGACAAAGTAATTTTTCGCGGAATATCCAGAGAGGAATGCCTTAGGCTGCAAGCATTCTTATGCCGGTTAAATGAAAGAACCTCCCCGAGAACGGTTGGCGAACAGGGAGATATTTTGGCCAGAGAAGGCCAATTTTTTAACCTCGCCAAAGTCGATTTTGATTAAACAAAGTCGATTTTTGGTCTAAGCAAGGTTGAAGCCCACAGTAGCTCTCCGCGGCATGGACGGACGTTAACCGTCTTCAAGCGATGCGCTATACGTATGGCGCTTATCGGAATGCGGGTGGTACCACGGGAGATTTTAACTCTCGTCCCTTACGGCTAAAGCCGTCAGGGGCGGGAGTTTTTTTGTATGTAGCAAAAATCGGAAGTCTGACAAGGGGGGTTAACCATGAAGTTTCAAAAGTCGCCAGGCACGCAGGATATTTTGCCGGGATCGGTAGAGAAATGGCAGTTCGTTGAAGAAACGGCGCGTCAGTTATGCCGTCGTTACAATTTTCGGGAAATCAGAACGCCGATTTTTGAATCCACCGAGCTTTTTCAGCGCGGCGTTGGCGAAACAACGGATATTGTCGAAAAGGAAATGTACACGTTCACCGACCGCGGCGACCGCAGCATTACGCTTCGTCCAGAGGGAACGGCCGGTGTTGTCCGGTCTTATGTAGAAAACAAGCTTTACGGAGAGCCGGATGTTTCCAAGCTGTATTACATCGGCCCCATGTTTCGGTACGAGCGCGCCCAAGCAGGCCGCTATCGCCAATTTCACCAATTTGGCATCGAAGCAATCGGTTCCACAGATCCATCTCTGGATGCGGAAGTGATTGCGTTGGGTTACTCTTTTTACAGCGAGGTCGGACTGAAAGGCGTTACGGTTGAGATCAACTCCGTAGGCACGCCTTCGGTACGCGCTGCATTCCGCGAAGCTCTGCTGGCTTTTCTTGAGCCCAAGCGCAGCCTGTTGTGCAAGGACTGCCAATCCCGCATGGACCGCAATCCGCTTCGCGTGCTGGACTGCAAGGTGGACCAGGCGCATTTTGAGGGCGCTCCGTCCATTCTGGACAGCCTTGACGAGGAATGCCGCGTCCATTTCGACAAAGTCAAGCAAGGGCTGTCGGATATGGGTATTCCATATACGATTAATCCTCGCCTGGTTCGCGGTCTGGACTATTACACGCACACTGCCTTTGAATACAAGGCCCAAGGTATTGGCGCCATCGATACAATCGGCGGCGGCGGGCGCTACAATGGCCTTGTCTCCGACATCGGCGGCCCCGAGCAGCCTGGCGTCGGCCTTGGACTTGGTCTGGAGCGGACGATTCTGCTGCTGGAGCATCAAAATGTCGAGGTTCCCGGCAAGCACACCCTCGATGTTTATGTGGTGGCGCTAGGTGAAGCGGCTGACCGCGAGGCGACCAGGCTGGTGTATGAATTGAGGGGGCGCGGCATCAGGGTTGAACGCGATTACGGCGGCCGCAAGATGAAGGCGCAGCTGAAGTCGGCGGACCGGCTTGAAGCCCGCTACACGGCGATTTTGGGCGATGATGAATTAAACGCCGGCGTTGTTGCGCTGAAGGAAATGGCGACTGGCGAGCAAAAGCCGGTGCTAATCCCGTCACTAGCGGAAGTTTTGCTGGAAGGGCTGAAGTAGTCGAGATAGCAACAGCAAAAAAGCTGCAGGGATCATGCAAAGCAGAAGCATTATCAAGCATTATTGGGATCGCAACAAATCAATTAAACTATGGGAGATGACAGAACATGATGTTGAAAACACATAGCTGCGGAACGTTAACCAAAGCCGATGTTGGACAGACAGTAACACTGAACGGCTGGGTACAGCGCCGTCGCGACCTTGGCGGCGTATTGTTTATCGATTTGCGCGACCGTACGGGCATTGTACAAATCGTATTTAACCCTGACTTTTCCGGCGATGCATTGGCTATCGCGGACCGTGCGCGCAACGAGTTTGTTTTGGCCGTTAAGGGCAATGTAGTCGAGCGTGATCCTGAAACGTACAACGCTAACCTTGCAACTGGCGAAATCGAAATCCGCGTAACGGAAATCGAAGTGCTGAACGCGGCCAAAACCCCTCCGTTCCCAATCGAAGACGGCGTGGAAGTGGATGAGTCGCTTCGTTTGAAGTACCGCTACCTGGATCTGCGTCGCCCAGAAATGCAGAAAACGCTGTTGCTTCGCTCCAAAGCGGCGAAAATTTTCCGCGATTTCCTGGATGGCGAAGGTTTCCTGGAGGTTGAAACGCCAATTCTGACCAAAAGCTCCCCTGAAGGCGCACGCGACTATTTGGTGCCAAGCCGGGTACACGAAGGCGAATTTTTTGCCCTGCCGCAATCGCCGCAAATTTTCAAGCAGCTGCTGATGGTAGGCGGCATCGAGCGTTATTATCAAATCGCACGCTGTTTCCGCGACGAAGATTTGCGCGCTGACCGCCAGCCGGAATTTACGCAGGTCGACATCGAAACATCATTCCTGTCCCAGGATCAATTGTTGGGCATGATGGAAGATCTCGTTGCGAAGCTGCTTCGCGAAACGTCGAATGTTGAGCTTGCGCTTCCGTTCCAGCGCATCACTTATGCGGATGCCATGAACAAATACGGCTCGGACAAACCGGATCTTCGTTTTGGACTGGAAATCGAAGACATCACCGATATTGTATCCAGCAGCGACGTTAAAGTGTTTGCAAGCGTTGCGGCGGGCGGCGGCGTTGTCAAAGCGCTGAACGCTAAAGGCTGCGCAAGCTGGAGCCGCAAAGAGCTTGACGATCTTCAACCGTTTGCGGCCCGTTACGGCGGCAAAGGTTTGGCTTGGATTACCGTGAAGGACGGCGAATGGCGCGGCCCGATCGTTAAATTCCTGAAGGAAGAAGAAATTGCTGCTTTGACGGAGCGTCTGGGCGTTGAAGAAGGCGATTTGCTGACCTTCTCTGCTGACAAGCCAAAAGTAGTTGCGGATGTACTCGGCAACCTTCGCCTGAAGCTTGGCCGCGATCTGAAGCTTATCGACGATTCCGTCTTCAAATTCGCATGGGTTGTAGACTTCCCGCTGCTGGGCTGGGACGAAGAAGAAAAACGATATGTGGCGGAGCATCATCCGTTCACTCGTCCGAACGAAGACGATCTGCATTATTTTGACACCGATCCAGGTAAAATCAGAGCTCAGGCGTATGACCTGGTGCTGAACGGATACGAAGTTGGCGGCGGTTCGATGCGGATTTACAAGCGCGACGTTCAAGAAAAAATGTTTGCGGCGCTTGGTTTCTCGAACGAGCTGGCTTATGAGAAATTCGGTTACCTCATGGACGCGTTTGAATACGGCACGCCTCCGCATGGCGGCATTGCGTTTGGTTTTGACCGTCTGGTTATGCTTCTGGCCGGCCGCACCAACCTTCGCGAAACGATCGCGTTCCCGAAAACAGCCAGCGCGACAGACCTGCTCTGCGATGCGCCTTCCACAGTTGAACTGTCGCAGCTTGAGCAGCTTCATATCCGTACCGTGCTGAAGCCGAAACCGGCACCTGCCGCAGCGGCAGCGCCGTCGGCTGAAGGCGAGAAATAAGCAAGGAGGCGGAAGAGTACATGCTGCATCAATTTTCACGAACAGAGCTTGCGATTGGTCCTGAAGGTTTGGAAAAGATGAAGGGCAGTACAGTCGCAGTGCTGGGTATCGGAGGCGTCGGCGGTATTGCCGCGGAGGCGCTTGCCAGAACCGGCATTGGCCGCATCATTTTGATTGACAAAGATGTTGTGGATATTACAAACATCAACCGCCAGGTGCATGCTTTGACTACAACGGTGGGACAGCCAAAAGCAGATTTAATGCGCGATCGGATCAAGCTGATCAATCCGGAATGTGACGTCGTGTCGCTGCGTATGTTCTACACCGAAGAGACCTACGAGCAAATTTTCCAGTACCCGCTGGATTATGTAGTTGATGCGTCGGATACAATCATCTACAAGGTTCATCTCATCAAGGAATGCCTGAACAGGGGAATTCCGATCATTTCCAGCATGGGCGCAGCTAACAAAATGGATCCGTCCCGCTTTAAAGTTGCGGATATTTCAAAAACGCATACGGATCCGGTTGCCCGCGTCGTACGCACCAAGCTGCGCAAGGACGGGATCAAAAAAGGCGTCAAGGTTGTCTTTTCGGATGAAGATCCAATTAAGCCGCGCGAGGATGTAACGCAACGCATCGTTCCGGAAAACGCTCCGGAAATCCGCAAAGCGAAGCAGCCGCCAGCAAGCAACTCGTTTGTGCCGCCCGTTGCGGGGTTGATCATGGTCAGTGTAGTCGTAAAGGATCTTCTTGAGACGATAAGCACGGATGCAGAGCAATAAACTCGTCATAAGCAACCTCTATTCCCGCATTAGCGTGTGGTGATGGAGGTTGCTTTTTTCATAATGAACATAAGGGTTGGAGAGAAACTCGTTTCATCAAAGCTGCATTTTAAATTTAAAGGCAATAATGAAGCTCAAATCAAGGAGTTGAGGGATTGGGCGGAGATGAATGGCATAAAAGTAGTGAAGGGCAAAGTATACAGATGGTTGTAAAGAAAAGAAGGAGTGAAGCTGACTTTAGCTTACTGACATCTTGATGAAATAGTCTGTTCGTGTTTGCGCTGGCGAACGCTTGTGCGGATATGCTATGATTCTATTAAGTTGAACTAAGCGGCAAAGGATTGAGCATGTAATGGATTTGTTTAGCTATCAGGAAGAGCAGGCGGAACATGCGCCGAGGGCCAGGCTGCTGGCCGACCGAATGCGCCCGCAAACGCTGGATGAATATATCGGACAAGAGCATATCGTCGGCGAGGGAAAGCTGCTGCGAAGGGCGATAGAGGGGGATCAGGTTTCCTCCATACTGCTGTACGGCCCGCCGGGTTGCGGCAAAACCACGTTGGCTCACATTATTTCCAAACGCACGGAAGGCGATTTCGTCAAGCTGAATGCGGTAGATGCCTCCGTCAAGGACGTGCGCGAGGTGATCGACAGGGCACGCAGCAACAAAACGTTGTACGGGAAAAAAACCATTTTATTTTTGGACGAGGTGCATCGTTTCAATACGTCAAGACAGGATGCGCTCCTGCCCGCCGTTGAACAAGGCATCATCATTTTTATCGGGGCTACGACCGAAAACCCTTTCCACCATGTGAATGGGGCGTTGCTGTCTCGTTCCACGCTGTTTCAACTGGAAGCGCTGGAGAAAAGACATGCTCTGGAGTCCATGAAAAGAGCGTTGGAGGATGCAGGGCGCGGATTAGGTTTTATGACGCTGCAAGCCGACGAGGAGGCGCTTGATCACATCGCGTCGATGGCGGGAGGCGATATCAGGCGGGCGCTCAATGCGCTGGAGCTTGCGGCAGTTACAACGCCTTCCGAGTTGGACGGCTCCGTCCGCATTACGCTTGAGGTGGCCCAGGAATCCGTTCGTAAGCCAAGCATACGCGCCGATCAATCCACTCAATACGATGTCTTGTCGGCCTTTCACAAAAGCGTCAGAGGCTCCAGCGACGCCGCCTTGTATTGGTTTCTCTATGCGGTGGAAAAGCTTGGCATGGACCCCATGACCTTTATCCGGCGCCTTATCGTCGCCTGCAGCGAGGATATCGGGCTGGCTAATCCGCAAGCGATGGTTCAAGCCGTCACCGCGATGGATGCTTATCACAAAATCGGTTGGCCGGAAGCCAAATACAACATCGCCCAGGCGATATTGTTTGCGGTGGAAAGCCCAAAATCCAATGCAACCGCCATAGCGATCGGCAATGTCATGTCGGCGATCGAGCGCAACGGAAACGCAGAAGTGCCGCTTCATCTGCGCGATACCCACTATAAGGGAGCCACCAGCTTGGGGCACGAAGGTTATCAATACCCGCATGATTTCCCCAACCACTATGTAAAACAGCAATATTTGCCGGATACTTTCCGCAATATGACGTTTTATAAAGCAACCGCACAAGGCATGGAGGACAAAATCAAGCAAAACCAGGAGCGGCGTTTGCGCTAATGTCTCTGCACCGGTACAAATCGCTGGAACCACCGATGTTTGCGGATTCCTACAGATGTCTACTTGCGTCTGCAATTGTTTCCGGGTTTCTAAACCGGAGTCATCTGGAGTCATCGTTGTCCGGATATCTAGTCAAAAACGGCGTTTCACACCTTGCGGGAAGCAAGATGCGAAACGCCGTTTTGTTGTTTTGACGGTGTAAGCGGCTCCGGTACCCGTGCGCGCCTCAAAGCCTCGTTAAGCCGAGAGGCTGAACATAGCTCCCAGGTAGGCAAACACGGCGCATAACACGCCCATGGACAGGGCTATCCATGGTCTGCTGGAGCGATGGCACCAGATAACGCCGCCAGCCATAAGCAAAGCTGCGGCAAACATGAGCAGGCCTTCTAGCGTCCATGTAAAAGAAAGGCTTACATCTGGGCTAAAGGAACCACGGAATAGGCTGGTAAACCATGCTGAAGGAGCTTCGTATTGCAGCGTTTCCTTCACGTTATGCGGCGGAGCCTGCTGTCCAAGCGATGCGGTTGCGGCCAGCACCAGCAAAGCGATAAAGCCTTCCGCCTTAAGCCATGGACGAGGTTTAAAGCCGCTTTCCGTTGCCGCTTTCCGCTTGTAAAGGAAGCCGTTGGTAAAGGCAAACAGCAGCAGAGGCAAAATAAGCAAATGTTTGATCAGTAGCATTTGACCGTAAGGCAGCATCCAGGAGTTTACATACTCCGGCGTTGTAAAGCTCATCAAGGTAAAGCCGGCGATTAGGGTCAGCAAAACGCATATGATGGCAACCGGCGAAAACCATTTCAGAAAGGCTGCCCAATTATCATCGTTTTTCGAAAACCAGCCGGCTACGAACAAAATGCCGATCCAAACGCTGAAGCCGAGAAAATGGGCGCTGTGCACAACAAGTCCCTTGAAGGCGCTCAGGGATGAGGCATGACCGGCATAGCCCAACCAGACAATGAGCAGAAACAGAATAAACAAGGCGACCTTTGGCATATGCTTGTCTTCCCGAAAAGCTTTCAAAGACAAAAGGATCATCAGACCAAGGGAGCCTAGCAGAGTCCAAATCCAGGCTTTGCCCGTGTTGACGTCAACCAGTATGCTCCGCAGCATTTCCATGTACGAAAGACCAAATTCGGTTGAAAAGCGCAGAGCGAGTTCATGAATCGGAACAAAAGACATAACGGGAATCAAAAGGGCGCAAACCGGAAGAAGCCAGGTAGGCGTCTCAATGAGCGGCTTGTTTTTTGCCGGCACGAGTCGGAGCGCCAGCGTTCCCGTCAACAGTGCGAAGCTGATGTAGAGCAAAGCCTCGCTGATATAAATCATGATTTACGTCTCCTCAGCAACAAAGCAACAACTACACCGACTGCAACTCCGATGACAGCAAAGATGATGATGTTTGTCGTTGAGCTTTTTTCATTCGAAGCTGTGGTTCCGGAATTTTCGTCCGATGTCGAAGCTCCGTTTCCTGTTGTTGCTCCGCCACCTTCAGCAGATGTATGCTCTGGCTCCGGAGACGGCTCCAAAGAAGGTTCTGCCGAAGGTTCGCTCGACGGGGTGGCTTCCGGAGCTGCTGTTTCTTCCTGCACCGGGGCATTAACCGTAAAAGCAAATGCGCCGTCTACGGTATGGCCGTCAGCGCCGATGATCGTCCATTGGACGGTGTAGGTGCCATTGTCCAGCGGCTGCAAAACCTTGCCCGTCATGGTGTCGTTGTCTACCTGGGCGCGTTCGGTTTCAACCTGATCGCCATTTTCGTTGCTGAGCTTGAAGTTGCTTAATTTTTCGATTTTCGTATTAAAGGTCATCTCGATGGCAGGCGGGGAGCTGTCCAGTACAGCGTCTGCGGCAGGAACCGATTGATCCAGACGAGAGTGGGCCAATGCAGCTCCCGGAAGCAGTAGAAGAAAAACCAGAATAAGCGGTAAAACACGTTTCATCATAAAATCCTCCTGTATTGCGTTGTGATATTTATTACAGTTCCATCTCTAGCATTATACCAAAAGTTAGGGCGGGCTGCTTTCCGATTGCCTTCTTTAACGCCAACAGAATTGAACAATTCATGAATCT
The DNA here is from genome assembly GCF_054551715.1 of Paenibacillus sp. CAU 1782. Taxonomy (NCBI): domain Bacteria; kingdom Bacillati; phylum Bacillota; class Bacilli; order Caryophanales; family Paenibacillaceae; genus Paenibacillus; species Paenibacillus sp. CAU 1782. The sequence goes on along the minus strand of NZ_JBTOLL010000001.1, from coordinate 1,664,392 downwards.
TGGATGGGCCCTCGCGAATAAAAATGGGTAAGGCTGGCATCACATTGTGGAGGGAGGTACGCCAAGGTTGCTGCAGCTTGAGGAATTTCAGCTAATCCTGCACATTGGAACCGGATTTGCAGGCATCGCATAATTGGCAAACTTGGCGGACATAAGTTGGGGGAATGGGCTTCTGCGGGCTGGATGACGGCGCTGGCGTTTGCGCTGGCAGGCATCAATGCTTTTTTTGCGGCTGTACAACTGTCTTTGGCAAAGGCGCGTACGGGAATGGTCGAGGGAGGGGAGCGACGGGACGGGGAAAGTTTGAGAATCAGGCTGGCTCGAATGATGGCGGCCAATCAGGAACGGTATATCGCTCTTTGCCAACTATGCGTTTCCTTTGCCTGCTTGGGCATGGGCTTATTGGCGTCAACAATCGCCGGCAGATTCCTAACGCCTTGGCTGATTGGTCTGGGTGGCGTTCGAGAGGCATGGGCCATGCCTTTAGCTCATGTGGCTTCGTTTGGTTTGGCCGCTTTTCTTCTGCTCGCAGTCGGGGGGCTTGGTCTCAAGCTGGCGGAGCTGCATCGTTCTGAAACCGTACTCCGATTTACCGCCTTGCCCATGTATGGCGCTATGGCAATGCTTTCGCCGATTGTGGCGTTGCTGCTGGGCTTACGCAATGGATTGCTGCGTGTTTTTGGCTTTAATTTCTCCCGGGGAGACAAAGCGGCGAGTCCGGAAGTCAATCTGCGCAGCATGCTGGAGGAAAGCCGCCGGATCGGCCTTATGGAAGGCACTGAGCTTGCGGCGATGATGGATAATATTTTTAGCTTTAACGAAAAAACGGCACGTGAAATCATGATTCCCCGCACCGAAATGATATGCCTGAAGGCTGGATTGTCTCTTAAAGCAAACAAGGCGATTGCCATTCAATATATGCGTACCCGTTACCCCGTCTGCGAAAACGATAAGGATAACATCATCGGATTTGTGCATATCAAAGACCTGTTAAAGGATAGCCTGCAGCCAACCGACAGTATGAAGTCGATGATCCGGCCGGTTACGACGGTGCCCGAGGGTATACCCATTAGCTCTTTAATGGGGCTGATGCAGAAGAAAAGGAGCCAAATCGCGATTTTAATTGATGAATACGGCGGAACGTCGGGGCTTGTGACTTTGGAGGATATTATGGAGGAGATCGTTGGGGATATTCAGGATGAATTCGATTCCGGGCTTCCCGACATTGTCAAAATGGAAAATGGACAATACTCCATCAGCGGCTTGATGCTGATTGAAGAGGTCAACAGCTTTTTCGGAATGCAAATTCCAAGCGATGAATTCGAGACGGTGGGAGGGTGGCTGTATCATCAGCTGCCGTCACCGCCCATGCCCATGCAAAGTCTTATTTTGCAGCGGGATTATCACATTCAAATCCTTGAAACCAAACATTTGAGAATTTCTCGAATCGCGGTCGCAAAACATGGGAATGCCGTCAATCAGGAGGCTGCCGCTTTGCGGGAGAATGATGACCAGCCGGGCCAAGCGCAAAAAAGACCCACCCGAGGTCTTTTACGTTCGGAATGAGTCTCTTTGCTCGATGGCAGATATTTATAATACAGGCTCGGCGCTTGCTTTGTGCACGATGTCTATCGTTCCGCCTCCAAGGCATTCTTCGCCATTGTACAACACAACTGCTTGTCCCGGGGTAATGGCTTTTTGGGGGTTGGCGAAAACGATATGCGCGGTTCCGTCATCCTCCATGATCACTTCGACTTCCTGATCCGGCTGCCGGTAACGGAACTTGGCTGTACAGGACAGCGGTTTGGCATCCTGGCGCGGCACAATCCAGTTTAGGCCTGAAGCCGACAGGCTTTGTGAATAAAGACTGGAATGGCGTTCTCCCTGAACGACATACAGGATGTTTTTCTCCAGATCCTTATCCGCTACAAACCATGGCTCGCCTGAGCCTGTGCCGGATCCGCCAATGCCAAGCCCTTGGCGTTGGCCCAATGTATAATACATAAGACCGTCATGGCGTCCTTTTTTCTCTCCGCTGGCGATATCGATCATATCTCCTGGCTGCGCGGGCAAATACCCGCTCAAAAATTGCTTGAAATTCCGTTCGCCGATAAAGCATACGCCCGTGCTGTCTTTCTTCTTGGCGGTATGCAGTCCAGCTTCCTCCGCAATGCGGCGTACTTCCGACTTGGGCAGATGGCCGATGGGGAACATGGCTTTCTGCAATTGCTCCTGGCTTAGAGCGCTCAGGAAGTAGGTTTGGTCTTTGCCGGAGTCCACGCCTCTCAAGAGCTTGACCGTGCCGTCAGCCGCGCGCTCCACTCTTGCGTAGTGGCCAGTGGCCAAATAATCCGCATTTAGCTCCAGCGCCTTGTTCAGAAAGTCGCCGAATTTGATCTCGCGATTGCACATGACGTCTGGATTGGGCGTTCTGCCGCGCTTGTATTCATCCAGGAAATAGGTGAACACCTTGTCAAAATATTGGCGTTCAAAATTTACCGTATAATAAGGAATGCCGATTTTGTCGCAAACGCGCCGCACATCCTCGGAATCTTCCTCCGCTGTGCAATGTCCGAATTCATCGGTGTCATCCCAGTTTTTCATAAATATCCCGATTACATCATAGCCTTGCTGCTTCAGCAGCAGCGCCGCAACCGAGGAGTCCACTCCGCCGGACATGCCGACCACGACTCTTGTTTCCGCTATGCTTTTGCTCATTTCCATCACCGCCTTGTTGATTAAAACAGATTTATTGTATCATAGATGCGAAACTTTTTCATGAAATGACAACCTTTTTTGCACACGGAACGTCTGGTGTATGTTAACATATAAAGATAATGGGAATACAGAGAAATAGAGAGAGGTGCTACTTTGAAAATATCGACGAAAGGCCGTTACGGCCTCACAATTATGATGGAGCTTGCAGCCAAATTTGGCGAAGGACCAATATCGCTTAAAAGCATTGCAGAAAGAAACAGCTTGTCCGAGCATTACCTGGAGCAACTGGTTGCTCCGCTTCGCAACGCGGGACTTGTAAAAAGCATTCGCGGCGCATACGGCGGCTATATTTTGTCGAAGGATCCTGCGCAAATTACATCCGGAGATATCATTCGCATTTTGGAAGGGCCGATTTCCCCTGTTGATTTTACGGAGGAAGACGATCCGGCAAAGCGTAATCTGTGGCTTCGCATTCGCGATAGCATCGCGGAAGTGCTTGACACAACTACGCTTGAAAGCTTGATTGCTTACAAGGAAGAAGAACAAAAAGATTCCTACATGTTCTATATCTAGGCGGCGACAGCGATGAGAAGATATTATTTTGACCATTCGGCGACAACGCCGATGCATCCAGAGGTTGCCAAAGCTATGCTTGAAGTGATGCAGGGGCCGGGCGGCAACGGCTCCAGCACGCATGCCTTCGGACGGGCTGCAAGAAGCAGGATTACCGCTGCGCGGGATACTGTTTCGGCAGCCCTTGGCTGTAAATCAAGCGAACTGATGTTCACGTCCGGAGGGACGGAAAGCGACAACACCGCGTTGATCGGCGCTGCCCGGGCGCAGCGCAAGCGCGGCCACAGCCATCTGATTACTTCTGCTGCGGAGCATCATGCTGTGCTGCATACCTGTCAGTGGCTTCGCGACGAAGAAGGTTTTGAGCTTACGATATTGCCTGTTGACGAGTTCGGCTTGGTAGAGCTTGATAAGCTGAAAGAAGCATTGACTTCGAAAACCGCGCTTGTCAGCATTATGCATGGCAACAACGAAGTCGGCTCGTTACAGCGCATTGAAGAAATCGGAGAACTGGTTTCCGCATCGGGCGCGGTATTCCATGTTGACGCGGTTCAGACCTTGGGCTGGATTCCTTATTCCTTAAACCGTATGCCTGTTGATTTGATGAGCTTCTCTGCTCACAAAATCAATGGGCCGCAAGGCGTTGGAGCGCTCTATGTCTCTTCGGGGGTTCACCTGGACCCTCTGCAGCATGGCGGCTTGCAGGAAAGAAAACGCCGGGCGGGAACCGAAAACGTAGCAGGAATTGTAGGTTTTGCAAAAGCAATTGACATTTCTGTGAACGAAATTGAAAATAAGAAACCTTTTATGGACAAACTTCGTATGAGATGGATAGAGATGCTTACAGAGGGAATAGGCCCCTCGGGGGTTGTTGTCAACGGCCATCCGGATTTGCATCTGCCTCATATTGTCAATATTAGTTTTATCGGCATACCGACCGAAAGCATGCTGATGAATCTGGATATGGCGGGAATAGCGGCTGCAAGCGGCTCTGCCTGTACGTCGGGCTCTCTCGAAAAGTCGCATGTGCTGAAGGCAATGGGGGTTTCTGACGAAAGACTGGATTCTGCAGTAAGATTTAGCTTTGGATTGGGGAATACTTTGGAGGAACTGGAGCAAGCGGCGCAAATCGTTATTGAAATTGCGGGCCGCCTGTCCAAGCAACGATAGGAGGTCCCTCCAAAGTGATCAAACTTCAACAGTTGATCGGACTGCCCGTTCTGGCCATCCATTCCGGCAAATGCGTCGGGACGGTGAAGGATGCCTGGTTTGACGAGCATTGGCGGTTGAACGGACTTATACTGGAATTTGCCAGATGGTTTGCGTTTAAAGTCAGGGCAGTGGAATGGAGCGATATTTTAACCTGCGGCGAGGACTCCGTTATTATATCCGGAGAAGGCGCAGTTAAGGTGATGAAGCCTAAGCAGGTCAAGCGCGCATTTTATTCCGGAATCGTCAAGCTGAAGGATCTGCCGGTTATAACGGTGCATGGCGTTCAGCTTGGAGCCGTAAGCGATGTTTATTTTTTCCCGTTTCAGGGTACACAAATAGTAGGCTATGAGCTTACTGACGGTTTTGTTTCGGATCTGATGGAGGGGCGGAAGTGGCTGAAGTCGCCGAGTGATCCGGATGACGTATTGCTCGGGGAAGACGCGATTATTGTTCCTGCTGTCAGTGAAGCGGAATTGGAGCCTGTCGCAGCTTCCAATTTCAAGGGATAGGGAGACATGTATATGATGAGATGTCCAAATTGCAACTCAAAAGATATCGGAAAGATTGGTTCCCATCAATTTTATTGCTGGGGCTGCTTTATTGAGTTGACGGTAAACGGGGAAAAAATGTCGGTATACCAGGTTGAAGAAGACGGCACGTTAAGCTCGCTTGACGATCTGTTCTTTGACGATGAAATCGCTCATACGGAAACTCACAGTCATTTAACTTAAATTGACTTGTTAATTAACGTTATTTAACCATTTACAGAAAACCCTCTCTGATTCGCGATAGCGAGCTAGAGGGGGTTTTTGAGTCTTCGTATAATGGCTGACATACAAGACTAAGTCAATGCTTCTCTGCCCAGTTCAGATGGGCATTAAACCGGAGCTGCTTCAGTTCGGCAGCGCTTAGTTTAGGAAGGGAAGCTTCGGTTTCCACCAACACGAGCCTGGAATCGCTATTCCACCCAACCTTTGCTCCAAACGTTTCAAGCACGATTCGCGCCGGGATATACGTAAAGCCGTTGCGAATGACTGCTGGCGTGCCTAATTTTTGTCCCTTGCCGTTAACAAGAGCTGTCTCTGAACCAATAGTCAGCTTGATTTCACCTCCGTCTTTGCTTGCTGTAACGACACGGTTCACGGGATCCCAGGCAATTCTAGCGCCGAGCTTCGTTAATAATTCGCGGAACGGGACAAGCGTATTTTCGTTTTCGATAATGGGTTGATTGGTCAAATCAAGCAACTGATTGTTCCAGACGATAGCGGCCTTGTAGCCGGTTTTGCCAACCGGCACGACTTGATCAATGAGCCATGGACTTGCGGGAGGCATAGCCCTTGTCTCGGGGTTGCCCAAATAATCGACCCATTCGCCGGTATTGGCGTCAATAAACGGACCTGAGCCTGTATAAAAAACGGGAATTCCTTGCTTAGGGACAAAAGTGTATTCGGCCGTGGCGTTGCCCTTGCCATCCGGTCTGAACACCATTTCCACATCGTATAGGGACAATAATCTCATTTTTGCCAGTTTGACGCTGTAATCAGGGGAGTCGTCAATGCCCGTTGTAGTTTGGGTCGTCGTTTCGCTGATGCCGCTGAAGGCATAAACCAGCCGCTTATTGCTATCTTCAGTCCAGCTCAAAATAGGTTGGAACTTCTCGAACAGTCTTGCCTCCGCTTCCTGAATAGTACCCAAATTTTGCGGGATACTATAATTGGTTTTCGTCCAGGTTAGCTCATGGCCAGCGACGTCGCCATTCATGCGGTTAATCCAGACATACAATTTGTCGGGTGTTCGTCCGTTCTGGTATGCGCGATGTAGGGGGACGGTATGTAAATCCCTGTTCACCCAGCGGAGGGAATATTCCGATTCCTGAATGACGGTGTCCATCCATTGCTGATGGTCAAAAGGCCAGCTTTGCTGTTCCGCATATTGAATAGCGATATCAATGGCTTGAGCGTAACTGACCTTTTCGTTTGAAGTGTGTGATGGGGGAGCCATGAGATCCCCGCTAACGCTGTCTGCATTAAGGCTTTCCTTAAGAGCAATCAGCTCGCCGTCGGATGACCGAAGTTGGACAGTTCCTTCTTGAACATTACCGCTGCCATTTGAATAAAGATAATGGATCGACCAATTGTCTCCGCCTGCTTCGGGAGCGTTCGACACAATTTTGGCATCCTCGGGGATCAGGCCGTATTTTTTGGCCCGCGCGAGAGCATCGTTTCCATTGGCAAGCTTGGCGTTTTCCAGCTTCGTTGCGACCTCGGCGGCATAGGAAGCGGGGACAATAAGCGAGGCAGAGCCTCCAAAGGCAATGGATGCCGCGAGCAAGCTTTTGGCCAGAACGGCAGCGCCTTTTGGGATAAAACGGCCGTGAGTCGTTGTCTTCAACTTGGATCACTCCTGAAAAAATAGAAATATCTAACTTCTTATAAAGACGATTCCCAGGAGTGAAAGTTGCGTTTTGGCGTTGGGAGTACAATGGTAGGAGAATCCGCAAAGCAGGAGCCTTCGATTAAAGAATGACCGCAATGGCGCAGGATTTGGGGCGTCATGAGTGCTGTCATCAGCGTTTGGGTAATGCCGTTTTTTCCTTTACAATAAATTAATATGACAAAAATCAAAAAAGGGTCTTGTATTTTTCGTGTACGTCTGTTATTGTAAAACCTGTGATTTTGGAAAGCCGATATATCAATATGAGATGGATCTTTCCAGCAAATAACTTTGACCACTCCCACAAGGACGTTAAGGCCATACGGACAGCCGGGTCAAATGCCGATTGGCAACTTTAGTTGCCTTATTGATTGAGTTAAAAGCTCAAATTTTATAAGTTGGTTACTTTACAACCAGTGCATCTGCACATCAACTTGTGAAACGGTCAATAAGAGTGGTAAAGGCGAATTATTTGCTATATAGACTCTGATCCCAATATTGATATACAGTGAGAAGCTTTCCGTCAAAGGGACCTTCATGTTCTTTTGATTATGGAATTGTGAGCTTTTTAATATTGTATATCAAAGCAAGTGTGATGCGCGAATATGCCATTTTGCACTTGTTTTTTTGTTGCGAAAATTACGGTGCACGCGGCACGGGATGAAAAAATTGAAAAAATCCAACCAAAGTCAGGAGAATGAAACCATGGGAAAAGTACTAGTCATTGGCGCCGGCGGCGTCGCATCCGTAGCGATTCATAAATGTGTTCAAAACAGCGAAGTGTTCGAGGAAATCTGCATCGCAAGCCGTACCAAGTCCAAATGCGACGACCTGAAAGCAAAGCTTGACGGCGGCAAAACAAAAATCACGACGGCTCAAGTCGATGCCGACAATGTTGACGAGCTGATCGCTTTGATCAACGAAGTAAAACCGGATCTTGTCATGAACCTGGCGCTTCCTTATCAGGATCTGACGATCATGGACGCTTGCCTGGCGACCAAAACGCATTACATGGATACAGCAAACTACGAGCCGAAGGATACGGCAAAATTCGAATACAGCTGGCAATGGGATTACAAAGAGCGCTTCGAGCAAGCCGGCATTACGGCGCTGCTGGGCAGCGGCTTTGACCCAGGCGTAACAGGCGTATTTTCCGCTTACGCGCTGAAGCACTATTTTGACGAAATTGAATATATCGACATTCTGGACTGCAACGGCGGCGACCATGGCTACCCGTTCGCAACCAACTTCAACCCTGAGATCAACATTCGCGAAGTATCCGCTAACGGCAGATACTGGGAAAAAGGCGAGTGGATCGAAACCAAGCCAATGGAAATCAAACGCGAATACAACTTTGCGGAAGTTGGCCAAAAAGACATGTACCTGCTGTACCATGAAGAGCTTGAGTCGCTTGCAAAAAACATGCCTGGCCTGAAACGCATCCGTTTCTTCATGACCTTTGGCCAAAGCTACCTGATGCACCTTAAAGCTCTTGAGAACGTGGGCATGACTTCCATCGAGCCAATCGAATTCGAAGGCCAACAAATCATTCCGCTTCAATTCCTGAAAGCTGTTTTGCCTGACCCGGCTTCCCTTGGACCGCGCACAGTGGGCAAAACAAACATCGGCTGCATTTTCAAAGGCAAAAAAGACGGTCAAGACAAGACGTATTACGTCTACAATGTATGCGACCACCAAGAGTGCTATAAAGAAGTAGGTTCCCAGGCGATCTCGTACACGACTGGCGTACCGGCCATGATCGGAGCAGCAATGATTCTGACAGGCAAATGGAACAAACCAGGCGTTTACAACGTGGAAGAGTTCAATCCAGACCCGTTCATGGAAGAGCTGAACAAATGGGGCCTGCCATGGGTAGAGGATTTCAACCCGGTTCTCGTAGACGAACTGCCTGTAGAAGTAAAAGAATCGGAGCTTGTTCGTTAAGATGAAATTTGAGGAACTTCCGACGCCGTGTTTTGTTGTTGACGAGGAGCTTATTGAAAAAAACCTAAAAATCCTGAACGGCGTTATGACGCGTACCGGTGCAAAAATCGTTTTGGCGCAAAAAGCCTTTTCCATGACGGCAATGTATCCGTTGATCGGTCAATACTTGAGCGGAGCAACCGCAAGCGGGCTGTACGAGGCCCGTCTAAGCTATGAGGCAATGGGCAAAGAAAACCACGTCTTTGCTCCCGCCTACCGTCAGGATGAGATAGACGAAATTATTTCCATCTGCGATCACATTATTTTCAACTCCTTTTCGCAGCTGGAGAAATTCAAAGAAAAAGCGCTGAATGCAGGTAGAAAAGTCGGTCTGCGCATTAATCCGGAATGTTCCACGCAGGATGGGCACGAGATTTACGATCCGTGCTCCCCTGGCTCCCGATTCGGCACCAAAAGCGAAGATTTCCGTCCGGAACTTCTGGACGGCGTAACCGGACTTCACTTCCATACGCTGTGCCAGCAAAATTCTGACGATCTGGAAACGACGTTAAACGCCGTAGAAGAGAAGTTTGGACAATGGCTGCCGCAAATGGAATGGATTAATTTTGGCGGCGGTCATCATATTACGCGCGAAGATTACGATATTCCGAGATTGGAAACTTGCATCAAGCGCATGCAAGATAAATATGGTCTGGCCGTCTATCTGGAGCCTGGCGAAGCCGTTGCGCTGAATGCCGGCTACTTCGTAACATCCGTGCTGGACCTGCACAAAAACGGCATTGATATCGCCATCCTGGATACGTCCGCAACGTGCCACATGCCAGACGTGCTGGAAATGCCTTATCGACCGCCGCTCTACGGCTCCGGCGAGCCGGGAGAAAAGCCTTACACTTACCGTCTGGGCGGTCAAACTTGCCTGTCAGGCGACGTAATCGGGGATTACTCCTTCGACAAGCCGCTCCAGTGCGGCGACCGTCTGGTATTCGGCGACATGGCGATTTATTCCATGGTAAAAACTAACACGTTTAATGGCATGCCTCTGCCTGCCATCGCGATCCAAAGAAAAAGCGGCGATTGCGAAATTATTCGCCAATTCGGCTACAGCGATTTTAAAGAAAGATTGGCCTAATCGAACAGCCCCTTGCAGAAGGAAAACACAATTTCCATCTGCAAGGGGCTTTTTTTGCATAAGTCGCTATTTTTAGTTGAAGCTTCGTATGGTTTCAATCACACGAAAAAGTTCTTCTTTAAGAGGTTCCGCCAACGTAGCGGCAAATTGCGTGCTTAGATGAAATTTGTCGCGATAGACGACCACATTGTCAATGACAGCCTGACAGGTCTGATCGTCACAGAGGTAATCAGTCATATCTGCAAAGTAGACGTTATCGGGCAATCCCTCTGTATTTGCCCAAGGAAGATCAGCCGATAAAACCTCGTCTCTTGGCACGGAGCAATCATCCCCGCTGTACATTTCAACGCAGGAAGGCACGTCCTTAGGCATGGACGGCGTGTCTCTCACGGCAAAAATCGTTGTGATCCCCTCGAATTTTTTCCACATATCAACGTAACCATCCGGTATGGAGTCTTCGCGATCGACGTTGGCCGTAGTCATTAGCACATCGGGAGGATTTTCAAGCATCGCTTCCGCCGCAAGCTCATTCCATTCCATGCAGGTATCGGATAACCTCCCGCCAAAATCATCAGTCGTGAACCTGCAAGCATCTTTATTGTATACATCGATTCTTAGCTTGGATTCTTCAGCAAACTGCTCCAGAGCAGGAAACCAGTGTCCCGCGCGCGACCCGCCGACAAGAGCGATGATGAAGTCCGGGTTGTTTGTTTCACCGTAGGAGCACATCTTCATGCCGCTGCTTTTCATGCCGACGTAACAGACATCCTTGTAAAAGGTCGGCATTGTCTGAATATCGGCCAAGGAGGCAGATAACGAAGATGAAGCGGGATCGCCTTCATCATCCGATTGCTGCTGAAAAACGGACTGAACTGCTGCCTGTTCTTGCGAGCGGTCGGCATACATGCTCCAAGAGAGGTTTGCAAGAATAACCGGAAGCGCAAACGCAGCCAATAGAAATACGAGTTTTGTGTTGGATTGGCGAATGGATAGATTTCGAATAGGCGATTCCACAATTCGGGTCGTAAATAAGGATAGAACAAACGTTAGCAAAAGAATGCTGATTCCCGCCGGTATCGAAACGTCATCTTTCCTGAAATAGACCAAATAAAAGAGCAGGAGCGGCCAATGCCATAGATAGAAGGCATATGAAATACTGCCGAAAAACAAAAACGGCTTGGAGCCCAAAAGTCGCACGACTCCAAATCCAGAGCTGTTTTCAGCTGAAATAATGATAAACATCACACCCGAAATGGGAAGCAGCGCCGCATAACCCGGGAACACGGTGGACACTGGCAAAATGATGCCGGTTAGCGCAATGATGCAAAGGCCGATCCACCCCAATGTGGTGCCGATCGGTTTGCGCAGAGTCACATAAGGCAGCAGCAGCGCGACAATGCCGCCCAAACTAAACTCCCAGACACGCGCGAATGTATCGAAATAGGCCCAGGGCTGATTGATAGAAGTTATGTAAATCGAATAAGTGATCGATGCGGCAAAAATAGTCAACAATACAGCTAATAATGTTTTGCGCGGAGGCGTTTTGAGCCATTTGACCGCCATAATAAAGGAAGTATAAATAACAAGGGGCCAAACGACATAAAACTGGCCTTGAATGGATAAAGCCCAAAAATGCTGCAGCGGGCTTGCTTCATTATGTTGGGCCAGGTAATCGACAGCATCCAGTGCAAGGTTCCAGTTCTGAAAATAAGAAGCGGATGAAAACACTTCCGAAATAATTTGTCTCCATTGCACTTGAGGCAGAACAAAAAACGAAGCAAGCGTAACAAATAAAAGGATGATAAATGCATTTGGAAATAATCGTTTGCCTAATCCTAATAGATATTCAAAAAAACGAATGTGCCCCTCTTTCTCCATTTTTGATAAAAGAGATGTTGTAATTAAATAGCCCGAAACAATAAAAAAGACATCTACGCCGCCCGAAACGGAACCAACCCAGATGTGATAAACAGCCACTAGCATTGCGGCTACCGCCCGAACGCCTTCCAATTCGGGGCGGAATTTTTTGATGCCGGCCTTTAAATCGCCGGAACTGCTTGAACTCACTGCGGCTCACCCAATTCTGATAAATTTTGCACATTGACATACAACCAATTCGCCAAAAAGCGACGGTTTCCTGCTATATGTCCTAAAGAACAACCGCTTTGCCGACCCGAAGGAGGACAAAGCGGTTGTGATTTTCTTATATAATCGTTTCCAGATTGGCGGCAAGCTGGCGCAATGGGGGGATGGATGATTACGCCAACTTGTACATATACTGAACTATGTTTGCCGCGCGGGGGATTCGCGAATACTGGTTAAATGCCGTCGCGCCCGGAGTTGATGCCGCAAATCGGCAGACAGCGCGGAAGAGGGTTCAGGGGGTGACAGTGTGGAGCGTTTTACGGGAAACCGGCTTTTTGTATGGCTGGTATACTTGATTCTTGGCCTTATCGCCATTTATTTTCTATTGCTGCTAAAACCGTTGATTGTGACGGTATACGCTTTTTTGAAGGCCGTGCTGGGACCATTTGTAATTGCCATGATTATTTCTTACGTGCTGAATCCCATTGTTTCACTGCTGCATGAGAGGCGGGTGCCGCGGACCATCGCTGTGCTGCTGATCTATGCGGTGTTTTGCGCCGTCATTACCGTTTTGCTGCTGAATTTGATTCCTATGCTGGTGGGCCAAATGCAGGAGCTTAACCGCCATTTGCCGGAGCTGTCCATGCGCGCCCAAAGTATCGTGACGGACATTAACAACACGTCGTTTCTTCCCGGCAGCTTCCGCGACGGGGTGAGCAAAATGCTGATTGGCATCGAAAAATCGGCTTCGGAAGCGCTGCTTGGATTTGTCAATAATATCGGCGCTGTGCTAAACGCTGTTTTCATTGCTTTTATCATTCCGTTTTTGGCTTTCTACATATTAAAAGACTTTGAAGTGTTCGAGCGGGCCGTCATCACTTATGTGCCGAGGTCGCACCGCAAAAATACAGTCAGGCTGCTGAAGGATATCGACCATGCGTTAGGCAGCTATATCCGGGGACAGTTTCTGGTGTGCCTCATCGTTGGCGTTCTGGCGTATTGCGGTTATCTCATTATCGGCATGCCTTATGCGCTGCTGTTGGCCAGCATTGTGGCGATTACCAACATCATTCCTTATCTGGGGCCGTTTTTCGGCGCAGCGCCGGCGCTGCTTATGGCCTCCACCATATCGCTGAAAATGATGATTCTGGTGGCGGTCGTCAACACGCTGTGCCAGATCCTGGAGGGCAATGTCATATCGCCCCAGGTTGTTGGACGAACGCTTCATCTGCATCCGCTCCTTATTATTTTCGCCCTGTTGGCGGGAGGGGAGATTGCGGGTATTCCCGGCATGATTCTTGCCGTTCCGATTTTTGCGGCGTGCAAGGTCATCATCCAGCATATGTTTGCGTATTACGTCCGCAGAAAGATCATTTGACAGCTTTCGCGGCTGTGGCTATAATTTTGACTATATGCAATAAAGGTAAAAACGTTGACGAAATGAAGTAAGCCATTGCCCAACAGACAGAGAAAACGCTTCTGCGCGGAAGCCGTGTCCATGGTCTTCCTGCGTTGGTTGAGAGAGCGTTTATGATGAAGAATGGCCGAAAGCTCTTTTCGGAGTGTGAACGAACTTCACCGGCTGGACCCGTTATCCTCCAAGAAGGCGATTCTGCGATCAATAGCGCGGAATAACCAGGGTGGTACCGCGAATCTTTTCGTCCCTGTCTTTGACAGGGGCTTTTTTTATGCCTTAATTTAATCAGGGGGGAATTAAAAATGAAAGCAAGTGAAATCAGATCCAAATGGCTGGCGTTTTTTGAAAGCAAAGGCCACAAAATCGAACCAAGCGCATCGCTGGTGCCTCACAATGATCCGTCCCTGCTGTGGATCAACGCCGGCATGGCGCCGCTGAAGCCTTATTTTGACGGACGCGTCGTTCCTGAAAATCCGCGGATTGCCAATTCGCAAAAATGCATTCGTACCAACGATATCGAAAATGTCGGAAAAACTCGCCGTCACCATACCTTTTTTGAAATGCTGGGCAACTTCTCTATCGGCGATTATTTCAAAGAAGAGGTTATTGCATGGGCATGGGAATTTCTGACGGATAAGAAATGGATCGGCTTTGATCCCGAGCGCCTGTCCGTTACGGTTTACCCTGAGGATGAAGAAGCATTCAAATACTGGAATGAAATAATCGGCCTGCCGGAAGAGCGCATATATAAGCTGGATGAAAACTTCTGGGATATCGGCGAAGGCCCATGCGGACCTTGTACCGAAATCTTCTACGATCGCGGTGAAAAATACGGTGATTTGTCCGATCCGGAATGCTGGCCGGGCGGCGAAAACGAACGTTTCCTGGAAGTATGGAACCTCGTATTTTCGCAATTCAACCATAATAAGGACGGCAGCTACACGCCGCTTCCTAACAAAAACATCGATACGGGCGCTGGACTGGAGCGTTTTGCATCCATTCTGCAAGATGTGGATTCCAACTTCGACACCGACCTGTTCCGTCCGATCATCGACCGTACCTGCGACATTGCCGGCGTGACGTATAAGGCTAATGAAGATGCCGATGTTGCTTTAAAAGTAATCGCGGACCACATCCGGACGGTTGCGTTTGCTGTAGGCGACGGTGTGTTGCCAGGAAACGCTGGACGCAATTACATTATTCGCCGTTTGCTGCGCCGCGCGGTGCGCTACGGCAAGAAGCTTGGCATCGACCGCCCGTTCCTGTACGAGCTGACTCCGGTTGTTGGCGAAGTAATGGGTGTTTATTACCCTGAAGTGGTTGAAAAACAAGAGTTTATCGAGCGTGTTATCCGTACGGAGGAGGAGAGCTTCCACAAGACCTTGTCCGAGGGTCTTGTCCTTCTTTCCGAGCTGGTCAAAAACGCGAAGTCGGAAAACAAAGCAATCATTGCCGGTGCCGACGCTTTCAAGCTGTACGACACCTTTGGTTTCCCATTCGACCTGACTGAGGATTTTGCTTTGGAGCATGGCATGACTGTCGATCGCGATGGATTCGACGCCTCGATGGAAGAGCAGGTCAAGCGGGCCCGCGAAGCGCGTCAGGACTCAGGCAGCATGAAGGTGCAGGGCGGGCCACTGGCTGAAATTACGGATAAAAGCGAGTTTGTTGGCTATAATGAATTGGTAACTGAATCCAAAATTATCGCTATGCTGCTGGATGAAGAGCTGAGCGATATTGCCGGAGAGGGCAGCCGCGTAGCGCTGCTGCTGGACCGTACGCCTTTCTATGCCGAAAGCGGCGGACAAATCGGCGACAAAGGCACCATTTCGGGCGAAGGTTTTGTCCTTCAGGTCGAGGACGTGACCAAAGCTCCGCATGGCCAAAGCTTGCATCATGCGATTGTTGTTTCCGGCACTGCAGTTTCGGGAGCGGCAGTCAGCGCTGTGGTTAATCGCTCGCTGCGCGAGGATATCATTAAAAACCATACGGCGACGCATTTGCTGCACAAAGCGCTTAAAGAAACGCTGGGCGAGCATGTTAATCAGGCGGGATCGCTTGTTGAAGCCGAGCGCCTGCGTTTCGACTTCTCCCACTTCGGCAGCATTACGCAGGAGGAATTGGCGGCAATCGAGCTTAAGGTTAATCAGCAAATCTGGCTGGGCATAGATGTTGTCATATCCAGCAAGTCGCTGAATGAAGCCAAAGCGATGGGCGCAATGGCGCTGTTCGGCGAAAAATACGGCGATGTGGTGCGCGTAGTGCAGGTAGGCGATTACAGCCTGGAACTTTGCGGCGGCTGCCATGTCGGCAACACTTCGCAAATCGGCTTGATCAAGCTGCTTGGCGAAAGCGGAATCGGCTCCGGCGTTCGACGTATTGAGGCCGTAACGGGCAAACATGCTTATACTTTCTTTGAACAGCAAGGAGAACTGCTGAAGCAAGCGGCTGCATTGCTGAAATCGGGCGTTAATGATGTGCCGAAGCGGATTGAAGCCTTGAACGCCCAACTTCGCGAGTCGGCTCGCGAGAATGAGTCGCTGCAAGCAAAGCTGAGCCATATCGAAGCAGGCTCGCTGGAAACTCAAGCAATCAAGGTTGGAGAAATTTCGATTCTGTGCGCCCGCGTAAACGCGCCGTCCATGGATGCGCTGCGCAACATTGTGGACGAGCTGCGTCCGAAGCTGCCTTCTAGCGTTATCGTGCTTGGCGCCGTTCAGGACGATAAGGTTAATCTGGCGGCGGCCGTTTCGGCCGATCTGGTCAAGAAAGGCCTGCACGCCGGCAAAATTATTAAAGAAGCCGCTCAAAAATGCGGCGGAAACGGTGGCGGACGCCCTGATATGGCTCAAGCCGGAGGCAAGGATGTTTCTAAACTTGACGAAGCCTTGAAACTTGCGGAAGAACTGGTTATCGCAGGTGCGAATGTGATATAGTAGATTCAAGCCATACAACTTTTAAGACGGTTTTTGGAAAGTGAGGTGCTGTTGATGAGTTCCATGGACCAAACAATGAAGTTTAACGTGAAGGCGGAGGGGGAGGAAGCTTCTTCCGGGGACATTCTTCTGAAGGTGCACGAAGCACTGCTGGAGAAAGACTACAATCCAATCAACCAGATCGTTGGGTATTTGCTGTCCGGCGACCCCGCGTATATTCCGCGGCACAACAACGCCCGAAGCTTGATTCGCAAGAAAGAACGGGACGAATTGATTGAGGAACTGGTCCGGTTTTACCTGAAGCACAACAATGAACGACGTTAGGAGCCGGGCAAGGGATGAGGGTAATGGGACTGGATTACGGCGACCGTAATATCGGTGTTGCTGTCAGCGATGCTTTTCGCTGGACAGCCCAAGGATTGACGGTTGTTGAGCGAAGGCGCGACGAAGGTGAATTCGATGCTTTGGCGGAACTTGCGAAGGAGCACGAAGTATCCGAGGTTGTCGTTGGCCTTCCAAAAAATATGAACGGCTCCGTAGGCCCGCGTGGCGAAATTAGCATAGCCTTTGCCGAACAGCTCGGACAGAGGCTGGGTATACCTGTTCACCTTTGGGATGAAAGGCTGACGACGGTTGCTGCAGAGCGGACGCTGCTGGAAGCGGATGTCAGCCGGAGGAAGCGAAAGCAAGTGATCGACAAGATGGCGGCAACGCTGATCTTGCAAAATTTTCTCGACTCTAAAACGAAAAGGTGAGGGTAGATATGACAAAGGACGACGTTCAGTATGAAGAGCCGGAAATCATTTATATTCCGGACGAGAAAGGCAATGAAGAAGAATTCGAGGTCATCATGAAGTTTGAAGTTGACGGATCGGATCAAAAATATATGATGGTTGTTCCACTTATCAGCGAAGACGAAGAAGAAGACGAGGTATACGCCTTCCGTTATGAAGAGGACGGCGACGACCTCAAGCTTTATACGATCGATGATGAAGAAGAGTGGAGCATGGTAGAGGAGACGTTTAATACGCTTCTTGCCGAGCTGGAGGAAGAAAATTAATGACCAATGCAAGTCAAGGATCTCACAACCATGCTGAGTCTACGCTCCTGAGGGATGCTTTCGGCCCCTATGTGGAGCTTGAAACCGATGCGGGAGAGGAAACGTTTCATATCAAAGCGGAATTTTATATCGGCGATGTTCTTTATGCCGCGCTGCAAAGCAAAGCAATGGTCAAAGAAGACGAGCTGGAGTTTTTCCGCGTAGTTGAAGAAAATGAAGAGTTTCATTTGGAGAGCATCGAGGATGACGAGGAATGGGAGACGGCTGCTGAAGCCTATGACGACCAATTTTTTGGCGATGGCGAACAGCCATAGACCAGGCGGCATGGACAGGCAAGCTTCCATGTATTATGATAAAAAGGCCTTGTAAGCAATAATGCACGATGTGATGATATAGGGTTACAAACAGGGCGGCTGGCAACCGCTCTTTTTCAATGTAGGCGTGTTTGCAGTCTTATTTTACTGAAAAGGGTGTTGACTGTTGGCTAAAGAGGAAGAAACGCGGCCGAGCAAAGGGAAGAAGCGCAAAAAAGTAATCGGCAAGCCGCGGAGCTGGGTAATCTCATTATGGGTGGTAGCCTGCTTGTTATTTTTAATGGCGCTGGTTGCTGGCGGCGCAGGACTATATGTATGGGGCAAGCTGAAGCCGATGCCGGTTGGCGCAAGCAAGGAAGTGACCATTGCCAAAGGGATGTCGGCCAACAGCGTGTCTCGTTTGCTGGAGGAAAACGGCATTATTCGGAGCGGCTTTATTTTTGGCTATTATTTGCAGCTTAAGGATGAAGGCTCTCGCTTTCAGGCTGGCGTATACGAATTAAATCCCGGTATGGACACATCCGAAATTATTGCCAAGCTAAATTCCGGCGATACCATCGCGGCGGAGACATTCCGATTTACGATTCCGGAAGGTTATACGCTTCTGCAGATCGCAGACAAACTGGCGGCGGAAGGCATTGTGGACAAAACCAAGTTTCTGGAGGCGGCGGAAAGCGACTCGGTCTGGGGCGATGCGGAAGCGGTGCGTTCCATTCCGGAATCCGATAAGCTGCACAAGCGGCTGGAAGGGTATCTTTTCCCTGAAACCTATGAAATGAAAACGGGAAGCACAGAACAAGAGATTATCCTCCGTATGTTGAAGGAAACGGATCGCAAGCTCGGCATGCTGCCGGATGGCTGGCAGGATACTCTTGAAGAATCCGGAAGATCCATTCATGAGCTATTGACGATTGCTTCGCTTATTGAGCGCGAAGTCGTTGTTGACGAGGAGCGCAGCATTGTATCCGGCGTTATCTATAACCGGCTGAAGCTTCCGATGAGGCTGCAAATCGATGCAACCATCCAATATGCTCTGGATGTGCCGAAGCAAGTTTTGACCCATGCCGATTTGAAGGTTGACAGTCCGTATAACTCCTATGAAAACGACGGGCTTCCTCCGGGACCTATCGCAAGCCCGAGCTTAGCTTCTATCGAAGCGGCGTTGTACCCGGCTGAGACGGAATATCTCTTTTACGTGACCAAAAAGGATGGCTCCCAAACTCATTTGTTTGCCAAAACGTTCAGGGAACATCAACGGAATATCGATGCCAGCAACAAGAGCGCGCAATAACTGACGCAAACCGGCATCCATTCAGAGGATAAGGAGAACGATTATGGCTTACAAACCCGAATTGCTGGTAACGGCATCTACAATAGAGGAACTTAAGCTGCTGGCTGAAGCGGGAGCGGATGCTTTCGTTATTGGAGATGCCAGATTCGGCACTCGTCTAGCTGGCGACTTTACGGAAGAAATGATTCGGGAGGCGGTTGCTTTTGCCGCTCCAAGAAGCATTTCGATCTATGTTTCGATGAACAATCTGATTTCCAATGATCGGCTTGGCGAATTGCCCGGTTTTGTATCGTTTTTGCATGAGGCCGGCGTAAATGCCATTATATTTGGCGATCCGGCGGTTCTGATGGCGGCAAGGGAACATGCTCCCGGGATGGCGCTGCATTGGAATTCGGAGATGACCTCCACAAACTTTGCAACGGCGGAATATTGGTCTCGCCGCGGCGCTACGCGTTATGTGCTGGCGCGAGAGCTGAATATGGAGCAAATCGAAGATACGAAAGCAAAAAGCGATATGCAAATCCAAGTACAGGTGCACGGAATGACCAACATTTATCATTCCAAACGCTATCTTGTGGACAGCTATCTGGAGCATCAGCGCGATGGGGGCCGGCTTGGGGGCAATGGGCGCGAGCAGGGGCTGTATTTGACGGAAGCCGAACGTCCCGGTGAACATTTTCCGATTTTTGAGGATGAAGGCGGCACGCATATTATGAGCTCCGACGACATCTGCATGCTCGAAAATATTCATGAACTGTTGGCGGCTGGCGTTGACAGCCTCAAAATCGAAGGTATATTGAAGCCCGCGTCTTACAACGAAGCCGTCGTTAAAGCCTATCGCAAAGCCATTGATGCCTATCTATCGGAGCCGTCGGACTATGAATTCCAGGATGAATGGCTGGAGCCGGTCAGGGAGCTGCAGAATCCGGACCGCGAGCTTAGTTACGGGTTTTTCTATAAAGAGCAAGTATATTGATAGAATGGTTTGGAACACGAACTTGAAGGAATCAGGGAGGTGCGGACAGCATGAGCGCAACGGTGATAACGGCGCCGCGTTACCAAGGCAAAAGACATCGGCTGGATCGTCCGGAGTTGCTGGCCCCGGCAGGCAATTTGGAAAAGTTGAAATTTGCCGTTCATTATGGAGCGGATGCGGTTTATATTGGAGGCCAGAAATACGGTCTGCGATCCAACGCGGATAATTTCAGCTTTGAGGAAATGAAAGAAGGCGTGGAGTTCGCCAAGCAATACGGGGCAAAAGTGTTTGTCGCAACGAATATTTACGCGCATAATGAAGATATTGACGGAATCAGCGATTATTTGCGCAAGCTGGAAGAGGTCGGCATTGCCGCGATTATCGCCGCCGATCCCATCATTATCGAAACGGCCCAAAAGGTCGCGCCTGGACTGGAAGTTCACCTCAGCACGCAGCAATCTACCCTGAACTGGCAAGCGGTCAAGTTCTGGAAGGATGAAGGTCTGCCGCGCGTCGTGCTTGCAAGGGAAACGAATTTTCAGGAAATTGCCGAAATCAAAAAAAATGTCGATATCGAAATCGAAGCATTTATTCACGGAGCCATGTGCTCCTCTTATTCCGGACGCTGCGTGTTGTCGAATCACTTTACGGACCGCGATTCCAACCGTGGCGGCTGCTGCCAATCCTGCCGCTGGAAATACGATTTGCATCAGGAAGACGCTCCTGTGTACGGCGAAGGGCAAGATGCGTTTACGATGGGCTCCAAGGATTTGTGCATGATTCAGTATTTGCCGGAGCTGATCGAGGTTGGCGTGGACAGCTTCAAAATTGAAGGACGGATGAAAAGCATTCATTACGTGGCAACGGTTGTTAATGTATACCGCCAGGCCATTAATGCTTATTTTGAAGATCCGCAAGGTTTTGAAGTCAAGAAGGAATGGATCGACGAAATGAACAAGGCGGCCAATCGACCGCTCAACACGGGCTTTTTCCTGGATACTCCGGGAGCGGAGGATCACATTTACGGTCCCGAGGAAAAAGCGGCTCCTTATGATTTTGCGGCAATCGTACTGGATTATGACGACCGCACCGGTTTTGCGACCTTGCAGCAGCGCAATCACTTCAAGCCGGGCCAGGAGGTCGAGTTTGTTGGACCGGGTGGCACCTTCTTCAAACAAACGGTTACGGAACTGACCGATATCGAGGGTAATCCGCTGGATGCAGCGCGCCACCCTATGCAAGAGGTTCGCGTTCGCACGCTGAAACCAGTGAAGGCAATGGACATGATGCGCAAAAAAATCAGATAATGTATGAGCTCGCAGAATAAGCCTGCCCGCATAAGGGCGGGCTTTTTTGTATTTTGAACATTTTGACATATCCATTGCCGCTATTTAAAATAACTTTTTCTCATTGACAAGCTGAAAGCGATAACAAATAATAGAGCATATAGCCTATACATAATTCGGCAACATTCGCCAGCTGATCCAGACACTGGGTCTAATATGCTAATTAACGACTGGGGGCAATTCGACATGGCTGATCAAAAACAGAAAAAGGGAAAATCGTCGCAGGCTTTATCCATTGCCGGCAATGCCAAACCTGCAAGCGCTTCCGAAAAAAACGCCAAAAATAAACGGAACGCAAATGGCGCAAGCAATGACAAAAAGCTTGTCAATCCGCTAAAGTCTGTAGGGATCAAGCTATTTCTCGTCATATTCGGCAGTATATTGATTTGCGTATTGTCAGTAGGATTAATGGCCTATGCCAAATCCAAAGAGATTGTGGAGAAAAAGGTTTCGGACGCCAGTTTGCAAACGGTCATTCAAGTTGCGGAAAATCTGGATATTATGTTCAAAAATTACGAAGAACTGACGATGCAAATTTTGATCGACAGAGATTTTCATAGACTGACGCAAACCATGATGAACAGCAAAGAAGGAGATTTCGAAAAGTACGAGGCACAGCGGCTGGTAAACGAAAGGCTGCAAAACTATGTGCTTGGCAATAACAATATCCGGGGCGTAACTTTATTCCCGGTTAACGACAAGCTGCCGCTTCTTACGTTGGGTTCGTCCAACAATTCCAGAGCTTTGAATTTGATGGAAGCGCCATGGCTGAAGGAAACGATAGATATGGGCGGAATGCCCAAATGGATCGCGCCTCAGCTAAACGGAATGACAATTGAAGACAGACCTTCCACGATTGGGCTTGCTCGCTTGCTGAAAAGCAGCGACTCCGGCATCGGGAATTACGTCATACTGATGGAATTTAATATTGACTCTATTCGGAGCAGATACGAAAATGTCTCGCTGGCGGAAAATAGCGAAATTTCCATTATTGATTCCGCGGGCAATTATGTGGTCGCGCACGATAACAGCCTGATCGGCCAACCGGCCAATGCCGTTCCGCCCGCAGCAGATGGAGAAACGCAAGGCGCGCCTAAATTGACGACAACAGAAGGAGTAGAGGCGCTGGCTGCTTACGAAACCTTCAATTCGGTTGATTGGAGACTTGTTGGCACAATTCCGGTCGAGGAATTAGTCCGAGATGCCAGGGCAATCCAGGATCTGACATGGCTGACGCTGATCGTAGCAGCTATATTGGCCGTAGGCATCGGCGGGGTTGTTATTCTGACGATTGCACGCCCGCTTGTGGGGATGACTAAGTTGATGATGGAGGGAGCAAAAGGCAATCTGACGGTTCGTTCTGCCATGACCAAACGTCAGGACGAAATCGGCACATTGGGCAGAAGCTTCAACGACATGATGGAGCAAATTACAGGATTGGCGAAGCGCACAACAGAATCTGCGGAGGACGTGTTGGCCACGGCATCGCATTTGAGCGAGGCTTCCCGCAAAACATCCAGCGCAGCCAAAGAAATCGCTGTTGCAACCGAGGAAATCGCAGGCGGCGCAACCAGCTTGGCGGTAGAAGCCGAACGCGGCAATGATCTGACCTCCGTTATGCATGAGCAGATGAAGCAGGTTGTGGCTGCTAATGAGGAAATGGCTGTATCCGCAAGTCATGTCGAAAATGCCAGCGTTCAAGGAACGGCGCATATGGCTATGTTAATTGACAAAACGGGCGAAACCGAAAAAATGACCCGGTCCATGATGGAAAAGGTTGATTCATTAAAGGACAGCACGGGCTCCATCGTAAAAATATTGGATGTGCTGAACGCAATCACGAAACAAACCAATATTTTGTCTCTGAATGCAGCGATTGAAGCTTCCCGGGCGGGAGCGGCGGGCAAAGGATTTATGGTTGTTGCGGATGAAATAAGGAAGCTGGCGGATCAATCCAGACAATCCATTGACGTCGTAGGACAAATAACGGAAAAAATAGGCTATGAAATCAGAGAGACGGTACAGGTTTTGTCCGAAGCGTCGCCGCTGTTCCAGGAGCAAATCGGTTCCGTTAAGGAAGCCAGTGAAATTTTCGTCAGCGTTCAGAAACAGATGGCTGTTTTTGCCGAACGTCTGGAAGGCGTATCCCAATCCGTTCAGGGTCTGAACGAATCCCAAATCGTGCTGGCCGACGCAATGTCCAATGTAAGCGCCGTTGCAGAGGAATCTTCCGCTACCTCGGAAGAGGTTGCTTCGCTTAGTAACGAACAGCTGGGCATTAGCGAAAGTCTGGTACAGTTGTCGGAAAAATTGGACCGCGTTTCCAATGGACTCAAGGAATCTATTTCCCAGTTTAAAATTGACTAGATTGTAACAATTAGGAGCTGCCAAACTAACATTGGCAGCTCTTTTTTATTTGCTATTACATTGCCGAGGTCATCTGCCGATAAAGACATATACGACTATTTGCTTAGTTTGCAAGTCAAAGTCATAACATCAACGAAGGCGGTGTCATGCTTCATGTCAGGCTTGAAACAAAAGAAGTCCAGCAGTAAAAAGGTTGAATCAGTTGAAAAAAAGGGTGGTACTAAGCCCGCGAAAGGCTCGGTTGCGGCCATGTTCCGCGCCTCCATCCAACAATTGAAGGAAACCCGCTTTGGGAATCCCATTAAGTCTGTTGGCATCAGACTTCTGCTCCTGGTGCTTGCGGGAACGATTGGTTGCGTAGTTGCTGTAGGTCTTTCTAACTACTCCAAAGCCAGAGAATTGGTGGAAGAAAATGTATCCGAAGCCAGCTATCAAACGGTGAAGCAAGTCGCAAGCAAGCTGGGACTCGTTCTGCAGAACTACAGCGATCTTTCCTTGCAAATTATGATCGACAAGGATGTCAGAGATGCGCTGGAAGTGCTGAGTTATGCCAAAGAAGACGCATATGCAGCCATGGCGGCATCCAGGGAAGTCTCCGACAGATTGTCCAATTACGTGCTCGGCAATTCAAATATTTCGGGCGCTGCGATATTACCTACATATAAGGAAGGCGCGCCAATCTCAGGCGGTTTGGCCTCTATTGCTTCAACGGAAGATTTTACCGCCAAAGAATGGTTTCAACAAACGATAGAGGATGACGGCAAAACCAAATGGATTAATCCTCAGCCGGACGGAATTATCGTAGCCAAAGACGCAAGCTCAATCGCAATCTCCAGGCTGCTGAAAATTAACGGAACCGAAACGGGCTCCTATGTGCTTGTTATCGAGCTGCCGCTTGAAAAATTTATGGCCTACTACGGTGACGTTGATCTTGGTCAAGATAGCAGAATCGCTATTATGAATACGGCCGGAAAATACGTAGCAAATGATGATTTGTCGTTAGTCGGAGGAGATATCGGGGTTGTTGGATTGACAACAACAGGCGAAGGCGATCGCACCACGCTGAAAACAACCGATGATCTTGAAGTGCTGGCAGCCTATCATAATATCCCGGCAACAGACTGGCAATTCCTTGGTTTGATTCCAGTGGAGAGACTGGCGGAGCAAGCCAGCGTCATTCGAAATCATACCTGGTTGATGGTTGGTTTGGCTTCTCTTGTTGCGGTTGGTATCGGCGCTTTAATTATTGTCCTCGTAGGCCGTCCGCTCGTCAGAATGCGTAATCTGATGCTAGAAGGCGCCAAAGGAAATCTGACTGTGCAGTCCGTCCTGGACAAACGGTCCGATGAGATCGGAGATCTGGCAAGAAGCTTTAATGAAATGATGACGCAAATTAAAACGTTGGCCCAGCAAACAACAAAATCTGCTGTAGAGGTATTGTCTACGGCTACAGAGCTTAGCGAAGCTGCCAAAAAAACCTCCATCGCCGCCAAGGAGATTGCGGTCGCGACAGAAGAAATTGCCAACGGCGCTACCAGCCTTGCGGTTGAAGCCGAAAAAAGCACGGATCTGACGGTCCATATGGACAAACAGATGAAGGAAGTACAGTCGGCGAACAGCCAAATGAGCGTTGCCGCTCAAGAGGTTGAAAAAGCTGGCGAGCAGGGCACGACTTACATGAATCAATTGATTGAAAAAACAGGCACGACGGAGAGCATGACACGCTCCATGGTTGAGAAGGTTGACGCGCTCAAAGACAGCACCGGCTCTATCGTTAAAATTTTGGACGTTTTGAACAATTTGGCGAAACAAACCAATATTCTCTCGTTGAACGCTACGATTGAAGCGGCTCGTGCCGGCGCTGCCGGCAAAGGCTTTATGGTTGTAGCAGATGAAATCCGCAAGCTTGCGGACCAGTCGCGCCAGTCCATTGATGTTGTTGCACAAATTACGGCCAAAATTCAAGGTGAAATCGATGAAACGGTAAGTGTATTGTCTGATGCGTATCCGATGTTCCAAGAGCAAATTCAATCCGTTAAACATGCCAACAGCATTTTTGTTTCCGTACAGGAGCAGATGGCTCAGTTAGGCTTGAGACTGGAAGAGGTTACGGGTTCCGTATCGGAGCTGGCTCAATCGCAAGTGGTTATGTCCGATGCGATGACCAGCGTAAGCGCCGTAGCAGAAGAATCCTCGGCTACCTCGGAGGAGGTTGCATCGCTTAGCGGCGAGCAGCTATCCATTAGCGAAAGCCTGGTACGTTTGTCCGGTAAGCTGGATACGGTATCGCATGGTTTGAAGGATTCACTGTCCCGTTTCAAAATGGAGTAGTTCTCTATTGCCGGCGTCTATAAAAACCGGCGTCATAATGCCCTGCCGCTGCATTCTTGCAGCAGCAGGGCATTTATTGTTGGTCTGTTAAGCCAAAAGGCGTTTGGAATGGCCCGGCAGAGGAAAAACTGGACATAGAGGTGTTGACTTTATGTTCAGACGAGCGGCGATAACTGGAGTTGCCATAACGATAATGATGCTGCTATTCCTTGGTCGGCTTGCTTATGTACAGCTCATGCCGGGTACCCCTGTTTCAATGGCCGGCAAGGCGTCTCGTGAAAACTTGAAACGCCAGGCCGTTGTCCAACGGCAGCGCAGTTTAGTGCTGGATAGCGGGCGAGGCGATTTCACGGACCGTTTCGGAAGATCCATTACAGGCGAAAGCTATCAGGCTCTTGCCTTATTCCCTATTTCCCGCCAGGCAAGGGAACGCGAGGGCAAGCTGAATAAGCTTGCGGAGTGGCTTGGCGTAAAGCCGGAGGTATTGGAGCGAAGTTGGGGCGAGATGACTACAGCGGAGCTGTGGCGGGATGGCGATGCAAAAACGCCGATGCGGCTTAGCCCAAAGCAGGCGGAGGGCATAACAGGGCTGGATATGGATGGAGTTCGGGTAGTGCCCTATCGTTCCCGTTATCGTTCCGGCTTTGAAGCCAAGCACTGGATCGGTTTTATTGGCGAACATCCGGAGTGGCTGCTGAAGACGGAGGGTGCCGCCCTTCGGGAAGGCCGTCGCAGACTTGATGATCAGATCGGCGGCTCCGGGTTGGAAAAGTCGCTGGACTCCGTGATTCACGGGGTTGGGAAAAGCTTTGTTTCCTACTACATGGATGGACTGGGCAATCCGCTTCATGGTTTAAGCACTACATTTCATGAACCCGGAAATCCCTATTATCCGCTTCGCGTCGTCACAACCATTGATCTGGAGCTGCAAAACAAGCTGGAGGATTACGCGGATCGGCAGGGCTTGGCCAAAGGCGCGATTGTTGTGCTGGATGCCGCCAATGGAGATATCATCGCAATGGTTTCAAGGCCAAAGCTGAATCCGGGACAATTTGTCGCCGCAGATGGTTCCGAATGGGAAAACCATGCTCTGAAGGCGGTAGAGCCAGGTTCCATTTTCAAGCTGGTCACTGCTGCCGCAGCTTTGGAATACGGAGCGGTTAAAAGCGACGAGGTGTTTATTTGCAATGGCCATTATGGGAAATACGGCCTTTCCTGTTGGAAGCACGGCGGACACGGCGCGTTGACGTTGCGCGAGGGGATCGCGCAATCCTGCAATATCGTATTTGCGACAATCGCAGAGAGATTAAGCGGGCGGCAGCTGGAGCAGATGGCTGGTATGCTGGGGATGACGGGACGGATTGGCTGGCATGCAGATGAGTCCTTTGGGCCTTTTGCAAATCCTCTGAGATTGCTGGAGGAAGAGGAGAATGGCAGAGTGTTTGCGGGCGGGGGAGAATCGATTACCGATGGCGGCATATTAGCCCAAAGCGGGATCGGACAACGCGATGTCCGGCTATCGCCGCTGGCGGCGGCCAATCTCATCGTCACGCTGCTGGACAACGGAAGAGTAATGGAGCCGCGATTGGTAAGTTCGATTCTTTACGGGAACGGGCAAACGATGGTGAAGCTGCCCCGCCACCACAAACATACAGGGTCCGGCCGGCGGATATCTGCCTCCACGGCGCATGCGCTGCTTCAAGGGATGGAGGATGTTGTAGCGGAAGGAACAGGCAAGGGGATTAAAGCGGGAACCTGGCGGCTGGCAGGCAAAACAGGTACGGCGGAGACAACCTTGGGCAGCCAGAAAAAGGTGCATCAATGGTTTGCCGGATATGGACCTGTCGGCAAACCCCGCTATGCCGTTTCGGTGCTTGCGTCCGACAGGCCGGTGAGCAGCCCCCATCAAGCCACTGTGTTGTTTAGAGGCGTGATGGAGCTGGCGGCAAAACACGAAGCGGGCCGTCGGAGTGGCCCGCTTTAAGAGGTTGTTTGCTGAAAACTGCAGGTTTGGCAGAAGCGCTTTAAGAGTGTGGTTTTAGTCGTTGTTTGGCTCCTCGTCCTTTTCTTCCTTTTTGCCGTTTTTGGAGGGAAGGCGTTTCAAGCGTTCCAGAAATGATTCGCCGCGAACTGCTTCGGCTGGAGCAGGAGCTGTATGAACAGCCGCCGCTTCGGACTCAACATGCTCGTCGTATTCATCAATCGGTTTGCGAATCCACATTTTGAAATAACCTTGAACGTACAGCGACTTGATCAAAATAACAAGAATGGGCGAGAGGATGACGCCGGCAATGCCGAACAGCGACAACGACACGATCATGACGGCCAGCATCGTAAAGGCGGATACGCCCAGAGAGTCGCCGGTAATTTTGGGCTCCAGTATTTGCCGGGTCAATATAACGACCAGAAGCAGCACGGAAAGCCATATAGCCAGCGTCGTTTGTCCTACGATAAACAAATAGATAATCCACGGGACAAACAACGTGCTGACGCCGAGAAGCGGCAAAACATCAAAGATGCCGGCAACCAGCGCGATAACAAACGCATTTTCAACGCCTAGCGCGATCAGCGCTACCAGAATGACGAGGAACGTAACCGTAATCATTTTGGCCTGGGCTTTTATGTAGGAGGCAATACCCTTGAATACATTTTCGCGCAGGAATACAAATGCAGCCTTAAATGTTTTTGGCGTTTTGTCGGTCGCCGTTTTTCGCCACATTTTAATTTCGATGCTGAGAAAATAAGCAAGTATGACGCCAACGACCAAATTAAAAATAAAGGTAGAAAATGAAGATACATAACCAACAATCCCCATAAACACGCTTTGGGCGATTGCTCCTATTTTGGACGAGGCGTTATCCAGGAATTCCTTTGTGCTTTGGCCAAGATCGAAATCATCCGGAAGTTTGTCGAACTGTTTCTCCAGCGTTATGGTTAAATTATCGATCTGTTCGGCAAGCAGTTTCTGATATTCGGGGAACTTGTTTGCAAGCGCCGTGCCTTGTTTTGTTACAATGATGCCGGCTCCCGTAAAGGCCCCCAGGATGAGCAGGGTAAACAGCATGATGGATATGCCCGAAGCGATCGATTTTTTGATGCCCCATTTGTTAAGTCTGGCCGCAAGCGGTTCGATGCATATAAATATGACGAGAGCAAAAAAGATTGGAGTAGCAATGCGGTACAGAGAGCTGAACGCATACATGATGAGATACACCGTCAGTGCGATCAAGGCGATGTCAAACGCCGTTCTCCAATAACGTTTGTAGAATGAGAGCATGTTTTTCCCCGCTTTCCGTTAATAAGCATGAATCATAATATAGGTTCTGACAAATAGATTGTACTATAGATTTCAGGAAATGCGCCATTTTTTTAAGCGGTTATGATACAATTAGAGGTACTGTTGTTGCCGAATGCCTCTGACCATTCATTGACTATTTTATCCTAAACGGTGGGGAAGCAATATGGAAAATATAATACTATGGGGATTTTACGTAATGACGTTTTATGCGTTTCTCCCCGGGCTGATTAGCCGTACCTTCGGGTTTCGCGTTTTCAAAAAGGGAAAAACGGAGAAGGAGATTGCATTAACGTTTGATGATGGGCCGGATCCTCATTATACGCCGCTGCTTCTGGATTTGCTTGCCCGCTACAACGCGAAAGCGACTTTTTTTATTGTGGGGTCCCATGCGGAAGGACAGGACGAACTGCTGCGCAGGATTCATGAGGAAGGCCACGTGCTTGGCATACACAATTATGTGCACAAATCAAACTGGCTGATGCGTCCCAAAACGGTCAAACGCCAGATCGAGATGACCAACGATTTGATTCAGCGGGCAACAGGCCAGCGCTCCACCTTTTACAGACCGCCTTGGGGCATTATCAACCTCTTCGACTATTCCAATATGGGACATATGCAAATTATTTTGTGGTCGGCCATGTTTGGGGATTGGCGGTTGCGGCTTGGGGCCAAAAGGCTGGAGAAACGGATGCTCAAAAAGCTGTCGCCGGGCCAGGTGCTGCTGCTTCATGATTGCGGCATGACATTTGGCGCGGATAAAGACGCGCCCCGCAATATGCTGGAGGCGCTGGAAACCTATTTGGAACAGGGCAAACGAGCAGGTAATTCCTTTGTCGGAATTGACAAGATGATCGCGCTCACGGACGCCAACCGCAAGATGAGCCAATCTCTGTTTAAGCGGATTATTATTTCGTTATGGTTGTTATGGGAAAAGGCCTTTCATGTGGTGTTCCGGCTTAAGGTTGTCGGCAACGACAATCCGCCTGCCTTCCATTACCGGGTAACCAAATATGGAGGCGAATCCGTATCTTTCGAAGACGGCAGCAAAGTGGAGAAAGGCGATCGGATCGCGGAGCTTCACTTTGATAACCGGATGTTGTCCGGCCTTGCAGCCACGTCCAAATCGCCTTTGGCGACCGGCATTCGCATGCTTAGAGAGGTTGAAAGGGCGCTGCCGAGGTTGGCGAAGCAATTAAAGGCTGATCCCGATGCTGTCGGAGTTAAGGCAGTTTATGGCGTCACCATGATTCATAGAGGCGCGGAGCGGCTTGGCTTTCACGTCTACAAGCTGAAGGAAGGTTTGTTCGCGCGTTCCACACGCATTTATCTGCGCGTACTCCTGAAGGTACTTACGAATACAAAGCAATATGATAAATCCCGTAAGCGCAAAAGCGAAAATGGAATGGTATCGCCGCGAATGCTTCTGATGCCAATCCCCAAGCTATTGACCTACGCGGAAGAAGACGGGGAAGAAACTCATGCCAGCACGCCTGCAGGCGTATTGGAGGAAAATCTGGCTGTTGTCGTACAAGAATCCGCAAAAACAACAGCCCTATAGAGGATGTTCAAAAAGTCCGCTTTCCATTGCGAAACATGCCTGGCGGCATGGTCAGCGTCGAATATGGCACTCAGCCGAAATATCCGGTCCAAAAACAAACCCGGTTGCCTTGAACTTGATGTTCGGGGCAACCGGGTTTTTAAATGCTACTGCATCAAACTACATTTTCATAACGCCGCCAGTGCTGGCGGATGTAACGAGGTGGGCGTAACGAGCCAGATAGCCGCGTTTGATTTTGAGTTCAAAGCCCGGCCATTCAGCGCGACGTTTCTCGAACTCCTCATCGCTGATCAGAAGATCCATCGTGCGGTTGTTCATGTCGATCTCTACAATGTCGCCGTCGCGTACAAAAGCGATTGGTCCGCCTTCAGCTGCTTCAGGCGAAGCATGTCCGATGCTGATGCCGCGGGATGCGCCGGAGAAACGGCCGTCCGTGACAAGCGCAACTTTGGCGCCAAGTCCCATGCCGACGATTTGCGAGGTTGGAGCCAACATCTCAGGCATGCCGGGGCCGCCTTTTGGTCCTTCGTAGCGAATGATGACAACATGACCTTCTTTAATTTTGCCACCGGCGATACCGGCAAGCGCTTCGTCTTGGGAATCGAAGCAAATAGCAGGGCCTTTATGGTAGCCGCCAACGGACTTGTCCACCGCGCCTGTTTTGATGATGGCGCCGTTAGGAGCCAGGTTGCCGAACAATACGGCAAGCCCGCCGCGTTTGGAATGTGCGTTATCAATGGTATGGATAACATCCGTATCCTTGATTTCGCAGCCTTCTACGTTTTCGCGAAGCGTTTTGCCTGTTACGGTAATACAGTCGCCATGCAGCGCGCCTTCTTTTTTGAACAGCTCATTAAGCACGGCGCTAACGCCGCCGGCATTGTGCACGTCCTCGATATGGTAATCCGATGCAGGAGCGATTTTTGCAATATGCGGAACGCGCTCTGCAACTTCGTTAATGCGTTCGATCGGATAATCGATGCCAGCTTCATGCGCGATAGCAAGCGTATGAAGAACCGTGTTTGTGGAACCGCCCATCGCCATATCTACAGCAAACGCATTGTCGATTGCTTTTTCGGTTACGATATCACGCGGTTTGATGCCCAGCTCGATAATTTTCATCAACTGGCGTGCGGATTCTTTAACGAATTCTCTGCGCTCAGGCGATACAGCCAAAATTGTGCCGTTGCCAGGAAGCGCGATGCCCATAGCTTCAGCAAGACAGTTCATGGAGTTTGCCGTAAACATGCCGGAGCATGAGCCGCAAGTTGGGCAGCCGTATTGTTCCAGCTCAAGAAGCTGACTGTCGTTGATTTGGCCGGCTTGATAAGCGCCGACGCCTTCAAATACGCTGGACAGCGAGATGGAGCGGCCGTCCGAAGTTTTGCCGGCTTTCATTGGTCCGCCGCTAACAAACATCGTAGGAATGTTAACGCGAAGCGCGCCAAGAATCATGCCGGGCGTGATTTTGTCGCAGTTAGGAATACAGACCATGCCGTCGAACCAGTGGGCGTTAACAACCGTTTCAACCGAATCCGCGATGATTTCGCGGCTGGCAAGGGAATAACGCATGCCGATGTGACCCATTGCGATACCGTCGTCTACGCCGATTGTGTTGAATTCGAAAGGCACGCCGCCGGCTTCGCGGATCGCTTCTTTTACCAGCTTGCCAAACTCTTGGAGATGGACATGGCCCGGTACGATATCAATATAGGAATTACAGACCGCGATAAACGGTTTGTCAAAGTCTTCGTCCTTTACGCCTGCAGCACGGAGCAGACTGCGGTGCGGTGCACGGTCGAATCCTTTTTTAATCATGTCTGAACGCATTCTTTTTGCTGCCATATAGTAGGACCTCCCTAATTAATCACGATAAACAATACACATAATATTATCACAATGACGCTACCTTGGCTACATGAATACAACTGGGGATTATGCTGAAAACCGCCATATATTGCCCGATTTTTTAATAAAGTCTTAAAAATAACATAAGCTTTCTGAATTTGACGACATCCCGGTGTTTTTCCGATTCTTCTTCATGTATAGTGAAAATATTGGAACATAAGGGCGTTCTGCAGGAGGTTAAATGAGATGGACAGACGGATATTGATAGTAGATGATGAACGCGAAATCGCTGAACTGATCGGCATTTATTTGAAAAATGAAGGTTTTGCCACCGAGATGGCATTTGACGGCGAACAGGCGCTGGAGGCTTGGGAGAGAGAACCGTTTGACCTGGTTATTCTGGATATTATGATGCCGAAGGTGGACGGGCTTGAGGTTTGCCGAACAATTCGCAGGGATCATCATGTACCGATTCTAATGGTTAGCGCCAAAACGCAGGATATGGACAAAATATTGGGGCTTATGACGGGAGCGGACGATTACATGGCCAAGCCGTTTAACCCGTTGGAGCTGCTGGCAAGAGTGCGCTCGCTGCTTCGCCGTTCCTACCAGTACAGCAAACCGGGTAACGGCGAAAATCGGGAGCAGAACGAAAATCGGGAGCTTAGGCTTGGTTCCCTGCGCATCGACAAGCTGAGCCATTCCGCCGATGTCGATGGCAAGCCGCTGCATCTCACCTCGACGGAGTTTGGCATATTGCATCTTTTGGCTGGCCAGCCTGGACGGGTGTTTAGCGCAGAGGATATTTTTCAGCAGGTATGGAAAGAAAAATATTTTGAGTCCAACAACACCGTGATGGTTCATATCAGCAAGCTCAGGGACAAGCTGGAGAAGGAGCTGGGCGAAAAGCTGATTGTAACGGTATGGGGGGTCGGCTACAAAATTGAGGGATAATATCGTCTTTCGACTGGTGTCGCGCTCCGTGGTGAATCTCTTTTTGGCCATTATACTTGGCTTGATCAGCACAGCGTTGTTATTTATGGTCGCTTTTTTTCTGTCCGGCACGTTCAACTCGATGTCCTTTATTCGAGATGTAGGCGGAGCTTTTTTGAACATGTTTGGCGGCGTGAATTCGGGCTCGGTTATCATTATTAGTGTATTTTCGCTGCTCTATTTCACAATGCTGCAATGGGCATTGCTCGGGTACATCGGTAAAATCAATCAGAACGTCCAGCAAATCGCCGAGGGCAAACTAGGCATGAATCATCAAATTCCTGTAAAGGAGCGCAGTCCTTTTGGCTCAACCGCGGTTTATGTGAACCAACTGCTCGTCAGGCTTCAAACGGCGCTTGAGGAGGAACGGCGGGCGGAACAAGCCAAAAACGAGCTGATTACCAACGTTTCGCATGATTTGCGCACTCCATTAACCTCCGTTGTTGGGTATTTGGGCCTTATTGATCAGGACCGCTACCGCGACGAGGTGGAACTGCGCCATTACATCAGCATTGCTTACGACAAATCCCAGAGGCTGAACGACTTGATCAATGATTTGTTCGAGTATACCAGAATGCGCCATGACAACATTTCGCTGAAGCTGGAGGCTCTGAATTTGACGGAACTGCTCAAGCAGCTGCTGGTGCAATACCGATTGGCGCTTCAGGAGGCCGGCATGGAGGGATTCTTGCATGGATCGGATACGCAAGCTGTCGCCAAGGCGGACACGACCAAGCTGCTTCGGGTTTTTGAAAATCTTATATCCAACGGTATCGCCTACGGAAAGGATGGGGGGCGAATCGACGTTTATTTGACGGTTCTGGACAAAGAGGTGAGGGTGGACGTCGTCAATTACGGCGAGCCGATATCGGCATCCGATTTGCCGCATGTGTTTGAGCGCTTTTACCGGGGCGACAAATCGCGGACGCAATGGTCCGGCGGCTCCGGCCTCGGGCTGGCGATATCCAAAAGCATCGTGGAAAAACACGGCGGCACAATTGAAGCGTTCAGTGATTCCAGACAAACCTCTTTCCGTGTTTCCTTGCCGAGAATTTAAACTGATTTAAGGTTTTCTTATGATTCAATTACAGTCTCCTTAAGCTTCGCTCCCTATACTAGAACGTATAGAGCACAGAAGCGGAAGGAGACTTTTTTGCATGATTGGAATGTCTGACAAGCTGCAAATGTTAGAGAGACGCGAGAAAAAAAGAAGGAATGCTTTAAAGATGACTGCAATACTGGCGGTGATTGCGGCAGTGTGCCTCGGATTTCAGTCGGTTAAAGGATTGTCGCCGGAAGCCGGCGTTCAACTGGAGGCGGCTGCCGCCATTTTGATCGATGTTGAAAGCGGGGAGGTTTTGTATCAGCATAATGCCGACAAACCGCTTCCGCCAGCCAGCATGTCCAAAATGATGACGGAGCTTGTTGTGTTGGATCAAATCTACAGCGGGGAGCTTCGCTGGAATGACGAGGTTTACGCAAGCGCTTATGCGGGAGCCATTCCCGGTTCCAGAATGGGGCTGGCGGAAGGCGATAAGGTTTTGGTGAGAGAATTGTTCGAAGCCATGACGATTTATTCGGCCAATGACGCGGCAGTAGCGCTGGCCGAAAAAATCGGCGGCACGGAGGATGGTTTTGTAGCCAAGATGAATGAACGCGCGGACCGGATTGGCTTATCCTCCACCGCAGTTTTCGGCAATGCTTCAGGATTGTCCAAAACCGATATTGCAGGCATACCGGGATCGGCCAGTACGCGCGATACTATGCTCAGCGCCAGAGATACAGCCAAGCTGGCAGGCCATCTGATTGGAAGATATCCCGAAGTGCTTGAGGTAAGCAGCCGCAGCAGCGTCAAGGTATCCACCAGCAAGCGCGCATTGGGGGCGACCAATTGGATGCTGGCCGATCAGCCTTATGCCTATCCGGGCAGCGATGGCCTTAAAACCGGCTATACGCCCAACGCGGGTTATTGCTTTACCGGCACGGTCAAGCAGGGCGAGCAACGTCTCATATCGGTTGTTATGGGGACCGATTCCAAAGAGGCTCGATTTGCAGAGACCGCCAAGCTGTATCAGCTTGGCTTTGGACGGCAAGGTTCCAGAAGCGTATAAAACAACAAGTTCCATGAATATTCATTTTCATGTTATATAAATTAACATAATTCTGTTTACTTCCGTTATTTCCCCTTCTATAATGAAGAAAAACACGGAATGAAGAGGTGAAACGCATGGCATTGACGGCAAAAGAAAAGGAGCAGCTGCTGCTGGCCATTGCCGCAGATTTGGCCAAACGGCGTTTGAAGCGGGGGGAAATGCTCAATTACAGCCAAAGCGCGGCTTTGATCACAATGGAAATGCAGGAAAGCGCCAGAAGCGGGGCATCGGTTGAGGAGCTTCAGAAGCGCGGTCGTAATTTGCTTAGCCGAGAGCAGGTAATGCCAGGCATCCCGGAAATGCTGGCTGAGCTTCAAGTCGAGGTGCCCTATGTCGACGGTACGGTTACGATCAAGCTGTCCAATCTCATTCCCCGCATCCATTAATCATGCAATGGCGGATTGAGGCGTCAGATGCGCAGATAGCGCGGTGGCGCTTTTTGATTTTTTGCGACAAAAGCAACATCGGTTCGTTGACGCTGGGAAGGGTCAGAGCTATACTGATTAATTAATGATCGGAAAAGCTCAGAGGATGGGGAGTGTCGCGGCTTGGAGGAAATAAACGAAGAACGGCTGGCATTGATGCAGAAACTGGACGAGGCTTTCCGCGATGTGCGCAAGCATATCCTTTCGGAATGGAATAAAAACAACGAGCACAATCTCGGCATGACGCATGGCAGGATGCTGATTCTGTTGTCCGATAACGGAGCGATGAAGGCCAGCGCGCTGGCGGAAGCTCTTTCCATTACCGGGGGCGGCGTCACGGGTATTGCGGATCGGCTCATCGAGCTTGGTTATATTAAGCGTGAGAGAAGCCAGGAGGATCGCCGCGCCGTATTGTTGACGCTGTCGGATCAAGGGCGTGCCGTAATCGGCAGCATGATGGAAGTTCGGCGCAATATTATGATCAAGCTTTTTAACGGCTTAAGCGCAGAGGATATGCTCAAAGGCATCCACTTATTCCAGACCATGAGCCAAAATATGGAGAGCTCTAAATAAGAAAACGCTCTATTGTTACAGAATCGTGACGAATATCACACTTTAGTTGATTAAAACATAAAAAAATGTAGAATAAAGGGGGAATTTGTCGATTATTACGGATTGACAAATTCCAATAAAAATACTAGGATAAGTAGGAATTGAACAATTATTTATCCAGTACGATCGTGAAAAGGGGAACTCGACATGAAAAAACAACTGGTTCTGCTGCTTGCCTTGATTTTGGCGGTAGGGGTAATCGCGGCATGCGGTGCTAAATCGAACAACTCGGGCAACACAAACGGCGCAGGCAACACAGCCGGCCAAAACGAAAGCGGCGGCAAGGAAGAGCCTAAACAACGCATCGCGCTGGTCCTTCCTGAGGCTATCGGCGTCAACCCGTTTTTTGCTCTGATGGATGAAGGCTTCAAACGCGCCGGAGAAGAATTTGGCGTCGAGGTTAAAACAATCGAATCCACTGATCCGGCCGCATTCGAACAAAACTTGCGGACGACGGTTGCAGAAAACTATGATCTGATCATTACTGCAACTTTCCAGGCTGAAGACGCACTGAACAAAATCGCTCCTGAAAATCCGGACAAGTCGTTTGCCATCATCGACACGGTGATTGATCAGCCGAATGTTCGCAGCGTTGTATTCCGCGAACATGAAGCAGCGTACCTGCTGGGTGCAGCTGCGGGACTTTCCACAAAAACGAACAAGGTAGGCGCGGTCGTAGCTATGGACGTTCCGCTGCTTAGCAAATACACATCCGGCTTTGAGCAAGGCTTGAAGCATACGAATCCCGATGCTGAACTGCTTATCAATTATGTAGGCAGCTTCACGGATTCCGCAAAAGGTAAAGAGATGGCTCTTCTGCAATACGACAAAGGCGTTGACTTCATCGCCGGCATGGCGGCTGTAGGCGACCTTGGCGTATTCGAAGCAGCGAAGGAGCGCGGCCTGTACGCTTCCGGCCAGGACGTTGACCGCACGGAGCTTGATCCTGAGCATATCGTATTGTCCCAGCTGAAAGGAACGGATGCCGTTGCCTACGAAACGGTTAAGGCATTTGTTGAAGGCACATTCCAATTCGGCAGCGCGGATTACGGTTTGAAGGAGGACGGAGTTGGCTTGACCTTCGTCACTCGCGACAGCAAGTCCGAGCTTAGCCCGTTCATTGGTCAAGAAAACGTGGATAAGCTGAAGGCTATTGCCGAAGAAATCAAATCCGGAACCATTCAAGTGGTTAACCCGCTTGCTCAATAAAACCAAAACGCCGGCTGCTCATTTGCGCAGCCGGTTTCCTTGTTGAATTCCCCTCGAGAGGAGCTCCGTACCGTGTTGTTGGAAATGGATGCAATTACTAAAAGTTATGGCTCAGTCGCTGCCAACAAAGGGGTTAGCTTCAAGCTGCGCAAGGGCGAGGTTCATGCGCTTGTAGGAGAAAACGGAGCAGGAAAAACAACGCTGATGCGGATTCTGTATGGGATGGAGACGCCGGATAGCGGAGTTATAAAGCTCAATGGAAAGGCCGTAAGCATGAATAGTCCGATGGATGCGATCCGAAATGGAATCGGGATGGTCCATCAGCATTTTATGCTTTTTTCGTCGTTTACCGTTGCAGAAAATATCGTGATCGGGCGCGAGCCTGAAAAAGGGATAGCCTTCGACCG
Source organism: Paenibacillus sp. CAU 1782 (assembly GCF_054551715.1). Taxonomy (NCBI): domain Bacteria; kingdom Bacillati; phylum Bacillota; class Bacilli; order Caryophanales; family Paenibacillaceae; genus Paenibacillus; species Paenibacillus sp. CAU 1782. The sequence continues at coordinate 1,625,757 of NZ_JBTOLL010000001.1, read as the reverse complement.
AAAAGCGGCAGCCGCGGAAACGGTGAGGCTTTCGGAGCAATACGGAATGCCGGTAGATCCTTGGCAAAAAGTCAGCGATTGTCCGCTTGGCGTTCAGCAGCGCATCGAAATATTGAAGGTGCTGTATCAGGGCGCGGAGGTTATTATTTTAGACGAGCCTACCGGCGTTTTGACGCCTCTGGAGGTGAAGGAGCTGCTGGTGGCGATCCGTCAATTGGCGGACCAAGGCAAAAGCTTTATTCTGATCAGCCATAAACTGAACGAGGTTCTTGAAGTTGCCGATGTCATTACAGTGCTGCGCGATGGCGAAGTAACGGGCACGGTGAAGTCATCGGAAAGCAACGAAGAGCAATTGTCCCGCATGATGGTGGGACGGAATCTGGTTCAGCAATCCCGTTCCAGAATCCAATTGGGCAAACCCGTGCTGGAGTTGGCCGGGATCGGCCTCAAGGGCGGAAAGGTCAAGCCGCTTCTGGACAACATCGGTTTTTCCGTACGCGAAGGCGAAATTGTCGGTATCGCCGGCATTTCCGGCAACGGACAATCGGAGCTGCTGCAAGTGATTTCCGGACTGTCTACTCCTGATTCCGGAAGCGTCAAGCTGCAGGGCAAAGAGGTTGCGGGAGCTCCCGTTCATGCCATCCGTTCTGCGGGAATGGCCCATATTCCGGAAGACCGCTATCAATGGGGCGTATCCAAAGACGCTACCGTTGCGGAAAACGGCTTGATGGGCCATACGGGACGCCATCAAAGCTTTGGCGTTCTGAAGCATAAGGGCATTCGCGCAATGGTAGGTGAATGGGTTAGCCGTTTTGGCATCAAAACGGGTTCGCTGGCAACCAAAGCGCAGCATCTGTCCGGAGGCAATCTGCAGAAGCTGATCGTAGCTCGGGAGCTGGCTCAGGAAACGCCTTTTCTGATTGCGGCGGAACCAACCAGAGGCGTCGATGTTGGCGCAATGGAGATGATCCACGGCGAACTGCTTCACAGGCGCCAGGAGGGCGGAGCTATTTTGTTGGTCTCCTCCGAGCTTAGCGAGGTTTTGAAGCTGTCGGATCGTATTCTGGTTATGCTGGAAGGCAAAATTGTAGGCGAACTAACGGCCGAAGCGGCCACAGAAGAGAGAATAAGCTTGTTGATGGCGGGAGGGAAAGCAGTTGTCTAGCTTGAAAAATATAGCCAAATCGATGCTGCAGCCGCTGCTTGCCATCATTGCGGGCCTTGCGGTCGGAGCCATTGCTATTTTGGTTGTTGGCGGCTCTGTAAGCGAGACATACGCGGAAATGTGGAAGGGAGCATTCGGCAACTTTTACTTCCTGACCAACACGCTGGCGCGGGCCACCCCGATTATTCTCATCGGCTTAGGCGTTGCTTTGGCTTTCCGTGCGGGCTTTTTTAACATGGGTTCGGAGGGGCAGCTTGTGCTTGGCGCTTTGGCGGCTGCCGTAACCGTTATTTATTTGCCTGGGCCGGGCTGGCTCAGAATGATTGCGGGTTTGCTTGCAGGCATTACGGCAGGCGGCGTCTGGTCGGCGTTTGCAGGCTGGCTGGACGCTCGCTTCCGGCTTAATTTGCTCATCGTTACGCTTCTTCTCAATTACATCGCAACCTTGTTTACGGGTTATATGGTTGCCTATCCGCTCAAAGACAGAACCGGCTCCGCCGCCATGGCGCAGACGGTTATGCTGGATAAGGCGGCATGGCTGCCCAAGCTGTTTCAAGGGATGACGCTCCATGCCGGATTTATTCTGGCGGTGGCGGGTACGCTGCTGCTCTATCTGTTTATGAAGCATACCGTCAAAGGGTATGAAATTACAATGCTGGGCGGGAATCCCCTGTTCGCCAGCTACGGCGGCGTGCGGCGCGGCAGATTGATGATCGCAAGCATGTTTGCCAGCGGCGGCTTTGCCGGTCTGGCGGGAGCAGTAGAGGTGATGGGTACGCAATACCGTTTCCTGGACGGGGCGTTGACGTCCCCGGGCTATGCATGGTCGGGCATTATGGCGACTCTCCTTGCCGGCTCCAACCCTATCGGCACGGCGCTGGCGGCTCTATTGCTTGCGGCGCTGCAGACCGGGGGAATGGGCATGGAACGGAATACCGACGTGCCTCTGGAAGTTTCCAGCATTATTCAAGCCGCTTTGATTCTGTTCGTATCTGCAAAGCTCACACTATCATTTGTTAAGCGCAAGAAAGCGAGGTCGAAAGATGGATCAGCTGTTTGACGTTTCGTTGTTCGCCTCCGCGCTTCGCATGCTTGCGCCAATCCTGCTTGCCGCCCTTGGCGGTGCGATATGCGCCAGAGTCGGTCTGTTCAATGTCGGGTTAGAGGGGCTGATGCTCATCGGCGCTTTTGCTGCCATTGCCGGCAATTACTGGACAGGCAGCGTAGCGGCAGGCGTAATATTCGCGATGGCGTGCTCCGTCCTGTTTTCGCTATTGTTCGGCTATATGAGCATTCATCTAAAAGCCAATGTTATCGTTGTGGGCATTGCGCTCAACTTCCTTGCGCTTGGTTTGACAACCTTTGCGCTGCGCGCTATTTTTGATGTAAAGGGCGCTTATTACGACAAAAATATGAAGGGTCTGCCCAAATGGGACATCCCCTTGATCAAGGATATTCCGTGGCTTGGCGATTTCTTGTCCGGACATTCGATATTGATCTACATCTCCGTAATCATCGTGATTGGGCTGCAGTTTTATTTGTTCAAAACGGTTTCCGGTTTTCGGCTGCTGGCTGCCGGTGAAAATCCGACGGCGGCCAGAAGTCTTGGCATCAAGGTGTCCCGCATTCAATACGGAGCCGTTTTGCTCAGCGGCCTGTTATGCGGACTTGCCGGCGCCCAGCTATCGCTTGGCAACGTAACGATGTTTACGGAAGGCATGACGGACGGCAGAGGTTTCATTGCGCTCGTCGCCACCATGCTGGGCCAATCCAACCCGTTAGGCGTTGCGGCGGCCAGCCTGCTGTTCGGATTTATGGAATCGCTCAGCATCCGGCTGCAAGGTTTTGCTCTGCCGACGCATTTCACCATGATGGTGCCTTATGTGGTAACTCTGATCGCCATGTTTTTCTTTAAAGACAAAGGTTATCTGCAGGAAGCCAGAAAATCCAATGAAAGCTCGCGGTAATCCGAGTTTTTGGATTTTCGGTTTTGCGCCTGTGCTTTCACTATTTTTTAGAAACGCGGAGGAATGACTACCATGCACAACAAGGCTGAACGTCTCAAAAAAGTCAATCCCAGAGTAACGGAAGCAAATCCCGAAATCGCCCACAGAGTGCCGCCTGGTCAGACGGTAACGGACCGGTTCCCGATTTTGCACGAAGGGGAAGTGCCCGAATACAGCATGGCGGACTGGACACTGAACATATTTGGCGAGGTCGAGAAGGAAGGCGCTTGGACCTTTGACCAGCTGCTGGCGCTGCCGCAAACCAAGGTGGTCTGCGATATTCATTGCGTAACGCGCTGGTCCAAGCTGGATACGGAATGGGAGGGCGTACGCTTTTCGGAGCTGCTGTCCCATCTAGGGGTATCCCCTGAGGCTCGCTATGTGATGGTGCATGCCGATCAGGATTACGAAACCAATTTGCCGATTGAGGATTTGCTGCGAGACGATGTCATTCTGGCGCATCGTTATGACGGAGCTCCGCTTTCCGACAAGCATGGCGGACCGCTGCGGCTGATCGTGCCTCATCTGTATTTTTGGAAAAGCGCAAAATGGATAACCGGCTTGGAATTTATGAAGGAAGACCGGCCCGGATTTTGGGAACGCAATGGCTTCCACAATTACGCGGACCCATTCAGAGAGCAGCGCTTCTCCGGCGAAAACCTGGACATTCCCGAAGATGAATGGCTGAAAAAGGAGTTTGATTAAATGTTTTTGCCTATTCTGCAAGTAAATAGCGAAGACCTGCCAGGTTTGGCTATCGTATGCGGCGATCCCAGACGGGCGGAAGCCATCTCCAGCAAGCTGGAAAATGTCCGCGAGTTGTCCTTTGCCCGTGAATATCGTACGTTTGTTGGGGAATTCGACGGCGCCCGGCTGGCGGTTGTCAGCCATGGCGTAGGTTCGCCGGGAGCTGCGGTATGTTTTGAGGAGCTGATTCGCGGCGGCGTCGGCACGTTGATTCGGGTTGGCACGGCGGGCTCCTATTCGGCGGAGCATCCCGCTGGCAGCCTTATTGTGAGCACGGCTGCGATTCGGGCGGAAGGCTTGACCCGGCAGCTCGTGCCCGACGGTTTTCCAGCCGTCGCGGACAGCGCCGTTACGGAGGCGCTTTATGAAGCCGCGCTGCAGGGCGGAGGCGTTGTGAAAAAAGGACTGACGGTAACACTGGACGTCTTTTTCTCCGGCGTCGTTGATATTCCCCACAAAACATACAAAGCGGCTGGGGCGCTGGCTGTCGAAATGGAGATTGCCGCGTTGTATGTCGTTGCATCTCTGCGAGGGGCGCGCGCCGGCGCGATTTTGGCGCTGGATGGTTATGCGGACGCCGATCTGGCTGCCGAATACGATCCTCATTCCGATGCAGTAGCGGAAGCCGTGGAGCGGGAAATCAACGCTGCGCTGCAAGCTGCGGTCAAGCTGGCTTCCCGCTGATTAAGCTCTACTTGCCATAAGCGAAGCTTTATCTGCTTTAGCTGTTTTTGCCTTAGCTGATCGAACATTGCTATTTTTAGCCTGGCTTCTTAAGGGAATCAAGCTGAAAAGTCCGCCGTTGCTGCGGCGTCGCATGGCCTTTAGAGCCGTCGGAGAGGAGCGCTTGCTGTGAGCGGTATATTCAAACCGGAGTGGCTGGAGGGGGACAAGCATCCACGCGTATTCGCCTATTATTTTAAACAATGGGCCGATTATACGATGAGCTTTCATACTCACGCTTCCGTCGAAATTATGTATGTCCTGTCCGGCAAATGCCGAATAGAGGTAGCTCGTGATTACCCCGGCCGCGATGGAGGCGAAGTGTTATCGGCGGACGTTGCGGCTAAGAGAGACCGGAAACGTTTGGTTCCAGAGGAGGAGCCCCAGGTTCAATGGACCGGGGCCTTTTCCCGTTATGAGCTAAAAAAAGGCCAGTTTATCGTTTTGGATGCCACGGTGCCGCATCGGCTGCTAGTTGAGGAGAAAGGTCCTTGCCGGATGCTCAATGTCGAATTTGATATGGCGGATGCCGCAACCGGGCTGCCTTCGCTGAGAATGTTATGCGAGGAGGACGAAGGTGTCAGGGAGCTTGTGGAGGAAATGTCCACTCACCTTGTTTTATCGGATTGCGACGAGCTTTATCCGGTGCTCAAAAGTCTGGTGCTGGAGCTAGGAGCAGGCGAAGACCTGCGCAAGGTGAAGGTTCAGCTCCTTTTTGCCCAGCTGCTGGTGACAATTGCGCATATCCGGAGGGAGACGTTGGCCAAGGGGGACAATCCTGCAGGCCGTTATGTGACGGAGGCAGTGCGTTACATGCAGCAAAACTACGACCGCGATATTGGAGTCAAGGACATCGCATCGGCGGTTAATCTGCATCCGGGCTACCTACATCGGGTATTCGGAGCCGCCACCGGCACGACGATTACGTCCTACCTGACAGACTTGCGAATGGAAAAAGCGATGATGCTGCTGCGACGGACCGACATTCCCATAGGCGATATTCCCGAATATGCCGGCATTGGAAGCCGGGCCTACTTTCATGCCTTATTCCGCAAGCATACGGGAGTTACGCCCGTCGAATACCGCAAATCCCAGCAGTTCCACCAGAGCTATTGGGAGCAGGAAGAACGTAATCCGGATTTTAAAAAGTGACGATTTCTGACAAGCCGGCGCTTAACTGGTCACCATTTTGATAACGCTTACGGAGGAGTGTTGCTACAATGGGATCATAGATAGATGATTCGGCTTTATGGCCGGCTTGGAGGAGATGCGATTATGTCCAATGTCAAAATTACGTTTATCGGCGCGGGGTCTATCGGCTTTACGAGAGGGCTTCTACGTGATTTATTGTCAGTCCCGGAGCTTCAGAAGATTTCGGTTTCGTTTACCGATATCAGCGAGTCCAATTTGAAGATGGTGACGGAGCTATGCCAACGGGATATTACTGAAAATGGCCTTGATATTAAAATCCATGCTACAACCAACCGCAAGGAAGCGTTGAAGGATGCCAACTACGTTATTTGTACGATTCGGGTCGGCGGCCTGGAGGCTTTCGCAAGCGATGTGGATATCCCGCTGAAATACGGGGTGGATCAGTGCGTCGGCGATACGTTATGCGCCGGGGGCATCATGTACGGGCAACGCGGTATCGCGGAGATGCTGAACATTTGCCGTGACATCCGGGAAAACGCCGCTTCCGATGTGCTTTTGCTCAACTACGCCAATCCGATGGCGATGTTGACCTGGGCATGCAACAAATACGGCGGCGTGCGCACTGTGGGGCTTTGCCATGGCGTACAAGGCGGGCATTGGCAGATTGCCGAGGCGTTTGGACTGAAGCAGGAGGAAGTAGATATTATCTGCGCGGGCATCAACCATCAAACCTGGTATATTTCCATTTCCCATCAGGGCAAGGATTTGACCGGCGATCTGCTGGAAGCGTTCGAGCGTCACGAGGACTTCAGCCGGACCGAGAAGGTACGCATTGACATGCTGCGCCGTTTTGGCTATTACAGCACGGAATCCAACGGGCATTTGAGCGAATATGTGCCATGGTATAGAAAAAGGCCGGAGGAAATCGGCGACTGGATCGATCTCGGCAACTGGATCAATGGAGAAACCGGCGGTTACCTGCGTGTATGCACGGAAGGCCGGAGCTGGTTCGAGACGGATTTCCCGAACTGGATGAAAGATGCGCCGCTGGAGTACAGGAGCGAGCTGAGAAGCCATGAGCATGGCTCCTATATTATCGAAGCGCTTGAAACGGGCCGAGTGTACCGTGGCCATTTCAACGTTATCAACAACGGCATCATCGCCAATTTGCCGCATGACGCGGTAATCGAAGCGCCGGGTTACGTTGACCGAAACGGCATTTCGATGCCAACGGTAGGCGATCTGCCGCTAGGACCGGCGGCTGTCTGCAATGTCAGCATTTCGGTTCAACGCCTGGCTGTTGAAGCGGCCGTGCACGGCGACGACAAGCTGCTGCGGCAAGCGTTTATGATGGACCCGCTTGTAGGCGCTGTCTGCAATCCAAAGGAAATTTGGCAGATGGTCGATGAAATGCTGGTTGCAGGAAGCCAGTGGCTGCCGCAATACGGAGAAGCCATCGCTGCTGCCAAGCAGCGTCTTGAGACCGGTCCGCTGCTTCCGACCAGGGATTATAAGGGAGCTGCGCGTCTTAAAGTGAAATCGGTAGAAGAAATGCAGCAGGACCGGGATGCCGCCAATCGCAACGCAGGCGAATCCGATAAAGGCAAGGACAGAGCCAAAGCAACAAACGAATAACCCTCGCCGTCACCCATGCTTGGCCCGTTAGTACGGACTGAGCATGGGTGATTTAGCTAGAGCTGTTGGTAAACTGGCTGGATTAGCTGCAGGAGCTAGAGTTTGTGGTTGAACTCGCTGGAGCGTTTGGTTTAAGCAGCTGGTATTTCCACTTAAACTCGCTGGAGAGCTTGGGTGAACAACCGTAATGGTTAGGTTTTTCATGTGTTCCAAAGCTTAAACCCAGGCGAACCTCGTTGCGGCACGAAACAGAAACAAGGCAGAAGCATAACAGAAACAAAGCCGAAGCATAGCAGAAACAAAGCAGAAACAAAGCAGAAGCATAACAGAAACAAAGCAGAAGCATAACAGAAACAAAGCAGAAGCATAACAGAAACAAAGCAGAAGCATAGCAGAAACAAAGCAGAAACAAAGCAGAAAGGCACGACGCAATTTAGGCTTGGCGCGGTGCGTATTTCAGCTCGATCGGCAGCAATTTGGCCGTAGGCGGGCTCCATTTTGGCGGGCCGTATTTTTTCAAATATCCTAAAGTATTCAAGCTGTCGCCTATGGGTAATTCCTTGTCCATTTCGCGCAGCAGTTCCCATGTGGCCGTTACGTCGTTTAATGCACGGTGGCCTCCAACAAGAGAAATTCCGTATTTCTCGCACATATCCCCAAGGGTATGAGGGTATACATGATTCAGTCTGCTGATCGTCAGCGTGTCGATATAATCGTTGCTGAAGGAACGCCCCGCGATTCGCAGCAGGGAATGATGGAGAAAGCCCAGGTCAAACAATGCGTTATGCGCAATTAATATATGATCGCCAAGCATCCGGTTCAAGATTCGGAAAGCCGTATCCTCATCCATGCCTGTAGAGGTCATTTCATCCGTTATTCCCGTAATTTCCGTTATTTTGGGCGAAAGCTTGCCGTCATATTTGACAAGCGTGCTGAATTCGCTGGCGACAACGCCGTTAACGACTCGGACCGCCGCCATTTCAATGACCCGGTCTTTGGCAGGATCAAGCCCGCTGGTTTCAAAATCAAACACCGTAAAGGAATTGCCCGAAATAAAGCTCATCTGAAAGTCACCGTCTTTGCAGTTGGTTTTGTTTTTCTCATCCTTTACTTATTCTGCAAAAAGTCCGAATTCCCTTCCTAAGCGATGTCATCGCGATATGTCTTTTGGGCCCTTTCTACTGGAAACGATATCGATTATAGATAGCCGGTATGGTAGACTGTCACTGAATGCCGTCTGAGAAGCACGTTTTCAAAAGAAAAAGTGGGCTTTTTGAACAACCTTTTAAAAGCCGGAAGCGACAGGGGGATGTCAACCATGAATTTGCCGCGAAGGCTGCTCAATGCTTGGAATTATGTAAAAGCTTCGCCGCTGCCGCCGGACCAGCGTCTGGGGCGTGATGCCGTAACCGCTCTCATTATACATAGCTGCTTTCAATTCGGAGCATCGATGTCCGGATTGTTTCTCAATTTGTATTTATGGCGGCTGACGCAGGACTTAACGATTAACGCCGTATACAATATCATTTCTTTTGCTATTACGCCTGCTGCATTTGCCTTGGGCGGGCTAATTGCCAAAAAACGCGACAGGATGTTGACCTATCGCATCGGTATCGTCATGATTGCTATATTTTACCTGATGGTCATTATTGCCCAGGAGCATGTGCCGGAATATTACATCTGGTTTGCGTTGTTCAACGGCATAGCCGGCGGTTTCTACTGGACCGGTTATCTGGTGCTGCAATACGATGTGTCCACCGACGCCAACCGTATCCGGTTTTTAGCCATGAATATGGTTATGTTCAACACGGCGGGACTTGCGGGTCCGGCGCTTGCCGGTTTTATCATTCAGCGTAATGACGGGCTGCAGGGGTATATCTTTATTTTTACCTTGGCTTTTATAATGTTTGTTATCGCCGCGGTGATCAGCTTCCGCATTCCGACGGTACATTCCCATCACAAGACGTATTATCTGAAAATGATGGGGCTTGTCATGCAGCGAAACCGCCGCTGGCTTAAAGCGCTGTACGGCTTTTTGGTCATGGGGCTGTTCCAGGGGATTATGCTGTTTTTGCCCAATATTATGTTGTTTCAAGCTGTCGGGCGAGAGGATTGGGTCGGTTATCTTGGCGTTTTCTTTTCCTCGCTTACCGTTGCGACGGGTTACGTCATTTCCCGAAAAGCTCAGAAGGAAAATGTACGGATCTATGTTTTTGCATCCACAACAGGCGTAGTTATTGGTGCAGGCCTTCTTCTGCTTGGGGTGGAACTGTGGTCGGTGGTCACCTTCATGATTCTGTTCTCGATTTGCAACCCGCTTGCCATCAATACGTTGACGTCTTATTACTACCGGCTTATGGGGACGCTGCCGCTAAAAGGGCAGCTGCGGATCGAATCCGTTGTGATGCGGGAGCTTTTCCTCAATATTGGACGCGTTTTGTCCATTTCATTGCTGGTGCTGTTTGTTGCGGATCTTCAATCTCTTTGGATGCCGGTCATACTGTTTGGCATGGCAGCGATGCAATATTTGCTGGTGCTGCTTATTCGGGAAAAACCTGCGTCTGAAGCGGAACGTTGCGAATAGCGGAGGGAGATCACCGTGTACCATTTGTAGTCCATCAAGAAGGTATGCATTGTGAAGTTCTTTATCAAAAAGCTAGACATCAAGAAGGTATGCATTGTGAAGTTCTTTATCAAAAAGCTAGACATCAAGAAGGTATGCATTGTGAAGTTCTTTATCAAAAAGCTAGACATCAAGAAGCGATGCATTAGAAGAAATCATCAAGAATCTATGCAACAAGAAGTTTTCTTCGAATCTCCGCATGGCTTTTCCGCTAGGGATGTAGACATTTTTTCTTTTGTTGCCCGCCCTGCAAGGTGCTTCTCGCCTGCAAGGCGGGTTTTTGGTTTTTGCAGCGGGTTTGTTACTGTAGCGGGTTTGTGTGAGCAGCAGGCTTGTTACTGTAGCGGGTTTGTGTGAGCAGTAGGCTTGTTACTGTAGCGGGTTTGTGTGAGCAGCGGGTTCGTTACTGTGGCGGGTTTGTGTCAGCAGTGGGCTTGTTACTGTAGCGGGTTTGTATCTGCAGCGGGTTCGTTACTGTAGCGGGTTTGTGTGAGCAGCGGGTTCGTTACTGTGGCGGGTTTGTGTCAGCAGTGGGCTTGTTACTGTAGTTGGTTTGGGTCTGAGCGGATTTTGTTTCTGTAGTGGATTTTGGCTTCGTCAGCAGTTTTAGGTTTTGGGGTATTGATGTGTTGAGGTGTTTATTTGGTTTGTTGTGAACCGCTGCGGTCTAATGGTCATTTGTGACCATTAGAACGATAAAAAGCGATATTGGTAAATTCTAACGGTCAAATCCGTCCGTTAGCAATCAAAAACAGCATATTTGATGTGAAAATAAGCTCTAATGGTCACATTTGACCATTAGAAATGAAATTTGTCTAAAAAACGCTTCTAACGGTCAGAAATGACCGTAAGAGAGCAAGCTAACGAGGGGAAACGAACGAAACTAGGTGGAGAAGTAGAGAATAAAGCAGCCTTTGCTCAACAAGTGACTAATCTTTCCAAGTGACTGGATCATTAGCCAACGAATGATCATTGCCAAGAGACTAATCACTGATTGGACAAAGGCTGCGTTGTGTTATTTATTTCTTCGGTACCAAACAACCACTAGGCAAGATAGCAGCAGGAGAATGAGGGCGATGCCTGCATATGTGGCCTCCTGGATAGGATCGTTTTGGCCGGCAGCTGCGCTGCCGTTTAAATTTCCGTTACCGGGAAAGCCGCCCATACCTCCCATGCCACCTTGGAACCCGCCGCCTTGGTCAAAATTTCCCCGGTCAGGTCGTCCCATGCCGCCCTGGAATCCACCACCGTTAGCGTTGGCGTCCATGTTGGGCATGCCGCCTTGGAATGCGCCGCCGTTAGCGTTGGCGTCCATGTTGGGCATGCCGCCTTGGAATCCTCCGCCGCCTTCAGCGTTGGCGTCCATGTTGGGCATGCCGCCCTGGAACCCGCCACCGTAGCCATTGGCGTCCATGTTGGGCATGCCGCCTTGGAACCCGCCCCCTTCAGCGTTGGCGTCCATGTTGGGCATGCCGCCTTGGAACCCGCCCCCTTCAGCGTTGGCGTCCATGTTGGGCATGCCGCCTTGGAATGCGCCGCCTTCAGCGTTGGCGTCCATGTTGGGAAAGCCGCCCATGCCGCCCTGAAATCCGCCACCGTCAGCGTTGCCGCGGGGACGTCCCATGCCGCCGCCCATACCGCCGCCCATGCCTGAGCCGTCGCCGGCGGATGGAGATGTTCCGTCGAGCTGGTCTGCTATTTTGGCGGTGTTGCTGGCATTATAGGAAATGAGCTGCTGCACGCCTTGCTGGAACTGCTCAAAGGTGACAAATGCCGTAGGATCGGCTTGTACCTTGTCGCTGATCAAGTCCTGAATATCCCCAACTCTTGCTGCAAAAGCTTCCTCCGACAAATAACCCTGTATCGTTTCCTTCAACATCTCGTGATACCGTTCCTTGTAGGCGTCTACCGCCAGCAGCTTGGCGATTAGCGGCCTATCCGCTAAAGCTCCCGTTGTGGGTTCATCGATAAGAACTTCCCCGCTTCCAAAACCGCCGAAGGCCATGTTGAAGTCCCAAGGCAATATAGAGTAGATTCCGCTGTTTCCAAAAAGATAATAGTTATGCTTTTTGTCGGAATGATAGCTGTCAAAATTCCCGCCGGCCACATTTAAAGCAAAATAGCCAAGCGCATGGTCTACGTTAAGTACGGATTCATAATCGGAGCCGTTGTTCAGCACGTCGAGCATGTGAAGCAAGCTGTCGTCATCGGCTTTGCCCTGCTTGGCGTCAAGCCCGGTATAGCTCTCAATCGTCTCCAGCCAGGTAAGCTCGCTGCCGTTTCCGCCGTTAGCTTTGTATAGAGCGCCGGCGCTGGTGCCAAAATGGCGCTCCAGATAAGCATCGCCGATTTGCTCGATTGCCAGATACAAGCCTTTTAGCTCGTCGTTGACATACAACTGGACAAAGGAATATTTTGGCGTTGGCAGACCTAACGTTTCCGCAAGCTCATAAGCAAGAAATTCCCGCATATAAGAGGCGTCGCTATATCCATTGTTCAGATTTACCTTTGAAATGCCGCCTAACGTCTGATTGACATATTCATCAAAGGATATTTTAAAGCTGTAGCGATCGGAATCATTATTTCGGGCAACGCTGGTCAGGCTTAAATTGCCTTTTGTCCGAATGGCTACATTGTCGAAAACTTCGCCGTTGTAATCCACGCTAGCTTCCATCAATTCCTCTGCAAGCGGATTATTCAGCATGCTTTGAAATTTGTCTGGATCTATCGTCACCTTGACGTCAATCACTTTGTCCTTGGGAAAATAGAGCTCGTCCAGGCTCTGCCCGAATCCCGTGACGGAAGTCCCGGCTTCTCCTCCTTTACTGCCGCTATCGGCCAGACTGCCGTAGATGGCGCAGCCCGCGAGAAATGCCAGCAGTGCGATGGAGCAGGGCCATAGAAGCTTTTTGCCCAGCTTGCCTGCCTTCATGAAAGTGCATGCCTCCTTTGAATGCCATAGTAAAAAGTCACCCCTTCTGCTAAAGGAAAGAGGGAGCGAGGAATGATTCCGGATAACGGAACCGATTAAGAAACATAATCTCCGTTATAGCTGATCAGAACGGCGCTGCTTACGCCGCCAAGCTCCGAAAGACTGTTGACAAAACGTCCCGAACCGTCGCGCAGCCGTACCTCGTACGTAATTTCGATGTTGCCGGGGGAAACGTTTTTTTGCTTGACGTTGTACTTTTTGGCGGATTTAGCGATTTCCTTGCCGACCGCTTCTTCGGCAGCATCATTGCTGCAATTGACGACCAGCAGGAATGGCGTTTCCACGGAACCGCCTTTGACAAAGAAAAACAACACCAGGCCAATGACGATGGAGCCAACTATGGCGAGATTGTAGAATCCGGCTCCTGTAACGATGCCCGCAACCGCTGCCCAGAACAGGAAGATCAGGTCGGTCGGGTCTTTAATCGGCGTGCGGAAACGGACGATGGACAATGCGCCTACCATGCCGAGCGACAATACAAGATTGGAGTTGATGGCGATGATCACTGTGGCGGTAATCATGGTCATGCCGATCAGGGATACATTAAAGCTTTTGGAATAAAGGACGCCGCTGAAAATCCGGCGATACAGTAAAAATATAAAGAGGCCGATTATAAAAGCGATGCCAAGAGTTAAAAGTATTTTTGTCAGCGAGATATCGGAGCTGAAATTTTCAAGTACGGATTTCCGTACAATATCGGAAAAATTGGTGGTGCCGGTTGCGTCGGTTGCAGCCGCCGCCTGAGTTGCCTGATTCATTTTAATAATCCTCCCATGAATTGGTTTTTAGAAATTTTCGGCAGATGACGTATTTGGATGCGGACTGCCGGTTAAGACCCTCGAGCTGCAGCGCAGTCTGAATGGCAGCCGGGATGTAGGCATCGTATTTGATCTCCAGAATGATGTGATTATTGTCGATGGCACGGACCGGCTCAAGCTCTTTGTCGAAAATATCCGTGGCATGCAAGCCGGTCCTCAAATCCTTGTCAAAGGTAATGCGGACATTGCCGTATTGGCCTACAAACGGCTCCCTGACATAATCAACGATGACTTTGGGCCGCAGCAGCGAAAATTTTATTTTGTCATGCAATTCCTCCAGCAGAGGTTTGCCGCTGTCCTTTAGAAACTCGTACCGTTCCGCCATCAGTTCCTCGTACATCTCTCTGGTGAGGGGCTCTTTCACTTTGGCGATACAGTCTCGAAATTTGATTTTTTTCTCAAAATGGATGACCTTGTCGCTTTTGTTGTAAATGCGGATGCGGTATTTCTCTCTGTCGCGGATGCCGCCCAGCTTTTCGTGGAGCGCCTTGTTGTTGATATCATCAAAATAGAGGCTTCGGATATGATATTCCCCGCTGGTTCCCGTATGGGCGTCATGCTTTAGCAGCCCTTGCAGCCTCTGGCGCATTATCCAGTATTGATGGCGGTTAATAAAAAACTTCAATTCGTTCCGATAGGTTAACGCCGGATTCATGTGTACACCCCATTTCTGCTTCTCTGTCTAAGCGCAATCCCGTTCCAAGGCAGAGCTTGCCGGTTGCGCTCGCCTGGTGTTTATTGTATTGGAATTTACTTATTCTTAACTTAAGGCCGGCTGAAAGATCGCTGAATGAATGTCAAGAGGGTCTTGTGTTAAGATTTTATTAAGAGAGAAAGGAGTGGAGCCAATATGAGATGGGGAAAAGGAGGCTTGCAGCTGTCGCTTTGCTGTCTGCTGCTGCTTGGCGCGGTGCTGGGAGCCGAATATTGGGGCAGCCTTGAAAAAAACAAACCCAAATCGCTGGTTACAACGTTTGCCGGAGATCCCGGGACAATGCGCGGTTTTGCATGGAGAAGCAATGGAAAGGGCGAAGAGGCGGCTATTCTTCAAATCGCGAAGGGAACAGAGGAGCCGGATTGGAGTGGCACGGAGGTGGCGACTTTTTCGGGCACATCCATTCCTGTTACGGACGGAAACGGCATATTGGAGCGCAGCAACAAGGTGATTGTGACCGGTCTGGAGCCGGGGACGGCCTATATCTATAGAGCGGGAAACGGTAACCCGGGAAATTGGAGCGAGCCCGCGGCTTTTGAAACGGAGGCAGAAGGGCTGGATGAATTTACGTTTATTCATGTCAGTGATTCGCAGGGGGAGACGGAAGCCGATTTTTCAATTTGGGGCGACACGGCCAAGGCGGCTTTTTCCATGTTTCCGGAGTCGGCTTTTGTGATTCATGGCGGCGATTTGACGGAGGACCCTTCAGACGGTAAGGCTTGGGATTACTTCTTTAAAGAAGCCTCCCCATGGGTGCAGCAAATACCGCTTATGCCAACCACGGGTAATCATGACGAGGTGGACGGAGATAGCGAAATGTACCGCTCCTATTTTCAATTGCCGGATAACGGCGAAAGTAATTCCGCCCGGGGAAGCTCCTATTATTTCCAATACGGCAATGTCCGTTTTATTATGCTGAACACGGAGTCGCGGGTGAAGAAACAGACCGAATGGCTGAGGGAGGTCCTGTCATCCGGCGAAGCGGGCTGGACAGTTGTGTCGCTGCATCGCGGGCCTTACGGCGGCAACGTAAATGAGGATATTGGCGACTGGGTGGAGCTGTTTGACGAATACAAGGTCGATCTTGTCCTGCAGGGGCATAACCACGAGTATTCACGCTCGTATCCTCTCCGGCATGGGGAAATCGTTGCAAGCGGCGACGAACCGGTACCGGCTGGAGCCGGTACCGTCTATGTCGTGAGCAATGCGGCGGGGCAAAAGCTGAACGACAAAAAGAAGGATCAATTTTATCACAAGGTGCACATGCAAAACGGAAAACCCGTTTATGCCGACATTACGGTGAAGGCTGATTCACTTCGGTATGCGGCGTATGATGTCGACGGGCAATTGCTGGATTCTTTTGAGATCGTTAAGTAGGGTACGAAAAGGGGGCTCATGCTCCGCCTTGCAGCATCATTTTTAGCGGTGCAACATGTAACAATAAGCCCTGCCGCGCTGATGCGGCAGGGCTGCGTTGATTGGGGGATTCTGGTCTAACCATCAGATTCCGTATAGAGCGGCAAAGCAATTCGGAAGGAGGTGCCTTGCCCCGGCTTGCTCCAAACGGTGATTTCTCCTTGATGGGCATCGATAATCGTTTTGGAAATGGCAAGTCCCAGGCCGGCGCCGCCTTTGCGGCGGGAACGGGAGGCCTCTCCGCGATAGAAGCGCTGAAACAGATGGGGCAAATGAGCCTCTTCAATGCCTGCGCCGTTGTCTGCTATTTTAAGGATAGCGAGCCCGTCCTTGGTCCCCAGCGATACGGTAATGGAGCCGTTGCCGCTGTCGGTATGCTGGACGGCGTTTTGCACAAGATTGAGAACGACCTGCTTTAGCTTGCCGCTATCGCCGGTTACCGCAACATTATCCTGAAGCTCCAGCTTCAGCTCCCGATTTCTGGCCAAAATAGCAAGCTGCTGCTCCATCCCCCAAAGCAGCTCATTCAATGATATCCTTGACCGGTCAATCTCAGGAGTCTGATCCAGCTTGGCGAGCTGAAGCAAATCCTCCACTAGCTGATGAAGCCGTGCGGCTTCCTGATTCATGCTATCCAGCGCTTTGTTTAGTTGAACGGGATTAGCGGCGGCGCCGCGCTGAAGCACCTCGATAAAACCTACGATAGAGGTTAAGGGCGTACGGAGCTCATGCGACGCATCCGCGATAAAACGGCGCATCTGCTCGGTCATGTCCTTCTCGGCGGCAAAGGCTTGGTCCAGCCGGGCCAGCATGCCGTTAAATGCCACTGACAGCCTGTCGATTTCTTCCTGACCTTGGCTCTCCGGCACTCTTTTGCTCAAATTGCCCGCATCGGTCACTTCCGCCGCGCTCACCACGTTGGATAAAGGCGTTAACGTTCTGCGCAGTAGAGGGAGGTTTAGCAGTAGTCCGGCTCCAAGCGCCAAAACCGCCAGCATGCCATAAATGCCGAGCTGCGTCATCAGCTGCTGGGTCAGCGGAGCCAGGTCTGCGCTAGCCTGGATCAGCGTTTTATCGCTGCCTCCCGGTCTTCCGGCAAGCCGAAATACAACTAGATTGCCCCTTCCTTCCCCGTTTTTGATGATGTAATGAGGCTGTTTTTCTCTTGCTTCCAGCCGGCTGAGAATTACGTTGTATTCTTCGGGCGTTAAAGTAACGGCCGCGCTTTCGCTTGTTCCACGAAGCGGCTGCGGTACTCCGTCCTCGCCAATATAATGAATCAAAACGCCGGGCGGCAGCAGAACAGGCAGCGTCTCCATTTCTTCCGGCTTTTTGTCATGGTAGCTCGCTCTGCCGGGCTCTTGCAGCCAAACCGGCGGCAGTGCGGAGATTTGGGCTTGAAGCGCCTCTGCCTTATTGCGGTAAAGAAAGTTTTTCATAAAAAGATACTGAAAAACGCCAACCAGCAGGAACAGGATGCTCATCAGCAGCAGCGACCGGACGAGCAGCTGCCTTCGCAGCGTGCCGCGCCTCAGCCAGCGGAAAAAAACGCGCTGATTTCCTTGCGGGCTGCTTGGGGTTATGCCTTTCCGCTCGGTCATGGCAAGTCCATCCGGTAACCGGAGCCGCGAAGGGTGCGAATGAGCCGGTGTTCTCGGTCGCCCAGCTTTTCTCTAAGCGAACGAATGTAAACTTCCACAATATTTTGCTCACCGCCAAAATCATATCCCCAAACCTTTTGCAGGATATAAGCTTTGCTCAGAACAACGCCGTTGTTCATCACGATAAATTTGAGCAGCTCAAACTCGGTAGGGGACAGCTCCAGAAGCTCGTCGCGGAAAAATAGCTCCTTGCGGGCATCGTCGATCCGAAATGGGCCGTATACGACCTCTCCCAGCAGGTTGGGAAATTGGTTGCGGAGCCTTGCGTGGATGCGCGCCAGCAGCTCGCCAAAGCTGAACGGCTTCGCCAAATAATCATCCGCGCCCAGCGTAAGCCCCTTTACCCGATCCTCAACCTCATCTCGCGCGGTCAGCATAATAACGGCAACCTGATTGCCGTCCACTTTGAGCATGCTGCACACTTCAAAGCCGTCCATTTGAGGCATCATGACATCCAGAACAACAACATGCGGCATAAATCTTCCCGCTACCTTTAACGCTTCAACGCCATCCGAAGCCACAGCGACCTCCGCGCCTTCATTAATCAATCCCAGCTCCAAAAACTGCAATATATTGGGTTCGTCATCGACGAGCAGCAGACGTATTCCGTTAAGTCCATTCATAAAACCTTCTCCTCCCAAGTCCAAACTTCCATTCCTTCTTATCATCGCCGAAAAGAGAGCAAAATGGGCCTTTTCAGATCATTATTAAGTAAACTTTCAGTTTGGACAATCTTTTTCCGTTACAGGCGTAATGATTATGGAAAAATGGGGATATTAAAGCCTGAAAATAAAACAAATATACGTTCTGAAAGGACAGTGTCTGACATGGAGAAACAACATGAGGCTGCCGGTAAAGGCAAAACGGCGATCTCCTTAGCGAAAAAAGCGGTTAAATACGGAAGCGTAGCCTTAGCGGGACTGGCATTGACCTTTAGCCTGCACCATACGTCTCACGGGATTGGCAAACATGCAAAAGGCCCTGACGTTTATGTCATTCAGGGCATGTTGAAATCGCTGGGCAGCTACAGCGGCCCAATCGACGGGTATTACGGACCTCAAACGGTCAAAGGAGTCAAATATTATCAAAAAACTCACGGCCTTGCCGTGACGGGAGCCGTTGATGGACAAACGCTGCAATCCATCGGCTACGCCTATTCCTCATTGAAGGCAGGCGGCAGCACGAACGCTCAAAGCAAAGGCAAAGCCGGCACAGGCGGCAGTAGCAATGGCGCTGGCGGCGGAGCAGGCGGCGGAGCTGGTGGCGGAGCAGGCGGCGGTACTGGCGGCGGCACTGGCGGAGGAACTGGTGGCGGAGCAGGCGGCGGCACTGGCGGAGGAACTGGTGGCGGAGCAGGCGGCGGCACTGGCGGAGGAACTGGCAGCGGAGCAGGCGGCGGTACTGGTGGCGGAGCAGGAGGCGGCGCTGGCGGCGGAGCAGGAGGCGGCACTGGCGGCGGAGCAGGCGGCGGCACGGGCGGCGGAGCAGGCGGCGGCACGGGCGGCGGAGCAGGAGGCGGCACGGGCGGCGGAGCAGGCGGCGGTACTGGTGGCGGAGCAGGCGGCGGCACTGGCGGCGGAGCAGAGGGCGGCACGGGCGGCGTAAAGCAGCAGCCGGCGCCTGAAAAATCACCGGTTCCGGGCAAAAGCATAAGCCCGACAGAAACTAGTCCGGCCCCGGTGAAGCCAGCTCCAATGCAGCCTTCACCGCAAAAACCGGCCCCGGTGCAGCCGGCTCCAGTACAACCTGCGCCGCAAAAACCGGCTCCGGTTAATCCGGCTCCCGTGAAGCCCGCGCCAGGAACCGGCGCCGGGGACAGCGGCAAATTGAGCAACCCCAACAAGGGGAGCACAATCCCGCCAAACGGAGCCAATAAAAACAAAGGCCAATAAAGTGTAAGGCAAACAGAAAATCGGCGCAATTCAATAAAGGAATAAAGCAAAGAACCCTCATGCCTGCTTCGATAGGCGAGGGTTCTTTTGCTGCGGTCATGGATCAGATTGATTTTTGCGATATCATATTTTTATAGCTGGTGCTGGACATGACTCTATGCTACCATTTGACACAGGACACATCCTCTTGGATATTGCGGCTTCGTGCCGCTTTGCAGGAGGTGAAGGATGTCCTGTTTCTTTTTTGACAGATATGAAAACAAAAGGGGTAAGCGGCATGTGGCTGACGTTATCGGTGCTCGCGGCGATCAGTTTTGGCTTGCGCGGCATTCTGTACCATTGGACAAGCAAAAAACCGATTAATCGGAATTTATTATTATGCGGCACGTTTTGTACAGGGGCAATTATTCATGGTATATGTGCGGTTGTATTTTCGTCCAATTGGACAATTGCTGCTTTAATAGGCATACAAATGGGGTTGTTTTCGTTTGGCGCCAATGCCAGCATGTTTAAAGGTTTTGCGGTGGGAAAAGCTTCGATTGTAGCTATTTTGACTGCGCTGCCGTCTGTTGTCGTTGTGCTTGTAGCGTTCGGCTTGTGGGATGAGCGGCTTCATTTGATGCAGATAGTGGCGTTTATGATCATCGTAGGCGGCGCGCTGCTAGTGCGGTTGTCCAACGATCTCTCGCTCAAAAATTTGCAGGGAGCCCAGTGGGGTTTGCTTGCTATGCTGCTGTTTGCGGGGAATGATCTATCCGGCAAATGGTCGACGCTGGAGGAAGCAGATTTGTTTGCGACTATGTTCTGCATGTTTGTGACCGGGGCGCTTTGCTTCGGCATCTGGTGGCTGCGCGACAGGGAGAAAGAGCGGCGAGTGCTGCTGCTCCATAAGCAGATGCAAGGAGAAGCCGCCTCCGCAGGAGCCGTAATTGCAGACCGCGATCATGCCCAAGACTCTGGGGGAGCCGGAATTACGGGCGGCGATCATGCCCAAGACTCTGGCGGTGCGG
This sequence comes from Paenibacillus sp. CAU 1782, assembly GCF_054551715.1. Classification (NCBI taxonomy): domain Bacteria; kingdom Bacillati; phylum Bacillota; class Bacilli; order Caryophanales; family Paenibacillaceae; genus Paenibacillus; species Paenibacillus sp. CAU 1782. The sequence continues at coordinate 1,605,202 of NZ_JBTOLL010000001.1, read as the reverse complement.
TGAGTCCTAATGCCGCTACGGGCTGGAGCGGCAAGCGAACGTTTGCGACTGGACTCGCAATCGGGATTACTAACGCGGTAGGCATGATGTTTATCGTTACGGCCTTTTCGATTGGGAAGGCGGGTCTTGTATCCGCAGTAACGGCGTTGAACGTGCTTATCGTTCTGCTTTATACCCGCTTTGTCATCAAAGAAAAATTCACACACATTGAAATAGCAGGCATTTCCTTGGCGTTCCTGGGGATTGTACTGATGAGACTTTTTGGAGCCTGAGCCGGTTTAGTCGCGCTTTTGAAATTCCGGATACGGTATTGAAGACCAACATAAATGATGGCCATCTCTGCCATACTGTGAGGGTTTATCAAAGCATGGAGGGCTTCACACAATCCAGCAGTTTCACTTTAATGGAGCCAGCGGCTGACCTTTGGGTAATCGGATGCGTGGAGATAGCGAAAACGGATAAAACGTTAGGCAGTTCGTTTCGCTACGACATGAGTTGCGGCAGGCCACTAAGGTACGACCGCCGAAACAATTTGCTGCACGAGAAAGCAATTAGCTTACAGGACAACGAGTATGGCCGGATTCAATACAACGGTCGCGTCGTAAGCTACAGTGCGCCATATTATGAATGGCATGTTATTAATATTGTTAACAGACTTAATCCGAATAAGCATTGCTTCACCAGAGCTATGCCGGATCACGAGTACAATCAAATTGCGCATTTATTGTAAGAGGCCGGGTTGGGGAATGAACAACCCGGAAATCCATTGAATGCGTTCACTGCAAAGTAATTCTGTCGCCTCTGCTGGCCGGCTGGGAGATGACCAGAAACTCGGTATCTTCCGCCGAATGGTTAAACATTTGATGCGGGACAGTCGGCGCGATTTCAATACCCTCATGCGCATTCAATAGAATCTTCGTGCCATTCACTTCAATGGTAGCCGTGCCGGACAAAATAAAGAAAAACTGGCGCGCCTTTTCGTGGTAATGGCGAACCTCGCTTGTGTTTGCCGGCATTTTTTCATGGATGATGCTTAATCCCGGTTGTTGGACTAAACGCCATCCGTCGCAATTTGCTCCCCATACATAATGCTCCGCGTTTTCTTTGCTCACTTTCATAGCTGCTGAACCTCCTCTTTAGGGATCATTATAAAATAATGGCGATGCGCGCACAAACCCCTCCTGTTTTCTTTAGACGGCGCCATGTCGGTTTTTGCTTCTTTATTTTACTGATTTGGATGGTTTGATAGTTCAATTGCGGTGCCGGCTTTGCTTAATTTCTCCAGCCATTATACAATTTTAGATAACTGTAGGTTGAACAACAGGGATTGGAGCAGATGGCGATATGGCGAAAAAAGATATACGAAAAACGGCAAACGGCATATTGGCATTGTCGGGGGTGGGCATTTTGGCTACATTTCCGTTTCAGCAGCATTTTGCCGGGGGGCTTCTGTTTGCGGGTTTTAGCGCAGCCACGATTGGCGGACTGGCTGATTCCTTTGCGATCAGCGCTTTATTCGGCAACCCGCTGCGAATCAAATGGCCTAGCTGGATGGGGACCCGGATCATTGCCCGCAGGCGGGAAAAACTGATCGGCGAGCTGGCGGATATGGTGGAAAAAGAACTGTTAACGGTTGATCATATAAAAGCAACGCTGCAGGACTACAATCTGGGCGATACGATCGTACGGTATTTGACCCGGCATGGCGGCGCCGAGGATGTAAAGGCCATTGCCAGCAAGCTTGCTGCGGAGCTTCTTGGCAAAGCGGACCCCCAAGAGCTGGCATCCGGCATGCGGCGTTTTCTGCTGGATCATGCCGATGCTCTGCAAGCATCGGACCTGCTGGCTGATATTGGGGAATGGAGCATAAAAAACGGATACGATGAAAAGGCCGTTCGGTTCGCCGCTGCGCAGCTGGCCGGTTTGGCAGGCAGCGAAAAGGTTCGTCTCCTGATTCAGCAGTTTGCGGAAGCGGCCGTCAAATCCTACGAAGGTGACAAATTTCGGCGCCGTCTGGTCGATTTTACAGCGGGGCTTAATGCATACGCCATTAGCGTCAAGGTGCAAAATTGGCTGGTTGCATTTTTGGAAGGCATGGCCTCCCCGGATCATCCCGCCAGCCTTGCCCTGAAGGAGCAGCTTGCTGGTTTTGTGGACCGTTTGCGAAATGACCAGGAGTTGCGGCAGGAGGTCGAGCGGATAAAAAGCAAGCTGCTGCAAGGCGCAGGAGAAAACCTGAAGCTGGATCAATTTATCGCCAAGAGGCTGGAGAAGGCGAGGGAGAAACTATTGGCGTCTGGAGCGGGCGAAGGTGCCTTATCCGATCGTATCAACGTTGAGAGCGGAGCGACCCTATCCGGCAGAGTTAGTGTGGAGAGCGAAGAGACCTTGTCCGTTAGTATCAGCGCCGAAATTGGAGAGTCCTTATCCAGCGGAGTTAGTGCGGAGGAAGCAGGAACCGCGACTGCCCCTGCGGCTGAATCGGGTCATGAAGCTGATGTCTCCATGCCGGATCAAGCTTCTTCGCAGGGGTGGATCGCCGAGCAGATCGGCAGAGGCATCGCCAAATTGTCGGAAAGCGCGGAGCTGCGGCAAACCGTGGATGCCGAAATCAAACATGTATTGCTTTCTTGGTTGGAGCGTCATCATACCGTCATTGGAAAATTAGTCCGTGAAAAGCTTGACGCTTTTAGCGAAGAGGAGCTTACGGCCTTTGTAAAAGACAAGGCAGGCAAAGACCTGCAATATATTCGTCTGAACGGCATGATTGTAGGCGCGTTTGTAGGCATGGCTCTATTTTTGCTGACGTTCTGGATTGGAGGGGCGCGGGCATGACGATGAAACAAAAAGCGAACGCCAGCCTGCTGCTTCTGGCCTTGCTGTTTACAGGCGCGGCAGTTTGCCTTTATTTGTACCCGGGGCAATGGTGGGCCAAGTTGCTGCTTTATACGGCGGAAGCGGGACTGGTTGGCGCGCTTGCGGATTTATTTGCCGTCACAGCCTTGTTTCGGAGCCCCATGGGCATGCGCTGGATTCCCCATACCGGCATCATTCCGCGCAACCGGGATAAGCTGGTGGACGGCGTTGTCCAGATGGTCGAGGAACAGCTTCTGAGCAAGCAGCTCCTTCGGGAGCGGTTGTCGCAGTTTAAACTGGTGGAGACGCTGATTAATTGGGTCGACAATAAAAAAGGGCTTGAAGCCGCAGCATCCCAGGTTTGGAAGCTGGCGCTATCTTTTCTGCGAAGAATGGATGCCAGAGAATGGTCGGAGCAGCTAGACGGACATGCCCGCAAGGCTCTGGCAGGCGTTAATCTGGCGCCTTATAGCGGGGCTGCGCTCAAGTGGGTGCTGAACAATAGCGATATCCAAAAGTGGATTGGCCATATTGTGGACTACGCAGCGGAAAAAACGGCAGGAGATGAAATCCGCAAGGCAATTGCCGACATGCTTGCCGCGGAAAAAAATAAATTCGTCAACGAAGGCGGCTCGTTTACCCGCTGGCTGAAGCAAAAGCTTGTCGATTTTGCGGAAGCCGCCGACGCCATCAATCTGGAGGAAGCGGCCGAAACGCTTCACCGCGATTTGCAAAGCTTTATGGAGAGCCTTAAAAATCCGGAACATGAGCTTCGGGTTATGCTGGTGGAGCGACTGCACGAGCTGGCTGATCATTTGGAGAACAGCGAAGATGCAGCCAAAGCCATTGATGACTGGAAACGAGACGTGCTTCTGCATTTGAGCTTTCAGCCGGGAATCCAATCGCTGCTTGAGGCGGTTGCGGGCATGCTGTCCCCAGGCTCCGACATGAAATATATCGTAGCCGACAACCGGACGCTGCAGCCGGAAGATATCCGGCAATGGATGACGGGACTGTTCTCTTCTTATTGGGAAACCTTTAAAGCGGACAAAGAAATCCAGGAGCAGCTGGAGGGATATGCCGGTCAGTTTTTGGCGCAAACCATCGAAAGCGAACATGCCGTAATTGGCGTGATTGTGCGCAGGACGCTGGATGATTTTACAGAGGAGCGGCTGGTCCATTTTATAGAAGACAAGGTGGATACCGATCTTCAGCGCATCCGGCTGAACGGGGCATTGATCGGATCGGCCGTGGGGGCGCTGCTTTTCCTGTTCCTGCATGGCGTATACCAGCCGCTGCTGGATCTTCTTTAGGCCGCTACCAGCATCCCGCCCACCGGAAAATCTTAAAAAACGGAACCTTTTTCTTTAAAAAGCCTCATACGCAAACGGAGCGTAGCATGCTACGGTTTATCCATGCAGAAAACCGGAACTCAGGAAGCCGGGAAAAAGGGAGCGATGCTGATGAAAGTATCCGTTGTGCTGGCCGATGATGAACCGCTGATTCTAAAAGGCTTAACCAAGCTGATACCCTGGGATTCGCTCCATATGGAAATTGCGGGATACGCCTATGACGGCAAGGAATTGCTGGACGCTATTCACACCTTGAAGCCCGACATCGTCATCAGCGACATCAGCATGCCCCATTACAGCGGCATCGATATCATCAAGGAAGTGAAACGGCTTCAGCTGCCGGTCAAAATTATATTTATAAGCGCTTATCAGGAGTTTTCCTATGCAAGGGACGCGGTTGCGTTCGGCGCCGTGGATTATTTGGTGAAGCCCGTCAAAAAAGCGGAGCTGGAGCAAGTGATCGCCAAGGCGGTCTCCCAGATTCGGGAGGAAAACGAAGAGGACAAGCGAAGAAGCAAGCTTCAGCAGCTGGAGCGCAAAAAAGAAGACGACGAGGTTGGCAATTGGCTGGAGCAGCTGACGGCCGGGAGCCTTTCACCGGCATCTGGCGCGTTTGCCAGTCTTGCGGAGCGCCTGCCCGGTCCCCGCTATAGCGTCGGGATGGTCAGAATCGATCCCGAAGGCAATGACAACGAGCGTTGGCCGATCCAAACGCGGAAGCTCGTTGATTTTGCCATTAACAATGTCGTGCAGGAAAGTTTGACGGCATACGGCAAGGGCTGCTTGTTTATGAAAAACGGGCACCATGTTTTTGTCATCAGCCAAAGCGACGAGGCTTCGCAATTGATGCTCGGCGAAGCGGTCAAAGTCAACATTGCCCGCTATTTGAAGCTGGTTGTATCGGTTGGCCTCGGAGGACCGGTGGAGACGCTGCAGGAGTTGAGACTTTCCTCGCAGCAGGCGGAGCGTGCGCTGGACATGTCCTACTTTGCCGGATTAAACCTTGTTATCCCATACCGCAAGCCAGAGCCGCAAAAGGATCTGGAAAATAAATGGTTTACTCTGCAATCAAACATTATTGAAGCATTGACGGCCGGCAACTGGGAAAAGGCGTTGTCTGGCATGAAGGCGTTGATGGAGGTGATCAAAACTGCAACTGTCGGCAATCGGCAGCTTGCGGTTTCCACCTGCTTCTCGTCCGTGCTGGCAATCGTGCAGGAGGTCAAAAAATCGGACGTTCCCATGTCCGCCTGGGGCTTCGACATTCAGCACCTGCAGAGCAGGCTGGAGCACTATCATACTTACGCGTCCATGGCGGAAGGGATTTACGATATGCTTCAGGAGCTGTACAACCGGATCGGCGACCAATCCGTGAGCAGGGAGCAAACGCTGATGGATCGGATCGCCGCTTACATCCGGGACAACTACCAAAGCGATATTTCCCTGGAATCCGCTGCGGCCGTTGCATTTATGAATCCGTATTATTTCAGCAGCTTTTTTAAAAAGCACATGAAACGCAACTTCAAGCAATACGTGACCGATTTGCGAATGGAGCAGGCGGTCTCCCTGCTGACGCATACCGACCTTATGGTCTATGAAATCGCGGACAAGGTCGGCTACAGGAATGCCCGCCATTTCAGCGACATGTTCAAAAAGCAGACCGGCATGCTGCCGCAGGAATTTAAACAGTCCATCAGGCAGTAAGCACAGGATGGAATGCTGTGTTTACACCCAATTGCGATGGATTTGCAGGAATTTAATCATTTAATGGAAATGATTTGCTTTCTTGATCGAAACCTCTTAAAAAACCGGATAAAATTATAAAAAAACTGACTTTCTTGCCGTATTTTGAAGTGCTATCGTTGGGGTATCATCTGAAAGGAGAATACCACATTGGGCATAATTCATAATCCGGTCTTGAGAGGCTTTAACCCGGACGCCTCGCTTCTGCGCGTTGGCGACGATTATTACATTGCCACCTCAACCTTCGAGTGGTTCCCCGGCGTTCAGATTCACCACTCCAGGGACCTTGTTCACTGGAGGGTTATTTCCCGTCCGCTGAATTCGGCAGCCAAGCTTGATTTGCGCGGCGTGCCAAGCTCCGGGGGCATCTGGGCGCCCGCGCTTACCTACAGCGGCGGCCGGTTTTATTTGATGATCACGATTGTCAACGGACGAAAGGGCGTTTTCAAAGATCTGCATAATTATTTGCTGATATCGTCTGATATCGAAGGCGAATGGTCCGAGCCTTTGTTTTTGAACAGCAGCGGTTTCGACCCGTTTCTGTTTCATGATGATGACGGCAGCAAGTGGCTGCTTAATATGCGATGGGATTTCCGCAAAGGCAAAAACCGCTTTAACGGGGTTGTCATGCAGCGCTTTTCCCCCGAGGAGGGCAAGCTGACAGGTCCTGTCATCCCCATTGCGCAAGGAACTTCGATCGGCGTCACGGAAGGACCGTTTATGTTCAAAAAGGACGGCTGGTATTATTTGCTGCTCGCAGAGGGCGGAACGGGTTGGAACCATGCCGCAACGCTGGCGCGTTCCCGTCATATCGAAGGACCTTATGAATACGATCCGCACTATCCGCTCATCACCACGGTCGACGATCCGGAACACCCGCTGCAGAAAGCGGGGCACGGCGCTGTGGTTCAAACCCAAAACGGCGAATGGTATTTGTCCTATATTTGCGCTCGCGCGCTGCCCGGACGCAGACTTTCACCGCTGGGACGGGAAACGGGGCTTTCCCGGGTCGTTTGGAGCGAAGACGGCTGGCTTCGCCTCCCCGAAGGAGGCAAAAAGCCGGGACTAACGACGCCGGCCCCGGACCTGCCGCCCCATCCCTTCCCGGAGCGGCCCGAGGTCGATCATTTTGATTCCGCCGAGCTGGGAGCGGATTATTTTTCTCTGCGCGTTCCCGCAACGGAGAACTGGTTGTCCTTAAGGGAACGTCCCGGCTATTTGCGCCTGCGGGGCAGGGAATCCCTGTTTTCGCTGTTCCACCAAAGTCTGGTTGCCAGACGGCTGGAGCATTTTTGGTGCGAGGTGGAGACCTGCGTGGAATTTGAGCCGCAGCACTACAACCAGATGGCGGGGCTTGTGTTTTATTATGATGAGTCCGATCATTTTTATTTGCGTGTAAGCCGGGACGAGGAGCGCGGCAAACATGTGGCGGTGACATTGGCAAAGCAAGGGGTCTACGACGAGCCGGAAGATGCGGTTGTTTCTGCGGAAGATTGGCCGCGTGTCTATCTCAAAGCGTCGGTTTCCGTCAGAGGGGTGCAGTTCAGCTGTTCGCCGGACGGCGAGAATTGGCAGGACATTGGCGGCGCTCTTGATTTGGGCCAGCTGTCCGACGAGTTCGAAGGCAAATTGGGTTTTACGGGAACGATGGTTGGCGTCTGCGCGCAGGATTTGTCGGGAACAATGCTGGCGGCGGATTTTGATTATTTCAAATATTCGGGAGGTTCTGAACAATGAAGGTAACAACGGAAAATGAGCAGTGGCTGGATGAGACATGGGAGAAAATTCAGGCCAAAATGTCCGCGGAATGCGACCGAATTGGCGACAGCATACCTTATATACCGGTTGATGGCGTATACCGGGAGGATAAAGCGGTCACCGATATTTATTGGTGGACCAACGGTTTTTGGCCGGGCATGCTGTGGCAGATGTACAATGCAACGGGCAACGGCAAATACAAGGAAGCGGCGGAAGGCGTGGAGCGCAAGCTGGATGCGGCTTTCGACGGCTACGACGGCTTGCATCACGATGTTGGGTTTATGTGGCTGCACAGTTCTGTCGCCAATTACCGCCTCACCGGGAATGAACGGGCGAAAACGCGCGGCATGCACGCAGCCAATTTGCTGGCGGGCCGCTACAATCCGCGCGGCAAGTTTATCCGGGCCTGGAACGACGATTGCACGGGCTGGATCATCGTAGATTGCATGATGAACATTCCGCTTCTGTATTGGGCCAGTCAGCAAACCGGCGATCCGCGCTTTTCGTATATTGCCAAAGACCATGCCGACACAACGCTTGCGCATACGCTTCGGGAAGACGGCTCCAGCCATCATATCGTCGTTCTTGATCCCGAAGACGGCAGCTTCCTGGAATCGCCAGGGGGACAGGGCTATGCTACCGGATCATCCTGGTCGCGCGGTCAAGCTTGGGCGCTGTACGGCTTTGCGCTCAGCCATCATTATACGGGCGAAGAGCGATATTTGGCTGCGGCCAAACGCGTTGCCCATTATTTCATCGCCAATGTGGCTTCGACCGATTTTGTGCCGCTGGTGGATTTCCGTTCTCCTGCCGAGCCGGTGGCTTGGGATACAACAGCCGGCGTATGCGCCGCATGCGGATTGCTCCAGATCGCGGAAGCAGTGGATGAGCTGGAGAAACCGCTTTATCGGAATGCCGCAATTCACATTCTGAAGGCAACGGACCGCCGCTTCTGCAATTGGGACAACGAAGTTGATTCCATTGTTGCAAACGGAACGGGCTCCTACCATGGACGCAATGGAGATTATGAGGAACCGATCATTTACGGCGATTATTTCTTCATCGAAGCGGTGCTGCGCCTGAAGGGAAAAGCTTTTCTAATCTGGTAGAAAACCCGGCGGACGGGTATGATTAACGAAAGGGGACTGCGGCAAGGAGGAGGAACATGTCTTTCGTTCGCAAATGGCGAAATAGCGTATTTGTCAAATTTTCCGCTGCGTTTCTGCTGGTCGGCATGATTCCGTTGGTCGCGTTAAGCGTTTTTTCCTTGCAAACGTTTACCGGCCATGTGAAGGGCTATACGCTTAACAATCTGAAGCAGATGACGCTTTACATGAGCTATAATCTCAACAATTTTTTTCAGGATTACGACGAGATTACAAGACTGATGTATACGGGCAGATACGAGGGTTATTCGCATACCATATCCGTAAACCAGACGGCGAATGTAAATGAATACGAGCAAATCAACGATGTGCCGATAGATGCTTTTCTCAAAATGGTCATGTACAGCGACAAACAAATCCGCAGCGCCTATTTTATCCGTTCTGCGGATAACAAGCTGTATTATCAAACCAGGCAAAGCAACACGCTCCTGACGGATAAGCTTCCGGTCGGCGATTGGCTGGAGACGATGCGGGAGCGGCCTAATCAGCTAGCGATTTTCCCGACGCACGACGAGCAATATTTTCTGGGCTCCAGCCATCAAGTTGTGACGTTTGGACGGAATCTGATCGACATTTCCGGAAATTTAACCAAAAACTATAAAGTGGTCGGAACCTTGCTGATTGATGTTGACGCAGGCGCGCTTGACGCGTTTTTCCGGGAGTTGAACCTTGGTGATCAGGATGAGTTGCATGTGATGGACGGCAAAGGAATGGTGTATTACAGCAACAGCGCCATAAGCGGTCAACAGGCCCCGCCAGCGGCTTCCGCGGACGGGACCTACCTGGAGCTGAGCCAGGAAGTGTCGTATCTGGACGGCCAGGTGTTGCTGCGCGTCTCTCCGGAAGGGCTGTTCCAGCAGCTTGGCGCCACTCGCTTCGCCGTTTACGTCGCGATTATTATCTGTATAGCGGTCATGATACTGATGGGAATATGGTTCTCGCGGAAGCTTGCGACGCCAATCCGCAACGTGCTGCAGCATATGAACAAGGTGGAGCTTGGTAATCTGGATACCCAGATCAAAACTTATGGCAATGATGAAATCGGGCGATTGGCATTTGGCTTTAACCGGATGCTGGACCGCCTCAAAATTTTCATCAATGATGCTTATGTAGCGGAAATCAAGCAGAAGCAAACCGAGCTGAGCGCGCTCAAAAGCCAGATTCGGCCGCATTATCTCTACAATACGCTGGAGGTCATCCGAATGAACGCCGTCTATAATGACGACGGCGAGGTGGCCGACATGATCTTGTCCTTGTCCAATCAGCTTAAATACGTTATCGATTATGGCGAGGAATGGGTGAGCATCCAGGATGAGCTGGACCATCTGCAGGACTACTTCTACATTATTTCCGTGAGGTTCGAAAACCGCATTGACCTGAAGCTTGACATTGCCGACAACGTGGACAAAAGGAATCTGATGCTCAAGCTATCCCTTCAGCCCATCGTGGAAAACGCGGTCCAGCACGGCATCCGACCCAAAGGCGGCAAAGGCACCGTTCTTGTATCAATGGAAATGACAGAGGGCAAGCTGGCGGTAACCGTATATGACGACGGCGTCGGAATGAATGAAGCCAAGTTATCGACATTAACGGAGCAGCTCAAGGAAAGTAAAGCGCCAAGCAAAAACGTAGGAGTAAAAAATGTGCATGACCGGATAAAAAGCATGTGCGGCGATGAATATGGCATGCAAATCAGCAGCATGATCTCCGTCGGCACGTCCGTGCGGCTGTGGTTTCCGGTCAAGCAAGGCGAAGAAGGAAAAAAAGAAGACGGGCAGGCATGAGTGCAGCCCGGAACCAATCGGCAAGCTGCGGTTGGTTCTTTTTTCATCCGATGTTCTTCATAAAGAACGTGATGTATGTTATAGTGGAAGTGGAATCTGCTTCCAGATTCACTTCGCTAATGGAGGACAAATGATGAAAAAGCTGATTGGCTGTCTGCTGGTCGGGCTGCAGTTGGTATTGCTGGCCCCGGCGGGTTATGGAACAGGAGCTGCCGCGCCCATAATACCCGACTTGCCGAAGGGCAATCCGCTGGCTGGCGATTTTTTGTCGGGGGGTTACGAAACAACGCCGGAAGGCGCTGACTTATTCCAATACCAAGAGGAGCCGCATGTGATTGATTTGAAGCGATGGGGCATATCAAGCAACGGCACAAGGGCGCTTCAAACGACGCAAGGTCTTAACAAAGCGCTGCAATGGGCGGCCAAAAGCGGAATTACCGCCGTTACGCTGCCGTCCGGCACTTATCTGATCGATAAAAACAGCCGGATCAATATGGTTGGCAATATGCTCTTCCAACTGACCGACGACACGATACTGAAGAAGCAGGAAAACGGCAAAGAGCACTACGAATTGATGTATATCGGCTACGGAGCGGATAACGTAACCTTGCGCGGCGGCGTCTACCTTGGCGATAAGGACAATCATGACTATAGCAAAAAAGATAATCCCCACACGCCGGGCACGCATGAAAGGGGATACGGCATTACCGTTCTGGGGGCAAACAACGTCACCATTGAAGGGGTAAAGGGCACTCATTTCACTGGGGACGGTTTAATTATCGGCGCTCACGAAACATTGGTGAGGGATCTGTACCAAAATGATTTTGTTTCCGGCGGCTTTGATTACAAGGGCAAGCCCGCAGCCGACAAAACCCGGATTCGCACCGTCAAGCCGCTGCGGTTCGACCATGCTATTTTTAAGAGGGAGAAACAATTTGAACTGACAAATCCCATTCATCTGGGCAAGGAGTTTGATCTCTTTTTCTTCGACGCCAAAAATAAGCTGGTCAAGGTGATGGCAACCGTTAAAGCGCGACAGCTTGTGACACTGCCGGAAGGGGCGGCTTATGCGCATGTCGTCTTCCGCCAATCGTCCGCCAAGGATGCCTACATTGAGTTCTGGAACCGGAAGGTGACGGAAAATATCGTGGTCCGGGATTCCGAATTTGCTTACAACCGGCGTCAGGGCATAACGGTAGGCGGAGCCGACCGGGTATTGATCGTAAACAACAAGCTGCATAACATCAAAGGCATTGCGCCGCAATCCGGCATTGATGCGGAAGGCGGTTTTGGCGAAAATGGCAACCGTAACAGCCGCCTCCATATTAAGGACAATATTTTTTACAATAACGCTTCTTATGATGTTATCTTGTACGACGGCAAGGAAGCGGTTGTAGAGGGTAATCATCTCGGTTCCAAGGGCGCAATCGGCCTGGCGATTTCCCAGCCTTTTACGGGTGCGCTCGTAATCAACAATCATTTTGACGGTACACGGATCGTTGCCGCTCATGACGCTATTTTCCTTAATAACAAGCTAAATGATTCTTCTACTACATTTGATGGCCCGCGCATCGCGATTGAAGGGATGACGGTTACGAACGGCACCTTTGCGATCAGCGCCAAAACGCCGTTTGGAGTAACGGCCAGAAATATTAGCATTTACAGCAACGATAAGCGCAAGGAAGCTGGCCTTTCCCTATGGGGCAAACCCATTGTTATTTCAGATGTCTATGTGGAAGGGGAATCCGCTCTCCGCACAGTAACGGGACGGCTGGAGCCTGGCAGCGTTATTAACCGGCTGAAGGTTGTCGGCTATAACTCCTTGACCGGTCTGGCATTGCCTCAGGCGACCTATAACGATTGTTATTTTGAAGGGGCAAAGGGGTCTGCGGATGGTGCTATAGCTCTTAATCTTGCGGGGAAATATACCTTCGACCGCTGCACGTTCCAGACTAGCGAAACGGCCAGAATGGGGCTGTACGGCAATCATTCCGGACTGGATTTGACAGTGAAAAACTCTCTGTTCAAAGTCGGCGGCAATACATCCGCTATATCGGTACAGTCTGCGGCAAAGGTAGAACTGCAGAATAATGTCATCGAGGCATCGGGCATTACGCGCGACGGCGTTGAATTGATCAAGCTGGGGGATTACTGGAAACGGAATGATGCTTACAATGTGAAGAAAGCCGTAATATCCGGCAATGAAATTACCGCCAATTCGGAAGCGATCGGCATCTCGACCCAATACGCAGGAAAGGGAGCGCCGCCGTACATCGTAGAAAACAACGAGCTGGAGGGCGCCGTGCTTGCGCTGAAAAGCAATGATCAAAGCAAAGGAAATGTGGAGGAGACAAATGCGGCGGAGGAGGAGCTCGTCTCCCAATAACGTTTGTCCGATAACCTGCCGAGAGATAACCCGCCTTACAATTCGGCGCTCCCTTATGCATAGCCAGACATTCTCTTGCGCAAATTAATCCGGTTGAAAGCTTGATGGAAAGCCGGAGGTAAACGAGATGGGATGGACTTGGATGCTGGCGGGAATTGTTGTTGTATTTCATTGCTTTTCAGGCTTGACGTTTCCTTCGCCGCAGCCGCCTGCGGTTGCGCTGACTCAGTCCGCGCAGCAAGAGTCGGGGCGGGTCGAGCTTCCGCCGCTTCAATTGTGGCATGAAGGCCGACCGATCACTTCGGCCCCGCGCCAGCAGCTTATGCTGCCGATGCCCGGGGCTGTGCCGCTTGTCAATCATGGAGCGGTCAAAAAGCTTGCCGGCCAATTGGAGCGCGAGGTCAGGCGCGAGCCGGTTAACGCGGTGTTAGACGGATACGGAGCCATCGTGCCGGAGAAACCCGGCGCAACGCTGGACCGGTTTGCTTTTGAAATCGCGCTGATGAGGTATCTCTATGAAGGCGGGCCAACCGTTCTGGAAATTCCGCTGCGGCCCATTTACCCTCGGGTGGATAGCGAAATTTTGTCCTCGATCAAAATGAATGCAATCGGACGTTATACAACCTACTATAATTCTCGCAACGCCAACCGCGCCGAAAATATTTATCTTGCGGCCAAAGCGCTCAATAATACGGTCTTGTTCCCGGGCGAGCGGTTCTCATTTAACGGGACAGTGGGCCAGCGAACAAAAGAAAAAGGATATCAGCGAGCGCCCGTCATTGTGCGGGGAGAGATGGACGAGGATATTGGCGGCGGCATTTGCCAGGTTTCTTCGACCTTGTATAATGCCGCAGACCGGGCGGGGTTGACGATAACGGAGCGTTATTCGCACAGCCGCAATGTTACCTATGTGCCGCCGGGACGCGATGCTACGGTTAGCTGGTATGGTCCCGATCTGGCCTTCCGCAATCCGTACAATCATCCTGTGCTGATCCGCGCTTACGCGGGCAACGGCCAAATGTCCGTTTCGATCTATTCCTCGGACATGCTGGAAACGCAAAATCGCCCCGTCCCTCAACCTGCCCCGGGATTGCCGGAGGAGGAGAAGCGCGAGGCGGACTAGAGCGTATCAAGAAGTATCTTAAAATCTGATCATTTCAGTGTGGTAGTCGCCACCTCGGTATGGAATAAGAGATGTCGTCGGTAAAGTCCAAACCAGCTAATGCTTGCCAACTCAAGTAGTTGGAGTGAAAGGTTTCATTTTCGCTCCAGCTTTTTTTGCGTGTTATAGAATTATGGCACCAAGCACCAGCTTCAATACTCTGATCTTAAAGACAACGCAGGTCCTTCTCCCTTCATAATAATTATTGCGGCGAAGGACGCGCCGATTTGGAATCCTCCGAGGGCAAGGAGGAATAAGCTCGCTTATACAGCCGCGTAAAATAGTCGGGCTCCATGCCAACATAAGCTGCAACCTGCTTTACTGTTAAATCGGGATATTCCAATAAGAGCATCTGAGCCGCATGCAGCCGCAACCGATGCAAATATTGCAGCGGCGTAGTGCCAAAGCTTTGGCGAAACAGCCGTGTGAGCTGTTTCTGGGAATATCCCACATGCTGGGCCAGCCGTTCGATCGTAAGCGGCCGGTTCAGGTGGTCATGCATAAATTGCACAGCAGCTTCCACGACGGTTTCGCGGAAGACGGTCGGAAGCAGTGGAGCGTGTTCGGGTGAGGTTGTTTTTTTAAGATTTTTTTGCAGATCGAGCAGCAGCGATAGCAGTTGCTCAGACGCTGACCACTCGTCCAGCTCTTCGCCAAAGGTTTCCCACAGGCCATAGATACGTTCCACCAAAGATTCGGTATTGGTAATTTGGAATAATCGGGGCATCTCGCGAAGGCCCCACTTGCCCATCATGCCGCCGAAGTTTTCCAGAAACGTGACATAGGCCACCTGCCATGGCTCATGGCCGGTCGGCGTATATTCATGCATGCAGCCCGCTGGAATGTACAGCAAGCTGCCTTCCTCAAGGATGTCCCATTTGTCCTTATCCTGAGCCAACTTCCGAAATTTTCCCGTGCCGGATACCGTCAAAAACAATTGATGGGCTGAAAAGCCTTTCATTCGCGTTAAGGGGGGCTGTATCTCAGTGCCGACGGTATAGACGGTAAAAGGGAAGATGTCCCTGAAGCTGCCGGACAAATTGCTTTTTAAACGCAAAAGTTTCATGAAGGATTGCTCCTTGTCCATTTTGTGCGGCTTAATGTCGCTTTTGTTTCTTCCTTCCGATCATAGCTCACCTCTATAATGAAATCAAATTCAGCTAAGGAGTGTTGGCAAAATGACGATCAGCCGTGAGTGGGAGCAGTTGGACTGTCTCCACATCAACCGCGAACCGGCGCGGGCATCCTTTATTCCCTATGACAGCAAAGCGGGAGCGAAGACCGGACGTCGCGGAAGCTCGCCCCATTATCAAACCTTGAATGGCGCATGGAAATTCCGTTATCACAAAAGCGTGCAGGAAGTGGACCCCGCTTTCCATAATGAAGATTCGGTTCGCCTCGGCGATTGGGACAGTCTTATTGTGCCTTCCTGTTGGCAAACCAACGGTTATGACGGGATGCAATATACCAATATCAATTATCCTATACCATACGATCCGCCGTTTGTGCCGGACCAAAACCCTGCCGGCGCATATGTGCGCGATTTTAACCTGTCTCCAAACTGGATGGGCAAAAAAACGTTTGTTGTATTCGAAGGCGTTAATGCCTGCTTCTATGTCTGGGTAAACGGCGCTTTTGTTGGTTATAGCCAAGGCAGCCGTATCCCGTCGGAATTTGATTTGTCGGCGCATGTCAAGGCCGGAAGCAACACTATCGCGGTGCTTGTGCTCAAGTGGTGCGACGGCACTTACCTGGAGGATCAGGATTTGTGGCGCTACTCCGGCATTTACCGCGATGTATATCTCGTATCGCGTGATTCGGCTCATATCCGTGATGTGTTCGCTAAACCGCTGCTTCAAGAGGACTTCTCCTCCGGCGAAGTGTCGGTAGAGCTGGAAACAACGGCAGCGCTGGACGTGGCCGCCGAGCTTCTGGACCCGCAAGGCGTGAAGGTAGGCGAAGCGTCAGGCAGCATCGACGGCAATGGCGTCCTTAGCTTGCAGGTTAACCGCCCGCAGCTGTGGAATGCAGAGCAGCCGCGCTTGTACGAGCTTTATTTGCAGGCGGGCGGCGAAGTGCTGAGATTCCGCATTGGTTTTAAATCCATTGTGATCAAGGACGGCGTTTTCCGTATTAACGGTCGCCCGGTTAAGCTGAAAGGCGTTAACCGCCACGATTCTCATCCCGTTTTGGGACAAAGTATTCCCGTAAATCACATGATCAAGGATTTAGATCTGATGAAGCAGCATAACGTCAACACGGTTCGCACCTCTCATTATCCTAACGATCCGCGCTTTCTGGATCTTTGCGACGAATACGGCTTCTATGTCATCGATGAAGCGGATCTGGAATGCCATGGCGTGAACAATACCGGCAAGCAAGGAGAAGTGGCTTTCCATAAGCTGGCTACCGATCCGGCATGGAAGGATTCCTTTGTTGATCGTGCCGTACGTATGGTGGAGCGGGATAAAAACCATGCCTCCGTCATCATCTGGTCGCTTGGCAACGAATCCGGCTATGGCGCCAACCATATGGCGATGGCGGAATGGACAAGAGCACGCGACAATTCAAGGCCGGTCCATTACGAGGGAGCTGCTCCGCATTATTTGGGCGATACCAATGTGGATTGTCTGGACCTTGAAAGCCGGATGTATGCCTCCACAAGCGACATAGCCCAATACGCTCAAAATGAAGAGAATACAAAACCGCTGTTCCTATGCGAATACAGCCACGCCATGGGCAATGGGCCAGGCGATCTTCAGGATTACTGGGACGTTATCTACGCTCATCCGAAGCTGATGGGGGGATGCGTCTGGGAGTGGAACGATCACGGCATCGCCGTCAAAACGCCATCCGGCGTTCCGTATTTTGCTTACGGCGGAGATTTTGGGGAAACGCCGCATGACGGCAACTTCTGCATCGACGGACTGGTGTCGCCGGACAGAAAGGCGCATATCGGCTTGCTGGAGCTGAAGCAGGTTATCGCTCCGGTATATGTGACGGCTGGAGATATCGGCGGCGGCATTTTTAAAGTAGAGAACCGGTATGACTTTATCGACCTGTCCCACCTGTCTCTGCGCTGGAAGCTGGAATCGGGCGGCGTGCTGGTGGACCAAGGAACGGCAGCGCCTCTAACAGCGGCGGCAGGGGAATCACAGCTAGTGCAAATTCCGTATACCGCTCAAGGCGTCGACAATGAAGTATTGACGGTATCGGTTTGGGAGCATGGAGAAACGCGCTGGGCTCCTGCGGGGCATGAAATTACGTTTGCGCAGTTCCAGGTTAATAAGGCTGCGTCCGCCAAAGGTTTGGCAGACAACGGACAAGCGGGTTCAGAGGCTGCCCTTCAACGCGCGGCATTTATAAGCGCCGGCGAAGCAGGCGGACTGCTTACGATTTCCGGCTTTGATTTCCGCCATGTCTTCGATTTGCGCAAGGGTACGCTGGCGGAGGCTAGCCGCCATGGCGTTCAAATGTTGAAGGAGCCGGCACGCTTTACCGTATGGCGCGCGCCTGCGGATAATGACAGGAATATCCGCCAGGATTGGGAGCGTGAAGGCTTTGACCGGGCGGTCATGAAGGTATACAGCTCGTCGTGGGAAACGTTGGAAAATGGTTCGATTGTTGCTTCTGCGGCGTTTTCGCTTGGCAGCCACACTCGAAGCCCGCTGCTGCGTGGTGAATCCAAATGGCACTTCCAGCCCGATGGTTCCATTACATTGGCGGTTAGCGCGGATGTCCGCGAAGATGTTCCATTCCTGCCGCGGTTTGGCGTAGAGCTGGTTATGCCGAAGGGGACGGAGGAAGTGGAATATTACGGCTACGGCCCTCATGAAAGCTATATCGATAAACGGGCAAGCGTGCGGAAAGGCAAATATCTGCTTAGCGTGGATGAAATGGCCCGCACTTACATCATGCCGCAGGAAACGGGCTCCAGATTCGGTACGGAGTGGGCAGCCGTAACGAGCGAGTTGGGCATGGGGCTGCGCTTTGATGCGCCGGCGCCGTTTTCCTTCCAGGCGCTGCATTATACGGCAGCCGATTTGACAGCGGCGACGCATACTCACAAGTTGGTTTCGCGCGAAGAAACCATCGTGACGGTGGATTACAAAATGAGCGGCGTAGGCTCCAATTCATGCGGCCCTCAACTGCTGGAGAAATACCGGCTGGACGAAAAGCAGTTTGCTTTTGAACTGACTCTGACGCCGATTTTCAAAGAAGACTAAACGGGACTACGTCCCAAGGAAAAAAGATGACTCCAAAACCACGATAAAAGTGGGGCTGGGGTCATCTTTTTGTTTGAGCGCCTGGGTAACCAGATTTTTAGTGCTGGGCTAACGGTCACTATGACCGTTAGAGCTACAAATGTTAGCGTTCGCATCGGCAAACGGTCGCATGACCGTCAGAGCTGCAAATGTTAGCATTTGCATTGGCTGACGGTCACTTATGACCGTCAGAGCTGCAAAGGTTAGCATTTGCAACGGCTAACGGTCACTTATGACCGTCAGAGCCGCAAATGTTAGCATTCGAATCGGCAAACGGTCGCATGACCGTCAGAGCTGCAAATGTCAGCATTCGCATTGGCTGACGGTCACTTATGACCGTCAGAGCTGCAAATGTTAGCATTCGCATTGGCTGACGGTCGCATGACCGTCCAAGCTGCAAATGTCAGCCTTGGCAACGGCTAACGGTCACTTATGACTAAGCTTGACCCACAATGCTTCCAGAGAAATGGAAATCCATATTAGCTCAATATGAGCACAGAAAAAGAGTGGAAAGTACGCTGATTTACCAATATATAGTAGATCCTAAGCTTATTTCGTAGAAGCTCAACTGTCTTTTTTGTGAAAGTGTAGCTTTCACGTTGGGGATGCGGAGGCAAGTCATGGTTTTTTTCAATAACCCAGTTTGTTTCCAACCCTTGAAAAAGGGTTTAGTTCCCATTTTAAGAATCTTATGGATAACGGTTGCCTCTAAAAAAGTCTATTAATTTCAAGAAAATCAGTTTCCAAAAAATTGGAACCGTTATGGGTCAAGCTTAGTCACTTATGACCGTCAGAGCTGCAAATGTCAGCCTTCGCATCGGCTAACGGTCACTTATGACCGTCAGAGCTCCATAAGTCAGCCTTCGCATCGGCTAACGGTCATCCATGTCTTTTAGACGCTCAAAAGTTATGTTTTTGGGGCGAAATCAAGCTTTTACGGTCATGAATGTCCATTAAAATGGTTTTTTTTGTGAAAAAAGGGCTCTAACGGTCATAGATGACCGTAGTTTTGCAGTCAGTTCTCGGCAGACCGCCCAAGCGTCACCGGCCAAGCGTCACCGGCCAAGCGTCACCGCCCAAGCGTCACCGCGAAGCGCCACCGCGAAGCGTCGCCGCGAAGCGTCGCCGCGAAGCGTCGCCGCGAAGCATCACCGCGAAGCGCCACCGCGAAGCGTCACCGCCCAAGCGTCACCGCCAAGCGCCACCGCGAAGCGTCACCGCGAAGCGCCACCGCGAAGCGTCACCGCGAAGCGCCACCGCGAAGCGTCACCGCGAAGCGTCGCCGCGAAGCGTCACCGCGAAGCGTCACCGCGAAGCGTCACCGCGAAGCGTCACCGCGAAGCGTCACCGCGAAGCGTCACCGCGAAGCATGACCGCGAAGCGTCATCGCGAAGCGCCACCGCGAAGCGTCACCGCGAAGCGCCACCGCGAAGCGTCACCGCGAAGCGCCACCGCGAAGCGCCACCGCGAAGCATCACCGCGAAGCGCCACCGCCCAAGCGTCACCGCGAAGCGTAACCGCCAAGCGTCGCCGCGAAGCGTCACCGCCCAAGCGCCGATCGTCTTTCGTACGGAGCAATTGCCCCGCCGACCGAAGCAGGCTGCTCTAGAAGCGTTTCTGCTCTATTGGAGCGCAGCCATCCTCTCTATTCAACCAGATGGAAGCTTTCGTTCGTGAGCTGGAATACGCCTTTTAGCCCGCTTGTCAGATAGACATCATGCTCCGTCGTCACAAAGATGGCTTCCGCATTTTCCTGTTCCTCAATAAATTTCATGCCGTTTTCGACACCGTAAGCAAAGGCGGCGGTAGACATGGCGTCCGCGTTCATGGACACATCGGTAACGACTGTAACGCTGAGCAGATCCTTGTCGACGGGATATCCTGTTGTTCCGTCCATAAGATGATGATACATTTTTCCGTTTTCCTCAAAATAGCGCTCATATACGCCGGAAGTAACAATCGTTTTGTCCTTGACGGGCAGCATGCCCAGATGGTTGCCGCGCGCTTCCTCCGGCGTCTGAATGCCAATTCGCCAATCCGATCCCCCGGGTTTGGCGCCCATGGCGAGCACATTGCCGCCAAGATCGATGATGGCGCTTTTGAACCCTTTTTCCTTCAAATAATCCGCCATGACGTCCGCGGCGTATCCCTTGGCAATAGCCCCCAAATCAATGATCATGCCCGGCTTTTCCAGCTTGATGGTGCTGTTCGCCTCGTCAAGAGTGATATCCCGGTAATTAACCAGAGCCTTGCGCTCCTGAATAGCCTCCTCCGAGGGGACCGCGGCGTGGTCGCTGCCTACGCCCCACAGATCGGTGATCGGGCCGATGGAAGGATCAAACATAGCGTCGCTGATGGAGGCGTAATAAAGCGCCCTTTTGACAACCGTCATCGTTTGCGGCGATACCTTTACGGCGGCGATGCCCGCATTTTTGTTCACTTGGCCGATTTCGCTGCTTTCTTGCTGCCGGTTCATCTGGCTGTCGATCTCCTGAAGCAGCTCCTTGACCTCTTGGAAATGCGACTCGGTCATCTTGTCATCATAAACACGCAATGTTACGATGGTATCAAAAATAAAGTACGTTTCAGCCTTAGGCGTTAATGTTTCCGTAGCAGATTGATTCTCCTTATTTCCTCCCGAGCAGCCGGCAACGGCGATCATAATCGCCATCATGACAATGAACAACGGCATTCCTTTCCTTTTGCCCATACCGAAATCCCTCTCTTGTCGTCCTGAAATGGTGTTGTCTTAACAGTATCAAATGACACAACATCCATATGTGACGAAAGTCATAGTACCTCCAAGGCGCTCAAATCATAATGAATTTATAGAGCAAAAATGTCCGCAGACGTACTTGCGAAATGAGATCAGAGGAGGCGGCGTAATGAAAAAGAAAAAGATTAGAGGCGGCGATTTGGTCATCTATACGGTGCTGCTTGCCGTTATGGCATGGTTTATCGTTCCCCTTCTATTTAATAGTAAGGAAGATACGGCTTCCGCCGCATCAACGGCTGAAATCACGGTCAATGGAGAGCACTACGAGACAGTAGAGTTGACGGAGGAAGCCCATGATATCGAAATCCGCACCAGCCGCGGCTACAATTTGCTGCGCGTGTCGGAACACGGAATCGAAATGCTGGAAGCGGATTGCCCCGACCAGCTTTGTCTCGGTTTTGGCCATATCGTTCATAGTGGGCAAAATATCGTTTGTTTGCCAAACCGTATTTTCGTTGAAATAACGGGTCCTGCGGGAAGCGGGGATGAAGTCGATGCTTTCGTATCCTAAGGAAGACGAGCTTCGCAGAACGGTCCTGATCGCGATTTTTGCATCCGTAGCGGTTGTGCTCGGCATTGTGGAATCGCTGATCCCGTTTGCCGTCGCCATACCGGGAGCCAAGCTGGGGCTGGGCAACATCATGGTGCTGACCTGTCTTTATGTGTTCAGCGCCAGGGACGCGCTCAGCCTTATTTTGCTCAAAACAGTGTTGACGTCGTTTATATTGGGCAGCTTTTCCACCTTTATGTTCAGTTTGCTGGGGGCATTGGGCAGCTTTGTCATCATGCTGATTATGCTAAGAGCGGGAAGAGGCGCGTTTAGTCTGATTGCCGTCAGCGTCGTAGGCGGCGTAGCCCATAATTTAGGACAGCTTGGCGCTGCCTCGTTGGTGCTAGGCACGACAAAAATTTTTTATTATTTGCCTTTCCTTCTGGTTTCCGGCGTTGTAACCGGCGTGTTTGTTGGCGTGGTCTGCGGCAAGCTCATTGATTCCTTAAGCCGGGTTCAATGGCTGCGGACGCTGAACGGAGGAAAAGGAGAGGCTCAGGCCGGAGCGGAGGGGAACGCGTCATGAACGAGCTGCAGGGGAAGCCGCCCGCCATTGCGTTAAGAAACGTTTCTTTTTGCCGGAGCGGTGAGGAAGCTCCCGTTCTGCAAGGAATCGACCTTACGATTCCTGCGGGTCAATGGGTTGCGATCGCCGGAACCAACGGCTGCGGCAAATCGACGCTGCTTCGTCTCGTAAACGGGTTACTGAAGCCAACGTCAGGCGAAATCGCCATCCACGGCCATGCGCTTGCGTCGGAACGGTCATGGAAAATCCGTATGGACATCGGAACGGTATTTGCAAACCCGGACAACCAGTTTGTTGGCGCAACCGTCCGCGACGATATCGCTTTTGGTCTTGAAAACCGCCAATTGGCCAGAGACGAGATGCAGCATCGGGTTGAGCATTACGCCGACATGCTGCACGTAACGCCGCTATTGGACCGACATCCCGCCATGTTATCGGGCGGGCAGAAGCAGCGCGTTGCGCTTGCATCCGTGCTGGCGATGGAGCCTAGCATCATATTGTTCGATGAAGCGGCTTCCATGCTGGATGAAGGCTCCAAAAACGAGCTGCTTGCGCTAATGAGAGATATGCACAAGAGCAAGCGTTATACGATGGTGTGCGTCAGCCACGATACCGACGAGCTGCTGGCTGCGGAGCGGCTGATTGCTCTCGGCGGCGGAGCTATTATCGGTGATGGCAGGCCGCATGAGCTTTTCCGCAATGCCGAGCTGTTGCAGTCCTGCCGCCTGGGAACGCCTTATCTCCTGCAGTTAACCCGGGAGCTCAAAGCGCTTGGCATTCCGATCGGGGAATGTCTGACAGAGAGGGAGGTGCTGGAACAATTATGGACATTAGGCTGGAAAACGTCTCCTACCGATATCCCGATGCCGGCAGCGAGCCGGCCGCAGGCCTTGAGCAATTAAATCTGACGGTGAAAAAAGGCAGCTTTACGGTTGTGCTGGGGGCGCCTGGTTCCGGCAAGTCTACGCTCCTGCAGCATTTGAACGGTCTGCTCCTGCCGATGGAGGGCAAGGTAACCAGCGGGGACATCACTTTAAGCGCGGAGGCCGGCGCTACATCGGGGGGAAACAAGCCTCGCAAGCGCACCCGGGCGGAAAAGAAGGAACTGGAGGTTTCACTGCTAAAGCTGCGCAGAAGCACCGGACTTGTATTTCAGTTTCCGGAGAAACAGCTATTTGAAGAGACGGTTCTTCAGGATATTACCTTTGGCCCGCTTAATTTCGGATATAGCCCGCAGGATGCGGAAGAAGCGGCCAGAAATGCAGCAGGGGAAGTTGAGCTGGATGCCGGGCTTCTGGACAAAAGCCCGTTTCAGCTTAGCGGAGGGCAAATGAGAAAAGCGGCAATTGCGTCTGTGCTGGCATCGGGCCCGCAAGTGATTGCATTGGATGAACCAACGGCATCGCTGGATCAGCAAAGCCGCGAAGAGCTGCTGGTTTTGCTCAAGGCGTTGTGCCGTGACGAAGGGAAAACGATCTTGATCGTGACGCATCGGCTGGAGGAAGTATTGCCATATGGCGATGATTTTGTCGTCATCAGCAAAGGCCGCCGTGTTTTTCAAGGCCCGGCGGGAGAATTGCTGGAACGCCGCGATATGCTGGAGGAAGCGGGGATAGCGGTGCCGCAATATCTTTCCCTGCTGGAGGAATTGTCGCAGGGCATGGGGGTGCCTCTTCCGAAGAATATGCTGACACCCAAGGGGGCGGCTCGCTGGATTGCGGATGCGCTCTCCGGCCAAAAGCAGGCCCCTTAGAGAGGATGATAGGTATGCGTTCCAAAATCGTGTTCGGCAAATATATAGAAGGCGACTCCTGGGTACACAGACTGGACCCGCGCGCCAAAACAGCATCCATGCTTTTGTTTATGGCTGCGGTATTCGTAACGGATTCCTATGCTTCCATAGCGGCGCTTCTGGCATTTGCCGCAGCCGTCATTTTGAGCACCCGCATACCGCTGGCCATGTTCGCAAAAGCGGTAAAGCCGTTAACGTTTATCATCCTGTTTATATTTCTGTTTCATGTCTTGTTCGAAACAAGCGGCCAAAGCTTTATTGATCTGGGGCCGTTTACCCTGTACGCGGGAGGATTGGAGAGAGGTATCGTATCCGCGTCCCGCATGATCCTGTTTATTGCGTTTGCGGCGATTTTGACCTTTACAACAAGGCCGGAATCACTGGTTCAAGGTCTTGGCAGCTTGCTGGGGCCGCTGCGGTTTATCGGGCTGTCTCCGGGCAAAATAGCGCTGATGATCGGCATTGCGCTGCGCTTTATCCCGACCGTATTTGAGGAAGCGGAGCGGATCTGGAAAGCCCAGCTGGCGCGAGGCCTCAACCTGGCGGAAAAACCGCTGATGAAGCGAGCGCTTCTGCTGCTGTCCCTGCTGGTGCCTGTATTGGCCGGTTCGTTTCGGCGGGCGGTCGACTTGGCCGATTCCATGGAGACTCGAGGTTATCGGCTGGGCGCGGCGCGAACCTCTTACCGGGCGCTGAATTGGTCCTCCAGGGACACGTTGTTTCTGATATCCTTTGCCCTTCCCGTCACGGCAGGCATTTTGTTATAGAGCGTCATGGTGAATTATCAATAAAAGCAAACTCCGAGAATGCTGATTATCAACATTCTTAGCGTTTGCTTTTTTTAGTTCACGGTCTGTATAGTTCCATATCAAGCTCAGTTAGCCGTTTAAATGAAATCGTCAAATCCTTTTGCAATTGTAGCCGAGTCAAAATTGCCTCGTTTGATAATGGCGAAAAATCTTCAGTAATGAATTTTTCATAAATCGCTGTGTTTAATTGAATGATCTCAAGTGCAA
Organism: Paenibacillus sp. CAU 1782; assembly: GCF_054551715.1. Classification (NCBI taxonomy): domain Bacteria; kingdom Bacillati; phylum Bacillota; class Bacilli; order Caryophanales; family Paenibacillaceae; genus Paenibacillus; species Paenibacillus sp. CAU 1782. Next base: position 1,580,070 of record NZ_JBTOLL010000001.1, on the reverse strand, counting down.
GTTTTAAACGTGTTTCTAAATCATTGGTTACGACTACTTCAGAATTAGTGTTGCTTTGCAAAAGCAATTCTTCAAACAAAGCAATACTGGAATTTAAGTAAACAAAACCAGGAACATAATTAAGTGTAATAGGTTCATCCGGTTTCAGAGAGATCGCTTTTATTCCTTCAGGAGAGTTATACGCTTGTACATAACTTGCATATTGAATTTGATTTTCGTTTAACTCCTTATAACTCATGTATAAATCCAACAGTTCTTCTCTGCCCATCTTCTTATTATCAATAGAGCTCTCTACTGCTAACAAAATTGATTTTGAAGTGGAAAGAATGGCATTTTCGTAATCCGAAAGCACCTGATTATATTGCTGCTGTGAAAAGCTTTCTAATTTTCCGTTACTTGAATTGTACAAATATAGGTTTGTAGCTACAGAGGCTGCGAGACCTATTGCTAACAAGAGGATAAGAGCTTTTTGGTGCTTTGGAGCCGTTTTTCCCATAAGATAAGCTTCTCCTTAGCGTGGTAATTGAAATTAGGCTATAAAGTCTTCCCATTATATAAAAAATTTTAAATAAAATCAAAAAAGCCCCTCCTGCCACGATGTAAATCGACGGTGCTTCAGAGATTGTCGATTCCATGTGGGGAGGAGCTTTTTGTATGGTCACCGTGCAAAATAGTTCATTAGCGGTATCAAATGAACGCCCGCAGGGTGGGATGCAAGACGATCGGCTGCTTCGCCGGCTTTGTTCGTATAGTCCTGCGCCAGCTTCAGAGAGCGCTGGATGGCACCGCTGGACGCAATGCGGGCAATCGTCTTGTCAAAATCCTCTTTGGGGCTTTCGTTGTTCAAAGCCACAATCTCCCGGCGCAATTCGCGGTCCTCCATTGCGTAGAGCACCGGCAGCGTAATGTTGCCGTTTCGCAGATCGGCGCCTGCCGGTTTGCCGATTGTTTCTTTTTTCTCCGCAAAGTCCAGAACGTCGTCCTTGATCTGAAACGCCATGCCAAGCGCTTCGCCAAATTGAAACAGCAGCTCGGAATGTGCGCTGTCGGCATTTGCGGCATCAGCGCCTGCTTTAAGACAATGGGCCATCAATAGAGCGGTTTTATTTCTGGTTTTGGCCAAATAGTCGTCAATCGAAAGGTCAAAATTAAAACGATCCCTGAGCTGGCTGTATTCGCCAAGGCAAAGCTCGGTAATGACGGAGGCGAGGGAGGAGATGCGTTCAAGCTCCTGCTCTGACGGCTCCTGATCGGATTCCGGCGTTTCGGTTGCCCATTCAACCGCGCGAGCCATCATGTAGTTGGCGATCAAAACGGCCCTTGGGACGCCTGTCAAGGTGTGGAGCGTAGGTTCGCCGCGGCGCAGTGGTGATTGATCGATAATGTCGTCGTGAATGAGCGACGCCGTATGAATGTATTCAAGCACGGCTGCGGCTTTCAGAACGTAGGGATAACGCTCCGGCTGGCCAAACCTGCCGCCAATAATCGCCATGACGGGCCGCAGCCTCTTGCCTCCGGCCCGTACGAGAGAAAGACCATGCTCCCGGACCGGAGACGCAGAAAAGGAGAGCGAGGTATCGCTCTCCAATACATTGCACAGCGTACGGTCAATCTCATCCAAGTCGATTCCAAGTTGATCGTACAGCTTCATATGACCGTCCTCCTTATGCACATTGCTTATTGAGATAGACACGAAGCATCTCGTTAAGCTCAGCCATCAGTTGACGGGGGTGCTGACCTTCCAGCAGCGCAAGCTGCAGCTTCTTGTAGAAGGGGGTCAGATGCTGCATGAGCATCAGTTCCTTACGGCCCGATGCCAAGCGATACAGCATGCCGTACAAATAGTCGCCTTCAAGTATGCTTCGTGTTAAAGCTTCGTTGTCAAGCAGCGTTAAATCCCGATGCTTTCTGACAGCGTGCCTGATCAGCATGTAGCAGCCAAGAACGGTCACTTTACGGGAAGCGGCAAGACGATACGATTCCACCAGGGCGACGGCTTCTTGCACCAGTTCGTCCATGGTGCCGTCTTCCAGTGCGATTGCCGTTCCTCTGTCGATGTGCTCGCGCAGCATGGCAATCGTATCATTCAGAAGCGTTATCTTGGCTGTCATCTTTACCACTCCCCATTATCTCGTAATCTCGGTTGAAAATCTACAAAAAGATGATTCAAAAAGTCCGCTACTGCATTTCTGCCTTCATCCCATTTTCTCGGCACTGAAAACCGAACTTTTTGAACATGGTTGCTAGTTAGTCCGTATACAGGTACCAGCGTTTGACTAGCGGAAGCTTCTTCCAAATCTTTTTGAGTCTTGGATATACATAGTAATCCAGTCCAAGCGTGCTGCCCGATCCGCCGATCAATGCTACACCGCCGGCCATGTACCAGATCATGTCGCTTGGCGCCATGCCGGATACCCAAACCATGATAGCCATTGCTACGGAAACGACCGCCGCAGGAGCCGTGAACAGGCCAAGGATGAGCAATACGCCTACAATCAGCTCGGCGCCAACCATGCCGCCTTGGAAAACGTACGCCAGCCAGGTATATCCGCCGTCGCTATTGTAGAACATGAGGTCCATGGACCAGTCAACCATCGATTTCATAAAGTCAGGCACAGGCAGGGCAGTTACTGCGCTTGCCGCATAGTCCGAAGCTGCCGTTACCGCATCCGCTGCTCCTTCTGTCGCTACCGATGCGCCGGATACGCCATCTGCCGCTTTTGCGGGAATCAGGAAAATATGGTCCGGGTTGTCGATGATTTTATGGATTTTGTCCCAGCCTTGCTTGAACCATAGCCAGCCTGCCATTACGCGAAGCGGGAACAGCCAGAAGTTTGGCGAACGTTTTGCAAAATGACCGCCGACAAGGCTGCGATTGTTTCTGACATGGAAGATCTCGTGAAGTAAATAATGATACACTTTGTTGAAGCCGCAAACCTGGAACAGGTAAACCATGTTGATCAGATGTTTGACCGCCATAGCGAAAATTCCGCTCATTTGGAACATCTTGCCTGGCATGCCGACGTTAGCTACGCCATAGCGGCTGCCGATACAAACCATGGTGCCATGGAAGGTAGGCTTATACGATTTTTTCTCTGTTTTACGGATGTCCGCCACAATGTTGTGAGCGATAACCGGCGCTGCCAGCTCCGCATTTTCAACCATTTGAGGCACGGGAGCGGTTGCGCCCTCCGGAATGAAGAAGATGTTGTCGCCAACGACATAAACTTCCTCGTGCGTCGGAACCTGCAGCTTGTCGTTAGTCAGGATGCGCTTGCGTCCCTTTTGCTCAACATCCACGTTGCCTGCAAGGTCGGAGCCTTCGACGCCTGCGGTCCAGATCACGGTTTTGGAGGCAATTTCTTTGCCGTTTAATACAACGCCGCTTTCTTTTACCTCCGTGATTTTGGAACCGGTAATAATGTTTACGTTCATCTTGCGAAGACGTTTCTCCGCCTTGCGAATTAGTTTCTCAGGAAGAATAGGGAGGATCTTGTCAACCATATCGGCTACGTGAAGGGAAACTTCGGAACGGTCGATATAGTGCTCCTTAGCCAATTCCTCGGTATATTCGGCCAGCTCGCCAATCATTTCGACGCCTGTAAAACCGCCGCCTACAACTACGAAAGTCAGCAACTCCTTGCGGATAGCGGCATCGCGCTCCTTGGCTGCCTTGCGGAACATTTCTTGCGTATGGTTTTTGAGACGGACGGCGTCATCGTAGGACCAGAGCGTAAAGGCATGCTCGTCAGCGCCCGGAATGCCGAAGAAGGTTGGTTTGCTGCCCGTTCCGATAACCAGGTAGTCGTATTCGTAAGCTTTGTCGCCTTGCAGTTTGCGAGCGTTAAAGTCAATGTTGGTGATGTCATCGATTACGACATCAACGTTTTTGAAGCCGGAGAAAACCTTTTTGAGATCGATCTTGATGGAATCTTCTTCTACGCGGTTGGCTGCCACTTCATGCAGCTCGGTCAATAGAGTATGATAGGGCTTGCGGTCGATCAGCGTAATTCTGTAATCGGTTTGTTTTTTAAGCTTGTTGCCCAGCTTTTTGGCCGTCAATACTCCGCCGTAGCCGCCCCCAAGTACGATGATGCGTTTCATGTTCATGTCCCCTTTAGGGTGTTATTCCCACTTATTTTTAGTATTGCATGCCTGGCGGAAAGGGCATCCTGTTACTTATTAAAAGTGTGCCGCTTCAGCGAGTCTGCCCGAAAGCGGGAAGACTCGCTGAAAGCATGATGGCACTCGCCCAATCCGTTATTATTTCGCGCCTTCAAGCGCTTGAGCAGCCAGTTGCGCAAAAGGAGCTACTTTGATGGTTACGCCGGAGATGGCGTCGGTTGTTTGTTTTTCTTGATCGTAAACGATTGCTGCCGGATCGTTTTTCTCAATCAGGAATTGCTCGGCGCGTGCGGATTGAACATGCCATTCGTCGATTGCTCCGCCTTTTTCCTTCATGCCGTATTCGCCGTTTTTGGAAACGGTAACCTTGTCGTCGCCGCCGTCTTTGTGCGTAGCATTCCATTGAGCCGCGATGATTTTGCCGTTTGTTACGGTGATGGTTACGTTGTATTTGTAACCGGTTTTGGCATCAAAGTCTGCTTCCTCTGCTTTATAAGTGCCGTCTTTGTAAGGGCCAGCTTCAACCGGACCTGCGTCAAGCGCTTTTTTGACCAGTTCCACGAAGCCTCCTACGCCGATGGACACGCTGCTTACCGCATCGGTTTTGCCTTCGTCGTTCAGGGTAACTTCATCGAGAGATTGCTTGTCGACCAGGTATTTCTCCATGTCGGCCGCTTGCACGTGCCATTCGGCCGTTGCGCCGCCATTTGCGACCATGCCGTATTTGCCTGCTTCAGACACGGCTTTTTTGTCCAGTCCGCCGTCTTTGTTCAAGCCGTTCCAGTTAACGTTTACGATTTTTCCGCCTTCAACCTTGAGGGAAACGATTTCTTTCCAGCCGGATTTTTCGTTCATTTCGCCTTCGGCATAATAAACGCCGTCTGCATAACCGTCTTGTGTTCCTTCAGAAACCTCCGGGGCTTGAGCAGCCGTTTCTGTTTGTGCCGGAGCCGATACGCTCGGAGAAGGAGTGGCGTTATTGCCGCCGCCGCAACCCGCAAGCAGACCCATAAGCAGGGTAAGAGTGGATAAAATCATGGCCGTTTTCTTCATTACAAATTCCTCCTGGGTTTACTAATTTGTGAATCCTATCACTTACTAATCCTGAGTTAATAATAACGTATTGGAAAACAGTTGTACGTGACATTTATCACACCTAAATGGCTCCACGAATTTCTTCCAGAGACTCAATACGTTCTTCCTTCATTAATTCCGCAACTTCCTCTGCCAACGACGCTCCAGCGTGCGGATTCATGAAATTGGCGGTGCCGATCTGAACAGCGGAAGCGCCCACCATTATAAATTCAAGCACGTCCCGAGCCGTTACGATGCCGCCCATGCCAATAACGGGGAGCGAGGTGCTTCGGCATACCTGATGAACCATCCGAAGCGCAATCGGTTTGATTGCAGGACCGGATAATCCGGCATACGTCTGTTGAAAGGAGCTTCGCCTCGACTTAAGATCGACGGACATCGCCAGAAAGGTATTCACCAATGATACGGCGTCCGCGCCTTCCTCTTCGCACATGGCCGCCATGCCGGTCAAATCGGATGCATTGGGCGAAAGCTTGATCATTAGGGGCAGGTCGGTGATCCGCCTGACGATACGTACGGCTTCCCGCGCTTTCTCCGTATGCAGTCCAAATTGCATGCCGCCTTGCTTCACATTGGGACAGGAAATATTGAGTTCTACCATATCGATGCCGCGTTTCCCTTCGGCGGCTCGCGTTACGGCGGAGTTTTGCAGCATGGATGCTCCTTTTTCGTATTCGTCCAGGGAACCTCCGCCAAGATTGACGATAATCGCTGTATCGTGTTGGCACATCTGATCCAGCTCGTGCTGAAGAAAATGGGAAAGTCCCGGATTTTCAAGGCCGATACTGTTCATAAGGCCAGATGCCGTCTCGATCAGGCGAGTGCCGCGGTTTCCGGAACGCGGTTCCACGGTCAAGCCTTTGGTGGAAATGCCGCCAAGCGAGCTGAGCGGATAAAGCTTGGCATAAGGCGCGCCAAACGCAAACGTGCCGGAAGCCATTACGATGGGATTTCTTAAACTCAGCTTTCCTACATTACAGCAAAGCGAGGTCATGAAAATTCACCTCCTCCGCCAGGAATACGGGACCGTCCACGCAAGCTTTTTTGATCCCGCTTGCGGTTTCTACCGCGCAGCCGTTGCATGCCCCGATGCCGCATGCCATTCTTTTTTCGACGGAAACATAGAGAGAGGCGCCGCTTCCGGCACAGCGTCGTGCAAGTTCCTCCATCATCGGCACGGGTCCGCAGGTCATGATCGTATCGTATTGGCGCGGATCCAGAGAGTCCAGTATGGTTCCTCGGTTGACGACGGTCAGCCCGCCTCTCCTGCGAAGGCTGCGAAAGGAGGACTCCGTGAAGGCTTCTCCGGAATAGCCAAGGTAAACGTCCGCTTCCGGCATTTGTTTGGCTGTCAGCAGGAGCGGCGCAATGCCCATGCCGCCGCCAACAAGAGCCGTTCGTCCTTGTGGCGGCGGAAATCCGTTGCCGTAGGGACCCTCCAGCGTCAGGCTATTCCCGGGCAGCAGCTTCGACAATAACTCTGTGCCTCCGCCATGAATCCGGTAAAGAAAGGTTATGCTGTCTTCATTTCGGTCATGAATGCTGATTGGCCGCGAGAGCAGAGGGAAGCTGTCCCAGCAGCGAAGCATGTAGAACTGTCCGGCTTCGCCGCCATGGCGGCCCTCCAGAGTCATTCTATAGATTCCTTCTATTATTTGCTCGTTACCCGTAACGACAGCCTGCATAGTTTCACTTCCCTTGATTGTAGATTCCCATGTACATTAGCATAGGGTTGCAAAAATGCCTGTGAGAATTATCATTTTTTCGGTCATTTATTAGCTGATACACTGTAAATGCGAGTTCAAAAAGTCTGGTTTTCAGCACCGAGAAGATGGGACGAAGCAAGAAACTGAGTAGCGGAGCTTAGTGTGAGCTAAGTGAGCAATTCAAATGTTTCTGAAGGAAACATACTTCGGAAGCATACGCTTAGTTTCGGCTGAGTCCCATATTCGATGCTGATCATGCCGCTAGGCATGCTTCGTGATCAAAAGCGGCCTTTTTGAACAACCTCTGTTGATTGAAGCGAAGACGAGGGGAAAGGTGACATCAAAAATGGGATTTTTAAAACCGGAGGAAACCGCTCAGGCCGCCCTCCAGGCCGGGTACAAGAAAGCCAATATGGGATTGTCTGAACAAATACCGCTTGGATTTGCGGCAGGCGCATTTGTTTCGCTGGGTTATTTGCTGGCGCTGCGTTCCACGGCGGCGCTGCCGGCAGGATGGGAAGGTCTGTCCTCGCTAATTTCGGGAGCTGTTTTTCCAATCGGGCTTATTCTGGTCATGATTGCGGGCGGCGAATTATTGACGGGCAATATGATGAGTTTGTCGATGGCCGTATTTCACAAAAAGGCGTCGGTTCTTCAACTGGCCAAAAACTGGACGATCATTACGCTGTGCAATTTTGCCGGAGCGATCTTCGTTGCCTACATGTTCTCTCACGTGCTTGGCATGCTGGAGAGCGGACCTTACCTGGATAAAATGATTGCAACAGCGGAACACAAAATGGAAGATACCTTTCTTCATGCCTTTATTTCCGGGATTGGCTGCAACTGGCTTGTATCTCTTGGGGTATGGCTGGCATATGGAGCAAAAGACGGAGCGGGCAAGGTGCTGGGCGTTTGGTTTCCGACCATGACGTTTGTGGCGCTGGGCTTTCAGCATATTGTGGCGAACATGTTTGTTATACCGGCCGCTATTTTTGCGGGATATGCAACATGGGCCGGCTACTTCACCAACTTTGTTCCCGTGTTTTTGGGCAATGCGGTTGGGGGCGGCATTTTTGTGGCGGGTCTCTATTATACGGCCTTCAGAAAGCGTCAGGAGAAAAGCGCCAAAGCTGAAGCCTCTGCGGGCATTCATTCCGGCGAATTGAAACGCGACGCCATTTTGTAAAAGGTTGTTCAATTTTCAGATGAAAATGTTCCAGAAAAAGTGAAATATCCACATTATTTCATGAAAATTTGTGAATATTATCACATAGTTTTATCTCGATTTTGCATATGATAGGTATGTAATCTTTATACGAAAAAAAGGGAGAGAGACAACATGAAAAAGATAGCTGTTCTGGCTATGACTTTTCTGCTGGCAGCAGGCCTGATGGCTGGTTGCAGCAGCAAAGAGGATGCAAACAAAGGCAAGGATAGCGCAGATGCGACAACAAGCGCATCCGTAGTTGACAACAATGAAGCGTTTCTGAAGGCGATTAGCAAGGACGGCACATGGATTGCAGCTACGCTGAACGACCTGACATTTGACCAAGAGCTTGTGGTAGAAGGCGAATTTACGAATAAGGACGCCATCGCTCGCAAAATCGCACTGTACACGCAAGACGCCGACCACAATATCACGGCATCGTTTAAGCTGACGGCTCCAAAACTCGTGATCAAAAGCGAAAATACACGTCTGCAAGGCGGTACGTTTGTAGGCGACGTATATGTAGAAGCTAATGGTTTTGTTGTTACAAAAGCAACGGTTGAAGGCAATGTCTATTTCGCTAACGACGAATACAAAGCATCGTTTGACTCATCCAACGAAGGCACGGTTACCGGTGTAACCGAAGTGAAGTCACAATAATCGAAGAGTTGCTCTAGAGGAAGCATTTTCCGCATCGTGAGAAGCGGAAAATGCTTCTTTTTTGTTGATTCAAAAATTGTACAGAGCTATTGGATACAATTTTGAATTCCGTAACTAAGTAAGCGCATGGTTTTTCCACTAAATAATGCCTCTAATGGTCACCGATGGCCGTAAGCACGCAGCAGCTAGTTTCGGACATCACTGACTATAGAGTAAACGGCTAGATTCTCAATGAGTAACGGTCATCAGTGACCAGTAGAGTCTCAGTGGCTGGAATCTGATTGGGTAACGGTCACCGATGGCTGTTAGCGCCACAAAATGCTGAATTTTGATTGGGTAACGGACATCGGTGGCCGTTAGCGCTCAAAAACGGTGCATATTGGGCGAAAATGAGCTTTAACGGTCACGAATGACCTTTAAAAATGGTTTTTCCACTAAATAATGCCTCTAACGGTCATCGATGACCATAAGCACGCAGCAGCCAGTTTCGAGCAACTTTTCAAGGAACGGCTTGATGTTTGCAAACTAACCGTGGCAAATGGAGGAAGCCGTTAGTCTGTTTCAGATCTTCGCATTGAATATTAATGTTGAGCCGTCAATACAGCATAAAGGTTAGGGGGTAGCAACATAGTTATTGATGAGAATGAATCAAGAAAGATGGATCGAAAGATGGATCGAAAGGTTGATCAGCTTTTCATTCCAATTTAGCGAATCTATAATAGACAGTAAGACAGTGGCACGGATAGCGCGCAGACGGGTGTTGAATGTGCTTAGGCTAACTTGCAGTTCAGGAGGTATAAGGATGAATAACGAAAGCGGCGCCGCCAAGCTGAAGGCGATGGTGGAGGAGAGCCGATACATTGTGTTTTTTGGCGGAGCGGGCGTATCGACGGAAAGCGGAATTCCGGATTTTCGATCAGCGGACGGTTTGTTTCGCAAGGTGGACAATCGTCGCGTGTCTCCGGAGGAGATTTTGAGCCGAGACTTTTTTAGAAGGCATCCGGAGGATTTCTACAGCTTTTATTCCTCCAGCCTGATTCATACTGACGCTCGTCCAAATGCGGCTCATCTTGCACTCGCCGAGCTGGAAAAGCAAGGCAAGCTAAAAGCCGTCATTACGCAAAATATCGACGGCCTGCATGGGCTGGCCGGGAGCCGCAATGTGTTGGAACTGCATGGTTCCGTACAGCGTAATTATTGCATGGAATGCCGGGAGCCTTATCCCTTGTCCATCATTGTGGAGAGTAAGGGAGCCGTACCGCGATGCACTCTGTGTGGAGGCGTTATTAAGCCGGACGTCGTGCTTTATCAGGAAAGTTTGGATATGGCGCTGTTAGAGAGCGCAGCCAATTATATTGCCAAAGCTGATATGCTCATCGTGGCCGGGACTTCACTGTCTGTTCAGCCGGCAGCCGGACTGGTCAGACTATACCGGGGCGACAGGCTTGTGCTGATTAACAAAACCCCAACGCCCATGGACCGTTACGCCGATTTGCTGCTGAATGAAAAAGTCGGACAAGCTTTGGGGCCTTTTTTACCTCAAAAGGATGTATAAGTTTTTGGCTACATAACTGTAGGACCATAAGCATGAATATGTGCAAGTGCGGGAGATGAGGAATCGCGTGAAAGATGAGGCATTAGAGAGGAAGCATGCGGGACAGGTGCGTAAAAAGGTTGGGGAACGGTTGGCTGTTTTTGGCTTTAAAATGACCAAGCCTCGCTTCTACACAAGACTCCAGCCGGATTGGGTGGAGTTTTTGCATGTGCATAAGCACAAGACGGATTCCTCCTTTCGTCTAAATTTGGGTATCAGGCTGATAATTGATACCATGATTTTGTCGCTCTAAATGGTTTAACTGCCAATGGCTTTAAAAACGAATTCTCCTACCATTACAACTTTCGTTTTCACAAAGAATTAGAAACCGTTGAGCGTTGTGTGGACCAGATTGTTTTGTTTATGGAAAACGAAGGACTGCCATGGTTTAGCTATTGGAAGGAACATGGCCGCCTAACCCAAGACGACAATTCTCCGTTTAATGCGGAGGAGAAGGAGCTATTCAGCCGATCTTGCAGAGGCGAAGCGTTGGAGGCATCCGTTTTGAAAGAGCGGATCCGGCTGGCTGAGGAATTGCTTGGCATTGAAGGCACGGCCTTGTTAAGAAACTGAACGATCCTGTAGCAAGCATTGAAATTCCGCGATTGGATTCCCCAGTGCCTGCCACCACAACAAATCAGGTTTGTGCTTCGCCTTTTCGTTACTGATACACCCAAATGCCGGCTACGGTCATGACGGCGGGCAAAGCCGATTCGTCCACCTCCACCTGATCGTACCAGCCTCCGACGGCGAGGTTGAGCACCAGGTAAAAGGGGACATCAAAAGGCGCGGAGCCATGTTCAAGCTTCCGTTCGGCAAAGCAATGTCCGTCGACCAGCCATCTGATGGAGTCCGGACTCCATTCCAGGGAGTAGTCGCGGAATTCGGCGATACTGCCGCTTGGCAGCTCATGGGAGAATTCGTCGGTTATTTTGCTTTCGAAATCCTTGCCGTGATGCAGCGTGCCGAATATGTGCCGGGGCAAACGGCCTTTTGCTTCGCATACGTCGATTTCTCCGGAAGCGGGCCAAGGCCCGTGTTCCCGCGTCTGCGGAAGCATCCAGATGGCGGGCCACAATCCATGCCCGACGGGCAGCTTTGCGCGAACCACCAGTTTGCCATAGCAAAAGGAGAAGTGATCCCTTGTATCCAAACGGGCGGAGGTATACAAAAAGCGCCTACCAATTAATTCATGTGATTGCGGCTGAGCATACGGGCTATTATCTACCTCGGTCGTTTGCAGATGAGCGTCGGAGTCACTATCAACCTCGGTCGTTTGCAGATGAGCGTCGGAGTCACTATCAACCTCGGTCGTTTGCAGATGAGCGTCGGAGTCACTATCAACCTCGGTCGTTTGAAGGCGAGCGCACAGGTTTAAGCCAGACTCGTCGATATACAGATTTTTATCATGCCCCGTGTAAAACTGCGCTTCTCCGTTTCCCCAGCCCGGAACGACGGCATTGCCGTTATCGTCGAGCAAATCATTGCCGAGCCGGATGTTCCATTCCTTTAAACCGGAAGTCCCCTTCCCAAAATTCTGCTCCCAAATCAGCGTGTTGTACACGTCGGCACCCCTTTCTTTTATATCCAGCATACTTCATTTCGAAAGCCAATTAACGGAATCCAAAAAAATGGGATAGGGTCAAAAATGGTGAGCCTTTTATTTTTGGCGACGTTTTCATACGATGAGATGGAAGGGGGCAAAGCATGTGTTCCAATCCAAAAATGGAATGATGAAAGCGTTTATCAAACAGTGGCAGCTGCAAAGCATGGTCATCCCCGGCATCGTCTGGATGTTTATCTTTTGCTACATTCCGATGTTGTGGCTGATTATCGCCTTTATGGACTACAGCATCGCCAAACCGATGTTGCAGTCGCCTTTTGTTGGTCTGAAGCATGTCGAGGATTTTGTGACGGACGACCGTTTCTGGCGTTCCATCCGAAATACGCTCGGCATGAGCAGCATCAAGCTGGTGCTGGGATTTCCGATTCCCATCTTGTTCGCGCTGATGCTGAACGAGGTCCGGAACATCCGCTTTAAGCGTACGGTCCAGACCATTTCGTACCTGCCGCATTTTATCGCTTGGACGATATTCGGTGGTATCATGCTCAATTGGCTGGGCGAAGGCGGCGTCATCAACCAATTGTTTATGGCGCTGGGGCTTCAGGAAAGGGAAATCCTGTACAACAGCGATCCCAAATATTTCTGGTGGATCACCTATTTTTCCGATACGCTCAAGGAAACGGGCTGGAGCGCCATCATCTATATTGCCGCGATTTCCGGCATCGATCCCGCGCTGTACGAAGCGGCGGAGCTGGACGGGGCAAACCGGTGGCAGCGCATGTGGTTCATTACGGTGCAAAGCATACGCCCAACCATCGCAATCCTGTTTATACTGGCGGTTAGCGGTATGCTGGGAAGCAACTTCGAACAAATCTTCATGCTCAAAAACAATATGAACATGAGGATGGCGGAAAGCCTGGATTTGTATATTTACAACATGGGTCTGGTTTCGGGTCGCCATTCGTTCTCCACGGCCGTTCTGTTTGCCCGCTCGATCGTAGCGCTTGGCCTGTTGTTCCTGGCCAATTATTCATCCAAAAAACTGACGGGCGACAGCATCTTTTAACCGGAGGAGGACGAAAACATGGAAAAACGGGGAAAACGCCACATTGGCTTATTTGAAATCAGCAATACCGTATTGATGCTGGCGGTATGTTTTGCAACGCTGTATCCGATGTGGTTTGTGCTCATTAATTCGCTTAACGCTCCGGAGCATGCCATATTGGGCACGGTCAACTGGTTTCCGCAGGCTCTGTCGCTGGACAGCTACCGCGTAGTATTTAACGACAAACACATGATGAACGGTTTTTACATTACCACTCTCCGAACTGTGTTGGGGACAGCGGCGCATGTGTTGTTTACGGCCATAATAGCTTATGGAATTAGCAGAACAACGTTGATCGGGCGCAAGCTTTATATGAAAATCGCTTTGGTCACAATGTTGTTTTCCGGCGGTTTGATTCCGACTTTTATTCTGATGACGAAGCTGGGCCTATACGATAATTTCTGGGTGTTCATCATTCCCGGCATGTATTCGTTTTTCAACATGGTCATCTTTATGAGCTTCTTCCGCACCATTCCCGTCAGTCTGGAGGAATCCGCCAAGGTGGACGGAGCTTCGGACTACGGCGTCCTGTTTCGAATCGTGCTGCCCAACAGCATGGCAGTCATCGCGACCATCTCGCTTTTTTCGGCCGTCTACCATTGGAACGACTATTATCAAGGCGTCATCTACATTCGCTCGCAGGAGCTGCTTCCTTTGCAAACGATGCTGTACAAAATCATCGCGGAAAACTCCATGTCGTTTATGCAGCAGCAGGCGATGGCGCAATTCGGAGCCAGGCTGCCTGGCAACTCCATCAAGTTTGCTTCCATGATGGTGGCGACTCTCCCGATTTTGGCGGTGTATCCATTTATCCAGAGGTATCTGGTGAAAGGCGTCATGATCGGCGCGATCAAAGGGTAAGGGCAATTAAATATAAATAGAAAAAGAAGGGATGATCTTGTCATGAAGCTTAAGTCATTCAAAAAAGGCCTGATGTTGGCCATGGCTGTTGTGCTGACATTTACGCTGGCTGCCTGCACCAATTCCGGGGGTAACAACAATCCGTCTCCAACAAACGGGAACAGCACGCAGCAACCCGAAGCTACGCCGGGTGAAACAGCGCTGAATCCCGATGAGCCGGCATGGAGGCTCGACACCAGCCCGATTGATTTGACCTGGTTCGTCGGCGCGTCCTGGTATGCGCATTCCTGGGGAGAAAGCTTGACCTCCAAATACGTGACGGAAAAAACGGGAGTTAACGTAAAGCTGGAAGTTCCGTCCGGCGAAGCCAACGAGCATATTACGCTGATGATGACCTCCGGCAAGCTTCCGGACATTATTAGCATGGGTTCTTGGGAAACCGCTGTCAAAAAGCTGTGGGAAGGCGATCACGTTTATGCCCTGAACGAGCTGGCCGATCAATACGATCCCTACTTTTTCAAGGTGGCGGGCGATGGCACTCTGAAGTGGTACCGGCAGGAAAACGGCAATACCTACGGCGTTCCAAACGACTCCTACAGTCCGAATCTGATGCATGAAACCGGCATGACGGCGGCGAACCAAACGTTTCTGGTGCGCAAAGACCTTTACGAGGAAATGGGCCGCCCGGACCTGTCGACGCCGGAAGGTTTCCTGAATGCTCTGCAGCTAATCAAGGACCAATATTCGCAATACAAGGGACAGCCGATCAGTCCGTTTTTTGCACAGGGCAACGTGCCGTACGGCATGACGGAATATTTGCACAACCTGCTGGCAGTGCCGCACGAAAAAGACGGCAAGGTATACGACCGCATTACCGACCCGAACTACCTTGCCTGGCTGAAAACGTTCCGCACCGCGTACGAACGCGGATTGATCAACGTGGACTTCCTGGTGGATTCCGATACGCAGGTTGAGGAAAAAACAAACAACGCCCGTTACTTTATGATGATTCGCGAGTGGACGGGGATGGTGGCCGTCAACCCGATGCTGGCCGCAAGCGCCAATCCGGATTCCTACTACATCGCAGTGGACGGACCGCAAAACAGCAACGGCGATTCCGCCAAGCTGTTCCCTGGCAATATGGACGGCTGGATGGTTACCATGATCAGCAAGTCCGTCAAACATCCGGACCGCGCGATTCGTTTTCTGACTTATCTCGCAAGCGAGGAAGGCCAAATGGACCTGTTCCTTGGCAAAGAAGGCGAAACCTGGGATTCGTCAAGCGGCAAGCCGCAGCTGAAGCCAGAAATGGTTCAACTGCTGGAAACGGACATCGAAAGAATGGAGAAGGAATACGGCATTATGGATACGTATTGGATGATGCGCAACCCGGTTATTATCAACCAGTGGAGACCGGAGAAAGCCGCCGTCATCAAACAAATGGAGGACTTCGCCAACGCGCAGGCTGATATCGACAGCGGCATTTATAAAGGGCTTGATCCGCTTGGCGATTCCGAAGCCGCGGTCGCATGGGCGCGCATCTCGCAAAACTGGGAGGAAGTGCTGCCCGAGCTGATTACCGCCAAGGACGAAGCCGCATTCGATAAAATATTCGAAAATTTCCTGGCCCGCCGCGACAGCTACGGCTTCCAGCAGGTCATGGATTTCAGGCAGACAGAGCTGGACGCTCGCAAAGCCAAAATGTCGGAGCAATAAGAAAGGAAGCCGGTCGCCTGAATGGCGTCCGGCAATCCCCTATATAGCGGGCCTGACCGGCTTGGAGAATAGATAAAGCCGCTGTCTGCCGAATTGTAATATATGGTATATTACAGGAGTAGGGGAGGGCGCCGACATGAACCATTTGCCGATGAAAATCCGAAAAATCTACCGCAATGCCAGCATATCCCAAAAGCTCTTTTTGGCATTCAGCCTGATGATTGCGATACCGGTTATCGTGGTTTCCTTTCTATTTATCCGCATTCAGGAGGAGCAGCTTTATAAAGAAGCGATGACAAGCGGCATGAGCCATGTCTCGCGGCTGCACGATCAGCTGCGGAGCCGCATGAGCATCCTTGAAAACGTTTCCTCGACCGCGCTGACGCAAAAAGCGTTTGTCGATTTTATTCACTCCGATATGACAGCGGACGGCCTGCGCCTAGTAAAATTCAAGCAAAATCAGTTTGAGCAAATGCATAACATTATTGAAAGCAATGACATGATCAGCGAGCTTAGCTTTTATATCGATAATCCCAAGTTGTATGAGATCTGGCCCGAAATTTACCACTACGACAAGTTTTGGCCGCAAGGCTACTGGGCGGAGCTTCGCGACGAAGGGGGTTCGGCCTATCGGCTGTTTGCTTTTAAGGATGGCGAAAATACGTTGTCCTTCTATCGGCTCGTGCGGCTGCAGGATCAACAGTTGAAGAGGCCCAGCATGATGGAGGTCCGGATGTCGCACGACGTATTTTTCAGCGATTTGCTGGAGGAATCGGGAGGCGATTTTTTCTCGGTTATCATGGACGGAAGCGATACATCCCGGTACATCTACAACCGGCAGCACGCATTTCTCCGGCACGCCGGCGAGGGGCTGGATGATATTCTGGGCAGCGTTCGCACTAATCTGGATGTGCTGCAGCAAAGCAATCCTGTCAAGGTTCGCGTTGGAGACGGGACGTATTATGCCATGTACCGCTATATCGCGCCGCTGGATGCTTATGTCGTGGATATCGCTTCCCATCAGGATTTGATGAAAGGCCCTCGTGATTTGTATGCGCTCGTCATTATCATTACGCTCTCTGTTTTATTGGTGATGCTGGTGTTGGTTTCGCATACGACAAGGCGGATTTTCCGCCGGCTTGACAGCGTGTTGATCTCCATGCGCAAAGTACGGAGGGGACAGCTTGATGCCAAAATAGACACAGGTCTGGACGAACGCGAAACCGGCGACGAAATCGACGAGGTAGCCATTAGCTACAACAATATGCTGGATGAACTGAAAAAGCTGATGACGCAAGTGATCGACAAGCAGCTTGTCGCCAAAAACGCCCAGCTCCATTCTCTTCATTCGCAAATCAATTCGCATTTCCTGTACAACGCGCTGGAATCCATCCGCATGCGGGCGGAGGTGCAGAATCAGTCTGCCATCGCGGAAGCGCTGGTTTCGCTCGGCTCACAGCTTCGCTACAGCATGAAATGGCGAAGCGACACCGTCTCGCTGGGAGAGGAGCTGGCGAATATTCGCAGCTATATTCATTTTGTCAATTTCATGGAAGGCGGAGGTATAGAACTGGAGGGAGACCTGCCCCATGAGGTGTTAGGGTACGCGATCCCCAAAATGTGCATCCAGCCCATCGTCGAAAATGCCGTGCATCATGCGGCGCCTTCAGGCGGAGGGGTGCGGATTAAGCTGACCGTCTGGGTGGAGCAGGAGCGCCTGCTGCGAATCGAAATACAGGACGACGGCGCGGGCGTGGAGCCCGGCATGCTGGCCGATTTGCAAGACGTGCTGCGCGGAGATTGGGATACGCCGATTGTGGCGGGCAAAAACGGACTGGGATTGGAAAATGTGCACAAGCGGCTTCAGCTTCATTACGGCGCAGGCTGCGGTCTTTGGATCGACAGCGAGCAGGGCGTTTATACACGCGTGACGATCCGTTTGCCGTGGGAAAATGCCAATCTTGGAGGATGGTAGGGCATGGTCAATATTCTGATCGTGGACGATCAAAAGAACATACGCGACGGGCTTCAGGCTATGCTGAGCCAGTTTCCCCTGGAGCTTGACGGCGTGTTCAGCGCGGCGAGCGGAGTCGAAGCGCTGGACATCCTGCGGCAAAACAGCATCCAACTGGTCATTACCGATATCCGGATGCCGGAGATGGATGGTCTGGGGTTGATGGCGCGCACGCGGGAGGAACGGATTAAGGTCGATTATCTGATTATTAGCGGCTACAGCGATTTCGCCTACGCGCAAAAAGCGATGGGTCTTGGCGCTAAAGGTTATCTTCTCAAGCCGGTCAAGCGAGAGGATTTGCAAAGCGCCGTGGAGCATGTATTGCAGGAGGTGCGGGCGCGACAGGCGCTATCGCGCAACATGAAGCATATTTCTCGGCGCGCGCGGGAAGCCGACCGCAAGGAGCTTGCGATGTACATGCAAGGCGCGGCTAACGACCCGGAGTGGGTGGCCGAAACCGAACGGCTTCATCCGGAGCTGTGGCGTCATTACCGGTTATGCCTGCTTCGGGAGGAAATATGGATTAACCGGCCGGGCGGCAGCAACGCGGGAACGATGGAGTCTATCGTTTACCGCTTGTTCGGTAGGCAAAGCTGTCTATGCTTGCAGAGGGGACCACATCTTATTTTTGCCGTGGACGCAGCCGCCGATCATCATGCGCTGCCTGCCGCGCTCCAAAACGAAGGAATCGGGGCCGTTGTTGCGATCACTGACCTCCGACGCGGACTTGCGGCATTGCCGGAAAGCTATTCGCAAGCGATGGAACTGTACCGGCATAGTTATCTTTTTCCGGAAAAGCGTTGTTTGCTGCCCTCGCATATCGAAGGATTGGAGCAGCACTGGCAGCTTCCCCACGAGGAGCTGTATTCGCTCTTTCAACTGATCGGGACAACGAACAGCGGGAAAATCGCCGACGGCATATCCAAAATGTTCAACAAAAGTCTGCTCCAGCGGTACAACGTGCGCTACACGGTGCAGTTATGCCGCGCCGTGGCGCAAATGCTGGAGGAATACGAACGCGTGATTGCTCCTTACATGGGCGAGGAAGCGCTGGATATCGACTGCCTGCGCAACATGTTCGACTATCCGGCAATCCGCGACTACATTGGGGCGCTTCAGGGGCAGCTTCTACGGCTGAATCAATTTTACGATGCATTCAAATGCAGCTACCGCAATTCGCAGGATTTAAACGAAGCGATCCGCTTTATTCATGAAAATTATCATAAACCGCTGGATTTGGCGATGGTATCCAACCACGTCTCGCTTAACTACGCCTATTTTTCTAACCTGTTCAAAAAAAATATCGGCAAAGGTTTTGCGGAATATTTGCGCGACGTGCGTCTCGACAAGGCCCGGCGTCTGCTGGCCGGGACCGAGCACAAAATCGTGGAGGTAACGGCGATGGTGGGTTACGAAAGCTACAAAAGCTTTACCCGCGCCTTTCGCGACGTGATGGGTATGCAGCCTACGGAGTACCGTCAGCAAATGCGGCGGAAGGTCGAAGGAGAGGAACAATGCCATGACACAGCGTTATGAATTGGGAGACGATTGTTTTATTTTGCGGGGCTACGGCACGCTTGCGCCGTTTACCAGCTTTTTGCCCGGACTGGCGGGAGTAAAAGGCATTCCGATCTGGTCCTTTTACGTCAATCGGGGCCAAGGCATCTGCAGCTTCGGCATCGATCACAAAAGCAATGCCATTCTGGAGTTCGATCCCGCTTATCTGGCATATGAAAAGGTCCCGATCAATGGATGCCAAAGCCTGGATCGGCCGCGATCGTTTATCCGGGGAGGGTTGGCTGGTGTTCTGTCATGGGAGCAGCGCTTCTGGGCTCTTCTGCTTCGTGAGGGCAAACTGAAGAAGCTTTCGATTGAATTGGTGTAGAGAAAGGAAAATCAGCCTGGTCTCGGCGAGATCGGGTTGATGCGCAAACCAAAAAATTGGGATGAAACAAAAATTATTGTCCCTTTTCTAGCCATCAGGCCATTCGATAAAATAGAAGCAAGACCAGAGCTTTACAGAGAAGTACGCTACGGTTTCTCTGTAAATGATGATGAAGGAATCCCTAACGGCGACAGAGCGACCGCATGATCTTGACAACCAACGGAGATTAATCGGTCTACGGGAGGTGTTGCAAGCGGATTACCGGGAATGTTGAAAATTGGAAAGCGCAGTATTTTCGTGAAAAACGGAAGTGAAAGGCGGGCAAGTAAAGCATCGACGATGTTTCGCACAAAATGTAAGCGTATACAAGTGCATCGCAGATAAGAACCTTCAAATTCGGAAGCGCAAGGAGCAGCTATTCCATTTGAGAGGGAGGACTTAAGATGTCATTCTATCGTGCAAGCTGGGGGAAAAGATGGTTGAGCTTGATTTTGGTGTATGCAATGGTGGTGGGTGGAGGATTGCTGCCTGCCGCAAGCGTACAGGCTAATGGAACAACTGTGACATCGATGGCGTATTTTTCAGCGGCGGATGGGCCTGTTATCTCGAAGTCGGGTTTAGGACAAGCCAGTTACGGGTTTGTCATGCCGATCTTCAACGGCGGTTCCGCCACCTGGAGCGATGTAGTCAATGACGTTGGCGTCAGAGTGAAGGTTGGCGGCAATTGGGTCGATATCGACAGCGTCAGCAGCTTCGTCTACAACCAAAACTGGGGACATTGGAGCGACGGCGGGGCAAACGGCTATTGGTTTATTGTGTCCGCCACGACGGAAGTGCAGCTATACTCCAAAGCGAACGGGGTTACGCTCAACTATACCTTGGTTTTTCAAAATATAAATACAACAACGATCACGTCCATGACGCCAACGCAGGGGCCGCAAATTACGGCAGGCTTCACGGGCGGCGCGGGCTTTACGTATCCTGTTTTCAACAATAACGCAGCCATTACCTACGAAGCGGTAGCCGACGATCTGAAGGTGTTCGTCAAACCAGTCAACAGCACGGCCTGGATCGACCTTGAAAATAATGCGGCCAGCGGCTGGATTTACGACAGCAACTTTGGACAATTCACCGAAGGAGGCGGCGGTTACTGGTTTACGGTCACGGAGTCTATCAACGTCAAGCTGGAATCGAAAACGTCGTCGGCCAGCCTCGTGTATACCATTACCTTTAACGAGCCGGTGCGTAACGGCTATGCGCTAACGCCTTACGACGGAACGACGTATTCCGCTGACGCAAGCGGCGCCATTGGCATCCCTCTGCCCAAAATCGACGGAGGAGCGCCAATCGGCACGGAGCTTGATCAATTCGTCTATCAGATTTTGAGGAACGGTCAGTGGGTGGAGCTTGGCAATTCCTTGCTAAGCAGCTTCGTCTATTCCGGCAGCGGCTACAACAATATGTCGGATGCCAATCAATGGGGCTATTGGGCCGACTATATTTACGGCTTGTGGTTCCAGCCTATTCAGGTGGACATGCAAATCCGAGTCGGTTATCCGCTCAATGGGCAAACCGGCGGCAATATCGGCAGCAATTTCGTCTACTATACGTTAATTGGCAATCCCAATGCGCCTCGCCCGGATGTAAGCGATCAGGAGGACATTGCAATCGGAACGCCAAGCAATCCGGCTATAGCCGGGATGTCGTTGATTTGGCAGGATGAATTTACCGGAACTCAGCTGGATACGAGCAAGTGGAACTATGAGCAAGGTTATTATCTCAACAACGACCCCAATACATGGGGATGGGGCAACAACGAGCTGGCGCATTACACGAATAGCTCCCAGAACGTTTTCGTACAAGACGGCAAGCTGAATATCCGGGCGTTAAATGATCCTAAGTCGTTCCCTCAAGACCCGAACCGCTATGCTCCTTATTCTTCAGGCAAAATCAACACGAAGAACAAGTTGTCCCTGCAATACGGACGCGTGGATATCAGCGCCAAGCTGCCGACGGGCAACGGGCTGTGGCCGGCGCTTTGGATGCTGCCGGAGGACTCCGTGTACGGCGCATGGGCCGCCTCCGGTGAAATCGATATCATGGAAGCAAAGGGCAGATTGCCCGGCACGACCAGCGGCGCGCTTCATTACGGAGGCCAGTGGCCGGTTAACCGGTATTTGGCGGGCGAATACCACTTCCCGCAAGGTCAAACGTTCGCCAACGATTTCCATGTGTACAGTATGGTTTGGGAAGAAGATAATTTCAAATGGTATGTGGACGGGAAGTTTTTCTTCAAGGTGACCAGGGAGCAATGGTATTCCGTGGCGGCGCCGAACAATCCGAACGCACCGTTCGATGAGCCGTTTTATCTGATCATGAACCTGGCGGTAGGGGGGCATTTTGACGGCGGGCTTTCGCCAAGTCCTTCGGATATCCCGGCCACGATGCAAGTGGAATATGTGCGCGTCTATAAAGAGGGAGGCGGCAATCCCGGAAATCCGGGCAATGTAGCCGTAACCGGCGTAACGCTGAATCAATCGGCGGCACAAGTGCAAGCTGGGCAAACGGTTCAGTTAAACGCTAGTGTCGCGCCTTCTAACGCGACCAACAAGCAAGTGGCATGGACCGTTTCCAACTCTGCCGTTGCTACCGTCAGCCAAGCGGGACTTGTGACGGGAGTTGCCCCCGGTACCGCCACGGTAACGGCTACCACGGCGGATGGCAACAAAACGGCTGCTGCAACCATTACGGTCGTGCAGGCTCCGCCTACGGTTATCGTAATTGGAGACTCGGTTCGCGGCATCAAAAAAACAGGAAATAACCTGCTGTTTTATGTCAATGGAGCGACTTTTGCAGACCTGCATTACAAGGTCAATAATGGAGTGCAATTAAATGTCGCCATGACCCATATCGGGAACGGTAACTACACCTATCCGGTTAACAACCTTCAGCAGGGAGATACGGTGGAATATTTCTTCACCTACAATCCCGGCCAAGGAGCTTTGGATACGCCATGGCAAACGTATATTCACGGAGTGACGCAAGGAACGCCGGAGTAGCAGGGGATGCTGGATACGATTTTTTTTAGGTGAAGTCGTCTTTTTGTATGATCTTAAATCTCAATAATTAACTGCGCACTGTGTGCTCGATCTGAGCCGCAGTGCTTTTTTTTCGGTACATAGGGAGCAACCTTTGATCAAGCGCAGCAGCAATTTTTTGGTATAATGGTAGGTGAAAGCCACCCCTTACATACAGGAGCTATTGATATGCATATAAAACAAATCATAGAGGAGTATTTAAGCTCAGTAAAACATACGACAGTTACGCTTTCGGACCTGCAATCGCTGTTTGAAGAGTCGGCTGCCGATCCGCAACAATTTAGTGCGGCAATCCTTGATTTGGAGCAAAAAAAGGTATTGGAAGCAATAAAGGCCGCCGGCCGTACAATGAAGCAGCCCTCGCTTGCTTATCGCTATCGCATTAACAAATCATTACTCAAAAAACACCATGCCCATCAATTGCAGAAGTACCATTTAACCCTTCATCCAGCCATTCAACTGGAGGGTTATTTTGCGCTTCCGGAAGAGCAGTTTGTACAGGACAAGCCATGGATACAGCGTATCGATTCCTTCCTGAAGTCAAACGGATTGCCAACAGGTGTGGTTCCTGCTCCCGAGCGGAGTTTTCAGATTGCGGGAAATGAGAAATGGATCACCGAGCTTGGCGGAGAAGCCTTGCTCAATCGGCTTGGCGTGTGGGATCTGTTGCAGATCCACCCGGTATCCGATCCGTTAATGCTTGCCGTCAATCCCTCTCCGCCAGGCGAATCCTCCCATTCACGATGTCTGCATTTGATTGTGGAGAATAAAACGACTTTTCAAGCTTTGCTTCCCGTTTTGCCATCCAGTGCTTTCAGCACACTAATCTATGGCTGCGGCAATAAAATAACAGGAAACCTGAACATGTTCTCCCTGCAATACCCAGTAACAGACAGAGAGCATATCTTCTATTATTTTGGAGACTTGGACTATGAAGGCATCCGCATCTGGCACGAAGTAAACAAGCAGCAGAATATGATTCCGGCGCGTCCCTTTTATGAGGCTTGTTTGGAGCAGCCTTACGTTTTGGGGAAGGGGAATCAGAGGAGAAGCGAGGAGGCTTTATCATCATTTCTTCCGTATTTCTCCGCGGAGCGCCGGGAGCAAATTGTAAGCTGTCTTCATTCAGGCGGGTATTATCCGCAAGAGGTTTTGTCAACTCAGCAACTGCAAGGAATATGGAGGGGCCTGACATGGAAGCAATGGACCGATTTGAACTAGAAGGCACGCTTAACGGCTTTCAGGAGCGCATGTCGAAGGTGGCGCTGTTTGATCCTTTGTTTGAGCTTCAGCGTAAAAAACAGACCGATGACAATGGACAGCCTATTGATATGATGGAGCTCGGCCTGCTTGCGCTGCTGTTCTTTTTTGAACAAAAGCTCATGAGAAATACAAAGGCGGGCGTGAAGGACCTGACTCACTATTTGCACCGCGTAATTGATGGAAAACTACACGTGGGTCTGCCCCAAAGCGAACAGCTGGCGCGTGACATTATCCAGGTTTTTCGACCGTCGTCAGGCAAAAAGCGCGAGTTCGCTTTTTACAATTGGGAAACGGACGAGAGACAAACCATTTATACTTCTATTCTGAGAGCAAACGCTTTTGATGCTAAGCATAACACGCAATTTTATGCGCTGGATGAGGATGGGCTGGAGCTTGTGTTTGCGACGAAAGAGTTTTATTCGGAGTTTCAGTTGTCGATTCATCAGCTTGTTTTGCGCAAGCAGCTTGAAAAAGGCGAGTTTCAGGGAGCATTGCGGCAAATAAATGAGATGCGGGTCGATGTCGAGTCCTTGAAGGAACGAATCCTCAAGCTTGGACATGAGATTAAGCGCAGTATTGTGTCGGAAGAAACGCTAAAGCGGTACAGCGGATTACTGGAGGATATCTACCTCCGACTGCAGCGTGAGAATGAAGAATTTGACGAGCTTCGTCAATTTGTCAAGGAAACGCTTATGCGGTTGTATGGTAATGATACGATGGAAAAGCAGGAACGAGCCTATTCCTATATTTTGCGGATTTCCGGCGAACTGGAGAAGGTGCACGCCGAGCATGACGGCTTGCTGCAGCAATGTATGGAGCTGAAAAATCAAGCGTTGTCATCTGCGAGGGAATCTCTGTATTATACGGGATTAAGCTCGTTTAATTTTGAGCAGGATGTTGCAAGCAAAATATTCGGGTTTCCGCTTCCGCTGGAATCCATGAAGGGGATTATGGCTCCATTTATTGGGCTTGAGCGGAGGAAAGTCTGGTCTCCACTGACACTTTTCGCGGAACAAAGCATTGCTGGAAGAGGAGAGCAGGAGCCGCGCGAGGAAGGCTTTTTGACAGCTGCCGATGAAGATAACGAATTGAAATTCACGATCAAGCGTGGAGCCTTCTTCAAGGATATTATGGAGCTGTTAATGAAGAAGCTGGATGAAGGGTCTGAGCCGGAGCTTGAGCTGCAACAATTTGTGGATGAGCTTGCCGAGCATGAGGTAAAGCATTGGCTTGACAAGCGCAGTTTTTATGATTTCTGGCTGATTTTGCATCAGCGAAGCCCCGTTCGGGCAACCATTACAGATCGTAGTGAAGATGATAAAGCAGGAATGGATGAAGTGTGGCGTTTACTTGGGGAACGGGTGCTGGTCGTCTCCGAACATGCCGGCATGGTGGAAACGGGTACACGCTACGGCATTCAAAATATGAAATTGAAGTGGGGTGAGTAGCGGCATGTCCTATTCCTATAGCAATGAAATCGTTATGAATGCTTTTCGACTTTATTCACACTTGGCTATGAATGGCTCGGTGGAGCGTGACCGCTTGCAGGAATATATAGCAGATGATGAGTTAAGAGGGCTTGTTGACCAGTTTGCCGCTGAGGTGGATTGTGCGGTTATTGCGGCGGGAGATGAGCTGTACCTAATTCCAATCGCCCGTTTGTCCCCGTTTCATGTGAGCAACGACTATTTGAAAAGGACCTATTTAAAGGGATCCGCGGTAAATGCGGACCTTTATCTGATGTATTTGACACTGATTGTGTTTATCGGGGCCTTTTACGACAGCTATCAAAGTCTGGAGCCAACCCGCAATTTTGTTCAACTTGATGATTGGGTCGTTCTTGTACAGGAGAGAATTGATTTGCTCAAAGAGCATGACGAGGAGCAATTGAAGGGGCTGGAGAGCGAATTCTCTTATAATTGGTCGGCGATTATTGAAAAATGGGATGCGATGGATGACATCAAAGAAACCGTAAAGCGTCAAACGGGAAATACGATTAGCCGAATGAGCTTTCTTGATTCGGTGAAAAGGTTTTTGCTGGATCAGGGGCTGGCTGAAGAGGTTGGGGAAAGCGAGCTGGCGTTAACCGAAAAAACCAAAGTCATTGTGCAGCGGTATTTTATGGAGCTGGAATATAATCGGGGAGTTTTGAATTTTTTGTACAGTCTGGACGATCGCAAGAAGCAAGGCAAGGAGGAGGATATGCAGCATGCCGTCGATTTCGAAAATTAGATTTACCCACGTCCTTTATGAAGGCGGAAATAAAAGGTATAACGACGAGGTTTTTCTGTTTGACGGTTTTAACGGCGCAATCATTCTGGAAAACGGGGGCGGTAAAACGGTATTTATTCAAACGGCGTTACAGGCTATGCTCCCGCATGCGGATTTGGCCGGACGAAAGCTCAAGGATACGCTTCTTCTGGAGAACGGACCTGCGCATGTTGCCATTGAATGGATTTTGAACGATAAGCCTCGTCGCAGATATGCTGTCACTTGCGTCAGTTTATATCTGACTTCTAGCGGGATCGACTCCTATCGATATGCCTACGAATACGGTGAGCATGATGCGCACGGATTGGAGAATATTCCGTTTGCGAAGTCTTACATGGGGAATAG
Source organism: Paenibacillus sp. CAU 1782 (assembly GCF_054551715.1). Lineage (NCBI taxonomy): Bacteria > Bacillati > Bacillota > Bacilli > Caryophanales > Paenibacillaceae > Paenibacillus > Paenibacillus sp. CAU 1782. Next base: position 1,553,561 of record NZ_JBTOLL010000001.1, on the reverse strand, counting down.
CAGGCCTGCGGACAGAGGAGAGATCCAGGAATATTATGCCTCTATGACGCAGCGCTTTCCGTTAACGGCGCATACCTTTGGAACCATCAAGGAATACAAGGCCCATTTGGAGGAGCATTACCAGATCATTGCCTCGGAGTGGGAAGCCGTTGCCAAGATCAATAGCACGGAGGGCGGGATTGAGCATTTTTTTGATGAATGCAAAACAACGTCCCAATTGTTTGATCGTTTGCTTATCCCCGCGATTGAGGAAGCGATGGAGGGTTTTGAGCCAGACAGCTTTGTCGAGCTTTTCCATTCGCATCGCGAAGGCTTCAAGCGCTACAAAGAGCTGAAGGAGCAAATTACAGAAAATAAACTGATACTGCAAGAACTGGGCCATTATATGCGCATCCACGAAGGCTTGCATAAGGTGGAGGAAGCGTACAATGGTTCGCGGGCAAAGGCCAAGGCGCTTCATCGTCTTTCCTTGGTTCAGCATGAGGAGCAGAGGGCGGAGCAGCAGGGGCTTGAGAGTCGTTTACAGCTATGGATGAAGCAGAACGAAGCGCTTGAAGTAAAGCTCAAGTCCATTGAGCTCGCCGAGGCGGATGAGGAGCAATCTGCATTGCTCCATCGTCTGAGCCAGCTGCAGAATGAATTGGATGGTCTTCAGCAACGTCTTTCCGGGGCGGAGCGGTTTTTTTATTCACTCAAATATTCGGAACACCGGACAGCTCGGGAGGCTGCAGAGACTCGGCTTCGGCAGTTGTCGGAGCAGCTCGCAAGGCTGGAGCAAAGTCAGGATGAGCGGCAGCTTCAGGAGCAGTGGGAGCAAAGCTGCGGCGAATTGAGAACGGTTTTTGCCCGGGACGAGGAGCAGATGGGGAAGGCATTAAGGGAGCATGAGGCCGAGCTTGAGACCTTGAAGCGGGAGCAAGAAGGAACATTAAAGGAAGTGGAACGTCTGCGTGCAGACATTTGGTCCTGGGAGCTGAAGCTTCAGGAGAAGCAAACGCAGCTTCAGGACAAAAAGGAACAGCAGGAAAAAATCGCTCATGCGATTTTAGCCAATCCAACGCTGGAAAAGGTGGAGGATCAACTGCCGCTCTGGTCACAGCGTCAGCAATCGCTGGAGGAGAAGCGTATTGACTATCTGCGGCAGCTCAAGGGGATGAACGAGGAGCAAGGCGTAATTCGGGATCGCCAAAGAGCGGTTCAGGAGGCTTTTCGCCAGACGGAACGCGAGCAGGCCCGGCTTGAACGGCAGCAGGAGCAGTTTCATGAGGAGCAGGAGGCGTTGGTACGGGAATTGTCCAGCCTTCGCCCCAATTGGGAACGGCTTCATTCCGTGTTTGAAAAGGAAGCTTCAATCGGGGAGCAGCTTCAGGAGGGCGTTCGTAAACGGCAGGAGCAGAAGGCGGCATCCTTGCAGAAGGAGCGGCTTGCTTATCGTTATGTAGATGATTATTACGAGCAGGATGTATTTTTTGCGGATTCCGTCATTGAGCGGCTAGTCCAAACATGGGGCCGGCAATTCCATTTGCTGCAAATCGGCACGGAGTATGCCCGGAACTTCCAATCGGATGGCAAGACCCCGGAAGTCGTGAAGGACCCGCTGTGGTCCGTTACATTAATCACAACTGACGGCGAAAAAAAGCTCCTGCTCCAGAAGCTTGCCGCCAGTGAATTTGCCTATCCGATTCGTGTGCTCGGAACAGTCGAGGCGACGGCGATTTTACAAGGGAATAATGCTCGTCTCTTCGGTGAACAGTGGGCTGTTCCCGCGTTTTGGAAAGGAAATGAAGAAGAAAATGTCTTCCTGAAGTGGAAAACGGGGTTGCTTGAACGGGCTCAGGAGATTAAACAATTGCGGGAGAACAAGGAAGAGGAATTGGCGCAATGGCAGAAGGTTCAATATCAATTCTCTCAATTTCTGCAAAAATATTCTCTGTCCCATTATCAATCGCTGGAGCAGCAGCTTCATTCGTCCCGTGAAGCGCTGATTTCGTACGCGCAGGAGGTTCAGCAGCATGATCGGCGATCCCTGCAGTTGGAAGAGCAAATGGATAAATATCGTGATGAGCTGACAGAAATGCAGGATATGATTCATCAACTGAATGATTGGTTGAAGGACGGTCTGCGTTATACGGCACTGGGCATGGAGAGAAGCCAGCTTGAAAAGGAGCTAGCACCGATCAGGGAGCAGGTTGGCGGCCTGCAAAGACAAGTCCGAATGAAGCAGATCAGCTTAAAGTCAGTTGAAGGAGAGTTAGCGACTACGCAGCAATCCATTTATGATGCAAAAACGGGGTTGCATTTGCTTCGCAATGAGGACTTTTACCGGAAGGTACAGGATTTTGCTTATGTGGAATCGAGCCGTTCATTGACTGAGCTAAAGCAAGCCTGTCAAGCGTTGGAACGCGAGCGTGAAGGTCTGATGAAAGAACAGAGTCAACTGGAAATGGAGCAATCCTATGAGCGGGAAAAAGCGCAGGTGGCGGAAAAAGGCATGAATGAGCTGCTGCGCGAGCATTCGGACTTGAACAGGGAAATGGCATTGCCCATTGAGCTGGAAGAAGAGAAGCAGGCAGCATGGGTTAAAGTCGAGCATAATCGCAGCGAATTGATTCAGTTGACGGAACAACTGCAGGGCCTCAATGCCAAGCTGCAAAACCATGAAGGACGCATGGAAGCTTTGCTGAAACAATTTCACGAGTTATTTGAAAGTCAGCAGCCAATGCGGTTTGATGGTAATTTGGGGGAAATCAGGCTGCAATCTCAACAGGAAAGCGAGCAACTGAAGCGGGAGAAGAGGGAATGGCAACAGCGAAACGATGCGGTAGCACGGCAGCTTCAAGAGCTGGAGCGCGTGACGCAATTATGGGACAAGCATACGCTGATCCATCGGTTGAATGATCCGGGGTTGCTTCCTGCAACAATCCAAGAGCGGCTGCTGCTGGATTTCACTTACGCGCGTATGGATTCCAGCGAACACGCCATTGCAGAGCTGCAGGCTCATTTGCAGAAGATGGACAAAGAGCAACTCCTTGTCCGCAAAGGCAAGGACAGCTTCAAGCATTATTGCAATACACGGGTAAAGGATGTAAAGCTTCGCCAAATGGCTATTCAGGGAATCGAGCTGAAGGAAAATTATGAAGAGGTCGTGGAATTCAGACAAACGATGGAGACAAGGATCCAGAAGGCGCTTCATATTATGGAGGAAACGATTCAAAGCCATGACCGTGACTTGCAGGAGTTCATTGGACGCATTCATACGCATCTGAAGCATATTGTACAGGAGCTGCGAGAGCTTCCGAAAAAGACGCGTATAAAGACGGGGGACGGCTGGCGGGAAATCTATAGTTTCTCTATTCCAGAGTGGGAGGAGCAAGAGGGCAAGGAGCGTGTGCGTGGTCATATCGAATGGATTCTTTCTCAGCTGGAGCGGGAGCAATTTGTGGACGAGCAGGGAAAATTGCAACAAGCCGAGATGCGAAAAAGGTTGGAGAAATGGCTTGATTCGAGACAACTGCTTCAGGTTGTCCTGAAAAACGAGGCCATGAAGGTCACATGCCGAAAAGTTACCAATGATCACCAGGTTACCAAAGCGGCCTTCTCCTGGGAACAATCCAATCGCTGGTCCGGCGGAGAGAAATGGAGCAAAAACATGACGCTGTTCCTTGGCCTCCTGAACTATGTGGCTGAACGGCGTCAATATATTATAGCCAATCGAAAGCTGCATCGGGCGGTTATTCTCGATAACCCGTTTGGCAAGGCATCCAGCGAGCATGTGCTTAGCCCCGTGTTCTTTATTGCCGAGCAATTGGGTTTCCAGATTATTGCTTTGACCGCGCATGCGGAGGGCAAGTTTCTACAGGATTATTTTCCAATTGTGTATAGCTGCCGTCTTCGCAGCACCTCGGATGCTTCCAAGCAAATTATTGAACCGAGCAAGCGTGTTCAGCATGCTTTTTTCAGAGATCATTACCCCGAAACATTGGAGCGAATAGATGCACGGGTGGATCAGATGGAATTGTTTTGAGCAAGTGTTTTTAAGAATACATGTTGATCGGCGGGCCGACATCAGAAAGGGAAAGGACCCAAATCACTGATTAAGAATCGTGAAGTCAAGATGCCTGTGTTTTGAAAACGAAAGGTATAGGTTGGGGATTTCACGATAACTTGGCCTATATGTACAATCCAATTCGATGGATTTAGTAGGAAGCAAATTCATTTTTAATTAATTGTAGAATGAATCAAGATAATGCAAGCTTATCAATCTGTCGGAGTTGCAATTTTTGCACGATACAGGAACGTATAGGCCACCGCCCACATAGAATAGTAAACGGATGTTCTTCGCTGCGGGGACTGTACAGTGCTCCCGCCAATACAGCATGGGGGTGGCCGGTCGATGGGATTGATTGCAACGATAGCTTTGTTTATCAAGCAGTTGTCACTGCTCGTTTCGTATGTCAAAAATAATGCTTTTCCGCAGCCGTTGAAAGAAGATGAGGAAGCGAAGCATCTTGCCCTGATGGCGGAGGGCAACGCCAATTCGCGCAACTTGCTAATTGAGCATAATTTGCGTCTTGTGGCTCACATTGTTAAAAAATTCGATAACACCGGCGAAGACCTGGAGGATTTGATCTCCATCGGCACCATTGGCCTCATCAAGGCCATTGAAAGCTTCCAGACGGGCAAAGGGACAAAACTCGCTACCTTCGCCGCTCGTTGCATCGAAAACGAAATACTTATGCATTTGCGATCCCTGAAGAAAACGCGCAAGGACGTTTCGCTGCACGATCCGATCGGCACGGACAAAGAGGGGAATGAAATTACCTTGATCGATATCCTCGGAACGGAGTCCGACGACGTGGCGGATAAGGTGCAGCTCAAGATCGAAAAAAGCAAGATTTACAAGAACCTGGACATATTGGATGATCGTGAAAAGGAAGTTGTCATTGGCAGATTTGGTTTGGTGCACGGCGGGGATGAAAGGACGCAACGGGAGATCGCGAAGGAGTTGGGCATCTCGCGGAGTTATGTGTCGCGGATTGAGAAGAGGGCGCTTATGAAGCTTTATCATGAGTTTTATAAGGCGAAGAAATAGTAGCTTCACTTTGGATTTTTTGATTTTTTGCTCTTTTGCATTGCTTCATAGAGGAGTTTAAAATAAATGATTTTAAACCATGTTGTCAAGACCGAAATAGAATTCCCCAAAATAAACGCTTGAAAATTTCCCTAGGAGGAGGAACCGGTAAATTATCTAGGGTATGTCTTAAAACTACGCAGATGCCCTTGAGTGAGTTTTAAGACACGCCTTAGTCATTTTCTTCTGCTTGCTTTTTCAGACGGAATAAGTCGCATTCTTTTTTTCCTTAATTCGGTAGCTCTCACCTTTAATAGTTACCGTACTGCGAATTGATTGTTACTCCTTCCTTTTTGCTTCATTTCCAGCATCATGCTGTACTCTCCATTCTTAACCATAAAATTTTTCACCCTCCAGTAGCCGTGATCGCTTGCGCTAACAAGGTAATGCATCACGGCTACGTCATGTATAAAATAGGCAGCCATTCGCTTCCTAAATAGCTTTCATTCCATAAACCTCCATAAAGGAGGTTTATTTGTCATGTGCATATTTATGATGCCAAAACCGCTATCCGAAAAACAGTCTATTACAAAGTATTAGCGGGTTTCTTTTACGATTGCTACATAGCTTGCCTCATATTCCCTAATCAATTTAAGAAAAGAAACATAGGTTGCTATCTAGAGAATATTTAAAATGTTTATTCCTGGCATCACAAAAATGGACAGTTCGATAAAAAAAATGATCCGTAGATAGGGGGAGAAAAAGTGAGCTACAATACCGATATGAAGGAGGAGGCAGCAGATGGAAGCGGATACATTGCGTAAAGGGACTCAAGAGAGTGCAACCAATAATTTATTATGGAAGCGGTTTAAAAGGCAACGGTTGCCACAATCATTTGTCTTGCTTGGCATATTGTTTTTACTTATCTTTTCATACATTCCCATGTTCGGGATCTTAATGGCATTCAAGGATTATCGTATCACGGATGGCGTGCAGGGAATATTTACAAGCGAATGGGTAGGGCTCAAGTATTTGAGCGAATTTGTTAACGACTATAGATTCAATGATTTGGTAAGAAATACCTTGATCATGAGTATCTTAAAAATCGTATTTGCCTTTCCAATTCCCATTCTGTTTGCGTTAATGCTTAATGAACTCAAGGGAACCATATTTAAAAGGTTTGTGCAGACGGTTAGTTATTTCCCTCATTTCATTTCTTGGGTCGTTGTGGTCGGATTGTCTTTCGTGTTTTTTTCGTCAGAAGGCGGCATCGTGAATACGTTGCTCCTGCATCTAAACATTATTGATAAACCTCTTACGATACTGACAGACCCCAATTCATTCTGGGGGCTGGCTGTGGGAAGTGCGGTATGGAAGGAAGCGGGATGGTGGACGATTATCTTCCTGGCGGCTTTAGCGGGTATTAATCCTGCATTGTACGAGGCGGCAGAAATTGATGGAGCGGGCCGGCTTAAACGAATATGGCACATTACATTGCCGGGCATCCAAGGCGCTGTCGTAGTGGTGCTAATTCTGTCAATTGGAAGTCTGCTGGGTGGCGGGCTGGTCGGTTCGAACTTTGAGCAAGCTTTCTTGCTGGGGAATTCAGTCAATAGCGATACGTCGGAAATTGTACAGACATACGCTTTCAAGATGGGACTTGCGGAAGGACGATTTGCTTTTGCTACATCCATCGACTTGGTTCAATCCGTCATATCGGTATTCCTCATCTTTACGAGTAATTTCATTGCCAAACGAATTTCGGGACAGGGGTTATTTTAATGGTGAACATACGGAAAAAGAGGAAGCCGCGAACGCTGGAGGATTGGCTCATCGACACTGTCAACATGATTTTGATTTTGTTCGTCATTATCATGACGGTATATCCGTTCTACTACTTATTGATTATTTCCTTTAATCAAGGCATAGATGCTGCTAAGGGAGGCATTTACTTCTGGCCAAGACAGTTTACGCTGGAAAATTATGCAACATTTTTTCAAGATCCGAAGTGGCGTATGAGCTTTCTTGTTTCTAGCGCAAGAACGATTGTTGGAACATTGCTTGGTGTATTGTTTACAAGTTTGGTCGCATATGGGCTGGCTTATAAGCAACTTTTGTTCAAGAAGACGTATTTTGCGATCGTCATTGTCGCTATGTACTTCTCCGGGGGAATGATTCCTTATTATGTTGTCCTCCGAGAATTGCAGTTGCTTAATCATTTTGCGGTATACGTCATTCCCTCCATGTTGAACCTATTCTTCCTGCTTATTGCGATTTCGTTTTTCAAAGAAATTCCCGAGGAACTTCAAGAATCCGCACGCATCGACGGCGCTAATGATTTGATGATTTTCTACAAAATGATCTTGCCGATCTCGCGACCGCTATTGGCCACAATGTCTTTATTCCTCGGTGTTGGACAGTGGAACTCATGGTTGGACTCCGCTTATTTCGTACAAAGCGACAAATTGCGGACGCTAACGTATCGCATGATGGAGATCATTAATCAAAGCACGATGCCGACGGATGCAATGAGCGCGGATTTCGCATCAATGAATACAGTTACGACTTTCTCCATCCAGGTTACGGCTATGGTCGTCGCGATAATCCCGATCATGCTCGTGTATCCGTTTTTGCAAAAGCATTTTGTTAAAGGGGTTATGATTGGAGCAGTCAAAGGTTAGCGATTTCGATATTAAGACCTTAAGGTCCTGATATAAATTAAAATAGGGGGTACATCCATGATTCAGATCGGCAAAAACAAATGGGTCAAATTCACATTAGCAGCTGGTATGCTGCTTAGCACGCTTTCGGCCTGTTCGGGAAGTGAAGGAAATCCGGCGAACACGGGAACTAGTTCGTCCAGCGAGACGGGAGGGACTAGCTCTGAGCCTGTAGAATTGAGCATCTTCGTTAACCATCCTTGGTTTCCTGTTCGTGACTGGTCCGGCTCCGTCCCCGAATTAATTACAGAGAAAACAGGGGTCAAATTAAAGGTGACAATTGCCGCCGACGACAAGCAACTTCCTCTCATGATTGCTTCAGGAGATCTGCCCGATCTTGTCTTTACCGCAACAAATTTGGATCGTCTAGCTGATCCAAAAATTTCCTACTCTTGGACTGACTTGATTGAGCAATACGCTCCGGATTTCAACGTTGATGCAGAACGGATCGCAATTAACACGGCTAGCGACGGAAAGTTCTACACAGTTCGTAACAACTTCGCCACAGAAGAAGAATGGAATGCTTATCCGAATGCAATTATCAATTCAAGCGCGCTTGGCATTCGCAAAGATATGATGGAGGAACTAGGAAATCCGGCTTTAAATAATTTCGAGGATTTGGAAAAACTGCTTGGAACAGTGAAAGCTACGTATCCGGACGTCATACCCTTGATGCTCGACATTAACTGGGGCTTCCGTTATTTCAAAATGCAAAATGGCGTTCCTTCTGCCTATACGGATCTATTCGAACAAGATGGGAAGGTGCAGCATTATTTAAGACACCCGGGTATGCTGGAAGTTTATAAATACATGAATCGTTTGTATCGAAACGGATATATGACCGCAGAGAACTTCGCTTTCAAGGATACGATTAAGGATAATGATTATGCCCTGAAAGGCAAAGTGTTCGCATTAGTGGATAATACGAATGATTTTGACAATTTGAACAGTCAAATAACGAATCAGGGCACCGGCTATAATTATTCACAGCTGACGAAACCGCTCGGAAATGATCCAAAAGAGTATTTTGCGAGCATTGGCTGGTCAGGCGTTTATATCACGAAAAACAACAAGAATCCCGAAGCTTCAATTAAATTCATGCAGTATATGTTCTCCGAAGAGGGACAAAAACTTGGGTTCTGGGGCATTGAAGGCCAACACTGGAAATGGAATGAGGAAGGGCAGTATCCGGAGCTTCTCTATAAGCAAGGGGACGCAGACTTTATCAATAAAGAAGCCATTGGACTATGGGGTCTGATGTCTAATAGTGCAGCATTGGAGCAGGTCGCACCAGGAACGGAGTCATCGGAAGTCAAGAAGATGGCGAAAGAGCACGCCGAATTTGTTCCGGCGCTTGGGATGCTCGTTCCAAATTCCGATACGGAAATCGGCGTTATCCGGACGAAACTGGATGAAATGATCAAGAACGAGGAGATCAAGATTTATATGGCAGATTCCGAAGAAAACGCTGTTAAGTTCTATCAGGAGCTAATGGATAAAGCGGAAAAAATTGGTCTAAGCAAATATGAAGCTTGGGCGAATGAAAAGTACAATACAGTAAAAGATACGTTCAAGTAGGAGGGAATCGTTCCTCCTATCTAGGAGGAGTCAGGGCATTCGGCTTTGACTCCCCCCTTTTATGTTATGATAGGTCAAAAAGAAGAAGTGATATTGTGATTAAATGGCTGGGAAAGAAATTGTTTTTGCTTCTCCCAAAAACGAAAATAGTTAGAAAGCTGTTTATAGGTTACGTACTCATTATTTTGATCCCATTCCTTATTTTTGTTTATTTGTTATATAGCCAAGCACACATTCGCTTCTTAGAGGAATATATGCGTAACCGGCAGGATGTAATTGAACAGGCGAACAGTAATTTGAAGCTAGATTTAACACAAGCGGAATCCGTTTATCAATTGTTCCAGAACGATCAATACGCCATTGAATATTTGAGCGGCGCATACGAGACTGAATCTCAGCACGTTTACAGTCTAATCAAATACATTCGACCCAGATTCTCTTATGTCTACAACGGCAACCCGCAGATCGTGGCGCTCCGAATGTACAGTACCCATCCAGGCGTGTATGCATTAGGTCCGGAATTCAGGGAAATCAGCGAGCTTATGGATAGCGAACAAATATATGCTAAGGTTAAACAACTTACGCCGGGAAAAGGGATTTGGCTCTATCATCAATCCGAACGGAATAAAGTCCCGATATTGCGCTTCTATCAAAATCTTTACAATGAATCATATTCGAAACAAATTGGCATATTGGAGGTCCAAATTACGGATAAGGTATTCGGACGTCTGATCGATAAAGTTAAAACGAAGCCTAGTGATACAGTTATAGTCTTGTCTCGAGATAACGAGCTCATATATTCGGATATAGAGGATACGGACAAGCTGCATGAAATTAGAGAGGCTTCAGCGGATTTATTGTCTGACAGTAATCCTAAATATGCATATCTCCGCAATGTCGATCTGATGGGGAACAGCATTAATGTGGAGCCATTGTTTATGAAGATCGTTTCACTTGCAGATGGCAAGGAAGTTAATACGCAAAGAGAGTTAGAATGGTTTGCTTGGGGAGGAATTATAAGCCTTCTTGTGCTCTCTATGGTGTACTACTGGATCGCGACATCCCTTACGCGCAGAATTCTCAAGCTTGCTAAACATATGCGGAATGTAGATTCCGATAATTTCTCCAAATATGAAGATAATAGCCGTGACCAGGATGAAATCGCCTTCTTAGCCCTTTCGTATAATGCCATGCTTCAGCGGATCGACGATTTGGTTAACACGGTCCATCGCGCAGAACTTATGCGGAAGGAATCCGATTACAAGGTGCTTCAGGCGCAGATTAAACCGCATTTCCTATACAATACGCTAGAATCCATTAGAATGTTAGCCGAAGTGAAGGAGGCACCTGAGGTCGCTGATTTTACGCATACGTTTGGCAAGCTAATTCGGTACAGCTTATCTAATGATCAAACCGAAACGACGCTGCATGATGAAGTTGATCATGTTAGAAACTTTCTGGTTATTCACAAGAACCGTGTGGGCGAACGTTTGCAATTCGAGATAAGAATGGATGCGCAAATCAAAAAATTCATTTGCCCGCGCTTTATATTACAACCTCTGGTGGAGAATAGTATTGTTCATGGACTAAGCAAGCTGCGCAGACAATGGGTGCTACAAATTCAAGTGTTAGAGACTGAACAATATATTGAGGTTTACATCATAGATAATGGAATCGGTATTGAAGAAAAACGTCTGACGATGATTCAGGGGATGTTGAAAGAGAAAGAGGGGCTCAATCCATTTCATACGGCTTCGAGCGGCCTAGGGGTTTACAATGTCCACGAGCGAATCAAGCAATTCTATGGCCATGATTCCGGATTGACGCTTGCGAGCAGACACCAAGAAGGTACGACCTGCGTCGTTAGAATGTACAAAGGAGAGGAGAAGGATGTTGAATTTGTTAGTGGTCGATGATGAGCCGCTTATCCTCGCGGGGCTTAGCACGATTATTCGTAATGCCAATACGCCTTTTCAAAGAATCGAAACTTCAAATGACGCGATTGAAGCATTAGAGAAACTCCAATCCTTTCAGCCTCACCTCATCATTACAGATATTCATATGCCGGAAATGAACGGTCTCGCGTTCATCAAGCAAGTTAAGGAAAATAATCTCTGTCATAGGTTTATCGTTTTGACTGGATACGATGACTTTTCATACGCTCGACAGGCTCTGCGTTATCAGGTTCTCGATTACTTATTGAAACCCGTCGATAAAGAGGAGCTCCTCGCTATACTCGAGGATGTTGCGGAAGCGATAGAGCTGGAATTATCATCGACGGTCGGAGCAGAGCCAGCTGAAAACGTAGTGGCTTTTCATAGCATTCTGGATAAGGACACATATACAGAACAGATGAATAAGACTCTGGACTATATCCATAAGCACTATGATAAAGATCTTTCCTTGGAGCAGGTTGCCAAGCACATTGGTCTAAGTACAAGCTACGTGAGCGCTATGTTTAAGAAGGAATCGGGAATGAATTTTGTTCCGTATCTTCATAATTGTCGGGTGGTGATGGCGCAGCGGCTGATGAACGAATACCCCAAGCTGTCTTTGGACAAAATCGCTTCACAGGTAGGGTATGAAAATCCAAGACACTTCTTCAAAGTATTCAAGAAATATTCAGGCCTTACGCCAGGCAAGTATCGGAATTCTGATTTTGAATCGTAAAAATCTGACTAGGGCGAGTCTGATAACTTCACAGGGAGCAGAGATTGCCGAGTTTTGGTTTTTTGCAAGTCGCTTTTTCGAAGGCTTGCCGGGGGCAAGTCAAGGAAGGGCAACGCAGCAGTGGGCGAAAAGGCAGTGATAGATGTCCTTGATCGGGTTTTCAGACACCTTTAGTCTAAAGGAGCGACGCCAATGTTAGCTATTCATAACAGGGACGGAGCGGCGATTAGTCAACCCTTTGGATATATAATGGGATATTTTACCGAATCTCCAGAAGGGATGGCAAACGCCTTTTCTTTGCATCTGGCAGCAAGTCGCGACGGACGAAATTGGACGGCTTTAAATGGTGGTCGTCCAGTATTAGTTCCTGAAATCGGCGAATGCGGCATGAGAGATCCGTTCATTTTCAGAAAGCAGGACGGCCGATACGTTGTGGTCGCTACAAATATGTGGAACAGTGAATCCATCATGTGTTACGATTCGCCTGATTTAATCCGATTTGAAAATGGCAGATTGCTCCGTCTCAACAACTCAGGCATGCATGCTTGGGCGCCCGAGATCATTTATGATCCCGAGCGCTTGCAGTATGCCATTTTCTGGTCGGGAAATACAGATCGTAATCGGATCTACGTCAATTACACCGACGATTTCCTGAAAGTTACGGATCCGGAAATATTCTTTGATCCGGGATATGACGTTATTGATGCGTCGATTACCAAGCACGAACAGACGTATGTTTTAGCTTTTAAGGACGAACGTAATCCTGAAGAAGCTCCTCAAGAAGGCAAACGAATAAAAGGAGCGGCGGCGGCTTCGCTTTCTCCAGGAAGCTTCAATAAAGTTGTCTTTTCGAGGCCGTTTGGGTTACCGATGATCGAGGGACCTGTTATCATTCATGCTTTGGAGAAAGAGAAGTGGTATTTGTACGGGGATTGTTATCAGCCAATCAATGCCAAGTATTTTGCGTGGGAGACCTCCGATCTTCGAAATTGGGATTGGCGGCCAATGGATCGTCGGGACTATCAGCTACCTCCGAATGCAAAACATATCTCAATCGTTGACATCGGGGAGATAGAGTGGGAGCGGATGATGCATGTTTACAAAACGCAAGGATGGCAAAGACTTCGTTCATATGCACTTCCCGATTATTATGTAAAAGTTGAAGAGTCGTATGCAAAGCTGGCAGCGATACCTTTCGACCCTTATACTTCATCTTTATGGAAGGTAGTTGCCGGGTTGATTGGAGAAGGTATATCATTCGAATCCATACATCAACCTGATTGCTATTTGACGTGTACACAGTGCGTATTGCGAGTAAGCCAATGGGAGGATAGCGATGCATTCAGGAAATCGAGTACCTTTTTAATTTCCCAAGGGTTAAGCGAGCCTTCCTGGAGCTCCTTTAGTCCGTATCTAAATCCGGAATTATATATGATAGTAGATGGCGCTTATCTTCGAGTGTCTTCAGTCGAATATGAAGAAGAGAAATCTTTTGCGACCTTTCAACTGGCTTAATCAAGGTTCATTCTAAGTTATTACTAATCTAATGGAGGAAAATCATGTCACAAATTCAAGGCATTCAAGCAATATTAACTGGCGATTATCCGGATCCGTCTATTGTTCGTGTTGGAACGGACTACTATATGACCCATTCCTCCTTCAACTACACCCCGGGCTTGCTTATATGGCATTCCCAAGATTTACTCCATTGGAAGCCGATCAGTCATGCAATTTCCGAGCATGTAGGTGGATCTATAATGGCCCCAGATCTAATCTACTATGAGGGTCTTTATTATATCTATTTCCCGGCAGGGCAAACCAATTGGGTTGTAACTGCAGAGAATCCCTCAGGACCATGGAGCAAGCCGGTCGATTTGAAGGTTGGCTTTATTGATCCGGGGCATGCGGTCGATCAGGCAGGGAATCGGTTCCTATTTCTGTCAGAAGGGTATCGGATTGGATTGTCCAAGGATGGGTTGTCTACTGTAGGTGAGATTGAGCAGGTATATAAAGGCTGGAGGTATCCTAAGGATTGGCTTACGGAAGGTTTTTATCTAGAGTCACCGAAGTTAAATGTTAAGGATGGTTATTATTATATGACCAGCGCCCAAGGTGGGACAGCAGGACCTGCAACAAGCCATATGATCGTTTCTGCTCGTTCCCGATCACTAGAAGGTCCGTGGGAGAACTCACCGCACAACCCCATTGTTCGCACGAAGCATCGAAGTGAAAAGTGGTGGTCCAAGGGACACGGAACTTTGGTGGATACCCCTGAGGGAAATTGGTATGTTGTCTACCATGCCTATGAGAAGGATTATTATACTCTTGGCCGTCAAACGTTGATCGAGCCGATAGAATGGACGAGAGATGGTTGGTTTACAACGCGTGACGAGATTAGCGAAAAAGATAAATCGGCATGCGAGTCAATCCAAGCGGTGGAACCAAAGATTGAAGCCTTGCCGTTGATCGTTGCCAGTCGATTGGGTCTTAACTGGCATTTTTTCGGAGGGAACCGTCTAAGCGGCTTTACGATAAATGACAACCAGCTGGAATTGGATGCAGTGCCTGCGGATCGGATCGAACCATTGTTGTGTATTCCGTCAAATCATGCCTACACCGCTGAGGTCACTGTATCGATATGCGGCAATGCTATAGGTACGTTAGGGTTGTTTTATAAACCTGGCTTTCACTACGGGCTTGGATTTGACGGCAAGGATGTATTTGCCGTCCGTAATCAAAATCAGAGCGAGCGGACTCCATTGAGGGGGAAAAGCGTAACTTTGAGAATCATTAATGACCACCATGAGGTAAGTCTTTATTTCCGCGAACGGGAAGGTATGTGGAATAAACTGGATCATGGGTACGAAACATCCGGCTTCCATCACAACGTCTTAGGCGACTTCCTGAGTCTTCGAATTGCCTTGCATGCATGTGGAGAAGGAAAGATTACCTTTGGAGAGTTTGCCTATCATTCAGGAGTCCCATTAAATTAACCGTATCCATCAATGAGAGGATGATAATTATGAAGGCGCCTTTATTCCGAGATCCGATCTTTGACGGTGCGGCGGATCCCCTCGTCGTTTGGAACCGAGAAACGAAAGAATGGTGGATGATTTACACAAACCGTAGAGCAACGGCTGAGGGGGAAGAATTTGCGTGGGTGCACGGTACCGATCTTGGTGTAGCTTCTTCGAAGGATGGCGGTGCAAATTGGTTGTACCGCGGCACCCTGCAAGGACTTGATATGGAGTGGGGCCGAAATACGTTTTGGGCACCGGAGATTGTTTGGCATGAGGGTCTGTATCACATGTATGTAAGCTATATACAAGGCGTACCAACTACTTGGTCCGGCCACCGGAGAGACATGATCCATTATACAAGTCCAGATCTGATGAATTGGAGATTCTGCTCCAAGCTGGAGTTGAGTTCTGATCGGGTCATCGATGCCTGCATTCATGAGTTGCCAGGCGGAGGCTTCCGAATGTGGTACAAGGATGAAGATAATCAGTCGCATACGTATGCGGCTGACAGCCCCGATCTTTATCATTGGGAGGTTGTCGGCCCAGTTATTACGGAACGAAGCCACGAAGGGCCAAACGTTTTCCGATTTAAAGGAATTTACTGGATGATAGTAGACGAGTGGAGAGGCCAAGGCGTTTTCCGCTCCAATGATTTGGACACATGGGAGAGAACGGGACTAATCTTGGATCAACCAGGCACCCGCAAAGACGACGGAACGATCGGCTTGCATGCCGACGTTATTGTGCAAGGCGAGAATGCGTACATTTTCTATTTCACACATCCCGGAAAGACGAAGGAGCATAAGGTTCGAATCGAAAGTTATGACACGCGTCGCTCATCAATTCAAGTAGCTAGACTTGATGTTGTTAATGGATTGCTGGTGTGTAACCGCGATGAAGAGTTTCTGATCAACCTGATGCCGGAAGAGATGTAATGACCGTTTTGTTTTCCAGCTTGGAGTGCTGTATAGTTGTGAAATTAACCTTAAATAACGTTAGTTGATGAACGGACCCAGCGAGAAATTACGCAGGAGCTTGGTATTTAGCGATGTTATGTGTCGCGCATTGCAAAGCTGTATGTGTTGAACCGTTATCATGAGCTTTATAAAACGAAGCGATGAAAATGCATTTATTTGTGAAAAGCCGGCGATGCCGGCTTTTTAATCTGCGCGCTTGAATGGTAAAGAGTCTTTTTATAGCTATTTCTTGCATGGGGCGAAAAGGCAGTAAAAGATGCCCTAAAGCAGGGTTGCATACACACCCCAGACAATCCGGAATATCGTCTCTTATCAAAGAGATAGTTTTATTGTATATTATAAAAAAATAAAGTTGATTAAATTAAGTTAAGGGGGCTACTACATGCGCTATAATCAATTCAATCAGCCAATCGGAGATCCCATTGCGAATGTTGCAGAGCGCGGACGGTTTCCAGATATAGCACAGATCCCGGGGACTTATTGCACGCTGGAAAAGCTTTCTGCCGAGAAACATCTGGACGATCTATATAACGTTTATGGACCGGATAGTCCCCTGGAAAACTGGACCTACTTGTCGATGGAGCCTGTACAAAGTAAAGATGAGTTGAAGGATTTATTGCTTAATATGGAACAATCAAAAGACAAGTATTATTTTGCAATTATCAATAATCAAACCTATAAAGCTATAGGAAGCTTTGCGTTGATGAGAATTGACCAAGTCAATTACAGCATAGAAGTAGGGTGGGTCGTTTATTCGAATCAACTAAAACGAACGCGAATTGCTACTGAAGCCCAATTTCTCTTGGCACAATATGTGTTTGAAGATTTGAAATACCGTCGATATGAGTGGAAATGCGATTCGTTAAATCAACCATCCAGAAATGCTGCATTGCGCTTAGGATTTACCTATGAAGGAACCTTCAGAAATGCAGTCATTTACAAAGGGAGAAGCCGTGATACGGCCTGGTTCTCTTTACTGGACTCTGAATGGCAAGAAACGAAGGAGCGCTTTACCGCATGGTTAGCCGAAGATAACTTTGATGAATCCGGCAACCAACGGTCCTCTTTAGAAAATATCATTAAACGCTGATTTCATACATCTGCACAACGAGTTTTTGAGTTGTTGGGCATTGGCGCTTGAATGCCAATGCCCTTTTTTCGTTTTAAAATGATCCGTTCAACACGGCTGATTCAAATTTTTCCAGTCATCAGACGCAGGAAAAAGATTGAATCGACCGCAGGTCGATTCCGGTATACATCCAGGAGAAGCCGTTCCATCTAAATCCGGCAATCGAGTTTGGTCCGATAAAGACGGGGAAAAACCAGAACTGGCTGCCGTTATGCATCCAGATGTACGTAAACCGGAACATGCAACGCCTGATAGCGCCGGGGTCGACGGTCAGCAAGGAGGCGGATTGCTGCTGAGGCACGAATGCCGGCGGCGGAGATGTAGGCGCCATCGGTTGTCCGGGAGGCCCGGGAGCCGGACCTGGGCCTGGGCCGTGCCCCGAAGGAGGTCCGAATGGAGGACCAAAAGGCGGTCCAAAGGGTGGTAGGAACGACATGATTATTTCACTCCATTTTGGTCAAATTGGATGACTTAGAATACTTAAGCCAGCACTTGCGGAGCTGACTTTTTTGTATACTATGCGAAATTTTCGCTTCCGTTCATCAAGTGGCGCAGGGGCTACATAACGTCGTCTAATTAAATTGGAGGGGAAGCGTGAAAAAGTGGAGAGTAAACTATTTGCTGGTCAGTGTGCTTTTCGTCTCGTTTTTAATCTTTTAAATGTGGTTCCATATAAATTTGAATACAAACCCGAACTCCTTCTGAATTTAAAAGGGAGTTCGGGATTTTTTGATAGTTTCATATAATCTACCGCTACCAATCCGCGGTTAATGTCGTATTATACTATAGTATAGTTATCCGCCTATATGGGCGTTGTCATAATGAGTCGTTTTTTTATTGAATTTGTCATGCATCAATGCGATCACTTTATAAGAGGAGGGATAACGTTGCCTAAAGCGGCATTCCTTGTTTTGACCCTTTTATTTATGTCCTTTCTCTTTCTGATTTTTCCACATCAGGTTGCTGAAGCGGGCATGTGGAGCAACATTAAGGGGATTTTCTCCGCGCCAGCCAAAATCGATGCGCTGGAGCAGCAGTATATGGATGCCAAGCAGCAGCTTGAAGAGCAGAAAGAGCAGTTCGCTGAATCGTTACTGCAAGTAGAGCAAAACGCTGTGAAGCAGGCGGAGCAATATGCAGCGAGGCAAGAGGAGCAAGCAGAGCAATATGCAGCGAGACAAGAGGAGCTCATGCAGCAGAATGAACAATTCCGAATAGCGAATGAGCAGCTTATGGAGCAGAATCATTCGCTCATTCAAGAAATGGAGCAAATAAAGCAGAAGCAGGCAAGCTTCACGCAAAAGCTCATCCATACGGTACTTATTATTTTGATTCTATCGACGATCTACATTCTTTCTTTACGGGTATGGCGGTTCCTTGTTTGGCGCAAGCAGAGGCAAGTTGGCAGAGGAGTGTAGACCATGAAAGCAACCTTCCCTGCGGCTATTGGACATGTTAAGGTGACGCTTGATGAAACGGACAAGCTCCATGTGCTTCATCCGGGATCGATTATCGCTTATCAAGGCGCGCCGCAGCAGCGACAAGATTATTTTATGAATTTCGCAGGCGTCTATCGCAAAAAGAAATGGGTCCGCGCATTGCTGGGCGGACCCTCCGAATTTATTATCGGCTTGCCGCCGGGTTGTTCCCTGGCGACAATCGCTATTGGGCCTGAAAGCGACTTGCTGTTCGATTACCGCCATGTACTCTACTTCACGGACGGCATTCAGCTTAAAAGCGTCATTCAGAAAATGAAAAATGTGTGGATCACCCGTGAACTGGTGCGAATGCGCTTCACCGGACCCGGCGAGCTAGGCGTGATCACTAGCGGCGATATTGCGGTGATCCAGCTGGACAAGGATCAACCGCTTTTTGTTAATAGCAGCTCGCTCGTCGCTTATCCCGCAAATGCGAGCATCCAGCTTGCCGTATATGGCAATCAGTTAGCGAGTCAGAGTATGAACGTTCAGTGGAAAATAAGCGGGAGCGGCCCTGTCCTCATTCAGACGGGTTTGCATGGGAAGGACTTGGAGCATCCTCTGCAAAGCGACGGCTTCCTCAAGCGGTTGCTTCGAGAGGTGCTTCCATTCGGCAGTGTGTATATTAAATAGCAAGTTATTCACCGGGGCCATATTGGGCGAGATATTGAGGATACGCGCTTAGATGAACGGATTTGGACTTGCGCCGGGCCTCCTCCCGATGCTCCGGAACTTGCTCCGCCTCGATATAGTCGGCAAGTACGTCGATGACATCGTCGAGCAGCTTTGCCCGAAAGTATAGCTCCAATCGCTCGAAGGCAGCGGCACCTGCCAGCGCCAATGCTTTTTCTCGCCATATTGGCCATGAAGGATGCTGTATAAAGGGCCATAGCAATACGGAATAGTCCATAGCGGCATCTCCATGACCAGAGAGATCATCCCAGTCAATAATTCGGAAGCTGCCATCGTCCAGTGTCAATATATTATTGCCGTTCAGATCGTTATGAACGACATCGGCCGCAGGGAATTGAAAGGCAGTCGACTGCGAAACCGATTCGTCCAGTCTCCTAATTTCGTCCCCGAACCACGCAATGGTTTCGTTCGATACGAAATCGCTGATCATCTCGCGCGAGCTTTGGATGGTTTCGAGATCAGCCTCAAATCGGGCTATGTACTCGTCCTGGAATGCCTCCGCATAGGTGCGAGTCTCCGTATTCGGCAGCAGCTCGCGAAGACGTTCATCGCGATGGAGCTTTGCGGCAGTTTCCAAAATTCCATGTAGAGGAGTCTCGGGATTTCTTGATTGCGAGAGCGGGACTGCATGGTTGATATACTGGAAGGCAAGGCCGTATGGATAGCCCGGCACGACTTCGGACTCGATTAAGCAAACAAGCCCGGGGGCGGAATAGTGTTCGGCAAGATATCCGCTGACGCTTGCCCACTTCCGCAAACGCTCGGCATAGCCGGGCGGAGCCAATTTTATATGAAGCCAGGTGAGTCCATCCGTCAAGGTAAAGGATGCGTTGCCGAAACCTCCCGGGTTATAGATATATGACGCCTGAATCCGGCTTGGGTCAAGGCTGAGCCGGACAGAGTTCGCGGCTGCCCACTCCGCAACCTGGTGTTCTGCCAAAGATATCTCCATATTTTCGTTCTGCCTCCTCGCCTATTCTCTTTTTACGCTGCATCAGTCCTCTAGCTTTAACAGCAGCTGTTGGATGCGCATAGACATACCCGTTGGTTCTTCCTGCATGCCGCGTACAACCCAGTCCTCAATCACCCCGAATACGCCCGATGCAATAAACAAACTTTCCGTTTCTTCAAATATCGCTGGTTTATCAGGATATTTGTTTTCTTGAAGCAGCTCCTGATATATTTTTTCCTTGAAAAAAGCTTTGATCTTTTCAGGGGTCAACAAGGTATCTTCCGGGTTAGCCATCATTTGAAATAATGTTTTGTTGCAATAAATATAATCTGTTATTTTATTTATAAAAACGACAATGTCATGACGCTCTTTGATTGGAAATGATTCATCGTAGAACCGATTGAATTGATCAAACATTTCGGTTTCGACTTCTTGATATAAAGCGTAGATGTCTTGATAATGCAAATAAAATGTGCCTCTGCCGATATCGGCAAGCTCCGAAATTTCGGAAATCGTTATTTTGGAAATTGTCTTATTATCCAATAAGGTTAAAAAAGCTTGTTTAATCGCTGCTTTGGTTTTAACAGATCGTCTATCTCCCACGGAAACAACCTCTTAATTATACAAATACAAAGTCTTATTATCAGCAAAATTCCTGTTTTGTGGGCATATTGGATGGGAAAATCGTTTCTGCTGTTTTGCTGAAAAAGCGTGGCGCAAAGAGCCCGGGATTCTTTCAATATCTATTTAACGGAGGCTTGGCATTAGCGGCCCAGATCGGTCTAAAGAGGCTTACCCGTCTCTTGTCGACGCTGGATAAAATGAAAGAAGCCTGTGCTCCTTACGGGAGGGATAGCTGGTACATTGATTCCTTTGCCGTTGCAAAAGGTTTCCAGGGTAAAAGTTTGGGGAGCGCGTTGTTTCACGACTTTATTTTTCCTTATGCCAGCAAGCATGGGGGCGGTTTAATGACACTCGTTACCCATACGGAATTAAACAGGAAGTTTTATTGCAAAAATGGGTTTGAGGTATTTAGTGAATACCGTATCGGAGAAAATCATAATTTAATTCCGAATTATAGCTTCAGTCAGCGCATCAAAAGTTAACCAGTTAAGGCGGAATCAAATGAGAAAGCACCTCCTAATAGCCGAAAAGGGCTGAATTAAGAGGTGCTTTTCGTTTTGCCTGTCGCTGCTTTTAATTGTTAATTGGAAATGTATACTTCGTCCAAAATCGTATGAACGCGATAAGCATCCTTGGCTAATTGGCTTTCCGCAAACGCCTCGACCTGATGGCTTTGGATATCATACATTTCTTCGATTTCTTTTGAAAATAAAAGGGACTCCTCTTGAAGCAGGCATGACAAGCTTGGCACGGGTTTGGGTTCAAGGGCGGCAGATGAAATTTGCTGGAGCGCGCTAACGTATGTCTCCAGAGGCCTGGCTCCGCTGATTTTTACGCCTTTGTTTTCTTCGTTCACCATAACGAGGGTTGGGAAACCTCTTGCGCCAAGCGTTGACGCCAGTTCAAAATCGCCATCCAATAGCGCTTGAGCAGAATCCAGTCCCGATTCTTCAATTACCTTTGCGCCATCCAAACCGACTGCATCCACTAGATCAATCAACACGGCATCTTCGGCAATATTTCGGTTAAAGACAAAAACAGCTACTCTAGCCCGGCGCAAAAATTCAACTTCTTTTCCGGGATGCCTATGCGCAATTACCTTGAATACGCGAGAAGGCGGGTAGGAAGAAAGGATAGGGTCCGATATCCACAAAGATCCGTCAATCGGCATGCGGGAATGCAAACCAACTTCCTTCCAATGATGAGCAACGTCCGCCGGCTTCTGAATGCCGTTCGAACGATCCGCAAAGCCGTGCCAGCTCGGCAGCAGCCCGCCCATTACAACCTTCAGGTTAAAATAATGCCCATATTGGCGTATAAATCGATTGAGCACAGGCTCAAGCGCCCAGCAATGAGAACAAATCGGATCGGTAACGTAATACAGCGTGAATTTTTTGGCGGGTTGGTTTAAATCAATGGCTTGAACCTGCTCTTCGTCTGCAGAACCGCAAATGCCGGTTTCAAGATCACACATCATGTTATGGTTTGAATTACTCATTAGTTGCACCTCGACTTTCAATGTCTTGAGTATGGTACAATTATAGCAAGCAGTCTCAATTCAACAAGTATGATAAAAATTAATACTAAGTATATAAAAGTATACTAATGGAGGAATGCCCAGTGAAATACGAGTTTAAAATGGACCAATTATGTCCGGCAACGTATGCGTTCCAAGTGATTGGAGGAAAATGGAATTTGCCCATTCTGGCCATACTCAGCGAAAATGAGTGCATTCGCTACAATGAGTTAAAAAGAAGATTAACCGGTATCACAGGAACGGCTTTAACCAATTGTCTCAAGGAGCTCATCGATTACGGCATTGTCCATCGGGAGCAATACAATGAGGTGCCGCCCCGCGTCGAATATTCCCTGACGCAGTCTGGCAAGGAGCTTGTTCCGTTGATTGAATCCATGGTGGCATGGGGCCAAAAAAATATGGCAACGGTGAATTAAGTGTGCTTTTAAGAATATAGTCCATGAAAAGCCGAGTTTCCTCAATTGGATTTTTGGGCTCCTTGCGTTACATTGAGGGTAGTGCGACAAAACAATCCTTAAATACGTTACGCATAGGAGTGGATAAAGTGGAGCAACCCGGAAGAACAACGATTGTGCTGAGCAAACAGTGGGGATTTCAAATCGATCCAGAAGGCAGAGGAACAGCAGAGGGATGGCCGGCTTCCGGCTTGCCGTCTCCGAAACAAGTGACGGTTCCACATACGTGGAATGTAGGGGCGGAAACGGAAGATTATCGCGGATTAGGATGGTATGAATATGTCTTCCAGACTCCCGATCTTGCCCAGGGCGCAAGGGTATGGCTCCAATTTGAAGCCGCATATCGGGATTCTGTCATTTGGATTAATGGCCATAAGGCAGGAAGCCATTCCAATTCAGGGTATACAGCTTTTCGAATAGAGGCAACGCCGTTTGTAAAGGCCGGAGAAAAAAATCTGGTCGTGGTATCCGTCGACAATGGCAATAGCGAAACAGCCCTGCCAAAAGGGAGAAGCTTCGATTGGGCCGATGACGGCGGGATTACTCGCAATGTTTCCTTGATCTATACTGGCGAAGCGGCAATTGATATTGTCAGCATTCAGGCAGTTCCGTTATTCCCGCAGGCTGAAGAGCACGGGATTAACGGGAAATTGACAGGGGCAATCAAGCTTCACGAAGCATTGCCGGGGGACGCTAAAACCTTTGATCTGGAATTGGAGCTGAAAAGGGAAGGGCAAACCGTCTGGACGTCAACGCAAACAATCCACTATCCGTGCATTGATGTGCCGCTGCCAGAGGTTGTCCTTGAACATATACAATTATGGCATTTCGACCTTCCCCATTTGTATGAGTTAAGCATTGGAATAGCGGCAAAAGGCGTCCTATACGATCAAGTGACGACTGTATTCGGATTTCGCGAATTCCGTACGGAAGGCAGCCAATTCCTTCTAAATGGAGAGCCTGTTCGCCTCACGGGCGTAGAGTGGATGCCTGGTTCTCATCCCGACATCGGGATGGCGGAGTCCGAAGAAGATATCAAACGCATTTTAAAACAATTAAAGCATGCCAATGCTGTGTTGACCCGTTTCCATTGGCAGCAAAGTCAGCAGCTGCTTGAGTGGTGCGACCGGTATGGTATTTTGGTGCAGGAGGAAATTCCATTATGGCAGCAGCCGGCGGAGCCCGACGAAGAAACGATGGTGGTGACGCGGCAGCAGCTGTATGAGATGATTTCCCGGCATAATCATCATCCAAGCGTTATTGCATGGGGTGTCGGAAACGAATTGGACGGGCTGTCTTCCCAAACGACAGCATACGTGCATGAGATGAAGAAATACATCCGCGAACTGGATTCCACCAGATTGATTAATTATGTGAGCAATACCGTTCATCTTGGACCTTCAACCGACGCAACCGGTGCGGGCGATGTCCTCATGTGGAATGATTATATCGGAACGTGGCATGGCGAGCATGATATGGACGAGACCATTCAAGCGTTGATTGCTTCCCACCCCGACAAACCGATTGTTGTAGCGGAATTTGGTCTCTGCGAGCCGGCATTTTCCGGCGGAGATCCTTTCCGGCAAGAGCAAATGGTCGAAAAAATGGCGTATTACCGCAACTATTCCAATATCGCCGGGATGATCTATTTTAGCTTTAACGATTATCGTACTCAAATGGGCGAAGAAGGAGAAGGTCGGTTGCGTCAACGGGTACATGGGGTAACCGATCTGTTCGGAAACGAGAAAAAATCGTTCCGTCTGCTGCAAGAAGTTTCGGCGCCGATTCAGCTGGAAATGATAAACCCAAGCTCAGGCGATGGAGCTGTTATTTTCCGTCTTAGCTGCCGGAATGATCTTCCGAGCTATTCCGTTAGGGGATATAAACTTCACTTAAAAACTGAAGATGGCGATTGGGGGCAAATCGTCAACATCCCGGATCTGGCGCCTGGTGAACAAACCGATATTTCGATACCAACAACTGCTATTTCCCGCAAGCTTAAAGCAGTCATCCAGCGGCCTACGGGATTTGTTGTACTGGAGCAAGCTATATAGCTGTGACATTGAAAACAACCTCTTAAAGCAGGTTTGCTCCTTTTGTGAAACGGATCGTCCTATAAATGAACAGCATAAATTAATAAATAAAGGTGCGGGGGCAGACCCACACCTTTATTTACGTTTACTTTCAATTACTAGCTGGTTTCCCGCAATCGTAATTCACTTGCTCACAGACCGATTCAGAAGCTTAAATTTGATATAGGGTTGACAATATTAACTTTTATAAGTACCATCTACCTTAAAAAAGTCCCAATAATATACAAAATACTTTTATGAAAGGTTGGGATCTCCCTATCGAATTTTTGATTAGAAGAGAGAATAAAATTGAATTCCGACTGAAAAAGGAGGAAAAATGATTATTAATAATAATTTTGACGGGAAAGGATATGAAATAAAACAGTTTTATTGTGATTATTATCAGGTTATGTATAATACTGCATATTCAGTATTGATGGATCATTATGAAGCAGAAGATGTTGTTCACAATGCGATTATAAAACTGGCGGATCATATGGATACCGTTTGTGGGACAACGGGTAAACGTACAAAATCTTATATTATTGTTACTGTAAGAAATCTTTCAATAGATATTTACAACAAGAAAAAAAGATTTGACTTTCTCACCTCAGAAGATGAAAATAACTTGCCTTCATGTGAATTGGTCGATATTGATGAAATTTTACTTAAGGCAAATGAAAGTGTTATTTTGGAAAAAAAGATTTACCAACTCTATCCCCCTTACCACGATGTTCTTATCCTCAAATACTTTCATGATTGTTCACTAACTGAAATAGCCGCAGCTTTAGATACTACTAAAAATAACGCCAGTGTGCGAATACATAGAGCGCTAGCTTCTCTAAAAAATATATATAAAATTGAAGGGAATGATTAACTTAATTATTTATAAGTGTAATATATCTCATTACAGGCAGTTGTATATTGTAAGGAGGTGCAAAACAAAAGTATTTATAGATTTACAAATTAAAAGACTATAAACAAATGAAGGGATGTTTACTATGAAGAGTTTGTTTGGTAAGCAATTATCATTTATTTTAGTCATTGCTATTCTACTAGCAACTTCGAATTCTGTGTTCGCACAAAAACAATCGGGAACCGATATCGTTAATAACTTTGGAGACTTTAGCGAAAAAATTGAAACAATTAGCAATAACGACGGTAGTTTAACATACATTTATACAATTAGTAACCACTCTACAGGGGATGTAGTTGAAGCAGTAGTTAATGATGATAAGGATTCAAGAAAAGTTCTGGTTTCAACTAACGGCACATTAGAAAAGATCACTACCCTAGATAAAGCAATGAACAATATTGAAATTCAAGATAATCAGGGTGGCTCTTTTCACAATGGTGATGAATTTCTTTCCAGTAATGTAATTAATGCTGCTAGTGACACGCCGTCTTATCCCTACCTACAATCACTTTACCATTCAAGTCTAGGCCATTGGGGTTATCTATACGGTGAAAACAACATTACCTACGGATCCGAGTATAAGATACAAATTTCAACGGGTACTGCTTGGTCGACAGCAATATCTGTCGTCTTGGCCGTTATAATACCTGGTGCAACAGCTGTTGGAATTCTTTTGGCCCTTGGAGTGTCAACAATAGGAGTATCTATAGATACTGCGATAGATGGGAAGATTTATGCAAGATATAACAGATGGGATTATGAGGTTTTCTTCCAAAGTCAATTAGGACTAAAAACATATCAAATTGATATTGATCAAAGAGTGATTGATAACAATACCGGTAATATAACTTACGTTGATGTTGATGAACAGGGATTTGTTGGTACAAGAAGTGATATGATATACGCGGGTGTATATAATGTTTACATTTTTAATTTATAGTTAGTTATTTTAGCTTAAGAGGTGCAGGAATAAGCTGTACCTCTTTTGATTTAGATTTATCTGGTATCCGCCCAACATAGTTATCAAACATTCAGCATGTCAAACACAACAAGCGAGGTAAATGAGTTATGAAAAATAAAAAGCTTGTGAATGGCTCCATTATCTTTCTCTTTTCCGCTGTATTCATAATAAATTGTGTCATCGGCTATTACTCGAAGGCGATTAACTCAGAGTTGATTATTATCTCGTTTATTGCTATGTGTATGGTTGCCTATTTCAATATGATACTTTTGAAAAAGAGCATTGTTTATCAATTGATTTCTGTAATAGGAAGCGTGTTACTATTCGCATTGTTAATCATCCTGACATTAAATCAAATGCCGCGATACACATACAATGAGGCAACTAAGATTGTTTTAAAAGAATTGTCTGAAAGCGCAACTGTGGAATCCCTAAATTCCAAGTCCAAAACAATAAAGTCAACTCAAGAAATAAATTACTTTATTGATAGAGGATATGTAATAAATGTTCGAATTGACGATAGTAAAACATCCTTCTTCTTTAATCCGGTTACTGGCAAGTATATAGAAATAAGCGAGCTTATTCATTAAGTAAGTTGCTGCTGAAATGTCCGCCATCTGGATAACCATAAAAATTAATGAAAATCCCCGTCACTAGCAGGGAATTTTCATTTGTGCCTCCTTAACCCTTCAGCTTGTTGCGATAAGCGGTGGGGGACAGGCCGATAATTTTGCGGAACAGCCGTGAAAAATAGTAGGGATCTTTGAAGCCTATCATATGGCAAATTTCTTTAATCGTAAGCGTGGTCAAGTCAAGAAGCTGGCTTGCACGCCGCATTTTTAAGCGAAGGTAATAATCGATCGGGGCAAAACCTACGGATGTTTTAAACAGATGGTTTAAATGCTGCTTGGAAATTTGCGTGTACTGCGCGATTTCCTCCAGCGTCAGCGTTTCTTCCAGCTTCATATTCATCAGATGGATAGCCGTTTCGATATATTGCTTTTGCCGATCGTCGTCTTCCCGCGCCGGAATAACGCCAAGCGAGCTAATCGCATAAGCTGCCGTCTGCATAGCGAGAATTTGATGAGGAGCGGAATAGGCGGCGCTTGAAAGCAGGTCGAAGCATTGGTGGAACAACGTAATGAATTTTTCGGAATCATGGACATGGAGTGTCAGCGGGCCAGAGCCCCCCTTTAACAAATCGGAGTAATACCTGGCTTGCTTGCCCTTGAAGTGAAGCCAGTATATCGTCCATGGAGTATCGGTTTCTGTCCAATAAGAATGGGGCGTATCGGCTGGAATGACAATGAGCTGCCCCTCTGTCACGGCATGCTGTATGCCATTGATGGATACTCGTCCTTCGCCTTCCGCGCAATAGATCAGAATGCAGGTGTCGCAGCCGCTCGGCCGCTCTCTATGGTGATAGCGCGCTCGCGGAAAGAAACCGATATCCGTAATATATAACATCCGGTTTAGCGGGTGAGCGACGATTTGCTCCAGCAAATAATCGGGAATGACAATGATTTTTTCCGCTGCGAATCCATCTACTTTTTTCAAAGGCGATAACGCTCCCCTCAGCAGGTTTTGAAAGTAATTTCAAAATTATAAATGAAAATAAGAAAATAGTCCATTATGTTCCGAACTTCGTGAATTGTAGCAGCCTCTACGCTCATGTATTGTTGTCGTATAAGCTACTATCATCTATCACAGGAGTTGATCATGGTGAATGAAACAAATGCAAAAACAAAAGTATGGGAAGAAACCGTGCAAATTCCGACGTATGGAATAGGCAAACCTAATAAAAATCCGATGTTTCTGGAAAAGCGGGTGTACCAGGGAAGCAGCGGTAAAGTTTATCCTCATCCCGTTATTGAAAAGATAGAAGATGAAAAGAAACCCATGCCCTATCAGATGGTTATATTGGAAAATCAATATTTGCACATTGAAATTATGCCGGAATTAGGCGGCCGGATATACCGCGCGGTTGACCGGACAAATAACTACGATTTTGTATACTACAATCAAGTCATCAAGCCGGCGCTGGTTGGGCTTGCCGGTCCTTGGATTTCCGGAGGCATCGAATTTAACTGGCCGCAGCATCACAGGCCAAACACTTACGGCCCGGTCGAATACAAGCTGGAGGAACATGCCGATGGAAGCGCGACGGTATGGGTTAGCGAAATTGACCGGATGTATGGAACGAAAGTAACGGCAGGTTTTACGCTCCATCCGGACAAAGCCTATTTGGAAATATCCGCGCAATTATACAACCGTACCTCGGAGCCGCAAACGTTCCTGTGGTGGGCGAATCCGGCCGTTGCCGTCAATGACCATACCCAGTCGGTGTTTCCTCCCGATGTAACGGCGGTTTTCGATCATGGCAAACGGGACGTTTCGCGTTTCCCGATCGCAACCGGCACTTACTACAAGATGGATTATTCCTCGGGCGTTGATATTTCCCGTTACAGGAATATTCCCGTGCCGACTTCCTACATGGCCTACAAGTCCGATTACAATTTTGTCGGGGGCTACGACCATAACGTGCAAGCTGGACTTCTTCACGTAGCGAACCATCACATTTCTCCGGGCAAAAAGCAATGGACCTGGGGGAACGGCGAATTCGGCCAGGCTTGGGATCGGAATTTGACGGATGAAGACGGACCGTACATCGAGCTGATGACCGGCGTGTTTACGGACAATCAACCGGATTTCACTTGGCTTCAGCCCTACGAAGAAAAAACCTTTACCCAATATTTCATGCCGTACAAAAATATCGGCGTGGTCAAAAACGCGTCGACCGAAGCGGCGGTCAACCTTGAGGTAGAGGAAGAGCAAGGCATTGCCAGAGTGTATGCCTATGCAACCTCCCGCTACGAAAATGCGGTCATTGAACTTTCGGGACCGGAAGGCAAGTTGTTGTCGCAGCAGGTTACGTTGACACCGGCCGAAACGTTTGCGACGCGGGTGGAAATTCCTGCAGGCGTGCCGGAGCATCAGCTTGAATTGACGGTTAAAGACGCTTCGGGCAATCTGTTGATTTCCTATGCGCCGCAGCCAAAGGATATCGAGCAAGTGCCGGATGCCGCAAAACCGCTGCCCGAACCTTCGGAATTGGCAACGAACGAAGAGTTGTATTTGGCGGGACTGCACTTGGAGCAATATCGCCATGCGACTTTTGAACCGGAAGCGTATTACCTGGAAGGCCTCAAGCGCGATGAAAATGACAGCCGGATAAATGTTGCTTACGGTACGTTGCTGTTGCGCAGAGGATTGTTCGCCGAAAGCGAAAAGCATTTCCGCAGGGCCGTTAAACGCGTAACCTGGCGGAATCCGAATCCGTATGACGGCGAAGCTTATTACCAATTGGGTTTGAGCTTGAAGCTGCAAGGGCGTTCCGACGAGGCATTTACTGCATTTTACAAAGCGGTCTGGAGCGCGGCATGGCAGGATGGCGGTTATTTCTCCCTGGCGCAAATCGCCGCCGAAAAAGGAAATTACGCCGAAGCCCTGGAGTTGGCGGATCGGTCTTTGATTCGAAACTCGCGAAACTACAAATCCCGTAATATTAAAATCGCCATGCTTCGCAAGCTGGGCAAGCTGGACCAGGCAGAGGCATTTGCCGAAGAAACCATTAAGCTGGATGCCGCCGATTATGGTTCGCATTATGAGCTGGCTCTCATCCGGGAAGCATTGGGCAGAAAAAGCGACTCCGAAGAGATGCAAGGCCAGCTTAAAGTTCTATTGCGCGGTGCGTCGAGGAATTACCTTGAACTGGCCTCTGACTATAGTCAAGCTGGACTGTATGCGGAAGCAGCGAACGTATTGGGGCTTTTATCAGAATCTAACGATCCGCTTGTGAATTACACGCTGGGTTACCTGCACGAAAAGCTGGGGAACGAAGCATCTTCTCAACGGTATCTCCTTGCAGGCGAAAAGTCGCTGCCGGATTATTGCTTCCCGAATTCACTATTCGAGCTGCAGATTCTGGAATATGTCATATCGGTCAACGGCAATGATGCCAAAGCCAACTATTATCTGGGCAATCTGCTGTACGACAAGAAGCGTCATCAGGAAGCCATCCAGCATTGGGAGAAATCCCGTTCGATCGATGATAGCTACTCCGTCGTTCACCGCAATCTGGCCTTGGCTTACTACAATAAACAAGGCGATGCGGCAAGCGCCAGAGCTTCATTGGAAAAGGCGCTGCAATGCGATTCAAGCGATGCAAGGGTTCTGTTTGAACTGGACCAATTGTACAAAAAGATCGGATTGCCCGCGAGCGAGCGGCTTGATCATCTTGAAAAGCAGGAAGGAATGGTTGGCGACCGTGACGATTTGTACGTGGAATACGTGACGCTTCATAACCGTCTTGGCCAACACAACGATGCCATTCATCTGCTTGCAGCACGCCATTTTCATCCATGGGAAGGCGGCGAAGGCAAGGTTACGGGACAATATGTGCTGGCGCATGTGGAGCTCGCGAAGCGGCATATTGGGGAGGGAGCCTTTGAGAAGGCCTTAGAATTGCTTCATACAGCGCTTGTCTATCCGCAAAATCTTGCGGAAGGAAAGCTTGCCGGAGCGCAGGAAAATAATATTTATTATTATCTTGGCTGCGCATACGAGGGGCTGGATCAACAGGCGAAGGCGGAGGAAGCCTTCCGGATTGCTTCCCAAGGGCTGGAGGAGCCAACCAGCGCGATGTATTACAATGATCAGCCGCCGGAAATGATTTTCTACCAAGGACTGGCATGGTTGAAGCTGAATGATTCCCACGAAGCCAAACGCCGTTTTAACAAATTGGTGGATTATGCGGAGAAACATTTATTCGATGATGTGAAACTAGATTATTTTGCGGTTTCCCTCCCGGACTTTCTGGTGTTCGACGAAGACCTGAACAAGAAGAACGAAATTCATTGCCGGTTTATGAGGGGGTTGGGTCTGCTTGGGCTTGGCCATCACAAAGCGGCTGAAGCGGAATTCAATGAAGCTCTGACCTTGGATTGCAATCATATGGGTGCATATTTACATTTGCAATTAAGCAAATAAAGAATTGATCCGGGGCGTCTTGCCCCGGATTTCTTCTATGACTTGGGGGAATAGTCATGAGCGATGTGAAGTGGAAACCGTTTTCTCATCAAGGGTATACTTGTATCCAGGGAGAAAACGATGTTTTGTCCGTGACGATTGTGCCAGACCGGGGAAGCAAAATCATTTCGTTGGTCGACAAAAAGTCGGATAGAGAATGGATTTATCGGACGGATCGTCCATGGGAGCCTTTGAGAAACGGCATGGCGTGGGATGAAGGCGATCAAGGCGGTTGGGATGAAATGTTCCCGACAATTTTGCCATCATCTTGCCCGGATGAGAGTTGGGACCATATTTCCTTTCCCGATCATGGCGAAGTTTGGAATCGGCCTTGGCGTTATGCCATTGAAGGCGATAAGCTGGTGCTGGAAGTTGAAGGCGTACAGTTTCCATACACGTTGCGGAAAACGGTCACGCTTGCAGGGAGTCGGCTTCAGCTGTATTATGAGCTGGAGAATAAAGCGGAGGTTGTCTTTTCGTACCTTTGGGCCGCCCACCCGCTGCTTCAGGTAGAACCCGGGATGAAGCTGCAAACTTCACCGTCACAAGGGGAAGTCCAGCTTACGTATTCCCATCGGGAACGGCTTGGAGCGGCTCATGACATCGTTGAATTTCCATCTGCGTCAACGAAAAAGGGCGATGTTGTTGATCTTTCAACACTTGAGTCTGAAGCTGGCGGTCATGGAGAAAAATACTATTTTACCGAGCCTCTGCAGGAAGGGTACGCAGCAATTATCGACCCGGCGTCCGGCGCGGGAATTCAATTCCTTTTCGAACCCGAAGAGGTTCCTTATTTAGGGATATGGGCGCATTATGGCGCTTTTGGACATTACACGTTTGCCCTTGAGCCGGCGACGGGATATCTGGATCATTTAGGGGAGGCTTACGCTATGGGAAAAGTGAAGCAGGTGGCCGGCGGCGAGAAAGCAAGCTGGCGGTTGGAGGTTCGACTTGAGGGACATTTCCGCGCCGAAGGCGGGAGCTTATGAAACAACCTCTACGGTTTGGATTAATCGGGTTGGGTTGGCGGGCGGAAGCTTATTTACGGATTTCCCGCCATCTTGCGCAATGGTTTGAACCCGTTGGTATTGCCGTACGCGATATTGACAAATATCAGCATTTTGCAGCGAATCTGAAACTGCCCTTGTACTCAAAACCGCAAGAGCTGGCCCGGAAATGCGATTTCCTGGTGGCGGCGGTTTCTAAAGCAAGCATGCCTGCGGTGCTGGAGCAGCTTGCCGATATCGGCATTCCTGTTTTGGCGGAAACTCCCCCTGCTTATGATGAAGCCGGTTATCAAAAAATGGCGGAGGT
The DNA here is from genome assembly GCF_054551715.1 of Paenibacillus sp. CAU 1782. Classification (NCBI taxonomy): domain Bacteria; kingdom Bacillati; phylum Bacillota; class Bacilli; order Caryophanales; family Paenibacillaceae; genus Paenibacillus; species Paenibacillus sp. CAU 1782. The sequence goes on along the minus strand of NZ_JBTOLL010000001.1, from coordinate 1,520,306 downwards.
CGCGGCGAAAAAGCCGAGCATACAGGTGGCTGAGCAATACCCGCTGCTGCCGCATCATGCTGCGCGTACCGCATTGATTACTTCCGGAACGCTGGGGGATGTTCGTCATGTTCAGGTTTCAGCGGCCCATGGCTATCATGGCATTTCGTTGATCCGCAAATGGCTGCAGGTTTCAAATGAGCGATGCCACATTACGGGGAAATGTTTTGAATACCCTGTCGTGGAGGTTCCTTATCGCGGAAAGGCAGCCGGTGACGGGCTGGAAACTGAACGCCATGAAGTAGCGTTGTTATCTTTTGAAAGCGGAAAAAGTGCCGTGTTTGACTTTACACGATCCCAATATTTTTCGCCACTGCGGCAAAATCGAGTTTTGATTCGGGGTTCGCATGGGGAAATCAGAGATAATGAAGTGACACGCAGTATCGGCAGCGGGGAGTGCGAAATCGATGTAATCCGCCGGGTTCAGGATGGCATGGAGGGCAGCCTTGGCCCGTTAGCTTTGCGGGGGCTGCGTCTTGGACAAACTTCGCTCTATCAAAATCCCTTTTATCCCGCGTCGTTATCTGACGAAGAGTTGGCAATGGCGGAAGCCATGTTGCGTATGGGCGAATACGCAAGTTCGGGCAAGGAATTTTATCCCTTATCCGAAGCTCTTGTTGATGTACGATTGTCGTTAGCGATTGATGCTTCAATCAGAGAGGGCGAAGCCATTACATCTTCTTCGTAACTACAGATTTCGGTCCAAAAGAACGCCAACCTTTTTAGCCATCTCCCTTGGGGGGCATGGCATTTTGTTTTTGATCCTGGTATCTGATGTCCGCTACCGATTTGTAATCGACATTAGTACGATGGACAAGGTATAATCAATAGTCGAGTTGATTGAGGGGCACGCCTTCACGGGTGCCTTTTCTTTCTTTTTTTTTCGATCACAACATCCAGAATAGAGCCGACAGGAGCATTTGACAGAATGACAAAACGAAAGAATAACGCGTTTGGACTAGTTTTGCTATTAGGGTTATTTTCAACGTTAGGACCGTTTACAATCGATATGTATTTGCCCGCGTTTCCGGAAATCGTGAAGCAATACGATACAACGGCTTCGCTAGTCCAGTTTAGTTTGACCGCTTGTTTGCTGGGACTTGGCTTGGGCCAACTCGTCATGGGCTCGCTAAGCGATGTGCATGGCAGACGGAATCCGCTGCTACTTTCCATGGCCTTTTTTACGGTATCGTCGCTCGCCTGCGCATTTGCGCCTACGATCGAAATGTTGATACTCTTTCGGTTTGTGCAAGGTTTTGCCGCTTCGGCGGGTATTGTAATTTCCCGCGCGATCGCGCGCGATTTGTATAGCGGCAGCGAGCTGACGAAGTTTTTTTCATTGCTCCTGCTAGTGGGCAATTTGGGGCCGCTGGTAGCGCCGGTTGCGGGCAGCGGAGTGCTTTCATTTTCACCATGGATCGGCGTCTTTATTTCGCTGGCGCTATTGGGCGTTTTTCTATTCCTAATGACAAAATGGAGCTTGCAGGAAACACTGCCTGCCGAGCGCCGCAGTCCGTCTAATTTTGCCCATCAGCTGCGAAGCTATGGCATGCTTCTGAGGGACCGCCAGTTTGTCGGCTATATGCTGGCCCAAGGGATTATGATGGCAGGCGTTTTTGCATATGTAGCGGGAACACCTTTTATCTATCAAAATATTTATGGCGCCACGCCAACTCAATTTGCTCTGCTGTTTGCGTCAAACGGCATTAGCTTGATCATTGGTTCCCAGCTTGTTGGTCGGTTGACGCATCGCGTGTCCGAACAGTTTTTTCTTGTGTTGGGCCTGTGGCTTGCCTTGCTGGCAAGTATCGCCGTCGTTGTCGTTGCCGTTATGGAGGGGCCGTTATTTGCCCTGGTCGTGCCGCTGTTCTTATTTGTTTGCTCCATTGGCATTTCCACGACGGCGGCGTTTCCGCTTGCGATGGAGAGTCAAGCTGACAATGCGGGCAGCGCTGCCGCGCTGCTGGGCGTTGTTCCGTTCGTGCTGGGAGCTATCGTTGCTCCGCTTGTTGGAATCGCGGGCGAAGATACCGCAATTCCGCTTGGCGTCATTATCCTCATATCCAGCGCAGTAGCTATGTTGGCCTATTTCTTGTTGGTTAAACCTGCGCCCAAGGTTAAAGGCGCCAAGCAATAACGTACAAGCCAGGACTTCAAACATTCTGCGATTCGGAATCGCTGCTAACCCAAAAAACGCTGTTTGCAATTTCCCTTTGCAGCAGCGTTTTTTTGATGGATATCACCATCGTGAAATCATGAACTCCATACCTGATACCTGCTTACTGGATGCCGCCCCTGAGCCGCTTTCGGTATTGGGAGGGGCTGACGCCGTAATAGCTGGCAAACTGCCGCGAGAAATAGTCCGGCGAGTTAAAGCCCACTCCCAGCGCAATCTCGGTAATGGGCCGCAGCGTGTATTGCAGCAGTTTTTCGGCTTGTTTCAGCTTGTATTTCATCAACGTTTCGATGATGGAATCCCCGACCTGCTCCTTGAACAAATGGGAGAGCCGGGAGGGTGACAAACAAACCCGATTGGCCAAATCCTGCACGTTGTGATCCTCGGTATAGTGTTGCGAAAGAATATCGAGCACTTCTTTTATTCGCGGGTCCAGTTCCTTAAGACGATGATTCCGGCTGGCGATTAATAATATGATTTCTTCAAGCGCGTTTAGTGTCAATTCATCCTGCAGCAAAGCATTGTCATCCAGCCTGTAGGACAATACTCTCCGGAAAGCCTTTTCCAAGACATTGCGCGTTTTGTCGTCTTCAATAGATAAATGAAAGATCGGTCCTTCCGTATTGCTGGAGGGGAGCCAATCCATCCAGGTCAAACGGGGGATGAAGTGCGCCCATAACAGCTCCCAATTATGCCCCTCTTCCGTAAAAAAGTCTTGCAGCGTGCCGGGAGATATGAGGGTTATTGTTCCTTCTGCGCAAGTCAGATAACCTTTGCATCCGTTATTTACGCTTCCTTTGCCCGATAACGTATACATGATCAGCCAATCCTTAGTTCCTTCCGGACGGTAACATGTGTAGCCATAAGGCTGATTGTAATAATCCGATATGAGAATTCCTGAAGGATGTGTATATTGGTCGTTTTTGAGATCAATAGCAGGATAAGTAGGTTTTTTAGCCATATCATCATTCCTTTCGGAGTTCACTCTATTCTACAATAGAGTGAGTAAAAGACTCAATATAATAACGCTTGCGACGGGATGGTAATATAAAACGGGAGATGATTGCATGCATCACACGCAGCAGAATCATGAGACTATAATAAAGCTTGAGGGGGACTGGCGGTATGCGCTTGACCCTCTGGATATAGGTGAGAGCGAGCAGTGGCATCAAACGCTGAAATCGGATTTGCAAGATGTAGTCAACCTCCCCGGAACGCTTACCCTTAATGGCGTAGGGCATGCGGAAGACTGGAGCGATGAGATGAACCGTGAATCGGTCCGTTCGCTTCGCCAGCGATATTCCTATAAAGGAGCAGCTTGGTATCAATACGAGACACAAGTGCCTGCCGAATGGGAGGGTAAACAGCTGAAGCTTTATCTGGAAAGGGTTATGTTTCAATCTTCGCTATGGGTAAACGGTCAATTTGCAGGAAGCCAGGACAGTTTGTCAGTTGCGCACTGCTATGATGTAACTGCTCTGATCAAGGCTGGAGAGAACAACAGATTAACGGTTCGTATCGACAACCGCGATGTACAGAATCTTGGCGTTTATCCCAGCGCTTATACGGAAGAAACGCAAACGATCTGGAATGGAATCGTTGGGCGCATAGAGCTTCAGGCTTCTGAGCCCGTATGGATTAGCGGACTTCAGATTTTTCCCGATCCGGTAGAGCGAACCGTTACAATAAAAGGCTCCTGTTACAATGCAACGGCATACGAAGCTCGGGCAGAAATCGTCATCACGGCTCATATCAAGCATGGGAAGAAGGGGGATCGTCCGTTGCCCGCACAGAAGGAGCTGGTTATTCCCGCTTCCTCAAGCGAGTTATTCCAATGGCAATACGAGCTTGGTCCGGACGCGCTTTTGTGGGATGAGTTCTCGCCTAATGTGTATGAATTGAATATGGAAGCAAAAGTCCATACGGAGCATGAACGCTACGAAATCGAAGCGGTTCAAACCTTTGGCCTTCGCAGCTTTAGAAGGGAAGGACGCCAGATTATGGTGAACGGAAAACCAACCTTTTTGCGGGGAACACTGGAGTGCTGCATATTTCCTCTGACGGGACATCCTCCAATGGAGCTGGGAGAGTGGCTCTCCTTGTTCCAAACAGCAAAAGATTATGGCTTGAACCATATTCGCTTCCACTCCTGGTGTCCGCCGGAAGCGGCGTTCCAAGCTGCTGACCAGTTAGGGATCTATGTTAAAGCGGAAAGTCCGATTTGGATGGATACATGGAATTTGCCGGTGGGCACGCACCCGGAGCATTATACCTATTTGCCGGAGGAAGCGCGCCGAATAATGGATACGTATGGGAATCATCCATCCTTCTGCATCTACAGCAACGGCAACGAGCTTAACGGAGATTTCGATTTGCTTCATAAGATGGTTGTCGATTTAAAAGAGGGCAATGACAGACAGTTATTCACCTTGACGACGAATTGGGACCGTTCCATGGATCCCGCAGATGACCTTTTCTGCGCTCAGACGGTTGATGGCGTAGGAGCGAGAGGTCAATATTTTCCGGACCTAATGTCTGAAGGCACCCTGCTCGATTTCCGCGAGGCCGTTGCAAAACGCGACGTACCGGTTGTTACGCATGAAGTTGGCCAATATACCGTTTATCCGGACGTTGAGGAAATTGATCTATATAGCGGAGCGCTGCGTCCGGTCAATCTGGAAGTCATTCGCGCCGATCTGGAACGGCGCGGCCTGTCAGGTGATATCCGGAAGTTTGTTCGCGGATCCGGCATGCTGGCTTTGCAACTGTATCGAGAGGAAATTGAAGCCGCCTTGCGGACGCCGGAGCTTGGAGGATTCCAACTGCTGGATCTGCACGATTTTCCTGGTCAAAGCACGGCAACGGTAGGCATTTTGAATGCTTTTTGGGAATCAAAGGGTTTGATTGAACCGGAAAAATTCCGTCAGTTCTGCGGTCCGGTCGTGCTCCTGCTTCGGATGCCAAAGCGAATTTATACAACGGCTGATCGTTTTGAGGCAGATGTCGTTGTTGCGAATTTTGGAGCTGGCGAGTTATCGGCTTCGGAGGTGACGTGGACCATTGCCGATGGATCGGGCCGTATACTGGACAGTGGCAAGCTGGCGACAGACAGCGTGCAGATCGGCGCAGGTATTCCAATTGGACAATTTGCGTCGGATGTCATCCAGGGGATACCCCATAGTGATTGCTTGAACGTAACGCTGGAGTGGGCATGCGCTGAGGGACCTGCCAACTCATGGCGAATTTGGGTCTATGCGGATACAGAGAATCAGCTTGCAGCCGAGTCTGACCTGTTTGTGACGAATCGTTGGGACGAAGAGACGGAGCGTAAACTGGAAGCGGGACAAAATGTTCTCTTCCTTGCTTCTGAAGGAGATTTGGAGCATGCCGCGCCAGGAAAATTTTATCCCGTATTCTGGAGTCCAGTTCATTTTGCGACCGAAAATCCGAACGGCATTGCCGTTCGATCCGAACACCCTGCGCTTGCGGGTTTCCCGACAAGCGATTATGCAGAGCATCAATGGAAGGATCTGCTGGATCGATCCGTTTCCCTGTTCATAGACGACGGTATTCCGTTTAATCCTATCGTTCAGGTCATTCCGAACTTTTACCATAACCGCAAGCTTGCCAATCTGGTGGAGTACAAAGCGGGGAAAGGCAAGCTTTTGATCTGCGGCATCGATATCCAGAACGATCTGGAAGCCCGTCCCGTTGCAGACCAGCTTCGGCGCAGCCTGGTCGCCTATATGACCAGCGAAGCATTTGCGCCGGAATCGTCAATCGAGGTGGATGCGGCGCGAGAGCTGCTGAAGAAGAAGGAGCCGGATGCGGCTTCCGGAGCTACGCAGCGGCTTGCGGGCAGCGAGCTTGCTATAGGCAAAGAGGCTTCAAGCGATAGCGCGGCAACTGGCGACCATGGGCCGTCCAAAGGAAATGACGGAATTGGACATACGACGTGGCTTGCGGCGGATGATGCCGCCGGGCATTGGTGGCAGGTCGATCTCGGGGAGGTACGTTCCATTACAGGAACCAAAGTGAAGTTCCATCAAGAGGGTAATTTCCTCTATGTGATCCAGGTGTCCAGCGATGGATCGACATGGAATGTAGTGGCGAACCAAACGGGACAAACGTCGACCGAGCAAGAGCGCAGCGACCGTTTTGATGCAATCGGCCGGTTTGTCAGAATCGTATACAACGGCGTGCCTGCGGGCATTCCGGCGGGGCATTGCGTATTTGAGGTTTATGGCCGTTAATAGGCAGGAGCATATGGGGGTTGTCCGAAGTGGCTTTTCGGACATCCCCTTCTCCGTCCTGAGAAGGGCAAGGCAGCTGCCAAAAACCACCTTCAAAAATCAAAGGTAATCGCATATTCTCGAAGTAGGCACGCCGGTTAATTTGAATTATAATGATACTCTATGGCGTATTTTAGAAGCGTCATCGTAATTTGCCCATGCTTCGGGAGGTGTCCTCATGAAATTGCTTATCGTAGAAGACGAAAGTCGTACAAGGGAATTATTGCGGACTTACATTCCATGGGAAGAGCTTGGCATCGGCGCGGTGGAGACTGCGCGAAACGGCATGCTTGCGCTGGAAAAGGCAGTGGAGTGGAGGCCCGACATCATCGTGTGCGACGTTCGTATGCCCAAGCTGAACGGAATCGATTTTGCCAGGCAATACCGGGAGGTCGATCCGCAATGCAAGCTGATTTTTTTGAGCGGATTTTCCGATAAGGAATACCTGAAATCGGCCATCAATTTGAAAGCGTTAACATATTTAGAGAAGCCTATCATATTGGGCGAGGTTCGCGCGGCGGTGGAGTCTGCCGTGCAGATGTGCGGCGAGGAGAATCGGAAGAAGGCGGAGAATGTTCAACTGCAGGCGGAAATCGACCGCAGCTTGCCGTTTCTGCGGCAAGAAATGGTAAGGAAGCTGATAACCTTGCCGGATTCCCCCCATGTGGAGCCTGCGCTTCGCAGTCAGGACACGTTTCTGCTGCCGGCTAACGGACCGTTTACGGTGATCGCCGCCAATTTATATTGGAATCCCGTCGATCATCCCGAAGATCCCGCTCCCGTTCACGGCTGGATTCTAGACAGCATCAATCAAGAAAAACAATTATTGTCGCTGCGTGCCATCGCCGGCTTTGATTCGTATAATCGGCTCGTCATGATCGTGCCGGGAGCATACCGAAGCTCCTATCGCGAGGGCCGCGATACCATAGAGGCCGTGGCTGGAATTCTGGATAACATAACCGGACAAAATATCGAGCTGCAGATTGGCGTCGGGGAGCCGGTCAAGACGTTGTTGGACATTCCCGCGGCTTACAGACTTGCCTCATTGGCAAGTTCGCTTCAATATTACAGCAATAACGAAACGCCGATGTTTTCGGATTCGCTGGGCGGTCATGATCCGCTTCATACCAATTGGGAAGAGGTCCGCCGTTTGCGGGATCAGCTTCGCCGGGGCGAAATACAGGAAGCTAAGGAAACATTGCGGCAGTGGACCGCATATGCGCGTTCCCGTATGGATCTGGATATTTTGCGGGTTAAAGATACGTATTTTCAATTTCTGCTCGTCATTATGGAGGTTTCCGTTCAACTGGGCCTTGCGGAGCTATCGGAGGATACGGAGAAGCGTTACATGTGGAAGGAAATTGATTCCATATCCAGTCTGGATGCCTCGGAGAGGTACGTGCTGACGTTTCTGGAGCTGCTGAATGAACGTCCGGGCGGAAGCGATCTCCCGGGTTCGGGGAAAATGCGCGATATTATCCACTACATCAACGGCCATTTTCACGAAAGAGGCTTTACTATTAAAGCTATCGCCGATCATGTTCAATTGAGCGAAACCTACCTATGCGCTTTCTTCAAAAAGCAAAAAGGCCAAACCATCAAGGAATTTATTACGGAGACCAAAATGAACAAGGCGAAGGAGCTGCTTCGGGACTCCAAGGTCAAGCTGTTCGAAATCGCAATGAATCTGGGCTTTACGGATGCCAATTATTTTACGACGTTTTTTAAACGTTGCGAAGGCATCACGCCTAGCGAATACCGGGAGCGTGTGTCCAAGTGAAGAGGAAGCTGTTTGGTTTCTCGAATCTCAGCATCCGGTACAAGCTTTTTATTTCTCTATTGCTTATCGTAACCATCCCGTTTTTATTGCTGCTCTATATCCATGTTGCGACGACCCAGAAGGAAAGCGCGGAAGCTGCCATCTATTCCTCGCAAAAGATCCTGGGCGAAACGAAGTCGTATCTGGAATATAAATCCCAGGCGATTACGGAAGTATTAAACTTTATTGCGTTTAATTCATTCGTGCAAACTCATGTGTCATCGGAATCCAGCCAATACGAGGACGTAAACGTTTGGCATATGGAGGCGTTGCAGCTTTCCCGGCTCATCAATCAATTTCGGTATAATGACGAAATTGATTCCATACAGGTGCTGATGAGGCACGGTCTGGCCGAAGCGACAGAAAACAACGACTTTCTTCGGATGGACCGGTATGAATCGGAGGCATGGTACAAAAGCTTTGAGGCCTCCAGCGCGGCATTCGCCTGGATGCCCTCATCGGTCATTGACGGAGAAGCAGCAGGCAAGGAACTGACCATCCTGCGCAAAGTGCCCAATGCCCATAATATTAAACAGTTTGACGGCATCATCCGCGCGAGATTGAATGCGTCGGCAATGGACTCCGTGCTGGATCACTCCATCGTCACGCCAAACGCCTCCGCCTTCTTGTACAACGAACAGGGGCAGCTGTTGGGCCAGGCGGATACGGAGCAGGAGGCAGTTCCGTCAATCCAGGATGTGGCGATCCTCCAAACGACCGCTTCAAGCGGCTCGGTTTTTTTTGACGACAACTATACGCTGGACGGCAAGCGCCATCTGCTTGGCGTTCAACCGGTGCCCAATACGCCGATGCTGCTGGCGCTGATCGTGCCGTATTCCGATATTCTGGAATCAAGCACAAAAGCGCGCAACCGCATTATTTCCATCTTTTTGCTCGTAGTGCCGTTGACGCTTCCTCTGTCGTTTTATGTGGCGGGCTCCGCTACAAAACGAATTCGCGGTTTGATCCTGCATGTGCGCAAAGTGAAAAACGGCAAGTTCCAGGTTGCGCCATTGTCGGCAAACGAAGATGAAATCGGAGAGCTCACGCACAATTTTAACGTCATGGTTCAAAACATGTCCAATCTCATGAATGAAACGTATACGCTGGGCCGGGAGCTTAAAAACAAGGAGCTTAAGGCGCTTCAGGCTCAAATTAATCCGCATTTCCTCTATAATACGCTGGATTTGATCAACGTAATGGCGATCGAGTCGGGCTCGAACGATATTAAGCGGGTGGTGGACGAACTTGCCGTTTTTTACAAGCTGAGCTTGTCCAATGGCAAGGAATACGTCACACTAAAGAATGAGCTGCAGCACATCGAGGCCTATGTACGGATTCAGAATATGCGGTTTGGCGATGGCATTCAGCTCATCACGGAAGTGCCCAGAGAGCTCCATGACCGCGAACTGCCCAAAATACTGCTCCAGCCCCTCGTTGAAAACGCCATCCTTCACGGAATTATGGAGAAGGACAGCGAGAAAGGTATCGTTGTCATCTCGGCTTGGGAAGACAGGGGCGATATGGTCATCGAGGTGAAGGATGACGGCGTAGGCATGGACGAAACAAGCCTTGCGGCCATCTTCACGGGATACAGCGGAAAAAGCAATGGCGGCGGTTACGGGGTGCGCAACATCGAAGAGAGGCTGAAGCTGTCATATGGACCCATGTACGGAATGGTGTTCGAAAGCAAGCTGGGGGAAGGAACTCGCGTCATGCTGCGCGTACCGGAGCAACTAACCGGCGTGGAACGGGCGCTGTCGTAGAGGAGGGTTGCCATGATGGGCAGGGGACGAGCCAGATGGATCGGTCTGATTATTTTGATAACGACAGTTGTTTTGAGCAGCTGCGCCAAAGAAAGCGGCGTGCAGGAGCCGGGTTCATCCCATGGAACCTCCGGCGAAGCGATACCGGGATTTGAACAGGAGGTCAAGCTTGTAGGGTATTTAATCGGTGAAGCGCCAAAGGGAATGCCCGAGATGCTGAAAGAGCTGAACAGCAAGCTGAAAGAGGACATTAACGCGACGTTAGAGATTAATTATATCGGCTGGGGCGACCTGGCTTCCCGTTACCCGCTTGTGTTGGAATCGGGGGAGCAGATCGACTTTATATTCGCCGCTGATTGGAATTTTTATGTGGCTGAAGCCGTGAGGGGAGCCTTTCTGCCGCTTAACAAGGAAATGTTGACTCGCTATATGCCCAGACATATGGCCAAAGTGCCGCAAGAAGCATGGAATGCATCCATGGTGAACGGACAGTTATACATGATTCCTACTTCCTCGCCGGACCGCAAGGTCAATGTCGCCTTGTTCCGCAAGGATGTTATGAAGGGAGCAGGTTTGCAGGGGATCGGAAAATTTTCCGAAATCGAGCCTTATCTGGCCGAGGTTAAGGAAAACTATCCCGGCATGATTCCGCTTAATCTGGATTCGCAATTCGACCTGTCAACGCCATACCAATATTTACTGAACGAAAAAATTGCCTGGCCAGGGGCCCCTCTGGATTCCGGTGAGCCGCTTGCGCAGGGCATTATAAGCGATCTTGCCGATCCCTCCGGGGAATTGTGGTCTATGGTGGAGGAGCCGATGCTTGGCGTCCAGAAGTATGCCGCCGGTGTAATGAAAGACTGGTACAACAAAGGGTACATCAATCGCAATCCGTTTGCCAATAAGGAACGTTCGAAGGATACGTTTTGCGAAGGCAAATCGGGGGTGGCGTTTGGCAATTCCAACGATATGTTGTCCACATTTGCGCTGTGTGAGGAAATGGGGGTTGATGTTTATCCATTTCCGATGTTGTTTCCTTCCGGTCTTACGGCGGAAGCCAGCTGGCTGAACAATGGAGTAGCCATCGGCGCGCATGCCAAACATCCGGAGCGGGCAATGGCGGCGCTTGATCTCATTATGCAGGAGCCTTCCTATGTTTATTTGACCTATTTTGGCGTAGAAGGCAAACATTACGTCTTGACGGAAGACGGCGAGATTGGATTGCCGGAAGGCGTGACGCCGGAGAATAATGCCTATCCGCCGGATGCGGCGGGATTCTGGTTCGTCAATAAAGACTTCTTCAGACCCATGACGACCTGGAGCGACGCGTACAAAACCGTGAGGGAAAAAATCGACGGGTATTTGATTCCGACCACGTATCAAGGGTTTTTGTTTAATTCCAGTAACGTCAAGACCGAAATCGCCAATATCAAAAACGTGTCTACGCAATATGCGCAGCCGATTTATTTTGGAGCGGTGGACGATGTGGACAAGGCATTTGAAGTTCTTGCAGCCAAGCTGAAAGCCGCCGGCATCGATCGGGTTAAAGCAGAGGTGGTGGAACAGGCGGAAATCTTCCTGACCAATAAGGAGCGGTGATTGAGGAACCGCAATGAGGAGCAGGGAGGGGTTACAAAAAGGCAGAACGGCATATGGAGCGGTGGAGCGGAAATGACTAATGATAATGCTGGACAGTAACAAGAAGCAGGAATAGAGAACAATAATGATAGACAGTAGCAAGAGGCAGGAATAGAGAACAATAATGATAGACAGTAGCAAGAAGCAGGAATAGAGAACAATAATGATGGACAGTAGCAAGAAGCAGGAAAGAGAACAATAATGATAGACAGTAGCAAGAGGCAGGAATAGAGAACAATAATGATAGACAGTAGCAAGAGGCAGGAATAGAGAACAATAATGATAGACAGTAGCAAGAAGCAGGAATAGAGAACAATAATGATAGACAGTAGCAAGAGGCAGGAATAGAGAACAATAATGATAGACAGTAGCAAGAGGCAACACTAGGAACAACAGATATGAAGTAACAGTAAGAAGTTCAACCGGTCTCAATAAATTCGGCTGGTGGAGCTTCTTTTTTTACTGTCTCCCTTCAAACCGCCTGAAGTCGTCAAACGCTAATGGTCAAAAGTGTCCGTTAGAAGCGAAAATTCGACTTTTTCGAATTTTAACGGACAAATTCGTCCGTTAGAACCCAAAAGTGGGATGAATATGCAATTATTATGGTTGTAATGGACGCGTATGACCGTTACAAATAAAAAAAGCTCCAAAATCAAATCTAATGGACACTTTTGACCATTAGATTTTTGCATCGCTGCTAATCTCTAACATGCAGAGACTGTTCATCGGATCTGTTACGTACCGGAGTAATTCTGACTGAACCTTGACCCCAAGATGACCTATCCGTTGGAGTAACTATAGTTACTGTAGGCAAAGCCGCTCTACACTCGTTGTCGCATTCCCCGCCGCCCAAACTGCCAAATTGGTCTTACGCTCGTAGTCGCATTCCCCGCCGCCCGTACTGCCAAATTGGTCTTACGCTCGTTGTCGCATTCCCCGCCGCCCGAACTGCCAAATTGGTCTTACGCTTGTAGTCGCACTCCCCGCCGCCCGTACCGCCAAATTGGTCTTACACTCGTTGTCGCATTCCCCGCCGCCCAAACTGCCAAATTGGTCTTACGCTTGTAGTCGCACTCCCCGCCGCCCGTACCGCCAAATTGGTCTTACGCTTGTAGTCGCATTCCCCGCCGCCCGTACTGCCAAATTGGTCTTACGCTCGTTGTCGCATTCCCCGCCGCCCGAACTGCCAAATTGGTCTTACGCTTGTAGTCGCATTCCCCGCCGCCCGTACCGCCAAATTGGTCTTACACTCGTTGTCGCATTCCCCGCCGCCCGAACTGCCAAATTGGTCTTACGCTCGTTGTCGCATTCCCCGCCGCCAGCGCCACCAACTCCCCGCTGCGCGTTGCGCACGCTCCGTTGCATCTCACAATCCGCGCGCCGATTTACTTCCGATCATAAGTTTTCAAAGGTAAACGTAGGTTTGCTCCGTACTCCGTCTATCGGCTCATCGCTACAATTAAAGAGGAGAGAGACAGAAGAGAAACGAGACGGAAGGTGATTACAATTAGCGCAAAAGCACAGGCGGTCATCGGAGCAAAAGCCGCAGCAAAGGAAAAACGTTTGAGAATCGGGAAAAGGGGCAATCTTTTCAGCGACATGAGGAGCAACTGGGTATTGTATCTGATGTTCGCCCCAATCGCTATTTATTTCATTATTTTTGCTTATATCCCCATGGCGGGAATTGTAATGGCGTTCCAATCCTATACGGTCAAGGGAGGCATATTCGCAAGCCCGTGGGTTGGATTTGATAATTTCAGCTACTTTTTTCAGTCAGGAAAAGCATGGCTCGTTACTCGCAATACGATCGTATACAACGTTATTTTCTTAACGTGTTATACCGTCTTTTCGATTGTAGCCGCTATAGTGATCTCGGAAATTCAGAAAAAGTGGTTCAAGAAGCTGTCCCAGACCTTAATGTTTCTGCCGTATTTCATTTCCTGGGTTACCGTATCGGCATTTGTCTACAACTTCCTTAATTATGAATACGGCATCATTAACCGGATCCTTGGATTTTTCCAGATGCAAGCGCTCGATATTTATTCGACGGCATGGTATTGGTATCTCATTCTACCCTTCCTGTACGTATGGAAGTGGGTCGGATACGGCAGCGTTCTCTACCTGGCCGCCATCGTTGGCATCGACCAGGAAATTTATGAGGCTGCAACCATTGACGGTGCCACCCGATTTCAGAAGATTACAAAAATAACATTGCCGCTGCTTAAACCAACCATGATTATTTTGCTGCTGCTGGGTCTTGGAAGAATCATGCGCGGGGAGTTCGACATGTTCTACCAGCTGATCGGCAACAACGGCTTGCTTATGGATGCAACGGATATTATCGATACGCTGGCGTTCCGATCCCTTATGGGAACGGCGGATTTCGGCATGGCATCTTCGGTTGGTTTCTACCAGTCCGTGCTGACGCTGATCATTATTTTGACGGCCAACTGGCTGGTTCGCCGCTACGACAGAGACCAAGCGTTGTTTTAGAAAAATCATAGGAGCAGGTGATTGTTTTGAGCGGCCAAACAGCCAATAAAAAGTTGAATTCTTCGCCGATGTATACGGCTATCTCATATCTGATCGTCATCGTTATTTCGCTAGTCTGCGTGCTGCCTTTTATCGTGCTGATCGCGGGGGCTTTTTCCTCGGAAAGCTCGGTGTTGAAGGATGGTTACTGGTTTTATCCCCGCGATATTTCGCTGGAAGCGTTTCTTTACATTTTCCGCTATCCGGAGGATGTATTGTCCGGCTACAAGGTTTCTATCATCGTTACGGTGGTAGGTACGATTATCTCGCTCTTCATCTCCACGATGGCCGCATACGTGCTGTGCCGCAAGGAGCTTAAATACCGCAACGCGTTATCGTTTTTCCTGTTCTTCACAACGCTGTTCAGCGGCGGCCTGGCGCCGTATTACATCTGGGTAAGCCGCAATCTGGGGTTGTCCAATACGTACCTTGTGCTCATATTGGCGCCGATGTTTAACGTGATGTACATCCTGATTCTGCGAAGCTTTATTCGGGGATCTGTCCCGGAGCCGCTTATTGAATCGGCCAAAATAGACGGGGCAGGCGATTTGCGGATTTTCCTGCAGATGGTGCTGCCGTTGACCAAACCAGCGCTGGCTTCCATCGGTGTTTTCACCGCGCTGGCTTACTGGAATGATTGGTGGACCGCGATGATGTTCACGAACAAGGACCATCTCATTCCGCTTCAATACCTGCTCTACAAAATGTTGTCGGCCATCAATTTGTCCGCGGCGATGGCGCAGCACGTTTCCAGCATGGATACGCCGAAGGAGACGTTTAAGCTGGCGATGACCGTCATTGCCACAGGTCCGATCGTTGCGATTTTCCCATTCGTGCAAAAATATTTCGTCAGCGGCATTACAATCGGCGCGGTTAAAGGTTAAGCCGGCTTCAATGCGATATAGGTTCCGGTTCATTCCGGGGTTTATATATAAAAAAATCGTCTACACAAAAAAAGGGAGGCAGTTGGATGAAAGGTTTGAAAAAGGGAAGTTATTCACTTTTATTGGTTTTGATATTCGCCATGGTGCTTGCCGCATGCAGCGGCAACGGCGGTTCGAACAATGGCAACAATCCGGCTACAAACGCTCCATCAAACGCGAACGGCGAAGGTGCGTCTGGTCCGGACAATTCCAAGGAAGTTAAGCTTGTTGGCTATTTGCTGGGCGAAGCGCCTAAGGGCATGCCCGATGTCATAACCGCTTTGAATGAAAAGCTCAAAAAGGACATTAACGCTACGCTGGAACTCAACTATATCGGATGGGGCGACGTAGCCTCCAAATATCCGTTGATTCTCGCTTCCGGCGAAGACGTAGACTTTGTGTTCACCGCAGATTGGAACTTCTATGTGTCGGAGTCCAACAAAGGTTCATTCCTGGAACTGAATGAAGACATGATCAAAACGAACATGCCGAAATATTACGAAAAGCAGGATCCTGCAGCATACGCTGCCGCTCAAGTTAACGGCAAGCAATTCATGATTCCAACAACAACGCCGGACCGCAAGGTCAATGTAATCGTATTGCGCAAAGATATTTTGGACAAAGCGGGATTGAGCAATCCTACCCAAATCTCTGAGCTTGACGCTTATTTCGCAACGGCCAAACAAGACTTCCCCGACATGATTCCGATGAACCTGGATTCGCAATATGATTTGCCGACGCCGTTTGGCGCGCTGGTATCCGAAAAATTTGCTTATCCGGGCGCTCCGATGGACTCGGGCGATCCTTCCTCCGTCGGCATTTTCACGGACAACGAAGATCCCGCAGGAGCGGTGCTGGGCTTGACGGACGAGCCGGTTCAAGGCGCTTTCAAATATGCGGCGGACACGATGAAGAAATGGTATGACGCCGGCTACATCAACAAGAATCCGTATTCCAACAAGGTTCGTTCCAAAGACAGCTTCTGCGAAAGCAAATCCGCTGTAGCGTTTGGCAACTCCATTGATATCCAGGCAACGCTGGCTTCTTGCCAGGACAAAGGTATCGAAACTTATGTGATGCCGGTATTGTCTCCAACGGGCAAAGCGCCTTCCAGCAGCTGGCTGAACAATGGCGTAGCCATCGCCACTAATTCGGATAATCCTGAAAGAGCGCTGCAGGCGCTTGATCTGATCATGCAGGACGAAGCTTATGTGTACTTGACGTATTATGGCATCGAAGGCAAAAACTACGCTATTACCGCAGACGACAAAATTACCCTGCCGGAAGGCGTAACAGCGGAAACAAACACGTATCCGCCGGATGCGGCAGGCTTCTGGTTCGTCAACAAGGATTTCTTCAAGCCAAACGCGGCATGGACGGATTCCTACATTGAATTAAACGGCAAAATCAAAGATTATTTGAGCCCGCCGACGTATCTGGGCTTCTCCTTTAACTCGGAGAATGTAAAGTCGGAAATTGCCAACCTGAAAAACGTCTCGTCCCAATATTTCCTGCCGATTGCAATCGGCGCGGTTAAGGATGTTGACGCAGCCTTTGTTACATTGAACGATAAGCTGAAAGCAGCAGGCATCGACAAAGTGAAAACGGAAGTCGAAGCGCAAGCTAAAGCCTTCCTCGACAGCAAAAGCTAAACCTGCCACATACGCCTGACAAATAAGCGCCAGTGGTACCCTGATTGCCGTCAGGTGTGCCGCAGGCGCTTTATCCTTTTTCGGTAGTTTATATGAATTTTGGAAGGAGAATTGCAATGGGACAACACAGGATTGATGCAAAAGACGATATAAAACGCATCGTACCAAAGCCGGGGTATTTGACGGGCGCCAATCCAAATGGAGACGTCATCAGCTTTACGAATTATTATATGGAGAGAAACGGCAGCCCTCATTTTGGAATTTGCGGCGAATTCCACTACTGCAGATATAATGAGGATCAATGGGAGGATGAGCTGACCAAAATAAAAATGGGCGGCATCACGATCGTGTGCACCTATATTTTTTGGAACGTTCATGAAGAGATACAAGGCATTTTTGACTGGGAGGGCAGACGGGATTTGCGCCGCTTTATTGAGCTGTGCGGTAAGCTGGGTCTTGAAGTCATTATCCGGATCGGGCCGTTTGGACATGGGGAAATGCGCAATGGCGGATTGCCGGATTGGTTGTACGGACGGCCGTTTGACGTCCGTTCCAACGACGAAGCTTACCTGGTTTATGTACGGGCGTTTTATGAGCAAATCAACAAGCAGGTGCAGGGACTCCTGTACAAGCAGGGCGGCCCGGTTATCGGCACTCAAATCGAGAACGAGCATGGCCATTCGGCGGCGCAGTGGGCTATGACGACAGGCATCAGCAACGAGTGGATGACGCAAGGGCTGGACGGCAACGCCCACATGCTAAAGCTCAAAGAGATGGCGATACAGGCCGGGCTTGATACACCTATTTATACATGCACGGGCTGGGGCGGAGCCAATACGCCGGAAGAGGAAATGCTCACTCTGTGGGGCGGGTATTCACATTGGCCATGGATTTATTATGAGGTTGATCGTTTTGCCGGAATTGGGGAACATCCCGCAACGCCGGAATACATTTTCAGGGACAAACATAATAACGACATTCCTTCCAGCTATAACTTTGAACCGCGTTATACACCTGAGGATTATCCTTACGCATGCTGCGAGATGGGGGGAGGCATGACGCCGTTCTACAAATACCGCTTCGATTTTCCTTATAACAGTGTTCCGGCAATGACTCTGATGAAGGTTGCGGAAGGCTGCAATCTGATTGGTTATTACATGTACCATGGCGGCTCAAACCCAAACGGCAAGCGGGATTTATTCCTGAACGACCTGGCGACGCCCAAAATCTCCTATGATTTTAACGCGTGCATCGGAGAATTCGGACAAACGCGGGAGTCCTATCACCGGACGCGGCTCCAGCATTATTTTTTCCGGACGTTTGAAGATTGGTTAAGCCGCACCAAAACGATTTTGCCGGGAGACACCTCTGCCATGGAACCGACAGATACAGAGACGCTGCGTTATGCCGTAAGAGCATCCCGGGGGGCGGGCCTGTTGTTCCTTAATAATTATCAGGATCATGCCGATACTCGCGAACTGGAGGTGGAGGGCGGAGTAACCGTTGAAACGAATGATGGAGACATTTCATTCCCGTTCGAAGGTCCGCTCCGATTGGGTAAGGATGGTTATTGCATGCTTCCGTATCGCTTTGACATGGATGGCGTTAAGCTTCAAAGCGCCATGGCGCAGCTCGTTACTCGGTTGGAGCATGGGGGAGAAAGCTATTATTTTTTCGCTGCGCCAAAAGGAATGCCGACGGAATACGTCTTCTGCAAGGGTACGTTTGAGGCCATAAAATCCGAGAAAGCGTTAACTGCCGATATTGAAAGCTTGACGGTTGTTACTCCGGCAGTTGGCGAAAGCTCAATGTTTACGGTACATTCTGCAACTGGAAAATCCGTGCATGTCGTTACGTTAACCGACGAAGAAAGCGTCCGCTTCTGGAAGGAATCGATTGGCGGAGCAGAGCGAGTTGTGCTGACCGACGGGAACTTGTTGATTAACGGCGAAAAGATTAAAGTGGAGATAACGGGCAAGGAAGAAGTGACGTTAAAGGTGTTCCCGGATTTTGACCGGCTGGAAACCATTGCAGGAGGAGAACTGATTGAACGCAAGCAGGAGGGGCTGTACACGGTTTACCGGTTCCGCTTGCCGAGCAAAAATATCCAATTAGGAATCGAAAGAATAAAAGACGATAAGGCGGTTTTGACCGTTCCGTCAGATGCCTTTCAAGGAGCCAAAGAGGTATTGCTGAATATTCAGTACAGCGGCGATGTCGGATACGCATTTATCGACGGGGAGCTGATCCACGATAATTTCAGCAACGGCAACATGTGGGAGATTGGATTAAGTTCTGTTCGCGATCAAGTAGCAGAGAAGGGAATGTATCTGTATATTTCGCCCATCCGCAAAGGGAGCAGCGTCAACAGTCATACAACGATGGCGGGCTGGAGCGAAAATGCAAAGGAACTAATCGCGGAATTGGGCAGCATTCATGCGGTTGCCGTGCAAGAGTTGGTTTTGAAGAGTAAGTAATAGGGATGAACCAAATGTCATAAACCAAAATTAATGAAACTACCTGTAATGAATCTACATGTCATGAGACTTAACGGAAAACGGTCCTTGTCTTCTGGAAATCAGACATGGACCGTTTTTTTAGTTTCTATAATTATATGAAAATAATTGGCTCCAATGTTCAAATCATTAGGAGCTATACATGGAGTCTATGAAACGGTAGATAGCCTTGTTAGCCCTTTTTTGCTGCCAGGTAACGCTCGTTCGCAACGTTCCAGTCCACAATGTTCCAGAAGGCGGCGATGTAGTCGGGGCGTTTGTTCTGGTAGTTCAAGTAATAAGCATGCTCCCAGACATCCAGTCCGAGGATCGGCGTTTTGCCTTCCATTAGCGGGCTATCCTGATTCGGCGTGCTCAATACGTTCAGCTTGCCTTGCAGGTCCAGCGCCAGCCATGCCCAACCGCTGCCGAAACGGGTCGCGGCCGCTTTTGCAAACTGTTCCTTGAAATTAGCGAAGCCATCCAGTTCTTTGGCGATTGCTTCCTTCAGGGCGCCAACCGGTTCGCCTCCGCCTTGAGGGCTAAGCTGTTTCCAGAAAAGCGCATGGTTGGCATGGCCGCCGCCGTTATTTCTGACTGCTGTTTGAATGTCCTCCGGCAGGCTTCCCAGATCGCTGATCAACTGCTCGACCGGCGTGTCGTAAAGATGGGGATATTTTTCAAGCGCGGCGTTCAGATTTGTGATGTAAGTATTATGATGTCTTCCATGGTGGATTGTCATTGTTTCCTTGTCGATATGCGGCTCCAAAGCATCATGGGAATAAGGCAGATCCGGCAATTTATGAGTCATATGATTACCTCCAAAGTTTGGTTATTGTTGTTTACACTTTGAATTCTAGACCAAATCGGCTACTTAGACAACATAAATGTATAATATATTTAATATCTATGCAAAGTCGGCAAACTATACTATACTACCTAGATCAGGACATCATAACTTGTATGATTGAACAATCCTTTGGAGTATGTTTCATACGGTGTCTTGACCGGAGGTGAGCTTATATTGAGAGATAGCTTTGATATGTCTACGCGCGAACGAATGATGCAAATGCTTAAAACAAATGGGGAAATGAGCGCAAAGGCCATAACCGATCATTTGGGCATTACGGGAATGGCTGTCCGCAGACATCTTTCTGTTCTTGAAAATGAAGAATTAATTCAATATACAACGGTAAGGCAGCCTATGGGACGACCTATGGCCGTTTATCGGCTGACCGAAAACGCGGAAGATTTTTTTCCGAAAAAGTACCATACGGTTGCTTTGGAGCTTTTGTCCGAGCTTGAAGGCGAATCGGGAGTTGAGGTAGTCAATCATTTGTTTGACCTGAGGCAAAAATCGCTGCATAAACGCCTTCAACAGCAAATGGAGGGCAAAGATTTGGAGCAAAAGGTCGCAGCATTGGCCGATGTTCAAACCAGCAATGGATATATGGCGACATGGGAAAAAGAAAGCGACGGCGTCTTCGAGCTGACGGAATACAACTGCCCGATTTACCAGGTTGCCAGCAACTACAAACATGCGTGCACCTGTGAACTGCGGTTATTTGAATCGGTGCTGGATGCACAAGTTGAGCGAACAGAGTGTTTGGCATCACAGGGTAAAAAATGCGTTTATCGGATACGCCCCAAAAAATAAATTTTGCAAAAGCCCTTCTCTATGAGAAGGGTTTTTTGTCTAACATATAGCCGATATTTTAATTTTCTACGCACTTATTGACTTCTGGAATGAGTTGAGTCTATATTAAAAGCATACATTATAAACTAATATGTATACTATATGACTTCATAAAATAGAGATGAGGTAGCGATATGATAGAGATCAGTGATTTTGCATCTGCCCAAATTAAAGAAATGCTTGAAGGCCATCAAAATGACGCCTTGTTTCTTCGCGTAGGCGTTGTTGATGGAGGCTGCAGCGGTTTATCCTACGACTTGAAGTTTGATGATGCTCAAAGTGAAGACGATTTGGTTTTTGAGAAGCAAGGGTTCAGGCTGATGGTGGATGCCAGAAGCATGGCGTTTCTTGAGGGGCTGGAAATACATTATAAGGCTCAAGGAATGACAGGGGGCTTCACGATGGAAAACCCCAACGTAAAGGCAAGCTGCGGCTGCGGCGCAAGCTTTCGGACAGCGACCTATCGTGGAAATGCGAAAAAGTGCTAAGGAGCATGGGAATGAATACATCACAGTCAAATGAAATCGTAGATATGATCATCATCGGGGGAGGACCGGCCGGTATGTTTGCCGGATTTTATGCCGGCATGCGCCAAGCTAGCTCCATGATCATTGACAGCATGCCCCAGTTAGGCGGGCAACTGGCGGCTTTATATCCAGAGAAGTACATTTATGACGTAGCCGGTTTCCCAAAAGTAACAGCTAAAGAGCTTGTCGAACGGCTGGAGCAACAAATGAAAGCATTCCCGATAGGCGTCCGATTGGAAGAAAAAGTGATTGAGGTCATCAAGGAGGAAGAACGGCTTTTCCGAATTATTACGGATAAAGGCGTTTATCTCGGACGAGCGGTCATCATTGCGGGCGGGGTTGGCGCGTTTGAACCAAGAAAGCTGGATTTGCCTGAAGCGGCCTCCTATGCGGGAAGAGGCATTCATTATTTTATCGGGGAATTAATGGGCTTTAAAGAAAAGGATGTTGTTGTGCTGGGGGGCGGCGATTCTGCAGTCGACTGGTCGCTTATGCTGGAGGGGATCGCAAAATCGGTGACCCTTATTCATCGTCGAGACAAATTCAGGGCTCACGAACATAGTGTGGACCAACTCATGAAGTCTACTGTGAATGTGGTAACGTCATGTGATGTTACGGCGATTAGCGGCGACAATGGTGTTGAAACGCTAACGATCCGGGGGAATAAAAGCGGTGAAGAACGGCAGATCCCGTGCGATGCCTTAATTGTCAACTATGGTTTTGTTTCTTCTTTAGGACCGGTCGCGGAATGGGGACTGGAAATACAGCAAGGTTCGATAGTTGTGGATACGACAATGTCGACCAATATCCCGGGTATTTTTGCCGCGGGCGATATAACCACTTATCCCGGTAAATTAAAACTGATAGCCGTCGGATTTGGCGAGGCGCCAACAGCGGTCAACAATGCCAAGGTTTATATTGATCCCAATGCCAAACTGTCTCCTGGTCATAGCAGCAATATGAAAATGGTTGGCGTATAGAAAAAACATCGTTTGATCGTAAGTATAAGGGAGAAGATCAAAATGACATTTCATGTATCCGATGAAGCAATCCGCAGTTTCCAGCAGGAATGGGGTTTAAAAGACGGCCAATATGTCCGGATTTATGCAAAATATTCGGGAGGCGGGGCCGATGCGTTTTCAGTCGGCATTAACGTTAGTGCGGAACCAATTGATCCCGCAGTCATTAAAACGATCGGCAGTTATCATTTTTTTGTTGAAAAAAGCGATGAATGGATTATAAGGGATAACAGGCTGAACATTGAGTGCGGTGCAGAAGGAATCTTTTTCAAAGTGTAAAATAGGAAGAAGGCTGCGGATCTATGACATTGAAGTTGAATGAAAATAAATTTGAGCTGACAGCGGAGACCAAGCGGTTAATCATCAGACCGTTAACCAATGCCGACTATATAAACTGGCTAACCGAATTTGAAAATCGCTTGCCATCCCAATATCGCCACGATAAAGGGAAATTAGATATGAGCGAATGTACGGAGGAGTGGTTTCGGCAGCTTGTCGAACGGCATCAGAAGCTGGCGCTACAGGACTCGGCTTACATCTTTGGCGTGTTCCGGAAAGAAGTGGGCACGCTTCTTGGAACGATTGATTTTTCAACCTTGGCGAGAGACGAGTTCCAATGGGGGCGAATCGGGTATACCATTCATAATCAGCATTGGAGAAACGGATACGGCAAAGAAGCCGTAGAAGGGGCTCTTCAGCTTGCATTTACGGGGTTGAATTATCACCGCATAGAGGCGCATATCAATCTGGATAATGCACCTTCAGAGAGTTTGGCTCAAAGCGCCGGCATGGAATTGGAATGTGTTCGCAAGGGCTTTATTTATGAAAATGACGAGTGGACGGATCATCTGGTTTATTGCAAAATGGCCTACTAGGTTAAGGATGGACGAATTTCAATTTGAAAGTAGACATGTGTTTCATTTTTGCAGAATGAGGTCGATGATAATCATGTGTAAGCTTGTTTTTTTCCTCGGAGCCGCAGGAGCGGGTAAAACGACACTTGCTAAGGCGCTTGCGAGACGTAGTCATGCCGCATTATTCGATATGGATACGTTTGCTAGGCCGGCAGCCGAAGTCATTATGACTTCTATGGGGCTAGATCCAAACGACCGCGACTCCTCCATGTACAAGTTGCATTGCCGTGATGTTGGTTACCGAATTACAATGGATGCCGCTTTGGAAAATATAGAGCTTGGAACAGATGTTTATGTAATTGGACCCTTTACAAGGGAGATCGAAGAGGCCCATTGGCTGGATAAGGAGCTTTTGTTAATCGGCGCTACCTTGGGGGAGGTAGACGTTAAGGCGATTTTCGTCAGCTTGTCGAATGAGCGTCTTTACCGGGAGCGTATCCAGCAAAGAGGTTCGGTGCTGGATGTGTGGAAGTTGGATAACTGGGAGCAATTTAGCCAAGGTCTTGTTCGGCGTGACGTGAAATGGAACATTCCAGACTCATCCATTCTTTATTTTGATAATGCGGGACAATTAGACGAGGACAAGTTGAAGGATGTTGAGGCGTTTATTTATACATAAAGGCATTGCGCCACTTAATCCGATATAAATCTGCTACCAGCATTGCGGGCATAACACTATCACATGAAACTCACCCGAACTGGGATGAAAAAAAATCTCGACCATTTCAGAATCTTGCGTTGCGTAGAAAACATATCCTTTTGTGATAAATGGATCAGCCTTGGGGTGAAACGGGAGAACTACTCTTTCGGACCGGACATTCTCGAAGGCGGACGATTCTTCAATTTTGCAGACCGCTTGGTTAACCGTATATGTCGGTAAGTTGGCCAACGTAATCGTGGTGCCGGTAAGCGGCAGGCTAAGGAGCACGATGAGAGCTATCACTCTGAATTTGGTAAACTCCTCGTCGTAATTAATGCGCCGAATAACCGCAAGCGCCAACATAAACGGAAGCATGCACAAATAAATCAACCAGCCTAAGTCCATAATGCCCAGGTAGAAAATACCGTTAATAACCAGCATCGCGTAATAAAGGCCTAGGGAAAGCGTAAAAAAGACAAGAGCCAAAAACCAGGGACGGCGAATGGCAGTTTTCATTGGCACTCCTTTTTCCTTAAAATCCATATTTTACTTCTATCTTCATAACCTTACCGACCATATATTTTCCCTGTGTAAATTCTGGACATTACTTTTGTAAACTGATATAGCTCACTATTTTAAAGAAACCAAACAGCGGCAGTTCGGGGCAAAAGGTTGTCCCAAACTGTCGCTGATTTAGTTTTAGGGTTAATGTGCCGGCGGTCATAAAGATATGATCCGGGTTAAGCTCCGGCAATATTTCCAATTGACGCAGAATTTCGTGCATAAAATGATAGAAAACGGTTTTGTTTTGAAGAGGGATAATTCGCTGCCATGCCTCCATGCATGATACATTTCTCCCGCGTGCTGGTGAAGCACCGCAGGAAATTCCGGCACGAAGCCTGGCATAGGAAAAACGGACATGTCCTCTTTGGAGGTTTTAACTTCCCGGGCACGTGGTAGAGAATCGGCATCGCTTTTTTACAGGATCAAATAAAATTCAAGGTCCGATACATGATCGATCCGGAGCCGAGGGCCTTTGCTTCCGTGCAACATATAGCTGCGCGACAGAGCAAAAACGTGCTTGTCCAGCGTGATTCTCACATCAATCCCGTTTTTAAAGGTGTATCGGTCGTCGTATTCATCTATTTTTAAGACTTTTGTACCAAAAATGTGAACAAGAATTTGTCGAATAATTATCGAACTGGTTAAAAAGACATACGCTTATACCGATATAGTACTGTGAAATAAATATTTTTTAATGAAGGGGATAGCTCATGGCTTTCAAAAATTACCGCATTGTTCGGGCTTTACTAACATTTACTTCCCTTCGTCAAACAGCGGGACGAATCGTGTTATCTACTCTGCTCAACATCATTGTCTGTGTTTCGGTTCTCTCGGTTACGTTTTACATTCCTACAGCTGATGATGTGAGAAGTCAATCGGAGATGCAAATGGAGCTGCATACGAGGCTGCTTGCAAAAGAAGTCGATATCAGAATGAAAGAAGAGCAGACCATTGTTAAAATGCTCGCGGAGCAGGGAGCAGAGCTTGGCGATGACAAACAAAAGCACATCGAACTTATCGAGAGGTCGCAAAGCCTTCATCCTGAATTTACAACCATTTTGTATTCGCCTGATATGACGGGCAAGCATGCAATAGATTCCAACGGCACGGTTTTTGATTTGTCTGAGCGTCCTTATATGAAAGAAATACAGGCAGGACGCGCTTACGTCTCGAGTCCGCTTATTTCTAAAGTGGATAATCAGCTTGGGGTTGCAGTCGGTGCTCCGATCATGAAGGACGGAAAGCCTGTTGGCTTTTACTCGGCAGGTTATCCCATTAGCGAGGTCGTCGAAAACATTGCCCGCTTTGAGCAAGGCGAGACGGGAAGAGCGCTTATGATGTCCGCGGATGGAACGTTTATTTATTATCCGGACGAGTCTTTTATTATGAACAAAAAAATGGCTGATTTAGGGAATGCTGCATTGGATGAGGCATTTGCTGAAGCATTGCAGAGGAATTACAAGGCCATTCAATTTCAAGAAGATGGCGTAGATCAGCTTTCCTACATGACCAAAACGGACCTGGATTGGATCGTTGCGACCTACGTGCATGAGAGCGAGTTTTTAAAACCGGTTAATGATTTGCTCAGGCTGATAATAAGCGTAGGGCTTATCATTGTTGTGGCAGCGTTGATACTGAGCATTGTGATTGCTGTCCGAATCGTACATCCTATCCGTCAGTTAACGCACGGGATTAATTTGCTGGCTCAAGGCGATTTGACTTATCGGATTTCGGCCAAAGGCAAAAATGATGTTAGCGAGGCTCTCCATTCTTTTAACGCGGCAGGCGATCAAATGCATCAGTTAATGAAGGGAGTTTCAGGCTTATCCCAGCAATTAACCGAATCTGCAAAGCAACTTGCGGCAGGCGCTGATCAAGGGGCGAACGCATCGCAGAGCATCTCGGAGGCCATTATGGTTGTTGCCGAAAGCTCGGAGCGGCAAACGTCCAGCGTACAAGACGGCAGCGGCGTGGCTGAGCATATTGCGGTGCAAATCAACGGAGTCGCAGCACATAGTTCAAATGTTTCTGTCATCGCCGCTGAAACCACTACCTTGGCTACTGAGGGCTCCGCCGCTATGAATAAACTTGGGGGCAAAATGGACGAAATGGAGCTAGGCATTCGCGACTTGTCCGGCACCATTCAAAACCTCAGCGGCTTATCAGCCCAAATTGACGAGGTTGTGGGCATTATTAGCAACATCGCCCGCCAGACCAATATTCTTTCCTTGAATGCGGCAATTGAAGCATCGCGCGCTGGCGAGTCTGGTCGTGGCTTCACTGTTGTGGCTGATGAAATACGGAAGCTCGCCGGACAGTCGATGGTATCTGCGGAGCAAATCGCCGGCTTTATTGGGAGCATACAGTTGGAGATCAAACGTACGCTTCACGCATCTGAACAGACAGTTGAGCAAGCAGCTCAGGGCAAACAAGCAGGCGAAGCGGCTAACGAGCTGTTTACGCATATCCGTTCATCCGTAGAACAGGTCGCGGACAGTATTAAAAGCGTTTCGGAGGCGGCAGAGGAAATTGTATCAGGCACTGGCAGCTTAGTTGACTCCATTCGCCTCATTGCCGATTCCGCCAGCGAAACGGCTGCCGAATCACAAAATGTTTCGGCAGCCGCACAGGAGCAAATGGCTTCGATGGAGGAGGTTGCATCTTCTTCTGCTGAGCTTGCCAACATGGCAGAAAAGCTTCGGATGCAAATTGAAAAATTTAAGCTTTAAAAAGTTCCGTTTTTAGTACCGAGAAGATGGGATGCAGCTAAGTCAATAAAGGAATGAAACGAGCGGCGCTCCCAATTGGAGCGCCGCTTGTTTTTTGAATGCTTCATGGCGTAGTCCGGTCGAAAATTCGGACACAAAGTCTGGCGGTTTGTTTGCTTTTATAGTATCGTTTGTGGTTGTGGGGTTGTAGAAAGATGCAGGAGATGAAAGAAATGTGGAATGGAAAAATAATCATGACCGGTTTTTTGTCTGCTTTGCTGGCTTGCACGGGCGGAGCAATCATGATTGTTCAAGCTGCTGGGACTGCCGGGTTATCCATGGCTGAACTTGTTACCTGGTTCACATCCGTTTATGTCATCGGGGGATTATTGAATCTGTTGTTGACCTTAATCTACAAAATACCGTTTGCCGGTGCGCACTCCATTACCGCAGCGGCGTTTCTGAGCACGGCTGCCGCCGGATTTTCCTTTTCGCAGCTTACCGGAGCTTTCATTATGTCAGGTGGAATCATATTGGTATGCGGATTGACGGGGATTTTTTCAAAAGCGCTGGTATTTCTGCCAAAATCGCTTATTGACGCTTTATTGGCTGGACTTCTTCTGTCTTATGTCTTTGGTATTTTACCTGCTTCTATTCAGCTGCCTTATGCCGGGATTTTTGCGGGAGCAGGCTATTTTGTTGTTGCCCGATTTCTGAAAAGGCTGCCGCCAGTTTTATGGGCTTTGCTGCTTGGGTTGGCTGGACTGAGCCTGGATTATGTATTTCCAGCCATTCCTCATGCGGCATTTATACCACCGATGATCGTAAGTCCGCAATTCACATGGGAAGGCTTCATCGGTATTGCATTCCCTATGTGTGTATTAATATTGAGCAACGACTTGGCCGTGGCATTGGCTTCACTCAAAGGCAACGGGTTCCGTCCGCCCGTCAACAAAACATTGGCGGCATCTGGCATCGCGAGCTTAGTTGCCGGCTTATTCGGCGGAAGCACGGCAAATGTAGGAGGTTTAATGAGCGCTTTGTGCAGCAGCGAGGAGGTTGGTCCTGAAGCTAAGAGATATAAGGCTGCTGTCGTATCCAGCTTGCTTGTGATTGCTTTTGGCATCGTGTCTTGGAGGGTTATCGATTATATTCAAGTTTTGCCGACCGATTTTGTAGCGATGATGACGGGTTATTCGTTGTTGGGGCTGTTTCTGGCCGGGCTAAGAACGATCGTTGCAGATCGCAATATGCGCATACCGGCAATTGCGACCTTTGCCGTAGCCGCGCTTCATATCCAATTGTTTGGAATTGCGACACCTGTCTGGGCGCTGCTTGTTGGTATCATAGTGGTGAGGGTTATGAAGAAAACAGAAACGCCGGCTCAACAGGCCGGCCAGTAATGCTGCAAAGCTTTATGCAAGGAGCATTTGCTAAGGAGAATTTGATAAAGTGCATTTATCAAGGAACATTTGCTAAGCGGAATTTGTAGAAGCATGTTCTGGGGCTTGACGCAGGAATGATAGTTTCAAATGTGAGGGGCTGTCCGAAAAGTCTGTTATGGACAATAATTATTCAGCAAAATCGGTCCCTTCCGGAAAAGGGTGTCTTGGAAGCTCAAACATTTTTGTCCGCTTTATTTCGATCCCATTTTTAGTGGATAAAAGCGGACAAAAAAACTCGCCCTCAAGACACCCTTTCTCCTCCGGTCCTCTCTGCTGAATAATGATTACTTCCGCTTGACTTTTCGGACAGCCCCTATTTGATTAATGATGATGATGTCCGCCAGTAGATTGATTAGAACCTTGGTTGTCCAGAGCTTCTTGATCCTCAATCGCTGCCAGCTCCAACACCGCTTTTTCTCCCACCGCAAAACGCTTGGCAGGAAATACTTCCAGCTCTCCAGCAGTGATCCGGCTTTTCAACCTATAAAGTCCATTTTCCAGAATCTCGTAATCCACCCCATAGATCCCATCGTCTATTTTGTTTCCCTTCAGCGAAATTAACTGATCGACTTGTTCTTCAGGCCATAGCTCGAAAATAACCTCATCCACTGCGGCAGGTTTCCCTCCTTGCAGGACTTCAACGCGAAATTGGCTCGTTTTATGCAGCTCCAGCTTTTCCGGAATTTGCAAATCTACGTTTAAATGGGGACGCAGCCCTTTTTCGTCAATTGTCCCCGTTTGGGCTGTACATGCGCCAAGCAGCAAAGCTGCAAATGATAGTGCGATAACCGCACATAACCCGCGCGATTTTAACATAAACATTCCTCCTTCATTCGTCAAATCGAGAACCAGTCTTTCAGTGGCTTGATATGGCGAATGGCAAGCCAATCGAGTAAAATGATGGCAATGATAGACAACCCTACAAGCGGCATAAAAGCTCCAAAAACAAGCATGATGACGAGCACGCTGATTGTTGTTTTTTTGTCTTTGGCCCGTGCAGGCGCTCCAAGCTTGCCGTCGGGTTTCCGTTTGCGCCACATAAAGCAGGAGCTGACAGCCATAAGAATAACCCCCAGCGCAGTTATCAAGCCGAGAATTTGATTGGGCAGTCCGAATAGCCGCCCTTCATGCAGCGCGATGCCCATTGTGATTCCCTTCGCCATTAAACCGTAATCGGCAAAGCGGACGTCTGTCAACACAGCTCCGCTGTATTGGTCCACATGAAGCGTGGCATTGTCTCCCGGTCGTGAATGGGAGGTTGCGATTGTATATACGCCTTGTTCTCCCAGGGGGAGCGAGATCGTATAGGGAGGGGCGATGGCTTGCTTGTCCGCTATCTCTTTAATCGCCTCAACCGTAAGCTGGATGTAGCCGCCAGCAGCAGATGCCGGAACAGGAAGATTTTCGGAAGCCCATGGGACATCCTGCGCAATATCCTTAGCAACGGTGACCGATTCAGGTTTTGCCATAAAACTTAACGCATACGGAGGATAATTGGAGTTTGTGGAATTCGCAAGCCGGTCAATCTGCTTGCCGACAACGCCTGACCATGGCAAGCCGGTTGCGATGAGGATGACAATAAACAACGAGAGCCAGAAGGCGGGAACGGCATGGAGATCTCGCCAAAACTGCCGACTGCCCGGCTTGCTCATTCGGGGTAATATCGTTCCCCAAATTTGGGAACGGTTGCGAGGCCGCCAGAGATAAAGCCCGGTTATGACCAGAATGATTCCCCAGCACGCAGCCAGCTCGACCAGACGATTGGCCCAAGTGCCTCCAATGACCAGCTCACTGTGCATTTTTTTGAAAAACGCAGAAAATGTTTTGTCGCTGTCGAGAATGCCCAATAAATTTCCGGAATACGGGTCAGCATACATCAAGACGTTTTTACCGTCGCGAGAAGCTGTAAGCTTAACGGTTTTTTCGGGATGATTGGAAAATTCGACGGCAATGATTGAAGTGCCGGGGTAGGCCTGCTCCGTTTTTGCAATGATGTCATCGGTGGTCATCATGTAGGCGCCAATTTTCTGGACGTTCAACATATCCTTGTACATGTAATCTTCGATTTGCGGTTTGAATAGATAGACGGAACCGCTGAATGCGAGAATGATGAGGAATGGGGCAAAGATAATGCCTGCATAAAAATGCCATCTCCAAATGGATTGATACAGTGAGGCTTTTCTTTTTCTGGAAGTGGGACTCATTGAAACCTCCTTGGAATATAACTGCCATCTACACGACGGTAATTATAAAACCAGGACGTTTTTAATTCTATAGCTCTTTGGGGTTACGACAGTTGGATTCAATCAATATCCTCTTTGTAATCCCATCGATTTTAGGTATGATAGTGGATAACAAAGCATCACTATGCGTTTGCCTTGATGAAGGCAATTGGCGGAGCTGATCAGGGGGTCATTTTGCAGCATGAGAAGAACCATTGTTATTTCAGATATTCATGGCTACTATCAGACTTTTATTACGCTGCTTGATCGGATTCACTATAATCCGATACAGGATCGGCTTGTTTTGCTTGGCGACTTTGTAGACAGCGGACCTTCGTCGCTTAAGGTTGTCCAGCATGTAAAGTCGCTGGTAAACTTAAGCGGCGTAAAGGCCATCGGCGGCAATCATGACGATATGTTTTTGAATTGGCTGGACGATAAGGATTATTTGCTTTCACCGTATACGACCATCCGTAATGGCGGCTTCCAAACCATTCGTTCCTTTTGTCCCTGGTATGAGGTGGAGTCGGATAATGCCAAGGCTCGGGCCTACATCAAGCAAAAACATGGGGCGGAAGTACAATTTCTGCGGAATTTAAAATATTTCCATGAGGACGATCATCATATATTCGTTCATGCCGGCATCAATCCGCGTTTTCCGCATTGGCGGCAAACGTCTACAAAGGATTTTCGCTGGATCAGGAACGAGTTTTATTCCTATGACGGAATATTGCCGCTTTCCAAAAAAATTGTGTTTGGTCATGAAGTGACCGCCAGGCTGCACCAAACCAAAGAGTTTCATCCCTGGTTCGGCAAACAGCTGATCGGCATTGACGGCGGCATCAAATACGGATACCAGCTTAACGCGCTTATGATAAGCGACGGGTTGGACTACACGTACGCAAGCATCGGGAGTATGGATGGTTAGCCTGCTGGATGCGCTGTGTTTTGAGGGACCGCCTCGGTCTTTCTATTTGGCTTTATTTTGCCGCTAAAGGACCAATAGGCGCCTATCCGAAGAATCGTTTCGAAAGGGCCGCCAAAAGGGAGTTTGCGCAACCATAAGTCTGAAGCAACTGCTAGCAGTGCATAAATGAACAGCCCAATAAAAATTCCGGGCAATACGCCAAGCTTGCCGAATAAACCAAAGCCGTAGCCATAAAACAAGGTTGTGCAAATAATGGTTTGCATCAAATAATTACTCATCGATAGCTTGCCTACGGACTGGAAAGCTCGTAATAGAATGGAAGCGGGCTGAAGGCTGGAAAGAATCAGTGCGGCCAAGAACAAATAGCCGATTGCCAGCAGCGGCCCGCCAATCAGAGAACCGCTTGCCAGTTCAATACCGAAGATATGGAAAACCGAAAAAAATTTCAGGGCGCCGCCTATGGAAACAAAAACAAGGGCACACAGAAGGTACTTGCGCCGCTCCCTTTGCGGGTGTCTAAATAGTTCAGTGCCGGCTGCGGCCATGCCAAACAGAAACATCGGAAGCAGCATGACAGGCGCGAGGATAGCTACGGCCGCCATTACGGTATCATCTAAGCCCAGAGGATCTTCCTTAGCACGGAATTGGACGATTTCGTTGTAGCTCCCTGTTTGGTACATCGGTATGGATCGCTTTACGTAATCCTCCTGCTTTTGATTATCCCCTAACATCTGGTCTTCGGAGCCTCCAAACAAGTCTCCTGACAGGCCAAGTCCGCCCAGAATCAGCATCATGCTTGCGGCCCAGATGACTAGCGTGCGTGGCTTGCAGCGAATAAACAGAAGCAAGGCAAAGCTGATTAAACCATAGAGAAACAGGATGTCTCCATCCCAAAGAAAATAGGAATGCAATCCGCCGATAATCAGCAGCAGGGTAAAGCGGCGAATCAGAGACCTCCATGGTTTGCGGCCTTTTGCCAACAAGCCGTGCCTTAGTTTTATTAGACTGTATCCGTATAAAAACATAAAGATCGGCATAAAACTGCCCGCGACCAGCACGTTCAGCCAGTCATATACCTTTTGATCCAATGCCGTGGTTTCAAATAAAGCCAGATACTCCGTTCCGGTTAAGCCATATTGAAAAATAAGCATATTGGCCTGCAAAATGCCAAACAGGCAGAAGCCTCGTATGGCATCAACAAGGCTTATCCGGCCGCGGGATTCTGGCGTGTTTCCCGCTAACGGCCGGTCGACAGCTATGGCGGTTCCTGCCGCCATTTTTTCATTTATCATGGTGCTTGACTCCTTCTGTTTTAACGTATATCCCCATATTAGCTGTCTGTGTTTAACTGCCGCTAAACGTAACATAAACAACTTGCCATGTTCCCGATTCCATAATTCGACAATTATTCAATAATCGTTTAGCTCCTGTTAAGGCAAATATGCTACCCTGTTGAGAGATACATATATGAAGGTAGCGGTGGTGGAAATCGTGCTTCATCGAAGGATATTAATTGTAGAAGACGAGCAAGCCATTGCGGAAATGGTGAAGCTTCTTCTTGTTCGAGATGGATTTCAAAATGTATTTTCGGCAGCGACTGCCGCGGGGGCAATTGAGTTGATCGAGGCGAACGGAGCCGATATCGTCCTGCTGGACGTCATGCTTCCCGATGGCAGCGGCTTTGAGCTATGCGATCGGCTGCGTCAATATGGGGAGCCTCATATTATTTTCATGACTGCGAGAGTTTCAGACCTTGATGTGTTGACTGGATTTGCAGTTGGGGGAGATGATTACATAACAAAGCCATTTAACCCGCTTGAGGTGATTGCCCGTATAAAAGCCAGGCTGCGCCGAATGGAAGAGGGCAGGAGCGAAGCTGGGGGCAGGCTGCAGTCCGGGATGCCGCTGCCATTGCATGAGCAACCGACGGAGACTGAAACCCGCGAGATCAAGAACAAGAAGTTTTATACTTATTCTCGTTTTACGCTTGATGAAGCAGCCGGCGAGCTGATAGTGGATGGGCGGACTGTTGCGTGCCCTGCGCAGGAGTTTTTTCTGCTGCTGCATTTATGTAAACATGCCGGCATTGTTTTTACCAAGTCGCAGCTCTATGAAGCCGTGTGGGGAATGAACGGTATGGGGGACGATAATACAGTAATGGTCCATATCCGAAGAATCCGCGAAAAAATAGAGCATGACCCCGGCAAGCCGTATTTTTTGCTGACGATACGAGGGCTTGGATACAAGCTGATAAAGGAGTGAAGACAGGTGAAGTCCCTGCGGAGAAGGCTGGCCTTTCACTTCATCTACCAGCTTGTGCTGACAACGATTTTTTTAGCGCTTTTGCTTATTGTGGCTTTGTTTCTGATATTGGATTATATTTCGGATAAAGAGCTGGAGCATAATTTTTCAAGGGGATCGATCGATAGTGTTCTTATGGAAGCTTATAGTAAAGGCGATGACATTTTTTTAAGCCCTTTTGTCGAAGAGTTATTAATGAAGCATGAAATGTGGGTGCAGGTCGTAGATCAAGACGGTTTTGTCAAGCATGTCTTTAACTCGCCCGGCGATATTCCGGATAGGTATTCAGCCCCCGAGTTGCTTGATATCCAACATGCGGGGCGTTTGGGGAAGTACGAAGTTAATGGTCAGCTGGATGAACTGACAATTGGGGAGCAATACCTGTTCCTCGTTGGTTATCAGCGTCCGAGCCGTGAATCCCTTCAGCAATTATACAATGCTTATGAGGAAGGCGGGCTGGTACCGGACAAGCATAAAACCGAACTGAAGGCGGCCCTTGCTGCTACCGGGGCTTCCTTATACATTGCAGGAGATGATGGGGAGATCCTCCAGTCTTTTGGCAAGGCTGCGGGCGGCGAAGAGATGCAGTCCGGGTTTAGCCCTCTGCAAATCTATGAAATGCAAACCCGATGGGCAAGTCCGGGAGGAGCAGAAATTATAGCAGCTGTAGACGCCCCTTATATTTGGATGCTACAGGACGATGAAGCCATTCCAAGTCCTAAAGATGCACTCAGCATGCTTCAGCTTATGATCCGTTATTTGCTTGCTGTTGCCTTGTTTATCCTGGTACTGTTAGCCGGACTGTCACTGTGGCACGGCTACCGGTATGCGCAGCCCATGCTGCTGCTTGGCCACTGGTTTGGTCAATTAAACAATGCCGAGAAAGGTCTTCAAGCCTTGCAAATCGAAAAAAAGAAGATATATCGGGCAAACGGAAAAATGAAAATCCGGTTTCGCTTGTTCCGGGAAACGATCGACGCTTTTATGAATATGGCCGAGCAAATGTCTAGGACGGAAAAACAGCGCCAGCAATTTGAGAGGAACCGAATTCAGTGGATGAGCGGCATTTCGCATGATTTGCGCACGCCTCTTTCGACGATTCAAGGGTATGGTTATATACTGGAACGGGAGCCGCATGGCTGGGACCAGGAGCAATTGCGGAACATGGGATCGATGATCAGAGAAAAAAGCGATTATATGCTGGAGCTGATTGAGGATTTTTCATTGCTGGAAAAGCTGAAGCGTGGACCGGTTATAATGGATACGGCTGCCATTGAGGTTAATGAGCTGGTTAGGCGCGTTGTGCTGCGTTATGTCAATGATGCGACGCTGAATGACGTGGAATTAGAGTGTGTAACGGCGGATGAGGAGCTTTACATCAACGGGGATGCCAAATTGCTTCAGCGTCTGCTGGATAATGTCATTGTTAACGCGATCAAGCATAACGAACCGGGCATTCTCATTTCGGTTGCCGTAGGGAAGCTGCCTGCCCCAACCGATGGTGCTGGCGATCAAGGAGAAATGGCATGCATCGCGATCAGCGACAACGGCCAAGGCATGGATGAAGAAACGCAGCAAAAATTGTTTGAAACCTATTACAGGGGAACAAGCACAGGGCAAACTAGCGCAGGTTCGGGCCTAGGGATGAGCATTGCCAATACAATCGTGCAGGCGCATCGCGGCAGCATCAGCGTTGAATCGACGTTAGGATTTGGCAGCTCCATTACGATTCAATTGCCTCTGCGCCAGCCTTAAATGGCTTTGCTTATTCTTAATTAAGAAAGAGTTGCCTTGCATGCTACAATAGCAATAACACAACTAATCGAGGTGGCGTATGGGACAAATCAAAATCATAAAAAACAATATGAATGAAAATGTATCGGCTGATATAGCAGGTTCGGGTGATGTAAAAGAGATCAGTGAAACGATCTTCAACATAGCAGTCTGGTTAAAAAGCCAGGGAATTCCGCAATGGGGAAAAATATTGCAGGGAGAGGACAGCCACAATGTACCGGGAGCCATTTCCCGCGGGGAAGTGATCGTTTTTAGATCCAAACAAGACGGCGGGGTAGCCGGTGCTTGTATTTTGCAGCAACAGCCCAGTGATTGGGATTTTGAGCTTTGGGGCAAAAACGATGACCATCACGATACCTCGGTGTATCTGCATCGGCTGGTTGTTGACCGCCGTTATTCGGGACAAGGGATCGGACCTGGCATATTGGCATGGATCGAAGACGGCGTTTCTTTCGAGGGGAAAGACCGGATCAGGCTGGATTGTATCGCATGGAACACCAAACTCAATGAATTTTATGCGAGCAACGGCTATGCGTTTGTTGGCGCAATAAACGGATTCAATAAATACCAAAAAATGCTTTAAAAGAGGGGCTGAACAGCCCCTTTTTCATGGAATTTTCATATGCCAGAGCCGCCGTTAATTGCGAGCAAGCAAAGAAAGCGCCGTTTCGATACATTGTTCCATCATAGCGGGATCGGGGTTCGCTTTTGTCATAACCGTCAAGCCGATCACGGACACAACCAGACTGTTGGCGATAGCTTCGGCATTTAATTCCTCATCGATTTCACCGCTTTGTTGTCCTCTTGTAATCTCCTCTCTAAAAATCGCCGCAAGATACATTTGGTGCTCGCGGGTGAGCACCGCAAATTTGTAGTCATGCGGCGCCATCTCCACCATCGTATTAATGCAAAAGCAACCTCGCTCGATATCCGACTCTTGATCCGTGCCTGATCCCATTTGTTGAAGCAAATGCCGGAACGAATCAATCACTGATAATCCTTGCTGAAGCAGGGCTCTTATTTTGGAGGCATGCCAGGCATTGTACCGGCGCAAAGCCGCCTCAAACAGCTCCTTTTTGTCTCCGAAGGCCGCATATAGACTTGGACGCTGGATTCCCATTCCCGTAGTCAAATCGCTAAGCGAAGCCGCCTCAAATCCTTTTTCCCAAAATACCTCCATCGCTGCTTCCAAAGCCTTCTCTACATTAAACTCGCGTTGCCGTGCCATGTCCTCCTCCTTTTCTGTATCAGTCAGTATTTTATTTAAGCTTAGCTCTATCTTCTTTTGGTGTCAAGAAAACTTGAATATATGAGCTTTTCATTTATTTTAATGGATCACCAATGTTGACAGAAGCTAATAAAGCCGCTTAGAATACAAAACATAACGTACCGATCGATACAAAAAAGATTTAGTAACAGAAAGGTGTTTGCCAACATGAAGCCCAATTCCTATCCGAGTTTTACCCTCGAACAGTCACAGAAGGGAATGTCATCCTTATTGGTGCTTCTATTAGCAATCAGCAGCGGGCTTTCCGTGGCCAATATTTATTTTGCCCAGCCTTTGCTGGACTCCATTGGCGACGAATTCAGCATTTCTTATTCTGAGGTTGGTTTCATTGTGACGGCGACCCAGCTCTTCTATGCAGCCGGCTTGCTTCTGCTAGTACCGATCGGAGACCTGGTGAATCGCCGGAAGCTTATTGCATTGCAAATGCTGTTCTCTGCCGGAGCATTGCTGGCAGTGGGCGCTGCTCCATCCCGGCTTGTTTTGTTTGCGGGAATCGGATTTGTCGGATTATTCGCCGTTGTTGCTCAAACAATGGTTGCCGCCGCTGCCTCTTTAAGCCGTCCGGCAGACCGGGGGAGAACGGTAGGGCTTGTCACCAGCGGTATCGTGATCGGCATATTGCTTGCGCGCACGATAGCCGGAACCTTCAATGATTGGCTGGGCTGGCGCTCCGTCTATCTATTTTCCTCCATGCTTAGTTGATTTGCGGCATTGCTCTTTACCTGCTGCTTCCAAAAGAGAATGCGGCGCGTTCCAAGCTGGGGTATGACGGGATGGTTGCATCGCTGTTTCGGCTGTATAAGGAATTGCCGGTCCTGCGTATACGCTCTCTGTTAGCCATGCTGATTTTTATGGCATTTAGTACACTGTGGACGGCAATGGTATTGCCGTTAAGCAGCCCGCCGTTGTCGCTGTCCTATTCGGCGATAGGCGCTTTTGGACTTGCCGGGGCGGCGGGTGCATTCGCCGCGGCCCATGCTGGCCGGTTATCCGACCTGGGCTGGAGCGGAAGGGTGACAGGGATTTCGCTAACGCTGCTGCTGCTTGCATGGCTGCCGATTGGGCTGCTGCACCATTCGATCGTTTTTTTGGTCATAGGCGTCGTTTTGCTGGATCTGGCCGTGCAGGCTGTACACGTTACGAATCAGAGCTTGATCTACAAAGCCCGGCCGGAGGCTCAAAGCCGATTGACAGCAGCCTATATGATTTTTTATTCCATCGGAAGCGCTGCCGGGTCTATTTTGTCCACTCAAATGTATGCCTGGTTTGGATGGGAGGGCCTGTGTTGGCTTGGAGGAACGGTCAGCGGGCTGGCCTTGCTGGTTTGGCTGTATGAAAGGCGGAGCATGCGCTTTGAGTCATGATTTGAACCGCGGAACCGCTTGGATATTGGTGTAGCCTTTACCCTCGTCTACAAATCGGAATCGTTGAATATATTCCGTATAGAGTAGAGGAGGAGGCATTGTGGCAATGGAGATTGGACAAATAGAGAATTTAGCTGCAAGAGATTTAAGGAATAACGGCAATTCGGCAAGCTCGAAAAAGATAGCCGTCTTACTGGACGCCATTCGCGAGACGAATGAGCTTCTCCAACGGGAAGAGGATTTGACGCCTGCCAATAAAGCGGTCGGGACAGCAATAAAGCGGCTGTCCCTGTTATTGCAAAGCGACTATTCACCCCATGAGGTTAACGCCGTTCTGAGGGATTCCTACATGGTTGACCATCAGGCATTGCTGCGAGAAAAATTGGCAAGGGCCGAATTTGAATTGGAGCTGGCGGATTCCCGCCATTTTTCCCGGTCGACGGATTTCCTTCAGCAGCAGTTTGAGAGACTGCCGTATTGGGGCATTTACAAGTCGTTAGTTGCTGCTGAACTGGCTGCGCTTTCACCTTATTTTGACCATGCGGGGCATAGGGCTGAATTGCCGATTGTTTTTGTGGGCAGCGGCCCCATGCCGTTAACTTCTATTATTCTCCATCAATGCTGCGGAGCGGAGATCATTTGCCTTGACAACGATTTGGCCGCGTATGAATCCTCCTGTTTTTTGCTGAACCAAGCGGGTTTAAGTCACAGCGTAAAAGTAGCGTTGGGAAAGGGAGAGGAGTTTCATTATAGTCCCTTCAGCATTATCGTTGTTGCAAGTATGGTTCGCAATAAATCGGCGGTGCTTGCGCGAATTCGCGAAACCTCCCGCAATCCTATTGTGGCGATTAGGACCGCCGAGGGCATGCGGCAAATCAGATATGAAGCGATTGACGAAGGGGCTTTAATGGAGCAAGGGTGGGAGATCGTGGCGCGCACCTCTCCCGATCCCAATCTGGTTATCAATTCGACCCTAATACTGAGGCGACAGAATACAGTGGCGTCAGTTCCCGCTAATGAGGGAAGACTACCTTGACCATTATAGAAGCCGGCGCAGCCGGCTTTTTTGATGCGTAATTATTTTTGTGCGCCATTATACAAGCTGTCAAACGGACAACAGCGGCAGAGCGTCAAGGCCAGTACGGTATATTCCGTGAACGTAGATACAAATACTATCCATAAGGGACTCGTTCGGGTCGCCATGCGAATTTCTTGAAATTTAAGATAATGAATATACAGCGGAGGGGATTGTATGGAATCGGATACCTCAGTGAACATCCCGCTAGACGTTTCAGCACAGACTCAGAGCGACTCCGAAGGGAGAGGAAGGTTGTCGGTGCTGGCCCTTGGAGGCGTATTTGAAATCGGGAAAAATATGTATGTCGTTCAATACGACGACGACCTTATCGTGATTGATTGCGGCTCCAAGTTTCCGGACGAAAGCTTGCTTGGCATTGATTTAATCATCCCGGATATCAGTTACCTGCTTCAAAATAAACATAAGGTGCGCGCGCTTGTCATTACCCATGGTCATGAGGATCATATCGGAGGTATTCCCTATTTTCTCAAGCAGCTGAATATTCCGATTTATGCGACAAGACTGACGTTAGGTTTAATTGAACTGAAGCTGAAGGAGCATCGCCTGAAAAAAACGGCGCTTCACGAAATAAAGCCAGCGTCAGAGATGGTCTTAGGCGAACTCCAGCTTAGCTTTTTCCGCACCAATCACAGTATTCCTGATTGCTTGGGCATTGTCATCGACACGCCCGTCGGACGCATTGTTCATACTGGCGATTTCAAATTCGATCTGTCGCCATCCAACGGCCAATATCCGGAAATCCATAAAATGGCCCGGATTGGCGAAAGCGGCGTACTGCTTCTCCTCTCTGAAAGCACAAACGCCGAACGCGCGGGATTTACACCTTCCGAAAGCATCGTGGGCGACAAAATTATGGAAGCCTTTCAAAAGGCGAAATACCGCATTTTTTTATCGACGTTTGCATCCAATGTGAGCAGGCTGCAGCAGGTCATTGACGCTGCCATGCAAACCAATCGCAAGCTGGCGCTTCTGGGACGGAGCATGATTAACGTTGTTAAGGTTGCGCTGGAGCATGGCTACTTGAATATGCCGGAAGGCATGCTGATTGAAGCGAAGGACGCCAGCGGGCTGCCAAGAGATTCGGTCGCCGTGCTTTGTACGGGAAGCCAAGGAGAAAGCATGGCAGCTTTGTCCCGTCTGGCAAGCGGCAGACATCCCCATATCGAGCTTCTTCCCAAAGATACGGTTATCCTTGCCTCTTCGCCGATTCCTGGCAATGAACGCAATGTAGCCTCCGTTCTGGATGGGCTGTATTTGCGCGGGGCCAACGTTATCCACGGTTCGGGCTCCGCTACCGGGATGCATGTCTCGGGCCATGGCAGCCAGGAAGAGCTGAAGCTGATGCTTACGCTGATGAAGCCGCGTTATTTTGTCCCCATCCATGGCGAATACCGGATGTTGTTCCAGCATAAGCAATTGGCAGAATCCGTTGGCGTAGATGGAGAAAACATATATATATTGAGAAACGGAGATATTCTGGACGTTGTTAGGGAAAATAATCAACATGACGTGACACAAACCAGAAAGGTGGTTGCCGGCAATACGCTGGTGGATGGTTTGGGCATCGGAGATGTGGGCACAGTCGTCTTGCGCGATCGCAGGCATCTGGCTGAAGACGGCATACTTATTGTTGTGGTTACGCTGAGCAGCAACGAACGTACTTTGTTGTCCGGTCCCGACATCATTACGCGGGGCTTTGTCCATGTCAAGGAATCAGAAGCGCTGTTATCCGAGCTGAACGAAAAAATAAAGGAAGACATCTATGGACTGCTGGATGTCGAAAATCGCAAATGGTCGGTTTTGAAGCATAAAATACGGGAAACCAGCGCCAAGCTC
Source organism: Paenibacillus sp. CAU 1782 (assembly GCF_054551715.1). NCBI lineage: Bacteria > Bacillati > Bacillota > Bacilli > Caryophanales > Paenibacillaceae > Paenibacillus > Paenibacillus sp. CAU 1782. The sequence continues at coordinate 1,478,629 of NZ_JBTOLL010000001.1, read as the reverse complement.
ATATTCGCTCGTAACGGCCGGCGCCCCATGATTTTACCAGTCGTTATTGAGGTGTAGGTCAACGGAAAGACAAAATCCAACATGCAGAATTGAGGAATCATGGTAATGGAAAAGAAGAAACGGGATTTGGCGGCATTGGCGTCTATTCCGCTCATTATGACGCTTGCCAACTCCATGCTTATCCCTGTTCTGCCGCTCATGCAAAAAAAACTGGGGGTTTCTGCAGTGCAGACAAGCCTCATTATAACGGTCTACGCGGCGATTTCTATTCTGTGTATTCCTATCGCGGGTTATCTGTCCGACCGGTACGGCAGAAAAAAGATCATTTTGATCGGACTCAGTATTACGGCTGCGGGGGGAGTCGTCTCCGGGCTTGGCGCCTGGTTGCTTGACAGTGGGGCCTATTGGACCATATTGGCCGGGAGGTTCGTTCAAGGGATAGGAGCGGCGGGCGCTTTCCCAATTGTGCTTCCCCTTGTGGGCGATATGTTCAAGAGCGAGGATGAAGTCAGCAGCTCGCTTGGCATGATCGAAACCTCCAATACCTTCGGCAAAGTGATTAGCCCTGTGCTTGGATCGGCGCTTGCCATGGCGCTTTGGTTTCTTCCTCTAGCCGTTATTCCGGTTTTTTCGCTCATTTCGATCACCGCCGTTGCCGTTTTTGTAAAAGCGCCAAAGCAAAAGGAAGGTGAAGAGCTGGGAATCGCCGCTTTTCTACACAAGCTTAAAGACACTCTTAAACAAAATGGTTCCTGGCTTTACGCCATTTTTACAATCGGTTGCATTGCCATGTTCGTCATGTTTGGCTTTCTGTATTTTCTGTCCAATTCGCTGGAGGATGTATACCACATCAAAGATATCAAAAAAGGTCTGGTACTCGCCATTCCTTTATTCGCGATTTGTTCATCGTCCTTTGCAGCGGGGAAATTGATCGGCAAAAACAAAACCAGAATGAAATGGTTTACGATAATTGGACTTCTGGCATTAACGGCAACCATGATTGGATGCGGATGGAAAAAAAACGACTCGCTTGTGTTTCTGATCCTTCTGCTTTTTATTGGCGGCGTCGGCATCGGGGCAGCGCTTCCCAGCCTGGATGCATTGATTACAGAGGGAGTGCAAAAGGAAGAACGCGGAACCATAACTTCTCTATACAGCAGCGCCCGATTTATTGGCGTTGCTTCCGGCCCGCTGGTTGCGTCTACGCTAATGAAGCAGGAGGACTGGTTGTTTTATTTGTTTGCCGCGATTGCGTTTGGCTCTTGTTTGCTGTCGTTGTTTGCCATTCGCCCGAATAAGGAACCTAAGGAGGGTTAGTAAGCTTGGTGCAGATCATGAGCAAAGAAGTAAAGATCATTGGAGCAAGCGGGTACAGTCATGAAGATATAATCAAGGTAGTGTCCCACATTAATGAGTGGTTGTTGATCTTTCGTAGAGATTGGCTGAAGCCCTTATCGGCAAGTTTACTCTATCAAAGCCGTCTGAATTTGAACGGCCTTGATAGAGTTTTTTATCCAAAAACGAGGTTTACGATACGAATGTTTAGTTGAATGTACTTAGAGATCTTTGATTGTTACTTTTATATCCGGCAATTTGGTTTTCCATGATTTATAGGTAAACGACAGCTTCTGATAGTCAATGCTTAGCAAAGGTTTGTCAGTAAAGTAAAATTTCATCAGTGAAATCGTGTACGATTCATCTTCCTTTAGGCCCGATAAATAATATGTTCCGTCAGCTCCCGACTGAAAACGAAACGAGCTGATGTTCTTACCATCTTTGTCCTCGAGCCAAACATGGATATTTTCTAACGGTTTGTCGTTTTGATCCACTAGCTTGCCTGTTAATTGAACGGGTTCCAATACAATTGGCTCCAGTTTTCCGGAGTCTTTAAACGTAAAGCTGTCTTGCTGATTGCGCCAATATTGCATACCATTATGCGTAATAGGGGAGTTATACGCACCGGTTGTTGGCTGATAAGACACAATATAGTCCATATCTTTCTGCAGACCGGATATCGTAAAATATCCGTCTTTGTTGGTGACGCTTGCTGAGGCCAGAGGCGTCGTTTCGGAAACAGGACGTATGGATACATACAAGTCCGGCAATCCCTCACCGTTAGCGCCGATTATCCGTCCAACCGCTTGATCCCATTTTAACGGGAGACCGGAATTGGGAGAAAATAAGGGATGGGTATTGGCAAGGGTGTCTTGAGCAATCGGATCATGGGCAATCGTTTCCTCGTCCACGTTAATCATGACCGTCTTTGTGGCCGGGTCCCAGTCCACATGCCCGCCAAAGCTTTCGCTTATAAATCGGGCAGGCACCAGCGTCCGTCCGTTAACCGTTTCGGCAGGCGTCTCCAAAGGAACGGCCTGGCCGTTTACATGTCCGGACGAAGCGCCGATAACAAGCTTAACCGATGTTTGTCCCCTTGTTCCTGTGACGGTTTTTGCGGCTTCATCCCAGTTCACCTCTGCATTCAACGCTTCGAATATTTGGCGAAGCGGGACAAGGGTTCTCCCGTCTTTGACGATAGGCTGCTGATCAAAATCCACGGGAATCCCGTTTACTTCCACCGTAATGGGGGTCTCGACAAACGTATCATCAGCATTGCTTTTGATCCAGACGGGGCTTGTCCGCCACCATTTGCTCCCGTCGCCGACATAGCCGTTGCCCCATGAGAACAAGGCATGATCCTGCCGGATTGCCATGGCGCGGAATCCGATGCCGGACGAGGCGATTTGCTTGATTTTGGCAAGACCCGGAATTTTGCCTGGTCTCAGTCTGTTTTCATAGGAGCCGATGCCAAGCTGCCCGCCGAGGTTGCTGCCGTTGGACCAGACACTGCCGTCCTGCTTGAGATAGAAGGGACCGCCCGCTGATGAGGCGATTGCTTTTACATCTTGAACTCCAGTTATTTTGACGGGGTTAGGGCGATCGAAAGTAGTTCCGTCACCAATCTCGCCTTCTCCGTTGTAACCCCAGCCCCATACGCTGCCGTCGCTTCTTAATACATGCGTAGTGCCGCCCCCCGCAGCAATGGCAACAACATCGGAAATTCCCTTTATTTGCGTTAGCGTAGGAGTGCCTAATGATTGCGATACGCCATTCCGAACGGAGGGAAGATCGTAATCTCTTTGCCAAACGGTTCCATCCTTCTTCAGCGCAACGAGATGACCGTAACCAACGGAGATGGATTTAATGTCGTCAAATGCAGTCAGCTGAAGTGGTTTGGTTCCCAGGAGGCTGCCCCAGGCCCAGACCGTTCCGTCGCTTTTAATCGCATAGCTGTCGGCAAAACCGGATGCGATCGACACAACATCCCGAAGTCCTTCGACCTGCACTGGGACCGCTTTATTTTCGTTTGCGATATAGCTGCGGGTGGCTCCGTTGTAGACCGACTTTGTTCCATCCCCAAGCTCGCCTTCCGTATTGTCGCCCCAGGCCCAAACCGTGCCGTCATCCTTGAGCGCAAGCGAATGGCTGCCCCCCGCCGAAACGGCAATAATGCTGCTTAGTCCTTTGATTTGCAGGGGAATATCCTGTGTGGTTCTCGCCCCTGTATGGTCTCCGAAAAGCTCCGCAGGTCCTGCTCCCCAGCTCCACACGGTGCCATCCCATTTTACGCCGAGATTATGAGTGACGCCTGCCGCTATGCTTTTCCATCCGCCCGCATCATGGTCGGAGGCTGCTTTCAGCACGCCAGGCTGAAGAAACGGGAGTAAGAGAAGCAGTATGGCGATTGCGAAAACTAGCCTTTTTTGAAATGCCGAAATTGTCATGTACATCCCCCTTATTCCGGTTTGGCATGCCGGTTCATGAAATGAGGTTTCATTTACCAATAATGACAGTATAAATCATTCTAATGAACTTATATAATAGACATTCTCGGCAGGGATGGTATACTTCTTAACGAAGGCTATTAAATGATGGATTCCGATTAAAAAAATAGAATACGTACTACTGTAACGAGGAGACGCCATGAACAAATACGATTTTTTGCCCATCATTCTGGGCAGCGACGAAAATGCATACGGTAACGTCAGATTGTTTCACGAGGCTTACGGCATCAGGCCGCTGCTGCTGTGCAGCCGTCTGCTTATTCCGACTATGCATAGCAAGCTGTTTGACCTGGTTCAAATTGACAACTTTGACCGCGAAGACATATTTCCGAACGCGCTGTTGTCCATCCTGGAGAAATACTCCGCGCCTGATCGCAAATTGGTTGTTATTTCCTGTTCGGATTATTATGCGGGCCTTTTATCGCGGCACTACAGCCATTTCAAGGGATTGATCGCAAACCATTGCATTTCCGAAGCTCTCCTGAATACGCTGGATACAAAGGACAAGTTTTATCAGCTTTGCGAAAAACACGGTTTGGACTATCCCAAAACGTTTGTATGCGTTCCGGAGGAACGAGAAGCTGCCGTCCATCAGCTTCAATTTCAGTTTCCGATCATAGTCAAACCGGAAAACAGCAATGCCTACGAGTATTTGCATTGCGATTTTGAAGGTAAAAAGAAAGTATTCTTTTTCAAGGATAAAGAAGAGTATTTGACGATGGTTAGAAGCATGAATAATTCAGATTACCGTGGTAAATTGATCATTCAGGAGTTTATTCCCGGCGGCGACGACTCCATGCGGGTAATCAACAGCTATTCCGACGACAACGGCAACGTCAAAATGATGTGTCTCGGCCAGCCGGTGCTGGAGGAGTATTCACCCAAAACATTAGGCAATTACGCAGCCATCATTTCCCGCTCGGACAACGCGATTTACCAGAAAATCAAAGCTTTTCTGGAAGAGATCGGATATGTCGGTTTCTCCAATATCGATATGAAATACGACAGCCGTACCGGCAAATACATGCTGTTCGAAATTAATCCGCGACTTGGCAGAAGCAGCTTTTTTGTCAGAGCAGCGGGCCTCAACATGATGCAGGCATTAATCGACAACGCCGTTTACGGCAAGAAAATGGACTGCGTATACAGCACCCAAACCGCTTTATGGACAAACGTACCCAAAATCGTTTTGCAAAAATACGTGACAAATCCGCAGCTCTCCGCTGAAATTGCCTCCTTGTACAGGGAGAAAAAGGTGTTTAAAACGCTCTGGTACAGCAAAGACATCAATCTGAAGCGTATTGCGAGAGTATCGCGGTATTATTTTGGCCATATCAAAAACTACCAGCGTTATTTCTTTAAGAAGGTTTAAAAGAGGCATTTGATTGAGAATTGAAGCGGCGTTCAAACTGACAACGGTTTGAGCGCTATTTTTTATTGCTTGAAACCCGGCAGGAAAATAAAATAACAGCAAGTCAAATCAAGCTTTAACCGCTCTATTCCTTAATAATAGATGTAGGGTGGTTGAAACGAGGTGAATAGAAATGTACGAGTGGCAGAAACAGATTCAAATCATTGTTGATGAAATCGACAATTGCATGAAGGGCTGCAATGATGAAGCCTTGACACTACGTTTAATTTCCCGCAAATTGGGGTATTCCGAGTTTTATACAACGAGGAAATTCAAACAAATATGCGGTATGCCATTTAGGGATTATCTGCGGCATAGAAAATTAGCGTTTGCATTAAAAGAGGTTAGGGATAGCAATAAAAACCTTTTGGATATTGCTTTTGATTATGGATTTTCATCACATGAGGCATTTACGAGAGCTTTCAAGGCCGCTTACAGCGTAACGCCAAGTGAATATCGGAAAAATCCTAAGCCTGTCGTTCTTCGTACAAAAATAAGCCCTTTTGACCGCTACTTTTTAGGAATGGGAGAAATCGGTATGATTAAATCAACAGAGGATGTTAAGGTTTATTTTGTAACTATACCCTCACACAAATTTTTGTATATTAAAAACGATGAGAGTAACGGTTATTGGGATTTTTGGCAAAAGCAAAGTCTGATTCCGGGGCAAGACTACGAAACCATTTGCGGCTTGCTCGATAGCATCAAGGGGAAATTGGACGACGAAGGCGGGAACGAAGTTAACTGCGGAAGCGGTCAGCTTATGGCTTATATGAACGACCCGGACGGCAGGCTTTGCGATTGGGGGATTCCGCGAACAGAGTGCTGGGGCATACGACTTCCTTCTGACTATAAAGGGGAAGTACCGCGACAAATGCTTATGGCTGATATTCCGGCATCTCAGTATATTGTCTTTGAGCATGGACCCTTTGATTATGAACAGGAAAATTGCAGTGTAGAAGAAAAAATTGAAAAGGCAATGGCGGCTTTTGATTATGCTGAAACGGGTTTCAGTCTTGATTCTTCACCCGGTAGAATTATGTATTTTTATTATGACCCAGAACAGTATTTTAAGTATGTGAGGCCTGTGTGCAAAGCATAAACCAAAGGATAGATTAGAACGGAAAATCTGATTTAGACTTTCTTCGCAGCGGTCGCACTAGGCGACATTTCCGAATCGGCGAGAAAGTCGGAGATAAATATACCTGTATTGATGGGTGTTCTGTAAATGCAGACGGCCAATGAAAATTTTTATAGGATCAAAGCAGAAAGTAGTGCATGACTTCGATTGAGGTCAAACACTGCGGGGCAAGGGGCTTCCCATTGCCCCACTTGTCTTGTAAACGGTACGCGGCATCTTTGTGGAGTGCAAGGACCGGAGGCTAGCCCCATACTACAGAAATCCTGCATGTAACGGACATCCATGACCTTTAGTGTCTTGTTTTGATGCCATTTCCATTTTTAAAGGTCATCCATGACCGTAAAAGCTTACATTCACCCCCAAAACGCGACTTTTGAGCGTCTAAAGGACATGGATGACCGTTACCGAAAGCAAATGTATCCATTTGGGGTTCTAGCGGTCATCGTTGACCGCTAGACGAGCAAAAGGCAGCTGTCGCGGTGCCCATTTTGAGAAAAAGGTATCGTCTTCCGTGTTAACACTCTTGCTAAGTGAAATGAAGCGCTTATGATAAGGCTGAGCCTTTTATAAGGGGAAATTCATGGACTAATTTGCATCATTCTGATGCATGCTTCGAAACTGGAGCGGGGTCATCCCTTCCCGGCTCCGGAAGCAGGAGCTAAAATAGCTTGCTTGCGAAAAACCGGTATCGACGGCGATTTGTTTGACCGTCAGAGAGGTCGAAGCCAGCAGGCGTTTGGCCTGGATCAGGCGCGATTCCAGCAGAAAATCGGGGAAGGACATGCCGAAGGTCTGCCCGAATTTACGGCTGAAGTAGGTGCTGCTGTATCCCGCAAGCGCAGCCGCCTCCTGAATCGTAAACGGCTCACCGCTGTGAGCACGAATATAATTGGCTACGCTGCGTATTTTGTCTGCCGCCTGATTGACGGGTACGTTAAGCGAATCGGAGCTTGCTTGAAGCCGGATCAACATTTCATACAGCGTAGAGGCCAGACTGAATTCGTCCTCGATTCGGTATGTTCTTCCTACGGCAAGCAGTTTATCCATCAATGCATCAATGAGATGCATATCCGACAGGGAAAAAAGCCAAGGCTCGTCCAAACCTTTGCCGTCCAGCAATTCCTCCAGTCGTTCCCCGAAAAAATGAACCCACACAATACTCCAAGGATCTTGTTGATCCGACCGGTAGCTTTGTCTTAAACCGGGTCCAAAAAGAAATCCCTGTCCCGCGGTCAGCTCGTAACGTTTGCCCTCCGTCATCAGATAACCTTTGCCCTTTAACACGATATGCAAGTTATAGTTGCGGTCCAGGTTAAACTCCGTTGTCCGGTATTCCCGGTTTACGCTGTGTTCCGGATATCGACTGTAGCCGCCGATAAAATCCGGAAAGCATACATGCCGGGGAAATAGCGGTTTTGGCAGGAAAATATGCTCGCGCATGAGAATGAACTCCTAACGACATAATATTAATGGTAGTATGCTCTTTATTCCCTATTATACAGCAATCGCAAAGTCATATGAGGACAATATTTTGATAGACTTCGCATGTTTTTGTTATTTCATCCCGTCACGTCATCTTCTACAATAGAGTTTGAAACGATTAACCCCAAGGGAGAGATACGAATGAAGCAATTGCTATATGGAGTTGCCTATTACGATGAATACATGCCTTATGAGCGGCTTGATGAAGATATTGCAATGATGAAAGCGGCGGGCATTAATCTGGTGCGTATCGCGGAATCCACATGGAGCACCCACGAGCCTCAAAATGGCGTTTTTGATTTCTCCAGCGTAGATCGGGTGTTGGACGCGATGCACAAAGCGGGAATCAGCGTGATTGTGGGAACGCCAACATATGCGGTTCCTACCTGGATGGTCAAGGAACATCCCGATGTATTGGCCGAAACCCCGCATGGGCCAGGACGTTACGGCGCGCGCCAAATTATGGATATCGCTAACCCGACGTATCTTTTTTACTCCGAGCGCATTATTCGCAAGCTGATCAGCCGGGTAAGCAGACATCCTGCCGTAATTGGGTATCAGGTGGATAACGAAACCAAACATTACAATACAAGCGGTCCCAATATCCAGCTTCGATTCGTTAAATACATGAGAGATAAATTCGGAACCGTCGATGCGCTGAACCGGGAGTTTGGCCTTGATTATTGGAGCAACCGGATTAATAGCTGGGAAGACTTCCCGTCTGTCGTGGGTACAATCAACGGCAGCTTGGGTGCAGAGTTTTCGCGGTTCCAAAGAAAGCTCGTGACCGATTTCCTGGCTTGGCAAACAGCTATTGTCAATGAATATAAGCAGCCCGGGCAGTTCGTGACCCATAACTTCGATTTTGACTGGAGAAATCATTCCTTTGGCGTTCAGCCTGCCGTTGACCATTTCGAAGCGGCAAAAGCATTGGATATCGCCGGCGTCGATATTTACCACCCGTCTCAGGACCAGTTGACGGGAAAAGAAATTTCCTTTGGCGGAGACTCCACGCGTTCTCTGAAAGGCGACAACTATTTTGTGCTGGAGACTCAGGCTCAGGCATTTCCGAATTGGACGCCGTACCCGGGGCAATTGCGCCTTCAGGCGTTTAGCCACTTGGCCTCCGGAGCCAACATGGTTGAATATTGGCATTGGCATTCCATCCATAATTCCATCGAAACCTATTGGAAAGGCTTGTTGAGCCATGACTTGGGGAGCAATCCAACCTATGAAGAGGCCAAAACAATTGGGCGCGATTTTGCAAAGTTGTCCTCCAAGCTGATCAATCTGAAAAAGAAAAACAAAGCTGCGGTGCTGGTCAGCAATGAAGCGTTAACTTCGATGGAATGGTTCAGGCTGCCTGGCGGCGCAACCGCTTATAACGATGTGATGCGTTTGATGTACGACCGGTTGTATGAAATGAACATCGGCTGCGATATTTTGAATCCGGGCTCAACGGAGCTTGCGCAATACGATCTCATTATTGTTCCTCCGTTGTATGCAGCTTCGGACGAGCTGCTTGACCGCCTCAACGCTTATGTGGAGGGGGGAGGCATCGTTGTTTATTCCTTCAAAAGCGGATTTTCCAACGAACACATCAAGGTTCGCACCGAAGTTCAGCCTGGAAAAATCGGGGATGCTTGCGGCGTGCGATACAGCCAATTCGTAGAGCCTTCCGGCGTAACGCTGAAGGATGATCCGTTTGGCGTCGGCGCAGAACACAATACAATCGATGTTTGGATGGAGCTTCTGACGCCAACAACGGCAGAGGTATTGGCTTGGTACGAGCACCCGCAATGGGGACAATATGCGGCCATTACTGAAAATGGCTACGGCCAAGGCACCGCGTTTTACGTCGGCTGCTTGCCAAGCGCCGCAATTATGGGCAAGCTGCTGGAGCGGGCTGTCCGCAAAGCGGGACTATGGGGTAGCGATCAAGAGCTGAGCTTCCCGCTAATCGTCAAATCGGGCCAAAACGAAGCCGGAAAAACCGTCCGTTATTACTTCAACTATTCCGCGCAGCCGCAAACCTTTGTTTATCCTTACGGAGACGGAGCGGAGCTGCTGGCCGAACGTCATGTGGCGGCAGGCGAAACCATTGAACTAGAACGCTGGGGCTTCGTCATCATCGAAGAGAACTGATACGCTAGCAACTTCTCTGGACAAAAGATAAACGGTCCATGCACTACCGCTGAAGCGGTAAGGCATGGACCGTTTTTTTGAGAGGCTTTTGCGACGAATCGTCAATGTACTCCGGTGTTTGGCGATACGGAAGATGCCGTTTTTGCCGGGACCTTTTGCGATTTGAAGGACAACAGAAAACCTAGAGCCAAAATAAGAGCCGCCAGCATATACGGGAAATTCAAGTTTTGGTCAAACAAGAAACCGCCGATGATAGGCCCGATAATATTGCCAAGACTTGTGAAGGCGGAGTTCAAACCGGCGACATAACCTTGCTGCTGATTGGCGAACTTGGACATCTGCGTGCCGATGGCGGGCCGCAAAATATCAATCGCGAGAAACAAGGCAAACGTCACGGCAACAATCAGCCAGAAGGTATGCACCATGAGGCCTAACAGAACAAACAACGCTGCGGCAAAAAGGCTGACCGTAATGACATTTTTTTCGCCGAACCGATTGATGATCCAGCCAAAAATGGTCACCTGCACCACGGCGCCGGATATAGAGCCAAACGTAATGATAAACGCGATATCTTTAGGCGTAAAGCTGAATTTATGATCCACGAACAGACCAAATACCGTTTCGAAATTAGCCAATCCGAACGAAGCAATCAAAACAACGATCAAGCTGATAAAATAAGGCTCTCGGTACGAGCTGGCAAGTTGCCTCAACAAACCCGGCGCAGGCGACCCGGCTGTCTTGAGCGCGCCGTTGTCCTTCTGAAGGGCAGGTGTTTCGGGCAGCAGGAACGCTGTCACCAGCATGGCGATCAATCCCGCGACGGCCGCAGCGTAGAAGGGAACGCGAATGCCGAATTCGGCGATATAACCGCCGATGCCGGGGCCGATAATAAATCCCGTAGTAATGGCGGCATTGATCAGTCCCATTCCTTTGCCGCGTTCCTCGTCCGTCGTAATGTCGGCGGTATAGGCCATGACGGCCGGCATAACAAGCGCGGCGCTGATGCCGCCCAGCATCCTGGACAGAAAGAGCAGGGGAAGGGCGCTGACCGCGCCAAAAATCCATTCAGAGATGGCGAACAGCAGCATTCCGGCAACAATGACTTTTTTTCGGCCGATCGAGTCGGAAATACGTCCCGCAAGCGGGGAAAAAACAAGCTGCGCGATAGAAAAAGCAGCTACCAGAAAACCAAGCGTGCTGCCGCCGATATGAAGCATGTTCATATAGCTCGGCATTATGGGAATGATGAGGCCGATGCCGGTAAAAACAATAAAAATGTTCAACATGAGCAATGATACCGCTCCGCGATTTCTAAGAAGCAATGACATGATGAAATCTCCTTAACTTATTTTGTATACTGAACGTTCGGTTTGTATAATGACCAAAAAAAAGAAAACGCGGAACTCGTTTTCAGTTTTTTGAGTCCTTGGAACTTGACACTCCCGTCAGAAATACACCTACAGCATCCTTGTATAGCAGAGGCACTTGATCACTGTTGAAGCCCCGAGCCAATTGGCTGACGCCAAAAAATAGCGATTCCAGCACATAGGCGAGACGTTTGGCGTCATTGGGAGCAAGCTCGCCGCTATCCATACCTTCCTGCAGCAATCTTTCGTTAAAAGCAAGATGTTCGCCCATCAGCTCCGCCAGCCTGGTTTCGACCTCGGACGTTTTTTCCTCCTGCCTGAAAAACTCGTCGGCTGCTTTGGTCAGCGGGTGATTCAAATCGTCGGCTGCAAGCAGATCCGCCATACCGTACAGTTTTTCCGCCGTTGTCCGATAGTGATGGACATTGTTTTTCCAGTTTTGGGACCATTCATTGTCCCACTCCTCCACCAGGTAAAGGAACAGGCCTTCTTTGCTTTTAAAATGGTAATAAATATTGCCTTTGCTGCTGCCGGTGGCGCTGACGATATCTTCGATTGAGGTTGCTTTATAGCCCTTTTGTGTAAACAGCGCACGGGCGGCGTCGGCTATTTTTTTCCGGGTTTGCTCGCTTTGCAGCTGTTTTTGATTCATTGGCATCGCTCCAGTGATTCATACTGAACGTTCGTTCAGTATTGTAGCATGAAAACGAAGTTAAAGGCAATATCTAACGGACATCTATGGCCGCCACAAGCGGTTTTTAGCATTATTTTTATTGTTACGGTCATTTGTGTCCATTACACCTCATTTTCCCTCTATTTTTTGTTACTTTAGGTCCCTAATGGACAAAAATGTCCGGTAGACTCCTCCAAATGAGCCAATTTCCGTTCTAATGGCCATCGATGACCGTTACAGGAGATGGGTTCCGTAGGGAGACGGGTTTCAAACGGAGTTGAACACAAAGATGGAGAATTTGCTGTGAAATAATGCACATACCACAAAATAATATTCCCTTCAATGGCTAATACGAGCTGTTTGCCACTTTTTCACCGTGTTGTCAGAAAGATTTGAACCTTTTTTGAAGCTAGCATTCTCGTTGATATTTATAGGCCCCGCTTGGTTATACTGATTTCTAAAAGTCGGGAGAGTTTTGTCCGATTCTAGAATGTGTCATTGAGAGGAGATTGTCTGGCTTGGAAATCGATACGGTGTTATGGAGCCGCCTGGTAACGGGGCTTACGTTGACTTTTCATGTTATTTTCGCCACGGTTGGCGTTGGCGTGCCGCTTATGATCGCGATTGCCGAGTTCGTCGGAATACGCAAAAAGGATCACCATTACATTCTGATGGCCAAAAGATGGACGCGGGGGTTTATTATTTCTGTTGCCGTCGGCGTCGTGACCGGAACGGCGATTGCCCTTCAGCTGGCGCTTGTTTGGCCGAATTTTATGCAATTGGCCGGTAATGTAGTGGCGCTGCCTTTATTTATGGAGGTTTTTGCCTTTTTCTTTGAAGCTATTTTCCTCGGCATTTATTTGTACACCTGGGATCGTTTCCGCAGCCCGTACACGCATTGGCTGCTTACGATTCCAATCGTGCTGGGAGCCGGCATGTCCGCGTTTTTTATTACGTCGGTCAACGGGTTTATGAATCAGCCGGAGGGCTTCGTCATGGAAGCGGGCCATTTTGTAGCTGTTAATCCCATCACGGCCATGTTTAATGCGGCAACGCCCTCCAAGGTGTTTCATGTGTTGTCTTCCGCCTATATGACGGGGGCTGCTCTATTGGCTGGCATCGCTGCTTACGTCCTGTTGAAAAAAGGCCCCTCGGAGTATTACCGAAAGGCGTTAAAGCTGATGATGGGCGCGGTGCTTATATTCGGACTGTTGACTGCCGTTGCGGGAGATATGTCGGCAAAGTTTTTGGCGGCGCATCAGCCGGAAAAACTGGCGGCGGCGGAATGGCATTTTGAGACGGAAAGCGGCGCGGATTTGATTCTTCTGGGATGGATGAACGCGGAACGCGAAATTATGGGAGCCCTTCATATTCCCAAAGCGCTCAGTTTCCTTGCTTTTGGCGATTTCAACGCCGAGGTGACAGGATTAAATGAATTTCCGCTTGACGAACAGCCGCCGCTTATCGTGCATTACCTGTTCGACGCAATGGCAGGCATCGGCTTTGTCATTCCCGCCATCGCGGTGTTATATTTCCTGTTTTTGATCTGGAAAAGGCGCGACGAGCTGAACAAATGGCTGCTGCGCGGAATCCTTCTATGTGCGCCGCTGGCGTTTTTGGCCATCGAGCTGGGGTGGTTTTACGCGGAGATCGGGCGGCAGCCATGGATTCTTCGCGGTTACATGCGCGTTGAGGAAGCGGCGACATCTTCGCCAAGCATCCGGATTCTGTTTTTTGTTTTCCTGCTGCTTTATATCGTGTTAGGCACGTTATGCGTTATTGTGCTTCGCCGCTTGTTCCGCAACAATCCGGCGGAAGCCGAGTTAGAGAAGCTGCTGGAGGCGAAACGTGCTGGAGCTAACGGAAAGGGGGAACCGGCATGATCAATTACGAGCTGATTGGCATTACCGTATTATGGCTGTTTCTGTTTGGCTATTTAATTGTAGCCTCTATTGACTACGGCGCAGGTTTTTTTGCCTTCTATGCCCGCATGACCAAGCAGGATCATCTGCTTAATCGCCTGATTTCGCGATATTTATCGCCGGTATGGGAAATCACCAATGTGTTCCTGGTATTCTTTTATGTCGGGATTGTCGGTTTTTTCCCGGATACGGCTTATTATTACGGCTCGGCACTCTTGGTCCCGGGAAGCATCGCGGTTATTTTGCTAGCCATCCGCGGCTCCTTCTATGCTTTTGAGAATTACGGCTCCAAGGAAAATGTGGTTTATTTGTTTCTGTACGGGGCAAGCGGGCTGTTGATTCCGGCATCGTTATCCGTAGCGCTTACCCTTTCCGAAGGCGGCTTTATTGTCAAGGAAGGCGGCGCTGTATTTCTGGAATACAAGACGTTGTTTACCAGTCCGCTTTCATGGAGCATCGTTGCTCTTGCGCTTGTGTCCGTACTGTTCATCAGCGGAACCTTTCTCGCTTTTTACGCTTCGCGCGCGGGCGATCGCTCCGCTATGAATCTGATGCGCACCTATGCGTTATTTTGGAGCACGCCAACGATCATTGCCGCTTTGACCGCGTTTATTTACTTGAGTCAGCATAATGAGCGGCATTTTCAAAACATGATGGATTTATGGTGGCTGCTTGCGTTGTCCGTCGGCTTTTTTATGGTCACGATGTGGCTGCTGTACAACGGCCGGCGTTACGGATTGGCGTTTATATGCGTCATGCTCCAATTTTTCTGCGCCTTTTTTGCTTATGGCATCGGGCATTATCCGTACATACTGGATCCGTTTATTACGATTCAGGGCGGAGCTACGAGCGAAGCTATGGGCGTTGCGCTTGTTATCGCCTTTATCGGGGGGTTATGTCTATTGATCCCGTCGCTGATTCTGGTGTTCAAGCTATTCCTGTTTGATGCGGATTATGTAAAAGGAAACAGAAAGTAAGGGGAGGATTACCGTGAGCCGCAAAAAAAGTCTTTTGTCCAGGCTGCTGTCACGGCAGCGGAGAAGCCTGCTCCTTATGGCGGGCATATCGCTTGCCCTCGGAGTGACGATTGCCAGCCAAGCAGGGCTGCTTGCAGAAGCCGTTCAGCGCATATTTGTGGAAAACGCGCCATTCAAAGCGGTTGTCGGCATCATTGGCGCTTTATTGGCCGTCATGGGTGCAAGAGCTTTGCTGCTGTACGGAAACGGGACAATCGGTTTATGGATGGCTGCCGCTGCCAAGACGGTCATGCGCTCCGCGGTGCTGCGAAAGCTGTCCAGCGATCCCCTGGCGGCGGCGCTTACAGGACAAACGGGCGGCAAGGTGAGCGTGGCGCTGGATGCGGTGGACGAGGCGGACGGTTATTTCAGCCAGTATATGCCCCGTATGATGGAAGCCGCCGTTATTCCGGTAATTCTGCTCGCGGTCGTATTTTTCCAGCATAGCAATTCAGGATTCATTATGCTGGCGACTGCGCCGTTTATTCCGCTTTTTATGATTCTTGTGGGCCTGAAAACAAAAACAAAATCGGAGGAGAAGTTTGCGCAGCTTGCGGAGTTTTCCGGTACCTTTCTGGACTCGCTGCAAGGGCTTGTTTCATTAAAGCTGTTCGGCAAGGCCAAGCAACAGCGGCGGCAAATTGAAGAAAGCAGTCACGGTTACCGGGATGCGACAATGGGCATATTGCGGATCGCTTTTACCAATACCTTTATGCTGGAGCTCATCGTCATGCTCAGCATCGGCGTCGTTGCGCTTGAGCTTGCGCTTCAATTGCTTGTTTTTAAAGGGATGGATTTCCACACTGCTTTCCTCGTGCTACTGCTGGTGCCGGAGTTTTATAACCTTCTGAAAAATATGGGCATTGCCTTTCATGGCGGGCGCACCAGCATGGGGGCTGCCCGCAAGGTTGAGGAGCTGCTTGGCGAAGGCTGCGATGAGCTGCTGAGCGTGAGCGCGGTATCGGGAAAAGTAAGCGGCAGGGGCAGTTATGTGGAAGCAACAGAAGGAGCAAACGGCGGCGCGGAAGGCGCAAGCGGAGACAAATATGCTGGTGCAGAAAGCGACAATTTAATTCTCATGCCTCCAACCATCGAGCTGCAAAATGCCGGATTCCGTTATTCTCCGGAAGGATTTCATCTGAAGCCGCTATCCTTGAGTCTTGCTCCGGGACAGCAGCTGGCTATCGTGGGCAAAAGCGGGTCGGGCAAAACAACCCTGCTGCATCTGCTGTCCGGGTTGCTGAAACCGGAGGAAGGGGAGGTATTGATAAACGGAAATCCGTTACTCCAATCCGACGAGGCCTCATGGTTCAGGCACGTCAGCTACATTACCCAGCATCCTTATATTTTTGCCGGAACGTTTGCCGAAAATATCGCCATTGGAGCAGGCAGGGACGCATCAAGGGAAGAGATCGAAGGGGCGGCAAAAGCGGCAGGACTGGACCTCCTGGCGGCGGAGCTGGAGCAGGGCTTCGATACCGTTGTTGGGGAAGGCGGCAGGGGATTGTCGGGAGGAGAAAAGCAGCGGCTGGCGCTTGCTCGTGCTTTTTTGAAAAAGCCGGCTGTTATTTTATTCGACGAACCAACCGTAGGTCTGGATTTGGTGACAGAGCGCGTATTGCAGCGTTCCATTGCCGAATTGGCGAAAAAAGCGACCATGATCACCGTGGCCCATCGTCTATATACGATTACGGAAGCGGATGCTATAGCCGTTTTGGAAAACGGAGAGCTGCTGGGCATCGGCAGCCACAAGGAACTGCTGGCTGGGTTGCCCCACTATGCCGATATGGTGGAAATGCAGCGTAGAGGAGGACTGTTATGAGCGAACTTGCCATGTTGAGGAAAGCGATGTTTCGGGAGCGCAGGGATATCGGCTTAAGCATTGTGTGCGGTTTTGTTGCCGGCGTAGCGGGCATTGGCTTGTTTTCCGCCAGCGGGTATATGATTTCCCAGACGGTTTTTGCTCCGCCGCTTTATACGTTGATTGTATTGACCTCATTCGTTAAGCTATTGGGCTTTGTAAGGGCGGGGAGCCGCTATGGCGAACGTTTATTTTCCCATCGGGCGACGTTTTCCCTGCTCAGTACGGTGCGAAGCGGCTTTTTCGCCAAGCTTGTTCCGCTAATGCCCGGGCTGCTCAACAAAAAAAAGAGCGGGGAACTGCTTGCCCGTATTGTCGGCGATGTGGAAAGCTTGCAGTTTTATTTTTTGCGCGTTGCTTATCCGCCCATTATTGTAGTGATGGTGTTTCTGGCCACGATGCTGTTTACGGCCGCTTTTTCTCTCTGGATCGCCGCTTTGTTTGTGCTTGGCATGCTGATAACGGCTTATGGCGTTCCATGGCTCGTACTGCTGGGCCAAAGGGGGATTTACGGACAGGTACGCCGGAAGCGGGCCGAATTGTCCGCCGATGTAGCAGAGCTGCTGCACGGCTTCCGAGATTTGAAGGTTTACGGACGGCTGGAGGAGCGGGAGGAGCAGCTGCGCCGGGCTTCAGCCCATTTGTCTGACGAGCAGCGCAAGGCGGCGCAAAGACTGCTTGGCGGACAAGCGCTGCATGTGTTCGTCACCTTCCTCATTTCCTGGGGCGTCCTGGTTGTGGGCGCTTGGCTGGTTATGGAAGGGTTTCTTGGGGGCGTTTTTCTGGCCATGCTGGTCATGACGGCGCAAACCGGCTTTGAAGAAGCGGCGGCAATGGCTACTTTGCCCGCCTATAAGCTGGACAGTCAATATGCCGCCAAGCGGCTGGCCGAAACGGAACGGGAAGCCGATATGCTGCCGGCGCAGCCTGACGGGGAACTTGACCATGGGGGGGCTGTCTCCGTTGAACTGGACGAGGTTACGTTTCGTTACCAGGACGAATGGCGACCTGTATTGAGTGCCCTGTCGCTGAGCATTCCGGCAGGCTCAAAAGTTGCGATCGTAGGGCCAAGCGGCTCGGGAAAAACAACGGTGTTGGAATTGCTGCTGAAGCTGCGTACGGCAACAAAAGGCCGGGTATTGCTGAATGGCCGCTCTACCTCGGAGCTGAGAGAAGACAGCATTTGGCAAACGTCCAATGTCGTGCTGCAGCAAAGCCATTTTTTCAGAGGCACCATCCGCGAAAATTTGCTCCTGGAAGAGGGGCTTCATTCCGACGAAAACTTGAAAGCTGTCTTGAACAAAGCGCAGCTGGGGCAAATGTCGCTGGACGATGAGGTCTATGAAAAAGGGGAGAATTTGTCGCAAGGAGAGAAGCAGCGTTTGGCATTGGCCCGGGCAATGCTGCGTTCCGGCCGCTTATGGCTGTTGGACGAACCAACCTCTTCGCTGGATTATGCCACGGAGAGGCAGGTGCTGCGCGAACTGCTGAAACATGCCTCTCAGGATACACTTCTTATGGTCTGTCACCGGCTTGCAGGACTGGAAGTCATGGATTTCATAGTGGTGATGGAGCAGGGGAGAATTGTTGAGCAGGGCACCTATAGTGAGCTTTTGAAGCGGCAAGGCTACTTTTATGAATTGAAAAAAATAGAGCTGCAAATGTTCGGCGAAGCCGGTTAACGAAAAAAAGGGTTATCCGAAAAGTCTGATACGGTGAATCATTATTCAGCAAAACCGCTCCCGTCCGGTCCTTTCTGCTGAATCGTTATTCGTTCCGCGTGACTTTTCGGAAAGCCCCTTTTACCAATCGATATGAGACAAGCTCTTACTGTAACGAGGAAAGCCAGGTTGTTATGGTGATAATCTCATCTTCGGTCAGCTTATCCTTGAAGGATGGCATGACGCCCCGTCCGCCCGAAATGATTTTGTATAGCTGCTCCTTGGTCATACTGGCGCCAACATGGGCCAATGCCGGACCGACGCCTCCTTGCAGATCTGTTCCATGACAGGAGATGCACATGCTTTGGTAAATTTGAGTCGATGCGGCGGCATCCACCTCGCGTTCCGGAACCGTAAAGGCGGTTCCGCCGCCTTCGCCGGCCTCTTTTTCAGGCATGGCGGTCAGCAGCAAAATAACCGCGAGCAGGCCCGCTAGGCTCATCAATCCGGCCATTATCCATTTATGCATAAATACCCTCCCCCTTGTTCCTTGAAATCAGTTTATCAAGCCTGGGCTCCAAAGCGCTATAGCTAGATGGAGCTATTAAAACCTAGTATGCCCGACGGCAGCCCTTCCATAACCGGACAATTGTAGGGATTATTTGAAGGTTTGCCCCTGGCTACAAAACTTGTCATGGTTATGACGGAGGGATGTGCTGCTATAACTCTAAAGGGCTATATGAAATTAGGCGGTAACAAGTGAAAATAGAGGAAACGTCAAGTTTTGAAGCGTGCCAAAGAAGACTCATTGAAAAGAGGGAACAGTGTGTTGGAAAATAAGGGGACATGGCTGTTTTTTGCCTGGTTTGTTTCTGTAATTGCAACAAGCGGCAGTTTATTCCTGAGCGAGGTTATGGGGTACACGCCTTGCGAATTATGCTGGTTTCAGCGTATTTTTATGTATCCGCTTATGTTTGTGCTGGGTATAGCATCGTACCGCAAGCAAACCGTTATTATCCCTTATACGATTCCGTTGATTGCCGTAGGGGGAAGCATTTCGATTTACCACATCCTCATTCAAAAGCTGCCGAGTGATTCCGCCATCGCTGCTTGCGGTCCGACTTCATGCATCGACGATTATCTGAACTGGTTTGGCTGGCTGACGATACCGATGCTGGCATTGACCGCTTTTATTCTTATTGCCGTATCGCTGCTGCAAGCATGGAACATAGAGAAGAGGACCGCCTCCGCTGAATAAATCATGATGGCCCTGCCTAAACTACTCTTTGATCAATTGGCACCTGTGAGGTGCGGAAGGGAGAGGGGTATGGGTTCCAGAGTGATAACGTTCATTTGTTGTTGTTTGGCGATGGCGCTAACCACAGCATTCCAGGACGCGCCGAAAAGGCATGACCGGCAGTATTACGAGCTGCGCGGCGAAGCGGTATGGGAGGTTCCCACGGATGAAAAGCTTATTGCATTAACTTTTGACGATGGTCCAAACGCCCGTTCAACTCCGCAAATTCTTGATTTGCTTCATCAATATGATGCCAAAGCGACGTTTTTTGTTGTTGGCAATCGTATTGACAAATACAGCGATATTGTCATGCGCGAAGCGGCGGAGGGACATGAGGTCGCTAATCATACGTACAATCATGTGTTTTTTAATGGAAATGTGCCAACTTCCGTAATCCAAAAAGAGATCGCGCAAGCCAAGCAAAAAATTATGGATACAACGGGAACAGCCAGCCCGTGGTTCCGTCCGCCGGGCGGATTAATCAATGACCGTGTCATACAGGCGGCGAATGAAAACGGGTATACCGTTCTTTTATGGTCCTGGCATCAGGATACGAAAGATTGGCGTTCCCCTGGAGTGGACAGCATCGTCAGGCGTGTGTTAAATAACGCCAAAGGCGGGGATATTGTATTGATGCACGACAATGTAAAAGGCTCCAGCCAAACCTACCAGGCGCTCAAAAAAATAGTGCCGGAGCTTCAATCCAGGGGATTTCGCTTTGTAACGGTTTCCGAGCTGGTCAATAGCAAGCGGCGGGATGAGGTCAACCATTTGCAGGATCTTCAACTGGAGCTTGAATAAAAGGTTTATTTGTCTTGAACGTATACGCTTTTTAATACAGTTGAATATGTTCCGCGACCAGTTGTTCAGCCTTGCGGTGCAGCTCCCACACATTGCAGGTTTGATTGGCCAAAATCGAAATGGTGACATTGCTGGCGGGGTAATAGGCCATATTGGCCGCAACGCCGGCATTGCAGCCGTCTTTGAACATTCGGAGCAGCTTGCCATTGTGATTATAGCAGAAGTGGAAACCAAAGCCGTTGATCATTTTACCCCAGTCGTAGCTTCGCTCAAGTGTTGTTTGCGGCTTCATGATTTCATTGGTCATCGCTTCGGAGAGCAGCTTGCCGCGCGATAATGCCATCATGAAAGCATGTAGATCCCCGACCGTTGTAAATGCGCCGCCATCGGCTGTGCCGATTGGCGGATAGGCATAAATATTTTTACGCCAGATGGTTTCCCCGCCGCCCTCTTTAATAAGCTCATATCCTTCGGCAATTGGCGCATCGCCGTCATCCTTGGCGGCAAACGAGGTATGCTCCATCCCGCATCGCTCGAAAACATGTTTGGCTACATAATCGCGGTACGTTTCTCCGGCAGCTTGTTCAATCCCCAATCCCAGCAGCACAAATGCGCAATTATTGTAGCTGATTGCGGTACCCGCCTTGAATTTAGGCTGTTTATAGGCAAATTGCGGAAGAAAATCCTTGTTGTTTCGGATGGAGTAGTTCGGTTTATCCAGAAACAACGCTTCGTAGCTTTCGCCGAGCTCCTCATCGGCATCGTCGGCGATCCCAGAAGTGTGCGTCAGCAAGTGGGTCAAGGTGACGTCTTGGGGTATTGCGGTTCCGGACAAATCGATTATTTCCGTAATCCGGTCATCCAGACTCAGTTTTCCTTGATCCGCAAGCTGAAGCACAGCTACGGCGGTAAACAGCTTGGTGATTGACGCCGTATCAAACCTTGTATCCATCCTGTTGGGAACATCGAATCCCCGATGAGCCAAACCGCAAGCTCCGGCAAATAACGTCTGCTCGCCCTTTTTGATCAAGCCGGCCCCCGAAAAATGATGTTCCTTAAAAGCATGTTGAAACAAATCTGCAGCTTCCCGTTGCATGGCAGCAACCTCCTTTAATGCGCTGGCGTTACATGTAAATGTAGATTATGCTAACGAATGTAACACCTGCAGCATTAATATGCATAGATAAAGGTTGGCTATAACCGACTTTTCCCAAATCCGAACCGGTAAATCAGGTGCGCCAGCCAAACGGCGGAAGCGACGATCATCATATCGAAGCATACATTAAAAAGGAACAAATGCTTGCCCAAATCCGCCAGTCCGTCTCCCAGAATAGGCACCATAAAGCCGATTATTCCGACTAGGCCTACCGCCATCAACAATTGAATTCGAATGCGGAGCGCTTTTTGCTTGCTTCGCCAATATTCCGCGACGGCAACGGCATAATAAGCTAAATAGAATAACGTGATAAAAAGCAGGGAGTTTGGCATATGACGATTTTTAAATTGACTCCAGCCGCTGTATGCCATGGCGAGAGAGCCGGATGGTTTGCCGAATTCCTTCAGATAAGTGCCCAAATAATAGGGGCGAATGCTCATGGAATGGTTGGCGGCATACTCCATATTGTCAATCAAACGGCCGGGATGCTTCAAATAAAAAAACAATACATCGCCATGGGATACCCTGTCGTAAAAGTCGCCTCTTAACGAAGGATCGTCTTGCTTGATGGCCGTGCCGCCTTGAAAATAATTGGTATCCGCCAGCACCGACAAATGCTCCGGCAGCCCAAGCGCCTTCAAATCGCCGCTTACATCAGGCGAATCCTTGAGAATGCCGAAAAACACCGTTTGATACAGGTTGATGTCTTTAAAATCTTTTGGCGCGGCAATGTACATCACGACTGAAATGACAACCATAGCCCCCGAAAGCCAGAAGACGAGCCTTCTCCAGCTGTATTGCGCCTGCAGACCCGCAAACCTCAAGCCTATTAACGCAAACAGGATGCCGACCGGAGCATTCTGGATTTTGGAACAGGTCAGGAAAAAGACCGAAATATAATACAGCCAAAGCACCGCGCGCGAGGGATGCTCCTCGTTCACGAGACGCAAGCCAAATGCCAGAGTCAGCAGCAAAAACACAAGGCTGACGGGTTCTCCAAACAAGGAATTGAAATAAGCCGTATACCCGATATCGTAAAATACGAACAATAACGCCAATCCCAGCACAATGCCCGTCAACAAGGATTTGTAGCGGTTATGGCGCACGAGCAGGCAAGTCGCCGCAAGCAGCAGCAAGCTGTATAGGGCGCCCAAGATCCGAATGTCGAACAAGGACGTGTTGAACAAATAGCCGACCAACCGGGCAACGGCCACGATAATAATTTGAGTGGAGAAATAAAAGCCGCGAAAAAAGTGGTCATACGCCAAATATTGATGAGCAAACCCGAAGAAGCGATCATCGTATGTCTCATCAGGAACGCCGTAATCCAGCCCCCCGGTTAGCATCACGCGCAAAAAATCGCCGTTGTCGGCAACTCCCGCAAACGGAGCAATAAACAGCAAATACACCAACAGCCCCAATCCCGTTGCTGCGGCTAACCATTCAAGTCTAAAAAAACGTTTCAACCCAAACCGCTCCAATCAATGTCTGTCCGTTAATGAAACTATTATAGTTAATCCAACAATGATTAACAACTGAGAAAGAGTCTGGAACCCGATGAAACAACATCGGCTTATTCTCCCGCGACAACCCGCTTTCGGTATTCGGAAGGGGTGCATTTCATTCTTGCGCGGAACACTTTGACAAAATAACTGATATGGTCAAAACCAACGTCCATGGCGACATTGGCGATTTTGCTATGGGGCTTCTCCAGCAGTTCCGCCGCTATACGGATACGGTAGGCGTTTAAATACTCAATCGGCGTCTGGCGGGTCATGGCCTTGAAAAACCGGCAAAATTGCCCCTCGCTCATCGGTATCTGCTCCGCCAGCTCCGCAATCCGAATGGGCCGCTGATAGTTTTGCTGCATATGGCTGATGACGGATTTCAGCCGGTCCAGCTTAAACTGCATTTGGGACGTTTCCTCGCGCTCGCTCCGGTTGCATAGCTGGCCGTTTTCCGTCAAATCGTGAAGCATCATATAGAGCAGCCCTTTTGCGGCGATTTCATATCCCGGCTTTTCTCCGCAACAAACCTCCATAAATCGTTCAATCAAACCCAGCAGACTGATTTCCCAATCCTGTTCTCTAGTAATGGGGCGCGGGATGGTGCGCGTTCGTTCCTGCAACGGGGAGATGTATTTCTCTTGAACGGCATCAAAACCGGCGCTTGCAAGCAAATCCAGATCAAACACCACCGCGCAATAGGAGCAGGACAAATCCTCCAGCGGATATCCCGCATGGATCTCGCCGCCGTCGATAAAAACGGCTTCTCCCGCCCGAAGCGGGATATAATCAGCGCCGATTTGCATCAGCAAACCGCCTTCCGTTACATAGAACAGCTCCGCTTCGGAATGCCAGTGGCAATCCAATACGGGAACGCCGGGCCCGATAGGCCCCATCATATACGCCGCAAGGGGGAATTGATCGCTTCCGTGCATCCGGTCTTCCCTGAGCGCTTGCTTCTCCGCCACATCCATGACCATAAAAACAGCTCCTTACCCTCGATATAATCAAAATAGTGCTACAAATAGGCAATATCCTGTTAGTTAAAGCGGTTACTTATCAGTATACTGCAAGTAAGCAAGTAATAATATGACGATTTTAATTCCATAGAAGGGCTGGTGTGCACGTTGAAATTTACTGACGGTAACTGGATGATTCGCGAAGGCTATAACGTGCTTAGCGCCGTGCAGGCGCATGATTTTGAGCAAAGGGATGGACAACTGACGGCATATGCCGCTCCGCGTCCGATTTTGTCGCGGGCGAATATGCTGGATACGATGCTGCTTACGGTTCACTTCCACTCGCCGCTTCCCGGCGTCATCGGGGTTAAGCTGGTTCATCATGCCGGAGTGGTGGATCACGGTCCCGCATTTGAGTTGTCTGCGGCCGACGGAAGTCATGCCGTTATCGAAGAAACCGACGAAGCAGCCAGCCTGAAAAGCGGCAATCTGGAGGTTGTCATCCAC
Source organism: Paenibacillus sp. CAU 1782 (assembly GCF_054551715.1). Taxonomy (NCBI): domain Bacteria; kingdom Bacillati; phylum Bacillota; class Bacilli; order Caryophanales; family Paenibacillaceae; genus Paenibacillus; species Paenibacillus sp. CAU 1782. Next base: position 1,453,883 of record NZ_JBTOLL010000001.1, on the reverse strand, counting down.
AAAGGGCCGACATGGCGCGTTGATTTTCTGCGGGGCGGCGAACGTCTGACGGGCAGCAAGCAAAAGTCGATGGCGTATATTACATCCGCCAAAGACGGCAAAACCTACGTGCGCGAAGAGCTGGATCTTGGCGTAGGCGAGTGGGTGTACGGCCTCGGCGAACGTTTTACCTCTTTTGTCCGCAATGGCCAATCGGTTGATCTGTGGAACAAGGACGGCGGTACAAGCTCGGAGCAATCCTACAAAAACATCCCGTTTTATCTGACCAATAAAGGCTATGGCGTATTTATCAACCAGCCGGAGCTGGTATCGCTGGAGATCGCTTCTGAAAAAGTGAAAAAAGTGCAGTTCAGCGTAGAAGGCGAATCGCTGGAATACTTCATTATCGACGGTCCGGACATGAAAGGCGTGCTGAACAAATATACGGATTTGACCGGCAAGCCCGCGCTGCCTCCGGCATGGACGTTTGGACTGTGGCTGTCCACATCGTTTACGACCAATTATGATGAAGCAACCGTAAACAGCTTTGTTGAAGGCATGGCGGAAAGAGATTTGCCGCTGCGCGTATTCCATTTCGACTGTTTCTGGATGCGCGAATTCCACTGGACGGACTTCAAATGGGACGAGCGTATCTTCCCGGATCCCGCCGGCATGCTGAAAAGGCTGAAAGAGCGCGGCTTGAACATTTGCGTCTGGATCAATCCTTATATCGCGCAACGTTCCAGACTGTTTGAAGAAGGCAAAAACAACGGCTATCTCGTGAAAAAAGCAAACGGCGACGTTTGGCAATGGGATATGTGGCAACCTGGCATGGCGCTTGTTGATTTTACCAATCCGGAAGCTTGCGAATGGTATGCTTCGTACCTGCGCGAGCTGGTGGATATGGGCGTCGACAGCTTCAAAACGGACTTTGGCGAGCGCATCCCGGTTGATGTTGTATACCATGACGGCTCCAATCCGCAAAAAATGCACAACTATTATACGTATCTCTACAATAAAGTGGTATTTGGAGTACTGGAGGAAAAACTGGGACGCGACCAAGCGGCGGTATTTGCCCGTTCCGCTACGGCCGGCGGCCAGAAGTTCCCGGTTCACTGGGGCGGAGACTGCGATTCCGACTATGAATCCATGGCGGAAAGCTTAAGAGGCGGCTTGTCGCTGGGCTTGTCCGGTTTTGGCTTCTGGAGCCATGACATTGGCGGTTTCGAAAATAGATCGCCTGCCCATGTATTCAAACGCTGGCTTGCATTTGGCCTTCTGTCCAGCCATAGCCGCCTGCACGGCAGCCGTTCGTACCGGGTGCCTTGGGAATATGACAATGAAGCGGTTGACGTTACGCGCTTCTTCACAAAGTTGAAAGGTTCGCTCATGCCGTACCTGTTCCGCACCGCTATCCAGGCCAATCAACAAGGCGTGCCGGCCATGCGCGCGATGGTGCTGGAATTCCAGGATGACCCGACCTGCGAAACGGTCGACCGCCAATACATGCTGGGCGATAGCTTGCTTGTAGCGCCGGTGCTGTCGGAGGACGGCCAAGTGTCCTACTACTTGCCAAAAGGCAAATGGACCAGCCTGCTGGGCGGCGAAACCGTGGAAGGCGGTTCATGGCGCAAGGAAACCCATGATTTCTTCAGCCTGCCGCTGTTTGTCCGTCAAAATACGCTGCTTGCGATTGGCGCGGAGGACGGCAAGCCGGATTACGACTTTGCTGACGGCGTGCGTCTTGAGCTGTACGCGTTGGAGGATGGAGCAGAAGCGTCCACGGTGGTTTACAATACGGAGGGGGTTGCCGAGTTGACGGTAACTGCCAAACGTTCCGGCAACGAAATCTCCGTTTCGGCTGAAGGAGCGGGCAAACCGTTCTCCCTGGTTGTGAAGGGTCATGAAGGCAACCTGACGGTTTCGGGAACGCAAGCTTCCGCAGAAGGCAATTCGGTTTCGGTGCCGGGCGGCGCAGCAAGCTTGACGTTTTCGATCGGGCTATAAGAGGCAAGAGGTTGCAAAACCGGACTTGAACATGTGCTTATAAGGAATTAAGGAGCCGCAGCGGCTGCAGGACGGATGCGTCCCGCGGTTGTTGCGGCTGTTTTTCCAGGAAAGACAAAGACAAAGACAAAGACAAACAGAGGATAGAGCCGAATCTTATTTTTGGGGTTGCGGCAACTTGCAGGGAGGAGCTTGAAAATGAGCGAAACAACGGCATTTACATTTCAAAATACGGAGCTGGCCCCCGACGAGCGGGCTGCGGATCTGGTGTCCCGCTTGACGCTGGAGGAGAAAATTCAATCGATGGTTCAGTACCAGCCCGCCATTGAACGGCTGGGCATCAAAGCATACAAACACGGAACGGAGGCAGCTCACGGCATGGCCTGGCTGGGAGAGGCGACGGTATATCCACAGCCGATCGGACTTGGCTGTACCTGGAACCCCGAGCTGATGAAGGAAGTTGGTTCCGCCATCGGCGACGAAGCCCGCGTATTCTACCAGCGAAATTCCGCGGTGAACGGATTGACGTTGTGGGCTCCAACAGTTGATATGGAGCGTGATCCCCGCTGGGGCCGGACGGAGGAAGCCTATGGCGAAGATCCAAGGCTGACCGGAGAATTAACGGCGGCGCTGGTCCAGGGCATACAGGGCGATCATCCCCGTTATTTCAAGGCAATCGCAACACTGAAGCATTTTATCGGCAACAATAACGAAATCAATCGGGGAAGCTGCTCAGCCAGCATTGATCCCCGCAATATGAAGGAATATTATCAGGCGGCGTTTAAACCGGCGTTTGTACAAGGCGGCGCAAAATCCATGATGACGTCCTACAATGCCGTCAACGGCGTGCCAACCATTCTGCTCGACGACGTTAAAGCGGTAGTCAAGGAAGAGTGGGGCATGGACGGTTTTATCGTGAGCGATGCCGGAGATTTGCTGGGAATCGTAAACGATCATCACTACTACGATACATACAAGGAAGCCGTTGCCCATGCCATCAAGGCTGGCATCGACAGCATCACGGACGAAAAAGAAACAACTTGCCGGGCTATCGAGGAGGCTTTGGAGGAGGGGCTGCTGCAGGAAAGCGACCTGGACACAGCGCTTCGCAATACGTTCCGCGTCCGTTTTATGCTGGGCGAATTTGATCCCGCGGAGATGAATCCCTACAGCGACATTCCGGATGCAAAGGTTGGCGCTCCGGAGCATGCGGCCTTGTCGAAGCAAGCTGCTCTTGAAAGCTTTGTTTTGCTCAAGAACGAAGACGGTTTGCTGCCGCTTGCGGCAGGGGAGCCTTCGGCCACGGGCGAATCGCAGGATACTGCGTCACCGGCAAATAAAGGAGTTGCCGTCATTGGGCCGCTTGCCGATGTCGTCTACCGCGATTGGTATTCCGGCAGCCTTCCTTATGCCGTTACGCCGCTTGACGGTATTAAATCCCGATTGGCCGGAGGCGGATTCATTCATGCGATCGGCGACGATATCGTTGCTTTTCATACGGTTGACGGCAAGCCGCTTTTACTGGAGACGGGAGATAGCAAAAGGCTCATTGTCGGCGAAGACGGAGCGGAGCCGGAACACTTCCGCGTAACGAATTGGGGCTGGGGCAGCCTGACGCTGCGGAGTCTTTCCACGGGCAAGCTTCTATCCAGCGCGGACGATGCTTTCTTGGCCGCGGTTTCCGATGAAGCCTATGGCTGGTTCGTCAAGGAGGTCTTGCACTACGATGAAGCCAAAAGGGAATTTGCAGCATGGAACGGCGATGCTGTAATTGCTCCGGCAAACGGCGGAGCGGTGGCTGTTGCCAAGAAAGAAAAAGAAACCGATCAAGCCAATGCGGTGGAGCACGGAGTACATGCAGCCGCAATACAAAAAACCGTTGTACACGACGGTTTGGCGGAAGCGGTTGAGGCTGCCCGCACCGCCGAAACGGCCGTTGTTGTGGTTGGCAACAATCCATTGATTAACGGAAAGGAAGAAATCGACCGTCCCGGTCTGGAGCTTCCGGTTTCCCAGCAAGCGTTGATTAATGCCGTGCTGGATGTCAATCCGCGTACCGTGGTTGTCATTATCGGCAGTTATCCTTTTGTGCTGGGAGAACTGGCGGAACGTATTCCTGCTATTCTGTACTCCAGCCATGGCGGACAAGAGCTGGGGAGTGCCCTTGCTTCCGTATTGTTTGGCGATTACTCGCCTGCAGGACGTCTGAACATGACCTGGTATGCTTCAGAGGAGCAGCTCGGCGACCTGCTTGATTATGACATTATGAAAAGCAAGTTGACTTATCTGTACCATGAAGGCAAGGCGCTGTATCACTTTGGGCATGGTCTTTCCTATGGAGAATTCCGTTATGGCGAATTGGCGTTGACCAACGGCATTGCTTTGAACGCCGACGCTGCGGTTACGGATGAGGACAATGCAGCTTTGCCAAAAGGAGGCGTAACAGCCAGGCTGACGGTAACCAATCTGTCGGATATCCCGGCGGAAGAGGTTGTGCAGCTCTATGTGACAGTAGAAGGCTCCCGCGTCCAGCGGCCGCTCAAGAAGCTGACAGCCTTCAAGCGCGTGCTCATCCAGCCAGGGCAAAGTGTAGAAGTGGAATTGACGGCGCCGGTAGATGATTTGGCGATATGGGATGTGACCCGGAGCAAATTTTGTTTGGAGAAAGCCCGTTATACGTTTATGGCCGCTGCCTCCAGTGAAGATGTCCGTTCTGCCGCTTCCCTTGATATCGAGGGGGAGGTCATTCCTTCCCGCGATTTGAGCCTTCCTACAAGCGGAGATGCCTATGACGATTATGAAGGCGTTTATTTGGACGAAAACAAGGAAGGCGGTTTCTGCGTTGCCGTCACCGGAGGCGGTGAGGGATGGATCGCTTACCGCGACATAAAGCGGTCTCTTTTGAGCGTGGATTCATTCTGGAAAGGTCGTATCCATGCAGCGGGGAAAGGCAGTATTACATTGGGAGGATCGCCGAACTCCGCGGAGTATGGAAGTATTGCGTTGAACGGAAACGATCCAGGCTGGACCGATATCGAGATCCCACTGCAACATCCGGCAGATGTGGGCAATGATTTCTATATTAGGCTGTCCGGAGATGTCCGTTTGTCTTTGTTTGAAATAATAAACGGAACAAAATAAAGGGTTCTCAATATATGAAGTCGAAATATAAAACAGTAGAAGTTGAATCGAAGGGAGAGTTTACAGGGAATGATCAGCAGCAAATTGCCGAAGCTTTGGTATGGAGGGGACTATAACCCCGAGCAATGGGATGCCTCTGTCATGGAGGAAGACTTGCGCATGTTCCGCCTGGCGGATATTGATGTCGCAACCGTAAATGTTTTTTCCTGGGCCAAAATACAGCCAAACGAAGATACGTACGATTTCACGGAGCTGGACAGCATCATCGACCGTCTGCAAAAGGACGGCGTTGCAATTTGCCTGGCAACGGCTACCGGGGCGCACCCTGCGTGGATGGCAAAGCGTTATCCCGACGTAACCCGGGTGGATTACGAGGGACGCAAACGCAAGTTTGGCGGACGCCATAATTCTTGTCCAAGCAGCCCTGCTTACCGCAAATATTCCGCGGCGATCGCAGGAAAGCTGGCCGAGCGCTATCATGCTCTGCCTGGCCTTGTCATTTGGCATATTTCCAATGAATACGGCGGTTATTGTTATTGCGACAATTGCGCCGATGCATTCCGTGTTTGGCTGCAAAACCGCTATGGCACGCTGGAGGCTCTGAATAAAGCCTGGTACACCAGCTTCTGGGGACATACCTTCTATGATTGGGATGAAATTGTGCCGCCAAACGCCATCAGCGAAGAGTGGAACGGCAACCGTACCAACTTCCAGAGCATTTCGCTGGATTACCGCCGTTTTCAGTCCGACAGCCTGCTGGACTGCTACAAGCTGGAGTACGACGCGATTCGCCAATATTCCAAGGATACGCCGATTACAACCAATTTGATGGGCACGTATCCGGAGCTGGACTATTTTAAATGGGCTAAAGAAATGGATATTGTGTCCTGGGACAACTATCCGTCCATCGATACGCCGGCCAGCTTTACATCCATGACGCATTCCTTGATGCGCGGGTTAAAAAGCGGTCAGCCGTTTATGCTGATGGAGCAAACACCCAGCCAGCAAAACTGGCAGCCGTACAATTCCCTCAAGCGTCCCGGCGTTATGCGCCTCTGGAGCTGGCAGGCAGTGGCTCACGGCGCGGATACTGTGATGTTCTTCCAGCTTCGCCGTTCTATCGGCGCTTGCGAAAAATACCATGGCGCGGTAATCGAGCACGTCGGCCACGAGCATACCCGCGTATTCCGCGAATGCGCCGAGCTGGGACATGAGCTTAAAGCGCTTGGCGACACGGTTCTGGATGCCCGCAGCACGGCCAAAGCCGCCATTTTGTATGACTGGGAAAACCGCTGGGCGGTTGAGCTGTCAAGCGGACCAAGCGTAGCGCTGAAGTATGTGGACGAGGTGCATCGTTACTATCGTGCCTTGTACGAGCAAAATATTTCTTGCGATCTGGTTAGCGTAGAAGAGGATTTGGAGCGCTACGATCTCGTTATTGCGCCAGTCATGTATATGATCAAACCCGGCTTTGCGGAAAAAGTGGAGGCGTTTGTGGAGCGGGGCGGCACGTTTATTACGACTTATTTCAGCGGCATCGTCAACGAAACCGATATCGTGACGACCGGCGGTTACCCGGGCAAGCTTCGCAAGGTGCTGGGCATCTGGGCGGAGGAAATCGATGCGCTGCTTCCGGGACAAACCAATGAAATCGTCGTTACAGCTCCTGGCGGAGAGCTGGAAGGAACGTATTCCGGCAGCATCCTATGCGACCTGATCCATACGGAAGGCGCTGAGGTTGTGGCGGAATACGGCAGCGATTTCTACAAGGGCATGCCGGCGTTGACCGTTAACCGCTTTGGCAAAGGCAAAGCCTGGTATGTAGCGACCAGCCCGGACGAAGCCTTCGTGAAGGCATTCCTTGGCAATGTATGCAAGGAGGCCGGCATTGGGGCGCTTCTGCCGCCGACGGCTGGCGTCGAGGTGAAGGAGCGCTACAAAGACGGCGTGACCTATCTCTTTGTCATGAACCATAATGCCGAAGAAAGCATCGTGAATCTTGGCGATGAAACGTTGAAGGACGTATTGTCTGGGGCCGCATTCAGCGGAGAATGCCGCATTCCGGCCAAAGGCGTTTATATTTTGGAGAGAAAATAAAGGGGATAACGATTGAATGGATGGCACTGTCCAAAAAGTCAAGCGGAACGAATAACGATTCAGCGGATAGGACCGGACGGGAAAGGATGACTTGAAGGCGCGATTTTTTGTGCGTATTTTCCATTTTCCCACTAAAAATAGGGCTCAACCTTTTCATACACGCCTAATGTCACTCTCGACAGCAGCCTTTTGCCAGTGTAAAGGTCATCGATGACCGTTACAACCCCATATGGATGCATTGGCTTTGGCTAACGGTCACCCGTGTCCTTTAGACGCTCAAAAGCCGCGTTTTGGGCACGAAAATGCGTTTTTACGGTCATGGATGACCGTAAAAAATGGACTTTGCATCAAAACAGGGCTGTAACGGTCATGGATGTCCATAACGTATGTAATTAACGTAACGTGGAGCCAGCTTCCGAGACGATATAAGTTGAATCATAGAAACAAGCGGTAGGGCAGAGTGTGAATGGTTCTGGAGAAAAGCATAGGCTTACGAAGTCACGTTCTTCCAGAACGTTTCAAGCGCTCGCTTGTGTTCCCGGATTTCACGATTAACCCCTAACATTCAGAGAAATCTGGGAACAACTGCGATCGGAAGAACTTTTCACATGGCGGCCCTCTTCGCTGAAATTCTTTTGTTTAACTTATATCGTATAAAAATGACCGTAACGGAGGGCTAAACATGAATCGGAATCTAAAAATCGGGCATACGGCGATAACTTGGGATGGATCCGAGCTTGAGCAAGCGATTATCGAGATTGGTTCAAGCGGCTATTGGGGTACGGAAACATTTGGATGGGAATTGGAAAATTGGGAACGAAACGGCAGGGATCTATCTCAATTACTGGATAGCCATTGTTTAAATCTTACATCGATGTATGTGCACCTCGATATCGTTAAGCCCGATAAGCGGCAAGAAGGTATACATAAGGCGATGGAATGGGTGAGCTTGTACCAAAAAATCGGAGGCAATACAGTTGTTGTGGGAGGGGCCATGCAGTCGCGCAAAGGATTTCAATTCAGCGATCACTTGCCGCATATGATCGATACTCTGAATGAAATTGGCGCTCGTATCGCGGATAAAGGAATGTATTGCTGCTTTCACCCCCATACGGATACGGCTGTTGAAACCGAAGATGAAATACATGCAATTTTTAACAAAATCGACAGTAGAGTTGTCCAGTTTGGACCCGATCTGGGTCAGATTGCAAAGGGAGGAAGCGATCCGCTTCGCCTTGTTCAAGAGTATTATGAATTGATTCGTGTTGTTCATCTTAAAGATTATATAGGCGGTCCTGTAGAAAGAGACAGGGATGGACGCGAGATCGACAAAACGGGTTTTCTTAGTTATGTACCACTTGGCATGGGCACCGTTGATATCAAGGGAGTGCTTGATTATCTGGAAAATCGCGCGTACGCGCATTCGATTTTGGTAGAGCTGGACGGCAATCAATGGAGTCCTAACCGGAAGGGCAATCCCATTATGAACCAGACGGAAGCCGTCGAAAGCAGCAAGCGTTATTTGCGGCAGCTGGGATACGATAATTTTCGCATGTCCTGAACATAAGAAGTTGAGGCTATAGGTCCGTCGCCTCTCGCGTTTGAGAGAGTGAGTCAAAAAAAGGTGAAGATCCTGCTGCTGCCGTGCAACATGTAGCGGCAGGGTCTTCTTTGCCATGCCGCGAAAACAGGTTGAGCTATAACAATGAAAGCAGCATGGCCTTTTGAATGTGCATCCGGTTCTCCGCCTGTGTATAGATAATCGAATTTGGCGATTCGATCAGCTCTTCTTCATATTCTACAGGAACTGTCGCTCCGCTAGCCAATTGGAGGAGATTCCAATGACTAATCAGTCTTGCTGCACCTCATTGCTTCACCTCATCATCCAAATAATCAAACTGTATAAAATGAATAAACATTCAACTCATTGTGATGAATTCGTTAAAAAGTGATTTTAATCGCACATTCCAACGTGAATATACGTTATAATAAAAACAAACAATCAAAAACAAATATGAACGGAAATGAGAGGCGATCATTTTGAAGCCAGAATACATGCATCCGGGGGATCAGCTCCTGTTGTTTATGGAACGGATCTACAGCTATGGCATGACCACCACCTCCGGAGGGAATTTGTCGGTCAAGGATGATAACGGTGATATCTGGATTACACCTGCCGGTATTGATAAAGGCTCGTTGACGTCGCGTGATATGGTTTGCGTGAAAGCGGACGGGACCGTGCAAGGCGTGCATCGGCCCTCCAGCGAATTTCCGTTCCACAATCTGATCTACAAGTCGCGGCCCGATCTAAAAGCCATCATTCATGCCCATCCTCCCGCGCTCGTATCCTTTAGCATTGTCAGAAGGATTCCGGATACCCGGCTACTTCCCAATGAACGACGCATTTGCGGACCAATCGGCATGGCGGAATATGCGCTTCCCGGCAGTGAAGAGCTGGGGCGCAAAATTGCCGATGTTTTTATGCAGGGTTACGATACCGTGATGCTGGAAAACCACGGCGTTGTCGTTGGCGCGGATAACCTGTTCAAAGCTTTCCAAATGTTTGAGACGCTGGATTTCTGCGCGCGGCTGGAGATTGAAGCTCGCCGGATCGGAGAACCAAAGCTGCTCGGCGACGAGGATTACGAGGTCGTGCGAAATAAAGGCGGAGTCGTATTACAAAGCTACGTGCCACAAGGCAGAACGACTGTGGAAAATGCGGCGAGAAAGGAAATGTGCAATCTGATTACGCGCTCTTACAAGCAGCAGCTGTTCACGAGCACGCAAGGCACCTTTTCGCAAAGGACGGAGGGCAATGATTTTGTCATCACGCCTTATGGGCTGGACCGCAATTATTTGGAGCCGGCGGATCTCATTACGATCAAGGACGGCAAAACGGAAGAAGGCAAGGTGCCAAGCAAATCCGTTTTCCTGCACAAAGCAATATATGAAAGCCAGCCCCATGTCAACGCGGTGCTGATTGCACACCCGCCGCATATTATGGCGTTTGCGGTGACGGAATTGGCTTTCGATTCACGAACAATTCCAGAAAGTTATATTTTGCTGCGCGGCACGCCGAAGATTCCGTTTGATTCCGTCTTTAATCAGCCGGAACAAACTGCCCGATTGATGAACATCAGCACGCCTATTGCGATTGTTGAGAACAACTGCGTCATCGTGACGGGCAAAAGCCTGCTGGAGGCGTTTGACCGCCTGGAGGTTGCGGAGTACAGCGCAAAATCCGTGCTTGCTGCCCGCTCGCTGGGCGATATCGTTCATATCGATGATTCCTGTATCCGCGACCTGGAGATTGCGTTTAATCTCCAATAATATGACAAGGGGCTGTCCGAAAAGTCAAGTGGAACGAATAACTATTCAGCAGAGAGGACCGGACGGGAACGGTTTTGCTGGATAATTATTCACCGCATCAGACTTTTAGGACAACCCCTTGCGTGCTTGCGCTATTCGATAACTAGTTCTCGCGGCGACAAAAAGTCAAGGATGCGCGAGGATAGCCAGGAGCCTGCAAAAGCGGGCAAAATGCTGAGGCTGGCCGCTACGACGATGCCTGGCCATTGCAGCACCAGCGGCAGCTCGGCAAGGCCGTAATCCAGCAGCACCAATTCCAGCAATGAGGTAAGCAGCCAGATGCCGGTAATCGCTCCGATGATGGCTCCTGCGGCAGACAAAAGTGCAATTCCGGTAGAGATGGAGAGCCGGATACTGCGGGAAGTCAAGCCGATTGTTTTATAGATGCCGTAGGTTTTCAACATCGTGCGAATGCCGATTCGGCAAATGCTGTAAACGATGATTGCGGAAACGCCCAGGAATAGCAAACCTACAAAAAACATGGGCAAAAGCAGACTGTCAACCGCTTCTTTAAAGACGGAATCCAGCAGCGATTTTTGGGTTTCAACGGTTAATTCGGTTCTGTACTGGCCCTGCAGCTCCTGAGCAACATGATCGGCTGACACGCCGTCTTTAAGCTGGATAAAGGCGGCTGCATCCGTAATTCCTGTGCTGGTTTCATGCAGCGGCAAAACATCGGAGGTAATTCTCGCCGATTGGGACCTGTTGGAGATCGCTTGATAGATGCCGCTGACTAGAAGCGATACTTTTTTGCCGCCGATGTATAATTCCATCCTGTCCCCGATGTGCAACCCACGGCTTTCAGCCACTTTGATGCCAATCGCAATTTCATTGCGATTGCCTGGATTTCTGCCCTCCAGCGTTTCAAAACCAAGCCTGTCGTAGCTTCCTTCCAGAATACTGACACTGACGCTGCCCGGCTCGCCGGAAGAAAATACGCCCGTAGCGCCGCTCACCCACCCAAAGGAGGCAATACGGTCATCTGCCTGCAGCAGAGTGTTAAAGCTATCCCTGGAAAAGGAAGAATCGTTTACGATTGCCACGGAAATATCCGCGTTATCGTATCCCCACTTGCCAGCCGTTTGATGGATTGCAAGCAAGCTCGTCACCAGTACGAAGCCAAGCGTGATGGCGGCCGACGACGTGATGGCGATTATCGCAATCAAGGCGCTGCCTCTGCGATTTTGCTTCAGATGACGAAGGCCGATTGCCGCAAAAAACGGGTACCGATCAAACCGAGGCCATGTGCCTCCGGAGGCATTCGCGGATTTGCCCGAGCGCGAGCTATCCTTTTCCGACATCCCGTAACGGATTGCCTGAGCCGGCATAATAGCAGCCGTTTTGCGAGCATATGCATAGGAGCAGCATGCTGTGAGCAGCAAAATGAGGCTTCCGACCGCAACTAGCACAAATATATCTCCCGGACCAAAGCCGTTGGTTCCGGTTTTCAGATTTGAAAGCGTCAAGTCCACAATCATCTTAGAGGTAGCGCCGCTGAGCAGCACGCCCGGCACCACGCCCAGCAGGGCAAGAAACGTATATTGAAATACATAGGTTAGAGTGGTTCCGGACGATGTCATGCCTAGCGCTTTTAAAATGCCGATTTTCCGGTATTGCGCCAGGATGGCGTCCGAGATGGTAAATCCGATTGTGACTAAAGCGATCATCAGCATGATAATGCCTAACACCATCATAATAAAACCGATCAGCTTATTCATGACGAGGTAGAAGGAAATAATCTCATCATAACTAATTTTGGACTCCAAATAAGGTTTTCCCAAGTTTGAAGCCAGCTCATCCCATAAAGAAATGTTTTGGCTGTAATCCTGATAACGAATGCCGAACATATACCGTTCATCGCCGCCCAAAGCGACAGTGTGCACCTTATAATCCTGCGGATTCATCCAGATGCGGGCTGTGGTTGAAAAAGGGGCTCCAAACGGAATATCGATGACGATAGCGGAAATCTTCAACTGGAAGCGGTCATCGCCGCTGCCAAAAGACAACGTATCGCCGATTTTAATGCCGCTTCCGTAAGCCAGGGAAGAGGGAAGCCAAACCGTCCCGGGCTGGGGAAGCTCCCGCTGTTCGCCTTGCACAAATTGGAGCTTGTCTACCCTCTGCTCTCCGGCTGGCGTATTGATCATATAGACATAGAGGTTGGAGATTGTTTCGTCTCCAAGGCTGACATTGTTGAGTGTCCGATACGGCAGCAAGGAGGAGGGTTCAGCCTCGCTGCGGCTTTGCCACCAGGAATAGATTTCATCGGGATCATGACGGCCTGAGTCCAGAATGACCATTTCATGCGGCGCGTTGGAGATGTCGAACAGATATTGAAACCGACTTTGTGACTGATTCATCAAAATAATAGAGGTTGCCGATAACCAGGTTGATAGCAATAACAACAGGACCATCAACAGGCTTTGCGCTTTTTTTCGTCTGAGCTCGCCAAGAATCAAGGTTGCAAGAGCATTCACGGGCGCCCCTCCTTGGTTGCAAAAGCAAACACGAGGTTTTCCCGTTCCTTCAAATCGCCTCCGTCGTAACGTCCAAGCTGGATATCGCCGCTCACCTTGCCGTCGGAGATGACGATAATCCGGTCACCGCGACAAGCGGCTTTAATATCATGCGTGACCATAACAATGGATTGCCCCTTATGATTAAGCTCCGTCAGCAAGTTCAAAACGGATACGCCTTGATCATAGTTCAGGCTTCCCGTAGGTTCGTCCGCGAACAGGAGCGGGGGCTTGTTGATTAAAGCTCTTGCAATTGCCGCTCGTTGCTGCTGACCGCCCGAGGTTTGCATCGGCAGTCTCCCAGCTTCCTGGGAAAGCCCCATTTGCGCTAGCAGCGCTGCTGCTTCTCGCTTGACCTCGGCTTTGGGACGTCCAGCAACGTAGCCTGGCAAAGCGACATTTTCCAGCAGAGTCAGATCGGGAATGAGGTTGATGCTTTGATAGATATAGCCCATTTCCTTGGCGCGGAATTTCGCAAGCTCTCTCTGCGGCAAGGCGTGGATATCCTTATCCTTGAATCGGACATGCCCCGCTGTTGCCCCTTCAAGACCGCTTAGCAGATAAAGCAGACTGGATTTTCCCGAACCGGAATTGCCCATAATGACCGTAAATTCGCCTTCGATAATGTTTACATTTACGTTTCTTACAGCATGATGCTGCTGGCTGCCGGAGGAATAAGTTTTGCAAAGCCCGTCGGCAGTCAATATGGCCGATGGCGGGTTGGCGGATTTTGGAGTTAGCGTTAATTTTTGAACGAATGACATCTAAAAACCCTCCTTCATGGTCGATATAAATGAGTATAGAGAGCAGATGTATATAAAAGCTTATCAAATTATGAATAAATCCTTACAGAGGAGCGGGATACGCATGGAGATGATTCCAATAGAAGCGATACAGGCCGCAAGGCGAGTGATCGAACAAGATGAGAATGACAACTTTCTGTTAGTCATTAAGCCCCCCGCCAGCCAAGAAGCATTACCGGATCTTCAAAGTATTCGGGAGACGCTTCGGTCCTATATGGAATATATAAAAGTCGCGAACGGACTTTCACTTGGCGGCATTGTCCTGTTTCCGTTTCAGGAATTAAAGGAACTGCAGAGTTTATTAAACTTTTTGCCGAAATGGGAGGAGGACTGGTTTCTAATCGGAAAAATCATGTCAGAGCCCGTTGGCATTCAATTGAGCGATGGCGGGGTGTATTGGTTTTCGGAAATACCGTTTGACGACCAAGGCGTTTACTTAGGGTCTTTTGCCAGCTTTTTAAGTCAATACGTTTTTGGCGAAAAATATAAGAAGCTTGCCCCCTGGTATGAAGAGGAGGAGTGGCATGATGTCTTGATCAAAATCGGATTATCCACTTAACGGCAAGGTGAAGGTAAAGGCGGTGCCTTTGCCTTTTTCGCTGCGGAAACCGATCGTACCGCCATGCTCCTCGATGATATGCTTGCAAATGGACAGTCCTAATCCATTGCCTGCGCCGGAAGCCAAATCTTCGCCCCGGGCCGCGCTTCCCTGATAATATCTGTGGAAAAGGAAGGGCATATCTTCCGGTGAAATGCCTTGGCCCGTATCCGATACCGTAGTAACCAGCTTGCCTTCATCCACTTCGATATCGATCGCTATGGTGCCGCCGCGTTCGGTATGCTTGATGGCATTGGCGATTAAATTGCCCATCACCTGCTCCAAACGCACGGCATCGCCGTGTATCAACACATCGGGAACCGAAGACGGCGGGCGAAAAAGGATGCCATGCGCCATAACAAACCGGGCGGCCGACTCCGCCATATCCTGAAGCAGCTCTCGGCTGTATATTTCCTCAGGCTTAACCGATATTTGACCCAGCTCGCTCATGGCATGCAGCATCAGATCTTCGATCAAAGCGGACATTTTGCGCGTATGAACATCCATAACTTCGATGTATTCCACAACGGGGGCTGACAACGAGGCTGCATCCACGCGCATAAGCTCCGTATAGGCTCTGGCAACCGCTAACGGAGTTTTCAAGTCATGGGAGATGTTGGTCACCAGCTCCTTTTGCGCTTGCTCCTGCCTTAACCTTGATTCATGCAAATAACGGATTTCCGCCCTCATTTGATCAAAAACGCTATACAGCTCCCCAATTTCATCATCCCGGTCATGGATTGCATTTCCGTCGTAATTGCCGCGAAGGATGGTTTCGGAATGGTCGCGCAACGTCAAAACCGGCTTCAGAATATGAGTTTTCATCTTTTTTGCCGACAAAAATAACAGAGCAATCAATCCGATCATTCCACAGCCAATTAACCACAGCGGCATAGAGCTGGCGCTGGAATGATTCCATTCCTTCACTTTTTCGGATGGCACATAGAACAAGGCGTTGCCCGTCTGCATACCGGAATTGACGCTTACGACGGGAAAAGCGATTGTGTAGATGCCGCCTTCTGTATGCTGAAGCCGATAGTGTAAATCAGCGGTCATGTCAAGCCTGGACGGTTCTGCTCTGCGAGATGAACTACCTGTCGCCCACTGCGATGCATCATTAGAGTCAAAATAAACGATTCCGTCCAGGGATGCCGCTTTTAGCTGCACTCCCGTTTCATCCGCCATGGAACGAAGCCGGTCAGCTTGCGGGGCAAAAGAGGCGGGTTCATCGCCAAAATCCTCTAGCAACACCATCATTTCGCTGGTTTGCACCGTAATGCTGTTGACAATTGCCGCACTTTTTTCAAGGGCGTCTGCATTTTTTAAATGTGCATATAACGCAACGCTCCCCGCGGCGATCAAAAAAAGACAAAGCGATGCCAGCAGCAAAATTGACTTTATCCCTTGTTTCAACAGCATAAAACAATCCTCCTACCCTTCGCCCGTGCTGAATTTGTATCCGACACCCCAAACCGTAATGAGATAAACCGGATTGGAAGGATCGGACTCCAGCTTTTCCCGCAGTCTGCGAATGTACACCGTAACCGTATTTTCATCGCCAAGGCTTTCCAGGCCCCATACGGCATCCAGCAAACGGCTTTTGGAAAAAACCTGATTGCTGTGGGAAGCCAAATGATACAATAGCTCAAATTCCTTGGCGGACAGCGCTAATTCGCTCCCGCTTATAATGGCAGTATACTGCTTGCGGTTCATGACTAAAGGTCCGGCGTTAATGGCTTCTGCGTCCATTTTACGGGATGTGATCTGACCATCGTACCGACGGAAATAAGCCGCGATCCGCGCAGCCAATTCCGCCAGCTCAAACGGCTTGGTCATATAATCGTCCGCGCCAAACCCCAGACCTAATACCTTGTCGGTGCTGCTGCCGCGGGCGCTTAGAATCAGCACTGGCACATCACTGGTTTCACGGATGCGGCGGCAAACCTCAATACCGTCCAGATCGGGAAGGCCGATATCCAGAATGATATAGTGGGGCTGCCAGGAAGCCAGCTCAAGCAGTCCCTGTACGGCGGTATTCGCCGCTTTTGTTTCATAGCCTTGCTTATCCAGATAAAGGGATATAATTCGCGACATATCCCGTTCGTCTTCAATAATCAAAATCTTTTTTTGTGGTTTCATGATATGTTCTCCCGCTCCGAATTACGTAATTATGTCAAGTATAACAGAATGGAAGACTTTTTCTGAAGATTTTCTCATGGTTTGCGGAGTTTCATTACTGTTTACCGGGGTTAAGTAGTCATAGGCGGCCATACAACAAAAAACAAAACCTTAACTTTCAGGAGGAAACAAAAATGAAAAAGAAATTCAAGACGCAAGGAATGACAAAACTTCTGCTTACCGCTACATTGTGCGCCGCGCTGATTTTTGGCGCAGCAGCTTGCAACAATACAAACGGCAATGCCGGCGGAGCTACCAATACGGAAGGGTCCAGCAACGTTGAAGGTGACATGAATTCCGGCGGAAACAACGATGCTGGCGCAGGAGCAGACGTGGAAGGCGATGGAGCTCCGGCTGTAACGGACGAGATGACAGACCCGACCATGCCGGCTGAAGGCGAAGACGCTGTAAGCGAATAAATCCATGGTAAACAGACATTAAAATACGAATGTTTGGAAAAGGGCCAGTCGTTACTGCAGCATGCTGCGGAAACGGCTGGCTTTTTCGGCGTAATCAGTCAAACTGAATCTTTAACGTGTCTCCGCCAATGTTAACGCCTTCCGAGCGGGTGATCGCGAGTTTTTGCTCTTCGGAGAAACCAATCGTTTCGCCATGGCGCAGCTTAACATCGTATTCTACGACATAACCCGAGATATCGATCAGAAACTCACGCAGCTCGGACGGCGAAGCAGGGCTGTCCAATACCTCGATTTCATCCTTGCCAAACGATTTTAAACCAAGCGTATAGCCGCTGACGCCGTTCTCCGAACGAACAAGGCCGAAGTAGACCAGATTGAGCAGGGGGAATAAGTCCTCCTCTTTCATCGCTTCTGTAACATCCTGATAAAATTCCGGCTGGAACACGGTTCCGGAGGAATAAAGGCCGATTGCGTTCTGGAGCCGCAGACAGCTTGAAGCCAGCTTCACATAAGCGGAGCCGCTCTCTGTAGGAGAGCTTTCTCGCGGCAGGGCGGCAACAATAAGGTGGGCAACATGAGTTTTGGCAACCTCCTCCGCTTCCGGCCACAAATAGTTGCTGCCGGCGTTATGCACCGCCTCGTTATCAGGTACGGGAGCGGGAATATAGCTGATCGCCAGCATGCAGCCCTCTGCTTCAAATACAAGAGGCGAAGGACCGTCGCTTTCGTCACGTTCCTCGTCGCCATCCTGTTCCGTAACGGCAAAGCCCCAGTCCTGTTGAAGCCTTTCTTTTAATCCTTCCCGGTCAAATTCCAGAGTGTTCAGCAGCACAAAACCGTTAAAAATGCCGCCGGATTCATTTTCCCCGTCTTCGTCTCCAACAGCTTCATTCCCGGCCGCACTTTCGTATTCCGCAGCTCGCTGCATCCAATATTCCCGGATCATCTCAACCATTTTTGTTGCGTCCTCAACTGCCGTAGCGGGGTTGTACGGCAACATTTCACTAAAGATATGCCCGCAATGCTCCCTGTCTTCCGGAGATTCATAACCTCCGCATACGCCCAGGAGCCAAGCGCCAAGCATTTTTTTCTTATATTTAAATAGATAATATTTCATATCGTGGAGCATAAACTCGCCAGCATGCTCGATTTTGTGAGGTTTTCGCCCGAGCTCTTTCTCATGGGACAGCCAGTCTGTCATGGCCTCCAGCGCCGTTTGTTGTTGATTCGTCGTCATTTTGTACACTCCTTCAGGAATTTTAATTACTAAATTGTATTATTATACCAGCCAAATTTCGACAATGACAATAGTCCAAAAGACCACCCTTTACAACATTAAAATCATAGTGTACTATGTAACTATAACACCAATACAGAAGGAGGCGAAACTCATTGTGCCTATTCATTTTGACAACAATTTGCCGATCTATCTGCAAATCATGAACTATATTAAAAGACAAATCGTGGTTGGCAAGCTGGGCCCGGGAGACAAGGTGGAGTCCGTGCGGGATTTGGCATCGGAGCTTCAGATCAACCCCAATACGATTCAACGGACCTTTCAGGAGCTTGAACGCGAAGGAATCGTGGAAACCAGGCGCGGCATGGGCAGATACGTAACCAGTGAGGAGTCGAAAATAATGTCGATCAAAAAAGAAATGGCCGGAGAGCTGCTAGATCATTTTGTGACGGGCATGAAAGAGCTTGGCTTCGGCGAAGGGGATATCGTGGAGCTGGTCTCCGAAGCAATTAAACATCCGGTACAAAAAGGAGAGGAGAACTGAGATGCAGAGTGTGCTGGAACTTCAGAATGTATCCAAAAACTATGGCAGCAAGGCGGCTTTGAAAGAGGTGTCTTTCAAAGTCGAAACTGGCAAAATCGTTGGACTGCTGGGCAGCAACGGAAGCGGAAAAACGACGATCATGAAGCTTGCGGCAGGCCTGCTTCATCCCAAGCAGGGAGCTGTGAAGATTTGCGGCGAGGGGGTAGGCACGGTTTCCAAACGTCTGGTTTCCTTTATGCCGGATCGGCCTTTGACGGAACCATGGATGAAGGTGCGGGACGCGATTTGTTTCTTTCGGGATTTTTACCCCGACTTCGATGAGTCGAAAGCCAAGGAAATGCTTCAATTCATGAAGCTTGAAAACGCTCAGAAGGTGTCTTCCTTGTCGAAGGGAATGAATGAACGTCTGCAATTGACATTAACGCTTTCGCGAAACGCTTCCCTTTATTTGCTGGATGAACCTATTGGCGGAGTCGACCCCGTCGCGCGCGAGAAAATATTGGACGCCATCGTCAACTATTATACGGAAGACAGCTGCCTCATTATTTCCACTCATCTTGTTCGGGACATCGAGCGAATCTTCGACGAGGTGATTTTGATCAAGGACGGTTTGTTAGTTGCCCACCAGGGCGTGGATGACATCCGGGAGAAGCACGGGAAAAGCGTACATGAATGGTTCAAGGAGGTTTATGCGGAATGATTAATTTATTGAAATACGATTTAAAGCGTAATTCCACGCTGCTTGGTGCAGGAGCCGGCATTCTTATTGTAGCGTTGGCCGCAATCCTTGTGGTGGGTCAATGGAGAGATTGGGGCTTCCTGGCAATCTATTTGACCTCCATCATGCTCTTTATCATTGCCGGCGTACTCGGTTTTGTATTGACTTGCAATACCTACCGCAAAAATATAACCTCTTATAGCCGCAGATTGCTGCCCGTGCCATCGCTCCATACGGTTACAACGCCAATAATCGCTTTAATTGCGATGGTGCTTATCCTTGTTGGGATCTATGTGCTTTACGATGTCGTATTATCGACCTGGGGCGGCTTTGAAACGACATTGATCCAAGCGGCGAAAGAAAATATAACGGCATCGGGATGGATCAGCATCTTGTTTGGTCTGATTTGGATGACAGTTTGCGTGACGACCCTCGTATTTTTCAGCATGACGATTGGAGAGACCATCAAAGGAAAAGGGGGCGCCTGGATAGGCATAGCAGTCTTTTTCGGTCTTGCTTACGGCTTGTCGATGCTGCAATCCTTTCTGTTCCCGTCTGATTTTGGAAGTGGAGGCTCCGACTTCGTTGGTTTCCAAATGGAGGAGGACAGTGGTTCCGCAATGGTGTCGTTTGGCGGCATGGAATCCATCAACTGGGCATCAATAGCAGTGGATGCCGCATTGATTGGGCTGTTGCTTGCCGGTACTATTTATTTGCTGAATCGGAAGGTTAAAGTATAGTGCCATACGGTCAAAATAAAAAGGAGCCTGCTGATTCACTCTCTCGGAGTGATTCGGAAGGCTCCATTATTTTGCCTATCTTCAAGCGCATCGATGGAGGTTTTACAATCCCAGCTTCTTGAGCATAATGACCGCAGCTCCCGCCGCAACCGCCTGTTCCTTGAGTTTGCCTTGGGAGAAGCGTGGTCGATAGCCGGCATCGGAATAGATGTTGCTGGAGGCTGTAGCAATGGCGGTTTCGTAATACTGGCTGTCGGAATGCACCAGCGGACCGCCCAAAATAACTTTTTCCGGGTGCACCATGTTAATAATGTTGGCAAGGCCTATCCCCAAATAATTGGCGGATTGCAGAAAAAGCTTCCGAATGTCGGGATCATTATTTTGCAGCGCTTGAAGCAAAGCGGGGAAATCGACATGCGCAGGCTCCGGCCCTTTTGCGATTCGGGTGCTCCGTATTTCTTTCCCTAAACGCTGAATGCCCTTCTCCAATGCGTTAAGCGTAACAAAGTCTTTTAAAACCCCGTAATTGCCGGTTGAATCCGGAGCTGGGGCGCTGCTCTGAATAATCATCCCGCCTATGGATTCCTCCATGTCGGCAGCTCCGCGCACAATCCTTCCGTCCGACATCATCGCTGATCGAATGCCCGCGCCTACGTGCACGTACAACATATGGTCGAGCAGTTCCTCCTTCAGCGACCAATGCTCGCCGATTAACGCCGCGCTTGCTCCGCTCTCCAGAACAACCTTGATGCCAAGCGCATCTTCCATCATGGAACGAAACGGGATGTTTTTCCAGCCCTTAGCGTGAAAATGGTTGGTGTTCAACAGCATGCCGCTTTCGCGATCAAGCGGTCCTACCGAGCCGATGCCAAGACCGATCAGCTTTTCTCTCGGTATATCAAGTCTTGACAACGTCCGTCCGATCCAGCGTTTGACGGCAATGATCAGGCTGCGAGGGTCCATGTCTTCGTCCATGTTCCATTTAAAGCTTGCCAGCGGATTCAGCGCCATGTCGAAAAGTCCGATCGCGGAGTAGGTCCGCGACACCTCCAGCCCCAGCAAATATCCGTACGTCGGATTTAATTCGTATAAAATAGGTCTGCGGCCGCCAGTAGAAGGCCCGTAGCCATTTTCGCGAATAAGCTCGTGGGCTATAAGCTCATCCAGAATACGCGCCATGCTGCTGCCGGTCAGGCTGAATGAACGATGGAGATCCAGCTTGGATATCCTGACCGATCTGGCGATCGCTTCGAATACGGCTTGTTTTGCGGCCGATGGTGTAAGTGTTGTCATGAGTAAGCCTAAAGCCCCTTTCATTTGCTTGCTTCGGGATCTCTTTATTCCGCAATCGCCCCTATCGGCATACAATACAGCAGGGATGTCAATGAACACGGGAAGGAGCGTGCAGCAGTGGACAAACGCACGATGCGGATCATTTCGGTTGTTCTTTATATCATCTTTGTTCTTGTGTTTGTGGTCAACACTGTTTTTTACCGGTAGTGCGCCGGTATTCCTTGGGTGCCATTCCTTTGGCTGCGCGAAACACGCGGGAGAAGGTTCCGTATGATCCATACCCCGACTCCAGCGCCACTTCGGAAACGGTTAACTCCGTGGAGGCCAGGAGGCCGCATGCGTGTCGAATGCGAAGATCATGAAGAAAATGCAGGAAGGTCTGGCCTGTTGCTTCCTTGATGACTTCGCTGATGCGGGAAGCGCTCATTGCAAATCGCTGCGACAGACGGGACAACGTAAGCTCCTCCTGATATTGACTATGGATATATCGGATAATACACCAAGTGGAGGAGCGTTTGTTGCCCGGCCGTTCAATCGTATCGGATTGATCGGCGCTTGCGGATCTGCGGGCGCGGTCGAACAGGATCAAAATTTCTTTGAGCCGCAGCTGCAGAATGGCGTCCCGCCAAGGTTCATTGCCGTTGTATTCGCGGTACATGTCCTCGACCAGTCGCCTCATTCTGATTTTGTCATCGCCTTCGAGCCGTGCGTAAGGCTGGTAAGCCTCTTCCTCCAGCAGCCCGTGAAGGGACTGCTTTCCGCTGCCTTCCAACAATAAATCCATGCTGAACATGCAATTATATAATTGGAGCGTTTCACCGGGATCGGTAAACAGCTCATGAGTCTGAAAGGGCAGCACAAAGGTAAAGATGCCGGATTCCATCAAATGTTGGCTTCCGTTGACGGATTCCGATCCTTTGCCTTCTATTACATAGGAAAACTCCAAAAAATTATGACGATGCTGGCGAAAGCCGCTCGGCAGCGAGTTCAGGCTGATATGTAGCGGATTTGCCGTGTCCATATTGGGATAGGTTTTTAAGTAATCGGGATAATAGGTCATAGAAGGTAGGACCCTCCGAAAATTTGAGATGTTTATCGAAAAAAAAGCGCGATTTGATCTGTATTCTATTCTATCATAGAAACTGTAGAGTGATAGAGGTAGTTCGCATTTTCAGACGAGGAGGCAGTTTATATGCTGAGAGGATTGTCGGGGGCTGGTCTGGGAGCTTTGGAAAACCAGGAGCAGCTTATCGAGCTTGCAGGCCGGTATGGCTTCAAAACGGTTGATTTGGACGCGGCTGCGCTAGTTCGCGAACATGGCGCGGAAGGCGCTCGTTCGCTGCTGGCGAAACATGGCGTTGGTATAGGTTCCATTGGATTAAGCGTGGAATGGAGAACTACGGAGGAAGAGTTTCTGAAAGGGCTGGAGGGATTAGCCGCAGAGGCCGCATCCGCCAGAGAGCTTGGCTGTACGGTCTGCTGCACGTATATTCTGCCGTCCACTGACCATAAGGCGGCCCATTTTATGGCGCTGGCTACGCGGCGGCTTCGCTCTTGCGCACAAATTTTGGGAGCTTACGGCCTATCGCTTGCCCTTGAGTTTGTGGGCCCGCATCATCTTCGCACGCGTTGGAGCAATCCCTTTATTTGGACAGTGGAAGAAACGCTGGATTGGATCGGCAGCATCGGCGAGTCTAATGTCGGCCTGCTGTACGACTCGTACCATTGGTACACAAACGGCTTGACTCCGAAGGATATTTTGAAGCTTTCTCCGGAACAAATCGTGCATGTTCACTTAAACGATGCGCCGGACGTGCCTCTTGAGGAAGCATTGGACAACGGCCGCTTGTACCCTGGCGAAGGCGTCATTGATTTGGCCGGTTTTCTGAAAGCTTTGCACGACATAGGTTATCGAGGTCCAGTGGCACAGGAGATTTTGAGCGCGGAACCGCCGGGAGGGACGCCGGAAGAGCTTGCGCAGCGCTCTAAAGCGGGATATGATAAAGTTTTTGCCGCAGCGGGTTTGAGCGTTTGAAAACCACCGTTAATAGGTCCGCTATTTGATAAGGACCTTGACAGATGATCATCCTGTTACCATAGTCTTATTTTTGCTCTGGGCCGTTTTCAAATCCGAAAATCTGTTTAACAATGATATGGACTCATTTCCGCCGGCTCTGCCCGCGAACCATGGCACCCGCGGAATTTGTGCAAGTGTACAAGGAGGGACCATACTCAACGATGAATCAACATAAAAACAGCAATAAGGGACAAAATGACGGGCAAAAGCAGATGATGGGTTACGCGGAATATCCCGATAAGAAACGGCTTGCGCTGATGACGCTCGGCTCGCTTGCTTTTGTGGCCGTAGGCTTGTGGATGATCATTTCCGGCAATTGGGTCGAAGCCATTTTCGGCGTGGCAAGCGTCCTTTTGTTCGGAGCGGCGCTCCTTTTCTTTTTATCCAGACTTCTCGGGCGCAAGCCTTCTCTATTTATTAATGAAGAAGGAATAATCGACGACTCCTCCTATGTCTCGGCTGGCACGATCGCCTGGGATGAAATTGAAGATATCGGAATGACCGAATATTCCGGCCAGCGCTGGATCAGCATCAAGCTTCGGGACCCGCAGGCCTTTCTTCAAAAGCAGCCGGGCTTCAAGCGATGGCTGATGAATTTGAACAATGCGCTGGTTGACGCGCCGATCCACATCTCGCAGGAAATGCTCAGCGTTCCGCTTGGGCGGTTTTACGAAATGGTGTTGGAAAAGTGGAAGCGTTCGGCCGGTGCCGGAAGCCAGAGATAGAAACCAGGGATAAAAGACAGGGATAAAAGACAGGGATAAAAGCCAGGGAAAGAGGCCAACGATAGAGATAAAAGTTTGCATGATCCAGGTCAGCCAATGTATTGGCTGGCTTTTTTGCGATGTGCGTTGAATCCGGAATTGGCATAACGGAGGGGAAAGTAACAAATAATGAAGGGGAAGGCAGCTATGCGGCCGGGGTTATCGTCCGAAAGCCGCAGCGGGTAAGGAGGAAACAGAATTGGCAACTGCAAAAAACGGCGCGGGCCGCTTTGACAAAATGGCCATGTCGCCCAAGGAATATCAAGTGTTTGCAAAAGAAAAAGAGCCGCCTCGTTCCATTCTCGGCAATTGCCTAAAGGCATTTCTGGTTGGCGGAAGCATCTGCTTAGTGGGGCAAGTTGTTACTGAGCTGTTTATGCATCTGATGAAGATGACCCCGGAGCAAGCGGCCAACCCCACCGTGGCGGTTATGATTTTTCTGTCGGTCATTTTAACCAGCCTTGGCGTTTATGACAAGCTTGCCCAGTTCGCGGGAGCCGGCTCCGCCGTGCCGGTCACGGGATTTGCCAATTCAATGTGTTCCGCCGCTTTGGAGCATCGAAGCGAAGGGCTTGTGCTGGGCGTTGGCGGCAATATGTTCAAGCTTGCAGGCGCGGTTATCGTCTACGGCACAGTTGCCGCTTTTTTTGTCGGGATTGCGCATCTGATTATCGGCACGGGAGGGCAATAAGATGTTAAGGGGCAAGCAGTCCTGGTGGTTTGATAACCGTCCGGTCATTATCGGAGCGTCCGCCGTTGTAGGGCCGGAAGAGGGGAACGGTCCTCTGGCGGCGGCCTTCGATCTGGTCCATCCCGAATTGGACATGCAGCAAAAAAGCTGGGAAAAAGCAGAAAGGCTTCTGCTGGAGCAAGCCTCTGAATTTGCCGTACAGAAAGCCGGATTGTCGCGTCAGGATGTCCAGTTCTATATTGGCGGAGATCTGATGAATCAAATTATTAGCAGCAGCTTTGCCGCAAGAGCGATTGGGGCGCCATATCTGGGCGTTTTCGGAGCATGCTCCACTTCGATGGAATCGCTCGCTCTGGCTTGTCAGCTTGTGGATAGCGGCGCCGCGGAACGTGTGCTTGCGGGCACATCAAGCCATAACTGTACGGCGGAAAAACAGTTCAGATATCCAACGGAATACGGCTCCCAGAAGCCCCCGACGGCGCAATTTACGGTAACGGGAGCCGGCGCAGCTCTAGTGGCGGCTCAAGGCAACGGACCGGTCGTGGAATGCGCAACCATCGGCAAAGTTGTAGATCTGGGCATTAAAGACCCCTTTAACATGGGCGCGGCGATGGCTCCGGCGGCAGTGGACACGATTCAGGCTCATTTCAATGATACTGGCCGTTCCCCCGGCGATTACGATCTTATTGTGACCGGCGACCTGGCGGGCGTAGGCCATCCCATAGCCAAGGATCTGCTGCTTCAGAACGGCGTGCCGATGGACCATACCGATTTTAATGACTGCGGGCTTTTAGTTTACGATGTTGAACGGCAAAAGGTACAAGCCGGAGGAAGCGGCTGCGCCTGTTCGGCTGTCGTTACGTACGGCCATTTGCTGGAGCGTCTTGCGAGGGGCGAGTTAAAACGGATATTGGTCGTGGCTACGGGCGCGCTTCTCTCTCCGATTTCATTCCAGCAAGGCGAAAGCATTCCCGGCATTGCCCATGCGGTCGCCATTGCTGCCGGCAGTGGAAAGGGGGAAGGGGCATGATTTTTTTATGGGCGTTCCTGGTTGGCGGCGCCATCTGTGTATTGGGGCAGCTGATGTTCGACGTGCTGAAGCTGACGCCCGCCCATACGATGGCGACGCTTGTTGTCATCGGAGCGATTGTGGATGGTTTTGATCTGTACGAGCCATTGGTTAAATTTGCTGGAGCGGGCGCAACCGTACCCATTACCAGCTTTGGCAACGCGCTTGTTCACGGAGCTTTGACGGAGCTGCATACCCAGGGCTGGATCGGAATCATTTCCGGCATCTTTAAAGTGACGAGCGCTGGCATCTCGGCGGCGATTATTTTTTCATTCCTCGCGGCTCTTGTCATTAGGCCTAAAGGATGAGTATTTCGCAAGTTTTGGGGAATCCTGTGGGATTCTCCAATTTTTTTTGGAATGCCGAAAATTTGTGCAGGAGGAATGCCTTACGGTAGAATAAAGATACATAGGCTAGGGTGTGTTTTAAAATTCCGCTGAGTGGTTTTAAGATACGTCCGAACTCATATTTTTCCGGGAGGTTGATTTATGGATATCCGTACTGCTGACATGCAATCATGCGCATTAATTCTATCACATTTAGATTCTTGTATCCTGGGAAAGCATGAGGAGATAGAAAGACTTCTAATCGCCGTGCTGGCGGGGGGACATGTGCTGCTGGAGGATGTGCCGGGCACGGGCAAAACCCAGCTGGTCAAGGCGCTTGCCAAAACCGTTGGAGGACAATTCAGAAGAATTCAGTGCAATCCCGATTTGCTGCCTACCGATATTACCGGCGTTTCAATCTATCATCCCAAGCAGGAAGCATTCCTGTTTCGGCCGGGTCCCGTCATGACAAATATATTGCTAGCCGATGAGATTAACCGCGCAACGACAAAAACCCAATCAGCCTTATTGGAAGCGATGGAGGAAGGGCATGTTACGGTAGATGGCGAAACCTACGAATTGCCACGGCCTTTTACCCTTCTCGCTACGCAAAATCCGATTGAATTCGAAGGCACCTATACGCTGCCGGAAGCGCAGCTTGACCGGTTTATGATGAAGCTGTCGCTGGGCTATCCTACGGAATCCGACGAGCAGCGAATGATTTCATCCCCCGAAACCCATCATCCTTCGGATCGGGTGCAGCAAGTGCTTGATACGCAAGCCTTGATGGAAATACAGGAGCAAGCCATGGCGGTTCATATCGATGATGCGGTTGCCAAATATTTGGTCAGCCTGGTCCGCGGCACGCGTGAGCATGCCCAGGTGCTGCTTGGCGCCAGCCCGCGTGCGGCGATTTCCCTGTCGCGTGCGGCAAAGGCTAGCGCTTATCTTCGCCAGCGCAGCTATGTGACGCCCGATGATGTGAAATCGCTGGCTCCGTATGTGTTGTGCCACCGGATCGTGCTGAGAACGGAGGCCAGAATGAACGGTCTGAAAGCCGAGTCCATTCTTCAGCAAATTATTGAATCGGTTAAAGTGCCCGTTCGTTTGGAGAGATAGGTCATGATGAGACCAATCAGCAAAAAGGCCCGCTGGCTTTTGACCACTGCCGTTTATGTTGGCTGTGTCCTTTATTTTCTGTTTCAAGGCGGCAAAACAGCGCTGATGCTGCTTGTTATTCTGAGCCTTCTGCTCATCTATTTGCTGCTGGGGAGATGGAGCGGCATCGCCAGAGTGAGCGGGTCCAGAGTTATCAGCGGAGGAAACAACCCGCAGCAAGGGGCGTTAAGCGCCGGCACTGCGCTTGACGTCAAGCTGTATGTTCGCATTCCCGGTTTTTACCCTGTGCCTTATATTATTGTTCGCGACCAGCTTCAGCGGCATAACGGAAAGTTGCTCCAATTCGAAACGTCCTATGTACCGAACTGGAAACGTGCGGGCAAGGTATCTTATCAGACGCCTCCGCTTCAGCGTGGCGAATATAGTTTCCTGCGGACGGATTGTGTGTCTTATGATGTTTTTGGACTGTTCGAGCATGAAGGCAGTTTCGTGAAGGAGCAAACGTTCAGCATTCAGCCGCAGGTCGTTGCGCTGAAAGCATGGAACGGCTTTCGGCAAGGCGTAAGGGGACCGTATTCCCAGGCCTCGGCATCGCGTTCGGCCAAGGAAACGACGCAAATCAATGGCGTGCGGGAATATCATTACGGCGACCGGCTTTCGCGCATTCACTGGAACGCAACAGCCAAAACCGGTCAATGGAAATCAAAGGCCTTTGAGCGGGAGTCGCTGCCGCGCACGCTTGTTATTCTGGACCGCCGCTTGTCCTCCTACGGCGGAGATGCCAATGACCGTTTTGAACTGGCGGTTTCCGTGTCGGCTTCTTTCATGGAGCATGGACTCAGGGACGATACGGCGATGGGGCTTGTGTCGGTTGGAGAAAGCATGACGATACTTCCTCCAAAATCCGGCATGGAGCAGCGAAGCCTGAGCATGAAGCATCTGACCTCGGTAGACGCGGATTCGCCCGTTGCCCTGTACGCTTCATTAATGAGAGCCGATAGCGTGATCGAGCCGGGTTCCTTCGCGATTGTTGTATCGGGCGAAGGAGGCAGCGGCATCGTGCAGTCCATGGAGTGGCTTTCCCGCAAAGGAATTCACCCGTGCCTCATTCATATCGGCTCCGCGACTGACAAGGCAAGCGCCAACGCGGCGTGGCAGCATTTGCTGCGCACGCGCGGCTGGACCGTTTATACGGTTCGTCATTTGCAAGAGCTGCCTACTCTTCTGGAAGGGAGCGGCATCGCATGAAAAAAGGAATGCAGCGAATCGCGGCTTCATACGGAGGGACATGGTACGAACGAATATCGGCGTTGTTCGTCGGCACTATTTTATGCGCATGCCTGTCCGTATTCGAAGGTTATTGGTGGCCGGAAAGCTTTGCCATCAGTTATTATACAATCGCTGCCGTGGCCGTTATCCATTTTATTGTACCGTTATCCATGTGGCTGCTCCGTTCCTTTCTTCAGCTGTCTGCAACGATTGTTGTTGTGTTCAGGCTGGCCAAGAAGGACTGGGTGGTCCTGCCGCCTTCCTCGTCCGAACCCGGCGAATGGTTATGGTGGGCGCAGCAGCATTTGGCCCAATTGCATCCCTTCATCTGGTTTGGGCTTTCGCTTATGGCGCTCCAGATGCTGCTTGGCTCCTGGTCCGTAACCAGGCCCCGGCTTTTCGGAGTAGTAGGCGCCGGAATACTGCTGTTGACCGTGGCGGATTCCTTTACGCCAATCTGGTTATGGGACAATGTCGCCGTGGTGGTTTTTGCTGGACTGATCTGGCTGGTTGTGAATCATCTTGCCAGTTTGCAGCGCAGGCATCCTTCCAGCTGGAAGGAGCTGCTTGAATACCCCATCGGCCTGTTGTCGCCGGCGATTATTGTCCTGTCTTTGCTGATGCTCGTTGGCGTTAATATGCCATCGCTGCCTCCGCTGCTGCAGGATCCTTATACGCTGTGGAAAAATGCGCGCGGAGAGGAAGTTTCCGTCTTTTTGGGCGATAAAGCGATCATTCGCGATGCGGCTTCAGCCAACGGCAATGCAAGCTCCGGCTACAGTCGGGATGATGGGTCATTGGGCGGTGGATTTGACTATGACTATTCGCCCATGATGACGGTTACGACTACTCGCCGCAGCTACTGGCGGGGAGAATCCAAGGACAACTATACCGGAACGGGCTGGGTTGATAGCCAATCGTTGCCTCAAAGTCCGAACTATATCACCAACCCTGTACAGAAAAACAGAGAATTGATGGACGAATTCAGGCCTTTGGCGGAAACAGTGGAAGTTGATCAGACGGTAACGATGATCCGAGAGGACGCATATCCCGTTTTGTTCGGCGCAGCCGCCATTTCAAAAGTGAACTGGTTTAACGGGGAAAACGAACCGTTCCCGGATTCAATGGTTTGGCAGGCCAGTCAGTGGGAGCTTTTGGTGAGAGGGGTTGTTTATCCGCGCGCCTATTCCATTACATCGCAGGTGACAGTTCTGGATGAAGCGGCATTGAGGCAAAGCAACGCTGCGTTCGCAGAGCCTCCTTTGCAGGAGATGTACACTGAATTGCCGGACACTCTGCCAGATCGGGTCGCGCAGCTTGCAGCAGAAATTACGGCGGAAGGCGCTACGGCCTATGACAAAGCCAAGCTGCTGGAGAACTATTTGCGAAGCAACTACGCCTATAACAACAAACCAGATTTGACCAAACTGTCCGGTCAAAGCACGGACTTTGTTGACCAGTTCCTGTTTGAATTGTGGGAGGGGTATTGCGATTATTTCTCCACTGCCATGGCGGTAATGGCGCGCACGCTTGACATGCCTGCCCGCTGGGTAAAAGGATTTGCTCCCGGAGCGCTTCCGGCAGACCGTATGACGGTGCCGGGCGAATTTATGGAGGACATCAATCCTGATGGAGCCGGAACGTATACAGTTCGCAACTCCGATGCGCATTCCTGGGTGGAAATTTATTTCGAAGGCTACGGCTGGATTCCGTTCGAGCCGACTGCCGGATTTAGTTTTCCTTATTCCATGCCGGAAGGCGCGGAGCCGGTTATTCCTGATTATGATCCGGCTCAGCTCGAAGAGCCGGCGGCCCAGCCGTCCACAGAGAATAAATCGCAGGGCAGCTTCGCATGGATTTGGATTTCGGCGGCAAGCATCGGCCTGGCGGGGGTGGCCTGGATTGTCATCCGGCGTTTTGGCGGTTTGATTCTGCTTTACCGCAAACTCCTGGGACGCGATTATTCCGGCAATGAGCTGATCGTGGCGGAGACCGGAAAGCTTCTGCGCATTTGCAAGACGCGCGGGCTGCAGCGCGAGGAGCATGAAACGCTGCGGGAGGCCATTCTGCGCTGGTCGCAAAGCCGCAAACCTCTGAAGGAAGATTTCCGCTATGTGCTGGAGAGCTTCGAGCGGGCCAAATACGGAGCGGGTATCGCAAGCAAGGATGAAACCGATCGTTTTGTGCAAAAGGTTAATTATTTGATAGGCGAATTGAAGTCGTAAAGAAATGCCGCCGGACGCAGATTCGGCGGTATTTTTTTTGCAACAAAATGTCATTGTATGTTATAGTTTCGTAAGATAGCAGGCAGAAAGCTGAGGGATTGCGGGTATGTTTGAAAGATTGGTGCCGAAGAAACGTGTTCATTCGGTATACGATATTGATCTGGACGAGCTGTATTTGCACGGGGTGCGGGGAATTATAACGGACTTGGACAATACGCTGGTAGGGGCCAGGGAGCCGCTGGCCACGCCCGAGCTGATCGTTTGGCTTGATAAAGTCAAGGCGGCGGGATTCAGGGTTGTTATTGTGTCCAATAATAATAAAACAAGGGTCGGCAATTTTGCCGCCCCGCTTGATATTCCTTTCCTGCATGCTGCCAGGAAGCCGTCGCAGCAGGCTTTTCGCAAAGCGTTGGCCCTGCTGGAATTGGAGCCGAGCCAGACGGCGATGATCGGCGATCAGATGATGACGGATGTGCTAGGCGGCAACCGTCTGGGCCTGCACACGATTCTGGTTGCGCCGATATCTCCTGCAGATGAAGGAGTTATGACGAGAGTTAACCGCAAAATTGAGAAATACGCGCTCATAAGGCTTCGCCGGCGCGGGTTATGGTACGAGGAGGATTCGCAATCATGAGCAAGGAATACAAGGGAGAAGCAGCGGGCTGCGCAGGCTGCGGCGTTGCTCTGCAATCGGAGAGCAGCGAGAAGCCGGGTTATTTGCCTGAATCAGCCGCTTCGCGCGAGCCGGTTATTTGCCAGCGCTGCTTCCGCATCAAACATTATAATGAAGCTTCATCCGTAGCGATCGATCAGGATGACTTCCTGCGGCTGCTTGGCAGCATCGGGTCAACGGACAGTTTGGTTATCCATATTGTCGATCTGTACGATTTTGAGGGCAGCTTGATTTCCGGCCTTCAGCGTTTTGTCGGCAATAACCCCGTTTTGCTCGTCGTGAACAAAGTCGATTTGCTGCCAAAAGGGCTGAACATGAACCGGATTCGCAACTGGGTGCAGCGGACCGCCAAGGAGCAGGGCTTGCGCACGGTGGATGTTATCCTGTGCAGCGCCAAACGCAATATCGGCTTCGAGCATGTGATCGAAGCGCTGGAGAAACACCGCAGAGGACGGGACGTCTATGTCGTTGGCGCCACCAATGTCGGCAAATCCACCTTGATAAACCGCTTGATCCGGGATTACAGCGATATGGATAGAGAACTGACGACGTCCCGTTATCCGGGCACGACGCTTGACGCCATTCATATTCCGCTGGATGACGGCAAAGCCATCATTGATACGCCGGGTATCGTTTATACCAGCAGGATGACGGAGGTTGTGCCGCGCAGCTTTTTGGGTTCGCTGCTGCCTGACAAGCCGATCAAGCCGCTGGTGTATCAGCTGAACGAGAAGCAAACGCTGTTTCTGGGCAGCCTGGTTCGTTTTGATTTTGTGGAAGGGGAACGTCAATCCTTTACTCTCTACATTTCCAATGCGCTTAACGTGCACCGTACGAAGCTGGAGCGGGCGGACGAACTTTATGATGAGCACAAGGGAGAGCTGCTTGGCGCTCCAAGCCGTGAGGAATTGGCATCTATTCCGGAATGGACAAGGCATTCGCTGCGCGTGCGGAGCGGGGAGAAGCAGGATATTTTTGTCGCAGGCCTGGGGTGGATACAAGCAAGCGGCCAATGCGGCGCGCAGTTGGACATCTATGCGCCCAAAGGGGTCAAGGTGCTGCTGCGCCCTTCCATGATCTAGAGACATAAGGGGGAACGGATGTGACGGAACGACAGCTTGACCATATCATCGACAGCCATACGACACTCTACGGCGTTATTGGCGATCCCGTCGTGCAGTCCAAATCTCCGTTGATGATGAATGCGGCCTTCCGGCAAAGCGGCATTAACGGCGCATATGCCGCTTTCCATATTACGCCGGATAAGCTGGAAGGTTTTGTGACAGGCGTGCGCGCCATGGGAATGAGAGGGGTCAATGTCACGATTCCCCACAAGCTTGCGGTTATGGACCTGCTGGACGATATCCATCCAGACGCCAGAGCGATTGGCGCAGTCAATACGATTGTAAACGACAACGGCCGTCTGGTCGGCTATAATACGGATGGCATCGGTTACGTGCGTTCCTTAAAGGAAGAGGCGGAGTCCCGCTTGGAGGGCAAAAAAATAGTTGTGCTGGGAGCCGGCGGAGCTTCTCGCGGCATTATTTACGCCTTATTGCGCGAGCGGCCTGCCGAGGTGGTTATCGCCAACCGGACCGCGGACAAAGCATTGGCTTTGGCTGACGACCTCGGCGGGAAGGAAGCCGGCGTTGCCGGAATTCCGTACGATGCCCTGAAGGATGCATGCGGCGATGCCGATATTGTGATCAATACGACGTCAGTGGGCATGTATCCGCATCCTGGCGAAACTCCGATTCCGGGTGTTTGGCTGAAGCCAGGCGCCGTAGCCAGCGATTTGATCTACAATCCGCTCAAGACGGAATTTCTTCGCCAAGCGGAGGAACGCGGCTGCGCCATTCATGGCGGGCTTGGCATGTTTATTTATCAAGGCGCATACGCCTTTGAATATTGGACGGGCGTGCCGGCGCCGGTCGATGTAATGAAAGCAACGGTATTGTCAACGTTGGGCTCCTGACGGGGATATGCATGTTGTGGAACTATGATGAAAGAAGGAATCGAAACATGTTGACAGGAAAGCAAAAACGTTATTTGCGCTCGCAGGCGCATCATCTGGACCCCATTTTCCAAGTGGGCAAAGGCGGTACAAACGAACACCTGGTACGTCATATCCAGGAAGCTTTGGAAGTAAGAGAGCTGATCAAGGTATCCGTGCTCAACAATTGTCTTGATGACCCCCGTGAAATCGGAGCCGAGGTTTCGCAATCGGCAGGAGCGGAGCTGGTGCAGGTAATCGGCAAAACGATCGTTCTGTACAAGGAATCCCGCGACCACAAAAAAATCGAGCTGCCCCGGTCCAAGTAACATTCCGTACAAAATACAGTGGAATCACTGCCTCCCTGGAAAGGGAAGGCAAGCCGGCTCTTAATTCAGGAGAACAGGTGGGAAGTCAATTGGCGAAAATAGGCATCATGGGCGGCACCTTTGACCCCATTCACATGGGACATCTCATTGCCGCCGAGACGGCAAAGGATTGCGGCGGACTGGACGAGGTCTGGTTTATTCCGACCAGCGGCCCTCCGTTAAAGGATAACGGCCCTGCCGTTCCCGCGGAGTGGAGGCTTGAGATGGTGCGCGCCGCCACAGTCGACAATCCCGCTTTTTCCAGCTCCGACATCGAACTAAAAAGAGGCGGCGTCAGCTATTCCATCGATACGGTCAGGGAGCTAATAACTCTTTATCCGGAGCATTCGTTTTTTTATATTATTGGTTCGGACCGAATTAACGATTTGCCCCAATGGCATGCTGTAGAGGAGCTGTCCTCCCTGATATCCTTTATCGGGCTGGAGCGTCCGTCGGACAAGGCGGATGTGGCTGCTCTTCCTCACTTTTTGAGGGAACGGCTTAGACTTGCGGAGATGCCCGCTATAGGGATTTCGTCGACAGCGCTGCGGAAGCACCTTCGGGAAGGCCGCTCCGTTCGGTATCTGCTGCCGGAGGCGGTTCACCAGTTAATCAGGAGGCATGGTTGGTATGGAACGCGCAGAGATGATTGAGGCAGTCAAGGCGGAAATGCCGGAACGCCGGTGGATACATACGGAAGGCGTAATGGCAACGTCGATACTGCTGGCGAAGCGGTTCGGAGGAGATCCCGAGCGTGCCGAGCTTGCGGCATTATTGCATGACGTGGCCAAATTCTGGGCGATTGACCGCCAGGCTGCCGTTATTGCCGACAACGGTTTGGGCGTTGAATTGTTGGCTTATGAAAAAGAGCTCTGGCATGCTCCCGTTGGCGCTTGGGAAGCCGGGACGAGGTTTGGGGTGGACGACGAGGATGTGCTGAATGCTATCCGCTACCATACGTCCGGACGCAGAGGTATGTCGAAGCTGGAAAAAATCGTATGGCTTGCCGACTATATCGAGCCGGGCCGGGATTTTCCTGGCATAAACGAAATCCGCAGCTTGAGCGAAAAAAATCTTGATATCGCAATTCTGGCGGCACTGGATGCAACCATTGGAGTTCTGATTTCCAGAGGCAAGCTGATTTATCCCCTCACGGTGGAAGCGCGGAATGATATACTGAAAAGCATTAATAAAGAGCAACCTACCCAATAAATCATATACGGCTTGCGGAGCGCGAGCCAAACAGGAGGCTGAAGAATGGCAGTACAGTCCGATGAATTGCTGAAAATTGCGGTGGATGCCGCTGAAGATAAAAAAGCGATCAATGTTGTGGCGCTTAACCTGAAGGAAATTTCGCTCGTGGCAGATTATTTTGTCATCTGCAGCGGCAATTCCGATGTGCAGGTTCAATCTATTGCTACCGAGGTGCGCAAGCAAGCGGAAAAAAGCGGTGTTCGCGTTCGCGGCATGGAAGGTATGGATAGCGCCCGTTGGGTGCTGATCGATCTTGGCGACGTGATCGTTCACGTATTCCATCGCGAGGAGCGCGATTATTATAATATTGAGCGCCTGTGGTCCGATGCCAAGGTTGTGGAGTTTGCATGACTCTGACAGCGGGTACTACCCAACAGCTGAAGGTTTCGCGCGAAGTGTCGCCCTACGGCTTTTTTCTTATCGATGAAGATGGCAGCGAGGTGCTTCTCCACTACACGGAGCTGGTTGGCTCCAAGCCTTCCATCGGGGCGACAATTAATGCCTTTATTTTTTTTGATTCCGAGGACCGCATTGCGGCCACAATGAAAAAACCGCTTCTTCAATTGGGCGAGCTTGCCCGTTTGAAGGTAGCGGATGTACATCCCAAGCTGGGCTGCTTTCTGGAAATGGGACTAGGCAGGCAGCTTCTGCTGCCGCTGTCCGAGCTGCCGGAGAGCATTTCTTACCGCCCCCTGCCCGGCGATGAAGTTTTTGTC
Organism: Paenibacillus sp. CAU 1782; assembly: GCF_054551715.1. Taxonomy (NCBI): domain Bacteria; kingdom Bacillati; phylum Bacillota; class Bacilli; order Caryophanales; family Paenibacillaceae; genus Paenibacillus; species Paenibacillus sp. CAU 1782. The sequence goes on along the minus strand of NZ_JBTOLL010000001.1, from coordinate 1,417,700 downwards.
GTGATGAAGCATGACAAAATCGGCCGCCTGGTAGCCAAAATCGCATTCGAAGAAGAGCTGTCGCCGCTTGTGTTTGCCGCGCCGGAATCATGGCGCAACCAGTGGGTGGAGGGCTGGGTGACCAAAACGCTTCAAATGGGCAGCTTCGTCATCCTCGACGGCGGAGTGGTTGGTTTTGGCGTTTACGGAATGATTCCCGCGCCGGAGCGGACGAAAGCGCTTCGCCTGGGCGAACGGGTTCGCGCGCGCGTGACGTTTATTCGGGAGGACGGCAGGGTCAATCTGTCCATGTCGGAGAAAAAAGAGGTCGGGCGCGAATTGGACGCGGACCGTCTATTGACTTTTCTGAAGGAGCGGCCAAACGGGGGCATGCCTTATTCCGATGAAACCGATCCCGACATCATCAAGCAGCGTTTTGGCATCAGCAAATCGGCTTTTAAACGGGCGCTCGGCAAGCTGCTCCGCGAAGGGCTGATAACCCAGAAGGGAAGCTGGACGTATTTGACGGAGCCCCAGAACGAAGGGGAGCCAAACGGCGAAGGTTCCGCCAAAGGAGAAGCAGCGGAATGAGCGGCTCCTACGGTCAATTTGCGCTGGTCTACGATCAGCTGATGGAGGACATGCCTTACGCGGACTGGCTGGGCTTTGCCCGGGAATGCTGGTCGCATTACGGCATGCCGGCTTCTGTCGCGGATCTGGGCTGCGGAACGGGCAGTCTGGCAATTCCGCTGGCGCGCTCCGGCTTTCATGTATATGGCATCGACCTTTCATCCGAGATGCTTTCGGTTGCCCGCAGCAAATGGGATGAGACGCCTCAGCAGGCCGTTCGTCCGCGTGCGGGGACAATCAGGTGGCTGCAGCAGGATATGGCGTCCTGGGAGCTTGCAGAGCCCGTTGACGCGGTTATTTCTTTTTGTGACTGCATCAATTATTTGACAGAGAAAGCCGATGTGGAAGCGACTTTTCGTTCTACCTTCGCCGCGCTCAAAAGCGGCGGCTCTTTCTTGTTCGACGTTCACCCGCCCCAAACGCTGATCCGTTATAGCGAGGAGCAGCCTTTTGTGCTGGACGAACGGGATATCGCCTATATCTGGACCTGTGATTTCGAGCCGGAGCCTTGCCGCATTCAGCACAATCTCTCTATTTTTGCTCGCGAGAGCGACGGAAGATTCAGCCGGTTCGAGGAAACACATGTGCAGCGCGCCTACGATCCCGATTGGATCGTATCGGCTTTGCTTGGCGCTGGCTTCTCTAAAGTAGACCGGTATGCCGACTTCAAGCTGGAGCGGCCCGACGGGCAGTCCGAGCGGCTGTTTTTTGCCGCGATCAAATAATTCGTGCATTTCGGCTTCGCCACGGCAGGTTATGTCAGCGAATGCAGCGATTGCAATCAAGCGGGGTTGTGCGAGTTTTCGTACAACCCCGTTTGCCATGACGAAAAAGCGGTGCTGTTCCGGCGTGATTGCGCCAGGATTACACGACTGACCCTTTATTCACGCAAAGCGTCCTTCAGGCGGCTGTTCATGGATTCCGATCCTGTTGATCGGCGCACGGCGGCCAGCTTCAATTCCCGGACCGTCCGCTCCAGCTCCTGTATATAAAGTCCCAGTTCAGGTGCCTCGCGGCCTGCGTCCCGGCACAGCTCCTCAAGCAGGGATTTTGCCTCAGCAGGCGTTAATTTAGCCATTCAAAATCATCCTCCGAACGTTCAAAAAATGGTACTGTTCCATCATAGCTTTATCTGTTAAAATAGTCGAGCACCCTAAAAACTTGCCGGACATAGAATAGAACAGAATCCCATAATTTGCATTGACGAAGCCTATATGTTGATGTAGAATCAGATACATCATCTAGATGTTGATGTAAATCTAGTTTTCTGTTTGTAAGCTATGATGCATAACAACAAGCGCATCTGACTCCGATAGAGGCCGGAAGCGCTTTTTGATTGCTATAAGTGCGTGTTCAAAAAGCTCGGTTTCAAGCGCTTCGCAATCAAAGCGGACTTTTTGAACAACCTCTATATTTCCGCAGGGGAGCGGCGTGCCATGCTAGTTGTTTATGATTCCAAAACAGGCAATGTAAAACGGTTTATTAATAAGCTGAATATGCGTGCCGTACAGATTGACGAGCAGCAGGAAGTGAACGAGCCTTTTGTACTCGTCACGTATACGACCGGGTTCGGACAAGTCCCGGAACGAGTTAACCACTTTTTGGAGACCAACCATGTCATGCTGAGGGGCGTATCGGCCAGCGGCAATCGGAACTGGGGACCGGGCTTTGCCAAAAGCGCGGATACCATCTCTTCCAAATACCATGTGCCGGTCATTCTGAAGTTTGAATTGTCGGGAACCAATCAGGATCGGGAAAATTTTGTTGAAAGGGTGCGTGCCATTGAAGCTCTATGAGGAATTAAACATTGAAGCGGGGGCGGATGAGGCGAAGGTTGCTGCCGATAGCCGAAACGGTAAGAAGGATGAGGCGAAGCAAAGCGACGTGAAGCACATCGAACTGAACAACCAGCTGATGCAGCGCGGAACAGACGGTTTTTATCAATTGGAGAAGGACAAGGAAGCGGTCGCCGCTTTTATGGCCGAGGTTGAGCAAAAAAGCGTGAAGTTTGGTACGCTTAAGGAAAAGCTGGATTATTTAATTCAAAACGACTATTACGACGATGTCTTTAAAAAATATACATACGAGCAGGTTGAAGCGGTATTTAACCTGACGGAAGGGAGCGGCTTCCAGTTCCAGTCGTACATGGCGGCATCCAAGTTCTACAAGGACTACGCGATGAAGACAAACGACAAGTCCAAGTACCTGGAGCAGTACAGCGACCGCGTCTCCATCGTAGCGCTGCATCTTGGCGAAGGCGATGCCGACAGGGCGCTCCGGATTGCCGAAGCGATGATCGAGCAGCGGCTGCAGCCGGCTACGCCAACGTTCCTGAACGCAGGCAAGAGCCGCCGCGGCGAGATGGTGTCCTGCTTCCTGCTGGAAATGGACGATTCGCTCAATTCCATTAACTACGTGCTTGGCACCTGCATGCAGCTGTCCAAAATCGGCGGCGGCGTTGCGGTTAACCTGTCCAAGCTGCGCGGGCGCGGCGAACCGATCAAAGGCGTTGAGGGAGCTGCCAAAGGCATTATGCCTGTACTGAAGCTGATGGAGGATGCTTTCTCCTATGCGGATCAGATGGGGCAGCGCAAAGGCTCCGGCGCCGGGTACTACAATATTTTCGGCTGGGACATTATCGAGTTCCTGGATTGCAAAAAAATCAATGCCGACGAAAAATCCCGCATCAAAACGTTGTCCATCGGCTTGATCATCCCTAACAAGTTCTATGAGCTGGCTGCGGCCAACAAACCGCTTGTTGTGTTTGGACCACATTCCGTGCACAAGGCATACGGACAGCACCTGGACGACATGGATATGGATGTTATGTACGAGGAATTGCTTGCCAACGATAAAGTAACGAAAAAAACGGTGATGAACGCGCGCGACATGTTGACCAAAATCGCGTCCATTCAGCTGGAATCCGGCTACCCGTACATCATGAACAAATCCAATGCCAATAATGTGCATGCGCTCAAGGATATCGGTTCCGTCAAAATGTCCAACCTGTGCACAGAAATTTTCCAGCTGCAGGAGACTTCGGAAATTAACGATTACGGCTATGACGACGCTATCCGCCGCGATATCAGCTGCAACCTGGCTTCACTGAATATCGTTAACGTCATGGAACGCGGCAAGGTGAAGGATTCCGTCAAGGTCGGCATCGAGGCGTTGACAACCGTCAGCGATTTGTCCAAAATCGACAACGCTCCGGGCGTGCGCAAGGCCAATGAAGAGCTGCACTCCGTAGGACTTGGCGCCATGAACCTGAACGGTTATCTGGCCAAAAACAAAATTTCGTACGAGAGCGAAGAAGCCAAAGATTTTGCCAATACGTTCTTTATGATGATGAACTTCTACTCGCTGGAAAAAAGCATGGAAATCGCCAAGGAGCGCAATGCGACGTTTAAAGATTTCGATCGTTCGGAATATGCCAAAGGCACTTATTTTGCACGGTATATCGAAACGGATTTCCGTCCCAAAACGGATCGCGTGAAAGAGCTGTTCCAAGGCGTTGAGATTCCGTCGCCGCAAGACTGGGCGGAGCTGAAGGAGCAAGTTGCGAAACATGGGCTGTATCACGCATACCGTCTGGCGATCGCGCCGACGCAAAGCATTTCCTATATCCAAAACGCAACATCCAGCGTAATGCCGATTGTGGAGCATATCGAGACGCGTACTTACGCCAACTCCACAACCTATTACCCGATGCCTTACCTGGCACAGGATAATTATTTCTACTACAAATCGGCTTACAACATCGACCAGTTCAAGCTGATTGATCTGATTGCGGAAATTACTCAGCATATCGACCAAGGCATTTCGACTGTACTGCATGTTAACAGCAACGTGACGACTCGCGAGTTGGCCCGTTTCTACGTATATGCGGCTCAAAAAGGTTTGAAATCCCTCTATTATACCCGCACGAAACGCCTGTCGGTTGAGGAGTGCACAAGCTGCGCGGTATAACGATAGCGACCTGTAATCTATAAGTGCGAAGCAAAAAGGAGCATGGGAATCATGAAAGCCGTAAACTGGAACCGCCCGGACGATGATTTTACGCTTACGTTCTGGCAGCAAAATATTATGCAATTCTGGACGGACGATGAAATTCCGCTTTCCGATGATAAAATGGACTGGATGGCGATGACGGACGACGAGCGCACCCTGTACAAACATGTGCTGGGCGGCCTGACACTGTTGGATACCATCCAAGGCGGAGTGGGCATGCCGAAAATTTTGGAGCATGTCGAAGGTCTGCAACGCAAAGCGGTGCTGGCGTTTATGTCCATGATGGAGCAAATTCATGCCAAGTCGTACAGCAGCATCTTTACAACGCTGGCTTCCGGCGAGGAAATCGACGCGATTTTCAAATGGGTGGATGAAAATCCACAGCTTCAGAAAAAAGCGGAATTGATCTCCGCTTGGTATACCAATATAACCGATACAAAAGGGCTATATAAGGCGATGGCGGCTTCCGTATTTCTGGAAAGCTACCTGTTCTACAGCGGCTTTTTCTACCCGCTGTATTTGGCCGGCCAAGGCAAAATGACAAGCAGCGGCGAAATTATCGACCTCATTCTGCGCGACGAAAGCATTCACGGCCTGTATGTCGGCGTGCTGGCGCAGGAGCTGTTTGCCACCTTTACGACTGAAGAGCAGGAGTCGCTGAAAATCGAGCTTTATGCTCTGCTTATGGAGCTGTATAACAATGAAGTGGTTTATACCGATGATTTGTACAGCTCGATTGGCTTGGAAGAGGAAGTTAAGGTTTACGTCCGCTACAACGCCAACAAAGCATTGATGAACCTGGGCCTGGAGCCGCATTTCCCTGAGGAGCCGGTTAACCCGATCGTTTTCAACGGGATCAGCACTCATACAAAACAACATGACTTTTTCTCCAAAAAAGGCAATGGATATGTCAAGACGATTCATATCGAGCCTCTTACGGATGATGATTTTGTGTTTAATTTCTAAATTGGATAGAGCAGGAATCGCTCCCGACTATGCCGTAACCGGCAGGTTGGGGGCGATTTTGCATAATTTGGGAAGTGCGAGACTTCCGTGAAAATCTATATTCGTTCATGATTGAAAAATATCACTGCAGCGGATAAAGTAAAAATATATACTTTAGGGCATGTAACGCCCTAGGCACACAGAGAGGGGCATGACTCATGAAAAGCATAGAGGTAGGGGAATTGGCCCGCCGCTTTAACCTGGAGGTTTTGGCTGGAGAGGACAAGCTGGGCCGCACAATATCGAAAGCTCGGGCTTATCGGCCGGGTTTGGAGTTTGTTGGTTATTTTGATTATTTCCCTCAGGAGCATGTCCAGGTGCTTGGCAAAAAAGAAGTTACCTATCTGCTGGCATTGACTGAAGAGGAGCGCAATCATCACATTGGCAACATCGTCAAATACCATCCGCCTTGCTTTATCGTAACAAGCGGTCAGGAAGGTCTCAAATATTTGACCAAATATTGCGATGAAGAATGTATTCCTCTACTGCGTACCAATGAACCTACTGCTTCCTTCCTGGGAATGCTGGATGCTTATTTGCTTAAGGAATTAGCGCCGGAAATTGCAATTCACGGGGTATGTCTTAATGTCTCTGGCATCGGTATTTTGATGCGCGGCAAATCCGGCGTTGGAAAAAGCGAAACAGCGCATACGCTCATTCGCCGCGGCCACAGACTTGTTGCGGATGACATTATCGTATTGAAAAAGCTGAGCGGACAAACGCTCCTGGGCAGCCATAACGGTAAAACCAAAGAGTTTTTGGCGCTGCGCAGCGTTGGGCTAGTCAATGTCGTCAGACTGTATGGACGCCGGGCATTTCAGGATGAAACACGCATTACGCTGGATATCGAGCTGACCAAATGGCGCGACAACGACTTGAACAACGATCTTGAAGTGCCGCCAAAGTTTGTGGAGTATATGGGCGTGCAGGTTCCCCATATCGAAATCCAGCTTCAGCCGGGACGGGATGTGGCGGGATTGATTGAAGCCGCAGCCAACAACTGGTATTTGCGTCAGCAAGGCTATAGCGCCATGGAAGATTTTATGAAGAGACTGGAAGAGGAATGAGTAAGAGACGCACTATCCTTCTTGCATTAATAGTGGTACACTAGGGGCATGGAAGGTTTTTTCTGGCACCATTGTTCTTTTACCCGATCAAAAGGAGGAAGAATGTGTGGAAAACTGTTACATTGTAACAAAACCTGCCCTAAATCTGATTGGCCTCAATTATAGTGGACCTTATTCGCAGTTTCCGGACGAAACCATCCGATTGCAAAGCGAATTTCTGGCAAGAAAACACGAGTTTAACGGCGAGATCAAGTCAACGGTGGTTTATAGTCCGTATTATGGCAATGAAGCATTTGCATCCTATTGGGCTTGCTATGAAACGGACCATATGGAAGAGTTACCGGAAGGAATGGTGCAGTTTACGATTCCGGAGCATCGTTATGCTATGGTCGCAAGCTCCAACAAACGGATTGGCGAAGCCTATGAGCAGCTTAACGCCTGGATGCTGGAACAAGGATTGAAGCGGCATGAAAACGCCGTTTGTTTGGAGTTATTTTATGTGGATGAGCATCATTTGGAAGAGGAACCCGTGGAATTGCTCATACCGCTCAGGGACTAAGCCTACAAGAGCTTGCGCAAGCAGGTTCTTTTTTTCTTTGTGTGACGCGCCGTGATAGGCTCTTAACCAGAAACTGCATAAGAAAACCGCCTCAGGCTGAGCCTTTGGCGGTTGGAAGAGAAGCCTTATACGCGGTCACTTTGTTTTTGCCGGTTGTTTTGGAATAATACATGGCTTCATCTGCCTGCTTAACCATCATTTCTACGGAATCGGCAGTTTTAACGGTGCTGTATCCAACGCTGATCGTTACGATGGTTTCGGCTTCAACCCGCTTGCGGATGGATTCTGCAACCTGATCCGGCTTGCAGCCCTCAGTCCGGATGCAGGCAAGCAGCTCTTCGCCGCCGTAACGTCCGGCGTGGCCCAGACCTGAAGATTCTTCCTTCAATATATCCGCGACACGCTTTAATACCGTATCCGCTTTGGCATGGCCTTCCGTATCGTTAAGTCTCTTGAAATTGTCGATATCGCAAAAAATGATCGCAATGCCGCCTCGTTCCATCAACTGGCTTGCTTTTTTGTTAAAATGTCTGCGGATATAGAGGCCGGTTAAACCATCAGCAATAGCGGATTGATAAGTGGACAAAAGACGATCGATGACCCACTCGAACAAAAGCGTAAACAACAGGCAGTAATAAAGAAGCGGCAGCAGCTGAACCAGCAGAATTGCCCAGGCCTGCTCGCCCTTGAATACATAGCCGTCCGCTATTCGAATCAACTCCGCTACAAACACGGTGATCAGGCTTGCATAATATTTTGCATTCATATCCACGCTGCGCGTCGCAAGCAAAATAACGAGAACAACGACGATGCTGTATACGTCTAACATTGGGAAAAAAGCCTCGCCTGCTTGTCCCGGCGCAGTGTAGGATCCAAGGAACAGCTGAGCCGCTCCGATGGCTAAACCAACGGCGATCATCGTCATAAATGGAATGATTCTGACCTTGGCGGTTTTTAAAGTATATAACTTCATAAACACAAAGTTTATAATAATGAATGTAATGATCGTAAGGAGCATGGATGCAAGCTGAAGCCATTCGGCGGAGTGCCGGCCTGAGAGAGCAAGAAAAGCTTTGACGCCTTGATCGCCAATCATCGCGCCAAGAGTCCCGATCAGCAGCGTATAGATGCCTTTGCTGCGGTAGCTGGCATGAATCCTGACAGCCATAAAAATCATTAGCAAAAGAATGACGCTTACAGAAAAAGAAGCGAAAAGATGCCCGTTTGGACCGGAGAGCCATTGCATCATTGTCATAAGTCAACCACCGTTGCATTGGAATTGGGTTAAATCTGCGACTTTACAGAAACATATGTTCTAGTATATCATATTTTGAAAGATAAGGAAATCGTAACTTGTGTAAAGGAACATGTTCCAATAGTCCGGTGTACAATGCCGTGAAGATAAAGGTTATCGGGAGTGATTGAATGAATATATTGCAAGCTTTGTTTTTCCCGCCGGAGCAGCCGGGGGGCGTATCATCGATGGTTCCTTATATCCAGGAGCGTTTCCTGAAGCTGGGATGGGAGATGGATCTTTTCTCCATACCCAAAAGAGTTCGAAGCAAAGGCTCCGAGGAAGTGTCGTTCCAGACTTTTGATTACAAGCAATATGCCGGCAATCCGCTGGTTGATAAGTATATGCAGACGTACAAGGACTACATTTGGTGGACGCGTCTTCGCATGAGCAAGTCCTATGATGTTATCCATGCTCACCACCCAATCGCGGCGCTTGCCATGAAACACATTTTTCCCGACACGCCGCTGGTCATGACGATTCATTCCAGCTACGAGAGCGAGCTGACCCTGAACGGGCGGATTAGCGAAGGCGGCATTGAGCACCGGTTTTTGACCTCCATTTACCGCGAGCTGGAGTCCAAGGTCGACTTGATCATGACGGCGTCGGAATCGTTCCGCTCCTATTTGGCGCTCCATATGGATCATCCTGAAAAAATCAAGGTGATTCCCAATGGATTCGACGAAAAGCGGTTTAAGCCGATCGCCCACGAAAACGCGGTGCCTCAGCTGATCACGGTCTGCCGGCTTGTCCCTGCAAAAGGCCTTGATGTTCTGCTGCGGTCATGCGCCGAGCTGAAACGGCGGGGCTGCCCCTTCGTGCTTCATATTATCGGGGATGGTCCGGTGCGCCATGAGCTGGAGCAGCTGGCCCAAAGTCTGGATCTGTACGACGATATTATTTTTTACGGGTATATGCTTCACCCGGAAGAATTTATGCCGTTTTTTGATGTATTCGTGCTGCCGTCCCGCGCGGAGGCGTTTGGGTCGGTATTTGCCGAAGCCGCATTGTGCTGGCTGGCGCTAGTTGGAACCAACGTGGGCGGCATATCGGAGCAGATACAGGACGGGGTAAACGGATTGCTGGTTCCGGTCGAGGATCATGAAGCATTGGCGGATGCGCTTGAGAAGGTTGTGTCGGATCCCATTTTTCGCCACAATTTGGCGCGCGCAGCCTGGGACAAAGCCAAACAGGCCTATTCTCTCCAGCGCGTCATAGCGCAGCTCAAAAAAGTATACACCAACATTTTGCCGGCGGCGGAGTAACCCCTGCCGGTCGGAACGGGAGGAAGCAATGGGGGTTCCCTTCACCTTTATCCATGCGGCCGATCTGCATTTGGACAGCCCGTTTCGCGGGTTGTCCAAAACGCCGGATCCCGTGCGAGAGGCGCTGTCTGAAGCAACGTTTGCGGCGTTGCGCCGTTTGACGGAAACCGCGATTGCGGAAAAAGTGGATTTTGTCGTTATCGCGGGAGACCTGTTTGATGAAGCGGACCGTTCGCTCAGGGCGCAGCTTGCGCTTGTTAGGGAATGGGAGAAGCTGGCCGAACATGGCGTTGGCGTTTATGTCATACACGGCAATCACGATCATTTGGGAGGACGCAGGGCGGCAATGACCCTGCCACCCAATGTACATATATTCGGATCAGAAGAAGTGGAGTGCAGGCCGGCCTATCGGCGCGACGGGGAGCTTGCCGCTTATGTATATGGCATTTCCTACGGAGAGCGGGCCGTGACGCGCAATCTGGCGCTTGATTACGTCAGAAGAGCGGACGGGCCTTATCATATTGCCATGCTTCATGGCAACGTGGGCGGCGACTCGGGACATGACTCCTACGCGCCATGCCGTCTCGAAGAGCTGAAGCAAAGCCGCTTTGATTATTGGGCGCTTGGCCATATTCACAAACGCGAAGTGCTTAATGCAGCGCATCCTTGCATCGTATACCCCGGAAACGCTCAGGGCAGAAATCCCCGGGAGAAGGGAATCAAGGGATGTTATGTGGTGACGGTCAGCGATGGCGGCTCGACCGAACTTGCTTTTTCGCCGCTTGGACCGGTTTTGTGGGAGGAAGCGGAATTGTCCATTGCCGAAGCAAAGACGGAACAAGAGCTGCTCAGCCAGCTTATGAAGCTGGCTGACGATGCCGGAAGCCGGAGCGGCGGAAGGCCTGTCATGCTCAGGCTGACTCTGAACGGCAGAGGAACGCTGCATGGCGAGCTTGCCGAACAGACGGCATCAGCCGCATTGCTGGAGAACTTGCAGAGGGAGCTTGAACCCGTTGCGGGAGAGGCTTGGGTCTATGTCTATAGTCTGGAGATTGAAACAGGCGCAATGCTGGATTGGGAATCGCTGTCGGAAGAGGACAGCTTTGCAGGCGAGCTTTATAGGCTAGGATTGCAGTTGGAATCGGATGAGGAAGAGTGGCGCCGCTTTGCGTCCTCCGCGTTGGGAGAGCTGGCCTCGCACGGTAAGCTGGGCCGGCCTAGCCGGGAACTTCGGGAGGCGCTTCCTCTCCGATTGCTGGAGGATGCGCGTGAGCTGGCTGCCCAATTGACGTCGGGGCAGCGTAATGAGTAAGGGAGCATAGGAGGGGCTGAACATGCGTTTGCTGGAAGCGCATATTGATGGATTTGGCCAATTGAATAACCGGCGCATTGAACTAGATGCGCCGGTTATTATCGTTTTTGGACCTAATGAAGCCGGGAAAAGCACGGTTTTTGGCTTTCTGAGGAGTATGCTTTATGGTTTTGCGCGCCGGAATTTGCCCGCAGAGCGTTTGGAGCCGATTGCCGGAGGTCGGCATGGCGGACGATTGCTTTTTTCCGATGACGGAAATGCCACTTATTCAGTGGAGCGTTATGCCGATGGCGCAAGCGGTAAGCTGAGGCTCAAACGATTGGGCGACGGCAACGATCAAGCAAGCGTGTTGCCGGAGGATGGTTTGGTAGAGCAGGCCATCTGGGAAAAGCAGTTTCTTGGCGGCGTGAACGAGCGGCTTTTTCGTCATCTTTATGCCATTACATTAAGCGAGCTTCGAGAGGCCGGGGCTTTGTCGGGGGAAGAGCTAGGCCGCTATCTCTATCAGGCGGGATGGGAAGAAGGCCGCGCGGTCGCCTATGCGGAGAAAAAAATCGCAGCCGAGCTTGAAGGTCTGTTTAAACCAAAGGGCACCAGCCAAAAGCTTTATCTCGGAGCAAAAACCGTCGAATCGCTGGACAGCGAGCTTCGCAGTCTGGGCGATGGCATTGCCGAATACAACGAGCTGCTTGCGGAGGAAGAAGCGGCTGAGCTGGAGATGGCAAAGCTGGAGTCCTCGCTGGAGGAGACCGGAAGCAGCGTAAGGCTATTACGCAAAGCTACAGCGGTCCGAGCGCTGTGGCTGCGCCGGATAGAGCTGCTTGCTGAACGGGAAGGCATTGCCTACGCCGGATTATTGCCTGCGGGAATGGAGCAAACCTGGCAGAAGCTTCAGGAAGAGAGGGCGATAGCCGGGGAACAGGTGTCTCAATTAAGCCGGGATAAAGCACTCAGAGGTTCGGAACGTGAATTGCTTGTTTTTGATGAATCGCTGATTCTTCTTGAGAAGGAGACTTCGGCGTTATTGGAAAGCTCCGGGCGGATGCGGGAGTTGCGCCAGCAAAGAAATGAATGGGAGAACGAGCGGAGAAGCCTGGATGAAGTAATCGGATCCATGATGGCGTCTATCTCCCCGCATTGGACAGAGCGCCAGCTGAGACAGCTGGCTGTAACGGTGCCGGATCGCGACTATGTCAGGGCATACCGCGAGTCGTTGTCCGCCTCACAGCGCAAGGCGGAGAGGTTGACGGGCGAACTGGAAACATACCGTCTTCAGATTAGAGAACAGGCCGAATCCGTATCGTCCACAAAGGGGCGCCTGCAGGCCATTGCTTCCGGACGCCGCAGTGCCGGAGCCGGCTTTTCCTTGCTGCCGCTAAGCTCATCGCAGCTAACTGCCGCCTGGAATGCGCTGGATGAAGCGCTGCGCTTGGCTGATATGGAGACAGCCCGCAGACAAAGCGAGTTTCAGCCGGCTGCCGGTGCAGGGCATTCATCAGGACAGCGTATCCCGCTTGTCCTGCCTGTGCTGGGCCTGTCGTTAGGAGCCGTCGCGTTGGCAGCTGCCGCAACGGGAATTACCGGAGAGGGAAGCCTTGCGGCCTGGGTTGCGGCAGCGGCGCTGCTGGCTGCTTCCACTACTTTATTAAGCCTCAATCGTAGGAGAGATGCCGGATCAGCGCGTGACGGAGCCAAAACGAGGCGGGGCGCCAACACGCGCCGAGGCACGAACCGTACGGGATATGGCGATAGCACTGGACATGCCGTTAGGGAAGCTTTGGCTGAGCTGATAGAACAGTCCGTCTCCGCGGCGGATGAAATTATCGGGCGCATAAACGGCGATGAAGGAATGGCTGAAGCCTTGCAGCTCAGGTCAAAACTTAAAACACTGGTGCAGGAAACGGTTAACGGCCTGCAGGAAGAAAGCCGGATCGAGTTGGCTCTGGCGGAAGCGCAAAGAAAGCTGCATAGTCTGGAACAATATATGAACGAACGGCAGGAGACGCTCCAGAAGCTTGAAGAGGAGATGGCGGATAGTTCCCTCCAGTGGAGAAGCTGGCTTGGTCAGCGGGCTTTGCCGGATTCCATGTCTCCTTCCGCCGTATTGGAAACGTTTGAGCTGGCGGAGTCCGCCTTGCAGCATTTAAGACAATATGACCGTTTGGCTGAACGAATTGAATATGCGGATGGCGAGCTTAGGGCTTATACAATGGCAGTATCGTCTCTGTGTGAAAAATCACCGGGTTTTTCACTCCAAGGCGAACGTGAAGAAGCAACCATTCTCAGGCTGCTGCAGGCTGAGATTGAGCGCCATACCGCCGCGCAGGAAAAGGCTTTGGAGCTGGAAGCGGCAATGCGGGAGCTGGATCATGAGCTGGGAACCGCAATGGATCGGAGGACCGTACTGGAGGAGGAGCGCCATCGGCTGTTTCAAAACTGCGGTTTGTCCAGCGATGAAGCGATGGCGCAGGCAATAAGGGATGGCAGCAAGCTGAAAGAGCTTGATGATGAGAGCATGAAGCTTGGCATTGAATTTAATGCTGGCCTTCTCCCTGAGTTCCTTCACAAGTTGGAAGCCCTGCTGGAAAGCGCCGACGAGGAAACGCTTGGGCAAAAGCTGGTCTCGTCCCAAACCCATCTGGATTTCTTGAGGGATCGCCAACGTGAGCTTCTGGAGCGGCGGGGCAGCCGTCGGGCAGAGTTGGACCGTTTGCTTCAGAGCAGTAGGCGCCAGCGGCTGCTGGAGGAGCGCGAGATGGCTCAAGCTTCTCTGAAGGGCGATATGGAGAGATATGCCGTTTTATCTGTTTCCCAGGCCTTAATTACCGCAACGAGACGCAAATATGAGCAGGAGCGACAGCCGGCTGTTTTGAGAAACGCTTCAACATATATCGCTCAATTAACGGAAGGGCGTTACCATAGAGTGCTGGCGTCTCCCGAACGAGCGGCCATAGAATTGGAGAATAATCGGCATATGGTCATCGACAGCGCCATGTTAAGCCGTGGAACGGCGGAGCAGCTGTATCTATGCATGAGGCTTGCGCTTGCGAGGGAGGTTGCCGGGGGCAATAAATTGCCGCTGCTGCTGGACGACCTGTTTGTCAATTTCGACCGGCGCAGGCTGCGCGCTTCGGCTCAATTGGTTTCCGGTTTGTCCGCAGAGCGGCAGATTGTATTATTTACATGCCACGAACATATTCGCGATGAATTGCTTGCGGCCAATCCCTCGGCAAAGCTGCTGGATATCGGGGCCGTGCAAACGGCTTAATGCGGGTGAATTTTTTTGAGCAAACTCTTAAAAGCTGCCCAATTTCATACGTTTGGATATGATTAACAGAAGCCAGCCCAAGCTGATCAGCCCGAACAACGGATACAGGATGGAGAGCAAGGTGCCAAATCCAAGCTGGCTTGTAAAATAACAAACGGCCAATACAGCTAGCGTGAGCATCTCACGCGACCATTTGACGCGTTCCTGAAGCTGGAGCGTCAGTCCGTAAATATCGGCAATCAGCGTTGTGAATATTTCGGCGAAAATAAGGAAGATGTAAATCAACTGCACGTAATAGCCAAGCTGTCTGGCTATGCCGCCCATCGGGATAGCGAATTGCTGGATGCCGGGCATGTGGAGCGACAATGCGATATGTCCGGCCAGCAGCATAAAACCAATGCCGATGCCGCCAATCCAGGAGCCCGCTATAATGGTTTTTCGGTCCTTGATTTCCGCGCCGAGCGGAACCAGCACCGCTTGAGCAAGCGAAAGATTAAATGCAGTGTAGAGGAAAGGGGAGGCCCATGCGGCCCAAATGGAATAATCGGTGCTTAGCGTAATAAACTTGCCGGCGCCGGGTGTGTGAAAGGTATCGATCATAACAAATACAGTAAAAACAAGCATGATGGGCACAACCACGGCGTTAACGGTCAGGATTGCCTTCATTCCTTTCCGGAGCAGCAGGAAAGAAAACGCCATGGTTACCAGCAATCCGGCTTGATAGGATATATTCCAGTGTTCATAAAAGATGGCGCCTGCCCCCGCCAGCATAACGGCGGTGACGCCAAGCAGAATAACCAGCATAAAATAGCTGATGATGCGGCCGTATTTTTCACCGAATAACGCTTTATTCAAATCCTCGTACGATTTGGCGGATATGTCGCTGGCAATCAGCATCATTTTTGCGCCGAGCCAAATAAAAAGCACGGTCGCCAGCGCTATTGTTGCCGTTCCCCAATAACCGAACCGGGTAAAAAACTGCAATATTTCCTGTCCTGTCGCAAATCCGGCTCCAACAATGGTCCCCATATAGGTTGCGGCGATTTGCAGCGTTTTACCCATCGACTTCCACATGCCCGCGTTCCCCCCGATCCCTCGCGCTTATACTAAAAAAGGTATGTGCGGGCAAAGCGGGACATGCCTAAAACCTGAAATTGAAATGATTCGCTCAGCTGCTTGCGATGAGTTTAATGGATACAATTTCGTTGGTGGAGGGGTCGACATCGAGCCTCAAGGAAGACTCTTCATCGGAATACGTCAGCAGATAGCTGCTTTGCGAACCGGGTTGTCCCAACAGTTGAATCGCTGTTTCCCGGGGATCGCCAACCGCCAGGCCGTTAAGGCCGGAATCCACCGAACTGTCATAGATCTCAACCAGGGCAACCGTTCCATCGGGTCCGAAACCAACGGAAAAACCGCTATATTCGTAAACGGTCATTTGTTCATTGCCCGTTTCCAGCTTATAGTTATCAAGCGCTTGCCCGAACTGCTCTTCAAGTTTCTTTTTGTCGCTGCCGATAAGGACGCCGCCGAGCCGCGGGCCTCGATCATCCCACAGATTGGACTCATCAAGCCTGTTTTTGTTAATCGACGAGGTTTCCGCCGAGCTGTGACCTTCAATATCTTCGGCCTGGTTGCTCCATTCCGTTCCTTCGTCTTCCTCTTCTTCGGTGCTGCTTTCCAGATATGCCTGCTGAGGTCCTTTTGCAGCTTCGCCGGAATCAGGAACGCTGTCCGGAGTAATGGCGGAGTCTTGCGGTGCGCTTTGGCAGCCTGCCAAAAGGAGAAGGAGCGTCGATAACGCAGCCCATTGCAGTAGGTTATGATAATAAGTTTTTTTGATTTTCATCGGGTTTCCTCCTCGCCTGTTTCTCTCTTATTGTATTAAACGCATGGCAGGTGCCGGAGGTTGCTTTATTTTCCGGCATTTCGGCAAATGAATTGCCCCTTATTTTATTTATCGGATTTATGGCGTCCGGTTATGATGTCAGGTTGCGCATTTTGCTCATCCTATGGTACTTTATCGGAAAGGGATTATTGGCGGAGGTAATGAAAATGGAAAAGTTGAAGCAGCGTATTTTGGAAGAATCGTCGGTTTTGTCGAATGATGTATTGAGAATGGACGCGATTATCAATCATCAGGTCGATCCTGCATTGACGATGGAGATGGGACAGGAGTTCGCCAATCGATTCCGTGAGCAAAAGATAACAAAGGTTATTACGGTAGAGTCATCGGGTATTCCTGCTGCATTTGCGGCAGCTTATGTGCTTGGCGTCCCACTGGTGTTCGCCAGACGAAAAAAAACGCTTATTGCCGACCCGGATGCTTATTGCGAGCGCGTCCCTTCTTTTACAAAAGGCATGGTTACGGATATTATGGTTTCCAAGCAGTTTCTGACCGAAGATGACCATGTATTGTTCATTGACGATATTATTGCCAACGGCGATGCAGCCCGCGGACTGATCAAAATTATTGAACGTTCCGGAGCCAAGCTCGTGGGCATGGGCATCGTAGTCGAAAAATCGTTTCAAGCCGGCGGCCGAACACTACGGGAGCAGGGGATTAACGTAGAATCTCTGGTCAAAATCAAATCGCTGGAGAACGGCGAAATTCATTTTGAGTAAGATGTACCAGTGCGTTAGCTCTTTTCCCCGGTATGATTTTGGCTTATAATAGAGGTTAAGTGATCGAGGGGAGGCACAAGAGATGGGGGAATTGTCACCTGATTTTATTCAGTTGAAGCTGGCCGATGCCAAAACGCATTTTGAACGGGCATTGGATTGCAAGCATACGGAGTTTGACGACCTATATCCTTATATGATTGAACATCCGCAGTTTTTCTGGTATAAACGTTATGTTGCGTGGTCGGAGTTGCTGACGATTGTCAAGTTGTGCGAAGAGCTCTCCATGGAATGGCACGATCAGTTTTCCGAAAAACAAGTCGACTATATCGGCAAGCGAGTTATGTCGTCCCGAGTGTTGGATGAATGGTATGAAACCAATGATTCCAAAGAGCATGTGGGCTGAGAAAGTGCAAACTGCCGGTTAAAATGAATAATCAGTAATTATTGAAACGGACCTCAATGTCTTGCGTATGCAAACATTGGGGTTTTGTTGTCACACTGGGATGGAATCCCGTACTTGCGAAGTCAGTTTGCTCCGCAAACTTAAGCAGATGCTTACGAAGTAAAGTTTGTCCTGCAAACTAAAGCGGATGCTTACGAAGTCAGTTTGCCCTGCAAACTTAAGCAGATGCTTACGAAGTCAGTTTGTCCTGCAAACTAAAGCAGATGCTTACGAAGTAAAGTTTGTCCTGCAAACTAAAGCGGATGCTTACGAAGTCAGTTTGCCCTGCAAACTTAAGCAGATGCTTACGAAGTCAGTTTGCCCTGCAAACTTAAGCAGATGCTTACGAAGTAAAGTTTGTCCTGCAAACTAAAGCGGATGCTTACGAAGTCAGTTTGCCCTGCAAACTTAAGCAAATGCTTACGAAGTAAAGTTTGTCCTGCAAACTTTTTAGGAGGAATGTTATGGTATCCGAGGAGCAGTTGGATCAGTTTCGCCAGTCGGGCGAAAAGGTCAGAGTAGTGAGAGACGGGATGGAGAGCAATGATGTGCTGGGCATCGTGGTGGCCTGGGATGACTCTTCCGTCGTGATTCGCAAACCCAGCAGACGGGTAGTTAAACTTAGCCGTTCCTATCGGTACCTGTCGGAGTCCGAAGAGCGGCCGTCCGTATAATCGCTGTTAAAACCTTTTAAACTATGCCTATAGGTTAGAGGTCAATAGCCCGTTTTAACTATCGAGAGGAGTGTGGCGTTATGAAGTGTCCGGTTTGCAATGATGTGCGCATGAGGGAAGTCGTTAAGGATGACGTATTGATCGATGTTTGTCCGGACTGCAAAGGCGTCTGGCTTGACCGTGGCGAGTTGGAAAAGCTGATGCAAGGCGTTCGCGAAGTGCGCGATGATTACGAGCGGCTGGAACGCCAGGCGCATGAGCCGCCTCCGCAGAGCAATCCCGGAATAGGGGCGCCTTATAATACGCCCTCCCAACCGCCGCAAGGGAGCGGTTATCCTAACCAGCAGCCTGGCGGCTATGGACAAGCCCCGCCAAACAGCGGGTATCCGCAAGGCAATCCCGTCCAAGGCGGTTACGGTCAAGAGCATTACGGAAAAGGCCAATACCAGAACGACCACTATGGCGACAAGGGAAAATACGGCTACGACAAATATGGCAGACCGTATAAGAATAAAAAAAATATGCTGGATGTTTTGGGCGATTTGTTCGATTAAAGACAATCCGGTATAGACGGAGACGGCTACGTATACGCTGGCAGAAAGGTTTTGATAACAACCTTTCTACCGGCGTTTATTCCGCAGACATCATAATGGGATGTTGTGGGATGTTGACGCAGTCGTGAATATATGGTAAATTATTATTTGTTGTCACAAACATATGCGGTCGTGGCGGAATTGGCAGACGCGCTGGATTCAGGTTCCAGTGGTAGCAATACCGTGGAGGTTCGAGTCCTCTCGACCGCACCATCTTGTAAATAACAGGGCTTGCAGCTGCTCAGAGCGGTTGCGGCCTTTTTTGTTTTGAGAACACGTGGAATATTTGAAATTCGTGGAATTCATGAATTCGTGGAACCCATGAGTTCATGAATTTCGCCAATATGGAGCCGGTAATGGACACCAATGTCCGTTACTGGCCCAAAAAGGTGACATCATGGTGTGTAACGGTCAAAAATGTCCGTTGTATCCCCAAAAACCTCATAATTCGCGTTTTTTCTGCTGTAACGGTCACCAATGTCCCTTACCAATCAAAAATGGCCCGAAATAGCGTGCTAACGGCCATTTGTGACCGTTAGCCACATCAAAAATGTTGTCTCCAACAAGTAGTGTTGCACTCATGCCGCGTTGGAATCCCGCACCTCGTAGTGAGCGCAGCGTCGTCGTGCGCGGCAATCAGCGCGGCGTCGTGCGCGGCAATCATCGCAGCGTCGTGCGCAGCAATCAACGCAGCGTCGTGCGCAGCAATCAACGCAGCGTCGTGCGCGGCAATCAGCGCGGCGTCGTGCGCGGCAATCATCGCAGCGTCGTGCGCAGCAATCAACGCAGCGTCGTGCGCGGCAATCAACGCAGGCAGCGTCGTGCGCAGCAATCAACGCAGCGTCGTGCGCGGCAATCATCGCAGCGTCGTGCGCAGCAATCATCGCGGCGTCGTGCGCAGCAATCATCGCGTCGTCGTGCGCGGCAATCATCGCAGCGTCGTGCGCAGCAATCATCGCAGCGTCGTGCCAGCAATCAGCGCAGCATATGAACAGGCATTAGCCTTGAAAGATGCTGCGCACTTGGCGGCGGGATAGTAACTATCCAAGAATCTGCAGCTCTTTTGGGTAACTGGTAAGCACTTCGACTCCGTTAGCGGTGACCAATACGTCGTCCTCGATGCGGACGCCGCCTGCCCCGGCGATATAAATGCCTGGTTCGATCGTAAACACGCAGCCTTCTTGAAGAAGGTCGAAGTTTTGACCGTGCAAGGAAGGATATTCGTGGACATCGATGCCCAGTCCATGCCCAACCCGGTGCATGAAGCGTTCCCCATACCCGGCAGCTTCAATGACTTCGCGCGCGGCGCGATCAATATCGGCGCAAGGTCGGCCCGGCTTTACGGCCTGGATTGCGGCTAGATTTGCGGCCAATACGGTGTCGTAGATCTCTTTCAGTTCGGGAGAAATATCGCCGAAGGCAAAAGTACGGGTAATGTCCGATGCATATCCATCGGCATATACACCCATATCGAACATCAGCAAATCGCCGTGCTGAAGCTTGCGGTCGCCAGGCGTGCCGTGGGGCAAACCTGTTTTTGGCCCGGACAATACCATCGTATCAAAGGAAGGACCCTCAGCCCCCAGCTTTTTCATGCGGTATTCCATCTCGGCGACAAGCTCGATTTCAGTTACGCCTGCTCGTACATGAGACAATCCCTGAGTGAGAACCTCCTGGATTAAAGTGATGGCGCGGCGGATGCGGGACACCTCTTCCGGAGTTTTTTTCACGCGCAACGAGCGGAGCAGCGAACCGATGTCGGAGAAAGCAATGGAGCCAAGCGCAGCGGTCAGCTGTTCGTAGCGGGAGACAGTAACGTAGTCTTTCTCCAGCCCCATTGACTTCAGCTGCCCCCGATAGCGATGAAGCAGAGCATAGGGATTATCCGTGTCGGAGTGGGTGGCGATATTTTTGACTGAGGAAGCGGATGCGGCGTCTTCGGCGTCGAGAGCGGGCACAATCAGCAGCGGCTCTTGGCCTGGAGCCAGCACTAATCCAAGAAAACGCTCATGCGGATTGCTTGCAAAACCGGTTAAATAATAAATGTGTTTGGGATCGGTAATCAGCGCGGCGTCAAGGCCTTGTGCCGTCAGACCGGCTTCCAGACGGGATAATGGAGATTCAATCATGACAGGAGTATCCACCTTTCGTTCTTATGTATCACTTTCTATTATAGGAGAAGATGGGCGTATGACAAAATACCGCTGGAAAAAGGATTTATTTTCATGCTGCCGCATGTAGTGGTAAAAAAGAGTTGACGGGCTTCGGCGAGATATGGTATATTATTTTTCGTTGAAACAAATTATGCGGTCATGGCGGAATTGGCAGACGCGCTAGATTCAGGTTCTAGTGTCAGCAATGACGTGGAGGTTCGAGTCCTCTTGACCGCACCATACCCTGCATATAAGCTTCCTCGTCCAGTGGCGATGGAAGTTTTTTTGTTGCTTGATTGTGAAGAAAAGAAGAACAAGCTTGTAATGTTTGATAAATTGCTTTACTATTAGTTAGTTAATGGATGTCTAGTCTGCCATTCAGTTATTATTCTAGAACTGGGAGATACTCCAGGGACTCGCACCATGACTATTTCCTAGTAAAGAGGGATGCCGAATGTTAGAACAAAAAAGGGATATTCCGGTTAGCACCCAGGTGTTGAATGAGTCAGCGGTTTTGGCGGCTATTGAAAATTCGTTGGCTATGATTGAATTTGATTTGCAAGGCAAAGTGCTTTGGGCAAATCATCATTTTGCCCAGGCGATGGGATATGAATCGACGGAAATGCCAGGTATGCTTCACAGGCAATTTTGCACGTCTTCGTTTGCGGACAGCCCGGAGTATGTGGAGTTTTGGCAAAAGCTCAACAGCGGGCGGCCCATTCAGGAGAAGATTTTCCGCGTTCATAAAAATAAACATTTATTGTGCTTTGAAGCTACATATACACCGGTGTTTGATGAAGAAGGCACCGTGCGGGGCGTCATCAAAATCGCTACGGATATAACGGAACGGGAAGAAGCCGTCAACGAGGTAACAAAAGGTTTGATTGGAATGGCTGAAGCTTTATTCGACCGAACGGAGGCAGGTATTTCCAGCAATCAAGAGATTGAAGTGGCGATGGAGCGGGTAGTCCAGAGCGCAAATGAAAATATGCAATCGCTGGATATGCTGAAGGAAAAGGTTCATGCCATGCGCGGGATTCTGCAATCCATTAAGGAAATTTCGTCCCAGACGAATTTGCTTGCCTTGAATGCGGCTATTGAAGCGGCTCATGCCGGCGAATACGGGCGCGGTTTTAGCGTGGTTGCCGATGAAGTTCGCAAGCTTTCCAAGCAGGTCGAGCTTGCGGTAAAAGAAGTTAACGGCAATCTGGAGGCTGTCACGGCGCAGGTTGGCGGTATCGCCAAAGGGACTTCCTTGTCCCAGAATGCGATAAAGGAAAACCGTGACCGGATACAGCAAGCCGTGGACGGCTTCAAGGAAATTGGCAAAGCGGCGGAGCAGCTTGAGCTGCAAGCCAAACAATTTGCCCAATTAGTTTAATTATCATTACTGCATATAGGGACTTCTTCTATCAGACTCGTCGTTGCTCAGGCAACGGCGGGTTTTTTTTGTGCGAAAAAGCGATCCGAATAAGGTTTTGTGAAATGCTGGGAAAAAATCAATTGACTAATTAGAATTACAAATGTAATATTAATAAAAGAAAATGAATTTACAAATGTAAAAGTTTAAGTCGGAGGAGGTGTACTTATGGAGGGAATCCCTAAAATATCGGAATCCGAGTGGGAAATTATGAAGGTGATCTGGAAGAGGAACCCCGTGACTGCGGAGCAAATCATGGAGCAGCTTCCGGAGGAGATTCAGTGGAGCGATCAGACGATCCGAACGTTTATTAACAGACTTTTGAAAAAAAGCGTCATCGGTTTTACGAGAACAGGCAGAAGCTATAACTATTTCCCTCTTTTATCGGAAAAGGACTGCGTGATGGCGGAAAGCCGCTCCTTTATTAAACGTGTATTTGGCGGCGTTTCAAATTTGCTTGTCACCAATTTTTTGGAGGAAGCCGAATTGTCCCCAAAAGAAATTCAGCAGCTTCAAAAAATATTAGAAGAAAAACAAAAGAAAAACGATGATGCCCCACATTCCTGATCCGGCGGCACGCTTGTTCCGAGAGGAAGGAAGAACATGGAGATGTTAGATAGCGCGTTCAAATGGTTTCTATTTTCAACGCTTGGGGGCAGCATAACCATTTTGGTTGTCCTTGCAGCAATTGGTTTGTTTCGTCGCCGGATTTCGGTTAGGCTCAGGCATGTGCTTTGGCTGATCGTATTGGTTCGATTGCTGTTGCCGGCTTTTCCAAGCAGCCCGGTCAATCTGTTTCAACTAACGAATATCAATCTGGGGCAGATGTTGTCGTTCGCCCCTTATTTTACGAGTAACGTAGAAACGGAAGGAGCTTCGGAAGCTATACCGCTTGCGCCTCTTATAGGTGGAAGGATCAAGGAAGCAGAGGAGTCGCCTCCATTCATTGAAAGCTTGTCTGCCGGCACACTCCAGATGGAGGAGAAGGCGATGCGAGGTATTATCTTTACCATGTTTTCATGGCTCTGGATTGCCGGTGTCGCAACCATGCTGGCCGTTATTCTGAGGCATTGGTGGAGATTGAAGACCATTTTTAGACAAATGCGGCTTATTGAGGAGGCCCGTCTGGTTGACATCCTGGAGGAATGCCGAGTCAAGCTAGGGATAAAAGGGCGGATCGGGCTTTATACCGGAGGAGCTGCTACGTCTGGCCCGTTTATATATGGCGTGTTCCGGCCCAAAGTGTATCTCCCGGAGGTATTGTGCCAGTCGCTAAACGGTGAGCAGTTAAGCCACGTTCTTATGCATGAATTGGCGCATCGCAAAAGATATGATGTCCTATGGAATTGGCTGGGGAGCGTTGCATTAGCTATTCATTGGATGAATCCGCTCGTATGGCTGGCGATTAAAAAAATGAAGGCCGACCGCGAGCTTGCTTGCGACGCTTGTGTACTGAATGCACTTGGATCGCGTGAGGTGCTGCCATACGGACAAACCATCCTTGAGGTGCTCAGAGCGTTTGCTTCCAGGCGCGAACAAGGGCAAGTGATAGGCTTTTCCGGGGCGGGCGCCCGCAAGCAGCTCGAAAGGAGATTAATCATGATCAAGGATTTTAAGAAGGGCTCGTATAAGCTTACCGCAGCTTCGGTATTATGCGTTATTGCCATTTGCGCAAGTACGCTGACCAATGCGGCAGCGCCTGCTCCTGATCGTCAGGCCGAGCAAACATTAAAGAGCAAGCCGGGTGAAAATACTGTTTTATTTGAAGCATCAACAGGATCGCGCACTTATAATAATGTGGAAAAAGCAGTTGCTGTTGCGGATTTTTCGTTTAAAATCCCGGCGGCAATTCCGGATACATACCGGTTTGAATCAGCCTCCCTATCGATGGGTCTTAATAAAGACGGGGAAGAGGGGCTGAATCAAGTGATAATCGTATTCCGAGCTACGGGAGACCAAAAGTACGATTTGAACTTGACTGCCGAGTCGAGAGGGACGGATATTGAACAAGCGTATGCTGCTATGGAAGAAAAAGAGAAATTTAATGCTAAAGAGTCTGATGTCGAGCTTCAACTCTCAAAGCAGATGGAAAATGTAAATGGGATGGATATCTTGAAAGTAGAGGTAAGCCGCGGGAAAGCGAACTACGTACGATACCTGTGGCAGGATGAGGGGATTCAATACGTGATGGGGCCATTCGGGATAGAAGAAAACAATGAAGCCTCCGCACTGATTGCATCCATGGATAAGCCGGAGCTCCCGTTATCGGACAGGCTTGTCAATAAAAGCTTGCTTCATGCAAAGATTTACGACACCGACGATATTTCCAGGGGAAGGGATGCATTGGGCTTCACGCCTAAATTTCCGCTTCATGTGTTAGAGCGTTATTTTGCGACTGACGCCAGCTATACGACGATGGTTAACTTTGGGTATGCAAACAACGAAGCTGATCGGGATCAACGGGTTTTATCGATCGGGTATGCTCCGCTGGATGTTGATGCTGGGAATGGCGAAGCGGAGCCAGGAGCCGAAGAGCTTCAGAGATTTAGCTTCAAACAAATAAAAAACAGCGGCATTATCCGGGAGTTGAAAAACAGCGGCGTTGCTTCTTTTCAAAGAATCGACAGGCAACGCTTTACGGCCCCCGTGTCTATGGTAACGCTAGAGGGACAAGAAGTGTACCGCACGGAGCCTTACAAAATCGACGGCGAACTCAGCAGTGCGGACGAACCGGATTTTACGAGTTATTTTTGGCAGGAGGACGAGGCGTTGTTCCAGGTCCAGTTTGTTGGCAATGGGGGCAGCGTGATGGATGAAATCGTTGCCGCTTTGATTTTGCAAAATCCCGTTGATTTGAATTAACGTGCCAGAAGGAGTAGGAGTTATGGGCAGAACTTGGCTGAAAAGCCTTGCTTACTGGGCGTAGCTGCTGTGGATAAACAACAAGGAAAAACCGTCAATTGCCGCGAGAGGGCAGTCGACGGTTTTTTATGTTCAGTCACTTATGTCGCCGTATGTTAAGAACGAATGGTTTTGAGCGCCCCGCTCCAGGCCAACACTTGATCCAGCATGCCATTAACATTGGTCAAATGCAGATCGGCAGGTTTGAACACGCCGTTTTCGAAATCGGTAAACAGCGAAAATGCGGGATGTACACGCACATCGGCAACGGACAACTCGCCCAAAATGCCGCGAAGATGCTCTGCTGCACGCGCGCCGCCTACGGAACCGTAGCTGACAATGCCTGCCGCTTTGTTGTTCCAGGCATCGCGAGCATAATCCAGCGCATTTTTGAGAGCGGCGGTAATGCTGTGATTATATTCCTGAACGATAAACACAAATCCGTCTAAACTTGCAAGCTTGGTGTTCCAGGCTGCAGCCTGCTCCGAAGCATCGGCTTCTCCCAGCAGAGGAAGACGGTATTCAGCGATATCTACGATTTCATAGTTCGCATCTCCGCGTTCATCTGCAATCTTTTTGATCCATTCTCCGACTTGAGGGCTAACACGTCCTTCACGCGTACTGCCCAAAATAATTCCGATGTTTAAGTTGGACATTCCAATTGCCTCCTCATGAAATAAATGGGTTTACTCCTAGATTATAAGCTTTGGTCAAACAAAAATCAAGTAACTCACTTAAAGTTTGTTTTGTGAAATATGTAAACCAAACGCTCTTGTTTCCTCTGAAATTATGTGTTCAACTTAGAGAGTAGGAAAAACAATCCATCAGGAGAGGATGAAGGCATTTGAAGGATATGAGTGGAAAAATTGTGCTTGTAACCGGCGCAAATGCAGGGATGGGGCTGGCAGCGGTTATTGAACTTGCCAAAGCGGGTGCGGAGGTTGTTATGGCATGCCGAAGCAAGCAGAGGGGGGAAGAAGCGCGAGCGAAGGCATTAGCACAAAGCGGCGCCGCCCATATCGAGCTAATGCTTTGCGATTTGGGCAATTTTGCAAGCATCGCTTCTTTTTGCGCCTTGTTTGCGGAGAAGTATTCGCGGCTGGATGTGCTCATCAATAATGCCGGCGTTGTCTCCCTTAAGCGAGAATTAACGGATGACGGCTATGAAAGCATGCTGGGCGTCAATCACCTTGGCCATTACTTGCTGACCAACAAGCTGCTTGGTCTTCTTCTGGCTTCGCCGCAAGGGAGAATTGTTGTCGTGTCCTCAGGCGCCTACAAGATCGGCAGAATCCATTTCCAAGATATCAATTTGCAGCACGGTTTTAATGTGGCGAAGGGGTATTCCCAATCCAAGCTGGCTAATATTTTATTTACCAGAGAGCTTGCACGCCGATTGGAAGGCAGTAAAGTAACGGTTAATTGTTTGCATCCTGGCGCTGTCGGGACGTCGCTTGGCGTTAATCGGGATACAGGGTTTGGCAAAAGCATGCATGCCCTGCTCCGGCCGTTTTTTCTGACTCCGCTGGAAGGCGCTGAAACGATGCTGTATTTGGCGAGCTCTGAGGAAGGCGGCGCTTCAAGCGGGAACTATTACTACAAGCGGAAGCGGCAAAAGCTTTCCGCGAGGGCGCTCGACGACGAAGCGGCAAAACGATTGTGGGACTGGAGCGAGGAACAAATTAGAAAACTGTGATAAATATTCCAGAATTTTTCGAAGACTTGTCTTATACTGGTGAAAGCGTTATCCACATAACGTTAATTTCCAATCCAGAGGAGAAGATGGTCAATGGAATACGTTCGGGTATTAGAAATTCCTCCTTGCAAAATGGTTTCATCGCAATGCGGCATGTTTGGCGACGGCAAGCTTGAAGCATTCGACGAGTGGTTCAGTACATTGGAGCGCGGCATCTATCCCAAAGATTTTTTGTGGCAGGACAACGAACGCGGCGGCTTTGTCTGGTATTATGTCCACAGCGAAGGCCTGCAGGTTCCCGACCAATTCGAAATCGTGGATTTTCCGGGCGGCTTGTACGCAGTTGCAAGCGAAATCGACGGTCAGGACAGCACGGACACCATTGCGGCAATCAAGCAATTTATTAAAGAAAAAGGCTGTTATGCCGAGGATGATTCACGTGTCTATTTGGGCACCATCCCAACGCCGCCGTCTGCAGCTAAAGCGATGGGCTACAATCAGATGGAATATTTTGTGCCCATTAAATTGGTTGACAAGCCGCACTTGACCTGACCGTGGCCTGTTAGGGCCGAAAACCTTTAAAGGCTTCATCTACAATGGATCTGACGTATAAATCGTCAATGGGTTCGCCAGTGACAAGAAGGCGGTAGAAAATGGGACCGTACAGCAAATCAACGCTTAATTCCTTGTCCAGGCTTTCCCTGAGCTCGCCCTTCTGAACGCCCCGCTCCAAC
The DNA here is from genome assembly GCF_054551715.1 of Paenibacillus sp. CAU 1782. Classification (NCBI taxonomy): domain Bacteria; kingdom Bacillati; phylum Bacillota; class Bacilli; order Caryophanales; family Paenibacillaceae; genus Paenibacillus; species Paenibacillus sp. CAU 1782. Next base: position 1,390,072 of record NZ_JBTOLL010000001.1, on the reverse strand, counting down.
AATTGAACCGCCTCCAGCCGGCGCGGCATAATATAACGTGTCCGATAAGCTTCGGCAAGCCCGGCGTCCATCTGTCCCTGGCCGATGATTTCCGTAATCATTTTTCCTTCGGCACTGCTCATAAACCGGCATAGCCCTGACGCGTGGGCATAAACGTCATCAACTGCCGAACCGCAATCCGGCAAGGGCAATCTATCCGCCGCAGCGGCAAAAAAACCGTCCATAATAACGGCCGCTTTATTAGGCCACCATTTGTAAATACTTGCTTTGCCAACCCCCGCGCGTTCTGCGATTTTTTCGATTGTAACGTTTTCAAATCCGCTTTCAAGCAGCAGCTCATAGGATGCCGACAGAATGTTTTCTTTGGTTTTTAAGCTGCGAGGCCGTCCTCGTTTGGCATTCACATTCTTTCCCCTCCCTATAAAACGATACGTATAGTATACAAAAAGAGCGGCATAAAAGAAAAGGAAGCCGCTGAGGAGAATTTGGCTATTTACAAAACGATACGTTCAGTATATCATAATGGCATAATTACTGAACGAAACGTTCAATAAATAGAGGGTGATAAGGAGTGAATGAGATGTCCAAAACGGAATCCGCAAGCAAAACCATTACAAGCGGCATGATTATTTTATTAGCTGCAGCATGCGGCCTCATCGTTGCAAATTTGTATTACGCTCAAACCTTGATAGGGCCGATTGGCGCCGATACGGGGCTTTCACACTCGGCATCGGGACTTATTGTTACCTTAACCCAGATTGGATACGTTGCAGGGTTGCTGTTTATTGTGCCATTAAGCGATATGGTGGAAAATAGGATACTTGTTGCTGCTTCGCTGGCCCTTGCGGTGATGGCGCTGCTTGGTGCGGCTTGGTCGCCGAATGCAGCTCTGTTTTTGCTCTCGTCGCTGCTGATCGGCCTTGGTTCGGTTGTGGCCCAGGTGCTTGTGCCGTTTGCTTCTTATCTGGCTCCTGAGGATCAACGCGGCCGCGTCGTGGGCAAGGTCATGAGCGGATTGCTGCTTGGCATTATGCTGGCGCGTCCTGTTGCCAGCCTGGTTGCCGATGCATGGGGCTGGCGCACGCTTTTTATGGGTTCCGCGGCAGTTTCCGCGCTGTTGGCTGTTTTTCTGATTTCTGCGCTTCCAGCCAGACAGCCCGCTGCGGGCGGAAGTTACGGGAAGCTGCTTGCATCCTTGCTGGTTCTGCTAAAGAAGACTCCGGTGCTGCGGCAAAGAGCCTTGTATCAAGCTTGTCTATTTGGAGCTTTCAGCCTTTTTTGGACGGCGGCGCCGCTTTATCTGGCTGATGTCTACGGCATGTCGCAGAAAGGAATTGCCCTTTTTGCCCTGGTCGGTGTGGGCGGCGCCGTAGCGGCTCCAATCATGGGACGTTATGCCGATAAGGGATTGATTCGTCCGCTTACCTTTGCGGCGCTTTTGACAGCTGTATTATCGTTTGCGGTGCCAGCCCTATTCCCAGGAGGAAGCAGCTTCGGTTTGATTCTGTTGTTCGTTGGGGCTATTTTGCTGGATATGGCGGTTTCGGGAAATCTGGTGTTGAGTCAGCAAGCTATCTATTCGTTAGGAAGCGAAGCTAGGGGACGTCTGAACGGGTTGTTTATGGCCATCTTTTTTATCGGCGGCGCTCTGGGATCATTTCTTGGCGGGTGGTCTTATGCGCAAGGCGGCTGGGGATTATCGGTCTGGGTTGGCTGCGCAATGCCGCTTTTAGCGCTGCTACTATTTTTGAGCGAACGTCCAAATAAAGGGGAATAAAACTGATAATCCGCCTGCGAAATTGTTGAACGTTCATTCTGGATAGGGGGATGGGAGTTTGTTGACTTCTGTTTGACTCAAGGATACAATGACGGAAATGAGAGGGGGTGCTTGCATGATCAGCAGCAGAATGACTGTTGCCGCGCATATCCTATCCATGGTTCATATCTTTGAAGGGCAGGTCACAAGCGAATTTATTGCCTCCAGCGTGAATACAAATCCAGCCGTTATTCGTAAACTAATGAGTATGCTGGGCAAGGCGGATCTCATCGAATCTCGCCCCGGCGTTACGGGGATTCGGCTGTTAAAGCCCGTTTCCCAAATTACGCTGCTTGATTTGCTTCGTGCAGTTGAACCGCCAGAGAAACAGGATTTGTTCGCCATACATCAAAACAGTAATCCTAAATGTCCGGTTGGCCGGAATATCCAAGATGTGATGCATGTTTCGCTTCATCAAGCGCAATCGGAGATGGAACGGTCCTTGGCGCAAACTACATTGGAGCAAGTCGTACAAGAAATTCAAAACCGTGAAAAAATGGTTTGACAGCTTTTAATGTAACTAGTATAGTTACATTTGTAAGATCAATGACATCGCGCTATGTAAAAGCACAAGAGGAGGCAACTTAGTATGAACGTTCTGGTTGTATATGCACATCCCAATGAAGGAAGCTTCAATGAAGCTATTCTGAAAACGGCGGTTTCCGCCCTGGAATCGAAGGGACACGAGGTTGTCGTTCGCGATTTGTACAAGCTTGGATTTAATCCTATCTTGTCGGCGGAGGATTTGGCCGCATTGCGCGAAGGACGAGTGCCAAGCGATATTGCCGCGGAACAAGAATACATTACAAAAGCGGATTTGATTACCTTCATCTATCCAATTTGGTGGACCGGATTGCCTGCCATTATTAAAGGATACGTTGACCGTGCCTTCTCTTATGGATTTGCTTATCAATACAATGAAGCGGGCGGCATCGACAAGCTGTTAAGCGGCAAAAAAGGGGTTATTATCAATACGCATGGTTCCCCAGGGGAGTATTACGACAGCGTTGGCATGACGGATTCGCTTAAACAAACATCCGGCACAGGCATTTACGAATTTGTCGGTATCGAAGTGACTGAGCAATTGATTTTCGGCGGCGTAAACGGTTATTCCGATCAAGCCGTATTGAAGCAATATCTGTCTCAAGTTTCCGACAAGCTTGGTTCCCTGTAAAGGGTTGTTTATAAAGCCTGATTTCCATTGACAGAACAAACACTGTTAAAGAAAAAAATCGCCCCATCCTTCCGGTAGCGGAGGGATGAGGCGTTTTTTTCTTATGCAGATATAGCGGCTGGTTTATTAGAACGAAGCAGCTGCTGTTGCTGTTCTTGCAATGCCGTCTGCAACGATTTCGGCAGTACGGTCAGGGTATTGGTTGTGGCCTTCCGTTACGATCACTTCAGGGTTTTGAATGCCCAAAAGGTTCAGAGCCGTAGCTACGTATTTAACAGCTACTTCGTAAGGCTGCATTTGAGGCAAGCTGTAGTCGCTGCCGCGAGCGTTCAACAGAAGCACTTTTTTGTCGCCAGCCAGACCAACAGGGCCTGCTTCTGTGTATTTGAAAGTAACGCCAGCTTGGGAAATGTAGCTGATGAAGTTAACAAGCGGAGCCGGAACAACCGTGTTCCAAGTCGGGAATGCAAATACGACTTTTTCTGCGCCCAGGAACAGGTCCAAATATTTTTTAACTGTTGCAGCCGCTTGAGCTTCCTCAGCAGTTGGCTCGAAGCCTGCATTCAGCTTGTAAAGGCCAGTCATAGCCACATTGCCGTAGTCAGGAAGAGCTTCTTTGAACAAATCAAGCTCTGTAACGTTGTCGCCAGGGTGGCTTTCCTTGTAGCTTTTTACAAAAGCGTCGTACATTTGAACGCTGACAGCCTGATCAGAAGGACGATCGTTTGCTTTAATAACCAAAACGTTTGCCATAATGTGATTACTCTCCTCTAGGTCTCTGTTTGCAGGCTTTCATAACGTTATGATGAAATCGATAAGGTTATGATGCTAAATCAACACATGTCGTTAATCCAACCTGTATTGCTTATAGTAAACAGGATTGTCCATTTTAGCAACCATCAAAAAACGAAAAGTATCGCTTAAACAACAAAAGCTGAATTGTGTTGGAAAGTATAATAAAATGTCGCATGAACGCAACAAATATTTTGGTGTTTAGTATGATATAAATTACAATGGGCCCCCCTCCGGCCCCCTTATAATGGAGGATAGGCATCATGCAGACAAAATACATAAGGGGAAGGGATTAGGTGTTCGGCATGGGATTGGCTCATAAAATTACATCCGCCATCATCGGGCTTTTGATGCTGGTAGGCACGGCAATCGGCATTTTCAGCTACAGCACGGCCTACAGGCAGGTCGAGGAGGCTGTCGGCATTGAACTCGTTGGTTGCGCTAACATTACGACGGGCCTGGTCAGTCCGGGCGATATTGAAGCGTTGCTAAAGGGAGACAGCTCCGGACTTGCCGCTCTGGAGGAGCGGTTGAACTGGACTGTGGATCACAAATCATTATTCAAGGAAGTTTTTATTCTATCGCTAGACGGTACCATTATTGCCGCCGATCAAAATCTGAAAGCTCGCGGATACAAAGCCGGCGACACCTTCTTTTTTGACCCCGACGCTCAAGAAATGATTAAATCCCTCAAACATTCCATGTACTCCAGCGTTTTTACCTTCGATAACACCAGTCTCATGACCGGGTACGGCCCCATTTATCAGGATCATGATCCCAATAAAGAAATTGTGGCTTTAATGGCGATTAACTTTGATGCATCCATTATTCAGGAACGTACGATGGACATTGTCAAAATACCGTTTATGATAGGAGCGGCTGTATTTCTTGTTGCCGCTGCGGCCGTTTATTTCTATATTCAAATGAGGATTAAGCCGCTGTCCGCATTAAGCGCGCAGGTGCATCGAGTATCTTCAGGCAATCTTACCGTACAGCCGCTAAATTATCGCAGCAGGGATGAAATTGGCTCCTTAGCCCGGGATTTCGACGAAATGACTACAAATCTTCGAACGCTGATCGTGGAGGTTAATGAGGCATCCGGCCAGGTGGCCGCCTCGTCGGTGCAGTTATCCGCCGGAGCGCAGGAAACGGGCCGTGCGAGCGAGCAAACCGTCTCCATCATCCAGGAGCTGACGGATGGCGCCGAGCAGCAGCTTGACCAATTGGAGGCGAGCTCGGACGGCATCCATCGAATGTCGGAGCATTTGACAGGGATCGCCCGTAATAGCGGACATGTTTCCGAGGTAGCCGCCCACTCTGCAGCGCTTGCAGACGAAGGCGGCAGGGCAATTACATTAAGCAATGAGCAAATGGTCATTGTGGATGACAAGGTCGCCGCTTTGTCGGCTATTGTACATGAATTGAACAGCCTGTCGCATGAAATCGAGGGTATTCTGGATATCATAACCAATATTGCAGGCGAAACCAATCTGCTAGCGCTAAATGCCGCTATCGAAGCGGCCCGAGCGGGTGAGCATGGCCGGGGCTTCGCGGTTGTCGCTGCTTCTGTCAGAAAGCTGTCGGAGCGGTCGGCAGAATCGGTAGGGCAAATTACGATACTTGTTGGCCAAATATTGCGGCAGATGGAGAATGCAACTACAACAATGGAAGAAACAAGTTTGGAGGTGGCCCGAGGGACAGAGCTTGTTCGCAGCGCCGGACAAGCTTTTGGCGGCATTGGGCAGTCGGCAGGCCAAACGATGCTTGCGATTGAAGAGGTTTCGGAGAGCGTAGGCAGTTTATCGCAGCAAGCCGAGAAGCTGGCAAAAGCGATGGAGAGTCTGGTCGATATCGCCAATACAACGGTTGGCGGCGCACAAAATATGTCGGCTGCATCGGAGGAGCAGCTTGCGGCAACCGAAGAGGTGGATGCTTCTGCCGCCATGCTCTCCAGCCTTGCCGAAAAGCTTCAGGCACAGGTCGAGCGGTTCAAAATATAATGGCTTCTTTAAATATTCCTTTACGGGAATATTCCCCGTGTGGTATATTTCAGGTGAGGCAGCGACGGCAGTTTTAATGATGCTGTTGCGGCATCGGGCTTTGGAGGAAGGAGAGAGTGGGAATGAACGCAAACATTTTCCAGGCTTTATCCGATCCGAGCCGATTGCGCATTGTTGAGCTGCTGCTGAGCAGCGCGATGACCGTAGGGGACATCGCGGTCATGCTTGGCATTCGTCAGCCCCAGGCATCCAAGCATCTTCGGACATTGCTGGATTCCGGTCTGGTGGAGGTCAAGGCGGAAGCCAACCGGCGAAGGTACATGTTAAGAACCGAACCGCTGCAGGAAATGGATCAGTGGCTTGAGAGCTACCGCACCTTGTGGGAAGAGCGATATGATGCGCTCGACTCATATTTGCAGCAGCTCAAGGCACGGGAGCAAACAAAACATGATATCTCGGAGGGATTGCCAAATGGGAAACAAACTGAAGCTGAAGGTTGAAGGCACGCTGCTGACTCTGGAAAGAGAGTTCGACGCGCCGAAGGAACTGGTATTCGAAGTGCATTCCTCTGCGGAGCATCTCAAGCAATGGTGGGGACCGCGCGGCTGGGAACTGACGCACTGCAGCATTGATTTTCGTCCGGGAGGCGTCTGGCACTACTGCATGACCTGCAAGGATAAAAATCAGGGTGAATACTTTGGCATGGAATCATGGGGCAAAGGCATTTACAAGACTATCGACGCTCCTAATGAAATACAATACACCGATTATTTCTCCGATGCGGAAGGCAATATTGCGGAAGGTATGCCTCCATCCCAGAATGTATGGGAGTTCAAGGCGCTGGAAGGCAACCGCACCTTGCTTGTTAACAAAGCGCGTTATGAATCGGAGGAGGCGATTCGCCAGGTGCTGGAGATGGGCATGGAGCAAGGCATTGACGAAACACTCGACCGGCTGGATGAATATTTGCAATCGTTGCGATAGAACAACAACAGCGGCTGCCCTGCGTGAAAAGCGGGGTGGCCGCATTTTTGCTGGATTCCCGTTATGATTTAGTAAGGGGAAGAAACAGGGCGGCCTTAAGGGTTGTTTGGGTAATCGGTTTACGTCGCGGCTTTCTTTTGATATAACGGAATAGAAGGGAAAACGCTTTCGGTTAACCCCGACCAATTACGGCATATACAATGTGCGGGAAGCGAGTTGCGCCAATGGAACTGAACAGACTGTGGAGACTTCAGGGATTTGATGTAGGACAAGCAAAACCGCTTGAGATGGCTTCGCCGGGACTTGATGACCGATTCTGGATAACAGCGGCCGTGCCCGGCGACGTGCATACGGCGTTGATGGAGCGCGGATTGATCGATCATCCGTATTTTGGCCACAATGACGCAAAAAGCCGCTGGGTAGAGGACAAAGAGTGGTGGTACCGCCTCCAATTCGATTATGAGCTGGAGCAAGGCGGCCATGAGCGCCATGAGCTTGTGTTTGATGGACTTGACACCTTTGCCACGGTTTACGTTAATGGTCTGGAGATAGGCAAAACCGATAACATGCTGATGGGTCATCATTTTGATGTCACCCGGGTGCTGCAAAACGGAAAAAACTGCATCGCGGTAAAATTTGATCCGCTTTTTCTTCATAACAGGGACAAGCTGCAGTTTCAGTGGTCCTCCTATACAAAAGAAAGGCCATGGCTGCGTAAAGCCGCCATGAACTTTGGTTGGGACTGGGGTCCGCGCATGGTAACCTCCGGGATATGGGGCAAGGTTTCGTTAAAGCGCTACAGCGGGGCCAAGCTGAAAAACGTGCGTGTGCGCAGCACCTCCATTGAAGAACATAAAGCTGTGGTAACAATAGACGCGGAGGTCAAGACGTATGCCGGCAAGAGAGAGGGGCTGGAATGCGCCGTTTCAATCCTGGACAAAAAAGGCCGCGAGGTTGCGTCTGGAAATGCTTTAGTCCAAAAAGGCAGCGCTTTCGTGGAGTTGGCCGTGGACAATCCTGAGCTTTGGTGGACTCATGATTTGGGTGAGCCTTATCTTTACCGGGTGGAAACGGAGCTTCGCAGCGAAGGCGGCAGCCTGGATCGTCATTCCGCGTCAATCGGCATCCGTTCGCTGGAGCTTCAGCTTCAAGAGGAGGATGGCAAACCTTCTTTTGCTTTTGTGCTGAATGGAGTCAGGCTGTTTGCAAAAGGGGCAAACTGGATCCCGGTGGACCACTTTATCGGGGCGGCTCCGGATCAGCGATACAGGGACCTGGTCAAGCTGTCCGTCGATGCCAACATGAACATGCTGCGCGTATGGGGCGGAGGCATTTACGAAAAAGATGTTTTTTACGAGTCATGCGATGAGTTAGGCGTGCTGGTCTGGCAGGACTTTGCGTTTGCAAATGCCTTGTTTCCGGATTTTAACCGCGACTTTATGGACAACGTGCGCCGCGAAGTCCGCTATAATGTGCGTCGGCTGCGCAACCATGCGTCTCTGGCGCTTTGGTGCGGCAATAACGAAATCGATTGGCTCTACGATATGAAGTCTTCCGGCGGCGATATTACGTGCCCTTTCTATGGTGAAACGATTTACCATGAGCTCATTCCGGAGGAGCTCGCGGCGCTTGACGGCGAGCGGCCTTATTGGCCTTCTTCGCCGTTTGGCGGCAATGACGCCAATGATCCCGAGATTGGCGACCGCCACAACTGGCAGGTTTGGCATGGCTCCGTCTACCCGCGACGTATGGGGGAGGCGCCGCTGCTGGACTACAGCATTCAAGGCGTCACCTTCAAAAACTATAAAAAGGATTTTACGCTTTTCAGCAGTGAATTCGGCATGCATGCTTCCGCCAATCGCTATACGCTGGAAAAAAATATTCCGGCCGGCCAGTTTTATTGGGGGAGCGTGGAGATGGCGTACCGAAACAAGGACACCAACCATCAAAAAGGCATATTGCTGATGGAAGGCTACACCGGCATCCCGCAAAACATTGAGGAATATATGAATTACTCCATGCTGACGCAGGCGGAAGGCTTAAAGTACGGTATCGAGCATTACCGGCGCAACAAGGCTCGAACAAGCGGCGCTTTAATCTGGCAGCTTAACGATAGCTGGCCAGGCACCAGTTGGTCGCTAATCGATTACGAGCTGCTGCCGAAAGCTTCGTATTTCTACGCGAGAAAGTTTTTTGCCCCGCTGCTTTTGACGTTGGAGCATGAGCCGGGCGAGCCGCTAAAGGTTTGGGTGGTAAATGACCATTTGAATGATTTTAACGGAACTGTGAGATTGGAGGTTGCCGATTTTGGAGGCGAGAGCTTATTTGCTGCCGAATTTGACGCCAAAGTGGGAGGCAACTGTGCGGTATTGATCGGGAGTGTTAATGAAAGCGAAGTGTTAGGCGGAATGGACGCATCCGCCGTTTTTGTTACATTGACGGCTTCCACGGACAAAGGAGAAGCTTTGGACGAACTAACCAATATCTATTATTTGCGCGATCACAAAGAGCTTCAACTGCCGGTCGCACAGCTGGAGTTTAGCGTGGATACGGTGGAGCAGACGGTTACGGTCAAAGCCATGAAAGGTTTGGCGCGTCTGGTGAAGCTGGAATTACCGCTTGGCAATGTCAGGTTCAGCGACAATTTCTTCGACCTTGCAGCAGGGCAGCAAAAAACCATTCATTTGTCGCTGCCAGGGGGTGAGGAGCAGCGGATCGCCGAAGTGCGAGTATCAGCAATCAACAGCTGAATAACCACTCCTTTTTGGAGAGCGATATGCTCCGAGTATCAAAGATGCCCCGATTGAGACACTCTCAAGATCGGGGTGTTTTTGCTATCTCCTTAATAGCAGACTTAAGACAATAGGCGCATAGCTGCAAATCTCAACCTATAGTTTTTGGTGCTGCCATGTGACTATCTCCGTCGGAAAAGCAGGTAACGTACATGATGCCTTTGCTGCGCAAAGCATTTTTGCATTGCTCTACCAGTTGCCGCCGCCCTTCTGAAAGAAACAAGTGCAGAAGATCGTAACTTGACACGTAATCATCAATAGTACGTAAAAAAGGATGCCTCCTCCCATTGAGACATCCTTTTTGATATAATTTCCTATAAAGTGACAATCGTTTCTTAGGTCCCTTGAACATTGACAACATGGGGACATCAGATTAGGGACAGGAGCGTTTGACCCATTTTTGAAAGGGGGATTTGTTTCTCGGCAGCCCCGAGTTCAAAAGCGGCCTTAGGCATGCCGTAAACGACGGATGAGGCCTCGTCTTGAGCCAATGTGCGCGCTCCGCGCCTGCGCATGGCGAGCAATCCTCTGGCTCCGTCATAACCCATTCCTGTCAGTATAATGCCAATGGATGCACTGCCAGCTTCTTTGGCCACCGATTGGAATAGAACATCGATGGAGGGACAATGCCCGTTGACCTTGCCCCCTTGAAAACAACGGATCTTGAATGAGCTTCCTGCTTTGACAACGTCCATATGGTAATCGCCGGGAGCGATGTACACATGTCCATGCTGCACTAAATCGCCATCTCGCGCTTCCCGAACCGTAAAAGGCAAAGTGGCGTTCAAGCGTTCGGCAAACATGCGCGAGAATTGCGAAGGAATGTGCTGTACGATTATGATTCCCGGCATGGCTGATGGAAGGGAGCGGAGCAACGCGTCGATCGCTTCAATTCCTCCGGTGGAGGCGCCTATTGCGATTAACGGCTCCTTGCTCCCGGATTTGTCCGCTCCTGCCGGAGAGCGGGACAATCCTGATTGGCCTTGCGCCTGCAGACTTCGGCGGACGGTTGAGCCGGCAGCGATTTTTATTTTTGTTATCAGCTCTTGAATAAATCGGCCGACATCCTGCGTTGATTTCATATCCGGTTTGGGCACAAATTCCACCGCGCCCGCAGACATGGCATCCAGAACCGCTTCGCTTGCCCCGCTGACAACAATGATCGGCAGCGGATATTGCGGCAGCAGGCGCCGGACAAAATCGATGCCGTTCATACGCGGCATTTCCACATCGCATAACATGACGTCGGGATGATAGTGCAGCAGCTTGTCCCTGGCATCAAAAGGGTCTTTGGCAGAAGGGACGACGGCAATAGCGGGATCTGTCGCGATGCCGCGGCTGATAACTTCGCGGTACAGCAAGGAATCATCCACAATCAGTACCTTGATCTGGCGCTTGGTCGTCACGCTGAACCTCCCGTCACGGCCGGTTAAACGGCTTATTCTTTTCGATAAACGGCGGGCCTTACATACCGGTAGCCGGTCAGCCGCGAATCCAGAGACTCGGTGTGGCTCATAAACAGATAACCTCCGGGTTCGGTAATGTCCAGAAAACGCCGCAGCAAACGCAGCTTTGTATCGGCATCAAAATAGATCATAACGTTGCGGCAAAAAACGACGTGAAACTTTTGGCGAAACGGAAATGAACCTTCCATTAAATTGAATTTTCGGAAGATCACTTCCCGTTTCAGTGAATCGACGACCTGGCAATCGCCAGCGGCTGTCCGGCTGAAATAGGAGCTGCGCCAGGTTTGCGGCAGTGCTTGCACTGCTTGCTGCGAATAAATGCCTCTGGCGGCTTTGGCCAATACAGCGGGCGACAGGTCAGTCGCCAGAACCTTTTTATCCCATTTTTCCATAATGGGCATGTTTTTGAAATAACGATCCAGAATCATCGCTATCGTATAAGGCTCCTCGCCGGAGGAGCAGCCCGCGCTCCATATGCGCAAATCGCGATCCGGTATGGTCCCGCATAACTGGGGAAGGACCTGCTGCTCCAAAAAGTGAAAATGCTCGGGCTCTCTCATAAAATAGGTGTGATTCGTCGTAATCCGTTCAACGAGCATCGACAAAGCTTCGCCCGTACGGTCAGCCTTCAAGTAATAAAAATAGTCGGTAAAGTTATCCATTCGAAGCTGCTGCAGCAAGGTCTCCAGCCTGCTTGCCAGCAATACTTTTTTCTCATCCTTAAGGTGAATGCCGCAGTTTGTTTTAATGTAATCCGCCAATTGCCGAAATTCACTGTGAGTAATGGCGAGCGTCATCCGTATTTTCCGAATTCGTTGTCACTCAACAATATACGGCCTGGTCCTCCGGCATTCCGGTCAGCGGCGATGTCGGGATATCCGTCATGCGCGGCGCTCCGATTGCGCTCCGACATGTTTTCCAGCAGGCGGACAATATCCGGGCTGAGCTCTTCAAGATCGCGGTAGCCGGAGCTGCGGCTGCTTTTGCGCAGGTTAAAGCGGCCAACCTGTTCCTTCAGCACTTCTGCCTGGCCGGCCAATTGCTCGCTAGCCGCGGCGCTTTCTTCTGAGGTTGCGGAGTTTGTCTGCACGACCTGAGATACTTGAATAATGCCTTGATTCACTTGCGAGATGCCTGCGGCTTGCTCGTTGGAGGCGTCCGTAATGCTGCCGACCAGGCTGGCGGCGCGGGTAATGCCGGTAACGATTTTGTCCAAGGCGGCGGCTGTTTCTCCAGCGATATGCATGCCGTCCTTCACTTTTTTGATGGAGCCTTCAATCATATCCGTTGTTTCTTTCGCAGCGCCTGCGGAACGCGCGGCGAGATTGCGAACTTCTTCCGCTACAACGGCGAAGCCTTTGCCATGTTGGCCGGCGCGTGCTGCTTCCACTGCGGCATTAAGGGCCAGAATGTTGGTTTGGAATGCGATTTCGTCAATCACTTTAATGATTTTGGAAATGTTTTCGGAAGAGGTATTGATTTCATCCATGGCGGTAAGCATACCTTGCATTTGCTGATTGCCTTGCAGGGCGTTGTCGCGCGCCTCTTCGGCAAGCTGATTGGCCTGAACCGCCGTATCCGCGTTGATGCGAGTTTGGTTGGAGATCTCCTCCAGCGATGCCGTCAGCTGCTGAACCGAACTTGCTTGTTCGGCCGCGCCTTGCGACAATACCATTCCGGTTTCGGAAATTTGCTGAGCGCCGGATGCAACTTGCTCCGAAGCGTTCTGAATGCTGAGCAAAGCTTCGTTCGTATTGCTCGACAGTTTGCGGAAGGCCGCAGCAAGCGTTCCTACTTCGTCCTTGCTGTTGATTTCGATATCGACATCCAGGTCGCCGCCGGCAATGCGGTCCGCCACTCTGATCAATTTATTGATCGGATTGCTAATGATGCGGGAGATAAAGATGCCCAGCATTAGCGCAACGGCAATGGCAAAAATAACGACAACGATCATCATCGTGACCGTATTATTGGATTGATTGGTTAATTCGCCGGACACTCTCAAGCCGCTGCTTTGCTTCTCCTCGAACAATTGGTTCAGCAGTTCGCTGACTTCATCGGAGATAGGCTGGGCTTTAGCCAACTCGTCGGTTGCTTCCGCCGTTTTACCGGCTATCGCCAGATTAATCGTTTCGTCGCGGATGATCTGGTATTGATCAAAATTATTTCTTAACGAAAGGAACACCGTGCGTGTGTTTTCGTTTATGATGCTGGTTTCAAACGCATTCAGAGCGCGGCTAATATCAGCATCACGCTTCTGGATATCCGAGAACAGCTTTTGCTTCTCCGAGCTTTGATCTGACATAACGATGCGCCGCACCGTTGCCCGGTTGTTTTGGAACAGAATGCCTGCTTCCCCCAAATTGCCGATGGATATGCCGTAATCAACGTACATATTGCTGTAATCACGATCAATATTTTTGAGATTCATTATGCCGATGACGCCAACTACGCCAGCCAGCAGCGCAACGAGAATAAATGCGATGGTTAGCTTCTTGGAAATTTTCATGTTGTAGATCCACTTCATTGGATTAGCCTCCCTGTGTTAGACCTGGCCGACGCCGGACAGGTTTTCCGCTTCATGATGATTAAGCAGTTCGTCGCAATTGAGCAATAGCTTGACTTCGTCGCCTGATTTGCCGATGCCTTGAATATATCGGCGGCTGAATTGGTTCAGATCGGGAGGCTCTACAATATTGCCTTCCTCTATGGTCATTACTTCGGCAACCGTGTCTACAATAAGGCCGATAGAAATCTCTTTGATATCCACGACGATAATGCAGGTCCGGTCGTTGTACTCCCGGAACGGTTTGCGGAAACGCAGTCGCACATCCATTACGGGAATAATTTTGCCCCGCAGATTGATGATGCCTTTAATGTATTCCGGCAGCTCGGGCACTGGCGTTATGGATTGCACGCCAATAATTTCGGTTACGTGCCGAATTTCGATTCCGTACACCTCGGAGCCAAGGGCAAACGTCAAATATTTGTTTTTGAGCGAATCTTCTTCAAGTTCAAGCTCCTGGAGGGCGCTTTGTTGCATGGATGTCAGCTCCTTTAGTGAAATGAAGATAAGGCGGGCGTTCTTGGTCGAACGGCGCCGCTCACCAACGCGGCAGGGTCCAGGATCAGACTGATGCTGCCGTCTCCGAGCAGTGTGCAGCCCGCAAGTTCTTTAATGTGTTTGATTTTTTTTATGTATGGCGGGAGAGTCTTGACGACTACCTGCTGCTGGCCCAGAAGTTCGTCCACGAGGACGCACACCTTGCGTTCATCTTGCTGTACCATGACAAGCACGCCTTGGGAAATATCGCAGGCGCTTCCGCGAGTGCTGAGGCGTTCATCCAGACGGAGAATAGGAAAACATTCCCCGCGAACCATTATCATCTCATTGCCGTCTGGATCATAGAGCAGATCTTGCATTTTGGGCTTAAAGGATTCCTGGATGGAGGTGGTAGGCAGCGTATAATGCGCTCCGCCTACTTTGATATTCATCCCGTCGATAATGGCAAGGGTCAGCGGGATCTTCAGCGATATCGTTGTGCCGGCCCCCGGCGTGCTTTCGACGAGAATGGTGCCGCCAACCTGCTCAATGTTTCGGAAGGCAACGTCCATGCCTACGCCTCGTCCGCTATATTGAGTAACGTCTTCTTTGGTCGAGAAGCCGGGCAAAAAGATCAGATTGTATATTTCCTTATCGCTGAGCTCAAGAGAGTCTTCTTGTATCATGCCTTGCTCCAGCGCGCGCCGCATTATTTTTGTTTTGTCCAGGCCTTTGCCGTCATCCTTGACGATAATCAGAACGTCGCTGCCGGCGTTTTTGGCTTCCAGCGTAACTGTACCTGCCAGCGGTTTGCCGGAGAGTGTTCGTTCCTGACTGGTCTCCAGGCCATGGTCAACCGCGTTCCGGACCAAATGCATCAGAGGGTCCGAAATTTGCTCGATTATATTTTTATCTACTTCCGTCTCTTCGCCGATGATTTGGATATGTACCTCTTTATCCAGATTTTTGCCCATGTCGCGAATGACGCGGTGCATCTTCTGAAAGGTAGTGGTTAATGGAACCATCCGGATGGACATCACAATATCCTGCAGCTCCCCGGTAATTTTGCGCAGATGGGCCGCCGATTTGAGAAAATGCTCGGATACGATGTTCCTTAACGCCTCGTGCTGGGTAACCATAGCTTCGGCAATAACCATTTCGCCAACCAGATCCATAAGCTTGTCCAGCTTGTCTACATTGACGCTGATCATGGAGGAAACGAGGTGGTCTTTTCTTCCTAAAGCCTGGCTGCGGGAGTCGCTATTTTCATCAGAATCATCATCGCCAGCCATTGCCGTTTCAGAAGCAGCAGCAGATTCAAAAGACGTAGATGCGTCATTTGCGGGAGAGAGTCGGACTTCCTGGATGTAAGCGGTTTGCTTAATTTGCTCAATAATTTGCTCTTTCGTTTCTTTGCTTTGCAGGAAAAAGACAAAACCGTTTTTGCGAATTGTTTCGGCGGTTTGTTCATTTTCAGCAATATCTTCCGGAAAAAAGCTGGTGATCGTCATAAGCTCCCGGAGCTGGTGAATCATGGCGAAGGCGCGAACGTTTTCCATGAGACAGTCGGGCGAAAAGGTAACCGTTGCTTCATAGTTACATACGGGAGCAGCCTCTGCGGAAAACGCGTCCAAATAATTGGTGACGGCTCCAACAATCTCCGAGGGATCACCGTCGGCGGGGTTGCCGTTGCGGATTTTATGGGTTTCGACTTTGATAAAATCAAGTCCGTCCCAAATCAACTCGAAAAGGGCATTAAAGTCATGGGGGGCTGAACGATTTTCTCGGATACGGTAAAATAAATCTTCGATAATATGCGCAGTCTCCGAAATGCTCATAATAGACATCATGGCGGCGGAGCCTTTAATGGTGTGCATATGACGAAAAATTTCTCCGATCGCCTCGCTGTTAAAGCATTTGGCGGATTCGCAGCGTAAAAAGGTGGCTTCCAATTGTTCGATCAATTGTGAAGATTCGAAGAGATACATTTCCAGCAAGGGGTCATCGGTGGACATAGGGCCTGACATTGTGATTTTCATCCTCCTTACCTGATAGTTAAAGTTGTTATGCTGGAGTTTGGGAGATCACCTCTGTTGTTCCGTCGTCGCAAGGAATGGATGGAGATGGAATAAAAAAAGATTAACTAGTTAGTCAATAGGAAAAATTGCCCTGTTTCCGACATTATAATCGTAAAAACGATTAATTACAATGATATTTTACGTAAATACGTGTGGCTTAGGTATAGTTTGCCAATAGACTTTTTTCCTGGTTAAAGAAAGACAGGAGTGATAATCATGGATGGAATTAAAGGAAGAATTAAATATTTGAGGAAAAAGCACGGATTGACTATGGCGGAATTTTCCGCCAGAATTCATGTATCGCCTGGTAATGTCGGGGATTGGGAAAGCGAAAAAAGGTCTTCTACGCCTGGAACAAAAGCGCTTATCGCTATCGCGGAGGAATTTAAGGTGTCGCTGGATTGGCTGCTGCTGGGAAAGGTGCCGAGCGGCACGCTGGAATCACCCGACAACGGGGAAGAAAGAACGCCTGAGCGACAAAGTGAAGGGGAAGCTGCGCCGTATCAGCCTTTCCAGACTTTAATGTCGATTGCTAGCAAATTGTCAACGAAGGATGTGGACCTGCTGTCGCAAGTCGCCAGCCGCTTCAAGACGACGACCAGAGACATCTAAGCTTGAATGAACTGAAAGCGGGCTTTATTAATATGCAATTGAAAGGGGCACGAGAATAATGAAAAGGAATGTGAAATGGGAGGAAGGGGCATGGACCCGCTCTCCGCAATCTTCCTATCGGGATGGCGAGAATCTGGTCGTTACGGCGGAGAAGGAGAGCGATTATTGGAGGCATACCCTTTACGGCTTCGTTCATGACAATGGACATGCATTGCTGAGCGATTGGGACAAGGAAAGGGCGGTTGAGGTCGCTTTCCGCCTGGAGTCCTTCACGGAGCTGTACGATCAGGCGGGAATGCTGCTTTACCGGGGAGAGGAGCAATGGATTAAGGCAGGCATCGAAATGAATGACGGCGTCCCTTGTCTTGCCATTGTTGTCACGGACGGTTTTTCCGACTGGTCGCTTACGCCAGTGCCCGATTGGGATGGCGAGGAAGTGACGATACGGGCATCTATCAAAAACGACGGGGTGATTATACGCGCGCGCAGCAGCCGTCATGGCTGGCAGACGCTGAGGGTAGCCAGATTCCCTTATCCGGACGGCGTTAAAGCCGGGCCAATGGTATGCAGTCCGGTTGGAGACTCCCTTCAAGTAACATTCACCCGATGGGAGCTGAAGGAACCGGATCGGGAGCTGCATGCCGCACCACCGCTGTAGGTTCATGCTCAAAAAAAACGATAAAGATGGGCAATCGTAAAAACGATTGATTCACGGCAAACACTCCGCTGCTGTTCTTGACGACAGAGCGGAGTTTTCATTAAACGCAGCGAATTCCCCCGACATTTCGGTCAGGTTGATTAAGCCGAGATATCTGTTGCAAAACTGTGAGCAGAAGGTATAAAATCGCGTGCATTTTCATATTTTCCTTCTTTATGCTTGGAAAATCCAGTACAATAGGAGGGGATCATGGTTGTCCATGATGACTATTTTACAGGCTTTGGCCATTTGGGAGGAAGTTTAATGTCAGCTCAGGATTTAACGTACAGCGGTTATTTGCTGGCCCACTTTATCGGCGAAGAGCCGGATGGCGAACAGGTTTATTTTTCCTACAGCGAAGACGGCTTGCACTGGAAGGATTTGAACGGCGGCCAGCCCGTGCTGCGTTCCGGCTTGGGTGAAAAAGGCGTGCGCGATCCATTCCTTGTCCGCTCGCCAAAAGATAAAAAGTTTTTCTTGGTTGCAACGGATTTGCGCATTGCCAATGGCAAAGGCTGGGGCGTTGCCGTTAACGAGGGAAGCCGCGATCTGATACTGTGGGAATCATCCGATCTCGTTAACTGGTCGCAGCCGTGGTCTGTTACGGTTGGCCTTCCGGGAGCGGGATGCGCATGGGCGCCTGAAGTAATCTATGACGAGCAAGCCGGCGATTTTCTTGTCTTCTGGGCATCCGCTACACAGGGACCAGACGAAAACGAGCGCAAGCAAAAGATTTATAGCGCCAGAACAACGGATTTCCGCAGCTTCAGCCCGTCCGAGCTTTATATCGAGCGTGAAAACCATATTATCGATACAACGATCATTGCCCATCAAGGGACTTATTACCGATTCTCCAAGGACGAAACGACCAAAAACATTACGGTGGAAAAAGGCGCCACGTTGGACAAAGACGCTTTTGCGCCTTTGAAAGCGCCAACACTGGAAGCCATTATGGGAGTGGAAGGTCCGCAAATTTTCAAAATGAACGACCGCGACGAATGGTGTCTGATTATCGACCGTTTCGCGGAAGGCAAAGGTTATTTGCCGCTCCTGACAAACGATTTGAACAGCGGGGAGTTCCGTGTGCTTGAAGACGGAGACTTCGATTTGGGCAAAAACAAAAAACGTCACGGAGGCGTTATTCCGATTACGGCAGAGGAAAGCAGCCAACTGCTGGCGGCTTTCGGAGACGGCCATCAAGTATTGCCGGGACAATTCGCCGATCCCGATCTTGCCAAGTTCGGAGACCGTTATTATCTCTATCCAACAACGGACGGCTTTGAAGGCTGGTCCGGCACACAGTTTCATGCATTTTCCTCAGCCGACCTGAAGGTCTGGAAGGATGAAGGCGTTATCGTGGATTTGCTGTCGCCGGACGTGCCTTGGGCAATCGGAAGCGCATGGGCTCCCGCTATCGCTACCCGCAACGGCAAGTATTACCATTATTTCTGCGGCAAAGAAGCAAGCGGCGTCAGCGCGATTGGCGTTGCGGTTGCCGATCATCCGGCAGGTCCTTTTGTCGCTCAGCCGGAGCCGCTTATTACAATGGATCAGATGAAACGCCTTGGCATCAAAATGGGCCAAACGATCGATCCATCCATTTATACGGAAGAAGGCGGAGCCGCTTACATGCTGTTTGGCAACGGCGATGGGGCGATTGTAGAGCTTGGCGACGATATGATTAGCGTTGTTGAAGATACAATGCGCAACCTGGACGGGCTGGAGGATTTCAGGGAAGCCGTCACAGTGCTGAAACGCGGCGGGCTTTATCACTTTACCTGGTCCTGCGACGATACCGGCAGCGAAAACTACCATATCAAATATGGCACTTCGGAGCAGCTGTACGGCCCTGTCACGTACCATTATCCTGTTTTGGTCAAAAACCCGGAGAAGGACATGCTGGGCACCGGCCATCATTCCATTATGCAGGAACCAGGCAAGGATGAATACTGGATTGCTTACCACCGTTTTGTAACGCCGCTTACCCGCTTCAAGGATGGAAAAGGCTTTCACCGCGAAACCTGCATTGATCCCATTTCCTTTGGGGCCGACGGGCTGATGCTTCCGGTGAAACTGTAGATCTCCAGCATACTGAGAAACCCAGTGACTTGTCTCCTAAGTCACTGGGTTTTTCTTTGTGCCGGCACAAAATCGGATCAGGCATAGTAAACTTGTAACTCCTGTAAAAATGATTTATTATATAATCAATTGATAGAAACATATATCAAAAAATCGAAACAATGATTCATATACCAAGGGGGGAGTTTGAAATTAAAAAGGAAATGTCGACGGTAAAACAAAGCCGGTTTAACTCAATTCTTGATGCGGCAACGTCGCTGCTTATTGAAAAACCAGGAGCTTCCATGGCGGATATCGCAGAACGTGCAGGCGTTGGCATTGCAACCTTGCATCGATATGTGGACAGCCGGGAGCAACTGATGGCCCAATTGGGATTTCGGGCAATCGAGGTAGTCAATGATATCGTTGGTTCCATAACATTTGATGAAGAGCGATACCAGGACTATTTTCCGGAATTAATCAAAGCACTGATTCCTATCGGCGATAAAATTTACTTTTTGGATCACGATGCTTCCGTTCATTACAACATAGAAATTGAAGAGGCGGATAAAAAGTTGAGAGAGCCGCTGCTGCGCGTCATCGGGCTATTGCAGGTAAAGGGTTACTTCCGCAAGACGCATCCAAAAGAGTGGATCGCGGATGTTTTGTATAGTCTTCTTTTTCTGACCTGGCAGCAGGTTCAAGACGGACATATCGCCAAAAATAAGGCGGCGGATTTGGTATTGGATACCTTTTTTCACGGCTTTAAATCAACGAAATAGAGGAGGGTTTTTATGAGATTGCAAAATGTGATGGGTTCAACCCATATTTCTACGATTGTGTTGTCCAAGCTGGTCGGAATGGCTGCCAAAATGACGGGTGGGATCGCTTCAATGCCAACGAGTTGGCTGGAGGGGATAAGCAATAAGCTGAGCGGGGGCAGCCTGCAAAACGGTATTGAATTAAAAGTAGATCAGTCGTCGCTGGAAATCAACATAAAATCGTCGTTAAATACGGAGTGAAACGATAGAACAGCTTACCGGGCTTACGATCGAAGCGATTAATATCAGGGTTGAAGGGATAGCGATGAAGGAAGCGGGAGCAAACGCATGAGCGAAATCATGATTGTGAAGGCGAAGACTGAATCTCTGGCGGGAGGCAGACTTAATTGCATGGCGCTGGGAGATGTATCTAAAACATTGGCGGGTTCCAAAGAGGATGCGGTTATCGATCACACTTTTGGCGAGCTGACGAATTTCATATTGGCTCATTGGCAGCTTTGCCGGAGAGCAGGGGGATGGGAATTGGATCGCGTTTGATCCGGTGTGCTGAGCGGCAAGCATTATTGCAGGATTTTTCCAAAGTTTCATTAACGGTCAATCAACATAATCATGGTGCGATTAGACTTTATGAACGCATGGGTTATCGTAAAACAGGAGAAATCAGAAGGCCCGCCTTATCGCTGTTCAGAATGTCGAGGGTACTGATTCATGCGTAAGGGAATTGTACCCGGCTTGTTTTATGATAGATGGAATGATGTAACATAAAACCGGCTTCTGTGGTATTGCAAAGAAGCCGGCTAGAAAGAAAGCAATCAATAGAAATATCTTTAATCCGCATTTTCCTTTATAGAGGTAATTTTGCTAATCTTGTACGAAGTCACAACGGTTTCTGTTCCTATGTCTACGATCTGAATTTCAATAACCAAGCTATCCTCGTTTTGCTGAATAAGCCCAACTATATCCTTCGGTACCTGTATATTGTCTCCACCTTGAAATACCTCTCCTGCCCCAAGCTCTATTCCCTCTCCCCCCATTATCTTATAGGAGGAATATTCGTTGAAACCTAATGCATCCGATAGAGTTTGTCCATGAACCACATAATTAACATAAACAGGACCTAGATTGTCCTTTGATTGATTCGTAATCCGATATTCAATACTAAGCAAATCTTCATTCTCATCATTAAGCCCCACAATATGAATCGTTGAATATTGCTCGTCAATAACAATATCACTACCTGCCGTTTTATTGGTCTCGACGTTACCATTGCTGCAACCGACTAAAGCGATCATTGAAATAAAAACAAATAAAATCTTTTTTATCAACTAAGGTCACCTCCCGTAAAATCATGTTGTACGCGTAGACTTTATTAATGGATAAGACTAATGATAGAGATGTGCGACTGCCAATGATCTAATCCATTATAAATTATTACATAGTTTCATTAATTTCTGAATTAAATAATTCTAACAAACGATCTCTGTAATCTGATGGATCTTCATTTTCCATTTTTGGATTTTTCTTCTCATATTCCGGCTGGATATTCGACCAAATATAACTTTGTTGATGGTGATCAAAGTCATATTCATAGAATAACTCATTGATATCTTTTAAACCAAGCCCATTTATTACATCATCTATAACTATCCTACCAGTATCAGAGTTTAGAGCTTGTCGTTTTTGATCCTCAATAAATTCGTTCAATTTATCATAATCTACTCCATATTTTTCAGCTAATAATAATATCGCGTCATGTCGTAAAACACTTTTTCTTGCTGCATTAATAATATCATTAGAATCCAAGCTTATCTTGTGGCCAGAATTTATCATGTTGATGGCAATTCTTTCAACCCATTTATCTACAGCCTCATCAATAAATATTGAATCGCCATTCTTTTTTTGTTCAGAAATGGTCGTACTATATTTCGTCAAAATCTCATTCTTAAGTTCAATTCCCCTTTTAATATCTTCAGATTGTAGTGTGGGTACATTCTTATCTATTCGTTCATTTGTAGTGAATTTTGGGGGAATATTATATACAACATCAGTAGTCGAACTAATGCTTCCTAAAAAAGTTGCTCCGAATCCGCCACATTCAGAAACGTAAATTCTAGCAGCAGTATCATATTTAAGATTTACGTTTTTATATGCTGCGCTCCATACATTTATGTCACTATGACCATACGTGAATGTCCAATCGCCTCCCATTAGTACACTATGCTCCATGTTTGTACCCCACTGATGATCTCCGATTGATCCCAAATTATTATTCGTCCCAGGATCAGTATAATTTAAACTCTTCATAATATTCACACTATACATATAAGGAATCTTAGAAGTCGTATTGACCCAAACCTCATGGTCAAATAAAAATAATAAACTTTCTCCATTTACAGTATCAATCCATAGTGTTTTTGTGTGATTCATAGTGCCTAAACCAGTACACGCGTTCCACCATGTACTATTTACATTCGACCACGTTCTCTCGTAAGACCAATGATGCGCTTGCACAAATGGTACCATAACCGTAATTGACAGAATAAGAGTTGTAAAAAAGACAAAAAACTTTTTCATAAAGGCAATCCTCCATTTTTTAATCGTGAAACAAAAAAATGTTAGCGCTTTCTTTAGTGGTAATATAAAAATATATAATTAAACGACACCTCACTTTCTTAATATTTATCCACTAATTGAATCAACTTCTTCACTTATATAAACACTTCAAATTAAAGTTTCGTTGCATTTTTTATAAAAATATTTCCTTCTCTAGAGAAGCATATTCTTCATATTTCATCGATGCTTTATTTTAAAGTGATGAGCATAAAAACAACCTATATCAACGTGAACTGGGAAAATGGCTAAGGTGATAGAAAAACCGCTGGAGCAAATGCATGAGCGAAATCGTGATTGTGAAGGCGAAGCCTGAATCCGAGGCAGGAGAGAAGTCAGAATGTCTGTGGTAAACAAAAAAGCTTCCCGTATGCCCATTGGCAAAGGAAGCTTGCTTTATAAAAAATATGGTGCGGTCGAGAGGACTCGAACCTCCACGTCATTGCTGACACTAGAACCTGAATCTAGCGCGTCTGCCAATTCCGCCACGACCGCATGTGTTTATTACAACGTAAGTTATAATAGCATGGCGGATTAGACCAGGTCAAGCATGAAGGAAAAAGTTCCAATTTTCAGCTAATTATGCCGTGGTTTAATTCGTTAAATTGTTATTCTACTGGTACCGGGTTTCCTTGAAAATGAGCATATTTTCCTGATGGTTCATCCATACTATGGTGCAAGACTGTGCAGAGGTGGAGGAAACTGTCATGAAAATAAAGACAACACGAGCAATGCTGGCAGCTGTCATAGGGATTTGTTTGTTGGCTTGGCAAGGCGCAGCGGCAGCTGGACTTGCAGATGCTGGACAAGGTGGTATCGGCAGCGACACTAAAGATGAGATTCGCAGACTGGCGATCGTTATCGACGATTTTGGCAATGGAATGAACGGGACAGAGGACATGCTTCAGCTGCCGGTAAAGTTTACGGCTGCCGTCATGCCGTTTATGCCTACTACCAAACAAGATGCCGAAGAGGCGCATCGTCTTGGCCATGATGTCATCGTCCATATGCCTATGGAGCCGAACAAAGGTCTCAAGAAATGGCTTGGCCCAGGCGCAATTACAACGGATCTGAGCGATGATGAAATTCGCAAGCGGGTGGAGGATGCCATAAACGATGTGCCCCATGCTATAGGCATGAACAATCATATGGGATCCAAGGTCACTGCGGATGAAAGGGTAATGCGCATCGTACTCGGCGTTTGCAAGGAGCGAGGATTGTTTTTTCTGGACAGCCGGACGACTTACAAAACCGTAATTCCCAAGCTGGCAGAGGAAATTGGCATCCCGCTCGCATCCAACAATGTTTTCCTTGATGATGTTTATACCGAGCAGCATATTGCCAAGCAGGTAACGGAGCTGCGCAAAAAGTTGAAAAGCCAAGGGGATTGCGTTACCATCGGCCATGTCGGGCCTCCCGGCAAAAAAACGGCGGCCGTATTGAAGATGAGCATCCCTGCCATTCAAAAAGAAGCCGTTGTCGTCAAGCTGTCGCAAATGGTTAACGGATCAATGGGCGATCCATTTGTATTGCCAAATCCCTGAAGCAATTGCTTCCGCAATCTCAAGCTGGCGCCGGGAATCCGTCAGCATGCTGCGATCCTCCGCGTTGCTGATAAAGCCCATCTCCACAATGACGGACGGCTGATCGACGCGCCGCAGCAAATAAAACGGTTTTCCCTCACGCGCAGCCCGTGATGTTTGCTGCTGACGGTTTAACGCATTTTGCAGGCAAAAGGCCAGCAGGGCGCTTTCGCCCTGGTCTTGATGAAGCACCAGCGGACCTCGTTTGGTTTTGTTTTTGACGGAATTGACATGCAGGCTGACCAAAATTTCACTATTAATTTCTTCTGTCAATTGGCGGCGCTGGGACAAATCGCGACGATGGCGGGATGACGTCTGATGCCAGCGATTGTCATCGCTAAGCGCATAGTCTCCTGTCCGATTCATAATGGCGGGTATGCCTTGGCTGCGCAGAAGCAAATACAGCTTGCTGGCGATAGCCAGATTAATGTCCTTCTCAAGCGTATCGCCAAAGAAGGCTCCGCCGTCGATTCCGCCATGGCCAACATCAATAATGACTGAGGTTCTCGGCATTGTCCAGCCATCGTTGTAATCGGGACGGGTTTCATGCATTGAGGCATTGTTTAAATCCAATGCTGCTGCTTTAGCTGCCAGCGCTGAAGGCATATCCGGCAGGCCGATGGCAATAACTGCACAAAAAATCAGGAAAAGTCGCATAGTGTGATCAGCCTCCACTAAATCGTGCATATCGCTTAGGCGAATGCTGTTATTAGCGTGTCTGATTATTGGGTAAGTCATGCATGGTTACATGGAGGAAGAATGGGGAAGGCTTTTAATGGAGACATTTTACGATAGGGCAGGGGGTGTAGAAATGGCAAAAGGAAAAGGCGATGACCTTGTGAAATTTATGACAGAGCAATTCGTAACGTATATGGAGACGCCCCGCGAGGTGCGGAAGCAAGCCCGAACGGAAGCCAAAGCTGTCAGAGAGCCTTGGCTGACCCGATGGTTTGGCTGGGGACCGCTCGGCCTCATGCTTTGGTGGCGAGGCCGAAACGGTCGGCAGCGTTAACGTTTAAGCAGAAAAGTCCGTTATTTATAAAAATCTCCCATTGCAAGCAGCCATTCCGCCGGAATGTAGCGACGGTCCGTGCCCTCCTCATCGGAATCAAGCGCCACATACAACTGGTCGTCGCTCCATCGGTTAAACCCGACCACGGACCAGACTGCGCGGTATTTATTTTCAAAACTCAGGGTTGTATAACGCAGTTTTTGCTCCTTTGTTAATCCGTTCAAAATAGCGGCAAGCTTGTCCGGCCCGTCCAGATTTAGCGGTTTGCGGGTTAACCAAGGCAATGTTTCGTAGGGGTTAAAAGAAGGCACGACGAGGCTTGCCGCCAATTTGCCATGTGTATCGCCAGTCCCGGCTCTATCCCCTGCCAAGCCATCCTCCGCTTTTTGACTTTGCTTGGTCCAGCCTTCCTCGTCCGCAGGCAGCATTTCCCCCGTGACGGCATCCATATAATGAACGTTTGAACCGTCCGTAATCCTCCAGGCATTCAGAAGCGGATGAATGTAAACTCGTTCCGATCTGGATTTTGCAGCTGGCTGCAATTGTATGCCTGTGAGCTTCAGCGAATGCTCGTTAAACAGCGGCCATTCCCCGGTTCCATATTCTCCAAGCTGAAAGCCGCCTTCCTCTTTGGCATGAATAATTAAATAACCTAACGTTTCCGCTTTTTTCTTCACAAGAACAATCCAGCTATGGGTTCCCGGCCCAAGCGGCGAAGTTTCCAGAGTCGCATTTCTCCATCCTGAAAAAGGGGAGGTTTTTCCTCCATCTTCGATCAATGAGCCAATCCACTCTTTGGCTTGCGATTCCAGCGGCGTTTCCGACAAAGCGTAATAAACAGGAGCTGCCTTTGGCAAATCATCGCTTTTGGCAACGTCGGCAGACGCATAGGGGGCCATTAGTGAAAAAAGCAGGGAAGCGGCAATGGATGCCGCCAACTTTTTTGTTCTATTTTTTCTGTACATCAAAAACACCTCAACTCGTTTTTGGCTTGTTTGCTACGAAGATTCTGTCTTTTATTGTAGAGGACAAGCTGCAAGAAGGCTGTTGCAACCTGTCGCGACACGGTGGAAATTAATCCGTCTTTTTTTGCCGGATATCTTCGATTCCCGTCTGTTCTTCTTTAATGGATGCCTTCCAGGTGGAAAAGACCGCAATTAATAGCGGAAGCCGTCACACGGGGCTCGTATTGCCACTTGATTTCCGCGCGGCGCTGACGGTATTGCTCCTGTATGGCCCCTTTATTTTCATCTAGAGCATTTTCAATAATGGGCGTGTAATAGGAGTCGATGCGTTCCAGCTCTTCCGCCAGCCTTGCTGACGCTTCCTGCGCCCATGTGTAGCTTTGACTCTTAAGCTTGCGCTCCAGCGTCGCTTCGATAATAGACAATGCTTTTGCGTAGGAGATGCCGTTTTTGGCGATATGCACATTGGCGGGCAGCCGGGGAGTCAGCTTGCGCGAAGTCAGCATGTCGTAAAATTGCTCAACGCAATTGCCGGTGGCAAGCGACACGCCAAAGCTGTATATTTCCTCGCGTTTGCGGTCGCAGCAAAATTCCACCTTGATATTAACGCCCAGCCATGCGGTATAGGGGGTGGAGTTGAAGGGACTGATTCCTCTGCGCTCCGGCTCCTGAAACAGACAAACATAACTCCCGTTGGCTTTAGCGGCGCCAAACAGCCGATCCAGCTTTCCGGCTCCAAAATACAAATCCTCCCGAGGTATTCTGACCCCCGTCGCCAAATTGTTTTGCACAAAACCAAAGGAGCGGGCAAGCGCGGCATCGGCGGCTCCTTGAGGAGCGGCTGCGCCATTCCCAGGGCCGGCCCCGGTAGGCGCTGCCTCCGCTTCGGCTTCGGTCCTGCTTGCGTCGTCGTACCGCTGCTTGTCCGTGACATACAGAAACGTCATGGTTTCAGGCTCGCTGCCTACCCGGTCCACAAAGCTCCAGTAATAGGGCCGATTTGTTAATTCGCGGTCGGCTTGGGGCGACAGCTTGACCATATAATGCGCCGGAGATTTTTCGATAACGGAGCAACCTGTCGCTTCCAGAAACCGGCCCACAAAACGGTGGATCTGCTTTTCGTTCATGTCTTCACCTCCACTGATGCGCCAAGCCGGTCCAGATTCAGCACGACATCCGGCTTTTGACTTGTAATAGACCCATCCCCCGTCTGTACTTCGCTGCTGATTTGGCTCAAGGAACTCCCAAGCTCTCTCAGGTTATGCTGAAGCTCCTGCTCATTTCCGGACTCCAGGAGCACCTTGGCGAGCCGCTGCTCCATCGTGCCGCCGCCTTCGAGCTTTTCCAAAATATGATCCAGCTCGCCGATGACCAGCTCGAACAGGTTGATTTTTTCATGCAGGAGATTGACGATATGCTCCTCAATCGTGCCAAGCGTGCATAAGTTGTAGATGCGGACGTCTTTGGTCTGGCCCAGGCGGTGCACCCGGCCGATTCGCTGCTCTACCCGCATGGGATTCCATGGCAGGTCGAAGTTGATCATATGGTGGCAAAACTGCAAATTGATGCCTTCGCCGCCGGCTTCCGTTGCTATCAAAACTTGAGCGCGCCCGCGGAACAGGTCCATCATCCAGTCTTTTTTCCCCCGGTTCATGCCGCCGCGATAGGGAACTGCGCTCAGGTTATGGCTGCGGAAAAATTGGAGCAAATACTCCTGGGTTGCCCGGTACTCCGTAAAGATGATGACCTTTTCATTCATTTCCTTAACGAGCTCCAAAACCTTTTCCGCTTTGGTATTGGCGGTAATGCCGCGAATTTTCTCCACCAGCTCCCAGATTTTCGGGCGAAGCGGGGAGTCTTCGGATGTTTTTTTGAAAAGGTTGACCAGAGTCAAAAAAACCGCGTCTCTGCTGCTGCACACTTCGCGCTGGAGCGTTACGAGCGAAAGCATGCTGCTCATATCGCCGCCGCTTTCGTCATAACGCTCCCTGACAAAACCGGTCACGGCATCGTACAGCGCTTTTTCCTCCGGTGAAAGCTCGAGCGGCACATTTTTGACATGGCGTTTCGTAAAATGAATGCCGCCGTCGCCCCGCCGATTACGGATCATAACGCCCGACAATACCTCCTGCAGCTGATCCTCGTTTTTGGGCAGCCTCTTTTCGACAACAAAGTTGGCTGCAAACTGGCTTTGTCCGCCAAGCTGTCCCGGTTTCAGCAGAGTGATCAGGTTGTAGAGCTCATCCAGGTCATTCTGGATGGGGGTGGCCGTCAGCAATAAGCAATACTTTTTTCGGAGCAATGTGGCAAATTGGTAGTTGGTCGTTTTTTTGTTTTTGAGCTTGTGGGCTTCGTCTATGATGATCAGATCGTAATCTGTGCCGAGTACGGTTTCGCGGTGCGGGTCGCGCTTGGCCGTGTCCATAGAAGCGACCACCACATCGTAACCCCAGGTATATGCTTTTTTCTGGGCAACGGCGGGAATGCCGAATTTCTGGTTCAACTCCCGCACCCACTGAAGAACAAGGGAAGCGGGCACCAGGATCAGCACTTTGGCCACCAAGCCGCGAACCATATATTCTTTGAGGACAAGACCGGCTTCTATCGTTTTGCCGAGTCCTACTTCATCGGCTAGAATAGCGCGACCGCCCATTTCGTGAAGCACCTTGCTGGCCGTCCCGATCTGATGAGGCATAGGCGTGAGGTCTGGGAGCGTTCGCAAGCATTGCAGCTCTTCAAAGCTTTCTACCCGCTTCGCTTGCTCGGCCTCCATCGTCAATTGATGCAATGTCCAATCATCCCAAGGGCCTCCGCGTTGAACGCGGTTTTGCAACTCTTGAAGCCAATCGTTTTCAACATGCAATTCAACCAGTTCATTCAATTTGCGTTTGGAACCGGACGCCGTTTGTTCTCTAGTCGATGAATCGTTCATGCCGTTTTCCCTCCCGATAAGTGCGTATTCAAGATCGTTAAAATTAGAGCTTCCAAGTAGTATTGCCCTCTTGGGTAATAAACATAATAAGGGATAAAAACAAAATGATTATCAACATATAGTGTGTTAAAATCGATACAATATACTACATGTGGATTTTCGGGCGAAATTTAACTGGGAGGGGAAGAGCAATGGCAAAGCTTGAGGGATTGGGCGAAAAGATTTTTTTGGACAGATATGCGGTGAAGCATAGAGACGCATCAGGCGTGAAACCGGGCGATCTTGTGCTGATTCTCGTGAAAGAAGATCCCAAATTTCCGGTAAAGGAGGTTGGCGAAGTAACGGAGCGGTCCGGAAGCAAGGTTAAGGTGACGCTGAGAAATGGCGAAACGATCGAAAGTGATATCGCAAAATTGTCTCATCCCCTTGAAACCACGCCGGAGCAGATGTGGGACAGAATTGCGGACGCGATTTCCGCAGTGGAACCCTCTGAAGAGAAGGCGGATGAGTGGAGAGGGAAGTTCAGAGAAATCTTGGAGGACTTCCGGCTTGTTCCAGGCGGTAGAATTGCGGCGGGAGCAGGAGCAAGTCAGGAGTTGACGTTGTTCAACTGCTATGTTATCCCTTCGCCAAAGGACAGTCGAGGCGGGATCATGGATTCGCTCGGTAATATGACGGAAATAATGGCCCGCGGTGGCGGCGTTGGCTTTAATCTGTCTTCTCTGCGTCCACGAAGCGCCGTAGTTGCTGGCGTTAACGGCACGTCGAGCGGAGCCGTATCCTGGGGCGGGCTGTTCAGCTATACAACGGGACTGATCGAGCAAGGCGGCAGCCGGCGCGGCGCCTTGATGCTGATGATCAACGATTGGCATCCCGATTTGTTGGAGTTCATAACGGTCAAGCAAAGTATGGGACAGGTGACGAATGCCAATTTATCGGTATGTGTCAGCAACGCTTTTATGAAAGCGGTCAAGGAAGATCTGGAGTGGAACCTCCAATTTCCGGATAGCAAAGACCCCGATTACAACGAGCTGTGGACCGGTGATCTTGACGCCTGGAAGGCTCTTGGCAAAGAAGTTGTTCTGTACAAAACGCTGCGCGCTCGCGATATCTGGCACATCATCATGGAATCTGCCTGGAAATCAGCGGAACCCGGCGTCGTATTTATGGAGTATTACAATGAAATGTCGAATAGCTGGTATTTTAATGAGATCAATAGCACTAACCCTTGTTTCCATCCAGGTACTCGAATATCGAGTGAATATGGCCTTTTGACCATCGCCCAATTATATGAGAAAACGAAAGGGGAACGTTTCCTAATCGGAACAGACGCTCGTCTAGTCGAGAAAGCAAAGGTTGTCGGAGGGCGTTCATATGAGGTTCCAGGCCTTGTGATGCGCCAAGCTAATGTGTTTTCTACCGGTATGAAAGAGACAATTGTAGTGACCTTGCGAAATGGAATGGATATTTCTGTAACAAAAGATCACCGGTTATATACGAATCATGGCTGGAAGGAAGCTCAGCACCTTACTCCAGAGGATTACGTTTATGTTCAATCCGGCAAAGGGAAATTCGCGAGCAGGGATGACCTGGGTGAACATTGGGGAGTGTTTCTTGGTTGGTTGACAGGCCATGGCTGGGTATCTAAACATGGTGATGTTGGAATGGTTTTTGGTGCCGGGGATAATGAAACGGTACGTAATCTTGTTGATGCAGGACAAAAAATCACTGGAGTCAGGGCGAAAGTATTTGAACGAAATAATGGGACGCAGCAGGTGTATTGGTGGAGTAAAGAGCTGCTTCACAAGCTTAATGAACTAGGCGTCAACGCTGTGAATGCACCTGAAAAAACAGTTCCTGAAAGCATATTTTCTTCGTCGGAAGTTACCGTGACAGCATTTCTCCAAGGGCTTTTCAGTGCAGATGGGACAGTCTATGAAAAGGATGAAGCTCGTTGCAGCGTTAGGCTGATATCTTCATCAAAGAAGCTGCTGCAAGGCGTTCAGCTGCTTTTGCTTAATTATGGCATTCATAGTTCAATTTACGCCCGTCCCAAAAAATCACAATCGCATTTTTTAGATGTAGCAAATGCCGGTGAGCTCCGCACATATGAAAGCAGAGGTTTTCATGAGCTTATTATGACAGGAAACAATATCCTTGTCTTTAAAGAACAAATCGGGTTTCGATATATTTCCAGAAAACAAGAGGCGCTTGAGCGAATTGCTCGCAGATCCCGCAAAACGGAAAAGTTTTTATCGGCAGTTGTTTCCGTTACGCAAGGAGAACTCGCAGACGTTTATGATATTACTGAGCCTGTAACTCACTCGCTTGTTGCTGGCGGGATGGTTGCTCACAATTGCGGTGAACAGGGACTGCCCGGCTGGGGCGTATGCAACCTGTCGGCAATTAATCTTTCTCTTTTTTATAATGAAGGAAAAGGAGATGTGGACTGGGAGGAGTTGGCGAAGGTGACGCGCTGGTCGGTGCGTTTTCTTGACAATGTTATCGATGCCACGCCGTATCACTTTCCTCAAAATGAAGCCAACCAGAAAAAGGAGCGAAGGGTTGGTCTTGGAACGATGGGGCTTGCGGAGCTGCTGATCAAGCTGCAAATTCGTTACGGCAGCCGGAAATGTCTTCTTTTCCTGGATAAGCTGTATGGGTTTATGGCCCGTGAAGCCTACCTGGTATCGGCTGAAATCGCTGCCGAGAAGGGAGCTTTTCCCGCTTTTGATGCGGAGCTTTTTCTTCAGAGCGGCTTTATGAAAAGCTTGACCTCACAGTATCCTGAAGTAGGCGATGCTATCCGGCAATACGGCATCCGTAATGTAACAGTGCTTACGCAAGCGCCAACAGGCAGCACGGGGACGATGGTTGGCACCTCGACGGGTATCGAGCCGTATTTTGCATTCCAATATTTCCGCCAAAGCAGGCTGGGTTATGACAAACAGTTTGTCCCCATTGCGCAGCAGTGGAGAGATGAACATCCAGGTGAAGAGCTGCCGGAGTATTTTGTAACGGCTATGGATTTATCCGCAAAGGATCATATCCGGGTGCAGGCTGCCATCCAGCGCTGGGTGGATAGCTCGATTTCGAAAACGGCGAATTGCCCAAATGATTTCACAATCGAGGAGACCAAGGAGCTTTACGAAATGGCATATGAGCTTGGCTGCAAGGGCGTAACCATCTATCGCGACGGCAGCCGGGATGTGCAGGTTTTGTCCACGGCTGCGACTGAAGAACAGGAGAAGGCAGGAGAGCAGGAACAAGAACTGGAGCAAGGACAGCTCCATGAGAATAAGGCTGGAGAAAATCAGCCAGTGGGCAGCGATACGATGGACAAAGCCTACAGAAGCCGTCCGCAAGTGCTGCGCGGCGCTACCTACAAAATAAATACGCCTTTTGGGATGGCGTATATTACGATTAATGATCTTTCCGGTTCGCCAGGCGAAATTTTCCTGAATGTCGGCAAAGCGGGCTCCGATGTTTTTGCGATGGCGGAGGCATTAGGCCGGGTTTGCTCCTTGTTTCTCCGTTATGGAGATCATGGTCATAAGGTTGAGCTTTTGATCAAGCATTTAAAAGGAATAGGCGGATCGGGCGCAATCGGCTTTGGCGCGAACCGGGTGGAGTCAATCGCGGATGCGGTGGCAAAAGCGCTGGAGCAGCATGTGGGTGGAGGGGAGTCAGGGATTACGGGATACCCCATGAATAAGGAGGACTCACAGCACCCAAAAGATCTGGAGCATCCAGAATCTTCAGCGTCAACTAAGTCCCCGCTTCATACGGAAATGGACTTTCAGGCGAGCGGCTCATTGGACCTTTGTCCGTCCTGCGGTTCGGCGTCGCTAATCAACATCGAAGGCTGCAAGCAATGCAGCAATTGCGGGTTTAGCAAGTGTAATTGAAGGTTTTCCTTTAACCATTTTCTTTTTTACAACCCAATCTCTACCATGATAAGATATCAATAGTTTATCAAGAATTGGGGGATATCCTATATGTTCGATGGAAAAATTGAAGCAAAAGAAATATTATTAAAAGAGCTTTTTTCATCAAAATTTCTATTTCAAATTCCTGGCTACCAGCGTCCATATTCTTGGGAAAAGGATAATTTTGACCAGCTTTTTGAAGATATTAAACAAGCTATGGAACACGCAGATACCCACAGAATCGAAGACAATTACTTTCTTGGTAGCATAATTCTTCAAGTGAAAGAAGAAAAATTGGATGGCGCTGGATTATATGATGTTGTTGATGGTCAACAGAGGCTCACAACGTTGACGATACTACTCGCAGTTTTACGCGATTTAGTACAGGTAGATGACGCAAAAAGATTTCTTCATGGGAAAATATTTCAAATGGGAAATGTTTACGAAAATGTTCCGGAAAAAGCTCGTTTGTTAGTCAGGGAAAAAGATCGTGATTTTTTCAAGAAATATATTCTAACAATCGATGCAACAGAGTCAGCAGCTTCACTGGATAAAAAGCTTCTTAGCGAATCACAGGCGAACATGGTTGAAGCTATAAGGACGTTTAAACAAAAGTTTTCTGACGGTAGTGATATTCAACAAAAATTATTAGACCAAATGATTAAATTTATATTCAATAATTGTGTATTAGTATATGTCAAAACGGGAAGCTTTACGTCCGCATATAGATTGTTCTCTATTTTAAATGATAGGGGCATGCCGCTATCTACAGCCGATTTGCTTAAAAGCGCAAATCTTGGAGAAGTAAAAGATGGATCGGAAAAGGATCGGTATCAAAGGAAATGGGAAGATGTTGAAGAAGACCTTGGGCGGGATAAGTTTGATGAACTGATTGGGCACATAAGAACCATTCTAATAAAGGATAAAGCAAAAAAATCAATTATTGCAGAATATGAAGAAATAATTTTCAAGAAACACCCACAACTAAAAGGGAAAACATTCATCGATACGATAGATGAAATTGCTGATATCTATAAAGAACAATTAATGAATGCACATGTTCGATCTAAAAACCCGAAACTATACAATTTGATGTCCATCATGAGAGATTATATACCTAATTCGGATTGGGTGCCTGTTTACATTAGTTTTGCTAGAAAGTTTACTGATGAAAAAGATATTTATGCTTTTTTAGTTAAACTAGAGAAACTTGTCGCAACTAATTGGCTTCTGGAAATTACACCAACTGCAAGAATAGTTGAAATGAATCGTCTGTTGCATATTATTGAGACGGAAAAAGACGCAGATAAAATACTTACCGATGCTCTCTTCGATACTGCTCAATATGAAGACGAAATCGAAGCTGCATTAGATTCCCAGAACTTTTATAAAAAGAAGTATTGCAAATATGTTCTACTTCGAGTTGACATGGCATTAAGTGAGAATGAAAATATTATGAAGGCTTATACAGGAATAGTAACTGTAGAGCATGTATTACCTCAGAATCCATCACCTTCATGGACTGCTAATTTTGATGTGAATACACGCGATACTTTGACACATCGTCTGGGCAACCTTGTACTACTTAGCCGAATGAAAAATTCATCTGCAAATAATAGATCATTTGATAATAAAATCCAGACGTATTTATCAAAAGGTATGACTGATTTTGCAATCACCAAAGATATATCGAAATATAAAGAATGGAACAAGTACACGCTGGAAGAAAGACATTTGGAATTAACCAAGATTCTTGCAGATATCTGGTTGTAGTAGTGATTTATAACGCTGAGTTATACGACTAATCCAATAGTGAAAAATTAACAATAAACGTAAAAATGCCCGCAACAACTAGCCCAACGATTAAACCATTAATGCACAAGGCGATGAGGGCTGACTTGTTTTTATAAGTAATGACACTAAGCAGACTCAAAAAAATGGTTGCTGCGCATACGGTTAAGGATAGCATGACTGGCAGGAAAAAAGATAAAATCGAAATGAATCCAAATAGATAGGCTAATTTAATCAGTGGTTTCAAGAGAATCCCTCCATTTTTAAAACAGCCCGCCCCTTTTTTAAAGGAGCAGGCTGTTTCTTCTTTGATGGTATAGGACGAACCTGTCTGGATCGTTGTCATTGCGGTTGCGCCGGTGGCGATTCCTCTTTTGGCGATTCCTCTTTGCTGTTGCGCGTTTTGACGTAAAGCTCATACATTTTGACAGCTACAATCTTAACGATGACGTAAATCGGAATAACAAGCAGGAAGCCGACAATTCCACCTATATCGCCGCCAACCAATACGAGAATAATCGTGGTCAAGGGATGGATAGCCAGCTTTTTGCCGAACACATAAGGCGCAATCAGATTATCCTGAATCTGCTGGGCCACGAGGATAATGATGAGCGACCAAATCGCCGTTGCTGGCGACTCGATTAGGCCGATAATAACAATCGGTATGCTTGACAAAATGGCGCCAATGAACGGGATAAAGTTCATTAATACGGCGATTAAAGTCAGCAGCAACGCGTATGGCAATCCGATAATGAGAAAGCCGATGTACATCAGTACGCCAAGCGCCACATTAACAATGACCCTTCCAACAATAAACCCGCTAAGCGCTTGATCGATTTCGCCCAAAACGGACCGTCCGTCTTCCCTGTAGCGAGCCGGGAAAAGGCGAACCAGGCTGTTATTAAATTTGCCGCCTTCCTTCAGCATGTAGAAGAGCATAATCGGGAAGGTAAAGAGCACAATTGCAAAATTGGATATAAAGCCAAACAACCCGGATACGGAGTTTCTAACGACCGTGAAACCATTGTTCAGAAACTCTGTGATCTGCTCCGAAATATTAATATCGGCGGGGATCCATGAGGAGATCAAATCGCTTTGCGTCCATTCGTCGATTTGCTTATTCATGGAATTGATCAAATAAGGCGCGTTGTGCACCAGATTTTGCAGCTGCGCTTTCAGGGAGGGCCAAACGCCGATAAAAAAGAAAACAAGCAGCACAAAGCTGATTAAATAAAGCAACAGGATTGAAAGCGTGCGATTTAATTTTTTTCTCTCCAGGTAATCAATTAAAGGTCGTAGCAAGTAGTAGAAAAAACCGGAAAGCAGAAGCGGCGTAATAATGATGCTGAGAAAGGACAGCAAGGGGGTAAAGATGAAAGGAACGAGCGAGCTTAAATAAATGATGCCAAGGGTAAGTAAAATCGCAATACAGATTCGGATAAAGATGTTTAACCTTCTCATGGGCTCTCTCCTGTTCATTCTTTAGCTGTGTATGTAGTCAAACCTATGGAGTATACGCAAAAGTCGGCTTGCGGTAGCAAAAATATTAAGCAGGGAGGTCGGCATCCAGCCCGAGCGAAACCTTATTTCTTCCAGCCGCGTAATGACGTGTAAAGGATGGGGAACGAATGAAACGAAAAAAGCGCGACCGACATGAAGCGGCTTCATTTATTATTGAAATCGTTCTGGAGCTGTTGGTGTATGTCCCCCGATTGCTCATAAGAGCCTTCAAGTGGATTTTTGACTAAAAACAACTTGATTACTGGATTGGTACAAACTCAACTCATAGTTCGTTAGACTGAGCCAAGCTTTTTTTACATATCATCTCTTATTTGAAAAAGGTGTGTGGGACTATTGAAGCTAATGAAACAAGGCAGAGTTGTGTTTCTGGTTGTAAAAGGTTCAACGATTAAGAAGTTCCTGATAGTAGATTTGATTGCCGGAACGGGTATTTATTATGTACTAAAAATCGTCTATTCAAGTGTAATCATTGCTTCTGCAGGAAGCTTTATTGGAACCGCCACGTTAAAGAAAATCGGGAAATAGAGTCCAAAAAGTAACCTACTTCATAGGCAAATATGGTGACGTATGTTAACATAATAGCTATATTTGGATAATTATGGAGGGTTGCAGGTGAATCAATTGGAATCTCCGAGCAAGTATGCAGGATCTGGCGGAATGTCCCGACGAACCATTGGACAAAGGATCGTGCATTATTGGCCGCATTATCTAATTATTGTTCCCGCCATCTTGTTTTTACTGCTGTTTAAAGGCGTCCCCGTTATTACTGGCATGATTGTGGCTTTTAAGGATTATCAGTTTTTTAAAGGAATGTGGAAAAGCGATTGGGCTGGCTTGTCCAACTTTGCGGAGCTGTTTCAACACACTAATTTCGGCACAGTGATATCCAATACGGTAACATTAAAACTGAGCATACTGGCTTTTTCCGGAGTTGTCGCTTTTTTGGCGGCTTTGGCTGTTAGCGGCATTGCATCCGCCCGGGTCAGGAATTGGATATCGGCAATTATGGTACTGCCCTATTTTATCCCTTCGACTATTCTGGCTTTCCTGGGATTGCATCAACTGCAATCGCTGTTGGGGCATCCGCTGGGAGCTGGTGTAGAGAACGAAAACGCTTTTTACCCGGCACTTCTATGGCTTGGGACCATGCTGCTTTATACCGTGAAATACGGCGGCATTACGTTTGTTGTTGCGCTTGCAGCGATTACCGTCAAACAAAACGCACTGCAAAAGGCAATGCGCCTTAACGGAACAGACGGAGGGTACTGGAAGTCGACCGTCGAACCTGCAGCAAGGGTCGTGGCGGCAGCGATTCTGGTTCAGTTGTCATTTGTGCTTTCGACAGATCGTGAACTGCTGGATATGTTTCTCGAGCCGATCGTCATAGGCGGAAAGGAAACCGTTGATTATTTTATTTTCAGGCAAGGGTTTATGATGGGCAATTTCGGTTTGGTCTCGGCTGCTTGGGTCATTCAATTTTTTGTCAATGTCCTGTTTATGATCCTGGCCTACTTGTTGGTCAGAACCCTCTTTAAGGGAGATTTGTTTCCGCAGGAGGACAGCAGAAATACTTCTACATATGGCGGGTCAAAAGTTGCCGGTTACACCATCGCTCTCATTGGATCGGGCGTTGCACTTTTTTTGTTATTCAAGCTGTATGTATACCCGCATCTAGGGAGCAGCCCGTACCCGGCTAAAGTGACGGATGCGCTGACTTTGTTTACTATGCTTCAATATGGCCTGGGTTATTTGGCGGTGACTCTGTTTTCAATCATTGCAACGGCTTTGCTTGCTTACCCTCTAACGGTGCGTGGATTGCCGGGAGGGATGGTTTACCGAATAAGCATACTCCTTGCGCTGTGCGCAACAAGCACGATAAGCGTTCATGAATATTTGATTTATCAAAACATGGGGTTAATCAATACGATATTCCCGGTTTTGCTTGCCGGCTTTCAACCTTTCTTCTTCGTGTTTGTGCTTAAAGCTATTTTCAACAGCCGTTACAGCCATCTCAGAGATCAGGCAGAGCTTGAAGGCAAAGGAGAGCTTGCAATTTTCATATCGTTGTTCATCCCGAAAATGTGGAAACCGCTGCTTGCGATTGGGGTGCTTCAGTTTGCAGCGATGTGGGGCAGCGCAATACCGTCAAGAATCTATATAAGCGACATGTCAAAGCAGTCCCCTATGATGATGATTTGGAATTTGAGTCTGCAAGGAGCGCCGCTGACAGAACAGAATCTTCCGTTCATTCTGCTTTTGGCAGGTATTGTCGCCTTGCCGCCGATCCTTTTGTTTATTTTGTTCCGCAAATGGCTGGTTTCCGAAGTGCTTGTCGGCGGATTGGTAAAGCGGTAAAATTATCTGGTTTCCATTTGTGCAATCTTATGCGGCAGGTAAAAGGGAGGCCCCGAAATTGTCGTTGATTGAGATCCAGACCGTATTTATGGGGAAAGACATTGCGTTTCTAATAACGGGAGGAGACGCCCACATCGGAGCAAGCGCTACCGCGTACTGGAATAGGGAGGGGGAAGTCGTATCGACGATCCAGCAGCTTCCAGGGCACAGGGAAGGGGAGCTGGCGGAGGAGTTGGCGGTGATGGCTGCTTCCCGGCTTGGTGTTACAGTGAATGTGCTTGCGGGAATTCATGTCGAAAGCCCGACAAGAGAGGAAATAGCCGATATCGTTGAAGAAACCCGCCTCAAAATGGCGGAAGCAATCCGGACTGCGGCGAACAATGCCGCAGAAGCAGAAAACGGGGCTGTCCAAAAAGCCGATCCGCGTATCTGATTCAATTAAAAACGCTAATGGACATCCGTGTCCGTTAGCGCTTATTTTTTAACTTTTTGCGTTTGTAACGGACATTGATGTCCGTTACAGTGAAAATTATCCAATAATTACCCATTTTGGGGCTCTAACGGACAAGGATGTCCGTTAGAATTTCAAAATCTGCGTTTTACGCGTCTAACGGACTTTCGTGTCCGTTAGAGCGTTTGACTTTTTGGACAGCCCCGTTTTAATTTGAAATGAACAACGGCAGTATAAATCATTTTTTCCTTGCCGGGATGAAATACGCTGTTGTGCTGAACGGCATAAACATCAAGCAGGAGCGCTTTATTGATTTCAATAGCGGATTGCATTAGTTTTTCCAACTCTTTAATCGTGTAAGCCTCGAAACATTCGATTTTTGTATCAATTAAATCTAATTGAAAGTCCAAACAGAATCTCCTCCATTTACGTAATAAAATACAAATTTCAAAAAAAGACTACTGATTGTGAGAAATATCATGTAAAATAAATGAAATAGAGAAAACGGTTGCAAACAGTATACTGTAGCGCAGCTTGTAAAGGAGGGGTGGCAATGGAGAAGGTTCCCGGCTCCGTTTGGTTTTGGTCGATTGTCATTATTGCATTGGTTACATGGGTGACCTTGTGGGTTACAAAAAAAGCTTACTCCAGAAAGTGGGATGAGCCTGATGAATAGATCCATGACAGCAAAAAACGCCTGTTGCAGAAGCAATTGGCGTTTTTTTATATAGGATCTGTCATTTTAATTTAGTTCTAAAAATAAAAAATGGTGCCGTCGAGAGGACTTGAACCCCCAACCTACTGATTACAAGTCAGTTGCTCTACCAGTTGAGCTACAACGGCACGTTTTTTATGTCGCGATGTTGTTCACCGCGTTGACTACATAATGTATTATGCACAGGATTCAAAAGAAATGCAAGCGTTTTGGCAAAGTTTAAATTTTCAAAAAAATCCTGCAATTAATTGAAATAAAAAACCGCCATATGCTGGTTCAACAGCATTGGCGGCAGATTGGGATATCGTATGAATAAGTTCTAGCGTGACTTGTTAGGGTCCGTGGCCGTGATTAGGCGGTTTCGCCTTCTAATTCGTGCTGTTCGATCAAAAGCTCGATTTTGCGAATGCGGTTTTTGCCTGTTTCTCGGATAATGAATTTGAGATTTTCGTGTTGAAAAACTTTGCCGGGTTTAGGATCTTGCAGCTTGCTGTAGAGCCATCCGCCAATCGTGTCTACTTCTTCTTCCTCGAAGTTATGTCCCGAAATCTCGCCTAACTCATCAAGCGATACTTTGCCATCCAGCAAATAACAATGCTCGGCAAGCTGCTCGATTTCCTTGCGTTCGTCGGCATCGAATTCATCTCTGATTTCGCCAACGATTTCTTCCAAAATATCTTCGATCGTGATCAGTCCGGAAGTGCCGCCGTATTCGTCAACAAGTATCGCGATATGGACGCGCTCCTGCTGCATCCGCTTCAGCAGCGTTTTGACCGGGGTGACCTCGGATACGCTCAACACGGGATGGATCAACGATTTAAAGTCGGTTTCCTTGTTTTCCTCATGCGAGAGGAACAACTGCTTCGTATTGATCATGCCGACAATATTGTCCTTGCTCTCCAGCGCAACGGGAAAACGCGTATATTGCTCCTTGCGGATAATATCCAGATTTTCCTGCAGCGTATTGTTGGTATAAAGGCAAATCATATCGGTGCGCGGCACCATAATTTCTTTGGCCAACAACTCGTCGAAGGCAAAAATGCGACTAACGTAACCGTATTCCGTATTATTGATCAGACCGCTCTGATAGCTTTCGTTCAGGATGATCTGAATTTCTTCCTCGGAATGCGCTTCTTCATGCTCCTTCATCGGTCTTAAGCCAAACATGCGAACCAGCGCGTTGGCAGAGCCATTCAGAAGCCAGATAAAAGGGAACATCAGCCTGTGGAAAAAAATAATCGGCTTGGCCGTCAAAAAGGTGATAAACTCCGCTTTTTGAATCGCCCACGATTTAGGAGCCAGCTCTCCGACCACAACGTGCAGAAACGTAATAAAAACGAACGCGATAACGATGGCTAATGCATGGCTGAGAGCATCGCTCAGCTGAATATCCGTAAATAAAGGTAGCAGAATTTTCTCTACTGTCGGCTCTCCCAAAAAGCCGAGGCCAAGCGCGGTAATTGTAATTCCGAGCTGGCATGCCGACAAATAGGCATCCAGATTGCCCGTAACCTTCTGAACAGCTAACGCGTTCTTCCGGCCCTCCTGTACCAACTGGTCAATTCGACTCGAGCGTACCTTGACGATCGCAAACTCCGTCGCGACGAAAAAAGCAGTCAATAAAATAAGAAGAGCAATCATGATTAAATTAATTCCTATACCAATATCCATGTCGGCGTCTCACTACCTTTTTTCATTTGAATTTTTTTTGCATATGAATAACTATAGCGAAAGATTACAGGTTATGACAACTGCCAAAAGAAACAATATGAGCGTTTTTGGTCCGAAATGGGGCATATTTGGGGGAAAGGGCTAGGTTCTCCCTGTTTTTCTCTGCTTTACATGTGAAATTTACAAGCTTAAGATGAGTTCATATGAACTTGTTCAAGGAATGGTTGCAATAATGGGGGGAGAGCGGCTGCATGGATGGCTTTAGAATGACCAGGAGCGAGCTGGCAAATGTGCTTATATCCTTAAAAAATGGCGATAACCGAAAAACGGCGGATATTTTGCGGCAAGCCTGGCATTCCTCCATGTCGGCCCGATCGGCGCGGAGCGGGGGTAACCTTCCCGACCCGCTTCCCGCCATTGTAGAGAAGCTAATGAGAAGCGGCGAACGCAAAGGATTGTCGCTGCATGAAATTGCCGAGCTTGGCCAACTGGCGGAATACGCCAATCCCGCCGCCACTTCTCTGCAGAACTGGGTGAAACGGGATTTCAAGGATTATTTTGAATCTCCGCAGGCGGGGAAAAAATATTCGCTGGACCAGGCCGCTCTTCTGCTAATTATCGATGATCTAAAAACAAATCTTGACTTCGAATCGCTCAGACGGCTGTTTTGTATTGTTTTTTTACCTGGGAATTTTCTGGCGCCACTGGATATATACGCTGCATATGCCGATATTTATGAAGAGCTAAAAAACGATCTGGCTTCTGACCGGCGCACGGCCAGGCGGCTGGAGAACGAGATCCGTCGGCGCGCCGAAGCGTCAATGCCGCTTTTACCGGAATGCAGCGCAGATGTTCGGGAAGCTATCAGGAACTTATTGCTCCTTGCGGTTATATCCGTCCAATCGGCTTTTTTTCAGGCTCTTGCGCGGCGTTATTGTCAAGAAACCTTATATTTGGGCAGGAAATAACGCTCCGTGAGGAGTCGCTGCCCAGGCGTGTTTGCAAACCCGCCCTAGTTGAACAGCCCATTGCGAAGGAGTCAGGCTATGCTGTTTGTATTGTTTGCATTGTGGGCAATCGCCGCAATTATTTGGATATCGGAACCGCGGTCGCCGGTTAATCGCTGGCTGGGCGCTTTTTCGTTTAGCGGAGGCACGGGCGCGCTTGCGGCCGTGCTGGATATGTATTGGCTGCCGCAGGCAGTCCAGGCCGGCGCGAGCCCGGGCATGCAAAGCCTCTTGTACGAGATGCAGGCGGCATCGTCGCTTTTTTCGTATTACGGCATCCCTTATTTTTTGTTGATGTTTGGATTGTCGTACAGCGGGCTCCCTATCCCCCGAAAAATCCGTTTGGCCCTGCCGGTGCTTCTGCTTCTGCCCGTTGTTCTGTGCCTGTTTTTGACGCCTTATTATAATACCATGTATCCCATTTCATATAAGGTTGTTGTCTGGTGGGCCGTGCCGTATATTTTGGTCAGTACGGTGCTTGTGTTAGCCAAGCGAGTGCCGCCTTCAATCTACGCGCGGACGCATTGGATCGTATGTTTTGCCGTTTTGCCGCCCGCGTTGTTCGTCATGTTTATGAATTATATTCTCCCTAGTATGGGGATGCTGCGAATGTGGGTATACAATACGTGGATCGTAAGTTTGGCAGCGGCTGTTTTTGTCATTGGACTATTTACATATGGATTTATGGGCATGCGCATCCTCATTGATCGCCGCCGTTACGATTCCACTCTGCGAGCGGTTACTTCGGGAACGGCCATGCTGAATCATGCGATCAAAAACGATGTTGGCAAGCTGAGGTTGTTTGGGGAAAAAATGAAGCGGCATGCCGTCGCAACCTCGCAGGAGGAATTGCTGAAGGATGCAGAGGCTGTGCTAGCGGCATCCCGACATATGGAGGAAATGATTAAGCGGGTTCATCGCAAAACGGAAGATTTGGAGCTGAAGCCGGAAACTTCCGATTTGACTGCACTGATCGCGGAAACGCTGGAGCTGCTTAAACCTGCAGCGCGTTCCGCTATTGTGGAATCCAGCCTTGAGGAAGGCTGGACGTGCGTAGTGGATAGGGACCAGCTGGCGGAAGCATTCAGTAATCTGGTGCTGAATGCCTTTGAAGCGATGGAGGGCCGCGAAGGCGCCAAGCTGCGAGTTACGCTGGAGTCAACCAAGCGCGAGCTTCTGATTCAGGTGGCGGACAATGGACCGGGTTTAAGCCGGAAACAGCGGATGAACGTATTTGAGCCATTTTTTACGACTAAACGCGGCGGAGGCAATTTTGGGCTGGGGTTATCCTACTCCTACCATGTAGCTAGAAAACATAAAGGTTCGCTTTATGTGCGCAGCCGT
This sequence comes from Paenibacillus sp. CAU 1782, assembly GCF_054551715.1. Classification (NCBI taxonomy): domain Bacteria; kingdom Bacillati; phylum Bacillota; class Bacilli; order Caryophanales; family Paenibacillaceae; genus Paenibacillus; species Paenibacillus sp. CAU 1782. Next base: position 1,345,892 of record NZ_JBTOLL010000001.1, on the reverse strand, counting down.
CCCGGGGAAGGCGCGATCTTCTCCATTTCGCTTCCAAAACGGGGTATCCAGGCGATACGCAACTGATTATTGAGCAGGAGTGTAAGGAATCCAGGCAAAAAATAAGGAGGGACGGCAGTGGATAACGGAAATCATATAAAAGTCGGGCTGTTGGAGGATGATCCGGATTGGCGGCGCGGGCTTGCCGATTTTTTGGGCTCCTTGCCTGACATTCAATTGGTATGGACGGCCCGGAACGGGGAAGAGCTTAGACAGGCGATTGGTCAAATGGAGAGCGACGCTACGGCATGGGCGGACGTGGTTCTGATGGATATTATGATCGACGGCAAACCCGAAGGCGTAAAGCTGGCAGAGGAAACGGCCATTTCGACCGGCGCTCGCATTATTATGCTGACCTCTATGGAGGAAAAAGAGCTAATTCTGAAATCCTTCCAAGCCGGAGCAATCGATTACCAGCTTAAATCCAGCTTTGAAAACTTGCCGGCTGCCATACGCGCCGCTTACGCAAGGCAATCCCCAATCAGTCCCGCGGCGGCGGAGCAGCTGCGCGAGGAGTTCAGACGGCTGAAGGTTATCGAACGGGAATTTGAAGCCAGAAAAGTCGGCGATCTCATAACGCCTTCCGAGCTTCAGTTGCTGGGCTTGATCGACGAAGGCTATTCCCAGCCGCAAATCGCAGACAAGTTGTTTATTACTCTCCGCACCGTCAAAAACCATGTAGGCAACATTTTGCGAAAGCTCGGCGCTCAAGGCTCGAAGGAAGCCGCCAGCAAAGCGCGGGAGCTTGGCTTGCTGGATATATCGAAGGACAAGGAATAGTACCATGAATAGTTGGTACTATTTTTTTATGAAAATAAAGGTAAGATGAGATTAAGGCCTGGTACTAAAATAAGTGATAGCAAAGGCGGAAAGGAAGTGGGACGGCATGTTTCAACTGTTTTCAGGAGCGCATTACGCCGCGTTGGCGGCAACGGTAATCGTCTTGTTAGCCATTGTCGTCGGCCGAAGGGCGCTTAGAAGTCCAAGGGCGGACGGGATATTCCGCAAGGGTCTGGCAGCGCTTCTGCTTCTCTGCGAAATATCGCTGCAGCTGTCTTATGTGCTGGAAGGAAGCTGGGGGGCGGGATCACTGCCATTTCAGCTGTGCAGTCTCACTCTGCTGCTATCCGCTTTGCTGCTCTTAACTGGTTGGAAATCTCTATTTCCGGTTATTGTTTTTTTGGGAATGCTGGGAGCGCTTCAGGCTTTACTAACGCCAAATCTGGATGAGACATTTCCGCAGTTCCGGTACTTTCACTTTTTTATCGCGCACATCGGCATTATGGCAACGGCTGTATATGCAGTTGCGGTTCGGCAATATCGCCCAACTCTGCGTTCGGCGGCCGCCGCATTGATCTGGCTTCACATACTTGCCGTTCCTGCCGCCATCGTGAATATGCTTACCGGAACAACCAACTTTATGTTTTTGGCGCGCAAGCCGTCAACAGCGTCTTTGCTGGATGCTTTGGCTCCTTGGCCTTGGTACCTGCTGCAGTTGGAGCTTGTGGCGATTGCCATGTGTCTGCTGCTGTACGGCGGAATGGTATGGATTGATAAAAGTGTCAGGAGGAGATCGCAATGAGAGAACTATTAAGAAAGCACTGGGCGTCGCTGCTAGGAGCCCTGTTCGTTGTTGCAGCTTTTATTACACTGTTTCAATATTCGGTTGATCAAGGATGGATCACCAACGTCATGAAAATCGGTTTTGGGTTGGCGGGGGGCATCGGCTTTGCCATTGGGGGAGCCAAACTCGCGCAAAAGCCCAAAGGAGTGATCATTGGAGAAATTTTGCTGGGCATTGGAGCGTGCATTTTGTATGCAACGTTTTCCTTTGCGGGCATCTATTACGATATGTGGTCGCCGCTTCTGGTATTGCTGAGCATGTCGGCGATTACGATCGGCATAACGTATTATGCCTTTAAGTTTCAATCCCGGATGCTGATGAACATTGCGCTGCTGGGCGGCCTGCTTGCTCCGATGCTGCTTCGTCCGGATTGGGATGCAGTCTTTACATTATTCCTGTACCTGCTTGTATTGAACGTGGCTTTTCTATACCTCAGTATTATAAAAGGCTGGCTTGAGCTTCGAATCATCGGATTTTTGGGAACATGGGTGCTTTATTTCGTATACTTTGTCCATTATTCTCCGTCGGTAAAAGGTCTCTGGAACATGCCGATCCGGTATGCCATTGCCGTCTATCTGTTCTATACGTTGGGATTGCTCCTCGCATCCTGGAAAAGCAAGTCCAGCTTCGATGGCGCCGATCTCTACATGAATGCTTTTAACGGCGTGTTGTTTGGTGTATGGGCGTTATTTATCTGGGCAAGTCCGCACAGCTATGGTTATGTTATTTTGTGCATGGGACTGCTGTATACGTTGTCGGGTCTTGGCATTTCAAGGCTCAGCGGAAAAATGTCGGTACCCGCGATCAGCTTTACGATAGCTGGCGTAGTGCTTATTCTCATCTCGCTGAATACGCTGAACGAAAGCGTATTGGTCAGAGTGCTGGTCTGGACATTATACGTAGCGCTGCTCACCTTTATCGGGCGGATATGGCGCTGGTATCCCGCAACTGTCATTGCCGCTGTCATCTGGCTGTATCTTGGGGTTTACTGGTATTCCGTAACCTGGTGGACGCCGCGCGGCGAATGGTTTGGCGTCTACATTCCTTTCCTGAACTGGGGCGCTATCGCCTGGATGGCGCTTGCCGCCTTAGGCTTCTACTATGCCAAAACATTTAAGGTGCCGAGTCTTTCCGTCAGCGGAAACCGGGTTTTGTCCCATATGTTTGCGCTGTTCTCTCATTTGATCGTGGGCGGTTTGATGGCCCGTCAAATTCAGAACGTATTTACCGAATATTTAACCGATCTGCCAAAAGTGTATATGGCTTTGACGCTGTCAATTGTTTGGGGCGTGTATGCGTTGCTTCTGATCTTGTGGGGAGCGTATTACCGGGAATCGCTGTTCAAGTGGTTTGGTTCCGCTGTTTTGGTCATCGTTGCAATTAAGGCGATTTTTATGGACCTGAGCGACCAGGATGCTTTGTTTAAAGTCATTGTGCTGCTTATTCTGGGGGCTATCTCATTTGCCGTCACCTGGATTAATGGCAAATGGCAAGGGAACGCCCCGCAAAATCCTGGTCCGGGTGCGCCGCCTGCATCCGGCGGTCCCGGCTGGCAGACCGGAAGCGCCGGTCACATGCCATACGCCGGAGGAATGCAAACCAATGCTGGAGCTGCGTCGTACAATGCCGGAACCGTTCCTAACCCGTGGGCTGCGCCAAACAGTGGGGGCCCCGTTCAAGGCCGCCCGGCGCATCCTAATAGCGGGCCAGCCAACTGGGCACCAGCGGGACCAAATGGCGCGTCCAACTATCCCGGCTACCCGCCAGCGGGTTTTCCTGTAGGGGGCCAGCCGAATCAAGGCCCAAGGCCTGGCAGCCAGGGCGCATATCCATATCGTCAAGGCCCTGCGTCTGGCAGCCAGGGAGGCCAGCCGTACAGTCAAGGAACTGCACCAGGCAGCCAGGGGGCCAATTTTAATAATCAAGATCCTGTACCTGGTAATCAGGATGGGTCGATGAACCGTGGTGCTGTTCAAGTCAATCCAGAAAGGAATTTTCCACGACATCCTTATCCCGGAGGGCAGGATGTCGAAATGGATTCCACAAGGGACTCGCACGAGACGCGCGGATCTCGGAATGATGGTGGACAGCGTAATGACGGTGGTCAAAATAAAGAGTAAGGCCTTTAGAATTATAGCCATTCGGCTCGTATCGCCGTCAACCTGCCTATAAACTTGCTGTTATGAACAATACCAGAAACATATCTGGTCATCTGCCTGATAAAGCCTTTTGGTCCTGCGCTGCGGAAGAAGCAAATCGTCCGCAGCGCAGGTGCCAAATATAGCTCTAAATCTGATAGTTACCTAAAAACCTCCATGCTCAAATTATTTGTTCATGATAATGTTTTACCCTCAACTTACTCCTCGAATGCCCTTATAGACAGATTCGCACAGTTCTGTTGTAAACCTGCCTGACATTCCTTCAAGCGCCGTATTGGTGAACGCTACAACACTAAGCTCCTCACTGGGATCAACAAACCAGGAGTGACCATAGGTGCCGCCCATCCGCCACGTTCCCGGCGATTCGGGTGTATTGGCATCCGCTGGGTTTTTAAGCAGCGTGAAACCAAGCCCAAAGCCTCTCCCCGGCCAATAGGGCATTTCAAGGTCACCAATTTGATTAGTTGTCATTTCTGTGACAAGAGCCCTCGGCAGAATCGGATTTCCTCCCTGCCGCAAAGCTTCCAGCAGTTTAAGAAAGTCTCCTGCGCTGCCAATCATGCCAGCTCCCCCGGAAGGATAAGCTTTCTTATCGGTAAACCTATTGGGTGAAAGGAGGAATCCTGCCGTCCCCTCTATGAAAGGAACGGTATCAAGATCGAACAAGCGCCGGGGCTCTCCAGCGCTGTCTGCGTAAGCCGCGGTTAATCTGTCCGTATCTACGGCTTTGAAATCCGTGTCCATCATGGAAAGCGGATGAGTTACAAGCATCCGTACAGCTTCAGGCAGCGGCATTCCAGTAGCCTTTTCGATGACCGCTCCGAGTACGTCTGTTGCTATGGAATACCTCCACATTTTTCCCGGCTCGTATAGAAGCGGGACGGAAGCGAGTCTTTGCAGATTCTCTTCAAGGGTAATTCCCGCCAGATCCATGCCGTCCGATACCCCCGCAAGCTCATAAGTTCCCTTTTCTTCCTGGAAGAAACGGTAGGTTAAGCCGGCGGTATGCGTCATCAGATGGTGAACGGTCAACGAGGCATATTGTCCGTTTGGCAGTTTTGGACGAAAGGCGGGCAACCATTCCTCCACCAGATCGTTTAACTGCAATCTCCCTTGCGAAATTAATACTAAAGCTGCCGTAGACACAACCGGCTTGGTTACCGAAGCATATCTAAACAAAGCATTTTCCTGCATTGGCCGTTTCTGCTCGCGGTCGGCTAAGCCGGCAGGTCTGCTATAAACGAGGTTTCCGCCTAATGCAATTTGGACGACGGTACCCACGATTCTTTTTTCCTCAAGTGTGCGGTCAATGACCTCATTTACGCTTTTTTGCACCAATTCCAGATCAATATTTCTCATGCTTCTCATCCTCTCCTGCTGCGATTTACTTGATTATTTAAAGTAAGTGTGTTTATTATATAAATAATTTCTGCCGACTCACATAAAGGAATCGAGTTATATGAATAAATACTCAATGATTATAAAGGCATTTGAAAGAAAGCACTTTAAAATTAAAGGCGGCGATTTTTTGGACGAAATCGATAAAAACATTCTGCTCCATTTGCAGAACCAGGCGAGATTATCAATGACAGATTTAGGGAAGCTGGTGGGGCTGTCTCAGCCAGCCGTAACCGAACGTGTAAAACGCATGGAAGAAAAGGAAGTTATCGAGGAATACCGAACCGTCATTTCTTCGCAAAAAATGGGTAAGCAATGCACGGCCTATATGCTTGTTCGGACCCGGAATTGCTATCCTTTCCTTGATTTTTGTCGTTCATCACCGGAGGTCACGGAATGTTATCGGATAAGCGGAGAGCATAATTATTTATTGAAGGTTCTTACGAAAACAACCCCGGAGCTGGAGGAGTTTGAAAACCGGTGCGATCAATACGGAACCTATACCACTCTGATCGTAATGTCTTCACCGATCGCTTACAAAAATCTCATTGGAGAAGCGGATTTGCTCGCATAAGATGTACTTCTCTAATCCACCCAAAAAAGGGGCTGCCCGAATAGTCTGTTACGGTGAATAATGATTCGGCAAAACCAGTCCCTCCCGGAAAAGGGTGTCTTAGAAGCTTCAAACCTGATTCTCCGATTTATTTCGGGCTCAAAACAGAAATTATCGCCTGACTTCGATGGAGGTCAAACCCTGCGGGACAAGGGGCGTCCCGTTGCTGAATTCAGCCTGTATACGGTGCGCGACGTCTTTGTGGAGTGCCAGGGCCGAAAGCTAGCCTCACACTACGGTCATCCATGACCATTAGAGCCTTATTTTGATACCATGATCATTTCTAAAGGTCATCCATGACCGTAAAAGCTTACATTCACCCCAAAAACGCGACTTTTGAGCGTTTAAAGGACACGCGTGACCGTTAGCTGTAGCCAATGCATCCATTTGGGGCTCTAACGGTCATCGGTGACCGCCAGACGGAGGGCAAAAGGCAGGTGTCGATGTCCATTTTGAAAAAGGGAGACCGTCTTTCGTATTTGCCACACTTGCTGGGTAAAATCATGCGCTGATGATGAGCTTGAGCCTTATTTTGATCCTATTAACACCCTTTCCCGTCCGGTCCTCTCTGCTGAATATTTATTCGTTCCACTTGACTTTTCGTAAAGCCCCTAGGAAGGAAAGCCGTGCTTTTTAGCTTGCCAAGCTGCAAGCAAAGCGGGAAGCAGCAGGATGATTAATGAGCCCGGAAGGAATCCGGCTCCAAGCATTTCGAGAAGAAACCCGCCGATAATGCCTCCTCCGCCAATTGCCACATTCCACGCGGTAACCAGCATCGATTGGGCTATATCCGCGCTTTTTCCCCCAGCTTGTGCTATTGCTGTCTGCAGTAAAGTGGCAGCCCCGCCAAATGTAAGCCCCCACGCCGTAACGCCAAGAATGATGATTGCAGGATGATTCATTCCGATGCCCAAAGCTGCAGAAGCTAAAGCAAATCCTGCGATGCTGATTATAACCAGTATTCTTAGAAAACGGTCAATCAGCATGCCTATCACCCAAATGCCGATAACCGAGGTAATTCCGAAAATAAGAAGAATCAAATCCACTCGCTGGGCAAACGCGGTTTCCGCAAGGTACGGAGCAATATAGGTGTACAAAATATTATGGGCTAGTACCCATGCCAAAACGACGAATAGAGTCGGTCTGACGCCGGGAATCAGGAAAACCTTGTGAATAGGGAGCTGATCACCGGCAGGCTCGCCGGCATAATCCGGCACCTTCCAGAGCACCCAGCCAATAAGGGCCGCAGTCAATAAAGATACAGCTCCGAAAATGAGACGCCACCCTGTGAATGCTCCGAAAAAAGTGCCAAGCGGAACGCCCAGCGCCAATGCCAGCGGGGTGCCAACCATGGCTACGGCCATCGCTTTTCCTTTCAGCGAATCAGGCACCATGCGCCGTGCATAACCGGCCGTCATCCCCCACAGAACACCTGCCGAGACACCCGCGAAGAAACGCGCGACAAGCGTCAGAGCATAAACGGAAGACAATGCGGTGATGGTGTTAAATACAAGAAAGCCGATGATGCACAGCAAGAGAAGCGGCCGGCGCCTCCATCCACGGGTAGCCGTTGTCAAAGGAATGGCGGCGAGAAGAGATCCAACCGCATAGAGAGTGACCAATTGTCCGGCAAGGGCTTCTCTGACACCAAGATCATGTGCAATTTGCGGCAGTAATCCAGCAGGAAGGCTTTCTGTAAGAATGCAGATGAATCCTGCCATAGCTAAAGCTAGCAGCCCGGCCCACGGAAGCCGTTTGGATGCCGGCACGTTTTCCCCGCCTTTTTTCATAAGAGCAGTATTTGAGTTCACGAAAAAATCTCCTTTATTTATTTTTTATCTTAAAAGCTTCGCTTCCGTATAAGCTTAAATAAATAAAACACGTTTTTATATGGATGATTAAAGGGAGAGGAAGTGAAATAAGAGGAAAATACTTTTATTTTCATAGAATTTCCATGATTTTAAAAGAAAGAAGGGAGCATCGTCAGATAGCGCTCAATAGGGCCCGTTTTGCTGCTATTTTGAAGCATTTCCTGTTGGACTAGCCGCAAACGCTAAAAACATGTACAATGGAAACCGATATACTTTCTGTAGAAGGTTGAATGAACAGGGAGGCGTCATAATGGGCATGGATCCCCGCACATTGCGAACAATGCTGCAATCGCAGCTGGCACCAAGCCTGAGCTTTGGCTCAGCGGCGAGGAAAGACGATAAGAACAGTGACGGCGCTTCTTCCGTTTTTAATACAATTTTGTCTGCGCAGTTAACATCCGCGACCGAAAGCTCCGCCACCGGGAACGCTGATGAGGCATTGGCTCTGGATGCATCGGGCCAACCGGTATGGGCCGGAGACGGCAGTTTGTGGGGGCGCGTGAATGCCGAAGCCGCAGGTTACAGCCCTATCTGGTCGAGCTTGTGGGGCAGCGGTGAAGCCGGAAGCAGCAATGAATCCGCCCCATGGAAGCAGGCAGGAGGAGATGCGGCGGCATACGCCGGACTCATCGAGGGGGCTTCCGCCAAATACGGCGTGTCCAGCTCGCTGATCGCTGCGGTTATTGCTACGGAGTCAGGCTTTAATTCCCAAGCGGAATCTCATGCGGGGGCCAAGGGGCTGATGCAGCTTATGGACGGGACGGCTAGAGGTCTAGGCGTGCAAAACTCCTTTGACCCGGCGCAAAACGTCGATGGCGGCACCAAATATTTGTCGCTGCTTTTGCGCAAATATAATGGAAATGAGCTGGTAGCTCTTGCAGCCTACAACGCAGGACCGGGCCGAATGGACCGGCTTGGCATCTACTCTGATGAAGAGCTGCTCTCTCGTATGGAAGAGCTGCCGCAAGAGACGCAGCGGTATGTTGTCAAGGTGCAGCAGGCGAAAGCATAGTTTGCAACGGGATCACGGCCGGCGCTCCGTTCGTACGGAAGCAGCGCAGGCGGCGGTCCCTTTCTTTTTACGACAGAGATATTAATGATAAAGCGGAAAGGAGATGTGCGGCATGAAGGAAACGCTGTATATGGATTACAGCGCGTCCGCGCCGCTTCTGAGCGAGGTGGCGGATACTTTGCTTGAGGTGACGCGGCAAATCTATTCCAACCCCTCTTCGCTGCATGAAGGCGGCATTCAGGCGGCCAAGCTGATCCAGCGCTCCAGGACGCTGGTGGGTGAAAAGCTGGGGACCTCGTCGGGGAACTGGCTTTTTACCTCCGGGGGAACGGAATCCAACAATTTGGCGATCAAAGGCGCGGCAAGGCAATACCGCAGCCGTGGCAACCATATTATTACAACGGCCATCGAGCATGCCTCGGTTCATGAATCCATGCTTCAACTTCAGGAGGAAGGATTTCACGTGACGTTTCTGCCGGTAGGGCCGGAGGGTCATGTTTCGGTTACCGATGTGGAGGCCGCATTGACCAAAGATACGATTCTGGTCAGCATTATGCATGTCAATAACGAAATCGGGACCGTGCAGCCCATTGAGGAAATCGGGCGTTTGCTGAGCCGGCGTCCGAAGACGCTTTTTCATGTGGATGCGGTGCAAAGCATCGGCAAGCTGCCGCTTGCTATCGAAAAATGCGGCATTCATCTGCTCAGCGCTTCCGCTCATAAGCTTGGCGGCCCAAGAGGAGTCGGGCTGCTCTATGTGAGGGACGGCGTAACGCTGCAGCCGCTGCTTTCCGGTGGTTCCCAGGAGTTCGGCCTTCGTCCCGGAACCGAAAATGTGCCTTCAATCGTCGCTGCGGCAAAAGCTGTAAGGCTGGCAGCCGAGAGCGCTGAAGACAATAGCGAGGTCCTGAAGGCGCTTAGGGACAAGCTGCGAAAATTCGTAGAAGCGACGCCGGAGCTGAAGTTGAACGGAGCGGAGCCGCTTGCTCCTCATATCGTCCACTTTTCTTATCCCGGCATGAAGCCGGAAGTAATTATTCATATGCTGGAGCAGCATGGCATATTGGCCTCGACGAGATCCGCTTGCTCCTCCAAAGACAGTAAGCCAAGCCGCGTGCTTCTGGCGCTGGGCGCAAGTTCCGCGCAAGCATCCGGCGGCGTAAGAATCAGCTTTGGCAACGGTCACCGCGAAGAGCACGTCGATGCGTTGATCCAGGCGCTGGGGAGCATAATAAGTCAACTGAAGCATTTGGAGAGGAGTACCTGATTTTGGTATACGATCAATTGGTTTTGCGTTACGGCGATCTGACCATGAAGGGCAGAAACCGCAATAAGTTTGAGAGCAAAATGCTCCGGCAGGTCAAAAACGCCCTTGCGGGATTTCAGGGAGTAACCTACTGGAAAACATACGGCCGGTTATATGTCCGACTGAACGGCCATCCCTATGGTCCGGTGGCAGACCGGCTGAAGGATTTGTTTGGCCTGGTGTCGCTAAGTCCCGTCCTCAGCTGTTCCGTAGAGCTGGAGGACATTCGGGCGGCGGCGCTTGCCGTTATGAACGCTCTCCCCAAAGCCCCATCCACCTTTAAAGTGAGCGTTAAACGCGCATGGAAAAAATACCCCCACAGCTCGCAGGAGATGAACCACCTTGTTGGAGCGCATGTTCTGCGCGCATTTCCGGCCCTTTCCGTCGATGTCCGCCAGCCCGAGGTTGAGCTGCGCGTCGATATCCAGGAAGAGTCGGCTTACATTTTCTGCGAGGTCATTCCCGCTGCCGGCGGTTTCCCGTTTGGTTCAAACGGCAAGGCGATGCTGCTGCTGTCGGGCGGCATCGATAGTCCAGTCGCAGGATGGATGGCCATGCGCAAGGGACTTGAGCTGGAGGCTGTCCATTTTCACAGCTATCCATTCACGAGCCAACAGGCTACAGACAAGGTAATCGAATTGTCCAAGCGGCTTTCGTATTTTAGCGGCACGCCGATCAAGCTGCATCTTGTGCCGTTTACCGATATTCAAACCTCGCTCGCCCAGGCTGGACAGGAGCATCTGATCATTACGCTGATGCGAAGAGTCATGCTGCGCATCACGGAGCAGCTGGCGGAGCGCCAAGGTGCGCTTGGCATCGTGACCGGCGAAAGCCTGGGCCAGGTTGCAAGCCAAACCCTGCCAAGCATGAATGTGATCGGCAGAGCTGCCAGCCTTCCCTTGCTGAAACCGCTGATTATGCTGGACAAGCAGGAGATCATCAATATGGCGGTAAAAATCGGCACGTACGAAACCTCTATTTTGCCCTATGAGGACTGCTGTACTCTCTTTTTGCCCAAATCGCCCAGCACAAACCCCAACATGCGCGTTGTGGAGCGAATCGAAGCCGGCATGACGGATCTTGCCGACAAAATCGCCGTTGCGGTGCAAAACACAGAGACGTTAACACTATCGCCGGACAGCGGCAGCAGTGCTGTGCAAACGGGCGAAGACAGCTGGTTCTGATCCGCTTACCGCGGCAAGTCCGCTAACGGTTCTCCAAACGGCCATCATATCCCCTTAACATGAAAAAAGCAGGAATCCCTTAATGGGATTGCCTGCTTTTTTGTGTCAGAGCCGCAGCTTGTTTACGTTTGTTGGTCCAATATCCCATAAAAACAGTTACCGCGACAACAACCGCGATAAAGCTCCAATAAATAACCGGGTTGCTGTCAAGCGCTCCGCCCAGTTTATGTTCGTGCGTGATCATTTTGGATGCGGTAAAGGCCAGTACGGCCGAACCTAAGTAAACGATCCATTGGAAACGGTTGATCAGCTTGATAAACAAGGTGCTGCCCCAGACAACGATCGGCACGCTGATCAGCAAGCCCAGAACAACGAGCACCGTATTGCCGTGTGCCGCTCCCGCAACCGCAAGGACATTGTCGATGCCCATGGCGGCATCGGCGATGATGATCGTGCGAATCGACTGCAGCAGCGTATTTCCGGCTTTTACGTCCCCGTGATCGTTTTCCTGCACTACCAGCTTGTAGGCGATCCAGATCAGCAGCAACCCGCCAACCAGATTCAGCCACGGCACATTGAGCAGATAAACGACCAGCAGCGTTGCGACCACCCTGATGCCGACAGCTCCCAAAGTACCCCAGATAACAGCTTTTTTCTGTTGCTCCTTAGGCAGATTGCGGGCGGCGAGCCCTATAACAATGGCATTGTCCCCGGCCAGGATCAGGTCTGTGAAAACAATGATTGCAAGGGCGGTGAAAAACTCGACCGAGAAAAAATCCATATGAAAATTTCCTCCTTTCCTTATGACTGAACATCTTGAAATCTAAATGAAGTCTACACCAAATACGGACAATAGAAAAGATAGGTTCATTAATTTTGGACATATTCTCCAAGGCTTGTTCATAACTCTGAAAATAAGGGGAGGGACAGCCGTGGACAACGTCATTATTTTTCTCGAAATTATGCTGATTAATGTATTGCTGAGCGGGGACAACGCCATTGTCATCGCCATGGCCAGCCAACATCTGCCGGAGCGGCAGCGCAGGAAGGCCGTCTGGTGGGGCGCGGCTGCGGCAGTGGCTCTTCGGTGCATACTGACTGTCGTTGCGCTGCAATTGCTGAAAATACCGTTTTTGCAGGCCGCCGGAGGCCTTCTGCTGCTCTATATCGCGGTCAAGCTGCTCATGGATGCCGGACATGCCTGCGAAAGCCACAGCGTCAAAAAGAACATGTCGATAGGAGCGGCCATCTGGACCATCGTAACGGCCGATTTTGTCATGAGCCTGGACAATGTCCTTGCGATTGCCGCCGTTGCGGACGGCGACCTTGTTCTTATTTTGCTTGGAATCGCGTTAAGTATTCCGATGATTGTGTGGGGCAGCCAATTGTTGGGGAAGCTGCTGTTGAAATTTCCCGCATTGTCCTACATCGGCGCCGCTTTGCTTGCGTTCGCCTCCGGTGAAATGCTCATGCAGGACCCTGGCCTGAACGAGCTGTTGTTTCACAGCTCCAAAATGCTGGCGGAGCTTATTCCGCTGCTCTGCGTTCCGTTTGTTATCGCCGCATCGATCCTGCTCCGAAGGGCGCAGTAGGTGATGACGGAACCGCTTCCCGCGCCGACGCCGACAAGGCGGCGGCTTTTTTTTGCGAAAGTTCGACTCTGCACACTGGTTTTTTTGCTTGACTTCCTATAAACTAATAAAGATAAAATCTGCCGACTTTCGTTGCCCATGCGAATGAGGTTGTAAGGAGCGGAATGGATATGCCTAAAAACAAATATTCCGCCGGGATTATTTTGCTGTTGGTCGGGGTCTTGATCTTGCTTGGCAAAGCTGGCGTTTTCAGTCTTTTGGGCGCCATCTTCTGGCCTTTGCTTGTTTTGATTCCGGGAGTGCTGCTGCATGTGCTCTATTTCGGCAGAGTTGTTCCGGCTGTTATGCTGGCGCCTGGCGGAATGCTTGTGTCTTACGCAGTTTTGTTTATCATTTGCAACATTGTCGGTTGGGATAGCCTGAAATACCTTTGGCCGTTGTTTATTTTGGGGGCAGCCATCGGTCTTTACGAATATTACATGTTCGGTTCCTCGGTTCCGCGCATTGTATTCACGGCTGCGATTGTACTGGCCGCCGCATCGGTTCTGTTTTTTGTAGTCATGCTGATGTGGAGCTGGGGCGTCTATCTCGTCGCCGCGCTCTTTATTGCCGCCGGAGCCTTCCTGATGTTCGGCACGCGCAAGCGTTGGTAGGAAGCACAGTAGTAGAGGTTGTTCAAAAACGCCCAGACCGGATTTTTTGAACATGTACCAGGAGTTCTATAAATAAAAACATTGGAGTGGATCATTTTTTATGCAAGCAAGAGAAAACATACGTAATATCGCAATTATCGCGCACGTTGACCATGGAAAAACAACGCTGGTCGACAAGCTGCTTCAGCAATCCGGAACCTTCAGGGAGCATGAAGCGGTTCAAGAACGTGCCATGGACTCCAATGATCTGGAACGGGAACGCGGCATCACCATCCTGGCCAAAAACACCGCTATTACGTACAAAAACTACCTGATCAACATCGTGGATACACCGGGCCACGCCGACTTCGGCGGCGAGGTTGAACGTATTATGAAAATGGTTGACGGCGTATTGCTCGTAGTCGACGCATTCGAAGGCTGTATGCCGCAAACCAAGTTTGTATTGCGCAAAGCGCTTGAGCACCAGCTGACGCCAATCGTTGTCGTTAACAAAATCGACCGTCCTAACGCTCGTCCTGAAGAAGTTATCGACGAAGTACTGGATCTCTTTATCGAGCTTGGCGCTAACGACGAACAGCTGGAATTCCCTGTTGTTTATGCTTCCGCATTGATGGGCACCTCCAGCATGGAGTCCGATCCGTCGAAGCAGGATGACAACATGATGGCGCTGTATGAAACGATTGTAGGCCATATTCCTTCTCCAACCGAAGATGTTGAACAGCCAATGCAATTCCTGGTTACGCTGCTTGACTACAATGAATACCTGGGCCGCATCGCCATCGGCCGCGTTAACCGCGGAAAAATCACGCAAGGGCAGCCGATTGCGGTTATTAATCGCGACGGAGCAATCAAGCAGGCGCGGATTGAAAAGCTGTTTGGCTTCCAAGGTCTGAAACGGATCGAAATTCCGGAGGCAGGCGCGGGCGACATCGTCGCAATTGCCGGTATCCGCGAAATCAACATCGGTGAAACGATTGCCGATCCGCAGCAGCCTGAGGCGCTTCCGGTTCTGAAGATCGATGAGCCGACGCTGCAAATGACGTTCCTCGTCAACAACAGCCCGTTTGCAGGACGCGAAGGCAAGTGGGTTACTTCCCGCAAGCTGCGCGAGCGTCTGTTCAAAGAGCTGGAGACGGACGTTGCTTTGCGCGTCGACGAAACGGAAAGCCCGGATGCTTTCATCGTATCCGGACGCGGCGAGCTGCATCTTGGCATCCTGATCGAAAATATGCGCCGCGAAGGATACGAGCTGCAGGTGTCCAAGCCGGAAGTAATCATCAAGGAAATTGACGGCATCAAGCAAGAGCCTTACGAGCGCCTGCTGATCGACGTGCCGGAAGAAAGCATGGGTTCCGTTATGGAAAGCCTTGGAACACGCAAGGCTGAAATGGTCAACATGATCAACAACGGAAACGGCCAGGTCCGCCTGGAGTTTATTATTCCGGCTCGCGGCCTGATCGGATACCGTACCTCTTTCCTGACGCTGACGCGCGGCTACGGCATTATGAACCACGCATTCGACAGCTATGGACCGCTTGCTGGCTCAAGCGTAGGCGGACGTCATCAAGGCGTATTGGTTGCCAGCGAAAATGGCACCTCCACGTTCTACGGCATGCTGGGGGTTGAAGACCGCGGTTTGCTGTTCCTGGAGCCGGGCGCTGAAATTTACGAAGGCATGATTGTTGGCGAGCACAACCGCGACAATGATATCATCGTCAACATTTGTAAGGAAAAACAATTGTCCAACGTTCGCTCCGCAGGCAAGGATGACACGGTTAAGCTGAAAACGCCGGTTATTTTCTCCCTGGAGCAAGCGCTGGAATACCTGAACGACGACGAGTATTGCGAAATTACTCCAAAAAGCATTCGTCTGCGCAAAAAGATTTTGGTGAAAAGCGAGCGCGAACGCGCCGAGAAACATCGCAAGATGTCGCAGGCCGGCGTATAAGTGTGCAATCGGCGCTGTCAAAGGGCAACCTTCGGCAGCGCATTAGCATTTCGCTGGGGAGGATATGGACATGCAGGCATGGCTAAGCGATCATAAGCTGGTGTCTTATTTGCTTATTTTGGGATTTACCATTTTTATCTTCAATCAGGTGTTCCGTCCTCAGCAGAAACTTCCGATTTTGAAAGAAGTAATGGTATATCTGCTAATGGCATTCGGTTCTTTCGTCCTCATGATTCTGCAAGTGGACAAACTGCCTATTATCCAATGTATGGGCATTGCCGTACTCATGATGCTGATGCTGCGCGGACGCCAGATGTATGACAAATGGAGAAACAAAAAATCCGCTCCCGGCAAGGATCGGCCCGAAAGCCAATAATCCTGGCAAGGGAAGGTTCAATTCATCCATTGTAGGTGGTACAGATGAGTCAAGAATCCAAATCAATGCCCCCGCGTTCGGAAGTGCGCGGAACCGTCAAAAAGAAGAAAAAGACAAAAAAGAAACCTCGGTTTCTGACGATATTTTTTAGTATTTTTCTCGTATTGCTGGTATCGATTGCGCTCTATTTAGGTTATCTGGTCATGAAAACCAATGATGCAATCACAAGCATTGGGGTTGGCGAGGACAAGGCGACCCAGGTTCCTATTCAGCAATCCGTCAAGGAAAAGCCTGTTGCCTTTGTTTTCCTTGGTCTTGACGCCAGGCCAAATGGAGGTTCGCTTAATACGGATGTCATCAAGGTTGCCGCTTTTGATCCTGGCACCAAGACAGCGACTGTTATTTCGATTCCTCGGGATACATATATTGACGTGGAAGGATACCGCCCGCGTAAAGCCAATGCTTTTTATGCCGATTTTTACAGCGCAGCCCGCAAGGAAGGCAAAGATCGCGAAGATGCCGATCTTGCCGGCAAAAAAGCGGTGCGGGACGTGTTTGGCAAGTTTCTCGGCATCGATATTAAATATGCAGCGAGCATCAACTTCCAAGGTTTCTCGGACGTTGTGGATGCCGTTGGCGGTGTTGACGTCAATGTGGATATTCGTATGAAATATATCGATAGGGCGGATGGAACAAATATTGACCTCCAGCCCGGATTTCAAAAGCTTGATGGCGACGAAGCGCTTGATTTTGTCCGTTACCGCAAATCCAACGGTGGCGGCCAGGAATCCAGCGACTTTGAACGCGGCCGCCGGCAAAGCGAAGTCATTGGAGCAATCCTGGACAAGCTGATATCGCTGGGCGGATTAACGAAGGTTGGCTCTGTTATTGATGCGGCAAGCGCCAATATCAACACGGATATGCCGGAATCGGAAATTCGGCGTATGCTGGAGACGTATGTTGGCGTGCGCAGCGATGATATTTCATTTATTTCCTTGGATGGCGTATGGGATAGCCCGTATGTATACGCGGACAAAACCAGCCTGGAAGAAGTCAAATCGGCATTAGGCTCCAAAATGGCTGAATGACCGTAGACTGCGGCACATATACTGGTTATAATAAAGTTGTAAAATTGCTTTATTAATCCGGGTTCCAAGGAGGGTATGCGGATGACCGATGCGAGAGTCAAAAGTAAGCTAACATTCAGCTCAACGCTCTCGTTCAAGCGGCCTAACCGTGTTGAGAAAGGAATCTGCATGACCCATAGAGACGGACAAGTTTCCAGCAATGGAAATGAGGCCATACAAGAAAGCCTAGCGATGGATATCACCATCGCTAGGCTTTCTCTGTCTCTTGGGGAGCTTTACAAAAGCTTTACTTACCGATCCCCGCTTTGGCCTTCTACGGGCTGAAGCACGCGGTCGATCGCATCAGGATCCGGCTGAACAGGGGACAGATAACGCGGGAGTTGGGGGACAAGGCGTCCAATCATATCGGCAAGCTCTTCGGCAAATCCCGCAACAGGTCGGCCATTGACGATATCCTCCCGAATTTCGGCAAGACGGTTGGACATATCAAGATCCGCCGTCACAAATGCGTCAATGCCATAAGGATCGTTGCGGAATGCTTCGGCAACGGCGTATTTAATCGTCCCGACACGGGAACGTTCAACCTCGCCGCCAACGTCAAGTCCTACGATAGCGGTATTGCCGATTATGACGCAATGCGCCGCTTCTACTCCGTCAACGCTCGCCGCAAGCTCTTCCAGATGGAGCTCTACGGCTCTGCGATCCTGAATCAGTTTTTTACCGGGTTCGTTCTGCTGAGCCTGAAAATTGTCAGCGGGTGTTTCGGCCGGGGGTCTATTAGTGCCTGCTCCATTGCCGCAGCCCGTCAGAATCAGTGCAGCGGTCAACGTCGCCAGTATCCATTTGGACATGTAAGCCACCTCATTATTGGTTGTATTGCTCATGCTCTGTAGTTTGTCCGCCGCCAGCCAAGGCTATGTATGAAACGCATTTATGATGCCGGGAGGGTTCACATGAAAAAAATTTTCGTGCTCGATACAAATGTGCTGCTGCACGATCCTCAGAGCCTTTATTCCTTTCATGACAACGAGCTGATTATACCGGCGGTCGTGCTTGAGGAGATTGATTCCAAAAAAAGGCTGGCAGATGAACTTGGCCGAAACGCCCGATCGGTGTCCAGGCTGCTTGACGGTATGAGAGAGCTGGGGCGCCTGCATGAAGGCATCAGCTTGCCGGGCGGCGGGGTGCTTAAGGTTGAGCTTAATCACCGCAGCTTCGTCCGTGTACAAGAGATGTTTGGAGAAATGTCTAGCGACAACCGGATTTTGGCGGTCGCTTTAAATTACCATCTGGAGCAGGAGAAGCTGCCGGAGGAGGAACGCCGAAGCGTTGTGCTTGTCAGCAAGGATGTGTTGGTTCGCATAAAAGCCGACGTTTTGGGGCTTGAAGCGCAGGATTATTTGTCCGATCGGGTTGTGGAATTTTCCGATTTGTACGGCGGCTGCTTAACGCTTCATGTCCATCCCTCCGTCATTGATGAATTTTATACGTACCGATTTCTTAGTGTAGGTCATCTCCAGCTGCGCAGCGCGCTGTATCCCAATGAATTCGTCATTCTTCGCGACGAGATGGGGACCAGCAAATCCGCGCTGCTTAAAGTCAGTCTGGACGGCGCTCGATTGGAGCCGCTTTTCCTTAGCAATGACCCCGTGTGGGGCATTACCGCCCGCAACGCGCAGCAGCGAATGGCGCTGGAGCTGCTGCTCAGCGACGATATTCCGCTTGTTACGCTTTCAGGTAAAGCGGGTACGGGAAAAACGCTTCTGGCGCTGGCAGCCGGGCTGATGAAGGTTGAAGATGAGCATAAATATAAAAAACTGCTCATTGCAAGGCCGGTTGTGCCCATGGGTAAGGATATCGGCTATCTGCCCGGTGAAAAAGAAGAAAAGCTGCGCCCATGGATG
Source organism: Paenibacillus sp. CAU 1782 (assembly GCF_054551715.1). Lineage (NCBI taxonomy): Bacteria > Bacillati > Bacillota > Bacilli > Caryophanales > Paenibacillaceae > Paenibacillus > Paenibacillus sp. CAU 1782. The sequence goes on along the minus strand of NZ_JBTOLL010000001.1, from coordinate 1,327,125 downwards.
CAGCCGATTTACGACAACCTGGAATATTTGTTTGATACGAAAAAAGCAGGGGATATCGACAAAATTCTGATGGGCATGGGGAGCATTCAAGTTGAAGCCTTGACCTATATCCGGGGCCGTTCCATTCCGGGACAGTTTATTATCATCGACGAGGCGCAAAATTTGACCCGGCATGAAGTCAAAACGATTGTTTCGCGCGTGGGGGAAGGCAGCAAAATTGTGCTGCTTGGCGACCCGGGACAAATCGACCATCCTTATTTGGACTCCGTCAGCAACGGTTTAACGCATACGGTGGAGCGGTTTAAGGAAGAGAGCGTTAGCGGCCATATTACGCTGGAGAAGGGCGAAAGATCCAAGCTGGCCCAATATGCGGCGGATTTGCTCTAATCGGCATAACAAATGGAATGGAAACCGTGCGCGAGTCCCGTGCACGGCTTTTTTTTGCGCAAATCGACTTGGACAAATTGTCCTAATCCTGATATCCTATACGCAATAAGGGATTTGGAAAGGAAGAACAGAGTGTCTTCTCGCAAATATATGCCGATTGCAGGCGGCGCGCTGCTGCTTGCTGGATTGCTGCTTTTATTTTTAACGCGGGGACTTGATTTCAGCTGGAATGCCGGACAATCGTTAAATGATGAGGAATCCGTCATACCCGCCAGCGGCCAACGTTTCCCGGTTCAGGATGTTGAATTAAATGTAAACGTTTCCTTGCCAAAGGAATCCTATATTCAGCTGTTGGAATATAACGAAAGCTTTATGGCCAAATATCCCCACATAACCGTTCATCTCCATAATGAGGCTGATGAAGCCGGGCTGTACGGCAAATGGCTGGAACAGAGCAGGGGCGGAGTGGCTCCCGACGTGATGCTGATGGATAATGGCTGGGTTTTGCCCTTTGCCGTAAAGGGTTATTTGAAGCCGGCTGAAAGTCTGATGAGCGTGGACGCGCTATCGGATCAATTGGCGGGTTTAACGGAGCCGCTGCGTTGGAATGGTTACTTGTGGGGGGTTCCGAAAGAGGCGAATCCCGACTTGCTATTCTGGAGCAAAGGCTTGCTAGGCAAAGCGGGGCTGAGCGAACCGCCGCGTGATGAAGCCGCCTTGCAGGAGGCAGCAGCCGCGCTGGCTAATTTCGACAGTCAAGGCTCCGTCCTTGCTCAGGCCAACAAAAAGGAGTTGCGGCAGCTGATATTGTGGTGCATGACCTTTTATGGAAAGGGAGAGGAGCTTCTTAATCTGGAAGGAATGACGGGGCGGCAGCGCCAAGGTCTGGAGCTGCTTGATCCTACGCATTTGATGCTATTGGAGACTGGAAGGGGAGCGCAAGAGGTTTTAAACGAGCAGGTGGAGAAGGATGCGGCTTTAGCTTTTATGATAACGTGGGATCAATTTGCCAGGCTGCCGGAATCCGCTAAGGAAAAGCTGCTTCCCGATAAAAGGTTTTTGCCGTATGCCTGGCTTGGGGGCAGCAGCTTTACTGTGTCCTCCAGGAGCAAGGCGGCAGCAGAAGCGATGCTGTGGATTGAGGAGGTAACGGGAACTGACGCCGGTCGTCTTGCGTATGAATATTCCGCCAAACTTCCCGTTAGGGCATCCCTGTACGCCGAAATCGGCGGCGTGTTGCCCCGTACCGCAACGGCTCCGCCGATCTGGTGGTACGAGGCCGCCAGCGCCAAGCTGCCGGAGCAGAGCGTGCCCCGGCCGGATGCGGACTGGCCTCTGCGCTGGCAGCAATGGCAGAAGGATTTTGAAGTTGTGCATGAATCCGACTGGAGCCGTTTTCCGGATGGTTTTGTGACGTCTGACGCTATAACGATACCGCCAGGCGAATAATGAGCTCGCCATCCTTCAATTCGACCTCCTTGGCTTTGAGGAATGAAATCATCAGGCCGGGATAAAAGCCCAAATCAAATTCCTTTTCGAGCGAAGCTCTGGTTGTATCGGGCAACGTAAAACCGTTAAAGAGCAGCTCGTCGACATGAAATATAATGCCGTTTTTGGGTTCGTCCTGAACACTGTAATGTCCGGAAATGGCAATTTCGATATTGTCCCGTTTTCCGGAAGCCGTAATATTCCCTTCTTCGAAGCGGAATGCAAAATCGTTGAACACCTGATCCTGTTCCCTCAGAAATTGATTCAACCGGTCCTCGGGTACGGTAATTGTGTATTGAAACCCTTTGATCTGCAGCAAATCCTTGTTGTCCTGCACCCATTCCGGGAGATTTCCCATCGCCGACGACAAGGCCTTGAAATAGGTCCGAACCTCCGACAAGCCTTCTGCCTCCCAAAACGTATTCAGTTCCTTCATCAGCAGCAATATCCGCTCGCTATCGCTTCGTCCCGCCAGCTGCTCCGCCAGATCGCGTTCCAGCTCGACGACCCGTTGTCGCTGCAGCTTCAGTTTATTCTCCATGGCCAGCAGCTCTATTTGTTTGGTTTCCTGCGCTGCATACCGTTCCTGAAGACTTCGGTATTCCCCTATGTATTTCTCCAATATCTGTTTGTCATGGGACACGATGAGATCAATATAGTCTAGTATGGTAAAAAAACGAGTCCACGAATCCGAGGTCAGCAGAGAGGCAAACAATGCATCATGCTCGCCCATATAATAGGTCCGCAGCACTTTTCCGGCCTGCTCGCGTTTATCCTCAAGCTTTAACGCTTGCGCAGCCATTTCCGCATCTGTTTCGCTCATAGAGTCGAGCAACTGTTGCTTTTCTTCTGCAATCCGGGCCATTTCCTTGTCGATTTCGGCCAGCGACAAGCTTTTTTCCAACATATGATGCACATCGTCGTCCCCAGGGATTTCGTCGGGCTCCGCCATAGCGGGCAATGTGGCAGACAATAATGCGCACATCAGCAGGATCAGGAGCGCTGCCGCAGCGGATTTTCCCTTTATTTTGCTTTTCAACAGAATCCTCCCTCCCGCTAGCTAGGGCATGTATGCATACTCCACAGGGAGTGGAAAGGCGGTGAAAGATGCCCCTATGCGGGTTTATGCACACCCCCTAGTGTATGCGCCAGTCCTATCTATTATATCCGTTGCCGCCAAAAGGGGGAAGGCGTTTTAGAGTATGCCTGCGCATAGCAAAAGGAGCTGCCCTTGCGGGACAGCTCCTGTGGCCGTGTGGCATTTTCTCTATGTGTGTTTAGAAAGGCAAACCAAGCTTGAAGACGGACCAATAGGTAAATCCGACAAACGATACCCCCATGTACCCCCAGAACATCAATATGTATGTTCTTTCGGAGAAGTTCAGATAGCCCAGAAATACAAATGCGACGGCCTGCGCAAAAAACAGAAGCGCAAACTCGGTCATATGACCTGCAAAAGCCATAAGCCCGATAACTAGGCACCAGAAGCCCAGCACCCGATACATGCGTGCCATAATAATCCCCCTCAAGCCATTTTCTAACCCTCATTATAACGGTTGCGTATTAGAGTGTAAACCAGCAACTGTGATAAAAATCATAATTTTATGCAATCCCTTTCATTTCGTGTCCAAAAAGTCCGGTTTTTAGTAACGAGAACGATCTTTATAACCGGTTGCAAGATTAGTTTGTTCAAGAAAGACTGGTTTCATGTATGAGCACCCGAAAAAATGGTTATACATTTTAGTATCCGATAGATTCTATGAACTCTACCAAGGGCATAGAGATAAGTAAGCGCCTTTACGTTAGGAGGTTTTTGTTGCATGACAGCAGTTAGACAAGATGCGTGGAGTCCGGACGATGATCTTATTCTCGCCGAGGTTACGCTGCGCCATATTAGAGAAGGAAGCACCCAGCTTGCCGCATTTGAAGAAGTTGGAGAGCGGATTGGCCGCACATCGGCGGCTTGCGGTTTCCGCTGGAACAGCTGCGTACGCAAACGCTACGAGGATGCCATCCAGATTGCCAAACAGCAGCGGCAGAAACGCAGCTACTTGAGAAAGCAGAACGTTGCCGCAACATCGCAAGTGTCATCGCTTGCCGTGCTGGAGCAAGATGAACGCGGATTCAAAGGCGATATCGGAAGCCTGGATGAAGGTTTGTCAATTGATGCGGTCATTCGTTTTTTGCGCACATGGAAAACAACGTACCAAGAATTGTCTCGTCAAATCAGATCTTTTGAAAGAGATGTAAAAGACAGGGAAGAAGAGTTGATCCGGCTTCGCACGGAAAATGACCGTTTGTCGCAGGAAGTGAACAGCGCGCAAAGCGATTACCGTACGGTCAACGACGATTACAAGACGTTGATTCAAATTATGGATCGCGCTCGCAGACTCACGGTTTTGACAGACGAAGAAGAAGCGAAGCCGCGCTTTAAAATGGATGCCAACGGAAACTTGGAACGTATCGAATAGGTTGCCACCTTGTGGCTGTAAGCCCGCCGTTAACCCAACGGCGGGCTTTTCACGATCGTTGGAGGCACGGTATAATACGGAACAAAGGTTTGCATACTCGCTCTAGCGGAAGGAGTTGAAAATGTTGAGAATCCATATCATGGGCGGCGGAGCAATCGGATTGCTGCTTGGGTCCCGAATGGCATTGGGCGGAAGCCTGGTGACGGTGTGGACAAGAACGCGGGAACAGGCTGAATTATTAAATAGGGAAGGCATCAGACTGCAGGAGGCGAGTGAAAGCGGCCACATGGTTCATATAGCCAGGGTGAATGGCGCGTGGATGGATGAATTGGCTTTTCAGAGCAGCTCCGGCAGACATGGAAGCGGTTTGGGGGCAATGTACGGTAACGACAATTCGTTTCCCGCTTTTGATATAGGGGAGATAGGTTCTGGGAACGGCGACGAAAACGGCCGGTTTCATTGGCTGCTGCTGACTGTCAAACAAACCCATCTGGGGGACGAGCTGTTGAAATCCCTTCGGCTCTTTGGAGAGCGGGCGGGCGGCCGGGCAGGGATCTTGTGTCTTCAGAACGGAATTGGCCATTTGCAAAAAATAGTGGATGCAACGGATGGTAAAATTCCGGTTTATGCTGCTGTTACGGCGGAAGGAGCAAGACGAACGGGATTGAATGAAGTCTTGCATACCGGAAATGGAGGCATCTGGATCGGAGATTCCCCCGAAAATGGGCAGATCGGGGCGAATCCTTGCGATAATCAACAAAAAATGTTGCTGGATGCGCTGTGCAAGGCAGGATTTTCCTCGTTTCTGTCGAATGAAATTCATAACCGCATTTTCCATAAATTGCTGATCAATTCTGTTATTAATCCATTGACGGCTTTGTTCGATGTCTCGAACGGGGAATTGCCAAAGCATACCCGAAGGCTGGAGCTGATGAAGGGGCTGCATGCCGAAAGCCAGGAGATCCTCATTGCGGCAGGAATGGAAGCCAGGCCTAAAGCCTGGGAAGAGCTATTGGCGGTTTGCGGCAACACGTCACAAAATATTTCTTCCATGCTTAGCGATGTCCGCAATGGCAAGGAGACGGAAATTCAATCCATTAATGGAGCAATTCTTTCGCTCGGCAATCAATACGGTAAGCCGGCGCCGCTCAATCGTGCGGTTACCGACCTCATAGCGGCATTAGCCGCAATGTCCTGACAGAAAGGAGTGAAGGAACATGGGCGCGATTTGGGATATTTTCAAATCCATTTACGCCGCACTCGCAATCATACCCCTTCTGCCGTTTGCAATTGTATTTTTTGGCTATGGCGCTTACATACAAGATCGCAAGAAAGCGCTTCTGATGGCGATGGACGTTTCCACCGCTTTTCTGATCCCATGCGTTGGCGCGTTATTTGTACTCATGTTTAATACTAACTTTGGATTTTACGGCATTTTGCTGGCGATGCTGCTAGGCGGCGGATTGCTCGGCAACGCCCAATTCCGCAAACGGGGAGCGGTCAACGCCAAACGCATTTTTCGGGCCGTGTGGCGGATTACGTTTTTTCTTACCTCGGTTTTGTACATACTGCTGATGCTTGTGATGATCGGGAAATCCGTTGTAATTGCATTTTGAGAAACGCCTCCGGTTAATCGGAGGCGTTTTTGCTTTGACGGAATGTCGGGAATTCCTGTACAATGACTTTGGCGTTACTTTTTGGCAAATTATGAACAATCACGATAGAAGGCGGATATGACGAAGGTGAGGGCGATGGCAGAATGACAGCAACAGATACGTACCAACCGCCAATTGCGCAGCCTTTGACAAAGGCTTATGTGGATCGGTCGGATGAAAGACTGGCTGCATGGATTGGCTACCACCCCGGAAATGCGGGGGATTGGGAGCGGCGGTTTAATAGATTGAAGGCATCCGGCGCAAGTCGGGTGGATGCATCCGCGCTGGGAGATGTCCTGAGGCGCTACAATATGCATCATGGCGCTTCCGAAGAAACGTTGAAGGCGATTAATGCCATTGCGGAAGGCGCTCCGGTCGTCGTTGGAGGACAGCAGGCTGGATTATGGACCGGACCGCTGCTTGTGGTTCATAAAGCGGTGTCCATCATCGGAGCGGCACGGGAAGCGTCCAAAAAGCTGGGCGCTCCGGTTGTTCCGGTGTTTTGGGTAGCGGGAGAAGACCATGATTGGGACGAAGCGAATCATACGTTTGTGGTGACGCAGGAGCAAGAGCTGCGCAAGCTGGCGGTTTCGCGCCCCGAAGGGCCGAGGACTTCCGTCAGCCGGACAAAGCTGGATCACGATCAATGGGAGTCCGTTATTGCGGAATTGGAAGCGGCGTTGCCGCATTCCGAGTTCAAACCGCATATATTGGAAAAGTTGAGAGGACTGGCGCAGGATGCCGGCTCCTTATCGGATATGTTCGCGCGGCTGATGCTGCATCTGTTTTCGAAGGAAGGGCTTGTGCTGCTGGACGCTGACGACCGCAGTATCCGGGAGCTTGAATCCGGCATGTTCCGCAAGCTGCTGGAACGCAATGACGAGTTGGAAGAATCCTATTTGGAAGCGGCTCGCCACGTTCAATCCCTGGGTTATACGCTGCAAGCGGATGTGAACCCCGGCGGCGCCAATCTGTTTCTTTTCCATAAAGAGCGCGGGGATGAAAGGCTTCTTCTGTTCAAAAAAGACGGCAAGTTTCAGGACCGCAAGGAAAGCGACAGCTGGACGTTGGAGGAATTACTGGAGCTGGCGGACCGCGAGCCTTGGCAGTTAAGCAATAACGTCATGACACGGCCGCTTATGCAGGACTATTTACTGCCTGTATTATCGACCGTGCTGGGTCCAGGCGAAATTGCGTATTGGGCTTTAACAGCCGGCGCATTCAAGCAGTTGGGTATGGAGATGCCGATCATCACGCCTCGTATGTCGTATACGCTGGTTGAAGGCGTCATCGCCAAAAACATGGATAAATACGAGCTGACGTTTTCCGATGTTGTGGAGAGATTTCAGGAGCGCAAGGACGAATGGCTTAAGCGTCAGGATAATCTCTCCCTGGAGGATCGTTTTGAGGCAGTTAGAGCTAGTTTTACGGACCAATACAGCCAGCTGCTGGAGCTTGCGGCATCCATTCAGCCGGGTTTGGCCAAACTGGGCGAAACCAATCTGGCCAAAATCGTGGAGCAAATCAATTACATGGAAGGCAAAACAATTGATGCGCACAACAAGCAGTTTGAAGCCGCCACCCGCCAGCTTGACCGGGTTCGATTGTCGCTTGCGCCAAACGGAAAGCTGCAGGAACGCGTGTTGAGCATGGCTGCTTATTGGAACCGCTATGGCGATGATTGGCTGACCAAGCTGCTTGCTGCTCCATATCGCCTGACAGGCGGACACGAAGTCGTATATTTGTAAGTACAACTAGGGAGTGTCTTGGCGTTTAAAGATACCCCACTAACTGGAGGCGATTGAATTGACAAGCAAAGAAAATAGCATCATTAAGGATTTGGCGCTGGCGCCGGAAGGACATTTGAAAATCGCTTGGGCGAGCGCCCATATGCCAGTTCTGAATGAAATCAAAAAGCAATTTCAGGACGAACTTCCGTTTAAAGGACTGAAAGTTGCGATCTCGCTGCATTTGGAAGCCAAAACGGCTTACCTGGCTAAAGTCGTTCAAGCCGGCGGCGCGGAAGTAACGATTACAGGCAGCAACCCGTTGTCTACGCAGGACGATGTATGCGCGGCTTTGGTTGAAGACGGCATTACCGTTTTCGCCAAATACGACCCGACGCCGGAAGAGTTCAAGCAGTTGAACATGAAGGCGCTGGAATGCAAGCCGGACCTGCTGATCGATGACGGCGGAGACCTGGTTACTCTGCTTCATTCCGAAAGCAAGGAGCATGCGGTCAATTTGCGCGGCGGCGCGGAAGAAACCACAACTGGCGTCATCCGTCTGAAGGCGCTGGAGAAGGAAGGCGCTCTTGGATTCCCGATGGTTGCCGTAAACGATGCTTATTGCAAATATTTGTTCGACAACCGCTATGGTACCGGCCAATCCGTATTCGACGGCATTAACCGGACAACCAATCTGGTTGTTGCAGGCAAAACGGTTGTTGTTGTTGGCTATGGCTGGTGCGGAAAGGGCGTTGCGATGCGGGCCAAAGGACTTGGCGCCAATGTTATTGTAACGGAAATTGATGCAATCAAAGCCGTTGAAGCTTATATGGATGGTTTTGCTGTTATGCCAATGCTGGAAGCGGCCAAGCTGGGTGATCTGTTCGTAACCGTCACGGGCAACCGCGATGTCATTACCGGCAAGCATTACGAGGTAATGAAAGACGGCGCGCTTCTGTCCAATGCGGGCCACTTCGATGTTGAAGTGAACAAAGTTGAACTGGAAGCAATGTCCACAGGGAAACGCGTCGTTCGCCGCAATATTGAAGAGTATCAGCTGAAAGACGGACGGAGCCTGTATCTGCTTGCGGAAGGCCGCCTGGTCAACCTCGCCGCTGGCGACGGCCACCCGGCTGAAATTATGGATATGACTTTTGCGCTGCAAGCGATGTCGCTTAAATATGTCAACGAACAATACCAAGCAATCGGCAGCAAGGTTGTAAACGTGCCGTACGAGCTGGATCAGGAGGTTGCCCGCCTGAAGCTTGAATCGCTTGGGTTCGGCATCGACAGCTTGACCCCTCAGCAAGTTGCCTACCTGGACAGCTGGAACGAGCATTAATTTGGGTGCTTATTCCATAAAGATGTAATAACATCCAACTATTAACCTCATAAATTAATTTTCTAAAAATCCTGCTTATTAAAGCAGGATTTTTATTTTATGTGGCGAAATAGTGTTATCAGGTGGAGGAAAGTGGAGTGAAGTGGAGCATTGGGGGGAAGGAGTGGAGCGGAGACATGTTTTTGGGCGAATATCAGCACAGTATAGACGAGAAGGGACGTCTGATTATTCCTTCCAAATTCCGCGAAGCCCTGGGACCAACCTTTATTGCAACACGAGGCCTCGACAACTGCTTGTTTGTTTATCCCATGAGCGAATGGAGCGTGCTGGAGCAAAAGCTGAAGTCGCTTCCGCTTATGAAGTCCGATGCCCGCGCCTTTACCCGGTTTTTTTTCTCCGGAGCAACAGAATGCGAGCTCGACAAGCAGGGAAGGGTAAATATACCTTCGCATCTGCGCGACTATGCCAAGCTGGACAAAGATTGCATGGTGCTTGGCGTATCCGGTCGAATGGAGATCTGGAGCAAAAGTCTTTGGGACGGCTACTACGAGCAATCCGAGCAGAAATTCAACGAAATCGCAGAAACGCTTTCCGATTTCGATATCAACTTTTGACAAACATAATCAGCAAGGAGGCTGCAAGGCGTGTTTCAGCACACAACGGTATTATTGGAGGAGACGGTGGCGGGGCTTGCCATCAAGCCAAACGGCATTTACGTCGATTGCACGCTTGGCGGAGCGGGTCATAGCGAATTGATCGTATCCTCACTGGGAGACGGCGGCAGGCTTATCGCTTTCGATCAGGACGATTGGGCGCTGGACAACGCCCGCAAGCGGCTTGCCCCCTATATGGACAAGGTGACGCTTGTCCGGAGCAATTTTCGTTATTTGAAGGAAGAGCTTGCCGGCTGCGGCGTGCCCATGAAGGACGGCGTGCCGCAAGTCGACGGATTCCTGTTCGACCTTGGCGTATCCAGTCCGCAGCTGGATGAAGCAGAACGGGGATTCAGCTACAACCATGACGCCCCTCTCGACATGCGAATGGACCGCGAGGAGGAGTTGACGGCCCGCGTCATTGTGAATGAGTGGGAGGAGCGAGATATTGCCCGCATCCTGGATCGGTACGGCGAGGAGAAATTTGCCCGCTCCATTGCGCGAAGTATTGTCAAAGCAAGGGCGACTGCCCCGATCGAAACCACGTTTGAGCTTGCCGAGCTGGTGAAAAACGCAATTCCGGCGGCAACGAGACGGACTGGACCACATCCCGCAAGGCGTTCCTTCCAGGCGCTCCGCATTGCCGTCAACGACGAGCTTGGAGCGGAGGAGGAAGCGCTGGAGGCAGCTATTCAATGTCTGGCGCCAGGGGGGAGAATTTCGGTCATTACCTTTCACTCGCTGGAGGACCGGATTTGTAAAACGATTTTTGCGGGTTATGTAGAAAAATGCACCTGTCCTCCCGACTTTCCGATTTGCGTGTGCGGCAGAAACGGAGTGCTCAAGCTGGTGAGCCGCAAGCCGATTGTGCCAAGTGAGGAAGAACTGGAGCGGAATCAACGTGCAAGATCTGCAAAACTGAGAGTTGCGGAGAAGCTGTAAATTTTGATAAGTCGATCAATGAATAGAAACAAGCGTTAAGCCGATTCACATGGCGGGCCATTCGCTGAGCTATTATTGTTCAACTTGAACAGAACTTAGAACAAGGGGGATTGTGCAGTGGCGTATATAAATGGAAACCTGGCTCTTCAACCCAAACGGAAACAGGAGCAGGATTATAAAATCCGTGAAACGAAAAAAAGAGTTATTAAACGAAAATCTTTGCCTGTGCAAGAAAAACTGCTATACTTGTTTACCGTTCTGGTATGCGTTGTGGTAGCCGGCGTAATCATTTTCCGCTATGCACAAATCTATGATATGAACCTGCAAATCAGACAGCTTACGAATGAGCAGCAGACCATGAACGTAGAGATGGCAGATTTGAAGCGGCAGGTGGAGATGCTGAATGATCCCGAGCGCATCCGCAAGATGGCAGAAACGCAAGGCATGGCAAGCAGCCTGGATAAAGGCATTACAGTTAAAAAGGGCGACAGCGACCGCCAAACGGTCATGTCTGAATAGGTGAGCGGTTATGATCAAAAGGATAAGAATGCGCACGCTATTATTTGGAGGGATCATTACCCTCCTTTTTCTTGTTTTGATTGGTAGAATCTACTATTGGCAGGTTGTGGACGATTACTGGTTTGAAAAAGCGAAGGAACGCTGGGCTGCAGCGGAGACGTTATCGGCGAAAAGGGGGAACATTACGGACAGGGACGGCAACGTGCTGGCGATGGATACGATCGCCTACAATGTTTCGGTTAATCCCAAAATGATTTTTGAACAGGATATCGCAGACGATGTGGCAGCTGCGCTTCAGGAAACGCTAGGTTTGACCAAAGATGAAGCCATGACCTATGTAACTGCCAAAAACGATGCAGGCAATTACTATAGTCAACGCGAAATTCGCAATGGCGGCTGGGGCATCGACAAGGAAACAGCCGATAAGCTTACCGCTGCGAGCGACCTCATCAAGGATGAACTGGGCAAAGCAAAAAAAACGCGGGATGCCGGCATCTACATCCAGGAGACGCTGAAGCGTTATTACCCGCGAAATCAACTGGCTTCCCAACTGGTTGGTTATATTAGCCAGGATGGCGTCAATAAAACGGGTATCGAAGCTTATTTTGACGAGCAGCTTGTGGGGCATGACGGCTATGTTCGTTATGAAAAGGACGGCAAACGGGTTCAGCTTGCCAAAGGCGAATTTGAATACCAAGCGCCGGAGGACGGCAGCGATATCCAACTGACCATCGACAGCGATATCCAGCATTATGTGGAGGAGGCGCTGAGGGAAATCGTCGCCAAATATTCGCCAAAAAGCGCCACGGCAATTGCCGCTGACCCCAATACGATGGAAATATTGGCGATGGCGAACGTGCCGGATTACAACCCGAACGAATACAACAAATATCCGTATGCCAATTATTTCAACCATGCGGTTGGCTCCCTGTACGAACCCGGCTCTACATTCAAAATCGCCACGCTTGCCGCTGCGGTGGAAGAAGGCGTGTTTGATCCCGATGAACCCTATCAGTCCGGCAGCATAACGGTTCCGGGCGAGCCTCGCCCCATTCGCGACCATAACCGGAAGGGCTGGGGAACCATTACTTTTCTGGACGGTCTGAAATATTCCAGTAACGTTGCCTTTGTTAAACTGGGCTTTGAGCGTCTTGGCGCGGAGAAGCTGAGGGATTATTTTACCCGTTTCGGTTTTGGAAGCAAGACGGGCATCGAGCTGACGAATGAATTGGCCGGTCGGGTTAATTTCCGGTACAACCGCGAAATTGCGGATGCCTCCTATGGACAAGGCGTATCCGTGACGGCGATTCAGCAGGTGGCTGCTGTCGCTGCGGTAGCTAACGGAGGCAAGCTGATGGAGCCCCATGTGGTCAAAAGCATTACGGACCCCGTCACGCAAACAACGACGCTCCATGAGCCCAAGGTGGTTCGCCAGGTCATCTCGGCGGAAACTTCGAGACAGGTTAGCCAATACTTGGAGCAGGTTGTAGCCGACCAGGAAAAGGGCAGCGGTAAAAACGCCTACATCGAAGGCTACAGAGTTGCGGGTAAAACCGGTACAGCTCAAAAATGGATCAACGGCGGTTATTCCACCACCAAATTCCTGGTTTCCTTTATCGGATACGCGCCGGTCGACAATCCCAAAATTGTGCTTTATGTTGCGGTCGACGAACCTAATGATCCCGTTGTAAGCGGCGGCGGCGCAGTTGCGGCCCCGGCCTTTAAAGAAATTGTACTGAAAAGCCTGCGCAAGATGGGAGTAGCTCCAAACTATAGCTCCGATAAGGAAGCGGGCGGCAAAGAAGCGGTAGTAACGGTGCCGGATCTGGTAAATCTGGGCGTTGCGCAGGCGAAGTCTGACTTGACGTCCAAGGCATTTCATTTCGAGCTGGTCGGCAACGGCTCTACGGTCATCAGCCAAATTCCGAAAGCGGGCTCCGTTGTCCATCCGACTCAAGCGGTTTATCTCATCACGGAGCAAAAGCAAAACCTGGCCATTCCGGATCTAACCGGCGTATCGCTCCGCGATGCGCTGGAGCTGACCTCGCTAATCGGCGTCAAGCTGCTTGCCGAGGGAACAGGGTATGTGTACTCCCAGCAAGTCGAAGAGAAAAACGGCGAACGTTATGTCCGTGTTTTGCTGTCGCCTCCCGAAGGCTCCGATGCTTACGTGCCTCCAACCGAAACCGTAATCGAAGGTGAAGGGGAGGGCGGGCAGGATCAGACTGACGGTCAAAGTGATGGCGCGACAGCTGGCGGTCAATCCGACGGAAGTACGCCGGCCGATGGCGGCGGCTCGTCTGATTCATCGGCCGAAAATTCTCAAGCAGTTGTGCCGGAAGGCGTTCAGGGCGGCGAAAATTGACGTCGTCGTCCATGCCCCGGCTTGTTCTATCCCCCTCTTGTCCCGAATAGGCTGGGAATGAGCGTTAGCGTACGCTCCCTAGGGCGGAGGGGGGAAGCTTTATGAAGGTATCCGGTGTTACGGTAAGACGCAGATTGTTTCTGGTGATGATCCTTGCGGGCATCGCCTTTATCGCTTTATGCGCAAGGCTGGGTTACGTACAGCTATGGAAAGGATCGGAGCTTGCGGAGAGAGCGGAAAACTCTTGGCGAAGAGACATTCCTTATGCCGCGAAACGCGGCGAGGTATGGGACCGCAATGGTGTTCAGCTTGCCTATAACGTGACCACGCCAACCGTATGGGCCATACCGGTTCAGGTCAAAGAGCATGAGGCGGTAGCGGGCAAGCTTGCGCCGCTGCTGGATATGTCGCAAGAGAAGATATTGGAGAAAATTAAAACAAAAAAACTAATTGTACAGCTTGGTCCCGGCGGACGCAAAATGACGCCGGAAAAAGCGGATGAAATCCGTGATTTGAACTTGCCTGGCATTGTTGTGGCGGAAGACAACAAGCGCTTTTATCCCTATGGCGGGCTTGCCGCTCATCTATTGGGTTTTACCGGCATTGACAACCAGGGTTTGACGGGCATTGAAGCCAAATACGATGACGAGTTAAGCGGCAAGCAAGGCAATGTGTCCTTCTTGTCCGATGCAGCCGGGCGCCAGATGCCGAATTCCTCCGACACGTACGTGGAGCCAATGGAAGGATTGACGCTGCAGCTTACCATTGACAAAAATGTTCAGACTGTCATGGAGCGGGAGCTTGACAGCGCTATGACGGGATTGCAAGCGGACAGCGCAATCGCAATCGCGATGGACCCGACAACAGGCGAAATTTTGGGCATGGCTAGCCGCCCTTCCTATGAACCGGACAAATATCGGGAGGTCGCTTCCGAAGTATATAACCGGAACCTTCCCATCTGGATGACCTATGAGCCGGGCTCCACCTTCAAAATTATTACGCTCGCGGCTGCTCTGGAGGAAGGCAAGGTGGATTTGCAGAACGAGCGCTTCTTTGACCCCGGCGCTATTGAAATCGGCGGAGCGCGGCTGCGCTGCTGGAAAAAAGGCGGCCACGGCAGCCAAACCTTCCTTGAAGTTGTGGAAAATTCCTGCAACCCCGGGTTTGTAACGCTTGGCAACCGTCTGGGCAAGGAAACGTTGTTCAGCTACATCAAAAAGTTTGGCTTTGGCTCCAAAACGGGCATTGATGTTGGCGGCGAGGAAAATGGCATCCTGTTCAAGCTGAGCCAGGTCGGGCCTGTAGAGCTTGCGACAACCGCCTTCGGGCAAGGTGTTTCCGTAACGCCTATCCAGCAAATCACTGCTGTGTCGGCCGCCATCAACGGCGGCGTACTCTACAAACCGCACGTTGCCAAAGCGCTTATCAATCGGGACACGGGAGAAACGGTGCAAACAATTCAGCCGGAGGCGGTGAGAACCGTCATCTCCGAGGAGACCTCCAAAAAAGTGAGGGAGGCGCTGGAAAGCGTTGTGGCGAAAGGGACGGGGCGCAATGCATTTATTGATGGCTACCGCGTCGGAGGAAAAACAGGCACAGCCCAAAAGGTTATAAACGGACGGTATTCTCCAAACGAGCATATTGTATCTTTTGTGGGGTTTGCCCCTGCGGACGATCCCAAAATTGTTGTCTACGTTGCCGTCGACAACCCGGAGGGCATTCAGTTTGGCGGTTTGGTCGCTGCTCCGATCGTCCGCAATATTATGGAGGATGCGCTGCAAATTTTGGAGGTTCCGCGTCGAGAAGGCCAGATCGACCGGCTGTACCGGTATGGCGAAACTCCCATTGTCGCTGTTCCCAATCTGATTGGCAAGTCGGTTTCCGATCTGTACGAAGATTTGAATATGAACTTTAACCTGAACTCATCCGGCTCCGGCAAATATGTGATTCGTCAAGCGCCTGCTGCGGGCGAACGCGTAGACCGCGGCACGACGATCCGCATTTATTTGGGAGACGAGGATGATATAACGCACTCGCATTGACCATACTGGCAATTAACGCGATTGCTCTGGGCGGCATATAGTATCCCGTCAGAGTAATCGAGGGGGGCTGGTCGGCATGAAACTAAGCGAGCTTGCGAAGAGGTTGGTTGCGGCAGTGATTGTCGGAAACGGGGATACGGATTTTGACGGACTGGAGAAGGATTCCAGGGCGGTACGGCCCGGCATGCTGTTTTTATGCGTCAAGGGAGAACGGTCAGACGGTCATGATTTTGCACGTGAAGCGGTACTGCGCGGGGCGGCGGCTATCGTGACGGAGCGGCGGCTGGAGCTGGAGACGCCTCAATTAATTGTCAAGGACAGCAGGCTGGCAACCTCCATTATTGCGGATTACGTATACGGCCATCCAAGCGCTGAAGTGAAGGTGATCGGCGTCACAGGCACCAACGGAAAAACGACAACTACTTATTTGCTGGAAAAAATATTAAATGATTGCGGCCGGTCCGCAGGCGTGATCGGAACGATCGAAACGAGATATGGCGGGAAAAGTCTGCCAATGTCCGGCACAACGCCTGAATCCCATGAACTGCAGCGTCTGCTGCAAGACATGCGGAGCGATGGCGTCCAGTATTGCGCAATGGAGGTTTCCTCGCATGCGCTGGAGCAGGGCAGAGTGAAGGGCTGCAGGTTCCGCAGCGCGATTTTTACCAATCTGACTCAGGATCATCTGGATTATCATGGCACGATGGACAAATACGCGGAAGCCAAAGGGCTGCTTTTTTCCCGGCTTGGCAATGCTTACGGCGCGCCGGAGCACGAACGTTCATATGCGATTTTGAATGCCGATGACGAAGCTTCCGCCGCTTTCCGCAGGTTGACCTCTGTCGAGGTCATTACGTACGGATTGCACCATGCAGCCGATATTAGGGCGACCGATATCGCCATCTCCGCAGAGGGCAGCTCTTTTACGGTGGACGGGTTTGGCGGAACTGCAGCAATATCGCTCAAGATGCCGGGCAAGTTTAATGTCTACAATGCGCTGGCCGCTATCGCTGCCTCGCTGCTTGAGGGCATTCCGCTTGCGGACATCAAGGCCTCGCTGGAAAGGATTCAAGGCGTTCCAGGCCGTGTGGAGAAAGTGGATCTGGGCCAGCCTTTTTCAGTGATAGTGGATTATGCCCATACGCCCGACGGCTTGCGCAATGTGCTGGGCGCGGTGAGAGAGTTTGCGACCCAAAAAATAATTACGGTTTTTGGCTGCGGCGGCGACCGTGACAGAACTAAACGGCCCATCATGGGTAAAATAGCGGCGGAGCATTCTGACTACGTAATCGTAACCTCCGATAATCCGCGAAGCGAAAATCCCGATGCCATTATATCGGAGATTGAAGATGGGCTGACGCAGGCGGGACTTTCGCTTTCGCGATACGCGCTGGTGGCGGACCGGAGAAAAGCGATTCAAAAAGCGGTTGAAATGGCAAGCCAAGGAGATGTAGTATTGATTGCGGGGAAAGGTCATGAAACCTACCAGCTGGTGGGCGGACATACGTTCCCGTTTGATGATCGAATAACGGCGATGGAAGCCATAAGGGGAATTTTACATTGATTAAAAGAACGGCAGGACAAATCGCGTCCCTATGCGGGGCGGCGCAAAAAGGAGGAAGCAGGGATCTGCTTCTGGCGGGCATCATGAGAGATTCCCGCGCAGTCGGAAGCGGAGACCTGTTTGTCCCTATCGTGGGAGAGAGATTTGACGGACATGATTTTGCCCGGGACGCAGCGGCGGCCGGGGCAAAAGCCATGTTGTGGCAGCGCGGTAAAGAGATGCCGGAGGATTTGGTTGCGGCCGGCATGCCGTTCCTGCTGGTGAAGGACACGCTGGCGGCGCTGCAGAAGCTGGCCGCCGGATACCGGAGCGAGTTGATGGCCCGGATCGTCGCCATCACCGGCAGCAACGGCAAAACAACAACCAAAGATATGACCGCGGCGCTTCTCTCCACACAATACCGCGTACTTAAAACGCAAGGCAACCTGAATAATGAAATCGGACTTCCGCTCACCCTGTTGTCTATGGACGAGGAGACGGAGGTCGCCGTTCTGGAAATGGGCATGAGCGGTTTTGGCGAAATTGCGCTGCTGACCGACATCGCTCAGCCGGATGTTGCCATTGTGACCAACATTGGCGAATCCCATATGGAGCATTTGGGCTCAAGGGCGGGCATCGCCAAAGCAAAGCTGGAAATCAAAGGCGGACTGGCCGAAGGCGGCATCTTGCTCTACAACGGCGACGAGCCGCTGCTTGCCGCAGAGCTGGAAGCGTTGGGCGCGCCGGAAGGCGTGCAGCTGCGCACCTTCGGTCTTGAAAGCGGCAATCTGTGGACTGCCGGAGATATTCAATTGGACGCCACGGGAAGCAGCTTTGTGGTGCTGCAAGGGGGCGAACCCAGCAGCATTGGCTCGCTGCACATTCCCGTGCCGGGACGCCACAATATTAGCAATGCATTGGCTGCAATAGCCACAGCTCGCATCTTCGGTGTTCCCGCTTCGGCAATAGCGGAAGGATTTGCCTCGCTGAAGCTGACAAGCATGCGGCTGGAGAAGGTTGAGGCGTTTAACGGTTCCCATGTGTTAAACGATGCTTACAATGCCAGCCCAACCTCGACCCGCGCGGCTATCGACCTCGTGGCGGGTTTATCCGGCTACGGCCGCCGCTGGCTTGTGCTTGGCGACATGCTGGAGCTTGGACCCGACGAAGCTGCCATGCACGGCGAAGTCGGAGAATATGTAACCTCCGGCAAAGCGGAGGCGCTGCTGACCTATGGCCCGCTGTCGGTTCATATCCACCGTGCGGCGCTGCAAAACCTGCCTGAAGCAGCGGCTAACGGGCTGGTTCGCCATTTTGACAGCAAGGATGACTTGGCGGTTTGGTTGCGAGAGCGGCTGCAGCCACAGGATCTGGTGCTGGTTAAGGGCTCCCGCGGCATGGCGATGGAGCAGGTTGTCCAAGCTTTGACGGAGGAGGGATAAGGAAATGGATATGATGGTTATCCTGTTTTCTGCGGGAACAGCGTTCCTGCTGGCCGTTTTGTTAGGCCCTCTGTTTATTCCCTTGCTGCGCAGGCTAAAGTTCGGTCAACAGATTCGTGAAGAAGGACCTCAAAGCCATTTGAAGAAAAGCGGCACGCCAACGATGGGCGGCATAATCATCATGATCGCCATGCTGGTGGCGTTTCTTCGTTTCTCGGACAAAACCCCGGAGTTTTGGGTGCTGCTAACGGCTTCCTTCGGTTTCGGACTGGTCGGATTTCTTGACGATTACATCAAAATCGTATTCAAACGTTCACTGGGCCTTACAGCCAAGCAAAAGCTGGCTGGACAGCTGATCTTTTCTCTGATCGTCTGCGCTTTGCTCTATAATATGGGCCATAGCACGGTCATTTCGGTCCCTGGCACGGAATGGGGCTTCGATATGGGCTGGTTTTATTATCCCTTCGTTGTGATCATTCTGTTTGGGGCGAGCAACGCCGTCAACTTCACAGACGGCCTTGACGGCTTGCTGGCGGGCACCAGCGCAATCGCGTTTGGAGCTTTTGCGGTCATCGCCCTTCAACTGCTTTCCCATGAGTCTGCGGTGTTCTCCGCGGCGATGGTTGGAGCGGTGCTCGGCTTTTTGGTCTATAACGCGCATCCCGCCAAGGTGTTTATGGGCGATATGGGTTCGCTTGGCATCGGTGGCGGCATTGCCGCGGTGGCAATTTTGACCAAAACGGAGCTTTTGCTTATTGTGATTGGCGGCGTATTCGTTATGGAGATGCTGTCCGTCATTTTGCAGGTGGGCTCCTTCAAGCTGAGAGGTAAACGTATTTTCAAAATGAGTCCGATTCACCATCATTTCGAGCTGGTGGGCTGGTCGGAGTGGAAGGTCGTTACGGTTTTCTGGAGCGTGGGTTTGCTGCTGGCGGCCCTCGGCCTGCTCCTCGCGCTTTAAAGGTAGTTCAAAAATTTCGCTTTCCATTACGGGGCATGACTGGCGTCATGGCCGGCGTCGAATATGGCATTCAGCCGAAATAGCATATGCATATCAGAAAGGGATGTCGTCATGAGTCACTCATCAACCTACAAAGGCCGCAAGGTCGTCGTCCTGGGATTGGCCAGAAGCGGGTTCAGCGTAGCCAACGCACTTTCGAGCATGGGGGCCGAAGTTGTGGTCAACGACCTCAAGGAGCGGCACCTGTGTCCCGAAGCCGAGGAGCTTGAGCAAGCCGGAATAACTGTCATATTGGGCCACCATCCCGACGATCTCATCGATTCGGATACATCGCTGCTGGTCAAAAATCCTGGTATACCCTACTCCGCCCCTCCAGTTAAACGAGCGCAAGAGCTTGGCGTCGACATCGTAACGGAGGTGGAAATCGCCTATCAGCTATCCTCTGCGCCCATTATCGGCATTACTGGCTCTAACGGCAAAACAACAACAACATCAATGGTTGGACATTTGCTTGAGACGGCCGGGGTTTCCAATATTGTTGCAGGGAACATTGGAGTGCCCCTATGCGATGTGGCGGCTATTACGGAATTTAATGATTGGAAATGGATTGTTGCCGAACTCAGCAGCTTCCAGCTTAAAGGGACTGTTACGTTTAAACCGAAGGTGGCCCTGCTTCTCAATATTGCGGAGACGCATCTTGACTATCACGGAGACATGGAGGACTATGTTGCTTCCAAGCTTAAGCTGTTTGCCAATCAGGATGGAGAGGATTACGCTGTGCTGAATTGGGACGACCCTGTTTGCCGCAAGGCGGCGGAGGGCTTAACGTCCACTTTGCTTCCGTTCTCACTGTACAAAAGGCTTTCCACCGGCGTCTATGTCGAGCCTCCTTACGTAAAAGGAGTCGTGCCTGGCAAGTCGGGACAAGAAGAGCCGGAGCGTCATATCGTATATCGGGCTCCTGCTTCCGCCGGAGCAGCCGCAACATCCCAGGCCCAAAAGGGCAGCAAGGCGCAGGCTGGCGAAGAAGCGCAGCCGGTTTTGATCGCGGCTGTTAGCGAGCTTGGCGTACCCGGCATCCACAACACGGCTAACGCGATGGCTGCCGCGGCGGCCTGCTTGGCAGCCGGCGTTCCGTCCGAGCTGCTTGCGGAACCTCTGCGCACCTTTAAGGCGGTGGAGCATCGTCTGGAGTTTGTTTGCGAGAAACATGGCGTAGAGTACTACAACGATTCCAAAGCAACCAATTCAACAGCGACAACCATGTCCGTTCAATCGCTGAAAAAGCCGATTGTGCTTATTGCGGGCGGATTGGACAGGGGCTCCGACTACATGGACCTGCTGCCGCTGTTCCGCGGTCTGAAGGGCTTGGTTGCCCTGGGACAAACCAGAGCTAAGCTGGAGAAGGTGGCGGAGCTGGCGGGTTTAACGTCGGTCAAAACGGTGAACGATGAAAGTGACGCCGAAAGCGCGCTGCGCGAAGCCGTCGGGCTTGCCGCCTCCATGGCGGAGCCGGGCGACATCGTTTTGCTCTCTCCCGCCTGCGCAAGCTGGGATATGTTTAAATCCTATGAGCAGAGAGGGATCATTTTTAAGCAATCGGCGCATACCTTGTAAGTAGGGGGCTTGTCCCTACTTCAGCAGGATAAGAGGTGTGTCCGTTATGGCCAAGGCCCGTTCGGCTCCGGATATTTGGCTGCTCGCAGCCATTGGACTTATATTGTCAATCGGTTTGGTTATGGTTTACAGCGCCAGCGCCGTGCTGGCGTTCCATGAATTCGGCGACCGCTACTATTACGTCAAGCGCCAGCTGCTGTTCGCCGGTCTTGGCGCCGGGGCGCTGTTTCTGACGATGAATTATCATTATTCCGTCTGGAGAAGATGGGCGCCGTTTGCGCTGCTTGCCTGCTTCGGGCTTCTTGTGCTTGTGCTTATTCCCGGCGTTGGCGTTGTGCGCGGCGGCGCGAGAAGCTGGCTGGGCATTAGCTCCTTTGGCATTCAGCCTTCCGAATTTATGAAGCTGGCGATGATTCTGTTTCTTTCAAAATGGTTATCAGAGAAACAGGGAGATATTACGAGCTTTACGCGAGGCCTTCTTCCGCCGCTTGGTCTTGTCGGTCTGGCATTCGGCCTTATCATGCTGCAGCCCGATCTCGGCACCGGAGCGGTTATGGTAGGCGCTTCGCTTATTCTCATCTTCACCGCCGGCGCAAGAATCGCTCATCTGGGCGGTCTCGCCCTTGTTGGCGTGGCCGGTCTGGTCGGCCTGATTTTGGCGGCGCCTTACCGGCTTCAGCGCATCACCTCCTTTTTGGACCCATGGTCCGACCCGCTCGGCGGCGGCTATCAAATTATCCAGTCGCTGTTTGCGATTGGTCCAGGCGGCCTGGTAGGGCTTGGACTTGGGATGAGCAGACAGAAGTTCAGCTATTTGCCGGAGCCGCAAACCGACTTTATCTTTTCCATATTGGCGGAGGAGCTCGGTTTCCTTGGAGGCTCTATGCTGATTCTGCTGTTTTTGGTTGTCATCTGGCGCGGCATTCGCGCGGCGATTTTTGCTCCGGATACCTTTGGCAGCTTGTTGGCCGTTGGCATTACGGGCATTATTGGCGTTCAGGTGTTAATCAATATCGGCGTCGTGATTGGCATGATGCCGGTCACAGGCATTACGCTGCCGCTGGTCAGCTACGGCGGCTCGTCCTTGACGCTGCTGCTGACTGCGCTGGGCATCCTGCTGAATATATCGCGATACTCCAGATAGGGAGAGTCGGCGCCCATGGGCGATTGTCACATAACTCTCCGGCAGGGCATAGGATACATTATATTCGTGACCGCCATCCCGGCTCTGCAGTTGCGGGAGCTGTTCTTTTTTCAAGCTATTGGCATTGAGCGGTCCGGAGTTCGCGGGGGATTCCGGGCCGGTCAGCGGGCTGTCGCCGCAACGCCAATAACCAGGGATGTGACGCGCCGCGCATTTTTGTTACACGTATGCTGATTTTCTGCTGGAAACAGGAGAGTTGGTGAGGTACTCGCCCTCATGGCCCATATCCAAAAGCACCGTCGAGCCGTCTTTCGGAATCACGCTGGTGCCGGAAGTATTGGCGGTGGGCGAGCGGTAATTCGGAGGTGATACATTGGATAAATTGGTGATTGAAGGCGGGAAACCACTCTCAGGAACCATAGCGATCCAAGGAGCAAAAAATGCCGCTTTGCCGATTCTGGCCGCCAGTCTGCTGGCGGAAGGCGCGACGACACTTGAACGCGTGCCCCATTTGCTGGATATCGATGTGATGCTGAACATTTTGCGCGAACTGGGTTGCAGAGCGGAGCATTCGGACGGAAAAGTGACGCTGGACACATCGTCGCTTCATACTTCCCATGTGCCGGAATCGTTAATGAAACAGATGCGCTCCTCCATTTTTCTGATGGGGCCGCTTCTGTCGCGGTTTGGCGAAGCGCAGGTTTATTTGCCCGGCGGCTGCGCCATCGGGGAGCGGAAGATCGACCTGCACCTGCAGGGACTTAAAGATCTTGGCGCTGAGATCGAGGAGACCGGCAACAAGATTATTTGCCGCGCCGATAAGCTGACCGGCTGCGATATCCATCTGGCGTTTCCTAGCGTGGGGGCGACGGAAAACATTATGATGGCAGCCGTTTTGGCGGAAGGACGGACAACAATCAGCAATGCGGCGCGCGAGCCGGAGATTGTGGATTTGCAGTCATTCCTTATTGAGATGGGCGCAAAAATAATTGGGGCGGGCACGGATACGATTACAGTGGAAGGCGTAAAGTCTCTGACGCCTTGCAAGTACGGCATTATTCCGGATCGCATCGTTGCGGGCACCATTATGGTTGCTGCCGCGGCGACACGCGGCGTTGTGACGCTGCTGGATACGCAGCCGTCCCATTTATCGTCGCTTATCCACGTTCTGCGCCGCGCAGGTGTTCAAATCTCAATCGACGGTGATATAATAAAAGTCGATGGGGCGGCAAGACCAAGGGCCGTTGAGAGGATTGTAACCTCGCCGTATCCCGCCTTTCCGACCGATCTGCAATCGCAGGTCATGGTGCTGCTGGCTTTGGCGGACGGCGTCAGCATCATGAAGGAAACGATATTCGAAGGGCGGCTCAAGCATGTCGATGAATTGTCGCGCATGGGAGCCGATATCCGCGTCGACATGAATGCGGCCTTTATTCGAGGCGTATCCAGGCTCTACGGCGCCACTGTGGAAGCGACGGACCTGCGGGCGGGCGCGGCGCTTGTCATTGCCGGCTTGGCGGCACAGGGGCGTACGGTGGTAGAGCAGGTGCATCATATCGACCGCGGCTACGACCGCATCGAAGAGATGCTGAGGCGGCTCGGAGCAACGATTTCAAGGTATTCGCCCGTTCCTAATAATTAATCATATGAAATGAATGATAGAAACATTCGGCTTCCTCTTGCGTATTCATTAGGGCAGGAAGAAGCCGCTGTTTTGAGGAGATGATGGACAAGCTGTGAACACCCAAATGCCTGTACTGAGAGAACCGGAACGCAAGCGGAAGGGCAACAAGAAACTGCTTGCGGTTTTGCTTCTGCTGTTTGCGGCTTTGCTTGCTGTGCTTTTTTTCAATTCCTCTATCAGTAAAATATCGGAAATCCAAATATCGGGCAATCAATACGCGACCGCAGCCCAAATTGCGGGAGTGATTCCGGTTGCCAAAGGAGACGCTTTTTTCCAAACCTCGTCAAGCTCTATCGGGGATGCGGTCAAGGGGCTTCCTCAGGTTAAAGATGTAAAGGTTTCCAAAATTTTTCCTGGCGTTGTGAAAATTACGGTAACCGAACATCCCGTGGTTGCTTTCGAGATCACGACGGATGGCGTGCTGGCGGCACTGCTGGCAAGCGGCACGAGCGTCGCGGCGCCCAAGGACGGTGCCGGCCTGATGAACAAGCCGGTGCTGACCGGTTGGGAGGAAGAAGATCCCGTCAAGCTGGAGCTTACCAAGCAGCTGGCGCTTATTCCG
Source organism: Paenibacillus sp. CAU 1782 (assembly GCF_054551715.1). Classification (NCBI taxonomy): domain Bacteria; kingdom Bacillati; phylum Bacillota; class Bacilli; order Caryophanales; family Paenibacillaceae; genus Paenibacillus; species Paenibacillus sp. CAU 1782. The sequence continues at coordinate 1,302,581 of NZ_JBTOLL010000001.1, read as the reverse complement.
GAAAAGCAGCTTTCGGATTTATCCGAAATATCGCCTATTCCGTCCAAGGCTTATCCCGACCGGATCCGAATGTTTACGAGGACCAAATTTGAGGTCGTAACGGCCGTGTCCGTGCTGCCCGAAAAAATCGAAGCGTTAAATGCGGTTATTGAAACGCAGGAGCCTGGCAAAATTACGATGCTTCTGGCAGATACGTATGTGCCTTTTGCCGGAGAAGAGGGAGAAAATGTGGAATCTGGGTCCTAAGTGACTACTTTTCCTCTTAAAACAATGTTAAAATCTTATGTACTACAATTTCGCACTTGCAATTTATCTGCCTGAAAATGCGTATAAACCGCGTAACGGCGCAGGACAAGCTTCCTCTCGACATTTTCTGAAACATTTCTGAAAAAAATGTTGAAACAAAAAAGAGGGAAATAATTAAGCACGTTGAATATGTAGATAGACTTGAGAGACCGCGACTATATAAACGCACTTATTATTTTTAAGAAACGGAGGTGCCGCGGGTTGAGCAGCAATGACATCATCGTTAGTTTGGACATCGGTACATCCAAGGTTCGAGCTATTATTGGCGAAATGAATGACGGAGCCATTAATATTATTGGAGTTGGATCTGCCGACTCAGAGGGTATACGCAAGGGAGCAATTGTTGATATTGACCAGACCGTCAAGTCGATTCGCAGCGCTGTGGAGCATGCGGAACGGATGGTCGGCATTCAAATATCGGACGTTTATGTCGGTATTCAAGGCAATCATATTGGCCTGCAAACCAACCATGGCGTCGTTGCCGTATCCAATGAGGACCGGGAAATCGGCGAAGAGGACATTGAACGGGTCCTGCAAGCCGCCAAGGTGGTTGCACTGCCGCCGGAGCGGGAAATTATCAATCTGGTGCCTAAGCAATATCTGGTTGACGGACTGGAAGGCATTTCGGATCCAAGGGGCATGATCGGCGTTCGCCTTGAGGTGGAAGCTACGATTGTCACAGGAGCAAAAACAGCGATTCATAATTTGATGCGCTGCGTGGAAAAAGCGGGTCTGCGTATTTCCGGCGTCATTCTTTTGTCGCTGGCTTCGGGCATGATGTCGCTTACGAAGGACGAGCGGAGCATCGGAACGGTGCTGGCGGATATCGGAGCCGGTTCCTGCACAATAGCGGTCTTCGAGCAGGGAGGCCTGGTAGCTGTGTCCAGCCTGCCGATTGGCGGGGAGTTCGTTACGAACGATATTGCGTACGGCTTGCGTACGCAAACGGAGCATGCAGAAAAGTTCAAATTGAAATATGGCTGCGCTAGCGCGGCCGATGCGGCGGACGACGTCAAATTCAAAGTGATGCGCATGGGCACCAATATGGAGAAAGAGTTTACGCAGCGCGATCTCGCAAGCATCATCGAGCCGCGCATGCAGGAAATTTTCCAATTGATTCGCCAGGAAGTGCGCAGGCTGGGCTACGGCGATAAAGTCAACGGCTATGTGCTGACAGGCGGCGCGGCTGCCCTGCCGGGCACGGTCGCGCTTGCCCAGGCGGAGCTTGAATCGTCTGTCCGCGTCGCATTGCCCGACTACATCGGGGTGAAGGATTCCGCATACAGCAGCGGGGTTGGCATGATTCAATACGTATCGAAATTTATGGGAGTAAAAGGTGCCGGCGCCATGAAGAAAGCTTCAAGCCGCAAGGCGAGTTCTCCAGCCACATCCAAACCCGGTATGTTTGAGCGAATCAAAAATATGTTTAATGAATTTATTTGACTGGGGGACACAAGACGATGTTGGAATTCGACTTGGAGCTTGAACAGCTTGCACAAATAAAAGTAATTGGCGTTGGCGGCGGCGGCAGCAATGCCGTCAACCGAATGATTGAAAATGGAGTAAAAGGCGTAGAATTTATTACGGTGAATACCGATGCCCAGGCGTTAAACCTGGCAAAATCGGAGCATAAGCTGCAAATCGGCGACAAGCTGACCCGCGGTCTTGGCGCAGGCGCCAACCCGGAGGTCGGACATAAAGCGGCTGAGGAATCCCGCGAGCAAATTATGAATCAGCTCAAAGGCTCCGATATGGTTTTCGTAACGGCGGGCATGGGCGGCGGCACAGGCACGGGAGCGGCTCCGGTTATCGCCGAAATCGCTCGTGAATGCGGTGCATTGACGGTTGGCGTTGTTACGCGCCCGTTTACCTTCGAAGGCCGCAAGCGTTCCAGCCAAGCGGAGCATGGCATTGAAGCCTTGAAGGAAAAGGTAGATACGCTGATCGTCATTCCGAATGACCGTCTTCTCGAGATCGTCGACAAAAAGACGCCAATGCTGGAAGCGTTCCGCGAGGCGGACAATGTTCTTCGTCAGGCCGTTCAGGGCATTTCCGATTTGATTGCCGAACCGGCCCTTATCAACCTTGACTTTGCGGACGTCAAAACGATTATGACGGAGCGCGGCTCCGCGTTGATGGGCATTGGCGTTGCTACCGGCGAAAATCGCGCAGCGGAGGCGGCTCGCAAAGCGATCATGAGCCCGCTTCTGGAAACGTCGATTGACGGCGCTCGCGGCGTTATCATGAACATTACGGGCGGCAGCAACTTGTCCCTGTATGAAGTCAACGAAGCGGCGGAAATTGTCATATCGGCATCCGATCAGGAAGTCAATATGATTTTTGGCGCCAGGATCGAAGAAGACATGAAGGATGAAATCAAGGTGACCGTTATCGCCACTGGTTTTGAAGCCAAGTCGGCCGCTCCTGCCGCTCCTGTGCGCAGAAGCCCGGGCCAGCCCGTTGAGCAGCAGGATTCGAGGCAATCCGCAAGCAATGCTAACGTCAAGCCTTTTGGCGCTGGCGTATCCAGCGATCAGCTGGAAATTCCTGCTTTCCTTCGCAAGCAACCGCGCAGCGATCGCTAATAAACAATGACCTAACGCTCTCCGCAATTATGCGGAGGGCGTTTTTTTTGTGCCTCCTCGACAAAAAAAGAGGCCCTTAGCCGTCATGAATAGACAGACTTTGAAATAGGATTACCCTATACTAGTCTCAATCGTTCTCCCGTGCCGAATGATGCCCGGTGTTACCCCAGACCGAGGAAGGACTAAACATGGCCATTTATATTGACATCTTGTTTTTGCGAGAGCTGCTCGTAGACGGAGCTGTGCTGCTGACAACGGCATGGGTCAGAAATTTGCGCCCCAACAAGTGGCGAATTTTAGTTGCTGCCGCATTTGGCGCGAGCTACGTCGTGCTTACCTTGTTTCCCCAGTTGTCTTTTTTGTTTTCGCTTGGAATCAAGGTTCTTTTTTCGCTCTTTATGCTCTGGATTGCATTCGGATTTCGTTCGCTGCAGCATTTTGCGGCAATAACGGCAGCATTCTATTGCGTCAATTTTGTCGCGGCCGGAGCGATTATCGGACTTTATTATTTGACCATGCAAGGCTCGGGGGAAATGTGGAGAACGATTACATTGGTCAGCGGGAGCGTAACTGCGGAATTCAAGATGGGCCTTTTTTATTTGGTCGCGGCTTTTCTCATCGGCTTATACCTGTTCCGTTCCGTCCTGAGAGGAAAGCGGGAAAAGGAACTGGTGCAGCAGCATATCGCCGAGGTGACCGTTGTGATCGGCTCTGCAACCTGCACATGCAGGGGATTGATCGACACGGGCAATCAGCTGTACGATCCGCTTACGCGCACGCCGGTTATGGTGATGGAGGCATCAAAATGGGAGAACGAATTGCCGCCCGCTTGGCTGAAGGGAATCCGCGACAGCCAGGTTGACCGCTTGATCGCGGGATTGGATTCAGAACCTTTTGCATGGCAAGACCGGCTGAGGCTGGTTCCGTTCCGGGGCATCAATCGCGGCTCGCAGTTCATGCTGGCGGTCAAGCCGGATTTCGTTGAGATCAATCGCGATGGACAAGTTTATGAAACAAGCAAGGTGCTTATCGGTTTGGACGGCGGCAAGCTTGCTGCAGACGGTGCTTATCAAGCGATTATCCATCCGTCAATGGTACAGCAGTAACAGAAGAATCCGCACAATTCATCGGGGAGGGATGGGCCTAATGCTCGTCAAGTATAAGCTCGTACTGCAGTTGTATTACTATCGTGTTTTATTTTTGTTTGGGCTGAAAAGCGAGGAACTCTACTATATTGGCGGCAGCGAGGCGCTTCCGCCGCCGCTGACCCGCGAGGAAGAGGAATATTTGCTGGAGAAGCTTCCCTCCGGCGATGCCGCAATCCGCGCGATGCTGATCGAACGGAATTTGCGGCTGGTTGTTTACATTGCCCGAAAGTTTGAAAACACGGGTATTCATATCGAAGATCTTGTATCGATCGGCGCAATCGGCCTGATCAAGGCGGTTAATACTTTTGATCCCGAAAAAAAAATCAAGCTGGCTACCTATGCGTCACGATGCATTGAAAATGAAATTTTGATGTATTTGCGCCGCAATAGCAAAACGCGTACGGAGGTTTCTTTTGACGAACCGCTGAACATTGACTGGGATGGCAACGAGCTGCTTCTTTCGGATGTATTGGGCACCGAAAACGACACCATCTACCGAAACATCGAGGAGCAGGTGGATCGCAAGCTGCTTCACAAGGCGCTCGACAAGCTCTCGGAACGGGAGCGGATTATCATGGAACTTCGTTTTGGCCTTGCGGACGGAGAGGAAAAAACGCAAAAGGATGTTGCGGATATGCTGGGCATTTCGCAGTCTTACATTTCGCGGCTCGAGAAGCGAATTATCAAGCGTTTGCGCAAGGAATTCAACAAAATGGTCTAATTGAGAGCGCAATTTGACAGGGACGGCTGTCATGCGCTATGACGCTAAAATAGAATCCGATGGTTGTCGCAAGGTTCAGCCAAAGGAATAAAATGAGGACCCGGGGAGATAATGTAGATTAATGTTTCTCCTTGGGAGGTAATGATGTTGACCCGAAACAAAGTCGAGATCTGTGGAGTGGATACTGCGAAGCTGCCTGTTCTGACCAATGTCGAAATGCGAGAGCTGTTTACAGCGCTGCAGACGCGGAAGGAATGGACGGCGAGAGAAAAATTAGTCAACGGGAATCTACGGCTTGTGCTAAGCGTTATCCAGCGGTTCAACAACAGGGGAGAGTTTGTGGACGACCTGTTCCAGGTTGGCTGCATCGGACTCATGAAGGCGATCGATAATTTCGACCTTGGCCAAAATGTCAAATTTTCCACCTATGCCGTACCGATGATCATCGGCGAAATTCGCCGTTACTTAAGGGACAATAACCCCATTCGGGTTTCGCGAAGCCTGCGGGATATCGCCTACAAGGCGCTTCAGGTGCGAGATAGCTTGACCAACCGCAATTCGCGCGAGCCGACGATTTTTGAAATATCGGAAGCGTTAAATGTGCCGAAAGAGGATGTCGTTTTTGCGCTGGATGCGATTCAGGATCCCGTTTCCTTGTTTGAGCCTATCTATCATGACGGCGGCGACCCCATCTATGTGATGGACCAAATTAGCGATGACCGGAACAAGGATGTTTCCTGGATAGAAGAGATTGCCCTTCGGGAAGCGATGCAAAAGCTGAACGACAGAGAAAAAATGATTCTGTCCATGCGTTTTTTTGAAGGCAAAACCCAGATGGAGGTTGCCGACGAAATCGGCATTTCCCAAGCCCAGGTATCCAGGCTCGAGAAATCTGCGATCGGCCAGATGCAGAAGCATGTCAAAACCTGAGTGCATTGACCCGTTATGAGGCTGATCCAAGAGCCGATCAACATCCTCAACATCCATCAACAGCTAATCAGGCTGCGTGCACTCCAAAACTCAAGTGTTGCCTAAAGGAAGGCCATTGCTGCGTTATGTTTGCGCGGCAGTGGTCTTTTTTTTCTCGTATGCTCCTTTTTGCGGCTCGTTTTTTGTGCGAGGGGACATTTTGGGCGGACGGCTCATATACTAATACAAACTTGCGGAGGCCAATCTCCGGCGGAAACGAAGGTGAGCCGTTATGAAGATATCCGATTTTCAAACCAAAGACGTCATTAATATCGTGGACGGTAAAAAGCTGGGGCATATTAGCGATCTTGAGCTGGATTTAAGGCAGGGACGCATTGATTCCATCGTAGTGCCGCAATTTACAAAAGTATTTGGTTTGTTCGGCAGCAACGGCACCGAAATCGTCATTCCTTGGCGGAACATCGTGAAGATCGGAGCGGACGTCGTGCTGGTCAGAATGGAGGAGACAAAAGCTCTGCGAAGCGACGACGAGGATTTTCACGGTTAAAGCTAGAGAACAAGCTAAAAAACATGTCAAAAAGAATAATACGGAATCCGCTCCCATTTGCAAGTTGACGTTTGGATTGAGTACACTTTAATCAGATCTGGGCTTGATTAGATTTATTGCTAGACGGAGGGGAACTATGGAACCGTTTCAATTAGAGGATGGAATAAAGGAGAATGAAGGGCCTCAGAACGCCGCCCTTTTTTTATTGAATGGCTGGATGGAGCAATATCAAGGACTCAGCGCTGGTTTTACGGGCAGACATGGAGGCGTTAGCCGAGAGCCGTGGCATACATTAAATCTGGGGCTGCATGTAGGGGATGAGGACAGCGATGTCATCAAAAACAGACAGCTGGTCGCGGAAGGGCTGGGCTGGAGCTTTGACGCCTGGACCTGCGGGGAGCAGGTTCATGGCTCCAGAGCGGTCAAGGTGACGTCTGAGGAGCGAGGCAAGGGCAGATTCTCCTTGCAAGATACGCTGCTTGGCTGCGATGCCATTGTAACGGATGTAAAGGGCGTGCTGCTGACGTCCCTGTATGCGGATTGTGTTCCGCTTTATTTTTACGATCCTGTTAAAGAAGCCATCGGACTTGCCCATGCGGGCTGGCGCGGCACGGCGGGCGCGATTGCGCAGAGCACCATCGATTTGATGGCAAGGGAATTCGGTTCTTCTCCCGGGGACATGATAGCGGCGGTAGGGCCGGCGATTGGAGCTTGCTGTTATGAAGTGGACGGACCGGTTATTGAACAAATGTCCAAGCTGATCGAAGGGATGGAGCTTGATACGCAATCTGCCCATGAAGCCATGGAGCTTGCCCCAAATGGGAAAGCAAGGCTGAACTTGAAAGAAATAAACCGACAGATTATGATAAAAGCAGGAATTTTGCCGAGCCGTATCGAATTAAGCAAGTGGTGCACCGGCTGCAGGTGCGATTTGTTTTACTCCCACCGGACGGAGGGAGGCAAAACGGGACGTATGGCCAGTTTTCTAGGCATGGCGGAAAGGTGAAGTTGATGAAATCGATTGAAGAGCATATTCAGGACGTTGAATCCAGGATTGAAGCTGCATGCCAGCGTTCCGGGAGACGGCGGGAGGACGTTCATGTCATTGCGGTAACCAAATATGTATCGCTGGAGCGGGCGCGCGAAGCATTCCAAGGCGGGCTGCGGCATCTTGGCGAAAACCGCTGGCAGGACGCAAAAAACAAATGGGTTGCGATGAATGGCGGGGACGATGTGGCCGGGGATAAACCCGTGTGGCATTTTATCGGCTCGCTGCAATCCAATAAGGCTAAGGACGTCATAGGCAAATTTACATACATTCACTCCCTGGACAGGCTGTCGCTTGCGGAAGCTATCCACAGAAGCGCGTCCGCATTGCAACTGGAGGTCCCTTGTTTTATTCAGGTGAATGTATCGGGCGAAGCCTCCAAGCAAGGAATTGAACCGCAGGAGCTGCTGCCTTTTCTGGACACCTTGCAGGCTTTTCCTTCCATCAAGCCGATCGGATTGATGACAATGGCTCCTTACGAGGCTGAGCCTGAGGAAACAAGACCGGTATTCCGGGCGCTGCGGGAGTTGCTGCAGGAAGCTCAACAAAAATCTCCTTTTGGAAATGAACTGATTCATTTGTCTATGGGGATGTCTAATGATTTTGAAGTAGCGATAGAGGAAGGTGCGACCTGGGTAAGATTGGGTACCATTCTGGTTGGAAAAGAGGAGGAATGAGTTATGGGCCTGATGAACAAATTTATGAACTTTTTCGGTTTGCAGGAAGAAGAGGAAATTATCGAACGTGAGCGCGTTCAGACGACGGATGAGCAAGAAGCTGAAACCTCGCCCTTCGAAGCCCGTAGAAACTCTTCGAAGAACAACGCCATAAACAGCGGCGGCAATGTGGTCAGCATCCATTCGCAAAAAAATACGCGCGTGGTGCTCAGTGAGCCGCGTTCTTATGACGAGGCGCAGGAAATTGCGGATCATTTGAGAAACCGCAGAGCTGTAATCGTCAATTTGCAAAGAGTCCGCAGCGATTTGGCCTTGCGGATTGTTGATTTCCTGAGCGGGACAGTGTACGCTTTAAACGGCAGCATTTCCAAGCTTGGCCCCAATATCTTTCTGTGTACGCCTGATTCGGTTGAAATACAAGGCACCATTACGGAAATGTTGGCAGAGGAGATCGATTACAACAAAATGAGGTGACCTTGGGTTGGAACTGTTTATTTTGAATTTTGTAGCAACTGCTTTGGAGATTTACCGGTATCTGATTTTTGGTTACGTGCTTCTATCCTGGTTCCCCAATGCGCGTGAAAGCTTTGTCGGCCAACTGCTCGGCCGGATCGTGGAGCCGTATGTCGGCATCTTCCGCAAGTTTATTCCTCCTATCGGCGGCGTAATCGACTTGTCGCCAATTGTTGCCTTGCTGGCGCTTCATTTTATTTCGCTAGGCATTGGTTCCGTACTTCGTTTCCTGTTTGGCTTGGTGTAAGGTAGCGGAAAATGAAAACGGCCATTTACCAGCATTTTCACCCCGACGAAAAACCGTTTGTCGACAGAGCTTTGGAATGGCTGGAACGGTCCGCCCGGCTGCATGAGCTGAAGCGGACCGATTTTTTGGACCCCAGACAAGCTCATATCTTGAGCACGCTGGCTGCGCGCAACCTTGACGCTGCGCTAAAGCTGGACGGTGGATATCAGGAAGCGGAACGGAAGCGTGCGTTGATCGCTCCCGACTATTATAATCTGGATGGCGAATCCGCCTGCATTGCCGTTCTTCGCGTGGAGGCTCCCGGCGGCGCCGGACTGGATCTGGATCATGGCGACTTTTTGGGCGCGTTGCTGGGACTCGGCATTAAGCGAGACCGGATCGGCGATATCCATGTCCATGAGGCGTTTGCTCATGTTGTTGTATGCGAAGAGATTGTGGACTACCTCAATGTGCATCTTCGCCAGGTTCACCGTTCCTCCGTGCTGACGGATGTGCTGCCGTTAACCGAACTTATGCCTGTTCCACAGACATTGGAGGAAATAGGACTGTCGGTTGCTTCCATGCGACTCGACGGCATTGCCAGCGATGTGTACCGGATCAGCAGAACCAAAATCGTGGAGCCGATCCGAGCGGGACGATGCAGGGTGAACTGGAAAACGGAAGAAGACCCGTCTCAGCAATTGCATGAAGGCGATGTCGTATCCATTAAAGGCCTTGGCCGTTTTAAAGTAATCGAGGTTGACGGTATTACCAAAAAGGGCAGGGTCAGGGTAAAAATCGGCAGATATGTGTAGTGTCAAAAGCCAAACGGCAGTGGTTCAACCACCGCGGTTTGGCTTTTTTTTTGCAAGAAATGCCGCGTCTGCTTGTCGAGTAAAGGTGATGAAATAAACTTTTATCGGCAATATGTCGGAAATAATGGCTTTTGCGCATAAATTGTTTTGCGGTACAGCAGGAAAAAGGGATGGCGCTGTCGAATCTCTACTTTCAGAAAGCTGGCGGCGTATAGCGAGCGGAGCAGTGATCGCCTGCCCAGAGACAATTTGTGATTAGGAGGTGCGCCAATGCCGCTTACGCCATTGGACATACATAACAAGGAATTTTCTCGGAGATTGCGCGGTTATGACGAGGATGAAGTGAATGAGTTTTTGGATCAGGTCATTAAGGATTATGAGTCGCTCATTCGTGAAAATAAAGAACTCCAGAACGGAATGCTGGGGCTTCAGGAGAGACTGAACCATTTCTCCAACATCGAAGAAACGTTGAGCAAAACAATAATCGTAGCCCAGGAAGCCGCCGACGAGGTGCGAAACAACGCCAAGAAGGAAGCGCAGCTTATTATCAAGGAAGCAGAAAAAAATGCCGACCGGATTGTAAACGAATCGTTGAACAAATCCCGTAAGGTCGCGCTTGAGGTCGAGGAATTGAAAAAGCAAGCATCCATCTACCGCGCGCGTTTCCGGACGCTGGTGGAAGCTCAGCTTGAGCTTTTGTCCCAGGATGGCTGGGACTCGCTGGATTCACAAGGCCGCGAGGCTGACCGCGAATTGCTTAGGGGTTAAGCTGACTTCTGCAAATTCCGGCTTTTGCCTGATGGAACTGCCCGATTGTCAATACATCCGCAAGAGGCGTTTGACAAGAGGCTGCAACTTGCGCTATAACTAAACGTATACAATTGGATTACACCATAATTTCCATGACGAGAACAAGTACGCTTTGAATTCATTCCCCAGAGAGCCTGGCGATTGCTGAAAGCCGGCGTTTGAACCCTAGCGGAATATCCTCTCCGAGAAGCGATGCAGAAACCTAATAAAAGTCATGTTCAAACAAGTGCGGTTTTCAGTAACTGTCGATTATGTCACTAGGCATGTTGCGCAATCCAAAGTCAACGTTTTGAACATCTTCTTTAAGAACAGGTAGTAAGCATCGACGGTATCCCCCGTTACAGGGAGTGCGGATGATTTGTCCGCAGCTAAGTGCCGCAGCCGGCCGGGCAAGATTGCCCCGCATGGCTTGTATTCGCCTTTTTTGCGAATGCTTTAGCGGAATCAGGGTGGTATCGCGAGCTATAGCCTCGTCCCTTTTTACAGGGGCGGGGTTTTTATTTTGTGAAGAGAAAGGGAGAAATCAACATGCAACGTGTAGATGTCAAGGAACGCGCGCGCAGCCGCGAACTGCGGGTATTGAAGCAATGGCAGGAAGAGGATACTTTTAAACAATCGATCAAAAGCCGCGAGGGCAGCCCTAACTTCGTTTTTTACGAGGGACCCCCAACGGCTAACGGAGCGCCTCATATCGGCCACGTGTTGGGACGCGTCATCAAGGACTTTATTTGCCGCTACAAAACAATGTCGGGTTACCGCGTCGTGCGCAAAGCGGGCTGGGATACGCATGGCCTGCCGGTTGAGCTAGGCGTGGAGAAACAGCTTGGCATCTCCGGCAAGCAGGAAATCGAAAACTACGGCGTTGAAGCATTCGTGAAAAAATGCAAAGACAGCGTGTTCGAATACGAAAAGCAATGGCGTGAGCTGACGGAAGCAATCGCTTATTGGACGGATCTCGACAATCCGTATATCACGCTCAAAAATGAATACATCGAAAGTGTATGGCACATCCTGTCCACGATTCACAAAAAAGGATTGCTGTACCGCGGACATCGCGTAAGCCCATATTGCCCTTGCTGCCAAACGACGTTAAGCTCGCACGAGGTTGCCCAAGGATATGAGGATGTCAAGGATTTGAGCGCAACAGCCAAATTCAAGCTGGCATCCAGCGGCGAATTCGTGCTGGCATGGACGACAACGCCTTGGACGCTTCCTGCAAACGTGGCGCTGGCGGTTAATCCCGAGCTGGAATACGTGCGCGCGGCTAAGGACGGCGAAGTGTACATCGTTGCAAAAGCGCTGGCCGAAAATGTGCTGAAGGAAAATTACGAGATTTTGTCGACGTTAAAAGGCGCGGAGCTGGTTGGACAGTCTTACGAACCTCCGTTCCGTTATGTAGCCATCGAGAAGGGGCACATTGTGATCCCTGGCGATTTTGTCAGCGACACCAGCGGTACGGGCATCGTTCATATCGCCCCGGCGCATGGCGAAGACGACTACAAGGTATCCCGCCAAAACGGCATCAGCATGTTGAGCGTAGTTAACAATGCCGGCCGTTATGTAGACGAAGTAACCGATCTGGCTGGCCGGTTCGTAAAGGACTGCGATGTCGACATCGTCAAAATGCTGAGCGAAAAAGGACTGCTCTACTCCAAAGAGCGCTATGAGCACAGCTATCCGTTCTGCTGGCGCTGCAAATCGCCGCTGCTCTATTATGCGACGGAGAGCTGGTTTATCGAAACGACCAAGGTGAAGGAACAACTGATCGCCAACAACAATGGCGTTGACTGGTATCCCGGTCATATCCGCGAAGGCCGCTTTGGCAAATTCCTGGAGGATTTGGTGGACTGGAATATCAGCCGCAACCGCTACTGGGGAACGCCGCTTAACGTATGGGTATGCGAGGCGACGGGCAAAGAATACGCGCCGGACAGCATTGCCGATTTGCGCGCTCGCGCAGTTGGCGAGGTATCGGAGGATATCGAGCTTCACAAACCGTACGTGGATGACATTTTGCTGAAATCCCCGTTTGCGGAAGGCGCGGTCATGCGACGGACTTCGGAAGTTATCGACGTCTGGTTTGACAGCGGCTCTATGCCTTTTGCCCAGCAGCATCATCCATTCGGCAACGAGGAGCAATTCAGCGAGCAATATCCGGCGGACATGATTTGCGAAGGCATCGACCAAACGCGCGGCTGGTTTTTCAGCCTGTTAGCCGTATCGACGCTTTACAACGGCAAAGCGCCTTATAAAGCCGTTATCTCGACGGGCCATATCCTGGACGAAAACGGACAAAAGATGTCCAAATCAAAAGGCAACGTTATCGATCCTTGGGAAATCATCAACGAGTTTGGAACGGACGCGTTCCGCTGGGCATTACTGGCTGACAGCGCGCCGTGGAACAGCAAGCGGTTTTCCAAAGGCATCGTAAGCGAAGCGAAATCCAAAGTCATCGATACCATCGTCAATACACATGCTTTCTATGCCCTGTATGCCTCCATTGACGGTTACAACTATAAGGAGCATGAGGCCAAAGCTTCCGACAACAAGCTGGACCGCTGGATCATCTCCCGTCTGAACAGCCTGATCGTTACGGTAACCAAAGGTCTGGAAGCCAACGACTTCCTGAATCCGGCCAAAGCGATTGAAATATTCGTCGACGAGATGAGCAACTGGTATATCCGCCGTTCGCGCGACCGGTTCTGGGGCAGCGGCTTGTCCGAGGACAAGGTGGCAGCTTACGGAACGCTGCGCGAAGTTCTGCTGACGCTGTCCAAATTGATTGCGCCGTACACTCCGCTGCTTGCGGATGATGTCTACCGCAATTTGGGCGGCGAAGGAAGCGTTCATCTGACCACCTTCCCGGTAAGCGATTCCGCGCTTGTAGACGAAACGCTGGAACGCGACATGGATAGCGCCAAAGGCATCGTTGAGCTTGCGCGCAATGTTCGCAACGAAACATCCATCAAAACGCGTCAGCCGTTATCCGAGCTGATTCTTTCGCTGGACCGCGAATTCGCTCTTGAAGACTACGAAGAAATCATTAAAGACGAAATCAACGTGAAGCAAATAACGGTGCAACATTCCGATAGCGGCTTTGTTGATTTTACGCTTAAGCTGAATTTGAAGGTTGGCGGCAAAAAATACGGCAAGCTGGTTGGTCCGATCCAGGCCGCGCTGAAGGGCCTTAGCCCCGAAGCTGCTGCTGCGGTCGTATCCGGCGGAACCTTTGTATTTACTTCGGTGGAAGAGGATGTATTCAATATTCCGCTGGAGGAGCTGCTTGTGGAGAAACAAGCGAAAAGCGGCTTTGCTTCCGCATCAGCAGGCGGCGTTACGGTTGCTCTGAACACGGATATTACGCCGGAGCTTGAGCAAGAGGGCTGGGTGAGAGAGGTCATCCGCGCCGTCCAGGATAACCGCAAAAAGCAAGATTTGCCGATTGAAAAACGGGTTGATCTGGTGTTGAACGTGGATACCGAGCTAAAGGCGGCTCTTGAAGCCTTCCGTCATGTTCTTTTCGATAACGTCCTGCTTCAAAGCGTTGAATACGGGGTAGTTGAAGATATGGAAACCGTAGACGCTGGTGAAAAGCAAATAGGCATTTTCATCAAGGGTTAAGGATATAGTATGGAGATAAGAAGCCTGCCCCGCTGCCTTGCCGGCGGGAGGCAGGCTTCTCCTGTTGCTGGAGGTGAAATCCTGACATGAGCGAACGGGGCAGCCACAAGCGGGGGCGGGGCCGGAACGGCGCGTCGCCTGGCGTAAACGAGGAACCTCAGGATTTGAACACGCTAGAGAAATCCCTGGGTGTTCTCAACAGACGAATGGAGCATATTGCTTCCGAGATGGAAAGAACACACATCGCGGAATATGTGGACTTGCTTAACCGTCCATTCAGCCTGATATGGCGGAATTTGCTGGCAGGGACAGCACGCGGCGTCGGCATTGCGATCGGGTTTACGTTTTTTGCGGCAACCATATTGTATTTGCTTCAGCTGCTAGGCGCGCTTAACTTGCCCATTATCGGGGACTACATTGCGGAAATTGTAAAAATTGTACAAATCCAGCTGGAGGGTAAAAGCTATTGATTTCAATAGCCTTTCACGGCAGCTGCAGCGAAGAAAGGCGGCCTTATTCCTCAAGAGTATGGTCGCCTTCGTTGCTGTGCATATAGTCGTCGTAGTGGGAGTTGCGGACGATTGTTACATGCCTCCCGGTAATGTCGGTGGCAAGAAAGCTTTCGATGGTTTCCACACAGCCGGCCAGCTCTTCATCGTCGCCGCCTAAATCATCGTAATTATCCACTTCGCGATGCTGCGACATGGCTGGAGAATCGGAGTTTCCCCATTTTTCGACGGTCTGCCAGGAAAATTCATCTTGAGGCCGGCTATGCTCAGGCCGGTCAATACCGGCACGGCCCATGGATGGCGTCAAATCGCCAATGGGGGCTGAATCGGGAGCATGTGCTTCCCACAACTCGGCATGCTTGACGCAATAAAGACTGTCCGGAACGGCTTCAAGACGTTCAAGCGGTATAGGAGCGCCGCATGCTGCGCAGACCCCGTAGCTTTTGCGGTCCATGGCGGCCAAAGCGGCTTCGATTCGTTGCAGATGCAAGTGCTCCATTTCCAGGAGCGTCTGATCCTTTTCCCGTTCGTATAATTCGCTTGCCATATCCCCTGGATGGTTATCGATGGGAGTAAGCTCGCCTGTCCAGTCGCGCATGGATTGGGACAAGCCAAAGCGCTGTCCGCTGTGGATTCGTTCCCTGATGTCATCGCGCTCCTGCTCCAGCTTGCGGCGAAGGGATGCCATCCGAAGTCCGGCAGTTTTAGTCATATAAGCACCTTCCTTAAGACAAAATAAAATAAGCGCTGGCAACCTCTACAAGTACATGTTCAAATGGAAATTGGACTTTTTGAACTACCGCTAATAGGATATGCGTTTGCCGCGCCTTTCACTAAGGGGATGCATGGAAGGCCGGCGGCCCTCGCCGACTGGCTTCTTCCTTTGCTCGTATGCTACACTTATGCTGCAAACTTTTTTGCATAGATTTCCATAGGAGTGATAAGATGCGTTCTTTCTATTATTATCTGCTGGCTGTTGCGGTTCTGGTTGTTGACTTTTTCACAAAAAAATGGATAGCTACTGAAATAAATCAGGGAGACGCGATTAGCGTCATCGGCGATTTTTTTCTGATTACCTCGCATCGGAATAAAGGGGCCGCCTTTGGCATTCTGCAGGAGCAGCGGACCTTTTTTATCATTATTACCATCGTTATTTTAATCGGTCTGGTCTGGTACATGCAGGCGATGCGCAAAAAAGGAAAAGGCATATTGCTCGCAGGGCTTGCGCTTGTGCTTGGCGGCGCAATCGGCAACTTTATCGACCGTGTTCGTTTTGGCGAAGTGGTGGACTTTTTTCAATTTAACTTTGGAAGCTACACGTTCCCGATTTTCAACATCGCGGATTCCGGCATTGTCGTTGGCGTAGCATTGATCCTTCTGGACACGCTGCTGGGAGCAAGAGAGGAAAAAAAGGCACTAAAACAAGCAGAGGGCAAGGAGCAGGCGCAGCATGAATAACGAGTTTGCAGAACATGGAAGCAACCCCTTGGAATGGCGGGCGGAAGCCGAAGGTATCGGCGACCGAATCGATAAATACATAGTGGATCGGATGGAAGAGGAAGGAACGGGAGGCATTTCGCGCACCCAGGTACAGGAATGGATCAAATCCGGGGCGGTTACGGTCAATGGCCGAATCGTTAAAGCCAATTACAAGCTGAATCATGAGGATCAGGTTCAGGTTGACGTACCCGCGGCGGAAGACCCGGAAATCGAAGCGGAGAATATCCCGCTGGATATTGTTTATGAGGACTCCGATGTCATTGTCATCAACAAACCGCGCGGTATGGTTGTCCACCCCGCTCCCGGCCATACATCGGGTACGGTCGTTAATGCGCTTATGTACCATTGCCAGGATCTCTCCGGCATCAACGGCGTATTGCGTCCCGGCATCGTCCATCGGATCGATAAGGACACGACGGGCCTGCTTATGGCCGCCAAAAACGATTTGGCGCATGTTTCGCTGGCGGAGCAGCTCAAGGAGCATTCCGTGAGCCGGACATATATCGCGCTTGTGCACGGCAATATGCCCCATGACCAAGGCACGGTGGACGCGCCCATCGGCAGAGACAGTCAAGACCGCAAGCTGTTTGCGGTGACGGATCGCAACAGCAAGGAAGCCGTGACCCATTTTACCGTAATGGAACGGCTTGGCGATTATACACTGCTAGAACTGAAGCTGGAAACGGGCAGAACCCATCAGATCCGGGTACACATGAAATACATCGGGTATCCTATGGCGGGAGATCCCGTATACGGCCGCAGCAAAACCGTTGACCTTAACGGTCAGGCGCTTCATGCCGCAGAGCTTGGTTTTACTCATCCCCGCAGCGGGGAACGGCTTCATTTTGAAGCGCCGCTTCCTGATGATTTCCAGCATGTGATGTTATCGTTACGTTCACGTTAATCCATAAGTGCAAACTTTTGCTCATATTGTTCATTATGTTGAAGGTGGAAGTGGGTTATTCTTAACCTAATTCCATACAAATGATCCATTAAGGACAGGTGAGATAAGTTGACAACGATAAATCAAAACTATCTGGAGCTGCAGGGCAGCTATTTATTCTCTGAAATCGCCAAACGCCGCACGACTTTTATTCAAAACAATCCCAATGCGGAAATTATCAGCCTCGGCATCGGCGATGTAACGCGCGGCTTGCCAAGCTCGGTGCTGAATGCAATGCATGCGGCGGTGGACGAGCTGGCTGAACCGGCATCCTTCCGCGGTTACGGTCCGGAGCAAGGCTATGACTTCCTGGTGCAAGCCATTATCGAAAATGACTACAAATCGCGCGGCATCGATCTTGCTGCCAACGAAGTGTTCGTAAGCGACGGCTCCAAGTGCGATGTCGGCAATATCCAGGAAATCTTCAGCAACGATGCCATCGTTGCCGTGCAAGACCCGGTTTATCCTGTATATGTTGACACCAACGTTATGGCCGGCCGTTCCGGCTCTTTTAATCCCGACACCAAACGCTACAATAATATCGTTTATCTGGAATGCACGGCTGAAAATCAATTCAAGCCTAGCCTGCCAACCCAGAAGGTTGACTTGATTTACCTCTGCTACCCCAACAACCCGACCGGCATGACGCTGACTAAGGATGAGCTGAAGGTTTGGGTGGACTATGCAAGGGAAAACAAATGCCTGATCCTGTTCGACTCCGCATACGAAGCTTTTATTCAGGAGAAGGATGTTCCGCACAGCATCTACGAAATCGAAGGCGCCAAGGAAGTTGCGATTGAGTTCCGCAGCTTCTCCAAAACGGCCGGATTTACCGGCGTGCGCTGTGCGTATACCGTTGTGCCTCGCGAGATCAAAGGATTCGATGCCGCTGGCAATACGGTGCTTGTGAATGATCTGTGGAATCGCCGCCATACAACGAAATTCAACGGCGTATCCTATGTCACTCAACGCGGCGCCGCAGCCATTTATTCGCTCGAAGGCAAAGAGCAAATTGCATCGCTTGTCGACTACTACATGACCAATGCCGGCATTATCCGCGAAGGTCTTGCATCCATTGGCCTTGAAGTTTACGGCGGCGTCAACGCCCCGTACATTTGGTTGAAAACGCCAAGCGGCTTGGATTCCTGGAGCTTCTTCGACAAGCTGCTGGGTGAAGCCAACATCGTTGGCACGCCAGGCGTTGGCTTTGGCCAAAGCGGGCAAGGATATTTCCGTCTGACAGCCTTTGGCAGCCGTGAAAATACGGAAAAAGCCGTTGATCGTATTCGCAAACTGTCCCTGTAAGGAATACCGGCAAACACGCTTGACATCTTTTGTCGAACGTGGGATAATTCCTATGATACAGAGCAGAACCTTTAAATCAGTCCCGTGAGGCTGGCAAGGTGTCGTGAATAATGGTCAAATGGTGAAGTGAAAACGGAGAACCGTCTTTGTTTGCGCCTTCCTTCGGGAGAGGTGGACAAGAGGTTGGGACCAACACGTTTTCTTTCATGACTAATCACAAACTCCTTGCGGACTCCGCAAGGAGTTTTTTGCGCATATGAGCGCAAATACACCACCTTAACGATGAATGGATTACCCAGCAAGGTCGGAAGGAGATAAGGCTATGGCGGATGAAGAACGTTTGGTCATCATGGACGAAACGGCGATACGAAGAGCGTTGACCCGTATTGCCCATGAGATTGTCGAAAAGAATAAAGGCATCGAGAATTGCGTCATTGTAGGCATACGAACAAGAGGCATTTACCTGGCGAACAGGGTAGCGGAGCGGATTGCCGAAATCGAAGGCAAGCCGGTTACGGTCAAAGAGCTGGATATTACGGGATACCGCGATGACCGGTTGCCAGAAGGAAACGGCAAAGCCGGCAGGGAGCCCCTTTCAACCGGACTATCGCCGCTCAGCGTAAAAGACAAGATTATCATTCTTTTCGACGATGTGTTATACACGGGCCGAACCATCCGAGCCGCGATGGACGCGTTAATGGATTGCGGCAGACCGCAAAGCATTCAACTGGCGGCGCTTGTTGACCGCGGTCACAGAGAGCTTCCAATCCGACCCGACTTTGTAGGCAAAAACGTTCCCACCTCCAGACAAGAGCAAATCGAGGTTTCGCTGCACGAAATCGACGATTCAGACGAAGTAATCATCATCCATCAAAGGGGGCAGGCCGTATGACGCTGACGCAGTTGAAGCAACGCAGTCTGTTGGGTCTTAAGGAACTTGGCAAGGAAGAAATTGAAAGCATTCTGGATCGGGCCTCTTATTGGGAAAATCATCCTGACAAAATTCATAAGGAGCTGCAGGGCAAAATTGCGGCTAACATGTTTTTTGAAAACAGCACGCGTACCCGCTTCTCCTTCGAAGTAGCCGAAAAAAGGCTTGGCGCGGAAGTCATCAATTTTGCGGCAGCAGCCTCCAGCGTCGAAAAAGGCGAGTCCATCTACGATACAGTCCGCACGCTGGAATCCATGGGGATTGACGTAGGCGTGATCCGCCTCAAGCCAATCGGCTTGCTGGCAGAGCTTGCGGATAGCATCAAGGTTCCGCTGGTCAACGCGGGCGACGGAAACAACGAGCATCCTACGCAAGCGCTGCTGGATCTGTACACGATGCGCAAGCAGTTCGGCAATCTGGCCGGCCTGAACGTATCGATTATCGGAGACATCCTGCACAGCCGCGTAGCAAGATCCAATCTGTACGCGCTGCGTAAGTTTGGCGCCAACGTCAGCTTCTGCGCACCTCAAAATATGCAAGCCCGCGAGCTTGACGCGCCATATGTTACAATGGATGAAGCCATCAAAGCGGACGTCGTGATGATGCTGCGCGTCCAGCTGGAGCGTCACGACAGCGGCATGATCAAATCGGCGGAGGAATACCGCGAGCAATACGGGTTGACCGTCGAGCGGGCCAAATCCATAGCAAACCATGCCATAATCATGCACCCCGCTCCGGTTAACCGGAACGTGGAAATTGACGGAGATCTGGTTGAACATCCACAGTCGCGCATCTTTCCCCAGATGGAAAACGGCGTGCCGATCCGGATGGCGGTTATCGAACGCGCGCTGACCTGATGCGCCGTTGCGATTCATGACAGCAGTGCATCAAAGCGGTTATTCGGCAATACGCCGGAGGCGCTATGAAATCGGAGGTTATTTACGGTATGTCATTATGGATCATAAACGGCAAGGTCTGGAACGAAGAAGAAGGAACCCTGCAAGTTCGCCACATCCAATTGGCGGACGGAGAAATTGTTAACATCGTTGATGGGAACGAAACGGTCGATACGGGCAGCTCCGAGGTTATCAATGCCGAAGGCAAGCTGGTTTCTCCGGGATTTATCGATATGCACGTCCATTTGAGAGACCCAGGCTTTGAACATAAGGAAGATATCGCGACAGGATCGCGTTCGGCGGCAAAGGGCGGTTTTACGACAATCGCTTGCATGCCTAATACAAGACCGGTGATCGATACGCCGGAAACGGTACGATATGTGCTTGAAAAAGCAGAGAAGGAAGCCATCGTCAAGGTGCTGCCCTACGCTGCAATTACCAAAAACGAGCTGGGACGCGAACTGACGGATTTTGCAGCACTGAAGGAAGCGGGAGCCATCGGCTTTACCGATGACGGGGTAGGCGTTCAGAATGCGCAAATGATGAAAAACGCGATGGCGCTGGCGAAGTCGCTGGATATGCCGGTCATCGCCCACTGCGAGGATGATTCACTGGTAGAAGGAGCTTGGGCTTCGGAGGGCGAGTTTTCTCGCAAGCACGGCATCAAGGGCATTCCGAATGAATCCGAAGCGATCCATGTTGGCCGGGATGTGCTTCTTGCTGAAGCTACCGGCGTACACTACCATGTATGTCACGTCAGCACAGAGCAATCCGTACGCCTCATCAGGCTGGCAAAGTCGGTGGGCATTTCCGTAACGGCTGAGGTTTGTCCCCATCATCTCGTGCTCAGCGACGAGGACATTCCCGGTCTGGATGACGCCAACTGGAAAATGAACCCGCCGCTGCGTACGCCGCGAGATGTGCAAGCGGTGATTGAAGGACTGGAAGACGGCACGATCGACATGATCGTAACCGATCACGCGCCTCACAGCGCGGAGGAGAAAGCTCGCGGGGTTGATCTTGCGCCTTTCGGAATCGTAGGTTTCGAAACGGCGTTCCCACTGCTCTACACCAAGTTTGTCGCAACGGGCAAGTGGAGTCTCGGCTTCCTTCTGAAACGAATGACGGAAGATCCGGCGCGAGTCTTTTCGCTGGAGTCGGGAAGGCTGGCGATTGGCGCTCCCGGGGATATTACTATTGTAGATTTGGACGGCGAGAAAGAGGTTGATCCGTCGACCTTCCTGTCGAAGAGCAATAACACGCCGTTTGGCGGCTGGAAGCTTCAAGGCTGGCCGGTTCACACGATCGTGGACGGCAAGCTGGTATGGTCGGAACAGAGCAAATGAACATCAGAGGAGTGAATGGAATGCAGGCAAGATTGTTGCTGGAAGACGGAACGTTGTTCACCGGTCTTTCCTTTGGCGCTGAGGCGCAAATGGCAGGCGAGGTGGTTTTTAATACAGGGATTACAGGTTATCAGGAGGTATTGTCGGATCCTTCGTACTGCGGTCAGATCGTAACGATGACTTACCCGCTGATCGGGAACTACGGCATTACGCGCGACGATTTTGAAAGCATACGTCCGTTTATTCACGGCTTTGTCGTTCGTCGTCATGAGCCGGTGCCAAGCAACTGGCGCGCACAATATTCGCTGGGCCAACTGCTCAAGGAATACGGCATTCCAGGCATCAGCGACATCGATACGCGCATGTTGACTCGCAAGCTTCGCCACTATGGCACTATGAGGGGCCTGATCACCACTGGCAATGAGTCGGTTGAAGAATTGACAGAGCGTCTTGGCGCAACGTCCTTGATGAACGATCAAGTTGCCCGCACGTCCACCAAGCATGTTTTCTCCAGCCCCGGCAAAGGTGAGCGGATTGTGCTGGTCGACTTTGGCGCCAAAAGCGGCATCCTGCGCGAGCTGACGCAACGCGGCTGCGACGTAGTGGTTGTGCCGCATGATACCACTGCGGACGAAATTCGTCGCCTGGTGCCTGACGGCATTCAGCTGTCCAACGGCCCAGGGGACCCTAAAGACGTGCCGCATGCCGTCAAAATGATCTCCGAGCTGCTGGGCGAATATCCGATCTTCGGCATTTGCCTGGGCCATCAGTTGTTCGCTCTGGCTTGCGGAGCCGACACAACCAAGCTGAAATTCGGCCATCGCGGCGGCAACCACCCCGTGAAGGAATTGTCTTCCGGCCGCTGCTATATTACGTCGCAAAACCACGGCTACACCGTGCTGGAGGATACAATTGCCGGCACAGGGCTGTCCGTAACGCATATCAACAACAATGACAAAACGATTGAAGGCCTGAAGCATGACAGCTATCCGGCATTTTCCGTGCAGTACCATCCGGAGGCGGCTCCGGGACCGTTCGATTCCAGCTATCTGTTCGACGAGTTCCTGGAGATGATCCGCGAGCACAAGGCCACTAACCCGCAAAAACCTCGTCAGGCCGTGTTGTCGGAGACGTTGAAAGGAGAGCTTCAGTATGCCCAGAAATAATGAACTGAAAAAAATTCTCGTGATTGGCTCCGGCCCAATTGTCATCGGACAAGCGGCGGAATTTGACTACGCAGGAACTCAAGCTTGCCAGGCTTTGAAGGAAGAAGGTTACGAGGTAGTGCTGATCAACAGCAACCCTGCAACCATCATGACGGATACGAATATGGCCGATAAGGTTTACATCGAGCCGATTACGCTTGATTTCGTTTCGCAAATCATCCGTCAAGAGCGTCCGGACGGCTTGCTGCCAACGCTTGGCGGACAAACAGGCCTGAACATGGCGGTTGAACTGGCGCGCGCAGGCGTGCTGGAACGGGAAAACGTAAAGCTGCTGGGCACCCAACTGACAGCGATCGAAAAAGCGGAGGACCGCGATTTGTTCCGCGACCTGATGCGCGAGCTTGAGCAGCCGGTACCTGAGAGCGAAATTGTAACAACGGTTGAAGACGCGGTTAATTTCGCTAATAGCATTGGTTATCCGATCATCGTTCGTCCTGCCTACACGCTGGGCGGAACAGGCGGCGGCATTTGCGCCAATGAGGAAGAGCTGCGCGAGATCGTTGCTTCCGGCATTCGCTACAGCCCCATCAGCCAATGTCTGATCGAAAAATCGATTGCCGGCATGAAGGAAGTTGAATATGAAGTAATGCGCGATGCCAACGACAACTGCATCGTGGTCTGCAACATGGAAAACTTCGACCCGGTTGGCGTTCACACGGGCGACAGTATCGTTGTTGCTCCATCGCAGACATTGTCTGACCGCGAATATCAAATGCTGCGTTCCGCATCGCTCAAAATCATTAGAGCGCTGAACATCGAAGGCGGCTGCAACGTGCAGTTTGCGCTTGATCCGCACAGCTATCAATATTATGTAATCGAAGTTAACCCGCGCGTTAGCCGCTCCTCGGCGCTGGCTTCCAAAGCAACGGGCTACCCGATTGCCAAAATGGCAGCCAAAATTGCTGTCGGCTACACGCTGGATGAACTGGTTAACCCTGTTACGGGCCAAACCTACGCCTGCTTCGAGCCAACGCTGGATTACATCGTTTCCAAAATTCCGCGTTGGCCGTTCGATAAATTCGTAAACGCCAACCGCAAGCTGGGCACTCAAATGAAAGCGACAGGCGAAGTTATGGCGATTGGCCGTACGTTCGAAGAGTCCATTCATAAAGCGGTCCGCTCGCTGGAAATCGGCGTGCACCGCCTGCACTTGAAGGATGCGGCATCCTTAAGCGACGAGGTTCTGCGCACCCGCCTGGAGAAGCCGGACGACGAGCGCATGTTCCTGGTGGCTGATGCTTTCCGCAGAGGTTACAGCCTGCAAGAACTGCAGGACATTACAAAGATCGACTGGTGGTTCCTGGACAAAATCCAAGGCATTGTAGCTTTCGAGGATGCCCTGCGCAAGGAAGCGACCTTGACTCCGGCGAGACTGTACGAAGCGAAACGCAAAGGGTTCTCCGACCGTTCCATTGCGGAAATCCGCAGCGAAGGCTTCCCGAACGGCAGCCATACGAAGGAAGACGAAGTGCGCAAGCTCCGTCTGGAAAACGGATTTAAGCCGGTTTACAAAATGGTTGATACATGCGCAGCGGAGTTTGAAGCGACGACGCCTTATTACTACTCCACGTACGAAGTGGAAAATGAAGTTATTGAAACTGACAAGCAAAAAGTATTGGTGCTGGGCTCCGGACCTATCCGGATCGGCCAAGGCATCGAGTTCGACTACTCCACGGTTCACGCCGTATGGGCGATTCAAAAAGCAGGCTACGAAGCCGTTATTATCAACAACAACCCGGAGACGGTTTCCACCGACTTCAGCACCTCCGACCGGCTGTACTTCGAGCCGCTGTTCCTGGAGGATGTCCTGAACGTAATCGAGCAGGAAAACCCGATCGGCGTCATTGTTCAGTTCGGCGGGCAAACGGCCATCAACTTGGCAGCTCCGCTGGCTAAAGCGGGCGTTCGCATCCTTGGCTCCAGCCTGGAGAGCATCGACGCAGCGGAAGACCGCAAAAAATTCGAAGCTTTGCTTCGCAAGCTGGACATCGCCCAACCGGAAGGCAGCACGGTAACGTCGGTTGACGAAGCGGTAGTAACCGCGCAAAAGCTGGGGTATCCCGTTTTGGTTCGTCCTTCCTACGTACTCGGCGGTCGTGCGATGGAAATCGTATACTCCGACGAAGAGCTGCTCAGCTACATGGAAATCGCGGTTAAAATCAATCCGGAGCATCCCGTTTTGATCGACCGTTACATGCTGGGCAAAGAAGCTGAGGTTGACGCGATTTGCGACGGCGAAACGGTGTTGATCCCGGGCATTATGGAGCATGTCGAGCGCGCAGGCGTTCACTCCGGCGACTCCATCGCGGTATACCCGCCTCAATCGCTTTCCGAAGAGATCAAGGCGCAAATTGTGGACATTACGATCAAAATCGCCAAAGAGCTGGAAGTTATCGGTCTGGTCAACATCCAGTTTGTTATCCACAACGAGCAAGTGTACGTCATCGAGGTTAACCCGCGTTCCTCGCGTACCGTGCCATTCTTGAGCAAAGTAACCAATCTGCCAATGGCAAATCTGGCTACGCAAGCCATTTTGGGCACGAAGCTGGCTGATCTGGGACATAAAGACGGACTGTGGCCGGAAGACGAATACGTCTCCGTCAAAGTGCCGGTATTCTCCTTCGCCAAGCTGCGCCGCGTAGACCCTACGCTGACCCCGGAAATGAAATCGACGGGCGAAGTAATGGGCCGCGACGTACAATACGCAAAAGCATTGTTCAAAGGCCTTATCGGCGCAGGTATGAAAATCCCGAATTCCGGCGCTATCGTAGCGACGGTTGCGGACAAAGACAAAGCAGAAGCGACGGAATTGCTGCGCGGCTTCTACAATATCGGCTACAAAATTTTTGCAACTGGCGGTACGGCTGACGCGCTTGAGGCGGCTGGTCTGTATGTAACCCGCGTCAACAAGCTGAGCGAAGGCTCGCCTAATATTCTGGATCTGGTTCGCGAAGGCAAAGCCAACTTTGTGGTCAACACGCTCACTAAAGGCAAAACGCCTGAGCGCGACGGCTTCCGTATTCGCCGCGAAGCGGTTGAAAACGGCGTTGTCTGCATGACCTCCCTGGATACCGTACGCGCATTGCTCCGGATGCTGGAGACGATCAACTTTTCGTCCCATTCCATGCCGGTAGCATCGCAGAAATAAATGAATTAAACAGGAAGATTGAAGAGCAACACCCTTACATTCACTGTTCATTAAGTCCGCTTATCGACATCAAGAAGAGAGCGGGCTTAGGGGCGGCCGATTAAAGGGGGGTTGCTCTTGGTCTGGAAGGGGGAAAAAGAATGAGTCTGACAAAGGAAGAAGTGGCAAAACGCATCATGGTTGCGCTGGATTACCGCAATGCCGGAGAGGCAGAGCGCCTGCTGAACGAGCTTCGTGGCATTCCGTGTTATATGAAGGTTGGCATGCAGCTTTTTTACGCAGCGGGACCCGCTTTTGTGGAAAGCTTGAAAAAACGCGGCTACTACGTCTTTCTGGATGTCAAAATGCATGATATTCCCAATACGGTAAAAGGCGGCGCGGGCAGCATCACTACGCTTGGCGTGGATATGTTCAACGTCCACGCGGCTGGCGGCTCTGCGATGATGGAGGCTTGCCTGGAAGGTGTAGACCAAGCGTTATCGGCCGGAGCGGACCGGCCAAAGGTTATTGCGGTAACTCAATTGACCAGTACAAGCCGTAGTGTGTTGAACGATGAAATCGGCATTGCCGGAAGCGTTGAAGATGCGGTCATTTCTTATGCGAAACTAGCCAAAGCTTCGGGACTGGACGGCGTCGTCTCTTCGCCGGCCGAAGTGATTTCCGTAAAGGCGGCATGCGGTACGGAGTTTGCAACGGTTACTCCGGGCATTCGTCCGACGGGTGCCGCCTTAAACGATCAGACCCGCATCATGACTCCTTCGCAGGCTATCGCGCAAGGCACTGATTATATGGTGATCGGCCGTCCGATTACGGCTGCGCCAAACCCAAGGGAAGCAATGGAATCCATAATTGAGGAGTTGACAACCGTATGAGTAAACCAACCATATCGGAACTGCCTGGCGTAATTGCAGGAAAGCTGCTGGACATTGGCGCTGTCGCCTTAAGCCCCGGCGAACCGTTCACATGGACTTCCGGGCTGAAATCGCCGATTTATTGCGATAACCGGCTGACGATGTCTTTTCCCGAAATTCGCGATTTGATCGCAGAAGGTTTTGCTTCAATTATCTCGGAACGTTTCCCCGATACTGAAGTGGTGGCGGGAACGTCGACGGCAGGTATTCCCCATGCGGCATTTGTATCGCAGAAGCTGAATTTGCCCATGGCGTACATTCGCGACAAAGCAAAGGGACACGGAAAGAAAAATCAAATCGAAGGCCGGGTTTTGCCGGGCCAAAAAGTGGTTGTTATCGAAGATTTGATCTCTACCGGAGGCAGCTCGCTTAAGGCGGCGCAAGCCGTGCGCGAAGCCGGGGCAGAGGTTGTAGCCGTGCTGGCGATTTTTACATACCAGTTCCCGGCAGCGGCTCAAGCCTTTGCGAACGATGGTTTTACGCTTGAGACTTTGAGCAATTATACGGCCTTGATCGATACTGCCCATAAGCGCGGAATCGTTTCGGAAGGTGATTTGGATAAGCTGCAAGGCTGGAAGGAAAATCCAGATCAATACGGCCGTTAATTGGATCAATTAATAAGGATCAGAGATGCCTTTGTGCCGCATGAAGTGGGCGCAGAGGCTTTTTTTATTTTTTGCTGAAAAAGAGATATTTAAAAGAAGCAAAAATGCCGATATACAGCTTGCAAGCCAACTAGAGCGAGAGGGTGGTCCATTATGAAATTGTCACTGCGCATGAAGCTTATTTTGATAGGTGCAATCCCCATATTTTGTTACGCCGTATCCAGCATTGTGTTATTGGAGCAGCAGCGGGATATGTACCATACGATGGCGAGGGATATTTACGGTGTTGCCAATCAGGTAAACACGCTTGTACTGAACGGCGACCGGGACATGTATCAGTCTTATTCCGCCTATCTGCAGATTGCGTCGGGCCAATTGGACGAAAAGGGCAAAGAAGCTGCCAAAAATGAAATGTTGTTGAATCGTGACCAGGCCATCGACAACATCGGAAAAGCCAAAACCATTCTGGAAGGCGCAAATTTGCTGAATCTGACTTATCCCGGTTCGGGGAAATCGGCAGGAGCTATTTTTGAACAATTCGACGTTCATTTTTCGAGATGGAGCGAGCAGGCGCTCCAGGCAGTCGAAGCGGGAGGAATTCCTTCGGCTACGGACAGCTTTCATGAGGATTTCTTTACAAGCCGGAGCGGCATAGACGAGGTAGGCGGAAGCGTGGATGCCTATTCCAAACAGCGCATGGACGAAATCGAAAAAAATATGGATCAAGCCCAAATGGCGTTATATGGAGCCATCGCTCTAGTGACGTTGATTCTAAGCGCTATTATTGCCGTCATTGTTAGACAGATCACTAGAACGATTCGCACGGTTGTCCGCAAAACGTCCCAGGTTGGGGCAGGCGACCTGACGGCGCCGGCCGAGACCAAATACGGCACCGACGAAATCGGGCAAATTTCCAAATCGGTGGATCATATGATTGAAAGCATGAATGCGCTAATTGCGGGAATCGTGCGGGGCACGCGCGAGGTGTCGCAATCTTCGACCATGCTGTTGTCCGCGTCATCTGAATCCTCATCGGCCGCTCAACATGTCGCCGCCAATGTGCAGGAGGTCGCAAGCGGTTCGGAGACGCAAGCGAGGGGGGCGGACGAGGCGTCGAGGGCCATGGAGGAAATGGCCGTGGGCATCAGCCGAATCGCCACCAATACCTCTGTTCTGGCGGATCATTCCGTTATAACGTCAACCCAAAGCCAGGAAGGGCAGCAAGCGCTGGAACGGTTAGTGGAGCAAATGAGCGGCATCAGCCATTCGATCGGCACGTTGTCCGGCATCATTGGTTCTTTGGAAAACCGTTCGCGCCAAATTGGCGAAATTGTTGAAAACATTACTGCGTTTGCGAGCCAAACGAATATTTTATCGCTTAACGCTTCGATTGAGGCTGCAAGAGCAGGCGAGCAGGGCCGTGGTTTTGCGGTAGTCGCCGGTGAAATTCGCAAGCTGGCGGCAAGCTCCATGGAATCGGCGGAAGGAATCAACGAGCTGATCACGTTAACGAGGGGCGAGATCAACCAGGCATCCCGCTATATGGGGGAAAGCCAGCGAGAGGTGGAAGTTGGCGGAGAACGAGTGCGGGATGTTGTTCGCAATCTGGATGTTATCGCAGCCGCTATTGCCGGGATGGCGGAGCAGCTGCAGGAAAATTCCGCGATTGCCCAGCAAATGTCGGCCAGCTCGGAGCAGGTCAGCGCATCGATGGACCAAACCGCTCACACGGCTTCTCAAAACCTGCAAAAAGCGGAAACGGTGGCGGCTGCGACAGAAGAACAGCTTGCTCTGATGGACAACATCAATGCCGCGGCGCTAAGGCTGGACGAAATCGTAAACGAGTTGAATGGCTCAACATCGAAGTTTAAGGTTAATGTGTAACGACCGTCACAAGGAAAGTAAAGTGCCCCTTTTGCGGTGGAAACCATGCGTCTAGTCCGCATGAATCCGCAAAAGGGATTTTTTTTCAAAAAATGATGAAATGATTGAGGGAATATGTAACTTTTTCTACATGAGCTCCGTCTAAGATGTTAGATTAGAATTATGAAATACATACAGAGTTTTTGGAGTGTCTTATAACTCCAAAGGGGGGAGTGAGGAGATCGATGGCCATATCTCAAGGAGTGGAGACAGAGGCCGCACCGCAGGCCGACGAAGAAGGCTTCAATGGAGCCGGGGATGAAGCGGTTGATACAGAAACTGCGGCTCAGGAAGCAGCAGTCCAGAACCAGGGCAAACTTCTGGTCGTCAACCAGGTGGAGCGTATTTTCCAGGTCGGCGGCAATGCCCTGCATGTGCTCAAAGGCATTCAGATGGAAGTGAAGCAGAAGCAGCTTGTCATGCTCAAGGGGCGTTCCGGCTCCGGCAAAACAACGCTGCTTAATTGCCTGGGCGGACTGGATACGCCGAGCAAAGGCGAGATCCTGTTCAAGGATCTGCCTTTTAGCAAAATGAATGACGATCAGCGCACGCTGGTTCGGCGCAAGGATATGGGATTTATTTTCCAAGCCTTCGCTTTGATGCCGTTGTTGTCAGCCTATGAAAATGTCGAGCTGTCTCTCCGCATGGCGGGGAAACCGCGTTCGGAATGGAAGAGCCGAGTGATAGAATGCCTGGAGCTTGTAGGATTGGGCAAACGGATGCATCACAGGCCTTTCGAGCTTTCCGGGGGCGAGCAGCAACGCGTTGCGATTGCGAAGGCGATTGCCCATAAGCCGGTATTGCTGCTTGCGGATGAACCAACCGCGGAGCTGGATACAGGGATGTCCGCACAAATTATGGCGGTCTTTCAAAATATTATTGCCACTGAACACGTTTCTATTTGTATGACTACACATGATCCTACGATTTTGGAGGTTGCCGACCATGTCTATGAAATGGTGGACGGAAAATTTATTTAAACGTTCAATGATTGTTGCGTTAAGCGCTTCGCTGGCATTTACCAGCGGATGTGCCTTGCTTCCCGATGAGAAGGAAGAGGAGGTGCTGCCAGAGATCGTTCCGGCGCAAATTTCCAAGAGGCCGGAATACGAGGTTACGACCAAAACGCTTGAAAACAAGGTTTCCGTGATCGGCAAGCTGATTTCCATGGAAGAGGAAACGATGCATTTTACGCTGGATGGGAAAAACCTGAAGGAATTGTACGTCAAGGTTGGCGATAAGGTTGAAGCTGGCGATATCGTCGGCGAACTGGATGTCGAGGATATGAAGAAGACGCTTCGTCTGGAGAGAATCGCCTTCAAGTCACAGGAGAACGACATGAAGCAGACGCTTCGCGAACGCGACGAGATGGACCCGCTGGATTTTGAAGCAAAACAAATCGCCTTTGAGGAAAAGCGGCAGAAGCTCGCCGATATGGAGGAAGAAATCAATAACGCAGTTCTGTATGCTCCATTCTCCGGCACAATCGTTTCGGTCAGCGTGCAAAAAGGCGATGTGATTAAAAAATACGCTCCCGTTGCCATCGTGGCCGACACGTCACTCATTACGCCAGCCTCAAAGCTGACAAAAACGGAGCTGGAAAAAGTGGCGCCAGGCATGGATGCCATCGTCAGCATCAGCAGCGTCGGCAATTTCGTCGGCAAAATCAAGCAGCTTCCGATTAAAAGCGAAGATAACAACAATAACGGAGGCGGCGGAACCGGCGGGGAAACCAAGCCGGAACGTCCTGAAGATTTTATGCTGATTGATGTAAAAGATCTGCCTGCCGGGTTGAATCGAGGCACTCCTATTTCCATTAATATCATTACGAAACGTACGGAAAACGCGATTGTAATCCCGCCGTCCGCGCTGCGCAGCATCGGTTCCAGAACCTATGTGCAGGTGGTAGACGAGGATGGTAAACGGGAAGTTGACGTAGAGGTTGGCCAACAAACTGCAACCGACGTCGAAATCTTGCAGGGGCTGAAGCCTGGACAGAAAGTCGTAGGTCGATAAGCCATGGGTATTCCGCTGTTCCGATTCCTATTCCGCAAAATGTGGAATACTCGCTGGCTAACCCTTAGTACGCTGGCGGGGCTCATTTTGGCTGTAGCGTTTGCGACCAGTATTCCGATGTATGCGGATGGCGCGCTGAAGCGGGTTGTCGCGGAATCGCTTCAAGAAAAAAGCACAGGATTGCCTGCGGGCTCCTTGCTGATGCGGTACCAATCAACGCCGGGACAGGCGACAGACCTGGCTGCATTGGCAGCTCTGGAAAGCTACATCAAAGAAACGGTGCCGAAGGATATCGGTTTTACCTACGACACCTATCTGAATCTGTACTCTATCCGCAGCGCGGACGTAACGCCGGAGGATCCCACCAAGGTGGATGCCGGACGCAACCGTCAGCTGGCTTTGGCGACGATGGCAGGACTTGCCGATCATACTGAAATCGTGCAGGGAAAATGGTTTTCAGAGAATCCCGGCGACGGAGAATTGATTGAAGCCGTTATGCTTGAAGAAGCCATGTTCCGCAATGATGTTCATATCGGCGATATTTTTGAATACCCCGTATACGGCGGATTGAATCTGACGCTGCGGGTCAAGATCGTAGGGGCTTATAACCCGCTTGATACAACGGATTCCTATTGGTATCAAGGACTGGAAGGCCAGCTTAGCACGCTGCTCGTAAGCGGCGACACCTTCCAGAAGCTGCTGCTCGAAAAGTTCAAAATTCCGCTTCACAACGGAAGCTGGTATTACGCCTTTGACTTGTCGGAGGTGCAGACCAGCCAGCTGTCGCCGCTAGGGCGTACGCTTAACCGGTTGAATATCGAGCTCTACCAGCTTTTGAAAGACACCAGAGTGGAGATTTCGTTTGCCTCCACTTTGACAGAGTTTAAAAAACAGAGCTTGCAGCTGCAAACGATGCTGTTTACGCTCGCAGCTCCAATGATCGCAATGGTCTTTTTCTTCATCGCGATGAATGCAAGGCAGTCGCTGGATAAGCAAAGAAGCGACATTGCCGTGTTACGAAGCCGCGGCGCAGGCACTCGGCAAATCATCTGGATTTATTTGCTGGAAGGTTTGCTGCTGGGAGCGATTGCGCTGGCGACGGGGCCGTTTATCGGCTGGTTCATGGCCAAAAGCATCGGCTCCGCCAATGGTTTCCTCTCCTTCGTTAACCGGAAGTCGATTCCGGTAGGTTTCTCGACGGAAGCGATGATTGCAGGCGGCGCAGCGGTGCTGCTGGCTATTCTGGCAACGGTCATTCCGGCCGTTATCTATGCCCGCTCCTCCATTGTCAGCTATAAGCAGGAGCTTGCCCGTTCCGACCGGAAGCCGATATGGCAGCGCTGGTTCCTGGACGTGCTGCTGTTGGCGGCATCGGCTTATGGCTGGTATATGTTCAACGAAAGGCAAATGCTGACGTTCCAAACCGGCATGACAACGGATCAGCTTAATGTTCAGCCGTTTCTGTTTTTTGTGCCGGCCCTGGCGATTTTTTCGCTAGGATTGTTTTTCCTGCGGGTATTCCCGTGGCTGCTGAGTTTGTTTAATTGGCTTGGCCGGAAGTTTTTGCCGGTGCCGCTTTATTTGACGCTCACGCAGCTGTCCCGCTCATCCAAAGGCTATTATCCGTTGATGATCCTGCTGGTGCTGACGCTTGGACTTGGCGTATACAACGCATCCGCGGCGAGAACCATCGATCTGAACTCCACGGAACGGACCTTGTACAAATACGGTTCGGACGTCATTGTTCAAAGCGTATGGGACGGCACTCCCGAGGTCACCAGACCGACGACAGGCGGAGGCGGCCAAGGTGGCGGAGGAACCGGCGGAGGCGGAACGGGTGGCGGTAATGGCGGCGGTGGAAATTCCGGCGGCGGGGGAGGCGGTGGCGGAGGCAACCAAGGCAACGTGCCTACCAAAATCCTCTATAATGAACCGCCTTTTGAAATCTACCGTCAGCTTGATGGCGTAGAAGCCGCAGCGCGCGTGCTGCAGACAAAAGGAAATGTCGTTGTTTCCGGCAAGTCGATCGGACAGGGAACTATTCTCGGGATCGACAATAAGGATTTTTCCGAGGTTGCATGGTTCCGCGACGATTTGTATCCCGTTCATCCGTTTCACTATTTGGCTAATCTGGGGCTGTATGAGCACGCCGCGATTATTCCGACAGGAGTGGCGGAGAAGTATCAGCTTAAGCTGGGGGACACCATTTCGGTTGGTTTTACGGACGGCATGATCGATTTCTCGATTGTCGGCATTTTGCCTTATTGGCCTAGCCAATATCCGGACAAATCGCCGTTTGTGATTACGAATCTGGATTATATCTATGATCAGCTGCCGATGATTCCGTATGAGGTTTGGCTCAAAATGAAGCCTGATGCTTTAGTAGGCCCGATTGTTGAGGAGCTTCAGAAACATAACATTGAGCTGGTATCCGTTAAGGATGTGCGCAGCGAGCTGCTCACGCAATCCAAACATCCTACAAGAGGCGGAGTATTCGGCATTCTGAGCTTGGGCTTCCTGGTGTCGGTTGTCATTACGCTTGCCGGTTACATTCTGTATTGGTTCTTCAATCTGTCGGGGCGTTCGGTTCAGTTTGGCGTATTGCGAGCCATGGGCCTCTCTCGCAGGCAATTGACGGGCATGCTGCTGCTGGAGCAAGTATTTACGGCAGGCCTTGCGATTGGCCTCGGCGTTTTGATTGGCAAAGGGGTCAGTCTGATCTTCCTTCCGTTTCTGCAAACAGCCGATAATGTCGCGGAGACGGTTCCGCCGTTCCGGGTTGTTTTTGAAGCCAGCGATACGAATCAACTGTTTATTGTAGTTGGCTTCATGATGCTCGTCGGAGCGCTGCTGCTCTTCATGCGCATTCGCAGTCTTCGGGTGCATCAAGCGGTCAAAATGGGAGAGGAGAGTTAACGTCAGATGATTCATTGCGAAGGCCTGGTTAAGATTTACAAAAGTGATGATCTTGAGGTTGTTGCGCTTCAAGGCTTGAATTTGACAGTGGAAAACGGCGAGCTGATGGCGATCATCGGCAACAGCGGCAGCGGCAAGTCGACTCTTCTGAACACGCTGGGCGGTCTTGACCGCCCTTCCGCCGGACAGGTGCGCGTTGGAGAGTGGGATCTGCTCAAAATTTCCGAAGAGGATCTTGTGAAATACAAGAGAGACACCGTCGGATTTATTTGGCAAAATAATGCCCGCAACCTGCTGCCTTACCTGACGGCATTGGAAAATGTGGAAATGCCGATGATGCTTTCCGGCAAGATGGATCGGCCGTATGCCAAGCAGCTGCTGGAATGGGTTGGCTTGGGCCATCGGATGAACAACAAGCTGCACCAGCTGTCAGGCGGCGAGCAGCAGCGGGTGGCCATCGCGATCTCGCTGTGCAACCGTCCAAAGCTGCTGCTGGCGGATGAACCAACCGGTTCCGTCGATACGGCCACATCGGATATGATTATGGGGATTTTCCGCAAGCTGAACAAGGAACTGGGCGTAACGATTGTTATCGTAACGCATGACATGACGCTTGCGGGCAAGGTTGACCGGGTGGTGGCAATACGGGATGGATTGACCAGCACGGAGTTTATTAAACGCAACCCCAACATTGCGGAGGGGGGAGCCGAGCTGCCTTTTCAGAGCGGTAAGCTTGGAACGGTACACGAAGCTTATGTTGTCGTCGACCGCGTAGGGCGTCTTCAAATTCCGAAAGAATATTTGACATCCTTAGGCATCAAAGATAAAGCATCCATGGAATTCGACGGGGAAAAAATTATTATCTCGTCGCCAAAATCTCTAGGGGGAAACGATCATGAAAAGTAATAATGTGATCAATATGGGTTTGTCAAAATGGTTGAAAACAGGTATGGCCCTGACAATGGTAACGGGCACTCTGGCTGCTTGCAGCGGAAGCAATACCCCTTCGGATGCTGAAAATCGTGTACTGCGTATTGGCGTTTTGTACAGCAGCTCGGACAACGAGCCGTATTTCCGCCAGCAATATACCGACATGTTTGAATTTAATCATCCCAATATCCAGTTTGAAATTGTAGGGGCAATCAATTACGAAGATCAGCGCTTCCAGAGTACGACTTCCGAAGAGCCTGTAAAGCAGCCTGACCCCTATGAAAAAATGAAAGAAATGATGACGGGCACCAACCCGGTTGACGTAGTCGTCATAGACTACAGCATGCTGCGTAAATTTACGCAGGACAATTTGCTCCAGCCGCTGGATCCGCTTATTGCCCAAGACAAATTCGACTTAACCGACTACGTGCCAACGGTCATCGATGGCATCAAAGCGGTTGGCGACAATCAAATTTTTGCGCTGACTCCAACTTTTACTTCTTCGGCGCTATATTACAATAAGAAAATTTTTGCCGACCATAATATCGAGCCTCCAACCGATAAGATGGAATGGAGCGAAGTCTTTAACAAAGCACGCCAGGTAACGAGCGGCGAAGGCGCTGACCGGACTTTTGGATTTATGCTAAACCGCTGGTCATCAGATCCCTACAATGATGTGCAAAACTACGCAAATGCGCTTCAGTTGAAAATCTGGGATGACAAAGCCGAAAACATGCTGGTCAACAGCGAGCAATGGATCAACGCAACAGAGCAAATCGTTTCCCTGTACAATGAGAAAATTGTGCCGAATCAAGAGTTTATGAATCAAATGTACGAAAAAATTAGCTCCGAGGGCGGAAATGATCCATTCTATGGCGATTTGTTTGTGCAAGGCAAAGTAGCCATGATGGTTTCCGATTCCAGCTATGTGAATGAACTGAAGCGTTTTTCGGATAATGCGGGAAGCATCAATGATTTTCAAATGGTGGATTGGGATATTGTAACGGTTCCGACAAGCCCTGCTAACCCGTCTGCAGGCGGAAACATCGGCCTTAGCCAGCTGATGGGCATTAATGCCAAGGCGCAAAACGCTGACGATGCTTGGGAATTCATCAAGTTCACCAACAGCAAGGAATGGGCAAAACTTAAATCCAGAAGCAATTACGAAATGGTGGCGCGTAAGGAATATCTTCTGCCGGTCGGCGGCATGAGCTACAATATTGACGCGTTTACACTGTTGACGCCACTGCCGCCTACAAATTCTTCGGATAACATTTATAACGAAAAGCCGGGACTTTGGGAAGTAACGAACGTTGGTTATCAGGTGTTCGAAGGCATCAGAGACGGCTCCAAAACCGTTGCAGAGGCCATGGCAGAGTGGGAAACAAGAGGCAATGCCATTCTGCAAGGCCAAAGCGAAATGGGCGAAGATGGCGGCGGTGTTGTACGTCCCTTTGAGGGAGAAGTCAATATGAAGGAAGCGGAAGCGCTAAAAGCAGCATCTGGCGAAGCTGAGGCTGTTCAGGAAGAAACTGCTGAATAAATAGGTTGTACCGTCGAATAGAAGGCTTAGTGATCTCTACTGGCCGTTAAAGGCCGCCAGAAGCCGACTAGTCATTTCAAGCCTGCGGTGACATCTGTGAATGCGTGATCTATAATGTAGGCTGCCAGAGCAGTTGTGATGTGCGTCTTATACAAAGGCTGTCATAAAAGCCGTTATGAGTGACTTAAACAAGGGCTGTCCCAACAGTTGTAATGAGTGGACTAATACAATGGGCTGACACAGCAATTGTGATGAGTTTCTTACACTAAGGGCTGTCATTGCTACTTGTGTGCCTGTTCTCATTTCAAAGTAAATTTAACATACAAGGCCGTTTCTTCCGTGTTTGATGACACAGGGGAAACGGCCTTGTATGGTTAAGGTAACAATTCCATGCTTGAATTTAGCAAATATGGGCATTATAAGTGCAGCATCACTTTTGGTTGAATGGTTATGGGGTACGGGAGGTTATGAGCGATGAAGTGGATTTATTGGCTGAGGCTGTACGAGACCAAGTTTCAAGCCGGGTGTCTGCAGCGCAGGATGGAAAATGACTGGTGGATATACGGTTACGATAGCCCCCGAGAAATTGAAATCTATCGCGCTCGCAGCGGCAGATACGGTGTTCGTTACTTGCCTTGAACCTGTAAAATCAGGGTAGCAAATAAAAAAATCAAGAAAATCCGAAAAAGTGTTGACTATTGGTGGGATATTATAGTATATTAATTGAGTCGCCATTAAAGGTGCTTGAAATGAATGGAATAATGTCGCGGGGTGGAGCAGCTCGGTAGCTCGTCGGGCTCATAACCCGAAGGCCGCAGGTTCAAATCCTGCCCCCGCAACCAAAACTTCGATCAAACGTTAACATAAACGTTCTTCGAGGGCCCTTAGCTCAGTTGGTTAGAGCGGTCGGCTCATAACCGATTGGTCGGGGGTTCGAGTCCCTCAGGGCCCACCATTTGTTCACAAGTATCTCCACATGCCGGGGTGGCGGAACTGGCAGACGCACAGGACTTAAAATCCTGCGGTGGGTGACCACCGTACGGGTTCGATTCCCGTCCTCGGCACCACAATCTTAAACGCAAATCCCTTGATTAACAAGGGATTTTTTGCTTTTTTATGAATGAAATAAATTATGACTTGAGATAGTGGGTAATCAGTTTTTCTTTTGGG
Source organism: Paenibacillus sp. CAU 1782 (assembly GCF_054551715.1). Classification (NCBI taxonomy): domain Bacteria; kingdom Bacillati; phylum Bacillota; class Bacilli; order Caryophanales; family Paenibacillaceae; genus Paenibacillus; species Paenibacillus sp. CAU 1782. The sequence goes on along the minus strand of NZ_JBTOLL010000001.1, from coordinate 1,264,816 downwards.
GGCGGATTGGGGACGAACTTTGGCCGAGGATTTCTAGATGCGAAGTTGTCTTGCGACAAAGCTTCTTCGTGTTATGAGCGTAAGTGCCAGTGATTATTTAAGTATTTGATTGCCGGAACCGATGTTGTATCTTTTTAATCGACTCGTCAATCTGTAGCCTGATGATTCGTCTTCTTCATAGTATTTATTTCGATCTCTCGATGCCTTTTTCTGTTATCGTTGTAGTGGTTGTTAGAACATATTACTTCTAAGCTTCGATATTACTGAAGTGGAAAAAGCCCATTTTGTGGGCTCAGAATTTCTCAGGTTTTGCAATTTTTATTGAGGCTACCTCTCCGCAGGTTTTGCAGAATGTGTATATAACTGGGGAGCCAGTAGATAAAAATTTATTGACTGGCATTACGTTAGCGTACCCATTGCTTATTTGACCTTTAGTAAATGTATTACTACCGCAAGCTTTACAAGTTAAATTATCATGATTCATAGTCATCACCTTCATTGAAGTATTTATTTGTTAATACGTTTTATTCCAAACAGGAGTTTCGCTATTTATAACTTCATAGCAAAGCTGCTGATGGTGCCAAACCAATACAGGAACTGCACAACGCACCTATTCGACATCATCACTCTTAATGCGACAAATTACGGTTATTTGGTCCCATTAATACCCAAAGAAATATATGGTAGAATAGGGTAAAGATAGCTGGCCGGCTTCTAAACATGTCAAGGAGTGAACCGTAAATGGTGATCAAGAAATTTAGCAAAAAGCTTGTCATTTCTGCAGTTATGTCCGTCATGTTGTTGTTTGGTGCTAGTTCATCTGCGTATGCATATGATGGCTGGGCTGACACATTCCAAACCGCATATTCATTAAATGGCCCGATTAACGGAGTGTCAACAACCATAAATTCAAGTGTAGATGTGGATTGGTATTCTTATACCGTTACTGGCCCAGTTCAATTGAGAGTAACGCTTCAATCCCCGGCTGGTTTGAATTATGATTTTCATATTGCAGTTGGAGCAGGTACCGGGCTTTTTCCAACAGCCTCGGGATGGGATGCTGGTAAAGGTGGGCTGGATTACACCACAATTACATACAATACTGCACTTCCAATAACCTATTATTTTCAAGTTAGGGGACAAACGGGATCGGATTATTCAAGCACTGGGCAATATGTATTTACAGTCGTAGAGCTATAAAAGAACAGTCTAATCAGGGTTCATCCAAATGGATGACTCTTTTATGTTAGAGGAACTCAGAGTTTTATGCCGGTTAGAAAAAGATTCTTGCATCAGTTGATATATTGGAACATTAGCCCAATATAATTAAAGGAAACCCTAACAATAATGAGGTTGAAAAGAAATTCCCTTTGCAACCTCCAAATCTGTGGCAATCAGCTAAAACAAATAAATCCAGATCTAAGGTGTAATGCAAGACTTCGACAAATTTCGACAACCATAAAACTACCATAATCCAATTAACCATGGAATTGTGCATGTGTCATCATTAACTGATGCCTCCGATGTTGATTATTATGTCTACTATAACAACTCACCACAATTTCAACTAGTATCAGTTAATTTAAGTTTCAATCTGTTTGATGGTTTTGAATTACATGGTAGAATCGTATATGCATCAGGAACAGAAACTGGATTGTTCAGCGCAGCAAAAGAAGGTGTCGTTCGGGGGTTCTATAATCTCTTAGTTCCTCCAGGGGCTAAATTGTATCTCAGAACGTCAACTGAAAATTTTATTGCATCACATCATACGTATAAACTATCAGTCTATTACACTCCATTCAATGGATAAAGTGTGAAATGAATGATCACAGCCGCTCGGGTTACTCCCGTTGCGGCTTTTTAACCTTTCATGTTTGACCGACTTTTATTATTTTACCTACAAACGAAAAGTTTATATCGATAACTGCAACATAACCCTTTTGTGAGGTGTTAATTAAAGGAGCACTCCTTACAATTTAAAAGTTTAAAGTTTGATTAATCATAAGAGTTCAAATTAAATGAATAAAGATAATCAGACTAAAACTATTGGACTAAGCAAAAAGAATGAAAAATAAAAAAGAATTTTTATATACACAATATGTTAAATATGGTATTATATATGTGTAAGTTGGCCAACTCTTTCAACTATGACATACCTTCAAATAATATTTAGGAGGTAATTTTATAATGAAGTTTGCTAAGTCGATTATACTCACTCTTGTTTTGATGTTGTCCCTAGCAACTGTAGCATCAGCCACTCCAATGGATCAGGACTTCTCTGAGCCTGCGAATAATTCGCCACTAACAACATTTCAATTTAGTCAAAACGAGATCTCTTCGTGGATTCAATCACCAACAGATATTGACTTTTGGAATTTTGTTTCGCCTAAAACAGGTGTTCAACAAATCTGGTTGCAACCTCCAAGTGGAACGTTCTATGAAATGGCAATATTTGAATATCCTGGGGGTAGTTCTTTAGCGCATGTACTTGCATATGGAGGCACTGCTTCTTCACTATATGTTTATCTTCAAGCAGGCAAAAAATATTCTATTATGATAAAGTCACATAATGGCTCCTTTGATGACAGCCCAACCAACTTTTACATAGTCGGGTTGCCTGGTCTATTCTAGTCTAATCTAATCGCCTGCCATCAATATGATGGCAGGTTTTTCAGATCATTCTGACTTATGAAGTTATGAGAGCGTGAATAAATGAAAGGCTAGACTACGCTGGATGACAACAGCCAGCATAAAGAGGTAATGGAGCTGTCTGGAACGAATACGAAAATGGGAGATGAATATGTGAAGAGATACTCGACACCAGAGAAGTTTATACTTTGTGCCTGTGAATGATATCGAGGTATTGAGTTAACTAAACTTATTTAATTATGGGTTAAGGCAATTTCCATTATCATGAAAAAGCTTTAAAATAACCTTTTCATCTTTATTAGAAACTGACCGTCATCTAGCAGGATGGCGTTTTTTATTTGGAAAATAACATTTTGTTTAATTGAAAAAGTATTCTTCAACCTTTAAACATACTGGTAAATGGAAAAAACAAACAGGCTGTTATTTTAATTTTTTATTGTATAAAATTGAATCAAACAGACTGAGGAGTGACATGATTTGAAGAATTACAAAAAAATGAAATTAATTATGGCTTTTTTTCTCGCATTAATGGTAGCCTCACTGGGAATCCCCTCAATCTCTGATGCTGCTGCAGTTGGTGATCAGCTGAAGTCTCCTGAGAATGGTTGGAGTCGGTATGATGATACTAATAGTCTATTTTCTTATGAGGGAGCCTGGACTTCGAGTGGTTATGGTGATTCGGAGCTATACTATAATAATTCAAACCATGTTGCTACAGTTGAAGGTTCAACAGTAACCTTTACTTTTAAGGGCTCGAAATTAAGAATAATTGGCTCGGTAAGATCGGATAAATCCAATACTATGAATATTACCATTGATGGAGCAACTGATACATTTTCAGCATATGCAACTACAGGCCTTACACAAGTCTTGCTTTATGAAAAAACAAATTTGACACCAGGATACCATCAAGTGACTATTAAATTCGTGAAATCATCTTCATCGGTTGCCAATTTTGTATTTGATGCAATTGATATAGATGCTAATGGAGAGTTGTTAGACCCAGATTATGTTGAACCTGAACCCACTCCAACTGCAACACCTGAACCAACCTTTGAGCCGACTCCAACTCCTGAACAACCAACGGACAACCGTGCAATCCTTGTTGTGACACTGACTACCGGCCTTGAAAAGGAATACGATCTCAGCATGCAAGAAGTGAATGCTTTTATTGACTGGTATGAGGCGAAACAAGAAGGAACAGGAAAGGCATCGTATGCAATTGACAAGCATGAAAACAATAAAGGCCCCTTTAAAAGCCGCAAAGACTACATCTTATTTGATCGGATCCTGACTTTTGAAGTAAGTGAATATTAGAAGACATCAAATCTCGCTATCCATCAGGATGGCGGGATTTTTCTGTTTAATACGTCTCAGGATGTAGTGTTCGAGATACTTTAGAAAACCCGGAATTATTCATGCAGCCTATCCAAGTGCCAAACATGCAGCTTAAAAACGACCAGCAGAGTGGAGGGGGCTGTGGCACTATGCAAAGACCTTATTACAAGACCTTATTACAAGACCTTATTACAAGACCTTATTACAAGACCTTATTACAAGACCTTATTACAAGACCTTATTACATCTCTCTGAGCTTTTAAAAACTTTCGATCAAGTGCCCGGAGAAAAAATGTAAAGAGTGCTTTACATTTTGTATCAATTTAAAGTATACTTCATGTAAAGGGTGCTTTACATGAAGGGCAGGGATTTGGATGAATCATCGACTGAAGGAATTAAGGGCTCTGAATGGATGGACGCAAGAGAATTTATCTGAGCAAGTTGGGGTTTCACGGCAAACGATCATCTCGATTGAAAATGGTCGATACAATCCATCATTGGAGTTGGCTTATAAGATTGCTAAAGCATTTCATTGCAAAATTGAAGATGTTTTTATTTTTGAGGAAGGAAGTGAGGAGTCATGAATTTGGAACAGCTTAGTGGGTTGTTAGGGATACTTGTCGGAGCTTCATTAGGGGGCATTGGATTATGGTGGGGAATCAAAAAAGCAGCGAAAGTAAGAGGGATCGACGAGCGATTAAAAGTTCTTGCAGCCAAATCGCATAGAACGTCATGGTTTATTACATTAGGCTCAATCTATTGTTTATTTATATTACACTTGTTAAGTGTGGAGTTTTCAGTTGCAGCGGCGCTTGGTATTCTTATTTTTATTCAGTTAGCAGGTTGGTCAGTATCGTTCTATTTCTTTAATAAGAGGTATTAAAAAAAGCTAAGTGGTGGAACTGACAGGCGCGTAGAACTTAAAATCTTACGATGGGCGACCACTTGTACGGGTTCCATTTCCGTCCGTGCCACCACAATCAAAAAGGGGATGTCCGAAAAGTCAAGTGGAACGAATAAATATTCAGCGAGAGGAACGGACGGGACCGGTTTTGCTGAATGAACATTCACCGTTTCAGACTTTTCGGACAACCCCTGTTGTAACAAAGAATTAAATTTACTTGAGATAAGTGATAATCAGTTTTTTCTATTGCAGTAGTTCAAACAACTACAATTTTGAAAATGATACTAAGACTATCTTCTCCGAATCAACAGGGTTAAGAGTTATTTTATATCCGAGTATTTCCAGAACATCACTTAAGACGACATACTTTTGGGAGCCATTTATAAACGTTCCCTTTTCAGCCTTGTTATTGGTACTTATAACAAACTTTTCTCCATTATGTGGGCTTGTATATGATACTTCATTATACGATTGAGTGGCTGATGAAAAAATAGTTTCAGAACTTATATATTTTGAAATTGCGTCACGATTTATTTCGATAATTCCCTCCACATATGGATTCTCTGTCTCTGTTATTACATAAAAGTCCGCGGCAATGGCTAAATAGGTTGATAATGAACTGCTGAACATGGGGACGTATAGTTTTCCATCCCGGTCAATTTCCGCGCTACTGATGTAGGAATTTAAGTATTTATTTCCATTTATATCAATCAAGAACTCATAGTCTCTGTACGACTGGAATTCAACTTGTGGTTTCCCTTCTTCAGCTCTTCTTGCCCCTTCACCTAACCAAACTGTATTATTGCTTGCCTCCCATCCAACTTCAACTCCAAGTGCTTCACCTGCAGAACGAATGGGAAGGTATGTTGTCCCATTGTATGTAATCGGATAAACATTTTTTCCTTTTGCATCTTTGGGAATCCATGATTCTCCATTTAATTTAAATTGCAGGCCAAGATTGAGATTTGCTTTAATGGCTTGAAGATTCGTAGCACCATAGGCTCCTGCAGCAGCAGATGTAAGTATAAGTGCGCCAGCGGCTAAAGTTACAAGTAGTTTTTTTTTCATATGATTTCCCCCGTAAAACGTTTTAGGTGAGCCAATTTCCCTGGAATCCTACTATATTTTACCACTCTTATAAAGTGGCTGTCGAATGAAGCTTTAGTTCATATTGGTGGAAACACTGGCACAGATAGGAGGGAGCTGCTTCTACGCAGCCTCTCATTTCTTTTTAGGAAGTTCAAAAGAAACCGTTGTGCCGTTGCCAGGTTGGCTGACGAGAGTAACGCCTTTGCCATTGAGCTGGCGCACCCGCAAGTGGGTGTTGTACAAGCCGACGCCGCTGCCGCCTTTGCCGCTAAGCTGCAATTGGATTTGATCGTCGCTCATGCCAATGCCGTTATCCGTGATTTTAAACAAAACTGTGCTGCCTTTGTCCATCACCGATATATGGACAATCCCACCGCAGTTGCGCGACAGGATGCCGTGCGTCACGGCATTTTCAACAAGCGGCTGAATGATAAGCGGCGGTATTGTCATCTCCAACTCTTCATCAAGCTCCCATTGAATGGATAAACGTTCATCAAAACGTTCCTGTTGAATACGCAGATAAGCTTTAACAAGCGTTAGCTCCTGCGCCAAGCTGATTTCCTGGGCCGTATTGTGCATTTCGTAGCTTGCGCGAAGGTAGACGGAAAATTCTTCGACCAGCTCGATCATTTTATCTTGATCGTCGCTGCTTAACGCCACAATGGAATTCAACGTATTCATAACAAAATGAGGCTTGATCTGCGCCTGCAGCCAAGCGGCCTCCAGATTGAGCCGCTCGCGCACGGATTGTTTTAACCTAAGCAGCATGCGAACTCTGGCACGAAGCTCGATCGCGTTAACCGGCTTGGCAATGTAATCGCTCGCCCCGGCCAACAGCCCGGCTTCCACATCCTCCGGCTGGCTGCGTGCGGTAAGCAGCAGGACAGGCAGCTCATGCAGCTCGAAGCTGTCTCGAATAAGGCTGGTCAAAGTGTAGCCAGACATCTCTGGCATCATCACGTCGGATATCACAAGGTCCCAACGCCTCGTTTTGAGTTTCTCCAGAGCTTCCAGGGCGCTAGTTGTGGTGTGCACTTTAATGTCACCATCCATGGATAAGATATGTGTGATGACTTGCAGATTCACGGGTTCGTCATCTACAGCCAAAATGGCGATGTCGCCTTCCTTGTAACCATCCATCGACTGATTATGGCTTTCTTCCAAGGACGCAGCTGTCAATCTTGCTGCTTCCATGATTGGGGAGGGGAGCAAGGCGGCTTGAGTAGGAGCCTTTTCAGGTGCCCCTCGAAAATCCCTCTCATAAACTTCTTCAAGAGTTTCTTCATTAATACAAGCCTGAATATCACCCTGTTTGGCCAAGGGCAATTTGAAGGCGAATACCGAACCTGTTCCTTCCCGGGATTCGACGGTCAGGCTGCTCCCGTGAAGTTCCACAAGCTGCTTGCAGATACCGAGACCTAGGCCAAATCCGCCCCCTTGCAGGTGATCCTCGGTTTTGCCTTGTTGATAAGGCTCGAAAATGAGCTCAAGCTTTTCCGGAGAAATGCCGATTCCGGTATCCCGAACCGCAACTTCGGCAAAGCCGTTATGTTCCTTGGCGGTTACTGTAATGTTGCCTTCCGGCGTATATTTAATGGCATTGTGCAGCAGGTTAAACAGAATTTGCGCTAGACGGTTTTCGTCGGCGTAAACCGGTTTTAGTTGAACCGGTATTTCATTCAACACGAATACGGGTTTGCTGCCCGACAGAAATTGCAAGGAGTCGATCGTTTTATCAACGATCCTATGCAAATGAACATTGCCTTTATGCAATTGAATGCCGGTGCCTTTTAACTTTGATACATCCAGCAAATCGCCGAGCAGAATGTTCATACGCCTGCCGATTGACAGCACGGTTTGCAGGTCAACAATACTTTTTTCGTCCAATCGTTTGTAATCCCGTTCCAGCACCGTATGGGACAAATTCAAGATGCCGTGAAGCGGGTTGCGCAATTCATGCGAGGTATGGGCCAAAAATTCATCCTTGATTTTGTCCTCCTGCTGAAGCTTGGCGGCTAGTTTATTGTTGCGGTCAGCGATTTGCAGATGGTTTTTAAACATAATGGATGAAATGCAGAAGATGGATATCAGCAAATCGATTGGGTAAAAAACAGCGTTGATGCCTGCGAACAACCCTATGTACTGCCATATAATCGCATTAAACAAAGAAACAAACAGGAGCGTCAAAAATAAATCCCGGCGCATCCATGATCGATGCAAACGCAGCATGGCAAAGACGGCAAGGACCGCGCAAGCAATGACGTACAACGGGAAAAGAATATAGCTAGCGCCGGATACGCCTTGCTGCATGACCAGGCAATAGATCACAAGCGCGGTGCCGATAGCAGTAAATAAGCGGCGTATTCTATTGGGCCACCGCAAGTCCGAATGCGGCATGGTTCCTCTGATTGCGGCAATTCCGCCAATGGCGAGACAAATGCCTTTTATCCGGAAGTCCCATGCATAGGACAGCGGAAACCATTCAAACAACAGCTTGTCGTTATTGCCTGCCAGCGCTATCGACATGACAAGCAGAACGATCGCGAGATTAATCAAGCTGCTTTTTTTGATCCCCATAAAATAGAGCAATGCGGCATACAGAGCATGTGACAAAAATACGGTAAACACAATTTGCTGCATCGTTTCCGATAAGCGAATCCGGTCGTTCAGCACGTTTTTTTCTCCGAACTGCATGGAAAGCTCAACGCCCCCCGAAGGCGAAAAAATATAATTGGATACCTGAAGCACAACTTCGATTATTCCATGCTCATCCGGCATGGCTTCGACGGTATACGGCAGGTTGAGAGGGATGTAATTATCCTCATGCTCTGCCGGTTGTCCCGAACCTCCGGCGTATTTGCCGTTAATATACAGCTCCGATGCAGTAAGCACGCTTGCTGCGCGAATAACATAAGTCTGCTCGTCCCCGGGCTGAAGCTGAATGGATAGTCGATAGGTGCCATAACCGAAGGTCCGGTTTTCTTGATTCCCCAAAGCTTCTTCCCAGGAGCCGGGAACTTTTAGCCATACAGGTGATGCCGGTTCCAATGAATCATTTTTATCCAAAAGAAAGGTATGGGGATAGAAGGCCCATTCCCCGTTCAATTCCAGGGTTTGCTTGCCTTTTGCATCCCAATTCCGCAAGTCGAGCTGGCCCTTTTCAATACTTCCGTACGTAGTGGTCGAAAAGGAATAAAGCCATGTTATATGCAAACCGGTCATAACCACAATCGCAACCAAAATGACCCACACATTGCGGCGTCGGCGAAAATGGCTCTGCAGTTTTCCAATCATCTCTTAAACTCCCTGCATGTGATGTAATAGAGCAAATTTAGCACTCATTCCAGTATAGCATTATTCCCTCATGAGAGATAAAGTGGAATTCAATGTTTAGTAGAGCCTTATGGTATACTAAAGAGGTATGTATAAAGCGAGACTTAGTTACTGGAGGTTACAGCAAATGATTGCTTTGCCAGATAATGAATGGCGGAACAAGCTGCAGGATGAGCTTGAAAAGCCTTATTTTCAGAAGCTTTGGGCATTGATGGAACAAAACTATCAGGAGAAAAAAATATATCCTGCCAAGGAAAATATTTTTAACGCTCTTCATTTTACGCCATATAGTGGGGTCAAAGTATTGATTCTGGGACAAGACCCGTATCATGGAGAGGGTCAATCGCATGGACTCAGCTTCTCTGTACGCAGGGGAGTCAAGCAGCCGCCTTCGCTCAAAAATATTTTTAAGGAGCTGGAAGCGGATTTGGGCCATCGCGCTCCTGCGCATGGCGAGCTTGAGGCATGGGCGAAACAAGGGGTGTTGCTGCTTAACACCGTTCTGACGGTAGAGGATGGTCAACCCGCCTCGCATCAGAAGCTTGGCTGGGAGAACTTTACGGATCGCATTATTAGCCTGTTGAACGAACGCGAAACTCCGGTTGTTTTTGTGTTGTGGGGCAGACATGCGCAAGCCAAAAAAGCGGCAATTGACACCTCGCGACACTGTATCATCGAATCGGCTCATCCAAGTCCTTTGGCTGCACGCACCGGATTTTTTGGCAGCAAGCCATTTTCCAGAGCAAACGAGTTTTTGAAGCAGCAAGGCATTGACCCGGTGGATTGGCAAATTCGAGATTGATCGGGTTCAAAAAAGCGCGTGTTCAAAAAGTCTGGTTTTCAGTACCGAGAAGATGGCTAAAAGAATAAAAGCTGCGCCACACTGTACTTGATAGATACAGGGGCGCAGCTTTTTCATTTGTTTGCTGTCTGTTTTATTGCAGTGGATGTTGCTCGGAAATCGGCTGATCTTCACCGGAAGAACCTTCCATGCTTTGTTGACCGTTTGCCAATACAGGCTTGAAGGCTGCATCCACATAAGTAGTCACCTCTACAGTTGTGATGACTTGAGGATACATGCTATCAGGATCGGGAAGGGTCGGCTCAGTGTAAATAATCGCCTGATCGCCATCAAACACGATGGAAGAAATGCGCAAGCCATATCCTGGGTGTGGCAATTCTGCAGACACGGTTACTTTGTTGATGTCGCTATTAACTGCCTTTACATCCAGTTTTGTGTCGTAAATCGGGTATGGCTGCAAAACTATTGCGTGATCCTCAACGAATGTTAATCCGTCAAACAACCAGCCAGCCGCTTCGCCGCGTGTAATGACTTTTTTAGGCAAGAAGTTGTTGTCTTTGTCCAGCTCTGCGAATTTGCTCAACAGAAGCTTTTGGATGCTGTTCATGTAGTCGGGATTAACGTCGGCTTCATCCTTCACCAAGATGTACATTTCGATAAAGGCATAGTCACCCGTTTTTTGGATAGCCTGGAACAGATGATGAGCAAATTGCTCTTTTGTCACAGGATCGTTTGCTTTAATGTCGCGTGGAATTTCAAGGCCGTTTAATTGAGCAATAATGAAGGCTTCCGAATACCAAGCGTCATTGCTGAGATTCGGGAAGCTGTCAGTTGCCAGCGGTTTTTTCACAAAACGGATGTTGTCGATGTTCAGGTCAAAAGCTTTAACCAGCAGGGAGATCGCGGCGGCGTAAGTCAATTCGCCATCAGGCTTGAATTGGTCATTGCCGGTACCGCTCAGAAGACCTCTTTCTTTCAAAGCTTTGATTTTTTCGGCGTTAGGGCTGCTGCCCGTATCCGAAAAGGCGAATACGCTTTGTCCTAGGACAAGCATCATCAGTGCTGTAATGGCCAAAATCAAAATCGGTTTTTTCTTCATGTCGTCACCTCGTCCGTTTTTTGCAGCTGCATACCCTTAGACGGCAGGTTCCTCCGATAGGTTGCAGGTGTGATAAAAATGATTGTTAATTTTATCATTGACCCCATTCATGGACGATATGAATATCTGTATTGTTTTATCTGCGCAATCCGGCTGTCCATTCAATTTGTGATATACATGGTGCAATTTCCCCGGAATTGACGGGATGTGAATATAGAGGTTTTCGTCTTAACCGCCAACACAGCACTCTTTTTTGCAGCTAACTTGGATTTTTCTTGAAGGCTCATCACAATTCCATTCAAAATTGTTAAAATAAATGGAAAAAGAGACGCGTGGAGGTCACATGACAAAAGTAACGGTTTATCATTATGATGCGTTTAGCGCTGAGCCCAATATGGGCAATCCGGCAGGAGTTGTCATAGACGGCGAAAAGCTTACGGAGGAACAAATGCAGAGGATAGCCGAAAAAGTTGGTTTTAATGAAACGGCGTTCCCTTTGCGGTCGGATAAGGCAGATCTTGGCATTCGCTTTTTTACGCCAGGCCACGAAATCAATCTTTGCGGCCATGCAACCATGGCTACTCTTTACGCTTTAAAGACAAAGGGGCTGCTTGGAGGAAATGCCAATTTGACGTTGGAAACAAAAGCAGGTATTTTGCCAATTGAGCTTCATGCAACGGACGGCGGTTACTATATCACGATGAGACAAGCTGCACCTCAGTTTTACCCTTACAATGGATCGCGTAAAGACCTTGCCCGCTGTATGGGGATTGAAGTGAGCGATCTTGAAACCGAACTGCCAACCGTATACGGCAGCACCGGCACATGGACATTATTAATTCCCGTTAAAACCCTTGCTGCCATTAAAAAGATGGTGCCCGATAATCAACGTTTTCCTTCAATATTAAAGGAAATGCCTAGGGCTTCTATTCATCCGTTTTGTTTAGAGACCCACGACCCCAACGCGCATATGCATGCACGTCATTTTTCCTCTCCCTATTCGGGCACCGTCGAAGATCCGGTTACCGGAACTGCATCGGGGGTCATGGGAGCGTATTACGCTAGATATATAAACAAGCAGAATTCTTCGTTTAATCTTTTGATTGAGCAAGGGCATGAAATGGGGAGGGACGGAAGAGTCAGAGTGAGGGTTGGCGAAAATGGGGATTTGATTGAGGTAACGGGCAACGCCGTTTATGTAAACGAATTTGAGGTAATCATTGAGGATTAAGTTTGATCAGGCCCGTTAACCACAAATGGTTAACGGGCCTGGAACCTGCTGCAAACTTTATTGCTCTAACGCTTCGGGAAAAACTCGTGTGCTGAATACTTCTTTTGTCGACTCATCCTGTGCATTAATGGTGATCTTTAAATCGTCGGACGAAACGCCATTAAATAATTGATAGTAGGAAGCTGCAACGACGATGCCCAGCGATGCCATGCCATCAAAGCCGCTCTCGTAAGCTGCTTTATCAACGATCAAAGTAAATTCGGAGAATGATTTATTATGAGTCACGTCTTTGATGGAAGCAAAATCCGTTCCGCTTTTTAATTCGTTGACATAATCAAGGAGACCTTGTTCCATTTCGTCCATCATTGTTTTATAAGCGGATTTGGACATCTTGTAAGTAATCGAGCCGTCATCATTCTGGATGACCTCGCCAATGCCTTCCTCTTTGGCCTGTGCAACAATCTGCTCAAAATCTTGCCCTTCAAACATGCTTGCAGGCAATGTAACCTCGTTGCTGAATAACCCCTTATCCACCTCGACAGCAGCGCTATTTTCTTCTTTAGCCGCTTCAGTAGGCGTAGCGCTTTCTGTTGCTGCGCTTTCTGTTTCTTTTGATTCGATTCCTGTGTTTTCGTTTTTGTTCTGAGCTGCTCCACACGCAGACAGTAGCAAAGTGGAAACTGCAGTCATTACAAGTAGAAGCTTTTTCATGGATGATTCCCCCCAAAAAATAAATAATTTATCTTACAGATAACTGTATACTTCCAAACAGGCTTAATGGTTTCAACAAAATTTTCAAGAATCTGTGAAAGATTTATTTGTTGCCTCTATATTTCAGTCCAAAATGGAATAGCTGCGCTAAAAAGCCGACCGTGGTAAGGTCGGCTTTTCAATAAATGGTAACTCATTTCCTTATTCTTCGCTTTCGACGAACATTTTTAGAGCAAGCAGTTTTTCATCCCAATATTGCTCGAAGAAAGCCAACCATTGTTTCAACTCAGTCAAAGGTTCCGGTTGGAGCGTATAACGTGTCTCCCGTCCGGCTTTCTTGCTGCTGACCAGTCCGGCGTTGGACAAAACATGTAGATGCTTATTCACGGCTGTCCGGGTGATCGGGAACTGTTCTGCTATTGCTGCAATCGGCATTTCCTTGTCGGCAAGCAGCTTAAGCATACTACGGCGAGTGGGGTCGGCGATGGCCTGAAATACGTCGTGTTTGAGGGCAGGCGCTCCCATCTTAATTCTCTACGAACTGGACAAGATTTTTATGCACAATGCCTTCCCAGCCGCCGTTCATCACATCGCGAATGATTGGATGCGGCTGACCAAACTCGGTCACTTTTGTCGCATCCCAGCCGGAGTGGATCAACGTAAATTCCGTTTTATGCGCTTCGATTTGTTTCAATTCAAACGTCAAATGCCAATCTTTACCCCAGTCGAAGCTAACTTTGTTCGGTGGATCAATCGCTGTTACTTTGCAAGGGGAATCTCCAAAATGCCCCGAATGCAGAATGAATTCTTTACCCACAACTGGTTCAAACGTATTGGCCATCCACCATCCGGCAATACCTTTAGAAGTAGATATCGCTTTCCATACTTTTTCAATAGGTGCATTTAGTAAGATCGATTTGCGGATTTCTGGAATGGATTCATTCGTTTGCATGTGTTTGCCTCCTGATTTGTGACACCTTTTGGTTTCGGAATTAAATATAACACCATTTGGTGTTATAAATCAAATTGTTTTTGCCATCCTATTATCATCCCAAGCTGAAAATAATTTAACAAAGGTATTGACGAGCTTGCATCAATTTGGTATATTATTTCTTGTCGCTAGTTCATATGCGATCTGTTAGCTCAGCTGGGAGAGCACCATCTTGACAGGGTGGGGGTCAGTGGTTCGAGCCCACTACAGATCATCAAGAAAAACCCTTGTATATCAAGGGTTTTTTGCTGTTTATGGAACTTAATAAGAAAGATGACCAACAAATTTAAAGTCGAATGGTCAAGAATTGGTCAAGAACGCTCTTTTTTCTCGCCTTTTAACATCATTTCCTTGTCATTTTTCTTCTTATGTCCTCAACCGTCCATGCAAATAAATTATTTTCTCCATCTTCACTCTAACTTACAGCAAAGATTAACTTGGGATTTTGAACAAATATATTTCCAATATGATTTTTATATTTTTTACTTATGAAAAAAATACTTACTTATTTAGTTATAGTGCTTTATATACCAGCATACATTAAAACATTAAGAAGAAAGGAGGTTCTAGCATGATAATTCGAATAATAAGACGATTGAAACTGCGCTGCTTTCCCCTCTTCGATTTTGAATGTGAGATTGTTACAGTTAGGGAAGTAAGCAAGATTTAAGTAGCTAAAAATGTATCTCAGACATGAGGGGGAGAACTCCCCTTCATGATCAGAGTTCAAATAATAGATGAAAAATATAAAACCATTGCCATTAACTTGAGCAATGGTTTTATATTTTAAAAAGTAGTCGGTAAGCCTGTTGTCCCCATAGACAAAGCTTTTTACGTGTCTAAATTTTCTTCCTTAGTTTCACCAAACAGCATTTCTCCAAATTTCTTAGCTGTTTCCTTTTGCATACTTGGGAGCAAATGTGAGTAGGTATCTAAGCTTATTCGTACATCCGCATGTCCCAATCGCTCACTCACTATTTTCGGATTAACACCTTGTAATAATAAAAGTGTTGCATGAGTATGCCTTGTATCGTGAAATCGAATTCTAGGCAAGTTTAAACGTTTGATTTCGCTATTGAAATAGCGTCTGATGTTACTCTTATTGGTTGGAGTTCCAAACACCGTGCAAACTACCAAGTCCAAATTCTGGTATAGAGAATGCTTTTTGTCTTCTTCAAAGCGTTTCTTATGAATTTTTAAATACGATATAGCTTCAGGTGAAAGATCAATCGTTCTCATTCCTGAGGATGTTTTCGCATGAGGCATTAATTCTTTACCATCACTGCTTAATATTTGCGTAATCCGAATACAGCCTTTCTCCAAATCAACATCTTTCCACCTCAATCCAAGTATTTCACCAATACGCGCTCCTGTCATTAGCCCTAAAAAAGGAGCTATATAATACCTTGCTTTCACATCCGCATCTTTTAAAAATATCCTAACCTGTTCAATGTTCCATACTTTTACTTCCTTTTTTATTGCTTTAGGGCGATCTACTAAGGCAGCAGGATTTTTTGAAATTAGCCCCCAACGCTCGGCCTTCTTTAGCGAATCGTTGATAAGTGTATGGATTTTCTGAATATTTTCGTCTGATAAAGCCTTCTCTTTGGTTAGTCTATTATACAAACTCTGAATAATGATTGGTGTAAGCTCTGATATTTGAAACTGACCTAATGATGGTAAAATATGTTGTTCTACTAGCCAGCGATATGTTTCAACGGTCTGTTTCTTAACTCTAGTCTGCTTATCTTCAAGCCATTGCTCTATCATATATTCTTGATAAATAATCTTATTTGGCTTTACAAAAGTGCCTTGAAGCAACTTATGCTCAAGTTCGCTTAAGGCGTTAAGTGCATCTCGCTTAGTTTTAAATCCCCGTTTTTTGTATTGAACAGGTCTCCCATTAGTATTTTTCCCATGTGTTAATACATAGTACCAACTACTTCCTTCTTTCTTCACCGTTCTTCCAGCCATCGTTGCTTTCCCCCTATAATAATAAAATATAAAAAAGCAGGTGCATAAGATTCCTGCCTATTACACTTTGGTTATCAGTAAAATCAATTTTTAATCACTGTCTTTTTTTGTAATAGAAGATCACGTTCTATCCGAATTTGGGTTATTTCTATCTTTATCAACTCTTTTCGTTCAGTACTCGTTTCTCGTTGGAAAAATTCTAAAGTGAGTTTTACATGTCGCACAATAAGTACCAGAAGTCGCTTTTCATATATAAGATTATTTGCACCATTCATAGGCTTCATTTAATGACCTCATTGTGTTTGAAATTAAAAGAAAACAAAAACAAACCACGAATTCCGTGGCTTGTTTTATAATGTAAATTCGAGTTGGTTCCCACAATTAACTAGAGCAATAAAGACAAGGTAGATCAAATCTTTCATAATTACTTTGTTTAGTAGGTTCCCTCCGTTTCAAAACTTAAAATTTGTATTTAAGAAATTTCAATGCTTTAGCACGACAAATAAGCGTTTGTCTCTTCGAAACATCCAAATACTTATTAATCGCAATTCCTTATTTTCACTTGTACACTAATTAATAATGTATAATTTTAAAGAAAGTTCATACGCTTTAAGTTTTGCTCATTGGGAATTTCTCAAGACTGCTTGTAGCAATAGTTACTTTCAAAAAAAGTTTAATTGAATGCAACAAAAATGTGATAATGTGTTTAATTTGGTTGAATTGCATCACATAATCACTTTTTATATCAAAAGGAGAGGTCAACAGGTGAATATTAATAGAAGCATCGAAGTGCTTGATTTTATAGACATGTTTAGGAGTAGGTTTAAAGATGAGGATTTCAGCGTAAACGATAATGGAGAATTATGTGATATAAGCAGTGGAGAATACGTTCCTATTGCAAATTTTAGCCTTGTACCTGAAACGGTTCACTACAATGAAAATGGAGAAAAATCATTTGTATTTCTCGGTATTATATTTGATGGGAGAACAACTTCAAAATTAAATCAATTCAAAGTTCCATATAAAGATTTGGCAACAAAAAAATGGTTGAAAAGCCATGTTCCTTTTGGAACGTTTGTTAAAGAAAGTAGCGGATTTAAATCTTTGAAAAATTTTCTTTTAAGAGCAGTCACTAAGGCTTTACCAGAAGTACGTGAGGTCAATAGCGCCGGATGGCATGACATTAATGGCAAATTGGTGTATGTACATAGTGGTGGGGTTATTGGAGATAAAGAGATTAAACTACTGCTGGTAGATAAAAATTCAAACTTAAAAGTAGATAATCAACTTCCACCTAAACAAGCATTTCGGGAAAGTCTTAATATGTTGAATATGTGTGAATCTAAACTATCATATGCTCTTCTTTCGTTACTATTGGTTTCTGTCAAAACCTCACCGCTTATAAATAATGGCTTGGCTCCAAAGTTCAGTGTGTGGATTGAAGGGAAATCTGGTATGGGTAAAACTAGCATAGCAAAACTGTTTACACAAATTTTTGAGTCACCTAAGATCGTTCATGCATATGATTTCAAAAAAGATATCACTTTTAACATTTCAAGTAGAGATTGTGTATCAATTATTGATGATTATGGTGTTGATAAAACAAAAAGAACCGCTGACATAACGAATGAAAAGGTTGAAAAGCTGATAAGAGATATTGGAGATCGGGAACAAAATGCGAATTTTTCAATTCGTCCTGAAGGTATGCTTCTGTTTACTGGCGAAAAGTTTCTATCCATGGGCAATAACGATATTACATCATCAGCAGGACGAGTAGTGCGAATTCCAATGGACAATATCTTTGATAAAACTCAAGTTTTAACATATAGCTATGAAAAGGAAGAGAAGTTCAAATATTTTGAGAAGACTAATTATTTATCTACCAGCATTACATTTTATTTGGAATGGCTTAGCAGAAAATTCAGTTCTCCTTTTTTTGATAATTATAGAGCTGATTTTGAATCGCTTCGACAACACTTCGGAAAAGTTTCCAGCGCCAATACTCATAGTCGGCAAAAAGATAGCCTAGCTCATTTAGCTGCTGCTTTTAGGTATTATTTAAAATATGGCCAAGAAAGAGAATTTATAACAACGGAAGAGATGGATAGTTACCACAGAATAGCTATAAAGGTTTTCGAGGATATATTAAGGTTCCAATCCAATCCGCCAATTGATACTAAAGTTTCTCTGTTTCTTGAAGTTTTAGAAATACTAATCAAAAATAAAAAGATTAAGATAGTTAAGCGATCTGATGTAGAAATAGAACGTGATTATTGCGGAATATTGGACATTGCAGATGAAACTTTAAGTTTGTCTTGGCAAGAGGTATATGACAAGGTCGTTAGTTATATCCACACAAATCTTGAATTAGGTGAGTTTATTAGTGATAAGATGCTAGGGAAATTATTGTGGCAAGCAAATTTGATTTACAGGACTAATGAAAAAACTACTAAATCTGTAAATGGTCTTAAACAACGAGCAATACAATTTAATACTGATAAAATCTCGGATTTAGTTGGAATTATTGAAGAAATTATTAAAATGGAATCATATGATGAACTGTTGAACGCTTATTCAGAAATCAGTTCAGAGCATTATTAATTATGCCTATAAGGTCATTATAATACTTACTATGATTGAACTAGGTATCTCTTATATGATATTTTTCAACTCAACTCAAGACAATCCGTTGACTTAAATAATGATCCCCCTCCGCTAGCGTGATGGTCTGGGGCTTGCTCTCCCTTAGCGCTTGTCTGAGGGGTAGGGGAAGGGTTGCGGAGTATGAGTAGGGTTGATATGTTGTACTTAAGGCACCAATTGACTAGGTCAGAGTATTGCAGTTCATTTATTTTGATTAACGAATATATGTCAGCACATTATCCGAAAGGAAAGTTGAGGAGAGATCCGGAATTTAAAAGATCATATTTAACAAATGGGTTGCACAAATTTGGATTTCAAGAAATTAGGCTAGTTATAGGGAAATATGGATACTTCACGATAGAAATCAGGTTTCGTCCTGCATTGTTACTTGATCCACAGAATGGATATTACCAACTGATATCCGTATCTGATTTCAATCTTGTTTATGAAAAGTTCAATGCATTAATCGTAGATGAGATGAAGCTTCCAGTTCCCAAACTTTATCAATGGAGAGTAGAGAGAGTAGAGGCGGCTATTGATTTAAGATTAAAACATGAACTAATAACACTGTATATTCAATTGTTTAAGCGAGGGTATATACCTTCATATTTCATGAAAGATGAAACTACAATCAAATACTTGGACTCGACAACAAATTTATATTTGAAGGCATCTTCAATAACTGTTAATTGGTACAATCGTTATGAAACTTTAAAACTAAAAGAACAGGAATGTGGTAAAAAGTATGACGATTACACTGAAACAAAAGGTATTCTGCGTTTTGAAACACAGGTTAGAAATGGTGTAGGCTATCTACATGAAATATTAGATGCAGAGTTTCTTAAAAAAGAAGTGTTAAAGTTCTATAAAATGATAGTCGGTCATGGAGATTTTTACTCCATAAGCAAAGCAACTGAAATCCTTCATCACAAAGTAATTAATCAGACTAAAAAAATGCGATTAACAAGACTATTAAGACTTATTGATGAACATGGCAGTATCTACGAAGCTAAGGAAGTTATTTTGAATGAAGGGACATACTCAGCAGATAGCTTTAGCAAACAAATTAACCAATTACGAAAACTAGGCATCAGCCCTATTCCAATCCCCAAAGAATGGGGAGTTGACAAACTCCTAAATTTTATCGACTTATTGAAATAGTGAACTGATGCCATATTTATGCTTAGTATACTGTTTGTATATTACAAACTTTTGGAGTATTTCCGCTTTTCTTGTGGAATGAGATTAACAATTGAATCCAGTAAGGAGAAAATGTTGTATTCATACAACGTCGAATAATAAATAGGTCGAACTTGAACACCAGTTGACTCGTCAATCCTTCTGCTCACGGAATCGACCTTTGCATTTAAAAATGCTGTAAGTTGCGGAGAAGGCTTGTTTTTTGAGATATCCCAGCCGCTCCCCTTCATTGCCATGTCGCATTGATTTAGTGCCACAAGTGTTCTTTGCGAGTGATGAAAGTTCGGGATAATAATTTCATTAATTAATTTGTAGGTCGTACCCAAATCCTTACTCCCAGCATCCACAATAATCAGCACCAAATCAATAAAGCCATATTGCTCCATGGTTCCATATGTTTTATGAAGCAATTGAATGATCTTTTGAGAATGTCTGGTATCAGCTTCAGCACCGTCTCCAAGACCAGGGGTATCCCAAAACCGGATTCCCCCGTTATTAAATGAGTATGATTCGATATCCATAGTTTCAGATTCGGTGCCTTCTCCAACCTTGGCTACATATTGCTCAAATAAAGTGTTTAATGTGCTTGATTTTCCTGCCCCAGTAACCCCTGTCACCATTACATCAAGTGGATTAAAGCCAGCAGAATTTAGTTTTTTTCTCACTTCATCAAATCGGTATCTACAATATTTGCTCATAGATTCTCCAGATTACATATAGTTGTTTTATCCAAATAACCAATCCCATGTAGCTCTAAGGCCCCCAGATATCCCGCCAATTAGCCCACCAGCAAGTCCAGCACGCTGATACCCTTGAATGGCTCCATCCGAAATTCCGTTGAATACTGAGCCCAATAAGGAGTCTTTAACTTGACCAACATAATCATCTTTTCCATCATCAGTAGATGAATCGACATTGTTGGTATTTATAGAGTTAACATAACCCGGCCTTTTCTCGACAGGAGTGCATCTGATTATAAAACTTAAGAGTTTGGAGATGTTGTAGTTCTGAGAAGCAGAATAATATATTGGCTCGATATTAACCCCTGTTCCCTCATAAATTCTTCGTCTTATAGAATTGACTTTTTCGTGGAGAAATAATTCAAGTTCCATATCAGGACCTCGCAATTGTGGATTCCAGCCCTTTCCTTTCATCGCGATATCACATTGATTAATAGCTACTAAGATACGATTTTTTTCAGGCATATTAGGTATAATAACTTCATTTATCAGTTCGTATGAAGTTCCTAAGTCCTTGCTTGATCCATCAATTATGACCAGAGCTACATCAATCAAGGCAAGCCCGTTTATATCCTTCTCTCTTAAAACATTCGTGATGATCTTTCTGTGGCGTATATCAGCCTCTTTCCCATCACCCAGTCCAGGTGAGTCCCATAGAGTAAGGTTTTTAATCTCATATTTTTGAATATCCATAGTCTCAGGATCAACACCATATCCAACTTTGGCAATACTGGTATTGAAGATTGCATTTATTGTCGAGCTTTTACCACTCCCTGTAGCGCCTGTAATTAAAATGTTAACTGTCTGTGATTTTAGACGCAATAGATTGCTAAACATAGCTTTCTTTTCATCTTCATTAAGATTCGAGTTGTGTATTTGTTGTTCGATATGCTTCCAAGTATCTTCTTGATCTTCAACTAATGGAGTCATGAGTGTTCCATCCCTTAATAGTAAAATATTTATCTTAGAAGCCAGAACTTACTATTGATACTTTATTTGCTTCAATCCAGCTATTAGCTTTATATCTGATACCACTTAGTGAAGCCCAGAATCCTTCATCGCCATTAGGAACAAGGGTAGACTTGGTATCCCAGTATACAAGGATTTTGGTCCCATTAATTTGTTTTACTTCTCCACTAAATACTCCGACTGATACGATGTCTGTAACATGAATTAACTTTCCTTCATTATCTAGAGGATCGGTTGTATTAAGTGTAGGTTTTACTTCTGGTGACGATACTGGTGTTTGTGAAGTTGTCGGTTTGTCTGGTAGCGGTTGATCTACCTCCTCGCTCGAAGTAAACAGACTTGTATAAAATTCAGAATCTAGAGCCATTTCCTTTTTAAACCATGGACGATAGAGAATGATAATTTGATTGCCTTTATCCCAAAACAATTCCATGCCTAGGTTCTCAGTTACAAATCTTAATGGAACCATTGTTCTGCTTTTCATAATAGTCGGACTCACATCTAAGATTTTTTGTTCTCCATTAACAATTGCTTTTGTTTTATCAATCCATACCTCAACGATGTTTCCATTCAGAGTAATTGATACTTTTCGTTCTTTTGCATCCCACTGAACGGAACCGCCTAACTGCTCGATCAGCGTTGCAATAGGTAATAATGTTCTGCCATCTTTTATTACAGGAGTTGCCCCTTTCAATGGATCAACTTGAGTTTCAATAGTAGCACTAAAATTGGATACAAATAAGCGAGGATCATTAATCTTCAAAAAGACACCATTATTTTCATCTAACTCAAAAACGTTTTCAGGTTTAGACGCAGCAGTGTTGATATAGACAATCTTAGATACAGCATCCCAAGAAACATCAAGACCAATGTCGTATTTGAAATAATCGAGAGGAACACCGACAGATTTTGTTCCGATATCGGCAGCAAATGTTTGGAAAAATACGATTTCATAAAACTTTTCAGTTTTTGCATCCGTCACTTGAAAATGATCCATACCAGTACGAGCGCCGTATTTTAGCCCTGTATAAACAACGGTGGCTTCAAGTCCAAATTCATCAATTTGAGTATCAGTGACATATCCAGCGGCTTCAAAAATCTCTGCAAATGGGAACATTAAAACTCCGTTTGAAATTACTGGAGCTGGAATAGTTCCTGCGTTTGAGCCATCCACATAAACATCTACGTTATCTCCATCAGCAAATACGATAGTAGCGTTAATGAAACTCATAAAAAACGCAGAAATTAGGATACTAACAATTACTTTCTTCATAGAAATAACCCTCCAATTGTTTTCTCTTTTCTTTTTCATTTTTCTTACTTGATTATTCGCGACTAGAGTTGCAATTGTTCTGCAATTTTCTAATGATTTATTTGCAACACCTCTTTCTTAAGACCTATGTAATGTGAACCACATATTGAAGTATAACCCAAATGAAACTAATGGTAAACATTTTGAAACTATCAGCAGGTTAAGAGATTTCCTCCTTTCATCTACTGTTAAATGGGAGGGATTAATTATGGATTATGCTTTGTTAGGTTCGCGGATAAGACAAGAACGGTTGCGCTTAAACATGACACAGGAGAAGTTAGCGGAAAAAATTGAGGTTACACACGCCTACATAGGACAAATCGAGCGTGCAGAGCGTTCCGTTACTCTAGATACATTAGCCCGCCTAGCAAGTCAGCTTGAGGTAACCATAGACGATTTACTTCAAGACTCAATAGAGTTTAGCAATAAGCATTATGTGAACAAAATCAATCGCATCATAATGAATCGCTCACTCAATGAACAGCAGTTAGCTTTAGAAATGCTCGAATTAATGTTTTCTCACATGGATAAAAGAACTTCGAACTAAGGGAGCAGTTAAACATAAAGAAAGAGCAGAGGCTTAATGCTTCTGCTCTTTCTTTGGAATATAGTAACGTTTCAACACAGGACTAATTGATGGAATCAATTAAATTAGGTATAGTAATATTATTGAAGTGTATGTACCTATTACCTGTTTTGGATATCGGAAGTGATTTCATAAATTTCCGTTCTCCTTTAAGCTATAGTATTCTTTTTTGGCAATAATGACATGATCAAGGACTTCTATACCTAGGATGTTTCCGGCTTCTGCAAGGCGTTTAGTTAAAATTATATCTTCTTTGGATGGAGAAGAATCACCACTTGGATGATTATGGACGCATATAATTGAAGCACTGCATCGCTTAATTGCCGCTTGAAATACTTCTCTAGGATGGACAAGAGCAGCATTAAGCGTGCCAATTGAAATGATTTCTTTATGAATCAATCGATTTTTAGTATTGAGGCAGAGACAAATGAAATGTTCCTTAGTCAAATGAATTAACTCTGGTGATAGTAAAGTATATACATCATTAGGAGTTCGGATGGTACTGCCATTCAGATTCGGTATTGTAATGATTTTTGCAAGATGGAGCAAAGCGGTAATTTGTCGGGCCTTCGCTCTACCGATTCCTTTTATCGAAATTAGTTGTTGTTCAGTAACCTCAAGTAGTTCTGTAGTGGTAGGGAAATGCTCGAAAATCTGCTGAATTGTGTAGCTACCTTGCTGCTCACGAAGTGATTGGGATAGAAGGGTTTTCAAGTTTTCGGTGAAATGAGTGTTCATCTTTTCTCCTCCAGTTATTTAGAATGGAAATTAAAATAACCGAACACAGGGAATGAATTCGGTTGCAAAAGAGTATCTGATTTATCTCAATACAAAGTAATAATATATAAATAAAAGTGAACCTCTTCCTATAGTAGAATAATAATCTGAATGGGAGTTGACTATATGAAAATTGTTAAAATTAAAGTTGAAAACTACAGGTTACTTAAGACCTTTGAACTCGATCTTGAGAAAGATTTATCTGTTGTGATTGGTAAAAATAACAGTGGTAAAACATCCCTTCTCTCAATTTTAGAAAAGTTTATTGGTAAGCGTTCATCTTCAAATTCGTTCACCTACGATGATTTCAATATTGATTTTCAGAAACATATACAGCATATAATTACTACGAGTTTAGATTCTAACTCATATGCTAATTTGGGGATATCGTTAACAATTATTATTTCATATGATGAAACTGATAATTTAGCGAATATAAGTAAGCTTATGATGGACTTGAATCCATGTAATAATTACATAGTTTTGAAATATGAATACACTATCCCCCTCGAATCGTTAAAAAAAATAAGAACTGATTACTTAGATTTCACTAGGGAAAAAGAACAAGCAGGCAAGCCTGTGAAAAGTATAAATGAATATTTGAAGGATACTCATAACAGATATTTCATTATTGGAAAGAAAGCTTTGGGATATGATCCTGACAATTCTAAAGTGATAGAAAATGAACACGTTGATTTATTAAAAGAGAATCACATTTTAGACAAAGTTATTAACTTTAAACTAATTAGTGCGAAAAGAAATGTAACGAACAATGATTCGGATAGAACATTGTCTGCCCTGTCCTCAAAATATTATGAAAAGAAAGAAGATAAAGAAAATGAGGCTCTTGAAATCCAGAATTTCAAGGAAGTACTTAGCTCAACTGACTTACATTTAAATAAAATCTATGATGGTCTTTTTGTCAATGTCATTGATAAGGTTAAAAAGTTCGGAGGTATTAGTAAAGGTGATTCTATTATTAAAATCGCCTCTACGTTACAGCACAGAGAACTACTGAAGGGTAACACGACAGTAATGTACCATCACGATATGGATCATTCTTTACCTGAAAATTATAACGGTCTCGGGTATTTAAATTTAATAACAATGATATTTGAAATTGAGATTTTACTAAGTGAATTTAGGAAGGAGTCTAATATTCACGAGTCCCCAGCAGATATTAATTTGCTCTTTATTGAAGAACCGGAAGCGCATACGCACCCTCAGATGCAATATGTATTTATAAAGAATATAAAAGAAATTCTGAATCAAGCGAGTCAAGGTATTGGAGGAGAAAAATTTAATTTACAAACTTTGATTACAACGCATTCATCTCATATAACATCAGAATGCGATTTTAATGATATCAAGTATTTTTGTAGAACTGACAGAAATGAGGTTTGCTCAAAAAATTTAAAGGATCTTGAAAAGGAATATGAAAATGATAGACAAGCATTTAAATTTTTAAAACAATACCTGACACTGAACAGAGCTGAATTATTTTTTGTAGATAAAGCAATTTTCATTGAAGGAGATACTGAAAGAATACTTTTACCTGCCTTTATGAAAAAAATAGACCAGGAGTTCCCGGAGAATCCATTGCTTTCACAAAATATTTCTATAGTTGAAGTTGGGGCTTATTCACATATCTTCGAAAAATTCATCAATTTTATTTCAATAAAAGCTTTAATTATTACAGATATAGATTCGGCTAAGATTACGTTAAAAAAAGACATCACGGGAAAAGTGAGCAAAGAATTAAAAAAGTGTAAAGTGCAAGGGAAAGGCGATTTGATAACAACTAATTCGTCATTAAATTTTTTCTTTGCAACATCTTTTGAGTTTTTTAAGAAATCGAATTCAGATGTCGCTTCTGCAAAAGAACCTGAATTAGTTTCTATGGATATAGGAAATACATTAGATTTTTTAAAGAGTTTAGATTTACGCGGGAAATCACTCATTAAGGACTCAAAAATAAAAAAATGGGTTCAAAAAGATGATGGTAACTTGCTGGTTATCTTTCAAACTCCAGAGAAAAATTCTTCGAAGAAGACTTATCATGCGAGAAGTTTTGAAGACGCATTTATTCACTTAAATCAAAAATTCATTACAGAGAATGAAGATCAATTTAAAAGTCTCAAAAATAGAAAATACTTTAAACTGAAATCTGATCCATATTTTTTAGCAGAAAATTGTATTGATAAAAAACCCAATTTTGCTATGGATGTATTACTTAATAGTAGGAGCGAAAACGGTATCGATTTTTGTAATTGGATGATTCCAGCTTATATAAAGGAAGGATTGCTATGGCTGAAAAATTAGAAAAAGAAGTTGAGCAGGTATTAGAGTGTATAGAAAGAAAGCAAAACTTTTTACTGAGTGGTGGAGCCGGATCGGGAAAGACTTATTCTTTAGTTCAAGTTATTAAAAAGGCTATTTCAAAAAATCCATTGGCTAAAATAGCCTGTATAACGTACACAAATGCAGCAGTAAAAGAAATCGAGGAAAGAGTGAGTCATCAAAATTTACGTGTTTCAACCATTCATGATTTTTTGTGGGACAATATTAAGAACTATCAAAAGGATTTAAAATTGGGACTTATTAATCTCATAAATTCTGAAGACACTAAAATAATTAAAGACGGGAAAGTAGAAATAACATATTTTAATGATTTAAAGGATGGAATACAGTATAAAGAGTACACTCGAATTCAAGAAGGAATAATCTCTCATGATGAGGTCTTAGAGTTAGCGAACCATATGTACAGAATGCACCCTGTATTATGTGATATTTTGAAAGACTCGTTCCAATTTATTTTCATCGATGAATATCAGGATACTAGTCCCGTAGTCATGGAAATATTTCTTGAACATCTAAAAAAAAGTAAGAAGTCAAGTATTGTTGGTTTCTTTGGAGATTCAATGCAATCAATTTATGATGGCGGTATTGGTGATATAATCGAATACATTAATTCTTGTCAAGTTATTGAAATTCAGAAAAAACAAAATAGAAGAAACCCAAGGTTAGTTATAGAACTTGCCAATAAGTTGAGATTGGATAGCTTAATTCAGGAACCATCATTGGATGTTACAGCTCCAAATATGTTTCAAGGGAAAATTAAGGAAGGAAATATAAAATTTCTGTATTCTTCTAATGTTACTATTGAACAGGTAAAGGAAACTACTTTTTTTCAGGACTGGAACTTTAGTGATTCAAGTCAGACTAAGGAGCTATATCTTACTCACAATCTCATAGCAGCTGAGGCGGGATTCTCTAGGCTCATGGAGATATACGATAAAGATCCAATAATAAAGTTCAAAAATGCTGTTAGAAGTAAGATTAAAGATGAAAACCTAACGATTGATGAAGACAAAACTTTTGATCAAATTGTTGATTACGTTGCTCTGATAGATAAAAGACAAAAAAAATTAAAGAAAGATATTTTACTCGAAGATCCCCAAAATCGTATTTTATACAGTCGCTTGAAAGACAAACCTTACAGTGTCGTTAAGGGAATATACCTAGACAAAGATTCGCTTATTGATGATAAGAAACAAGTCGATTCTGACGAGAATAAAAAGGGTTCTAAAAGAGACCCATTAATGAAACATTTATTTAAAATTCAGCATATTATTGATCTTTATAACACAGGAAAATACAATGAATTTATTAGGAGAACTGAGTTTCCAGTTACGACAATCAAAAGAAAAAAAGAATTGCATGAAATTATCAAAAGTTTCAGGGATATTCAAAGTGAAAAAATTGAAGATATTATTGATTTGGCTGATTCCAGTGGTCTATGCCGTAAGGATGACAAGTACTATAATTTCATCCAAGATAATGAATATGTTTTTAGCAGAGTAAAGGACATTAGTTATGCTGAATTTCAAAAGTTATTTTACTATTTGGAAGGATTCACTCCTTTTTCTACACAACACAAGATAAAAGGTGCGGAGTTTGAAAACGTACTTGTGATCTTGGATAATGGGAAGTGGAATAGCTTTAATTTCGATTACTTATTTACTGAGCGAATAGAAAAAGAATCCGTTTACAATAGAACCAAGAAAATTTTTTACGTTTGCTGTACGAGGGCTAGGAACAACTTAGTTGTCTTTTATCAAAACCCAAATGATACTGTCATAAATCAAGCGAAAAATTGGTTTG
This sequence comes from Paenibacillus sp. CAU 1782, assembly GCF_054551715.1. NCBI lineage: Bacteria > Bacillati > Bacillota > Bacilli > Caryophanales > Paenibacillaceae > Paenibacillus > Paenibacillus sp. CAU 1782. Next base: position 1,236,304 of record NZ_JBTOLL010000001.1, on the reverse strand, counting down.
GTAATGAGAATGTACATATGATTTGAATTATTGATGAGCCCAATTAAGTTGCTTCTCTAAACTTTGTTTTCTAAAAGTGAGTTATTATATGTAATCTTTTTTGGTCAAAAATATGGTCAAGAATTAAAGTTTTCTTATGCCTTAGAGTTCTTAAATATAAGAACATGTAAAAGCTAGAACCATTGATATGACTAGCATTGCGCCAATCCCACCTTAGCGTACAGAATCCTAGTTCACATCTTGACAGGGTGGGGGTCAGTGGTTCGAGCCCACTACAGATCATTCCTGAGAAGCCTTGTGTAGCAAGGCTTCTTTTGTTTTTTATTACTTTAAAAAGACCTGCAAAAAGGAATTTGGGGACAATTTGGGGACGATAGTCATTTTACATAACTGAAACTTACTGAAAAGCGGTAATGATTTCTAATGAGATAGTCGTCGCTATGGTATAATGGTTGCACAAAACAGGGTGCCGAACAATGAAAAAGGTGGCGCTTTATTCACGGAGCAGTGCATGGATTAGATGCTAAACCCGGGAGGTAAATTGTGAAAATAATCAGCTATATGATTGTTGGCATAATGATTGCATACTTCTCATTATATTTGGGTGAAAATGGGCTGGTCTTGCTTGGGGGAGCGGCTTTTGGGCTCCTTTTGTATATCGCAACAACGGTTTCAAAAAAGAAATAGACGCCCTAATCCTGTATAATGAATGAAATCGGGTCATTTAGTGATTGACAATATTTTATTATATGTCATAATGATAATATCAAATAGACATTTTAAATCGGCCAGATATTATTAAAGGAGTTGACCGTCTTGATCGAAAATCAAACCACGTATTCTCCCAGCAATTATCGGACGCCGGATGGGGCTCCAAGCGATATTGTCATCTTTACGATTGAAACAAAAGAAAAGGCAGCCGGAAAAAAAGCGCTGCCGGACCGCGAACTTCAAGTCATGCTCATTCAGCGGAAGCGTTGGCCGTTTGCCGGGGCATGGGCGCTGCCGGGAGGCTTCTGCGGCGAAAATGAAAGTATGTATGATTGCGCCAAGCGGGAGCTGCAGGAGGAAACCGGCGTTGACCGGATTCACATGGAATATTTCGGCGTATACAGCACGCCAGGCAGGGATCCCAGGGGTTGGATGATCTCTCATGCTTTTTTTGCTCTCGTTAACGAAAAGCTGCTTGCGGGAAGATCGGCAAGCGATGATGCGGCGGATGTCAGACTTTTTCCATATCATGAAGCGTTGAAAATGGAGCTGGCATTTGATCATCGCGAAATTTTGAGCGACGCCTTCCATAAAGTTCAGCAAAAAATGCTGACTACCACAATTGCTAAAGAGTTTCTTCCTGAAGAATTTACGATCAGCGAGCTGTACCAGGTCATTCAGACCGTAGTGCCGGAATTTCAGGAACGAAATTTTATTCGCAAGATCACATCGACGCAAAGCCGTAAGGGCATAATTGAAGAGGTATTGGATCATAAAGGAGAAAAGAAGCTCTCCAACCGATATTCACAGCGAGCAGCCCAACTGTATCGGTTTACGGAGCATATGCCTCCGTTGTTGTCCATCTATACCTGAGCTGAGCCGTGCATGAGCAGCAGCGGTCGACCAACGCCGCCTGCTGCCAAAGCCATCTACAAAGGATGAGCGGTTTAGCCCGCTTTTTTTGAAACTCTGATAATGTCCCATTAATAATATTAAAATAACTTTATAATGGAGGGGTTAAAATGAAAGCTTTGATCGTAATCGATTATACCGTTGATTTTGTGGTTGGAAAATTGCCTTGCGGCGAACCGGCGGTTGCTATTGAGGAGCGAATTTGCCAATTGACGCAGCAGTTTGTCGAGGCGGGCGACGAGGTTGTTATGGCGGTTGACCTGCACGAAGAGGGTGATCCGTATCATCCCGAAACGGCTTTGTTTCCGCCTCACAATATTAGAGGCACCGAGGGCAGACAGCTTTACGGAAGACTGGATGATGTCTATAAGCAAAACAAGGATGCCATTCATTGGATGGACAAAACACGGTATAGCGCGTTATGCGGCACTGACCTTGAGCTGAGATTGCGCGCCAGAGGGATCAAGGAGCTGCATCTGGTTGGTGTTTGCACGGACATTTGCGTGCTTCATACAGCAGTTGATGCCTACAATAAAGGCTTTGACATCAAGGTGCATGAAGACGCGGTAGCCAGCTTCAATCCAGCCGGGCATGACTGGGCATTAGGACATTTCCGAGGTTCGCTTGGGGCGGAAGTATTGAAGAACGGGGGGACTGCGGATGAGCTATAACAATCTTACTCTTCACACCGACAAATATCAGATCAATATGATGTATGCCCATTGGAAGCAAGGCACGATGCATCGACGCGTTGTGTTCGATATGTATTTTCGCAAGCTGCCCTTCGGCAATGGATTTGCTGTTTTCGCCGGCCTGGAGCGGGTAGTACGCTATATTGAGAGCCTTTCGTTCGGAGAAGAGGAGCTGCGTTTTTTGGCGGAGCAGGAAGAGAATTACGAACCGGCATTTTTGGAGGAGCTTCGGAATTTCCGGTTTCGGGGTCATTTGCATTCCGTAAGGGAAGGTGCAATTGTATTTCCCAACGAACCTTTGATCAGAGTGGAAGGTACGATTTTTGAGGCGCAATTGATTGAAACGGCGATTCTTAACTTCGTTAACTACCAGACGCTGATCGCAACAAAAGCAGCCCGGATCAAAGGCGTTGCGCCAGAGGATACGCTTATGGAATTTGGCACCCGGCGAGCCCAGGAAGCCGATGCTGCGATATGGGGAGCGCGGGCAGCCTATATTTCGGGCTTCCATGCGACGTCGAACATGAGAGCGGGCATGCTGTTCGGCATCCCGGTCAAGGGAACCCATGCCCATGCCTGGGTCCAATTCCACAGCAGCGAGGATGAGGCGTTTAAGCGTTATGCGGACAGTCTGCCGGATGGCGTTACCTTGCTTGTTGATACCTATGATACGCTCAAAAGCGGTGTGCCGGGTGCTATCGCGGTTGCCAAAGAGCTTGAGAGCAGGGGCAAAAGAATGCGCGGTATCCGCCTGGACAGCGGAGACTTGGCCTATCTCTCCAAGAAGGCCCGGGCCATGCTTGACAAGGCAGGGCTGGATTATGTTCAAATCGTGGCATCCAATGATCTGGATGAAAATATTATGTTTAACCTCAAGGCGCAAGGTGCTGCGATTGATTCCTGGGGGGTTGGAACACAGCTTATAACGGCAGCGGATAATCCTGCGCTGGGCGGCGTCTACAAGCTGACTGCCAAGGAGGAAGAGGGCGAGTGGCATCCCGTTATCAAAATATCCGGAAACCCAGAGAAAGTAACTGTTCCCGGGGTCAAAAACGTTTTTCGGATTGTGGACCGGGCCTCCGGCAAGGCCGAAGCTGATTACATTGCGTTAATCCATGAGAGTGACGTAACGAAGGGAGAAGCGATCAAGCTGTTTGATCCCAAACATCCCTACCTTCATAAATTCGCAACGAATTATGATGCGATTCCTATGCTGGAGCCGGTGTTCCAAGATGGAGAGCTAGTTGCCCGGCTGCCTGATCTAGAGGAAATAAGGCGATACCATAGAGATCAGCTGGCCCTGTTTTGGCCTGAATATTTGCGCAAGCTGAACCCGGAAAAATACCCCGTTGATCTCAGCGTCAAAGTGTGGGAGCTGCAGAAGGAATTGATTCGGCGTTTTCTTCCTCATTGATGCTATACACTTGCCTATTCGCCCATACCATCCCGGCTGGAATGAATAGACTGCTATCATACCATGAGGATGGGCGGGGAATGGGGGATGTCGAGGAAACAGGAGCGCGAAGAAACCCAGAACGAGTTAACCTCCGATGATTTAGCATTGCTGGCTGCGGTTTTGGTCGTTATCGCTGATGCGGTTGCCTTGTGGGCCGTGGTTGCAGCTCGAAATGAAAAAAGCAATGGCGATGATACGACCAGCGGCATTATTAGCCCACTAGCCGCGGTCATTAGCCAATTTACTGGTTTTCCGGCCAAGTGCAGGAGTAAGAAGCTGAGGTCTGCGCTAAAATCTTCCCATATGAAAAAGCGCAAGAGAAAGCGGACCGGAAGGTACCCGAAAAAAAAAGGGGCAATAAAAAGCAACAGGGAAAATGCGGAATAAGGAGTCCAACGCCGTGGCATAGTATATTCGTATGCCGAATATGTTTTCCACGGGAGGATGACCAATTGGACAACGGTAATCAAGGCGTCGGGAATACGCGTGAAACCTTTGTGGCCGTCCAGAAAAACGGCGATGGAGACTTGATTTCTTTTAAGACAGATAGCGGACGAGTGTTGGATTATCCAACGGCTCTGCAAGAGGTGCAGAACGGGCTTATTGCTGGCGTTAACGTGTTTAAAGGCAGAGATGGCGATCTGTACATCCGCGGCGACGCCGATGGCGATCCAACGAACAACTTGGACCAGCTTCCTATGTTCTAATGGAGCATTGGAGCATAAGAAAAAACGCTTGAGACCGGGAAGGTCATCAAGCGTTTTTTTGTAGATTGTTCTGGCTAAAAGTCATAGGTCAAACGCTGTTCCACAAAAGTCATTTTCCCCGTTTTGCCGCGGTAATCCTCCATGGCATCGCCATAATGCATTAGCCAAAGATTCTCCTGAATCTCCGGAGGCAAAGTCAGCAGCTCGTCCAAGCAAGCATGTACAGCGCCAGGAGCTTCCAATTGGCAGTCATGCATAATACTTTCGGCACGCCCTTCCGCAAGCAAGGAAGCCAGCAGACCGGCGTCAAAACGCATGTCCGCCGTAAAGAACAAACGTTGGTTAAACAGGAATGAAAAGCTGTCTTTGCCCGGTATATGCCGGGTTTTGATTAATTCAACCGTCAGGCCTGGAATAATGGTGTAGCTGACGCCTTCCTTCAGGGGACGAACATCAAAAAAATCGTCCAAACTGCCAAGCGGACCTTGCGTCAACCCTCCGCGCAGCGTATTTTCCCAAAGCGGCGCGACCAGTCGTTCTTCTATATAGAGAACAGGCTTGCGGTTATACTTAAACATCATTTGGAATGCCAGCTCTTCCAGCCCTCCGACATGATCGCCATGAATATGGCTGATCAGAACAGCGTCCAGCTCATCGAAGCTGCGTCCCATTTCATATAGGGCTTTGGGAAGCGTAATGCCGCAATCAACGAGAAGCGTATGGCCTTCCGTTTGGATTAATGCATTGTTATTATCGTATTTTTTGGCAAAAGCGCTGCCGGTTCCCACCATGGTTACTCTCATGGAGACCTTCCCTTCAACAAGTTCTTACCTCCACTGTATCAAAAGTAAGGGAGCCTTGACAATCTGCTCTCTGCAAATTGTTGGAATCAGGCAATAGGAAATGAAACGGATTATTTCCCAGGCAAGCGCAGCTTTCAACAACATTTGACAAATTCGGTTTTTTCTGATTTAGCTCAAAAAAAGTTTGGCGAGACTCGCAACTTTACGGCAAAGCATGAGTATAAACTTACATCCAGAACAGGCGGATGGAGGTTAGAGCAGCAATGAAGTTCAGAAAAGTTGCGATTTGGTTGATGCTGCTGTCGCTATGGGGCGGGAGCATGATATTTGCCAATACCGCTTCCCAGAAGGTGCGGGTCATCGTAAACGGCGCAGAATCCGACGAAGGCGGGGTGTTGATTGAAGGGAGATCCTATTTGCCGCTTCGGCAAATGGCGGTAACACTTGGCGCTATGCTGGATTGGGACAACTCGGCCAAAAAGGCTGTTTTGAGCAAACCCAATGTGCACATGTTCATGTACAATGGCAATTCTCCGTTTGGCATGGTCGACAGAGGTTACCAGGGCAAGATTAAAGTGTTTGCCCAAATTGACAACGTCACAACCGATATCAGCGCGGTGAAAATTACGATGACGGACCCTTCCGGCAAGGAGCGATTGATTGAAAGCAAAACGATAGATAAACAAAGCGATAATTTCTGGTTTGTGACTCAGGAGTTTGATTACAAATTCGACGCAACCGGCAAATACACCGTTAAATTTCATATGAAGCAATCCAGCACGGACGAATGGTTCGTAGTTTCCGAAAAGCTCATTACTTCGATTCCGAAGTAATGAATGTCAGCCCCCAATTCCACCAAAACAGTGGATGGGGGCTTTTGATTTAGATAATGTATTGCTGCTTGTCCGGCCAGTCCTTTTTATCGAGCACGTAATGGTTATAATCATCGGCATCAATTTCGATTTTATCTTGATACCTAAAACCACATTTTTGTATGACTCTATCGCCACTTCTATTTTAATTATTTTTTCCTGCTGGAAAAACGCAGCATTTATTTGACCCGTTGCAACTTGTCATGGTACGATGGGCAGGTATGATTAATTAACTGAAATGGGGTAACAATCATGAGCGAGCATCAGCACGGGGAAGATTGCGGCTGCGGACATGATCATGAGCATGAAGAGCATGTTTTTATCGTTTCCAACGATGAGGGCGAAGAACGCGAAATGGTCATGGTGTATACATTTGAATCCGAAAATAATGCATACGCCGTATTGCTGGACCGTAATAATCCAGAAGAAGACGGCGTAATTTTCCGCATTGAGGAAGAAAACGACGAAGCTTTCCTGGTAGGCATTGAGGATGATGCCGAGTGGGAACGCGTAACGGCAATCTATGAAGAAATCGCTAAAACCGAAAACGGCGAAGCGTAAAAGACCGATCCTTCAGGGATGGGTATAAGAAAAAGGCACCCCGATGCGGCTTGATCGCCGCGGGATGCCTTTTTTATGTAAATGACCGGTTGTTGATGACCGGCCTGGTTTGTGAAGTAACGGCTTAGAAAATAGCCGTTTCCTCCACAATAACCTTTACATTTTGAATGCTGCGGTCTTCGGGGCCTTTGACAGGCAAGCCGACTTCCACGTGATCAACAATGTAGTCGATATTTTTCTGCGAGATGACTTCGCCCGGCAAAAGGATCGGAATGCCCGGCGGGTAGACGTAAATAAATTCTGCAATGATCCGGCCGGCGGATTCTTTGAACGGAACCACTTCCGTTTCGGCGTAAAACGCATCGCGCGGCGTTAGCGACAATTGAGGGATATCCGGGATTTTGACAACCAGCTCGCGCGCTTCGGCGCCTTCGTGGAATGCTTCCGATAATCCTTTTAGCGCTTCGATCAGCTTGGCGAGTGATTCCTCGTTGTCGCCCGGCGTTACCAAGCACAGGATGTTGTACATATCGCTAAGCTCGATTTCCAGGTTGTAATGCTCGCGCAGCCAGTTTTCGGTTTCGTAGCCCGTAATGCCGAGATGGCGCACATGAATCGTTACTTTAGTCGGGTCATAATCAAAGGTAGCTTCCCCGCCCAGAATTTCCTCGCCGAAACAGTACAAGCCTTCGATAGTATTGATCTGCTCGCGGGCGCTGTTCGCAAGGGAGATAGCCTTTTCTGCAATGTCATGGCCATTGAGCGCCAGGTTGCGTCTCGACGTATCCAGCGAAGACAACAGAATATAGGAAGTCGAAGTTGTCGTCAGCATGCTGATGATCGTTTGCACGCGATGCGGATTAATCCGGCCTTTACGGACGTTTAACACCGAACTTTGCGTCATGGAGCCGCCAAGCTTGTGAACGCTGGTAGCCGCTATATCCGCTCCGGCCTGCATAGCCGACATCGGAAGCTTTTCATGGAAGTGGATCAAGACGCCATGCGCCTCGTCGACCAAAACCGGAATATCGTAGCTGTGCACAAGCTCAACAATTTCTTTAAGATTAGCGCAGATGCCAAAATAAGTCGGATTGATGACCAATACGGCCTTAGCATCGGGATGGCGCTCCAAAGCCCGGCGAACGGACCGAGTGGTAATGCCGTGGTCAATCCCCAGATTGCTGTCCCGGGCAGGCGAAATAAAGACAGGCCTTGCGCCTGCAAAAATAATTGCCGACATTATGGATTTATGCACGTTGCGGGGAACGATGATTTTGTCGCCTGGCGAGCAGACGGTCAGAATCATTGTCATGATGGCTCCGCTTGTGCCTTGGACGGAAAAGTAAGTATAATCGGAACCAAAGGCATCGGCGGCCAGCGCTTGCGCTTCCGCAATTACTGCTGTTGGCTGGTGCAGATCATCCAGAGGCGCTATATTGATCAAATCGATCGACAATGCGTTGTCGCCGATAAATGCTCGGAATTCGGAATCGCTGCCCAGTCCTTTTTTGTGACCGGGAATGTGAAACTGAACGGGATTATTCTCCGCATGATTGCGAAGCGCTGTAAAAAGCGGAGTTTTATTATGGTCCATTGTAGTAATCCCTGCCTTTCATTCTTGAGATGTACAAACAAAGTTGAGTATAACAAAAACAAGAGGGAATGCAAGATTATTTTGTTGTAAATGTGATAGGATATATGGACAGGGGGATTGTGACATGAGAGATAAACGTCTATTGATTGTAATGGCGATATTGATGATTACCTTTATCGGGTTTGGCATTATCATACCGGTCATGCCTGAAATTATTCTGGCCGCGGACAAAGAAGGGGCGGAATTGCATACCGGGCGGATGCTTGCGCTATATTCAGCAATTTCCTTCCTGTTGTCTCCGATTTGGGGGAACTGGTCGGATCGCATCGGCCGCAGAAAGATTATATTAATTGGACTTTTGGGTTTTTCCGCCAGCTTTTTGCTGTTTGGCTTGTCGTCTGGCAATCTGTTGCTTATGTATCTGTCCCGGGCGCTCGGCGGACTGTTTTCAGGCGCTGTAGCCTCCGTAATCGTGGCTTACGTGGCAGATATCACACCGCCGGAAGAGCGAACCAAAGGAATGGGACTTGTGGGCATGTCCATTGGCCTCGGCTTTACCTTCGGTCCTGCTGTTGGAGGTTTTCTGAGCGTTGTATCGCTGGAGACGCCGTTTTTTGCTGCGTCAGCGCTGGCATTTATTACGTTTCTGCTGGCAGCCGCCAAGTTGGGTGAATCGTTGCCTCCAGAGAAGCGCAAAAGCAGCCAGACCAAAGCCGTATCCAGGTGGACTGCATTTCGCGGACCGCTCAAATATTTATACATATTGGCCTTTTTCGTCACCTTTACCTTGGCGGGATTGGAGGCGACCTTGCAGTTTTTTGGCATCCAGCGCTTTGGCGTGACTCCGCTGCAGGTCGGGCTGCTGTTTTTTGTATGCGGCTTTGTTGGCGCTCTTGTACAGGGTGGCGTGGTGCGCCGCCGAATCCGCAAAGGCCAGGAGCCGCAATATATTATCGCGGGGCTGATTATTTCGGCAATCGGATTTTTCCTGCTCCTGTTTGCGCATTCTCTGTGGTGGGCAATTATGTCGCTTGCCATTTTCGGAATCGGAAATGCCTTGATTCGCCCTTGCGTAACGTCGCTGATTACTCAGAAAACGACGGTAGGCCAAGGCGTTGCTTCCGGGTTAAGTTCATCGATGGACAGCCTGGGCCGTATCGCCGGACCGATGATGGGTTCGCTGCTCTTTACGGTAGAGCTGGGCTTGCCTTATGTGGCAGGCGGCATTCTCTGTCTTGCCGCATTAAGCCTCGTATTCCGTTTCCTCTATCTGGACAAGTCTTCATTGCCGTCACCTAGTTAAACTTTGAACAATCAAATCTCTTTACCCGCTACGCTTGCATCAGAATGATGCAGGCGTTTTTTGTGTTCGTATTATTCCAATTGCTGTTATTAGACCAAAGACGGAGAAAGCTTCCTTCCAAGGGCGGTTCGGAAATCCGGTCTCTGGACGTTTTTGCGGCAGTACCACTCCCGGTATGATGGATGGCAGAGGTGAATATAACCGTTATTTGGGAGAGGGAGAAGAAAAAAGAATGAGTAAACTGACGGAGTGGTCGTTCCGAAACAAAGCAGCGATTGGCCTTTTGGTAGTCATGTCGCTAGTATTTGGATTTTTAAGCTATTTGAAATTGCCGATGGAATTTTTGCCCGCCGCGGACAATCCCCAGGTAATGATTACTGCAATCGGAGCGGGAAGCAGCGCCAAATCGATGGAAGAAAACGTAACCGCACCGCTGGAGAATGCCGTACAGTTTATCGGCGGAAAAACGTCCATGTATTCCACAACAGGCGATGGCTATACGCAAATCAGCCTGAATTTTGATTCCAAAAAAAATATGAAAGAGGCTAAAACGGAAGTGGAATCTGCGGTGGCAGGCGTTTCGCTTCCTTCCAATGTGATGAAGCCGTTTGTAGTACAGCTTAATACATCCATGATCCCGATTGCCTGGATTACGTTATCGTTCCCGGATGGTATGAACCAGCATGAACGTGCGCTGCATATCGCCGAGGTTGAAACCGAGCTGAAGAAGCTGGACGGGGTGGGACAAATCTCGGTTTCCGGACGAAGCAATCCGATTGTTCAGGTGGAGCCAAAGCTTGAGGAGCTGACAAAAGCGGGAATGCCGCCCGGCATCCTGATGGGCGCCTTGCAAGGACGGTCCGTCAACTCATCGCTGGGCGAACAGACAATTGGCGGTCAGACCGCCAATGTCAATGTGTTTGCGGAAATCGATTCTCTGCAAGGTTTGAAGTCGCTATCCGTCGCTCCCGGCGTTACTCTGGGAGAGATTGCCGACGTAGGGCTGGCACAGCAGCAGGAAAGCGTCAGCCGCATGAACGGCCAAGACGCGGTCATGATGACCATTACGAAGACGGCCGATGCCAATGCGGTGACTGTAGGCCGTCTTATCTCCGATAAAGTAGAAGCTTTGAACGACAATGCATTGGGTATAGAGGCAAAAATGCCGCTAAGCACTGCGGAATCGGTCGTAACCTCCGTGGAAAGCATGCTGCGCGAAGTATTGCTTGGCGCTTTGTTCGCAACAATCGTTATCCTGATTTTTATGCGAAATTTCAAAGCAACGATCGTTACGATTGTTTCGATCCCATTGTCGCTTGGCATTACACTGTATTTGCTGGATTTGTCCGGCGTTTCGCTCAACATTATTACTCTAGGCGGGGTAGCGGTGGCTGTTGGACGATTGGTGGATGACAGCATCGTTGTGATCGAAAACATTTATCGGAGGCTGCAAAAGGAAGCTTTTTGTATCGAGCTGGTTACATCGGCAACCAGAGAAGTAGCGTCGGCGATAACGTCCTCCACGATCGTTACCGTTGCCGTCTTTTTGCCGATGGGACTGCTTCGGGGATCGCTGCAGGCGTTTCTGCTGCCGTTTGCGCTTACGGTAACCTATTCGCTTTTGTCCTCTCTGGTCGTTGCTTTAACGGTTGTACCGCTGCTTAGCGCTGTTTTGCTCAAGGGAACAAAAGAAAAGGAACATGGCGGCTCACCGCGGTTCGCATCGTTTCTGGCGTGGAATTTGCGCCATAAATGGATAGCGCTGACTGTAGCATCCGCTTTGCTGGTAGGCTCCGTTGGCTTGTACCTCAATATGCCTAAGGGCGCTCTTGATTCCTCCAGCGCTGAAAACATCAGCGTGTCCCTGGAATACCCAAGCGATACGCCTCGGCCAGAGCTGCTTGAAGCCAGCAAAAAGATGGAGCAGGAGATGATGGGGAGCGGGGATACGGACTGGGTCATGATGTGGCTTGGAAACAGCAGCGAAAATGCTCAATACGGTTCCGTCTCATCGCCAACCTTGATTACGTATATTGCAGATTTGAGAACCGGTGTGGATGCCGAAGTTTATATGGAGGAGCTGCTTTCGAAAAAAGGAGATTATCCCGGGGCGGAGCTTCAGGTGAACGCAACGGATCTCATGATGGGCGGAGGTTCGTCGGAAATTTTTATCGATATTATGGGCGATGATCTTCAATTGCTGGAGGAAACGGCTGGAAATCTGAAAGCCGCGATAGCGCCGGCCTCCGGCGTGCTGAAGGTGGAGAGCAACCAGGAAGAGCGGAAGACGGTCTATACTTTCCGCCTGAAACCGGATCAAGCCAAAGGCGAGGAAGTTGCCCTGCAGCTTTACGGTGCCCTAAATCCCGTTCCGCTCGGCAGCATCAAGCTGGACGGCGAATCCACGGCGGTTATGCTTGCGCCGGCGGCGAGCGCCGACTCCGAGCAATCCCTAGCTGCTTTGACGGTTCTTACGGAAAACGGGCCGGAACCCATTACAGCGATTGCCGAGCTGGTACGAAGCCAGGAGCCAAGCCTGTATTACCATAAAGAAGGAAAACCTTACCTGAGAGTGACGGCAAGCGCGGATCCCAAGCTTTTGTCACAAGCTGGAAATGGCATCGATAAAGCGATTGAAAAGTTAAGTGTGCCGGAAGGCGTTACTTTAGCGGTTGGAGGCGCTTCGGCTGAACAAAGCGGAGATTTCGCCGACTTGGGCATGACCGCCTTAATATCGATCGGACTGGTTTATCTGATCATGGTTTTGACCTTCAAGACGCTCAGGGCGCCGCTGGCTATTATGATTTCGCTGCCGCTCGCCGCGATCGGGGCGGTCACGGCGCTTATCGTATCCGGCGTCACGCCAGATTTTACAGCTATGTTCGGCGCATTGATGCTGATTGGAATCGTTGTGACAAACGCGATCGTATTGATCGATCGCGTCAAGCAAAATGAGGAAACCATGACAATCCGTGCTGCGTTGATTGAAGCGGCGGCAACCCGGATGCGGCCGATCTTGATGACGGCTTTGGCGACCATAAGCGCCATGCTTCCGCTGGTGTTTGGTTCGCACGAAAGCGGCAGTATTGTATCGCAAAGCTTAGCCGTTGTCGTAATCGGAGGTTTGGTAGCCGCCACGCTGCTTACGCTTGTTATCGTTCCTTGCGTGTATGAATTGCTTTATTTCCGCAAATCCTTCAAGCAACGCAAGGCAGACCATGCTTGACAAAATGAATCTTCCTGACTAGAATGATAAAAACCATAATATCCCAAAGGCTATCATCAAGGACATAGCAATGGAATGCGCTGAATACAGAGAGAATGCCGCCGCTGAAAGGCATTTATCAGATGCGCCGTAGCTCCCGCCTTGCCAGCCGCAGCGACTCCCCATGGAGCAAGCGCTGACGGAATGAAAACATTCCGTTATAACAATGAAGCGTACAGAAACCGCCACAGGTATGTTTTTGTACGGCAACAGGGTGGTACCACGAGCATATTCGTCCCTGGCGAATATGCTCTTTTTGTGTTTGGGCTGTTTTAAACGAGCCTTCAATCATTATGGACGCAGGGAGTGTGAAGAGATGATTCATTATCAAAGCAAACAGTTATTGCCTACCCTCCGTGAAACGCCTGCAGAAGCTGAGGCGCTCAGTCATCGTCTGCTTCTGCGCGGGGGACTGATTCGCCAGCTTGCCTCCGGTGTATATACCTATATGCCGCTTGGGCGAAGAGTGCTGCGCAAGCTCGAGAACATCATTAGAGAAGAATTGGATGCCGCCGGTGCCCAAGAGGTGTCCATGCCCGTGATGCAGCCGTCCGATCTTTGGCGGCAAAGCGGACGCTATGATGATTACGGCCCGGAGCTGATGAGGGTTAAGGACAGGAGCAATCGGGAATTTGCGCTGGGCCCGACCCATGAAGAGGTGGTAACGGCGCTAGTACACGGAGATGTGGATTCGTACAAGCAATTGCCACTGACGCTTTACCAGATCGGCACCAAGTTTCGCGATGAAAAGCGCCCGCGTTTTGGTCTTCTGAGGGGGCGCGAATTTGTTATGATGGACGCGTACTCTTTTAGTGAAGATATGAAGGGGCTGGATGTCTGCTATGAAGCCATGTTCCAGGCGTATAAGGCGATTCTCACCAGAGTTGGCCTGAATTATCTGGCAGTCGAAGCCGACGGAGGCGCAATCGGAGATGCCGGCGGAACGCACGAGTTTATGGCGCTTGCGGATATCGGCGAAGATACGGTCGTTACCTGTTCCCGCTGCAATTACGGCGCCAATCTGGAGAAAGCTTCGGGCAGGCTGCCGGGCAAGGATTCTTCAAACGCCCCTTTGATTGAAGCAGTTAGCAAAAACGAAGCGACAAATACGACAAGCGAAGTCAACGGAATCGCCGATTCCCGTCAACGCCTTCATACGCCCGGAGCCTCCACTATAGCGGAATTGTGCGCGCTGCTTGGCATCGGACCACATGAAATCATCAAAACGCTGATTTATGAAGCGGATGGCAAGCCGATAGCGGTTCTTGTCCGTGGCGATCACGAGGTTAACGAAACAAAGCTTCAGCATGCTGTCGGAGCTGCGAAAATAGAGTTGGCGTCCACCGATGTTACAGAAGCGGCAACGGAAGCAGACAAAGGGTTTGCGGGGCCAATCGGACTGAACATTCCTATTTATGCCGATGAAGCCGTAATGGCGATGGCAACCGCCGTAGTCGGGGGCCGGGAGCGGGATTGGCATCTTGGCGGAGTTAGGCCAGGCGTTGATTTTCATCCATTATCGGTCGCGGATCTCCGCAACGTCCAGGAAGGAGAGGTTTGTCCAACATGCAGCCAGGGGAAACTGGTCTTTCGCCGGGGCATCGAAGTGGGGCATGTCTTTAAGCTAGGCGTCAAATACAGCCTTCCGCTGGGAGCGGCGTTCACTGACCGCAAAGGGCGGCAAGCGCATTATGTGATGGGTTGTTACGGTATTGGCGTATCGCGCCTGATGGCTGCTTTGGTCGAGCAGCATGGCAGCGAAACCGGCATCGCCTGGCCGCAGCAGGTCGCGCCTTACGATGTTCATATTGTCGTGATTGCGCCAGCTGACGGCAAGCAATGGGAACTGGCAGATAAATTGGCGTCGGCGTTAAGCTCTAGAAGCCTTGAGGTGCTGGTGGACGACCGGAACGAGCGGCCTGGCGTAAAATTAAAAGATGCGGATTTGATCGGCATACCTGCAAGGCTGATCGTAGGCCGCGGGGCTGCGCATGGCACAATTGAATGGAAGAGCAATGGGGAGAGCCGAGAACTTCCATGGGAGCAAGCGGCTGAAGAGATTTTGTTGCGGAGCGGGAATGGCTGCTAATCCTTTTATTATATAAGTAGAAGGAATGCGAATCAGTCGTGCAAACTCAATCGTGAGAAAAGCTAACCGATAAAATGGGGGTGGGGAGACCACTATCCTCATCCCTTGTCCTTTCTTTGCATTTATAGTCAGGCTGCCAATAAAATTAGTCAATAAACCAAGTTGCCAGAACATAAGATGAAGTATAAGATAAAGGTAAGAACAAATTATCTGAACATTCCGTTAATTTCCGGGGAGGGATTGCCGTGAATAAGAACTACGAGGTCGAATATTGCAATTTGGAGTTGCGGTTCGAACGCCGGCAAATCCAGAATCTGATCCGCGAGCTCATCCAGGAAGGTTACTCTTTATACTGGAGCGAAACCGAAGGGCAATTTCTGGTTTCGATTCGTACCGGACGAAAGCTGGTAAAGCTGCAATTCCAGCGTCTCGGCAGCCGGTACCGTATAGTGGGAGACTATGTGATTAAGGATGAGAAGCTATCGGAGCTGCTTGAAAAGCTGATCAACGACTCACGCGGACATGCAGTTGTCAAACGAATCAAGGATCGTCAAATCGTTATTGAAAGCATTATGTTCGGCGAAATTATTCGACTTGTGGAGGTGTCTGGCATGGAGCATCGCATTATTTACCAGAAAAAGCCGTTTGTCACTATAGAGGAAATGATCAAGGCTTTTCAATCGAAACGTGCGGAGGAAAGAGCTTTGGTGCTGAGGTACGAGTTGGACTACGAGCTGTCCGTTTTGCACGAAGCTTTGGAATCCGGTGACGGGGAAGCGGTTGCAGCTTCCAAGGATAAGCTCCGCGGCTTACGCAGCGAGATGCTTCAATTGGAGCTTTAAGACGTGGGGGTACTCGCTTTAAAATGGTATTGCTAACATGAGCTTTAATGAGAACAGGCTGCTTGCAGCGTATGGCATGGAGGTTGCAAAGGATGATGACGGCGTTTTCTGCCCGCAATGTAAAAAACGGTTCTTAGTCATCCGTCAGGATGAGATAAGAACCGTTTTTTTGTTCGTCGGCTCGGCCTGAAAGAAACCTGCCAACTCTGCATCCAACTTCCCGTTAAACGTGTGCCTTCGCCGCACGCAGCGAGAAGCGGTAAGACGATATCGTATAAACGAGAAGCGCGCACCAGATAAAGCCGAAACTAATGAAACGGGCGGTATCGAAGCTTTCCTTGTAAATCACAACACCGATCACGAGCGTAATGGTTGGGGCAATATATTGAACGATGCCGATGGTGGAGAGAGGCAAGGTTTTTGCCGCTTGCGCGAACCAATATAAAGGCATCACCGTAGCCGCTCCAGCCAGAAGAAGCAAAATCCAGCCGCCTGTGCCCAGCGTATCCGTTCCGGAAATTCCAGCCCCCTGCAAATAAAGCAGATACCCGGCAGCAACAGGGGTAACAAACGCTGTTTCCCAGGCCAAGCCCACGGTGGAATCCAGCCCGGCCTTTTTCTTCAGTAATCCGTAAAGGGCAAAGGAACCCGCCAGCACCAGCGAAATCCAAGGCAGCCGGCCATGCTCTACCGTAACGATGACAACGCCCGTCAGGGCAAGGCCAATCGCAACCCATTGTCCGGCATGCAGTCTTTCCCTGAGGAAAAGCACGCCAAGCAACACGTTTAGCAGGGGATTCATATAGTAGCCAAGGCTGCTTTCCACCATATGTCCGTTATTAACGGCCCAAATGAAAACAAGCCAGTTGCAGCTGATGAGCAGCGAGGAGGCAATAACCAGGTATACAGCTTTCTTATTCCGCAGCGCCGTTCGAAAAGCCCGGATTTTTCTGGACGCGACCAACAGCACCGCAACAAAAACCGCCGACCAGAGTACCCGGTGTCCTAATATTTCCCATGCAGGCACATGGTCAAGCGCCTTCCAGTAAAGGGGCAAAAACCCCCATGCCAAATAGGCGAGCAGTGCATATCCAAGTCCTTTTGACATTCCAGCATCCTCCATTGCGCATAAGCCAGTCTGTTCAGCGGGAAAGCTGAGCCGGCAATTCACTCATTATAGCAAGCGGCGTCCGGAGCGGCCAAACAAAAAAAGGGAAAATGCCGGGCTTTGTCCCGAAAGATCGGGTTCATAAGTAAAACTGAGGCTTGACTTCAATAAATTTGATGGCTTCAAAATGACATTTTTCGAGGCAGACGGTTTTCATATCGGCATAAAAAGAGTAGAATAAAGACATTGGCGACCTAAAAATAAAGATGAAGGATGGAAAAACCTGATGTCAAAACAACAAATCGGTGTAATCGGTCTGGCTGTAATGGGTAAAAACCTTGCCCTTAATATCGAAAGCAGAGGTTTTACGGTATCGGTATACAACCGCTCCCGCGAAAAAACGGATGATCTGGTAAAGGAAGCAGCAGGCAAAAACCTGGTGCCTACGTATACAATTGAAGAGTTTGTACAATCCCTTGAAACGCCGCGCAAAATTTTGATCATGGTTCAAGCCGGCGCAGGCACTGACGCTACAATCGATTCCCTGGTGCCGTTCCTGGACCAAGGCGATATCATTATCGATGGCGGCAACGCTTATTTCCCTGACACGCAGCGCCGCAGCAAAGAGCTTGAAGCCAAAGGCTTCCGCTTTATCGGCACAGGCGTATCCGGCGGCGAAGAAGGCGCGCTGAAAGGCCCGTCCATCATGCCAGGCGGACAAAAATCTGCTTATGAGCTTGTTGAGCCGATTCTGACGGCGATTTCCGCAAAGGTTGGCGAAGACGCTTGCTGTACGTACATCGGTCCGGACGGCGCTGGCCATTATGTCAAAATGGTCCACAACGGTATCGAATACGGCGACATGCAGCTGATCTGCGAAGCTTACGACTTGCTCCAAAACGTGCTGGGTCTGGGCGTGGAAGAGCTTCATGAAATCTTTACGGAGTGGAATAAAGGGGAGCTTGACAGCTACCTGATCGAAATTACGCGCGATATTTTCGCGAAATACGATCCTGAAACCGGCAAACCGATGGTGGACGTTATTTTGGACTCTGCGGGACAAAAAGGTACAGGCAAATGGACAAGCCAAAGCGCATTGGATCTCGGCGTTCCGCTTTCCATCATCACGGAATCCGTATTTACCCGCTTCCTGTCCGCAATGAAGGAAGAGCGCGTAGCGGCAAGCAAAGTGCTGAGCGGCCCGCAAAAAGCTCCGTTCCAAGGCGACAAAGCAGCCTTTATCGAAGCCGTTCGCAAAGCGCTGTTCGCCAGCAAAATCTGCTCCTACGCCCAAGGCTTCGCACAAATGCGCGCCGCATCGGAAGAGTACGGCTGGGATCTGCGCTACGGCGACATCGCGATGATTTTCCGCGGCGGCTGCATTATCCGCGCCCGCTTCCTGCAAAACATCAAGGACGCATATGACCGTGATCCTGAATTGCGCAACCTTCTGCTGGATCCTTACTTCAAGGATATCGTGCAATCGTACCAAGGCGCATGGCGTGAAGTTGTATCGGCTGCAGTAGGATGCGGAGTACCTGTTCCTGCATTCTCCAGCGCGCTGGCTTATTTCGACAGCTACCGCACCGAGCGTCTGCCTGCCAACCTGCTTCAGGCGCAGCGCGACTACTTCGGCGCTCATACGTTCAAGCGCGTTGACAAGGAAGGTTCCTTCCACTTCAACTGGCTGCAGTCCTAATCCCTTTTTTCGGAGGTCAGCCCGTATGAGGCCTCCGACAGCCAACGCCGAAGCCTTCCGGCTTCCTGATCGGAGTAATGTCTACGCTCGATCAGCGCCATGGAGGCTTCGGCGAAAGCAAGAAAGTTAAGCAACAAGCGTGGCTGCGACAGATTCAGCATAGCTGGGTCTACGTCAGCCACCTTTTTTTTGATGTAACCAAGCATCCATACCACGTCCTCGCGGCAAAGAGGGTGCCCGGCATCCAGAATTGTACGGATGCGCCGTTCCACGGAATCGGCTGAACGGTAGGCGGCATCGCCCGTCATATCGACATCACTCCTGAAAGAAATGGAATAAACAGACTCATTATTCACCATACGGCTTAATCCGCTTTTTTATACCCCGTGCTAGCAAAAAAATGATATGATGTGAGAGATGCAGACAACCTCTCACAGGCAAAGGATGAACCATATGGAATCCACAGCAACAAACAAGCTGGTGCTCGTCGGATTTATGGGAACAGGCAAATCCAGCGTTTGCAGCTTGCTTAGCGAGCGGCTTGGCTGGAGCCGGAGGGACGCGGACGAAGAAATCGTTGCGGCCGAGGGCCGAAGTATCGCTGATATCTTTGGGAGCGATGGGGAAGAGGTGTTCCGGGATATGGAGACGCGGACACTGAAGCGGCTTCTACTGGATGCTGAACCCGCTGTAATTGCTACCGGCGGAGGTGCCGTGCTGCGCGAGCTTAATTGTCAGGCTATGCTGCAGAACGGATTTGTGGTGGCGCTCACGGCCGAACCGGAAACCATTGTCTCCAGAGTCATGGGAGATAAAGGACGTCCGCTGCTTCAGGGCGATGTTGAAACGCGCGTTCGCACGCTGATGCAGCAACGCAGGAACGCATATGATTTTGCCCACTTAAATCTTGACACCACGGCTTTATCGACTGAAGAAGTTGCAGAGCTTATTATGAAGGCTTTACTGGAGAAATACCCTAATCTAACACGTAAATAAAGGAGATATCGCCCATCATGGATGTTATCGTAACGCCGACACCCAAGCTTCAGGGAGAGCTGCAGGCGCTTTCCTCCAAAAACTATACGACCCGTTATTTGCTCGTGGCCGCATTAGCGGAAGGCACAAGCACAATTTATTATCCGGCTCATAGCGAGGACAGTGACGCCATGCGTCGTTGTATCCGTGATCTTGGCGCAATCGTAGAAGAGGATGACGAAAAAATCGTCATCACCGGTTTTGGACGAAACCCCAAACCCGTGAAAGAACTCGACGTGGGCAATGCCGGAGCTGTACTTCGCTTTTTGATGGCGATTGCAAGCTTATGTCCGGACATTACCTTTATTAATCGATACCCCGAATCGCTTGGAAAGCGCCCGCATGACGATCTCATTCAATCGCTTGAAAGCATGGGCGTTTCCATTGAACATAGAGAAGGCAAACTTCCCATCAACATTAAGGGCGGCGCGCCCAAGGGCGGACATATCAAAGTATCCGGCAATATCAGCTCCCAATTTTTAAGCGCTTTGCTCTTCTTGACACCGCTTCTGGAGGAAGACAGCGAAATTGAAGTATTGCATGACCTAAAATCCAAGGTGGTTGTTGGTCAAACGCTGGAAGTGCTGGAGCAAGCGGGCATCGTTATTCATGCTGACGAGGACTATATGCGTTTCCGCGTTCCAGGCAAACAAAGCTACGCTGCCAAAACGTATTCCGTGCAAGGGGATTATCCCGGTTCCGCGGCTATTCTGGCTGCCGCTGCCGTGACTGAATCCGATGTAACCGTACATCGCTTGGTGGAAAACAGCAAGCAAGGCGAACGCGCCGTCGTTGACGTGCTTCGCATGATGGAGGTGCCGCTGAGCCACACTAACGATATCGTTACCATTAAAGGCAACGGGAAATTGAAAGCGGTGGAATTCGACGGAGACCACGCGACAGACGCGGTGCTTGCCATGGTTGCGGCTGCTGTGTTTGCGGAGGGGACTTCCCGATTCTATAACGTCGAAAATCTGCGCTATAAGGAATGCGACCGCATCACCGATTATTTGAACGAGCTTCGCAAGGCGGGGGCTTCTGTAGAAGAACGCCAAAGCGAAATTATCGTTCATGGCCGACCGGAAGGCGTGGAAGGCGGAGTAGAAATCAATGCGCATTACGATCATCGTGTTATTATGGCGCTTACGATTGTAGGTCTCCGTTCCAAAAAGCCGATCACCATTCGCGATGCTCACCATGTAGCCAAGTCTTATCCGATTTATTTTGACCATTTGAAGGCGCTTGGCGCGCAGGTGGAATGGGTGGAATCCGGACAGGCAGAGTAACACACATTTGGAAACGAGGTGTTAGCGATGGCATTCCAGAATCCTTCACGCGATGAAATCCGCGAAATATTGAACGAAAGTCAAACCATTGCGGTTGTAGGTTTATCGGATAATCCGGAGAGGGTCTCCTATATGGTTTCGGAAGCTATGATTCAGAAGGGATACACCATTATTCCAGTTAATCCCAACGCCGAAACCATCCTGGGGCAAAAGAGCTATAAGTCGCTCAAAGACGTGCCCGTTCCGGTAGATATCGTTAATGTATTTAGACGCAGCGAGCATACGCCTCCCGTGGCGGAGGAAGCCGTAGCCATCGGCGCTAAAACGCTTTGGCTTCAACTCGGCGTGCAGCATGAGGATGCTGCTGCGATTGGCGAGGCAGGCGGTGTGCGGGTAATTATGGACCGCTGCATTAAAGTGGAAGACTCCATTTTGCTGCCACATGGAAAATCCAAAACCTGACGGTAATAAAATTAGCGGTTCTCCAGCACAATAAGAAAGGCTTCCAGTCGGAAGACCCTAGCTTAGGCCAAGGAGGACTTTACGTGAATCAATTTTCGCAGCAGTCGACAACGTACCAAGGACAAGGCTTCCAGCAACAGCAGCAATACGAGCCAAGCGGCTACGTGCAATCCCATTATCAGGGGCAGCTAAGCCAACCGACGTTTAATCAACAGTCAAGCTCGATTGTAGGAAGACCGCAAGGCGGTTATTCCGGCATGCAATCCGGAAACTTCGGCAGCATGGGGCAAGCCGCGCCTATTTCCCGTACGTTTACGCAATCGGCTGTTCCGAACCAATCGTACACGTCGCATGGGCAGGTACAGAGCCATGCAAGCTCGCCGGCAACGGCATTTGGCAATGTAGGACCGGTCATCGCCCATGTCGGCTATCAAGCCGGCACACAGCAACAGTACGGTGGCCAGCATTCACTGTACCAGCCATCTAACTTTGGTTACCAGCAGCAAGCCCATGCGCCGTTTGCAGGCCAGAATTACGGCAACATGAATGCTTCCCAAAACTTCGGCACGCCCGCGCATTCCCAAACGCCATTAAGCCCGGTCTATCAAGCGACTCATGCTTATGAGCAAGCGGGTCCGGTTATCGCCCATTTTGGCGGCTGGCAAAACAACAGCCAAGGCGGATATCAAGGCGGCAGCCGATAACAAGCCGTTTTTTTTAAACTGCTCCAGCCTGTCAGCAAAAGAATCATCAACAGAGCGGGCCGCCGGCCCGCTTTTTAATGTCTGTTTTTAGATGCAAAAGAGTTTTGACAAAAGGCAACGGAGCGCGTAACATCGAGATAGAGAAAAAAGGGAGCGCTTTCTGTCTTGTCATTTGCTTTTTATCCATTTTGTCCCTGGTAGGAGGTCCATTATGTCATTTATGGGAAACCTGCAGCAGTTGGGCCGGGCGTTTATGCTGCCAATGATTGTGCTACCGGCGGCCGCGGTGTTTCTCAGCCTTAGCCAACTGCCGTGGGATTACATAGGTTTACCCGGCATGTCCCAGCATCTGAAAGCAGCAAGCGATGTTATATTTTTGTATTTGCCGTATATATTTGCAGTAGGGATAGCCCTGGGCATGACGGGAAATGCCCTTTCCGCAGGGTTGGCTTCGCTCGTAAGCATGTTTATTTACAGCGGCATTACAAGTTCGGCCAATCCCGACATCGAAATCACGGTATTAATCGGCGCCATTATCGGGATCGCGTCAGGCATGAGCCACGAACGGTTTAAGGATTTAAGGCTGCCGGAATACATCCAATTTTTTGGCGGACCGCGTTTTGTCCCGCTATTTATGAGCTTTGTGTCGCTGCTGTTTGCGATCGGCATGATTAATTTTGCTCCCCATCTGGAGCATTTGCTCATACGGCTTGGCGAGTTGACCGCGGAAAGCGGCGGCTTTGGCGTTTTTTTATTTGGCTTTATCCAGAGAATTCTCGTTATTTTTGGGCTGCATCATTTGGTAAGCCACGTTTTCTGGTTCCAGATCGGGGGATACGAGACGGCGGCGGGAAATATCGTTTATGGCGATTTGCCTCGTTTTTTTGCCGGCGATCCTACGGCGGGCTCCTATATGGCGGGATTATATCCCACAATGATGTTTGCGTTGCCTGCCATTGCGTTTGCCATTATCCATGAAGCGCGGGAAGATTTAAAGCCCAAAATCCGCAAAACGTTTCTTTATGCTGCGTTGGCTTCCTTTTTGACTGGAGTCACAGAACCGGTAGAGTTTGCATTCCTGTTTGTTGCGCCATACTTGTACATCGTGCATGCCATCTTGTCGGGCATCATTATGTGGGTGACCTACGAACTTGGCATACTGCATGGTTTTTCGTTTTCCGCCGGCGCGATTGATTATTTGCTGAATCAGCATTTGGCGACACGCGGGTGGTTGATCATCCCGATCGGCATTGTTGTCAGCGTGTTTTATTACACGTTGTTTCGATGGGCGATCCGAAGATTCCGTATCCCGACGCCCGGGCGCGAGGAGGGTTCGCAGCTGGATGAATGGGCGGGCGACATCCCTTACCGTGCTCCGCTTATTCTTCAGGCAATCGGTGGCAAGCAAAATATTGTGCAGATGGAGTCCTGTATCACCCGTCTCAGACTAAAGCTGGCCAATGAGCGCGTGCTGGATATTAACGCCTTGCGCAGCTTGGGAGCGGCTGGCGTTATACAACTGGGCGGGGGCCATGTACAGGTTGTTTTCGGCACCTATTCTGAATTGATACGGGCGGAGATGCTGAAGGCGATTCAGCGCGATCAGGAGCAGGTGTTGTTCCACTCGCCGATGCAAGGCCGCATGATTCCGCTGGAGGAAGTGCCGGATCCTATTTTTTCGGGCAAGCTGGTGGGGCAAGGCGTTGCTTTCCTGCCGGATAAGGGAGAACTGGTTTCTCCGGTAAAAGGGACGGTTATTCATATTTATCCTACGATGCATGCGCTTGGCATCCGAACGCCGGAAGGGCTCGAGGTGCTGCTGCATATCGGAATCGATACGTCCGGTCTGGCTGGCAAAGGGTATTTCGAGGCGTTGGTCGGTGAAGGCGACGAGGTTACGCCCGGCATGCTGCTTGTGCGCTTTAACTTGCAGCGAATTCGCAAAGAAAGCAAATCGCTTGCTACGCCTATGGTCATTACAAATCCCGATATGGTACAGTCCTGGCGGTATGCGCCGTTTAAAGCGGTCAAGAAGGGACAGTCCTCAGTCATGTCGGTTGTACTTAAAGAGAGAAATGGTGGAGGGGAAAGGCAATGATTACAGGAATTGGAGCTTCGCCGGGTATAGCGATCGGCAAGGCGTTTGTGCTGCCGAACTGGGAATGGGAGGTGCCTGAGCAGCGAATCGACGTGGCGGATTTTGCCAGAGAGTTCGAACGGGTCTACGAGGGGATCCGAACGTCCAAACACGAAATTCAGCAGATTAGAGATGAACTGTGCGAAGTGGTTGGCCGGGAAGAATCCCATATCTTCGACGCTCACATCGCCATTTTGGACGATCCTGTTTTCATGAACGAAATTCAAGGCATTATTCAGCGTCAATACAAAGCGGCCGAAGTAGCGGTTAAGGAAGCCATCGACCATTTCGTGACCATGTTTGATTTGCTTGACGACGACTATATGAAGGAGCGAGCTCTGGATATCAAGGATGTTGGCAACCGGCTGCTCAAGCATCTGCTGGGCGTTCCCGAAATCAAGCTTCCGTCGGATACGCAGCCATTTATCCTGATCGCCAAGGAGTTGTCTCCTTCCCAACTGGTCAACACAAATTCCGACCATGTATTAGGTATTGTGACCCTTGCGGGCAGCACAACCTCCCATACTTCCATCATGGCGCGCGCGCTTGGCATTCCGCTGGTTGTTGGCGTGGAAGCCGCCTTAAAGGAGCCGATAACTACGGGACAGTCATTAGTCATCAATGGAACCGACGGTTCGGTCTATATCCATCCCGACAAAGATACCGTTGCCTTTTACAGGCAGCTGCAGCAACGGCAGAGCGAAGACAAACGCAGACTGCAGCATTTGGTAAACACCCCGTCGGTGACGCCGGACGGCAAGGCGCTGAGGCTGGACGCCAACATCAGCTCGCTGAAGGAGCTCGATATCGCTTTGTCTGGAGGCGCAGCGGGCGTGGGCTTGTTCCGAACGGAATTTCTGTATATGGACCGCAACCGGTTTCCGAAGGAAGAGGAGCAGCTGGCTGTGTACCGCAGCGTTGCGGAGAAGCTTGGCGGCGAAAATTTGGTTATCCGCACGCTGGATATTGGCGGCGACAAACATCTGGACTATTTTGAACATCCGGAAGAAGATAACCCTTTTATGGGATACCGAGCCATCCGAATTTCGCTGGATCGCAAAGATTTATTCAAGACGCAGCTTCGCGCGATTTTGCGGGCGAGCGCATACGGAAATATCAAGTTGATGTACCCGCTCATTACGTCGGTGGACGAGGTTCGGGCCGCCAACGAAGTGTTGGCCGAAGCAAAAAGCGAGCTGGATGCGGAAGGGCTGGATTATGACCGGGATATCGAGGTCGGGATCATGATTGAAGTTCCGGCTGCGGTCATGATTGCGGACCTGTTGGCATGCGAGGTTGATTTTTTCAGCATCGGCACAAATGATCTGGTCCAGTTTACGCTTGCGGTAGACCGGATGAACGAGGAAATCTCCCATCTGTACGAGCCGTTTCACCCCGCCTTGCTTCGGATGCTGAAGCTGACGGTGGAAGCTGCGAAGGCGCAGGGCATTCGGGTTGGCGTTTGCGGCGAATTGGCCGGCGATTTGCGGGCTTTGCCGTTATGGCTCAGTCTGGATGTGGACGGGCTGAGCATGTCGGCTCATTCCATCCTGCCGATGAAGGAGAGAGTGCTGCTGACTGAGCGCGAGGCTTGCAGCGGAGTTGCCGACAAGCTTCAGGGCTGCCGAACCAGCCGCGAGCTGATTGCGGCGCTTCAGTCATTCATGGATAAGCTGGATAAAAAAACAGCGAATGGTTAACCCATTCGCTGCTCCAGCGCATCAACAAACGCTTTGGCATAAGGCGGCAGATCGGGCGGACGGCGAGCTGAAATCAGATTGCCGTCAACTACAACCGCTTCGTCGTACCAGGTTGCCCCGGCATTTTCCATATCATCACGGATGCCAGGCGTAGAAGTGACCTTCCTGCCCTCCAAAATTTTGGCGGAAATCAAGACCCAGCCCGCATGGCAAATTTGGCCAATCGGCTTATCCTGCGCATTCAACTCCTGAACAAGCTGAAGCACTTTGGGATAACGCCGCAGCTTGTCCGGCGCCCAGCCTCCCGGAACCAGAAGCCCATGGATATCGCTGCTTGCGACTTCGTCGAAGGACAGGTCGGCAACGGCGGGCACGCCATATTTGCCGATGTGGGTTTTCCCCTTTTGCGGCCCTGCATACAATACGGTTGCTCCGGCTTCTCTGACCCGGTATACGGGATACCACAGCTCCAGATCCTCAAATTCATCATCCAGCAGGCAGATGACGGTTTTGTTCTGCAACGTCATGTTCCGAATTCCTCCTTTACGTTTTTAAGTAGAATAGCGATACAAAACTATTGTAACGAAGGAGCAATCATGAAGCAAATCCACAAAGCCGCAAGCGGAGATTGGCTCCGTCGAGCGGCAAGATTTATTCCCGCCCTCATCTGGATGGGCGTCATCTATTGGCTGTCCTCCAAGACGGGAGACGAAATCGGCAGTGTGCTGCCGTTTTTCCAAACGTTTTTTCCCCGCATGACGGATTTTAATTGGGGCCATTTTGTGTCTTATTTTATTTTGGCCGCAGCTTTCGACTATGGTTTCGGCAAGCGCAGCGAACGGTTCCTGTTTAAGCTGCTGATTATTTTGCTTTGCGGACTCTACGGGGTGACGGACGAATACCATCAGCAGTTTGTAGGCGGGCGGATGATGGACGCGGCCGATGTGCGAAACGACATGATCGGGGCTGCGATCTGGTGCATCGTTGTATCCATTCCTTTTGCAAGGCGGAGATGGAGACGATGGACGGGGGAGTAAAGCGGTTTTTTGAACACTCATTTGTAGCAAAAATTACATACGTCAGACAAGCAGGAGTTTTGGCAAAAAAGGTCGAATATTTTACTCAATCTCATTATGCTAGTGCAAGGATGTATAGCGTTGACGCGCTATGAGAAGGAGTGGACCCATTTGCGGAAAAAATGCAATTGCGGAGAAATGATGACCATGAAGTTGCGTACAGTCATTTATTCCGGCAAAGTTGAAATTGATAATGTACCGATTTTCTCCTGCGCGGCTTGCAGCAGAAGCGAAGTCATACCTGAGGTAAAACCGGATCTGACGGGACTGATTGCAGGACTTGGCTCGGAGCCCGACAAACAAACCTTCCTGTTTAACGAATGCAATGAATGGGCAGATTTGTTAGTGGAGGCCAAGGTGAACAAAAGCAGGCCCGAACCGGAAGACGTGGAGCAATTGATCGCTCACCGGGTCAATGCTCTTCTGGATATGTACTTACTGGCGCAAAGCCTGAATGACGAAACCTGGCTGGCCGATTTGAAAAAAAGGCTGGGCCAGTTAAGCCGCCGCAAGCTACATACATAGGCATTCCTCTACTCATGATTAACCTTCATATGAAGTTTAGGATCATTCTCACAGGCGCCGTTTTCATTCCATTTTCAAGGTAACATTGCGAAAAGTAATATTTTGTCGTATGATTACGTTATTATGCGTCGAGCGATAGATTAAAAATCTGAGCAAATGGGGAGAGAATCCGTGACGGTAACAATTTATGATGTAGCAAGAGAAGCAGGTGTATCCATGGCTACGGTTTCCCGGGTCGTCAACAACAACCCCAATGTGAAACCGGCTACCCGAAAAAAGGTTTATGAAGCAATCGAGCGTCTCGGTTATCGCCCCAATGCGGTTGCCCGCGGTCTCGCGAGCAAAAAAACCACGACGGTTGGCGTCGTTATTCCCGACATTTCCAACGCTATTTTCGCGGAAGTTGCGCGTGGCATAGAAGATATCGCCAATATGTATCACTATAATATTATTTTGTGCAACGCCGACAAGAAAAAGGACAAGGAAATCCGCGTCATCAATACGCTGCTGGAAAAGCAGGTAGACGGTCTGCTGTTTATGGGCGGAGCGGTGACGGAGGATCATGTTGGAGCGTTCAAAAGCGCCAATGTTCCTATCGTTCTTTGCGCAACAAGCGACGATCATAATGTTATTCCTTCCGTGGATATTAACCATGAGGAAGCTGCTTATGACGCCGTGATGAAGCTAATTAGCCAGGGTCATTCCAAAATTGCGATGATTAGCGGTACGCTTCAGGATCCTTCCAATGGTTATGCCAGATTCCAAGGCTACAAACGCGCGTTGGAATCCGCAGGTATTTCGTATGACGAAAGCCTGGTTCGAATCGGCAACTATCGTTATGAATCCGGCGTAGAGGCGATGAAATATTTTATCGAGCTGCCTCAACGCCCCACTGCGGTTTTCTCCGCTACGGACGAGATGGCGATTGGCGCCATTCATTGCATTCAGGATTCCGGTCTTCAAGTGCCGGGCGATATCTCCATCATTAGCGTGGACAACAGCCGCATGGCTTCGATGGTTCGCCCTCAGCTGACGGCCGTTGCACAGCCAATGTATGATATTGGCGCGGTGTCGATGCGACTTTTGACCAAATTAATGAAAAAAGAAAATGTCGAACAATCCAAAGTGGTATTGCCACATGAAATTGTTGTGCGTCAGTCCGTTGGAGGAATTTAGTCAGCATGTCTATTCAGAAAATCGGCATCATCGGCGCCATGGAGGAAGAAATCGAGCTGCTGCATCAGCAGGTCGAAAAGGCGTCGCATTTTGTAAAAGCAGGTATTTCGTATTACGAAGGCCTTTTTCATGGCAAGGAAGTTATCTTCTGCAAATCCGGTGTAGGGAAAGTTAACGCGGCTGTCTGTACGCAAGTGATGCTGGATGCGGGAGCAACCAGCGTATTGTTTACTGGAGTCGCAGGAGCGTTGGATCCCGTATTGAATATTGGAGACATCGTTATTTCCTCAAGCTGTATCCAGCATGACGTTGATGTGACGCCCCTGGGCTTCAAGCGAGGAGAAATACCGTACCAGGCCCGCTCGGAATTTATGGCCGACAGAAAGCTGGTTAAGCTGGCGCAGGACGCGGGGGACAGACTGTTCCCGGGCCGCTGCCTAGTCGGCAAGGTATTGTCGGGCGATCAATTTATCGCCAGCCGAACTATTGTCGATGAGCTGTATAGTTCCTTTGGCGGAGCTTGCGCCGAAATGGAAGGTGCCGCAGTAGCTCAGGTATGCGATATGAACGAGACACCTTATGTCGTCATTCGTTCCATGTCTGACAAGGCAGATGGTTCAGCTCATGTCAACTTTGCGGAGTTTACTTTACAAGCCTCGGAAAATTCTTTCCTGATGATTCAGGAACTGGTTAAAGGCCTTTAATTGAAAGAGCAGCAGGGACAACAATTCCCTGCTGCTCTTTTTTTGCGGCCTCTTCTAAAGGTCTTGGATAGCGATCTCCAGCATGGACCGGTTGGCTTCGGTAATTTGCTGACGCCTGGGAATGGCGGAAATCGCGTTCCTTTCATCCAGCCAATAACGTGGCAAGGGAAACGGACTGCGAGCCTTCCAGCGCTTTAGCCAGCCGCCAGGCAGCCTCAGCTTTTTGTGGCCAGCAATTTCCTTTGCTAGCTTATGGTCGGTCATCTCCAGCCAAACCATTGACCAGGCGCGCGGTACAACGCGCCAGTGGTCATACCCGCCGCCTCCGACGGCTATCCATCGGCCTTGGCAATAGTCATGGGCTAACTCATGAATAAGGGCAGGAATGCGGGAGTAAATGTTCATACTGCAGTGGATATGGGACAATGGATCAAATGCATGAGCGTCGCAGCCATGCTGGCTCAAAATGACATCGGGCCGAAAGCTGGCCACGACCTTCCGCAAGCTGCCTTCAAAGCATTCCAGCCAGGATTCATCTTCGGTATAAGGCTCCAAAGGGAGATTAAAGCAGCTTCCGAACCCTTTGTCAGCTCCTTTTTCGTAAACATATCCGCTCCCCGGAAAAAGAAACTTTCCGGTTTCGTGGATGGAATACGTACAAACCTCGGGATCATCATAAAAGCACCATTGAACGCCGTCGCCATGATGAACATCGGTGTCGATATACAATACTTTTGCACCGTAGCGCTGACGGATGTAGGCAATAGCAATGGCTGCGTCATTATAGACGCAAAAGCCGGCAGCGCGGTCTGGAAAGGCGTGATGGAGCCCTCCTGCCATATGGTATGCATGCTGAACTCGACCGCTCATAACAGCTCCTGCGGCGGATAAGGTGCCCGACACGATGCTGGAGGCCGCTTGGTGAAGGCCGGGGAAAAAAGGGGTATCGTCTCCATCCTGGAGCCCGTATTGCTCGCTAAGAACGCTTTTGCTGCGGGGATCTGCTTCATCGTCCAGTTGTTTTACTGCTCTTATATAATCGGTTCGATGGATGAGGGAGAGCAGCTCGTCGCTGGCATCAATATCGGGTTCCCTTATTTCCTCATCCGTTAATGCACCGCTTTCCTTCAACAGGTCCATACTTAACATTAGCCTGACAGGATCAAACGGATGCTCCTCATTAAATTTGTAAGCTTCCGCGCCGCGATGATGAAAGAAAAAAGCATTCCAATCCATAAAGGCCTCAAGTCCTTTCCCGCCTGAAGCGGTTCGATATCAATACATATAGCGGTTGCGGAAGCGAACGCTGTCAAATTTCTGAATGGAGTCCAGCGGCACCTCCTTGCCAATGCGAACCATCAGACAGTTGGCGGGATGGGAGCAGATTTCGGGATCATCCGTAGCGTACCAGATCATACCTGCGGACTTCATCAGCTTTTCCATCATGGTCCGGTAATCCCATACGCTGAGACCGGTTCCCTCCAGATCCCAGTGCCAATAATATTCCGTTGTAAAAACAATCATGTTTTCGAACTGATCCTCTTCAAAAGCGAGAGCAATCATTTTTTTTCCAAGTCCAAGCGATCGGTAATCCTTCGCCACTTCCACGGCGCCAAGCTCCAGTAAATCCGCCATACCGCCTTCAGACCAGCGTTCCAGTTCGTCGGGATAATGAAAGGTGACATATCCCACAATGGTTGATTGATTTCGCGCGACATATATTTTTCCTTCAGGCAGCCCGGCAATGTCAATCAAGGCTTCATGCTGTTCCGCTGGACGGCGAAAGGCATCCAGAGAGGGATGCATATCGAATAGAGCCAGCTTATCCGGCGGCACGGGACCTTCAATAAGGAGAGAGGCGCTATCTCCGCAATCTCGGCCATCTCTATCCTTCAGTTGAATTTGTAGATAATGTTTGCGGTGCTCCATATCACAGTTGCCCCTTTCGTAGGGAGTGAAAACCGTAGTGGAAATGAAATTAGATGTGCTATAATGGGGTAGGCATTTTTGTAAGCGCATACTCTTTTCTTATCACAATAGGAATGGATAGGAGAGTGAACCCATGATCAACTTGCATCAAGAACGTATACCGGCAACAGCAGCAGACAGTCATCTTAAGCAATACGACGAAGCAGCGGCTTCCTTCTCTTGGGGGGAAGTTGAAAAGCAGTTCAGTTGGCATACCACAGGCAAGGTGAACATGGCATACGAGGCGATAGACCGTCACGTGGAAGCCGGAAAAGGCGATAAGACAGCGCTCCACTATAGCGATGGCATACGCGATGAAGCGTATACCTTCCGCGATTTGGCGCAGTTATCCAACCGATTCGCCAATGTGTTGGGCAAACTCGGCATTACGAAGGGCGATCGGGTATTTATTTTTATGCCGCGAACGCCAGAGCTGTATGCCAGCGTGCTTGGAGCTCTCAAGATCGGCGCAGTCGTTGGTCCGCTGTTCGAGGCTTTCATGGAAACGGCGGTAAAGGACAGGCTGCAGGACAGCGGCGCTGTCGCTATCGTAACGACTCCGGCGCTGTTGTCTCGCATTAAGAGAGAAGAGCTGCCTCTTTTGAAGCATATTATTGTGTATGGAGACGATATGCCGGAAGATTCCGGTTTAATCAGCTATAAGGATGCAGTAAACGAAGCATCCGATCATGCGGATATCGTCTGGCTTGACCGGGAAGACGGTCTTATTCTCCATTATACATCAGGCTCCACCGGCAAGCCAAAGGGTGTTTTTCATGTCCAAAATGCGATGATTCAACATTACTATACCGGCCGGATCGTGCTGGATCTGCGCGAGGACGATGTTTATTGGTGCACCGCGGACCCTGGTTGGGTTACTGGCACCTCGTACGGCATTTTTGCTCCCTGGCTAAACGGCGTAACAATGGTCGTGCGGGGAGGGCGCTTCAGCCCAGGAGACTGGTACAGCGTCATTCAAAAATATGGCGTTACCGTCTGGTACAGCGCTCCAACGGCTTTTCGCATGCTGATGGGTGCAGGGGATCATCTGGTCAATGACTATGATCTCACAAGCCTGCGCCATGTGCTTAGCGTGGGGGAGCCGCTTAATCCGGAAGTCGTGCGCTGGGGACTTAAAGTTTACGGCAAGCGCATCCATGATACCTGGTGGATGACGGAAACCGGCGCGCAATTAATTTGCAATTATCCCAGCATGGATATTAAACCCGGCTCTATGGGCAAGCCGATTCCCGGCGTAAAGGCCGCCATCATCGACGACGGAGGGAACGTGCTGCCGCCATACCGGATGGGTAACCTGGCTATAGCCGTGCCTTGGCCGTCCATGATGCGCAAAGTCTGGAATAATGACAGCAAATACAGCGAGTATTTCCGAATCAAAGGCTGGTATGTATCCGGCGATTCCGCCTACATGGATGAAGACGGCTATTTCTGGTTTCAAGGCCGTATCGACGATGTAATCAACACGGCAGGGGAGCGGGTTGGCCCGTTTGAGGTGGAAAGCAAGCTGGTGGAGCATCCCGCGGTGGCGGAAGCCGGAGTTATCGGCAAACCGGACCCTGTGCGGGGAGAAATTATTAAAGCGTTTATCGCGCTTAGAGAAGGCTTCCAGCCCTCCGAGGAATTAAAGAAGGAGATTGCTTCATTTGTAAAAGCGGGTTTATCCGCGCACGCGGCTCCAAGAGAAATCGAATTTAAGGAAAAGCTGCCCAAAACGCGCAGCGGTAAAATTATGCGCCGTGTGCTTAAGGCATGGGAGCTTGATTTGCCGACGGGGGATTTGTCGACTATCGAAGATTAAAGCGGCAAGGAACTGCGAAAACAGCATACACTCCCTAGCAAAAAAGGCCTCAATCTCCACTACATAGTGGAAATTGAGGCCTTTTCGTATGCAACTCATTTTCGCTAATTTGATCAGCGGCAGGGGCGGGAGTTACCCGCCAATTACGATTTTGGCCGATGGCGCTGAGGAGCCTGCACTATTTTCAGCGATGACATAATAAGCGCCTGATGCGAGTGGAGCCGCATGCTCAAAGCTGGTTTGATTCGTAGACGCCAGCTTGACGAAATGACTGTCGTTAGCGGCGCTGTAATAAACGCTGTATTGAGTGACCTGATCCGAGACGGGATTGGACGCCCAGCTTAGAGTGACGCCGAGATCGGTGCTTTCCGCATGAAGGCCGCTTGGCGCTCCAGGCGCTGCAACGGCATCCGAACCACCGGCATTGTTACCGCCTCCGGCGTTGCCGCCGCCTTCATTGCCCGGCAAACCAGGTACTCCTGGTGTTTCAGGCAGCTCCGGTATTTCCGGCAGTATCGCCGAGGCGCCGTATTCCATACCCGGAGTTGATCCGGACTCCTTGCCGACTACATCAACAGCAGCGACATAATAGGATGTTTTCTCAAGCGGATTTGCCGTTACTTTGAACACATATTCTCCGTCGAGCAGGATCGAATCGCCCAGTTTGGCGAATGCGCCGTCGTTTACGGAACGATACAGTCTGTAGCCGACAACATCCGGCGATTTGCTTCCAGTAAAGGTAATAGTCAAATTGCCTTCTCCAGCCACAGTCAGCTTGGCATCGTTTGGCGGCGCAGGGTTTGCCCCGTCGTCTTGACGAGGGTCGACCTTGGACGGCGCATCGTTGCCTGCGTCGGCCGGCAAATAGATTTCCATCGCGCGGCGATCTTTGGCCGGGAGTTTGGATTGAGCTTGCTTGATTTCGTCCATCAGCGCGTCAAGCGGTTTTTTGCGTTTGACGACAACCTTTTCCTTGAGCATGTCGGCTGGCGTCAGTTCGTTAGGCACATAGTTTACGCCTTCGTACGTAATGTACGCCATTTTGACCAATGCATCATCTTGTTTCTTCGGCAAATATTCTCGATTAAACCAGTCGGTAACCGTCATGCCGGCTTCACGTGTCAGGGCTGTAGGGAGAAGGCCGCTGGCGGAAGATACGGTTGCTTTGACGATTCCGTCTGGCTGAGGGAACGCTTCAGTAGCGAACATCTCCGGTTTTTGCTCTGTCACCTGGTTCATAATGAGCGCCCAGATGGAGCGGGCTCTTGTTCGTCCGTCGTTGGACAATGCGTTGATTTGCTCCTCGTAGCCTGCCCAAACGCCAAGTGTAACGTCCGGGGAGAAACCGACGAACCATACATCGCCATAGCTTTGGGTTGTGCCTGTTTTACCGGCAATCGGAATTTTTCCGTATTGATTAAATTGTTTTGTCAAGGAATTGCCTGTACCGGAACGGTCCGAAATAACGGTGCGAAGCATATCCGTCATCAAAAAGGCCGTTTGCTCGGAAAATACTTGTTTTGGATTGGCTTTATGCTCATATACGATTTTACCGTTGGCATCGGTAATTTTTTCGATCATGTAAGCATCGTTCAATACTCCGCCATTTGGTATCGCACCGTAAGCGTTGGTCATTTCCTCGACGGAAACGCCTTGGCGCAAGCCGCCGATAACACCTGTCTGAGCACCTTCATCCTCAGGCGTTAACGTTGTGATTCCCAAACTTCTCACAAAATCCAACGCGACGGGAATGGTTAGTTCCTCGTTAAAGATTTTTAGAGCGGGCAAGTTCATCGATTTGTTAAGCGCTTCGCGGGCTGTTACAAGTCCTGCGAATTTCCGGTTAACGTTCATTGGAATATGGTAGCCTTTTTGGCCGTCTCGCAGAACGACTGGAGCGTCGTCCAAAATGCTGGCCGGCTGTACAATCCCTTTGTCGATGGCGGGCAAATATGCCGCAAGTGTCTTCATTGCCGAACCTG
The DNA here is from genome assembly GCF_054551715.1 of Paenibacillus sp. CAU 1782. Lineage (NCBI taxonomy): Bacteria > Bacillati > Bacillota > Bacilli > Caryophanales > Paenibacillaceae > Paenibacillus > Paenibacillus sp. CAU 1782. The sequence continues at coordinate 1,201,116 of NZ_JBTOLL010000001.1, read as the reverse complement.
GCTGGCGAATCATTTGTGTAGCAAAATTCATTTGCTCTTCGTAGAAATCGCGGCCTTCCAACATGCTGATGATCGCGCCGCTTTTGTGGTCGATCATCATGGCGGCAATTTGCTCCAGCCCTTTTTCTTCGCTGTAAGGGGAGAAGTTGTCCGCGTTGCTGCCGATATCTCTCATGATGCTGTAAACCTGCTTGTCGATCGTGGTATAGACGTGATAACCGCCGCGAAGCAATTGGTCGCGGGCTTCCTCGATAAGCGGCGCATTTTCCTTCTTGCGCAGATCCTCCTGCGTCAAATCCGGATTTTGCTGCAGCAGCAGCGCTTCTGCGGCTTGGCGCTCCGCTTCCAGCATGAGGTACGGATAAGTCGTATACGCTTTTTCAGCCGGCGGAGCCAGCGAAGCTTTTACGTCGAATTTCAAGGCTTCATCGTATTGGGCCTGCGTGATCCGGCCTTTCTCCAGCATCTGGGCAAGCACCCGCTGCTGTCGCTTCATTGCCCGCTCAAAGCCGGCTTCATTAAATTTGCCGGAGCCTGTAAATGCATTGTACAGGGAAGGCAACTGCGGCAGACCCGCCAAATATGCGGATTGTGCAATATTCAGCTGCTTCAGATCAGTAATGCCGAATATGCCTTTTGCCGCAGCTTGAATGCCAAATACCTGATAACCGTTCGAGCCGTTGCCAAATGGCATTTTGTTCAAATATGCGGCCAAAATTTCATACTTGGTCAGGAAACGCTCCATCCGCAGGGAAAGGAATATTTCTTTGATTTTGCGGCTGTCCGTCTGATCAAGACTCAGGAAGACACGACGCGCAAGCTGTTGAGTAAGCGTACTGCCGCCTGTTTGCGTATCTTCATTAAAGAGCTTTTGCTTGACGGCGCGGCCCAGACCGTTAACGCTGATGCCGCTGTGCTCGAAAAACTCATTGTCTTCGATCGCGAGCAGGGCGTCAATCACGTTTTGAGGTATATCATCGTATTCAACAACGATGCGGTCTTCGTCTGTGCGTAATTGCCCCACAAGGGAGTCATCGCGGAAATAGACATAACCTGTCATTGAATATTCGCCGACTTTATTTTGTATTTCCGCTTCCGGCCGAATTTCTTCATCCTTGACCAGTGCGGCGACATAACCTGTTACCGCTCCGCCTGCCAGCAAGCCGAAGAAAATTCCGAAATAAATAATCCACTTTACAGTGATAAACGAGATCAGGCCGAATAGCCGCCATTTGCTGTATTTTGCCGGCGGTGATTGTTGTTCCTCTTGCATTCTTTATTCTCCTCCTCCAAAATAGCATTCTTATTATAGCATAAATCGCCAAATGGTACATGAGCGGCGCTTCACAGGAACAATTGACTTCCGATAGGGCCTATGGTATAAAAGTCTATATATTTAAGGCGATGAAGGACATGAGTAGGAAGCGTGACGTTAAAGCACAGAGAGCCGGTGGTTGGTGCAAACCGGTTGGCGCCGCTTGTTGAATTACCGTCCGGAGCCAAACGGAGGAACGGGGCTTGGCCCTCAGTAGTCCGTTTCGGAGTGAAGCTCCGTTATCAAGCAACGAAGTGAGAGCGCGTCTACTCTAAATAAGTGCGTGTTCAAAACGTTCGGTTTTCAGCAACGGAAGTTTACGCTGAATTCCCTATTCGAGGCCGATCATGCCGCCAGGCATGCATCGGGATCAAAAACGAACTTTTTGAACAACCTTTTCAGAGCTCCGGCATGTCTCTAACGAGGGTGGTACCGCGAGCTGATCCTTCTCGTCCCTTGGGGCTGGAAGGATTTTTTGTGTTTTCTTTTGAACACCATCTTATTATTGGACGCATGAAAGGGAGGAAAAGTTTTATGGCAGAGTGGAAAGATTTGACGCCTGAGCAGCAGGCAGAGGTAGAAAGACAGCTGGATACGCTGAAGAGAGGCGCGGTGGAGATCGTGCCGGAGGAAACATTGAAGGAGAAGCTGATCAAATCGATTAGCAAGGGACAACCTCTGAAGGTTAAGCTGGGTCTTGATCCATCAGCTCCTGACATTCACGTGGGGCATACCGTTGTGCTGCACAAGCTGCGCCAATTTCAGGAGCTTGGCCATGAGGTGCAGCTGCTGATCGGCGATTTTACAGGCCAAATCGGGGATCCTACAGGCAAGTCGGAAACTCGGAAGCAGCTTACGCCTGAGGATGTTAAACGAAATGCGGAAACCTACCAGAAGCAAATCTACAAAATTTTGGACGAGCAAAAAACAAAGCTGTTTTTCAACTCGCAATGGCTGGCGCCGATGCAGTTTGCGGACGTTGTTACGCTGGCGGCCAAATTGACGGTTGCCCGGATGCTGGAGCGGGATGATTTCACCAAGAGGTACACCAACGGGCTTCCGATCAGCATCCATGAGTTTTTCTACCCGCTGATGCAAGGTTACGATTCCGTTGCGATGGATAGCGACGTCGAGCTTGGCGGAACGGACCAAAAGTTCAACCTGTTGATGGGACGCACACTGCAGAAGGAATACGGCAAGGAAGCTCAGGTTGCGATCATGATGCCGCTGCTGGAAGGGCTCGACGGCGTTAACAAAATGAGCAAAAGCCTGGGCAACTACATCGGGATCGACGAAGAGCCGGGTCAAATTTACGGCAAATCGATGTCGATACCGGATGAGCTCATGCTCAAATACTATGAGCTGGCTACGGATATCGGCAAGGAGAAGCTTGTCGAGTTGAAAGCGGGACTGGAGAACGGCAGCGTTCATCCGCGTGACGCCAAGATGGCATTGGCCCATTCCTTCGTCCGCATGTACCATGGGCAAGAGCAAGCAGATGCTGCCCAGCAGCATTTTATTACCGTATTCCAGAAACGGGCATTGCCGGATGACATAGAAGAGGTGCTGGTACCTGCGGCGGAGCTTGAGAATGGTTCCATCAAGCTGGTTAAGCTGCTTGTTGTTTTGGGTCTGCAATCGTCGGCCAGCGAAGCAAGACGCAGCATTCAGCAAGGAGCAGTGCGTATTAATGAAGAAAAATGGAGCGACCCTGCAGCCGATGTAACGCCGCAAGCCGGCGATGTACTGCAGGTAGGCAAGCGCAAATTCGTCAAGCTTACAGTATAGCGGATGTTCAAAAAGTCTATTTCCCACATAGTGGAAACCGGACTTTTTGAACTTTATAGGCTGCTGGATGCGCTTTGGACAAGTTCTGTCGAAATTCGACAGTGATTATTGAAACTTATTTCACGCAATAGCGTAATAAATAAGGAAATGATAGCAGGTTATGGATGATACATGTGAAGGAGGGGGAAGATGGAAGGCCTGTATATGGCGTGTTTGATCGGTGGAGTGGTGTATGCTTTGGTCAGCGTTATTTTCGGCGATTTGCTGGACGGCATTTTTGACTTCTTGTCGTTGGATTTTTTACAGCCGATGACGTTGGTTGGAGGAATCACGGTGTTTGGCGGAGCCGGCGTGATGCTCTCCGGCTATACTTCGCTGGGAGAGTGGCCCGTCGTGTTGATTTCGCTGTTGATAGCCGTCGTAGCGGGCATAGCCGTCTTCTTCCTGTATGTCAAGCCAATGGAGAATAGCGAAAATTCGATTGGCTTTACCATGCAGTCGCTGTCCGGAGCGCTGGGCGATGTTACAATCCCCATTCCTGTAGGAGGCTATGGCGAAGTAATGGTCAAAGTTGGCGCAGGCCACACCAACCAAATTGCAGCCAGCTTCGACAACAAGGAAATTCCATCCTCCGCTCGAGTCGTAGTGGTGGAAGTGAAAGACAGTGTGCTTTACGTATCGGAAATCGACCTGAACGTCTAAGGGCGGCTAGTCCGGCAACCATTAGGTTAGCATTCGCGTTACCCGGACGGGCAGCCCGTACATGAAAGGAGAAATGGTATGGGAGACATTGAGTTGTTGTCAATTCCGATTATTGTTGTTGCTGTTCTGGTTGTATTGGGTCTTGCATTTTGGGCCAGGTACAAAACGGTCAGCCCCGATGAAGCGATGCTGATTACAGGTTCGTTTCTGGGGAGTCGCAATACGCTGGTGGATGACTCCGGCCGCAAAGTAAAAATTATCCGAGGCGGCGGCGCATTTATTTTGCCGATCTTCCAGAAAGCGGAGTTTCTATCCTTGCTGTCCCACAAACTGGATGTTTCCACTCCCGAGGTGTATACGGAGCAAGGCGTTCCGGTCATGGCGGACGGTGTAGCAATTATTAAAATTGGCGGAGCCATCGATGACGTAGCGACAGCCGCCGAGCAATTTTTGGGCAAGCCAACGGAAGCGCTTAAAGGAGAGGCCCAGGAAGTGCTGGAGGGTCACTTGAGAGCGATCCTTGGTTCAATGACCGTCGAGGAGGTTTACCGAAACCGCGACAAGTTTGCCCAGGAAGTTCAGGGCGTAGCCGCGAAAGACCTGAAAAAGATGGGCCTGCAAATCGTATCCTTCACAATCAAGGATCTGCGCGATAAGCATGGTTATCTGGATGCGCTGGGCAAACCACGAATTGCTGCGGTAAAACGCGACGCCGAAATCGCAGAAGCCGAAGCGGTGCGCGATGCGCGTATTCAAAAAGCGCATGCGGCGGAAGCGGGACAAAAGGCGGAGCTTCTGCGCGATACCAATATCGCTGAAGCCGAAAAAGACAAGGAAATGAAGGTTGCTTCCTTTAAACGCGACCAGGATACGGCAAAAGCGGAAGCGGATCAAGCCTATTCCATTCAGGAAGCTCGCGCCAAGCAAAGCGTGGTCGAGGAGCAAATGAAGGTTGAACTGGTCCGCAAGGAGCGCGAAATCGACCTGGAGGGAAAAGAAATCTTGCGTCGCGAGAAGCAATACGACGCCGAAGTGAAGAAAAAAGCGGATGCCGACCGCTATGCGGTAGAGCAGGCGGCAGAAGCGAACAAAGCCAAGCAATTGCGTGAAGCCGACGCGCTTCAATACCGCATCGAAGCGGAAGCAAAAGCGCAGGCGGAGCAAAAACGTCTCGAAGGTCTTGCGGTTGCGGACGCGGAGCGGGCGAAAGGTACGGCGGAAGCTGAAGTTATTCGTTTGCGAGGTCTTGCGGAAGCGGAAGCGAAGGAAAAGCTGGCGGATGCGTTTGCCAAGTTCGGCGAAGCGGCTGTCCTGGACATCATCGTCAAAATGCTGCCTGAGCTTGCTGGCAAGGTTGCGGAGCCAATCAGCTCCATCGACAAGCTGACCGTTGTGGATACAGGCAATGGCGAAGGCGCAGCTCGCCTGAGCAACTACGTAACTTCACTGATGTCGACAGCGCCTGAAATGCTGAAGAGCGTGTCCGGCATCGACGTCAATCAGCTTATTCAAGGATTGACTTCCAAAGCGATTACGCCTTCCGGCGCGGCGTCGCCAGCTCCAGCGCAAGCCGTTCCCGCAATAAGCGGAGAAACAGTGGCAGCTATCGCCAAAAACATTAAATCGTTGAACACAACAGATCCATCTTGATCTGCGGATTCTAATTAAAGAAACAGCCCGGCTAACAAGCCGGGCTGTTTCTTTGCCGTAAAACGGCTGTCGTCAGGAAGATTATCCGCATTATGAAAGGGGGCAGCCTCATAGAAACACAAAAAAACAACATTGCATGTCCAGGACACACAATGTTGTTTTGAAGTTTGGCTTAACGGCTGTAGAATTCGACGATTTGTTTTTCGTCGATTTCTTGCGTAAGCTCGGAGCGGTCTGGAAGACGGATGTACTTGCCTTCAACAGCTTGCTCGTTGAATTCGATGTAGTTAGGAAGGTGATGACGAGCTTCGATCGCTTCTTTAACGGATTTCAGGCTGCGGCTACGCTCGCGCAAGCTGATTACGTCGCCTACGGAAACCGTGTAGGATGCGATGTCTACTTTATTGCCATTAACAGTTACGTGACCGTGAGCAACGAGCTGACGCGCGCCTGCACGGGAGTTAGCAAATGCCAAACGGTACACGAGGTTGTCCAGACGGCTTTCCAGCAAGGCCAGGAAGTTTTCGCCGGCTTTACCTTTTTGCTTAGCCGCTTTGTTGTACAGGTTGCGGAATTGCTTCTCGTTCAAACCGTACATGTGGCGAAGCTTTTGTTTTTCTTGCAATTGAACGCCATAGCCGCTCATTTTTCTGCGTTGGTTAGGTCCATGCTGTCCAGGAGGGAAAGGGCGTTTCAAGTCTTTGCCTGTTCCGCTCAGGGAAATACCAAGGCGGCGGCTCAATTTAAATTTAGGTCCAGTATAACGTGACATGTGTCTTATTAACTCCTTCATCAAAGTAAATTTTGAGAATGGGGTTGTGTTGCGCGGAATAACACTCTACGGACAATTGCTCGTCCCAAGCAAACACTTCAGCCGCTGGCTTGCTTGCGAGTCCTACTCCTGAGGGTGACACAAAACCGTACGCCCATGTTTCCAACAACTTATATTATATGAAATACAGCGAAAATGTCAAGTAAATCCTATTGCGAAAACAAAAAGAGGGAGTGAACCGTATGCCGGCGAAATGGAAAAATGCTGCTGGTATGTATAGGAAAGCGACAAGCAAGGAAGGAGATTGGAGATTTCGGACAGGAATGACTAAAGGCAATATACAATGACGCGTCTAAAGTCCTATAAAATTTGGATATTGCTAGTGCAAAATTCTTAAAAATAAAGTATGATACTGAATAGAAAAGCTTATCTCCCTGGTTACAAAGGAAAGGGTTGGACGCTGCATGGTTAATGAATGGAAGATGAATCATCCCATTTGGATTACCAATGAAGATATTCATGACGCGGACGAGCCTTATCTTCCGTCCTTGCTGGAAGAAAGCTTTCTTCAGTGGAGATCGGAAAATGACGAGCTGCCTGCTTTTGTAAGCGGGCTATATCGATTATACAGCAAATCGCTTCAATGTCACGGCGCTGCCGGCAGAGCGGAGCTTGCATCCAGTGCCGGCCTTGACGCATCGGTGAACGGAGCTCTTCAAGCCGCGCTTCTCAGCGATGAAATCAGCATTATTGCGGCAGGCGACATGCATGCGTGCGCCATTCCCGTTAGAAGGCGTTCAAACAATGGCGTGTTTGCGCTGCTGGTATATGCGGCTCCTGCCGATGAAAGCCTTCCAATGGGCGAGCTCCAGGCTTGCGCTCGCCATTACCGAAGCTTGTTTTATCGCAGCTTTGAGCATCTTTATGTGAAAGAGATTCTGGAGCAGCAGCAGCGCTCGGATCGCGAGGCAAGCCGAAGGGACGCCTTGTTCCTGACCGCCAAAAAGCTGTATGACCAAATCGATGCCACCACCGTGCTTTCGGAGATGCTGCAAAGCCTCGAAGCTCTGTATCCGGAGTCGCAAGTCAATTTGTTTCTGTCCCAGGATTACGTGGAGGGCGATCCCCGGGTCAAACCTCTTGTGTTCCGCAATACGGCGCATGATATAGTTGCCAAGGCGTTTCTGGACGGCAAGCCCGCAAGAGAGCATGACCGCCATGGCAATATGCGCCTTGCGGTGTCGTTGACTGGCAAACAGGCGGCCTACGGCGTTTTGTGCATTTCCATGGAAGCGCAGAAATGGGACGAAACCAATTTGCCCGCATTTCTTCTGCTCGCTGACACCGCGGGTTCCGCGTTTGAAAACGCCAAGCTTTACGAGCAGTCCAATCTGCTGATTAATGAGCTGAGGCTAATTAATGAAATGACCAAACGTCTTAATCAATCATTGCGTTTGAAAGAAATTTTTCAGTTTGCGACTGCCGAGCTGCTGACTATATTTGAGGCAGATTATTGCTGCGTTCTACAATTGGATAGAAGCAACGGCATTTTTGAAGTTAAAGCCAGCAATATTCCGGCTTTGTCCAGCGAAGCGTTTTCCACGGAATATGGCTTCTGCGGCATTATTTATCGTACAAAGGAACCGTTGATTATTTCCGATTATTGGAATACGAGAGTCGTTACCTCCAGATTGATGGACAATACCGGCTCACGCTCGCTGATTGCCACGCCTATTTTTGTGGAAGGCGAAGTGGTAGGGGTTATTTTTGTTGCCAACAAAATTCCGAATTTCTTCTCCTATGAGAATTATAAGCTTCTGCAGGTGATGAGCACGCATATCGGACTCGCCGTAACAAATGCTTCACTGCATGCCGAGGTCCGAAGAATGGTCATAACGGATAATTTGACGGGACTCCATGCCAGACATTATCTCGACGAGCAAATTCAGAACCGGCAGCATAAAGATACCTTCGGGTCGCTGATTTTGGTGGATATCGACTATTTCAAGCAAGTTAATGATACATTCGGACACCAGGTAGGCGATCAAATTTTGATCAAGGTTAGCGAAATTATTCAGAGCGTCATCCGCCAAGGCGATATAGCGGCGCGTTGGGGAGGCGAGGAGCTTGCGGTTTATTTGCCCGATGTGCGCAAAGAGCAGGCCCAGCTTATCGCTGAACGAATCAGGCAGCGAGTGCTGGATGAGACAGAACCATCCGTAACCGTGTCCTGCGGGGTTTCGGAATGGGCGATGGATCACGAGAAGATTAGCGTTGAATCCCTGTTCTACAGAGCGGATATGGCGCTTTACGATGCCAAGAATAGAGGCAGAAACTGCATAATGGTTGGCTGACGCCCGGAACGCAATCCTGAAACTGCAGGAATACGTAAAAGGGCGTTCTTTTTTTTGCGAATAAGACCGGCTCATTCCAGAAACGCTATAGGACAGGTACGGGATTTCCGTCCGTAAAAAGAAATAGCCGTTGACGGGGTGACAAGGGATGGTCAAAAGTAGAAAACTGCGCTGGGGAATGCTAAGCCTGGCTCTTATGATTGCGTTAATTCTTTGGGGATGTGCGGGAATGGCCGAGCGCAGAACGCCGCAGGAATGGCTGAGTCTTTCTTATTCGGGACTTGCTGCGTTGGATGAGTTTTCTTTTGCGGGTTCGCTTACAATGGGAATGAATGAAGGGGTCATGTATAAGCCGCAGACCTTTGAAGGCAAAGTCGTCGATCATCGCCAGCTGACGCTGCAAGCTCAGGGACAGCATACGCTATATGGTAATCCGGCAGACGTGCTTGACCGATTAAACCGCAGCAATGACGGCGTTGCGATTGATAGTTCAGGACAGGGAGACGGAGAGTTTCCTGCAGAAGATATCGTTTGGCTTAAAGTAAAAGAAAAACCGAATGAAACGACAGAGCGTTGGCGTCAGCATCTCAGAGCAGGGATGGCAGATCTGAAGGGGACTGATTTGACAGCCGCAAGCCGTGACACGGCTTCCTTAAAAGAGCAGACGCTGCAGCAGGCGAACGAGGAGCTTGAAGGAATGTTGGCGACCTTAACCGCTACCTCTGTCTACGATATCGGCATCCACCGGATAAAGCTGCTTCCGCTAAAAATCGTGGAAAACACGGAGTTTGTATATAAACGGAACGGCGTTCCTATGGAGGAGACGCGTTACACGTCGATCCGGTTTCAGCATTTTTGAGAACTGCGCGCGACTAAAGTGCATTGGAGGAGGAATCGTGGTAGGATGTTAGGGAGTTCAAGTTATTTCCAACCATGAAGGAGCAGATAATCCATGAGAGATCCGCGTTTGCAGACACTTGCCCGCAACCTGGTGCAATATTCAATTAATGTCCAACCGGGCGAGAATGTACTGATTCATATGATCGGAAACGAAAGAGAATTAGCAAAATGCCTGATTGAAGAAGTGGCTAAGAGAGGCGGCAATCCGTTTCTTGACTCGATGGACCGTTCCATGCTTCGCACGCTGCTGACCCATTCCACCAAGGAAAGCCTTGAGCTTTGGGCAAAGCAGGATCTGGAGCGGATGAAAAAGATGCAAGGTTACATCGCGGTAAGATCGGGAGACAATGTGAACGAACTGTCCGACGTGCCGGAAGAAAAGATGAAGCTGTACAATCTGATCTACAATACGCCCGTACATATGGAACAACGCGTTAAGCATACAAAATGGGTTGTGCTTCGTTACCCGAGCCCGTCGATGGCGCAATTGGCGCAAATGAGCACCGATGCCTTCGAAAACTTCTATTTTGACGTCTGCAATCTGGATTATGCCAAAATGGAACAGGCTATGGAGCCGCTCAAAAATCTGATGGACCGCACAGATCGGGTACGCATTGTAGCTCCGGGCACGGACCTGTCGTTTTCCATTAAGGGCATCGGCTCCAAAAAATGCTCCGGCCATCGCAACATCCCTGACGGAGAGGTGTATTCGGCTCCGGTGCGGGATTCCGTACAAGGAATCATTTCGTACAATACGCCTAGCGTATATTCCGGCGTGACGTTCCAGAACATCACGTTTACGTTCAAGGACGGCAAAATCGTCAAAGCGGAAAGCAATGACACTGCCCGCCTGAACGAAATTTTGGATACGGATGACGGCGCGCGTTTTATCGGCGAATTTGCCATCGGCTTCCACCCGCATATTCTTCATCCCATGAATGACACGTTGTTTGATGAAAAAATCGCCGGAAGCCTGCATTTTACGCCGGGTCAGGCTTACGAGGAAACCGATAACGGAAATCGTTCCGCGGTGCATTGGGATCTGGTGTTGATCCAGCGTCCGGAATATGGCGGCGGCGAAATCTATTTTGACGATGTGCTGATTCGCAAAGACGGCATTTTTGTTATTCCTGAATTGGAAGGGCTAAACCCCGATAACTTGAAATAATTGAAAATGAAGCGTTTAATTTCGCAAAACCTATTGATGGATAGGTGGTTTCGAGTTATCATGATGGAAAGGTAAGCTTTACTAATCTAACTGGAGGGATCTCCCATGTCCAATAACGCAGCTATCGTAGAAATTTCTCAAACAGCCGGCAAATTCACATCTTCCATCGTTCTTCAAGCCGAAAGCAAATATATCGATGTAAAGAGCATTTTAGGATTGTTCACAACCCTGGTGGGAGGCCATGATTACGAGCTGCATGTACATGGACCGGATGCAGATGAAGCCAAAAAAGCAATGGCAGAAGTGTTCGCTAAACACAATTTGAACGTAAATATCGTTGCTGAATAAGTCTGCATCCCGTTAAATGAGTGCTTCCTCCTTCAAGGGAGAGGCGCTCATTTGTTTTGTCCTTGTGTATTCATTCGTTTTCGTCTAATATAAAGGATATAGATGCTGGCGGGTACGCGCACAGGGGGGAGAAGTATGACTGCACCGGAAATCACAGATGTTCTGCATGAAAAAGCGCTTCGTCTTCTTCAGGAAGACGCGAGTAAGATAGAGAAGCTGATTGAAGTACAGATGGAAAACTTGACGACTCGTCATTGTCCGCTGTATGAAGAGGTGTTGGACACGCAGATGTACGGCTTGTCCCGTCAAGTCGACTTTGCTACTCGCGCCGGTCTGATCGGCGAGCTAGCGGGCAAGGACATTGTCAGCAAGCTGGAACGCAATCTTGCTGTGTTATATGAAGCTATGGAACGCAAAGGGTAGACTCCTCGGAGTCTGCTTTTTTTTTGTCTCGGAACCGGCGTAAGGGGAGCTTATTCGCCTTGCTTCGAGCCTTCCGTTCTATTACAATGAACATATATGGCAAAAACGAGGAGTGAATGACATGACCGAAGAACTTCAAACAGGCATTATCCGAATTTCCGACGATGTAGTAGCTACCATAGCGGGACTTGCAGCACTCGAAACGCCGGGTATTGCCGCCATGTCGGGCGGCATATCAGAAGGTTTGGCAAAACGGCTTAGCGGCAAAAACGTGCAGAAGGGCGTTTCGGTCGAAGTCGGACAGCTGGAAGCCGCCATCGATTTGCGAATTATTGTTCATTATGGCATTCCGATTCAGGAAGTTTGTCGCCAATTGCAGCTTAATGTACGCGAATCCGTGGAAAATATGACAGGTTTGCAGGTTGTGGAAGTTAACGTAAAGGTAGAAGGCGTTGCTTTCAAGGAAGAAGAAGTTGAAGAGCCGCAGCAACGGCTGAAATAATAAGTAAAGCAAAAACGGCGCTCCCTGTTGTCTGGGAGCGCCGTTTTGCATGAACAGAGCGGTTAGCCGGCCGTGATAGTGTTAAGCTCTTGTTTTGCGCTTGTTGCCAGCGGGTTCAATCCGGTTGGATTCCCTGGAGATGCTGAGCAGAATCCCCATGCCGAGCAAACAAAACAGTAGAGAGGAGCCGCCATAGCTTATAAACGGCAATGTGACGCCTGTAAGCGGTATGGTGGATGTAACGCCTCCAATATTGATGAAGGCTTGTACCGCGAGCAGCGCAACGATCCCGATTCCTACGACCGTACCGTACAGATCGGGACATCTGAGGGCAACAATCAATCCGCGCCAGAGAAAAAACAGATAGAATAGCAGGAAAATCGTACTGCCGATAAACCCAAATTCCTCCGCAATCACTGCAAAAATGAAATCATTATAAGCAAATTTCAAATAATGAAGCTTTTGCACGCTTTCCCCAAAACCCGCGCCTGTTAATCCGCCATGGCTTAACGCCTGCAACGACGAGATAATTTGAAAAGCGCCATCCTGTGCATTGCCTTCGGGATCCATGAAGGAGGTAAACCGTTTAATCCGGTATACCCAGGCATCCGGGTTGACAGCCATGGAGATGCTGACCAAAAGCGCCAGAACGACGCCTCCAATGGCGCCAACGGCAAATACCTGCTTTAGATTGGCTCCGCTTGCAACGATCATTACAATAGCGCAGGTCGCGAGGACCAGACAGGAGCCAAGGTCGGGCTGCAGCATGATGAGGCCGCATATAAAGCCGACAATGATGATGACAGGAAGCAAGCCGCGCTTGAAGTCGCGGAATTTCTCTCCCTTTTTGGCAATTAGAGCTCCCATATAAAGGATAAGCGCCAACTTGGCGGGTTCCGTCGGCTGGATGCCAAAAGAACCGATCCGAAACCAGCTTCGCGCGCCATGAAGAGGTTCGCTGACGATCGGAACCAAAATCAGCATGATGACAACGGGGATAAAAAATAGAATATAACCTTTTTTAAAGGCCTGATAGCGGATATTCATCACCCACAGCATTAAGAAAATGCCTAATACCGCAAAGGCAAGCTGCCGCTTTGTAAAATATAACGCATCATTTTGAAACTTGGGATCTACTACAGCAATGCCGGAGCTGGCACTGAAGACCATCACCAGACCAAATCCAACCATCAGAAGTGTCATGATGAGGAGCAAAAAGTCAGGCCTTCCCCGGCTGCCTTTTTCTGTCGCTTTCATGGAGTGTCTCTAATCTAACGCTTTCTTCAATTGAGCGAGCCGTTGCTCAGCCGTGTCCAAAATATGCTGCGGAACCGGGGATTCGTATTCCATGCCGTGCGGGAAGGTGGCGCGGCCAATGTAAACGGCTTCGATAGCAAGCACGGCATGGGGAGATTCCAGCTTGCCTTCCACCGCGCGCGTATTAATACGAAGGAAATATTCGTTTCCGCTAGCCCGTTCAACCAGCTTCAAGTCGTATGTAGCGCGGTAATATTCCCATTGCCAACGAACAAAACCGGCCTTTTCCGCCTCGTCATCCAAATGCGCAAGCTCACTCTGAAGGCCATTCAGCCCGGAGTTTTCAATGATCATCTCAGTTCCTCCCAAATTCATCAATCATATGTTGTGCATTCTTTACCCATGATAGTATGTTTCCCCAGTCAGCGCAAGCCTTAGTCGGCATATCCAGAGTCTCAAATGCATATTGGGCACGATAGAGGTTTTCTCAACAAATCATTCAACTTTGTATATAGAAAATGAAAAAAGGATGGAGTTATTGGCTTCAATGCTGGTAAACTTGTCATTAGAGGAAGCAAGCGCCGGAAGTGCGGCTTCAAGTGGTTGTACAGGATAAGGAAAACGAAAGCACTTTAAAGGGAGGTTGCGGAGATGAAGCTGGACAGTCTGGCGAAGGAATGGCTCCCAGGGAATTACGACAAAATGGTCGCCTGGCGTCGACATATGCATCAATATCCGGAGATCTCCTTTCAGGAGAAGCGGACGGCAGCTTGGATCAGCGACCGGCTGAAAGAACTGGGCTGCAGCGTTTCGGAGGGGATCGGCGGCAACGGTCTGGTCGTTTCAATTAAAGGGGAGTTGCCAGGCCCAGTCGTAGCGCTGCGCGCGGATATGGACGCATTGCCGATTCAGGATGAAAAAAACTGTGCTTATGCATCCCGGGTGCCTGGAGTGATGCATGCATGCGGTCACGACGGACATACGGCGGCGTTATTGGCCATAGCCGAATTCTATGAAGAACATAAAAGCTCGTTGCAAGGGGAGCGCAGGCTGCTGTTTCAGCCCGCTGAGGAGGTTACGCCCGGCGGGGCGATTCAGATGATACGCGACGGAGTCCTTGAAGGCGTCGATGTGATCTATGGCGTCCACTTGTGGACACCGCTGGCCTATGGCTCCTCCTTTTCCAGAGCCGGCGCTTTGATGAGCGCGGCTGATGAATTTGTTCTGGAAATCGTGGGCCGTGGCGGACATGGCGGAATGCCGCATCAAACAACGGACACAGTTATGATCGGCTCGGCGCTTGTGCAGGCAGCGCAGACGATTGTAAGCCGCAATGTGAGCCCTACTCAGCCTGTGGTCGTGACGTTTGGATCTTTCCAGGCGGGGACCACCACAAATGTAATTGCTGAGAAATGTATCCTCAAAGGAACGGTTCGCTCCTTTGAAGAGGAAACGCGCCAGCTTGCAAGGCAACGGCTGGAGGACATCATCCGGCATACGTGCGAAATGCACGGAGCCGCCTATCAATACGACATGCGCATCGGATATCCGCCCGTTGTGAATGACGAAGCAGAAGCAGGGCGTTATTTCGAGGTGGCGGGAGCTGTTTTTGGTGAAGGCAACGTGGCGGAGACGGAGCCGCTTACGGTCGCCGAGGACTTTTCCTATTATCTGCTGCAGAAGCCGGGATGCTTTATGTTTGTAGGCGCCGGAAACCCGGAATGCGAAGCGGTGTATTCCCATCATCATCCCAAGTTCGACTTTGACGAGCGGGCGATGCTGAAAGCGGCGGAGCTGATGATTGCAATGGCGGAGAACTATGCGGCAGAGCATGCTGATTAAACGGAACGTGAAAAATGAGCTTGCAGCGCGGAAGACGAAGGATCATTCGTCTTCCCATAGCGCTACAAGCTCATTTTTGTCATTATACAATTCCGCAGGATCGGATTCGTTATTATTCCAGACATTGTTGACTTCCCATAACAACACGCCTTCTTTGGCGACAGCGTCTTCGCCAGAAGCCAGGATGAGGCTTTCTTTGGCGTTAAGCACATAAGGTTCAAAGGTATAGGTCTGATTGCCCCGAACGCTAATCAGCTTCCAGCCGTCCAGATCAATGGATTGCGGAGTGGTGTTGGTTATCGTAACGATTTCCGCTTGTTTGTCCACCTCAAGCTCGATGCCGATCTGCTGAGCCTTGCGCACCGGCAGGTCGCTTTGGCTGGTTTCGGTGCCCGTGCTCCAGATGCCCAGCTTGTTTTGTTTGGCTTCCTGCTCCAATTGTTTATATACGTTTTCCATTTTGGTATTTGGTTCGATAATCATCACTTTGGCAAGGCCTTCCTGCAGTAGTAGCTCGTTCAGAATGCCGCCATCCTTCAGCTCGACAATTGCCAGCGTCCGATTAAACCGGTCCTTGATTTCTTTATCAAAGGACAAGCGGACTTCGACGGAGTCTTCCAGCAGTTGGGCGGTTAGCTGCGAGGCTTCCGGTCCAAAGGGTTCGACCGGTGTATTGGCTTTTTTAGTTTCGGGCGTATCAATATATAACATACGAATGGTGGCATGTCCGGAACCCGTGTCTATTTTGAATGTATCGCCGTCGACGTAGCCGGAAACGGGATACCAGGTATCGCTTTTCACCGTTGGCGCTGCCGGGGAGTTGGAAGCGGCACAGCTGGCGAGCAGGAGAGACAACATCGTTCCTATAATGAAAATAAGCTTTCTCATGGTTCAAATGCCTCCAGCAAAAAATGAAATGAAGTCTCCATTTTTTAATCTTACTATACAGTACGGCAATCCGGCAAATAATCGGGCCTGCCATGACTAGGGATAAAATGCGGCAAAACCCTTCATACTGATGAAAGAATATCGAAAAGAGGGTAGCTGACTATGACAACCGGCAAAGGCGCATTGATCGTTCAATCCGATATGACCGTACTTCTGGATGAGCAAATAGAAACGGCGGGCGAAGCGAGGGAACTGCTGCTGATGTTTGGCGAAGTTGTCAAAACGGTAGGCAGCATGCATACCTACAGGCTTACGCCGCTTGCATTGTGGAACGCCATGAGCGCCGGCGTTTCCTGGAAAACCCTGCTGGATGGTCTGGAGCGCCATGCGCGTTACGGACTGCCCCTTACTGCTGCTGCGGCGCTACGGGGCTGGGGGCAGCGTTTTGGCAAGCTGAGACTTGAACTGAAGGAGGGTGAGCTGGTGCTTGGCGGGGACGCGGAGCTACTGTCGCAATTAGCTCGACAGCGGCAAGTGGCCGCCTGGATCAAGGACAAAAACGGCGAAGGGGAATGGCTGCTTCAAGGCCACTGCCGCGGACTTGTCAAGCAGGAGCTTACGAGACTTGGTTATCCCGTGCTGGATTATGCCGGATATCATGACGGGGAGGCGCTTGATATTGGATTGCGGCGCCAGACGCTCCGGGGCAGGGCGTTTGGTTTGCGGCCCTACCAGGCTGCCGCCGTGGACCGTTTCTTGCAGGATGGAGCGGTGCAAAGCGGAAGCGGGGTTGCTGTATTGCCCTGCGGCACGGGCAAAACGGTCGTTGGGTTAGCGGCTCTCGCCGGCGTCGGAGCGGCGGCGCTGATTCTGGCCTCCAGCCACAGCGCGGCGCTCCAGTGGAGGGACGAGCTTCTGGACAAAACGACGCTTGATATTTCCTCAATCGGGATATACAGCGGCAAGCAGCGCGAGGTTGCGCCAGTCACAATCGCTACCTATAACTTATTGACGAGACGCGCGACCGCGGGTGATGAATATCGTCACATGGAGCTGCTGACTAAACGGGATTGGGGACTTGTCATCTACGATGAGGTTCATTTGTTGCCAGCTCCCGTATTCCGAATGACGGCTTCCATTCAAGCGACAAGGCGGCTGGGTCTTACGGCAACGCTGATTCGCGAGGACGGTTGCGCCGAAGACGTTTATTCCCTGATCGGACCCAAGCTTTACGATATGGCGTGGAAGGATGCGGAAGCGGGAGGTTATATCTCGACGGTCAGCTGCAAGGAAATTACGGTTCCGCTTCATCCGTCGCAGCGTGAGACTTACCAGGCGGCCGGGGGCAGGGGCCAGCTTCGGATTGCCGCCGAAAACCAAAACAAGCTTCATGTCGTGAAACGGCTTTTGCGTCAGCATGAGGGCAAACCCGCCTTGGTCATCGGCCAATACCTGAAGCAGCTTCATGAAATTGCAAAAAGTCTGAACGCGCCGATTTTGACCGGCGAAGTGCCTCCTCAGGAAAGAGCAGAATTGTACAGCCGTTTCAAAAGAGGCGATATTTCGGTGCTTATCGTATCCAAAGTGGCCAATCTGGCGATTGACTTGCCCGATGCCGCCGTCGCGATCCAAATGTCGGGCAGCTTTGGCTCCAGACAGGAGGAAGCTCAGCGGATTGGCAGGCTTCTGCGGCCGAAGGCGGGAAGCAATAAAGCCTGGTTTTACAGCATCGTTACGGAGGGGACAAAAGAAACCCAGTTTGCGCTTAAACGCCAGCTGTTTATGATGGAGCAAGGTTATGTTTATGAACGGACGGCCGAGCAAGCGGAAATCGACAATGTCTCACGCGCCGGGGAGATGACACGATGAGGCTGAAGGAAGTGGCGGATCAGCTGGCCGAGGAGCGTTTGCTTGACCCGGCATGCTTTTGGCATTGTGAATCTGCAAACGGCGCTTTCCGCACAAACGGCGGGCGAGGCGTACTGGAGCTGGCTGCTTCAGGCATACCCTTGGAAGGTTTAAACGCTGCCGAGCTTCGGGTGCTGCGACTGCATGTAAGCCTTCATGGCGCATCACCCATAGAGGAAGAGACGCTTGTGTCTGTTCTCCGGAGACGAACGGCACTAACGGGAGCAGAATGCAGGCTGGCGCTGGATAGGCTTGAGCGGAGAGGGTTTATGTATGCGTTGCGCAAAACCTGGGGCGAACGATTCGTTTTTGTGCCGTCTGATCTTTATGCCGCTTTGTTGGCTGGTTTGCCAGACACTCTACCGGTTGCTCCATGCAGCGATGGCGTATTTCCCGCAGCTCCATTGAACACGGGGCAGGGCATCGGCGGGCCGCTGCCATTGGGCAGAGCATTGATTTATTGCTTGTCCCAGCTGCGCCGGGAATCTTCAACTGCTTTTACGGCCAAGGGAATCTTATCCAAAAAAATGAGCGACAAGCTGGAGAGGGCCTTCCCGATCCCGGCTGATGTTCTTGAGCGGTTTGGTTTTTGGGCGAAAGGGGAGGAGCGTTGCTCCACAGGCGTTGCTCTATTGCTTGAGGCGGCTTCGAGGCTCAACTTGCTTGTTGATGCAGGCAAGGGTGTTCGCGTTAACGAGCAAGGTCTTGAAAAATGGCTGGAGCAAAGCGATGGGGCAAGGGAAATGGAGCTTAGGGACTGGCTGTGCGACTTGATTTTTGCCGCAGCCGGCCCAGCTGCGCATTACGGAGCGAAGATGCTTTGGCTGCCCGATGGAGAGTGGCATCGGGCTCAAGATTTGCATATTGACGATCTTACGGAGAATGGAGTCCCGGATGACGGGGTTTGGGAGGAAAGTCCATCCCGTGATTACTCCGCCCAAAACTGGCTGAAGCTTTTTTTTGCATGCGGATGGCTGGAGTGCGGTTATGTGGAGGGCGAAGGCACAGAGCCCGTGTTTCGTTGGCGATCCTTCAGCGATGTGGTGGAGAATGAAGTGATCGTACAACCCGACGGCGAGCTTCTTGTAGGACCGCATACAAGCGGCGGTGTTCGTTGGAGGCTGGAGGAAATAGCGGATCGGATCAGCGATGATCTGTTTACGCTTTACCGTTTGTCAGAAAACCGCCTCCATTGGAATCTGGACAACGGAGCGTTAATAGAAGAAATTGGGTTGATTTTGACTAGGTTAAGCGGCCAACAAAGTCTTCCGGAATCTGTGGAAAGCATGCTGCAGCAGTGGTGTCAAAGCTGGGAGCAAAAAGGGGGTCGACCAGCTGGCTTTCAAGCTCGAAACAAGTCAGTCCCCACGGCTGAAGAACCGACGTCGCAAACCGGCATGGTTTCACAACGACGTTTTCTGGACGGGGCACAACCGCTAAGCCAAAATCAATGGGATCAGATTCAATTGGATCACGATCAGAAGTCTCCATTCCGATTGGATCGGTTTAGAGAGCAAATTGCTTCCGTACCAGCGATGTGGATGAAGCATCGGCGATCTTATCACCATTCCACCTGCAGGGAACTTATAACAACAGCGATTTCTCTGGAAACGGCTGTGGAATTGTCTATGGACGGAGTTCGCGTCTTGTTTATCCCCGAAGCGACGGAGCAACGGGGGAATCTGTGGTCGGTAACCGGCAAGTTTTACGGTGATTGCAAATTGGAAAATCGTGCCTTTGGCCCGGAGAAATGGGATGAAATCAGACTGGTGCTTCCATCGGGCACAGCAATAAGCGGGAATCGGTAATGCTGCGCGATGCCGAACTTCCCCTTCATCTATTGGCTAATAGTTTGTTATGTGATAATGTAGTAGCAAGCTATAGGAAAGAGGTGGATCAATGGCGGTTGCCGAATATAGAGACTCGGCTGCACATCTAACAGGAGTTGACGCCTATGCTTCACTGGATATGGCGTCATTGCTGCTCAGAGCTTACGAGCTGGGCGATATGGTCAATTTATCGGCTGAAGTAGCCGAATATGCATACTGGAAGAAAGCAGTAAACGAAAGTGCGGAAGCCAAAAAGCTGCAGATCGCATTTCTAAAAGCCAAGGAGCAATTTGCGGATTGCGAGCGTTTTGGCCGATTTCATCCCGACTTCCACGAAGCGCGCGGCAAGCTGAAAGAAGCGGAAAACGCGCTGGGCGAGCTGGAAGAGGTTCGGCGCTTCAAGCTGGCGGAGTCGGCGGTAGACGACATGCTGCATGAAATGGCGACGATTATCGCTGAATCGGTATCGTATACCATCAAAGTCCCCGGAAATGAAAAAGGCGGGGGCGGTTGCGGAAGCGGCGGTTCGTGCGGCTGCGGAAGCGGCGGCTGCGGATAATTTCTGTAAGGGGGAAGAAGGCATGTTGCCGGATCGGACAGGCTTTATTATATGGGTTAGCGATTTGAAGGCAGCACGATCCCTGGAGCGTTTCGGGAATGTTCACTATATGTCCAGAAAGCTTCATTATGTAGTGTTGTACATGAATGCCGACCGGGCGGAGGAAGCAGTCAAGCAAATGTCGCGGCTTTCCTTTGTGCGTAAGGTTGAGCGTTCCTATCGCAGCGAGTTGAAGACGGAATACACCAAAGACAGCGAAGATAAAACCAGATTCTACAGCTTGTAGGATGTGCCTTCGAACTCCGCAGGGGGCGAAAAAGCCGTGACAGACGCCCTTGAGCGAATGTGAAGACACGCTCTAGCCCAAGCGTTTCAATAGAAGCAAAATAACGCTTTTGCGCCCGTTAATCTCGCGCAGAAGCGTTATTTATTTGCAATGAATTACAATTATTTACATAAATGTCTTCCGTTTATTTTATTGTTGAAATATCGGACGGACATGGTAAAATAAACATTAGATATATAGGCACAAAGAACTGGTTCTGTGGGAGGAGAGCGGGACGATATGAAGGATAAAATGACTAGAAGATGGAATACATATGAATCTTTTTATGTAGAGCTAGGTGAGAAAAAAATATCCGACATTATCATTACGAACCATGCTCAGACCCGCTGGCTGGACCGCGTGGAAAGCGCCAATACCGGATACGACGACATTGCCGAATTTTTATGGGAGTGTTTGAAAAAAGGAAGGGTTGAATCCTATTATCGAAACGAAGAAGATGTCTATCTGATTGACGGCGATTTGGTGTTTGTCGCCGAATTTGCCGATGCTCCCAATGATCTGGACTTGCTGGGCAACCCTCTGCAAAAAATGATCGTGGTTACGTTTCTTGGGCGGATGTCGGAAACGATCGAGCTTAGAGACCTTAAATCCTATTATTCCTGGCTGCGCCATTCTCGCCGCATGACACTGGTCAAAAATAGCCGCAAGCGGAAATAAATCCTAATAATTGAATATAGCAATGCAGAGCAAAGCTTCACGATATTTAACAAAGCGCCTCCTTGCGGGATGGCGCTTTCTGTCGTTTTGTGTACAATTGCTTGGCTGCATTGTAGTATAATAACAGCAAGAAGAAAGGACGGATTGGACCTTATGGCACTTAACTTCCATCAGCTGCACATCTTTTATACCGTAGCGGAACGCGGCAGCTTCTCGGCGGCCGCTCAAGCTTTGCATATGACTCAGCCTGCGGTGACGATGCAGGTTCAATCCCTGGAGGATTATTTTGGGACAAAGCTGCTGCACCGATCAACAAAACGCATCGATTTGACTGAAGCCGGTCTGGCATTAATGCCTTATGCCAAAAGCAGCATCGAGTTGATTCGCGACACGGATCAGGCGATGTCGGCTTTTACGCGCCAGCTTAAGGGCAAGCTGCTGCTAGGCTCAAGTCTTACGATCGGGGAATATATTATGCCCAGATTATTGGGGCCGTTCGGTCAGGAATATCCTCATATTACGATCAGCATGAAAGTTATGAATACGACGCAAATTTTGGACGAAATTCTGAATCATCAGCTCAACTTCGGATTGGTGGAGGCTCCGGTCAGCCATCCCGATATGCATATGGAAGCAGTGATGAACGATGAACTGGTTCTTGTCGCCGCAAGCAGTCACCCGCTCGCGTCAATCGGCAAAGCTACGCTTGAAGAGGCGCTGGAGCATGTTTTTGTTTTGCGGGAAAAGGGTTCCGGCACCCGGCAGGTGATGGAGGAGGAGCTTGTTCGCAGAGGCATGAATCCCGCCTCCATGAAAATCGGGATGGAGCTTGGCAGTACCGGTGCGGTTAAATCGGCGGTCGAAGCGGGGTTGGGCATTTCCATCTTGTCCTCCTCCTCTGTCAAACATGAAGTTGCGCTGGGCTTGATCAAAATTATCGAACTAAGCGACACCTCGTTCAAGCGTCAATTTTACTCCATTTATTTGAATTCTGCGCTTTTGCCTATTTCCGCCGTTACCTTCCTAACCTTTTTGAGAGAGAGGGATCTACAACAATGGCTATAATCGAACTCGCGGATTTGCATACCCACACAACGGCGTCCGATGGCTTGCACTCTCCTTCGGAGGTTGTGGCTATGGCGGCGAAAGCTGGATTGGCCGCAATCGCAATAACGGATCATGATACGATAGCCGGGGTTTCCGAAGCGCAGGAAGCAGGCAAAAAGCTGGGGATTCAAATTGTACCTGGCGTAGAGCTGAGTACAAATGCCGAAGGACAGGATGTCCATGTGTTAGGCTACTTCACGGATAACGGCAACGACCAATGGCTGTCCAGACTTAAACGGCTTAGAGGCGGCCGTTCCCAGCGCAACGAAGAGATTTTGAAAAAATTGCGGCATTTGGGTCTGGAAGTGCAAATGGAAGATGTGCATGCTGCAGCGATGAGGAGAGCCGGGGTTGGGCTGGACGCTTTGTCCACGCTGACTATAGGGCGGCCCCATATTGCGCAAGCGCTGATCGATAAAGGTTTTGCCGCCGATATGGAGGAGGCTTTCCGTCAATATTTGGCGGAAGGAGCTGCTGCTTATGTCTCCCAATCGCGAGTGCATCCGATGGAGGCGATCGGGTGGATCAAGGAAGCGGGAGGAGTTGCCGTTATTGCCCATCCTGGTCTTTACGGCGCGGATGATTTGGTGGAGGAGCTTTGCCGCAGCAGCGCGGACGGTCTTGAAGTTTTTCATTCCGATCACGGCCCTCAGGAAGAAGAACGATATTCGGCAATGGCCAAACGCTGCGGTGTGCTGATGACCGGGGGCTCCGATTTTCACGGTTTGCGCGGCGACCAAAGCTATCATGGCGCATTGGGGAGCACGAACGTACCTTTAAGCAGGGTTGACGAGCTGCATGCACGCCGTCGCCAGCCTGCTGCTACCTGATCTCAAAAAAGGGATGATGCCCATTACCTGACCGCAGGTATCGGCATCATCCCTTTTTGTGTTTTCGAGAAGGAGCATTACGCCTTGATTTCGGAAGCAAGGCCTTTCAATCGGCTTTCGTCAGGCGTAATAAAGAGGGTTTTTTGATTGTCGTAAATAACAAAACCGGGTTTTGCTCCGTTTGGCTTGCGAACATGCCTGACCTGGGTATAATCCACGGGCACCATGCTGGATGCTTTGGCTTGGCTGTAGTGGGCTGCCAGCATGGCGGCCTCCTCCAGAGTCGCATCGCCGAAGCTGTTGCCCCGAATGACGACGTGGGAGCCGGGAATATCTTTGGTATGCAGCCACGTATCGGAAGCGGAAGCAAGGCGGTTAGTCAAATATTCGTTTTGGGTATTGTTTTTGCCGACATAAACGGGAATGCCCTCCGAAGATGTATAGCATAAAAGAGAAGGTTTGCTCGCCTTTTTGCGTTTCGGGCCGCGCTTGTGGCGCTCTCTCATATAGCCTTGCTGGACCAGCTCGTCCCGCATTTCTTCAATATCGCCGAGAGAGGCATTTTCCAATTGCTGCAGCAAGTTTTCAAAATAGAGAATTTCACTATTCGCCATATCCATCTGTTCGTTGACGACGGAAATGCTGTTGCGGTGTTTGGTGTAACGGCGGAAATATTTCTGCGCGTTTTCCGAAGGCGACAGCTGCGGGTCCAGGGCGATCGTTACTTCCGCTCCGTTTTCATCGTAAAAGTTGACCACGGTAACTTCGCTGTCGCCACGATTGATGCTGTGCATATAAGCCGTCAGCAGTTCGCCCAGCACGCGGTATTTCTCTGCGTCCCTCGCTTCTTGCAGCGTGTCCTGCAGCTTTTTGATTTTGAGAACGTTTTTGGCGCGTTCATTCTGGACGAATCGGATCAGATCCGCAGCGCGCTGCTTGACCGTATCGCGTTCCGCTTTGTCCCCGTAGAAATCCTCCAGACACTCGCTAGCCGTTTGAAATGTTTTGACGTCCGAATCGCCAATATGGGTCAGCTCCGTGATGGAGAAAAACGCTTTTCCGCTCCCGCGCTGCGTGGCAATGACTGGCGTGAACTGATGGGTTCTTGCCTGCTCCATCAAGCCGTTGAAGCTGCGCCATAGGGAGGAATGCTCCGGCTGCCCATCGCTCTCCGATGCGCGGTGCACAATTTCCTTCGCCAGGAGCGGGCTTATGCCGCTGAAGACATCCACAAGCGCCTTGTGCATCGGAACCTCTCCGTCTTCTATCGCGTTCAAGCTGTCATGAAGGGAGGACTCGCTGTCAACGGCAAGCGGATCCGTTTTCCCTTGATGCGGCGGCGGAGTATACATACTTCCCGGCAAAATAATGCGATGGCTGCTGATTGCAGGCGTAACGTGATGAATACCGTCATGAATGGTACCGGAGCCGCTGTCCGTCAAAATAATATTGCTGTGCCTGCCCATAATTTCCACGATGATGGTTTTGTGCGAAGTATCGCCGAGCTCGTCCCGATGTCTGATCCCTATATGGATAATCCGCTCTCGTCCCACCTGGGAAACGGCCGTAATAACACCGCCTTCGCAATGCTTGCGGAGCAGCATGCAGAACATAGGGGCTTCCAGCGGGTTGCTGTAAGCCGCATTTGTAAAGTGAACGCGGGGATATGTAGGGTTTGCGGACAGCAGCAGCTTGCCTCCGAAGCCGCCTCCCCGAATGCTCAGAACCAGCTCGTGATTTGTCGGCTGGTGAATTTTATGAATGCGCGCGCCTACGCAGCGCTGAAGCTCGTGTACGATTGCGGCCGTAACAATACCGTCCAGTGACATGTTGCTTATTTCCTTTCTTCTTGCAGTATGACTCTATCATGCCATATTACGGACAAAAACTTAAGTGCCGCTGGGATATTTTATAGGCTGTCCGAATACATTTCCTTATAGGTTGTTCAAAAAGTCCGCTTCCATTGCGGGTCATGCTTGGCGGCATGGTCGGCGCCCGATATGGAATTCAGTCGAAACAAGCGCATGCTTACGAAGGATGTTTCCTCCAGAAACATTGGAGGTCCTCACGTAGCTTCCACTACGCTCCGGTCCTCTATTTCTAGCTTCATTCCATCTTCTCGGCACTGGAAACCGAACTTTTTGAACTTTCATTTTAGGAACAAATTTTCAAACTATTTAATTTGGGAATGTCACCGTAACAGGCAACCTACGGGAGGGAAAGGGATCATGGAGCAAAAAAAGTGGCATCAACTAAGCGCGGAGGAGTTGTCCGAAGCGCTGGGAAGCTCGCTGGATAAGGGGCTGGAAATAGGGCAAGCCTCGGACCTGCTGGCCAAGCAAGGACATAATGAGCTGTCGGAAGGGAAGAAAATATCTCCTCTCGTATTGTTTCTGAATCAGTTTAAAGATTTTATGGTGCTGATTCTGATGGGAGCAACGCTTATTTCCGGCCTGCTTGGCGAATATTTGGACGCCATCACGATTATCGCTATCATCGTCATTAATGCCGTGTTAGGCTTCGCTCAGGAATTCCGCGCGGAGCGCTCTCTCCGGGCCCTCAAGGAGCTTTCGGCTCCGTCCGCCAAAGTATTCCGCGATGGCGAGCTGCGCAGCATCGCGGCACGGGAGCTGGTAGCAGGGGATATCGTCTATCTGGAAAGCGGCGACCGTATTCCGGCGGATATCCGCTTTGTTGAAAGCAACAGCTGCTACGTCGAAGAGTCGGCGCTAACGGGAGAGTCGGTTCCCGTAGGCAAATATACAGAGGCGATTCAAGAAGCGGATTTGCCGCTTGGCGACCAGCGCAATATCGGCTTTATGGGCACGATGCTGACGCGGGGCACGGCCAAGGGGGTTGTCGTGCGTACAGGCATGTCAACGGAAATGGGCAAAATCGCAGAGATGATTCAAGACGCGGTCAGTATGGAAACGCCGCTTCAGCATCGCCTGGAGCAGCTTGGCAAAATATTGATAGCCGTGGCTATTGGACTGACCATCATGGTGGTCGTTGCCGGGATTTTGCATGGACAGCCGGCTTACGGCATGTTTCTGGCGGGCGTCAGCCTTGCCGTGGCGGCCATTCCAGAGGGGTTGCCCGCGATTGTCACCATTGCGCTTGCGCTTGGCGTGCAGCGGATGATCAAGCGCAAGGCGATTGTGCGAAGGCTGCCCTCCGTGGAAACCTTGGGCTGCGCTTCGGTCATTTGCTCTGACAAAACAGGGACCTTGACCCAGAACAAAATGACCGTGACCGCCGTATGGCTCGGCGGCCGCAGCCTGCAAGTAACGGGGGAAGGGTACGAGCCTTCCGGAGGCATTTTTGAAGACGGAAAAGCGCTGGACACCAAGGGAGAGCAGCCGTTAAAGCGGCTGCTGCAGATCGGGGCGTTATGCAATAACGCAAGACTGGTGCGAAGCGAGCAGGAGGATTCGAAAAAACGCAAAGGCAGGGAATCCGCGCCGGAATGGAGCCTAAACGGCGATCCTACCGAAGGGGCGCTTGCCGTCCTGGCAGAGAAGCTGGGCTCCTCCGCCAGGACGCTGGAAAAGCTGTATACCCGGGTTAAGGAATTTCCGTTTGATTCCGAGCGCAAGCGGATGTCGGTTATTTTGGAGCATCAGGGAGGCCGGCTGGTTTGCACCAAGGGGGCGCCGGATTCCTTGATGGAGCTATGCTCGTATGTGCTGTGGGACGGCAAGGTTACTCCGTTTACCTCGACGCTCAAGCGCAAATGCGCCGAGGCGGGGGAAGGGATGGCGCAATCGGCGCTCCGGGTGTTGGGTTTTGCTTATCGCGAGCTTAAATCAAGCGAACGCTGCGAAACGGAAAGCGATGCGGAAAACGGTCTCGTTTTTGTCGGCTTGACCGGGATGATCGATCCGCCGAGACGGGAAGTGAAGGAGGCGATCACCACTTGCCGCAGAGCGGGCATCAAAACCGTCATGATTACCGGAGACCATCAGTTGACGGCGGAAGCTATAGCGGCACAACTCGGCATCATTCCCCGCGGCGGCGTTGCAATGAGCGGCAAGCAGCTTCAGGCGTTAAACGATGATGAGCTTGATCGCGTGGTCGACAACGTATACGTCTATGCGAGAGTTTCGCCGGAGCATAAGCTTCGCATCGTCAAAGCGCTTCAGCGCAGGGGCCATGTCGTGGCAATGACCGGCGACGGCGTCAATGACGCGCCGGCAATCAAGGCGGCGGATATCGGGATTGCCATGGGCATCACGGGTACGGATGTATCCAAGGAAGCTTCATCGCTCATATTGGGCGACGACAATTTCTCTACGATTGCGGCGGCGATCGAAGAGGGGCGCGGCATCTATGAAAATATACGCAAGTTTATCCGCTATCTTTTGGCTTCCAATGTCGGCGAAATTATGGTGATGTTCCTGGCCATGATGGCGGGACTGCCGCTGCCCCTTGTCCCGATTCAGATCCTGTGGGTCAATCTGGTCACGGACGGCCTTCCCGCGATGGCGCTTGGCGTAGACCAGGCAGAAAAGGATCTCATGCAGCAGAAGCCGCGGCAGGCCAAAGAAAATATTTTCGCCAGGCGGCTTGGCTGGAAAATCATTAGCCGAGGCATATTGATCGGCATATGTACGCTAGGCGCGTTCTGGATCACGCTAAAAGAGGTTGGATCTGGTTCGCAGGGGCTGATGACGGCGCAAACGGTGGCATTTGCCACGCTGGTAATGGCGCAGCTGATCCATGTGTTCGATTGCCGCAGCTCCAGATCTATTTTCCACCGCAATCCGTTCCAAAATAAATATTTGGTTCTGGCGGTCTTGTCGTCGCTGCTGCTGATGCTGGGGGTATTGTACATCGATGCGCTTCAGCCTATCTTCAAAACGGTGCCGATTGGCTTCCGGGAATGGTGTCTGGTATTTGTAGCCGCCGGTATTCCATCCTTCGTTATGGGCATCGGAAGCGTTCTGGGCAAACCGGGCAAAGGGAAAAACGCCAAATGGCCTCTGGGTCCCCAGGCTGCTTCCCGCTAAACTAAAAACACCGGTTTCCGAGATAAAGCTGGAAATCAAGCGCCGGGCGTTCACATGCAGCCGGGGGGCGGCATTGTGCCAGCCTCCCGGTTTTTAATGCAAATGTTGATGCAAATTGTGAATAGCGTTTCTTCCTTCTTTAAGGTATGCTAGTAGGAATAATAGAGAGGCGAGATGCACGTTGGATAAGTCTGAAGGCGGGCGTGCAGACTTGCTTGGCAATCGCTGAAGGAGAGGGAACGTAATGAATTTTACAAAAATGCATGGTTTGGGCAATGACTTTATTGTAGTGGCAGGAGAGCGTCAGCTTCCAGAGAACGCATCGGAGCTGGCGCTTGATCTATGCAATCGCTTCTTCGGCATCGGAGCGGACGGTTTGGTTTATATTTTGCCTTCCGACAATTCGGACTTTGCCATGCGAATCATCAATTCCGACGGTTCGGAAGCCGAGCAATGCGGCAACGCTATCCGCTGCGTCGCCAAATATGTTTATGACAATGGTATGACCGACAAAACGGAAATTACAATAAAAACGCTGGGAGCCGGCGTGCAGAAGGTAGACTTGACAGTTGAAAACGGAAAAGTTCAAACTGTTCGCGTCGATATGGGACAGCCGGTGCTGAATGGCCTGCAGGTTCCTACTACCGTAGATGCAGACCCGGTAGTTAATCACCCGATTGAAGTGGATGGAACAACGTTCCATTTTACGGCTGTATCCATGGGCAATCCGCACTGCGTCATCTATGTTGACGACGCGACAAGCTTTGATCTGGAAGCGTGGGGACCCAAGCTGGAGACACATCCCATGTTTCCCCGCCGGATCAATGTAGAGTTTGTAACGGTTAACTCCCGTTCTCAGGCCGACATGCGGGTATGGGAGCGCGGAGCGGGCCCGACGCTGGCTTGCGGCACCGGGGCTTGCGCGACATTGGTTGCATCCGTGCTGACTGGCGTATCGGATCGCAAATCGACGGTATCGCTGAAGGGCGGAGACTTGTTTATCGAATGGAACGAAGAGGATAACCATGTCTATATGACGGGACCGGCCGCAGTCGTATTTTCCGGAAAACTGTAGGGGGAGGGTATTAGGAGAAGTGGAACGTCAGAGAGAAAGTTTGCGCCAGGCGCTTAAAGAACGCATCCTGATCGGGGACGGAGCGATGGGCACTTACCTGTATCAGTTGGGATTTCCGATTGGAGTTTCCTATGAGGAATTAAACGTTCTTCGCCCCGAGGTCATTCAAAATGTGCATCGCCTTTATTATGAAGCCGGAGCGCGGATCATTGAAACCAATACGTATTCCGCCAACCTGGTGAAGCTGGCCAAATACGGCCTGGAAGACCAGATGGAGGCCATCAACCGGGCAGGCGTATCCATTGCCCGTTCGGCTGTAGGGGATGATGCCTTTGTCATTGGCTCCATTGGCTCCGTTCGGGACGGCAAGCTCAATAATGTGCGAACCTCCAAGGTGGAGGAAGCTTATGAACGTCAGATGAGAGCGCTTGTCGAAGCTGGAGCGGACGGCTTGCTCCTTGAAACCTTCTACGATTTGAAGGAAATGAAGCTTGCCCTGTCCATTGCGCGAAAAATCGGAGATATCCCCGTTATTTGCCAATTTGCGGTGGAGGATAGCGGACGCACCCGGGACGGCGTAGCGCTTGCCGATGCGTTCCAGCAACTGAAGAAGCTGGGCGCAGATGTCGTTGGCTTCAACTGCCATAGCGGTCCAAACGGCATTTTGAAAGCGGTAGAATCCATTGATGGTCCCGTTCCTTTGCCGCTGTCGGTATATCCCAACGCCGGGATTCCAGACTATGTTGACGGCAAATACAGTTATTCCGCGGGAGCTCAATATTTCGGGGAATGCGCGCGCCGCTTCGCCGACCGCGGCGTCAAAATTATCGGCGGCTGCTGCGGCACCACGCCGGATCATGTTGCCGCGATGGCTGCGGCGATTGCCGGCTATGCGCCTCAGACGGGGGCTGCCGATCAACGTCCTAAAGCGGCGGTTGCGGAACCTGCCCCACAATCAGCATCAACGGCTGTTGGCGAGTCAGGGACCACTGCAGGCTCTGGCGTGAACGTTCCAACCATCGTGGATCTCGTAAAAGAGCGCCATACGGTTATCGTGGAGCTGGATCCGCCTCGCGACCTCGATATCAGCCGGTTTATGGCTGGAGCAGCGGCATTGAAGGCAGTTAACGCCGATGCGATTACAATGGCTGACAACTCGCTTGCCGTCACTCGTATGAGCAATCTGGCGCTGGGAGCGCTGCTGAGGGAGCAAGTGGATATTACGCCGCTTGTCCATATCGCGGCACGCGACCGCAACCTGATCGGCACACAGTCACATATGATGGGGCTGGATGCGCTGGGAATCAACCATGTTTTGGCTGTAACGGGCGATCCCGCCAGATTCGGAGATTTGCCGGATTCCAGTTCGGTGTATGATTTGACCTCCTTCGAAATGATCCGTATGATCAAGCAGTTAAATGAAGGAACGGCGTTTTCGGGGAAACCGCTGAAGCAAAAAGCGAACTTCATCGTTGGCGCGGCGTTTAATCCCAATGTCAAACATCTGGACAAAGCCGTGCAGCGGCTGGAACGCAAAGTGTCCTCCGGCGCGGATTATATTATGACGCAGCCTGTCTATGATCCCGAGCTGATGGTGCGCATTGCGGAATCCACCAAAAATCTCGGGGTTCCGGTATTTATCGGCATTATGCCGCTAGCCAACGGGCGCAACGCGGAATATTTGCATAACGAAGTGCCCGGCATTCAGCTTTCGGACGAGGTGCGCAGCCGGATGGCGGGACTGGAAGGCGAAGCCGGCCGTGCGGAAGGCGTGCGAATCGCGCAGGAGCTGCTGGATGCGGCGCTGCCTCATTTTAACGGCATCTATTTGATTACGCCGTTTATGTACCATGATATGGCCGTTCAATTAACCCGATATGTGTGGCAAAAAACAAAAAAATAATGGCCGTTTTTTTAAAAGTGACGCTGCCATGTTATTTTTTGCTTGTTCATGGCCCCAAAATCAATTAAAATAGGCATACGAGTCGAAGCATGCGGAAATACGTTTGCTTGTTCGTTTTTTTGTCCAAACTAAAGAAGATATGTATGCGGGTAAGCCGTGGAAGTTGGAAATGGGACAGTTGCGTTCACGACGAACGCGGAGGGGGATCTGGCTTGGCTATAAAGCTGATTAACATCGGATTCGGCAATATCGTTTCGGCGAATCGCATTATTTCTATTGTGAGTCCGGAATCGGCTCCTATCAAACGGATTATTCAGGAGGCGCGCGACCGTCATATGTTGATTGACGCAACCTACGGACGCCGTACCCGGGCTGTCATCATTACGGACAGCGACCATGTAATTTTATCAGCGGTTCAGCCGGAGACGGTTGCCCATCGTTTGTCCACCAAGGATGACGATAACGACGAATAGTACGGGGAGCTTGGAGCAAATGGGATTGTTAATTGTTTTGTCCGGTCCTGCCGGAGTAGGCAAAGGCACGGTATGCACCGCACTGAGGCAACGGATGCCCGAAATCGTTTATTCGGTATCCGCCACCACCAGGCAGCCGAGACAGGGCGAGATAGATGGCGTCAATTATTTTTTCAAATCCAGAGAGCAGTTTCAGGACATGATCAAGCGGGACGCTTTGCTTGAGCATGCTGAATATGTCGGCAACTACTACGGCACGCCGCGTGATTTTGTGGATACTACGCTGGCGAGCGGCAAAGATGTCATTCTGGAAATTGATGTTCAAGGCGCGTTAAAGGTTAAAGATAAGTTTCCTGAAGCGATCTTTATTTTCCTCCTGCCGCCATCGTTTGACGTGTTAAAGGAGCGGATTACGGGACGCGGAACGGAATCCCAGGAAACCATTGAACGCCGCATGAATGAGGCGTCCAGGGAATTGGGTCTTCTTAGCCATTATGATTACGCTGTTACGAACGACGAAATTGATGCGGCATGCGACCGTATCCGCAGCATTATTATTGCAGAGCATTGCAAGGGTTTCCGGGTTATGCCGACTGTAACCCATATGAGAACGGCAATCGAGAAAGCTTGAGTGAGGAGAATGTACAATGTTATATCCGTCCATTGATGAAATGGTGAAAAAGGTTGACAGCAAATATACGTTGGTCGTAGCGGCCTCCAGAAGAGCCCGCATGCTTCGCAACGGTGAAAAAACGGAGCTGGTCAATCCGCGCTCCCACAAGTTTGTTGGTGTAGCGCTGGAAGAAATTTACGGTGACATTGTGCAGGTTGAGACGATCGCCAGCAAGGAAGAGTAACGTCTAGCCTATGACGTTCTTGTGTACCGCAAAGCACAAAGCAGCATGATAAGTGGAAATCCAGAAAAGGGGTGCGCGCTGGCAACAGTAGACACCTCTTTTTTTGTACAAGCGGGAGGTGGGACCATTGACTGAACCAGGAGCCCGTCACGACAAATCCCGGCGTTATGAACTACATATTTGTTACAGCCCGTTAAAGTAAAATTGCAAGTTGCAAAAGTTCGGCAGTAACGGCTCGAAAAATAATCGATCAATCAGGAGGGGTTTGTTATGGATGCTTTGCGTTATCCTATTGGACGTTATCGGTTTGAAGGCATGAATGCCGCGAGACAGGAAAAGTGGATTTCCGAACTGGAGGAGCTGCCTAAGGTGCTGCGGGAAACGATAAGCGGTCTGGATGATTCTCAATTGGATCTTGCTTATCGCAAAGGCGGCTGGTCTTCCAGACAAGTGGTCCATCATCTGGCCGACGCCATTATTAATAACTACAGCCGCTTCAAGCTTGCCTTGACGGAATCCAATCCAACCATCAAACCTTTTGATGAGGAAGCGTGGGCGGCTACTGCCGACAGCCTTCAGGCCCCGACTGATATGAGCATTAGCATGATTGAAGGCACCTGTGCCAGATGGGCGCTGCTTCTTCGTTCTCTGGACCGGGCGGATTTTGAACGCGAATTTTATCATCCCGGAAAAGGGAGACAATTTAAACTTTCCTACTATCTGGGATATGTGACCTGGCATGCCAGACATCATGTTGCCCACATTTCCGGACTTAGGGAGCGCAATAACTGGTAAGACCAACCAGAACGAACAGGAGTTGTCGTCATGATTCAGGGCAAAACCGTGTTGCTGGGCATTACGGGCGGAATTGCCGCCTATAAGGGAGCGGCATTGTGCAGCAAACTGGTACAGGCCGGAGTTAATGTACATGTTCTGATGACCCGGTCCGCAACTCAATTTATTACGCCGCTCACGCTGCAAACATTATCTCGAAATCATGTTTACGTGGATACATTTGATGAGCAGGACCCGTCCGTTGTTTCACATATTCACCTGGCGGATCATGCCGATTTGGCTATTATTGCGCCTGCAACCGCCAATATAATCGGGAAGCTGGCAAACGGTCTGGCAGACGATATGGTCAGCACTACGATGCTGGCCGTTACTTGTCCGGTATTGATCGCTCCGGCGATGAACGTGCACATGTACGAGCATCCTGCTGTTGTGGAGAACATGAATCGGCTGGCTCAGCGCGGAGCGCTGTTTGTTGAGCCGGGAACGGGGCAGCTCGCATGCGGCTACGTGGCCAAAGGAAGACTTGCGGAGCCAGAAGATATTGTCGAGGCCGCAAGGAATCTGTTTGCAAAATCCAATGTTTTGCAGGGGAAACGCGTATTGATTACGGCGGGAGGCACGATCGAGCGTCTTGATCCGGTACGTTATTTGACCAATGATTCTTCCGGCAAAATGGGATTTGCACTGGCCGAAGCCGCAAAGTTGATGGGTGCGGATGTTACGCTCATTGCCGGGCGCACCTCGGGGCAAGCGCCGGCGGGTGTAAACATTGTGCCTGTTGTTTCGGCGCAAGATATGCTGGATGCGGTATTGCAGCGGTTTGACGGGGCGGATATTGTCATTAAAGCGGCAGCTGTGGCCGATTACCGGCCCGTCCAGATCCACCAGGAAAAGCTGAAAAAAACAGGCGATCGCTATCAGCTTGAGCTCGAGCGGACAACGGATATTTTGCAGCTGCTGGGCGAACGCAAGAAAGGACAGCTGCTGGCTGGATTTGCGGCCGAGACGGGAAATCTGGATCATTATGCCATGGACAAGCTTCAGCGCAAAAACTGCGATTTGATCATCGCCAACGACATCGGCATGGCAGGCGCAGGGTTTAACGTGGATACCAACGCAGTGTCTGTTTTTGATGCAGATGGCCTGGTGGAACGGTACCCCGTCATGTCCAAGCGGGAATTGGCCGGACGATTAATGAACATGATGGCCACCAGGCTTGCCTCATCGCCTTTCGGGGGACAAGGTGAATGATTGCCAATGTAATCGTGGATGTGCCGAGCCGGCAGAACGACAGGCCGTTTGATTATTTGGTTCCAGAAGGAATGGAACAATGGATTGAATGCGGCAGCCGCGTTGGTGTTCCTTTTGGGGGAAGGGTGCTACAGGGATTTGTCATTGGGCTGTCTGAATCATCTTCCTTTGACAGCAGCCGGCTCAAGCCGATTGCGGAGTTGCTTGACGCCCTGCCGCCTTTGCTGCCGGATCTGGTAGAACTGTCCCATTGGATGAGCGACAAGTATTGCTGCTCCCGCATTCAAGCGCTGCAAGCGATGATTCCCGCAGCCTTAAAAGGCAAAGAAGAGCGCAAAGTTTCTTTGGACGACTATGTGGAGAGCAGCATTTTGCCGACAGAGCTAGTGGAATGGATCAATGCCTCTGGCGGAACGGTTAAGCTGAATGCATTGCTGGAGAGGTATCCTGAGCATACCTCCGCCGTAAAATCTGCTTTGCGAAGCGGGGGCCTTCAGCAAACATCCGCTATTCGGGACCGTTTGTCCGTCCGCCGGGTATTGACGGTTTTTTTGAACGTTGAACCAGCAGCCGCTGCCAAAGCCGCAGAGGAACTTCCGGCGCGTGCAGCGAAACAGCGCCTTGCGTTGCTTTGTCTTCTTGAACGGGGCGAGCCGATGCCGCTGCAGGAGCTTGCAACCGCATCGGGGTCATCTCCTTCCAGCGTCCGCGCCTTGGCCGATAAAGGACTTGTGGAGTTGCGCGAGGTGGAGAAGTCGCGAGATCCCTATGGCGACAGAAGCTTCGCGGCGACAGAACCACTGCCCCTGACCGAAGGGCAAGACGCTGTTTACGGAACAATCAGAAGGGCGCTCGACGGAGGCAAAGCCCGTACCATGCTGCTGCATGGCGTGACCGGCAGCGGGAAAACCGAAGTTTATTTACAAAGCATCCGGCATTGTCTGGACTCCGGCCGTCAAGCGATCGTGCTGGTGCCGGAAATTTCGTTGACGCCTCAAATGGTGGAGCGCTTCAAAGGCCGCTTTGGCAATGATGTGGCAGTCCTTCACAGCCGGCTTTCCAGCGGCGAGCGTTTTGACGAATGGCGCAAAATCCGCAGCGGCGCCGCGCAGGTGGCGATAGGCGCCCGCTCCGCGATTTTTGCGCCTTTTTCCAGCATTGGGCTTATTATCATTGACGAGGAGCATGAATCCTCCTATAAGCAGGAGGAGAGCCCCAAATACCATGCGCGGGATGTTGCGGTAAGAAGGGCGAATCAACACGGTGCTGCCGTTGTGTTGGGCTCCGCCACTCCATCTTTGGAGACTTATGCGGCAGCCAGCCGGACGCCGGCAGCCGGCGAAGAACCGGCTCTTCTGCCTATGCAGGAGCGGGTTGGAGGCAGGCCGCTGCCTGAGGTTGCGGTTGTTGATATGCGCGAGGAGCTGCGCGAGGGCAACCGGTCCATGTTTAGCCGTAAGCTGCATGCCGCTCTTGCCGAGAGGCTGGAGCGCGGAGAACAATCCGTACTGCTGCTGAACCGAAGAGGTTATTCAACCTTTGTCATGTGCCGCTCATGCGGCTTTACATCGACTTGTCCTCATTGCGATATTTCGTTGACCTTCCATCAAAAAACACGTGTGCTGCGCTGCCACTACTGCGGCCATGCGGAAGGCGCGCCGCTCCAGTGCCCCTCCTGCAAGAGCGAAAACATTCGTTATTTCGGCACCGGCACGCAGCGGGTCGAAGAAGAGTTGTCCAAGCTGTTTCCCGGCATAGCCGTTATACGGATGGATGTGGATACGACAAGTCAGAAGCACAGCCATGAAAAGCTGCTGAAGCAGTTTGGAGAACGAAAAGCTGATGTGCTGCTAGGAACGCAAATGGTGGCAAAAGGCCTCGATTTTCCATATGTAACGCTTGTTGGCGTTATTGCAGCAGATACATCGCTGCACCTGCCCGATTTCCGCGCGGCCGAGCGGACCTTCCAACTGTTGACCCAGGTTGCTGGCAGAGCGGGACGCCATCAGCTGCCGGGGGAAGTTGTTGTGCAAAGTTATGCGCCGGAGCATTATGCCATAACGACCGCGCAGCATCATGACTACGACGCCTTTCTGCGCGAGGAGTTGACGCATCGGGCGTCGATGGGGTATCCGCCTTATTGCAGGCTCGTATTAATAACAATGTCGCACGAACAGCTGCCGCTGCTGGCGTCCGTCAGCGAGGGTTTCGCTGCAGAACTGCGGGCATTGGCCGAGCATGAGGGGCTTTTGGTTCCGCTCTCCGGCGGATTCCCAAGAGCTATCGAAGTGCTGGGTCCCGTCGCCTCTCCCATTGCAAGAATGAAAGATCGCTACCGGTTTCAATGTGTGATAAAATATCGGGGAAGCATCAATATATCTGCACTTGTACGGCTTGCCTTAAAGCCTTTTACAGAAGGAGCGGCGGGCAAAACCGTGCAGTTTAGCGTGGACGTAGATCCACAGGTTATATTATAGAATGAGAACAAAGGATGGTAACGGAGATGAGCATCAGATTGATTGTGAAAGACCCCGACCCGGTTTTGCGCGAGGTCGCCAAGGAGGTGACCAAGTTCAACGCCAATCTTAAAAAGCTGCTGAAGGACATGGCGGAAACGATGTACGATGCGGAGGGCGTTGGACTGGCTGCGCCGCAGGTGGGCATTTCCAAACGGGTCATCGTTGTAGACGTAGGTGACGACAACGGCCTGGTGGAAATGGTGAATCCCGTCATTGTGTCACAGGAAGGCGAGCAATTTGGTCCGGAAGGCTGCCTCAGCATTCCTAATCTGAATGGCGATGTCCGCCGTTCGGACAATATCGTCGTTCAGGGACAGGATAGCGAAGGCAATACGTTTAGCGTAAATGCCAGCGGTTTTTTTGCGCGTGCGTTTCAGCATGAAATCGACCATTTAAACGGCATTTTGTTTACCGATTTGGCGGAGAGCATTTACGACATTTCGGAAAGATCAAGAAAAGGCGGCGAATAAGGTTATGCGTATTGTATTTATGGGGACGCCGGATTTCGCCGTCCCTTCTTTGCGTGCCCTTCTGGATCAGGGGTACAACGTTGTTGCAGTCGTCACTCAGCCTGACCGGCCAAAAGGCCGCAAGAAGGTTCTTACGCCTTCACCTGTGAAAGAGGCGGCCCTAGCGTTGGGATTGCCAGTGTTGCAGCCGGAACGCATGCGCAGCCCGGAGGCGGTTAAGCAGCTTCAAGCCTATGCGCCAGATCTCGTTGTGACGGCGGCTTACGGCCAAATCCTGCCCAAGGCGGTTCTTGAAATGCCGCGCTTCCGCTGCATCAACGTGCACGGCTCGTTATTGCCGAGGTACCGTGGCGGAGCGCCGATCCAACGTTCCATTATTAACGGCGAAGCCGCAACAGGCGTAACCATTATGTATATGGCGGAAGGACTGGACACGGGAGACATGATCAGCAGCGTGGAGCTGCCGATTGGCGAAAGCGACCATTCCGGCACGATGTTTAGCAAGCTTAGCGAAGCTGGAGCTGAGTTGTTGATCAAAACGTTGCCTTCCGTATTGGATGGCACGGCGGTAGCGGTCCCTCAAGATAATGATCTGGCGACCTACGCCCCCAATTTGACGAGAGACGACGAACGTATAGATTGGGGCAAAAGCGCACAAAGCCTATTCAATCAGGTGCGCGGCCTTTATCCCATGGCCGGAGCGTTTACGCTTCTGAACGGAGAAACGTTTAAAATCTGGTCATGCTCTCCATTGTCCGGCGAAGGCGGGCCGACATCGGGAGCGGCTCCCGGAACAGTCATCGAAGCCGGAGCCGAAGGCATTGTGGTTCAATGCGGCGAAGGACGTTTGCTGCTGAAGGAAATACAGCCTGCGGGCAAAGTCGTAATGAAAGCTTCGGAATGGCTTAAAGGCTCTCGTCTTGCGCCTGACGCTGTCTTTGGCGAAGGAGAGGGCCGATGAGCCGCCCGGCGCGCCCTAGACAGGGCGGAAACGGCCAGCAGAGCAACCCCCGTTCCGGCAAAGCTGCGCTTGGAACGCCACGCGAAGCCGCATTAACCATCCTTGTGAGGGTGGCGACTTCAGGCGCTTACAGCAATTTGCAGATCAATAAAACGTTACAGGAAGCGGGATTGTCCCGCAGCGATGCCGGTTTGGCGACGGAGCTTGTGTATGGAACGATCAGCAGGCAGGCTACACTGGATTATTGGCTGGAACGATTCGTGGCAAAAGGTCTTGGCAAGCTGCAGACTTGGGTGCATCAGCTGCTCCGTCTCAGCGCTTACCAACTGCTCTATCTGGACCGCGTGCCTACACATGCCGCCGTCAATGAAGCGGTTGAAATCGCCAAACGCCGCGGGCATGGCGGAATTGCGGGCATGGTGAACGGCGTGCTGCGGAGCATAGACCGGAATCGCGCCGAATTGAAGCCAGAGCTGATCAACTTGCCGGGAGAAGCGGAGACAATTGCGCTGCGCCATTCCTATCCCTTATGGCTGGTGGAAAGGTGGATTGCCCAGTTTGGCTTAGAGGCGGCTGAAGCAATCTGCGCTTCCAGCAACGAAGCGCCGCATGCCGGCATCCGGGTCAATCCCCTTGCTGCAAGCGTGGAGGACGTGCTGGCTGAACTGTCGGAAGCTGGCCTAGAGGGGCAACCTTCCTCATTGACGCAATCCGGCATAGCGGTTAGCGGCGGAGGCAATCTGACCGAGCTTGCCGGATATATCGGCGGGCGGTGGTCGCTCCAGGATGAAAGCTCCATGCTTGTCGCTGAGGTGGTTGCTCCTCGGCCGGGCATGAAGGTGCTCGACTGCTGCGCGGCGCCCGGCGGCAAAAGCTGTCATCTGGCGGAGCTGATGGAAGGGAAAGGAAAAGTTTGGGCAAATGATCTCCATGCGCACAAACGCAAAATCATTGCTGCCCAAACCGAAAGGCTCAAGCTTCGCAACGTAGAGGCGACAACGGGCGATGCGCTTAAGCTGGGAGAGATTTTTGCTCCGGCTTCCATGGATGCCGTTTTATTGGACGCTCCTTGCTCCGGCTTTGGCGTGATCCGGCGCAAGCCGGAAATCAAATGGACCAAAACGGCGGGCGACGTGTCCGACATTGCCGCCATCCAGCGGTCGCTGCTGGATGCGGTTAGCGACATTGTCAAACCGGGAGGCACGTTTGTGTACAGCACTTGCACGATGCTGAGAGAGGAAAACGAAGAGCAGATCGAGCGTTTTTTGAACGATCATCCACAATTCGAGTTGGACGCGCAATGGCCCGAGCCGCTGCTTAAACGACTGACTGCCGCTGGTCTGATCGACGAATCATTCCAGGGACAGCTGCAGCTGCTTCCCCATCATTTCGGCAGCGACGGTTTTTTTATCGCCCGTATGAAAAGACGGCTGTAACACTCCCGAATTAGCGTAAAACCTCTATTATGGCCCAGCATAGACGTTTGTGGTAAAATAAAACGATGGCGGCTTCCGACTTGCTGTTAGTTGAACAATCGCGTATAAACGATGCAGGCGATTGCTCGACGTAAAATGCATATTTGCTGCTGCCCAATTCAAATACAGGTGTGATGAGATGAAACCATTTATTTATGACTATACATTAGAGCAAATCCGCGATTGGATGAAAGAAAACGGCGAAGCCGCTTTTCGCGGCGACCAGTTGTTTGACTGGCTTTACGTCAAACGGGTGAGCAGCTTTGAGGACATGTCCAATTTGTCCAAGGAATTGAGGCAAAAGCTGGACGATCAATTCCAGTTCGTTACGCTGCAGGAAATTACAAAATTTGAGTCGCGTGACGGAACCGTTAAGTTTCTGTTCGGCCTGCATGACGCCCATGGAATTGAAACGGTCATTATGCGGCATAGCTATGGCAACAGCATCTGCGTAACAACGCAGGTAGGCTGCCGAATCGGCTGCACGTTCTGCGCATCGACACTAGGCGGTCTGAAACGGAACCTGACGGCGGGCGAAATCGTAGCACAGGTTGTAACGGCCCAGCAGATGCTGGATGTAACCGGCGAGCGTATTTCCAGCATCGTGATTATGGGTTCCGGCGAACCTTTCGAAAATTATGACGCCACCATGACTTTTCTGCGTCTGATGATTCACGAAAAAGGGCTTAATATCGGCCAGCGCCACATTACGGTATCCACTAGCGGCATTGTGCCGAGCATGTACAAGTTTGCGGACGAAAACACGCAAATCAACCTGGCGCTTTCAATCCATGCTCCAAATGACAAGCTGAGAAGCAAGCTGATGCCCGTCAACCGGCGTTATCCGTTTGAAGATGTTATGGAAGCGTGCCGCTACTACATTGCCAAAACCGGGCGCCGGATATCCTTTGAATATGCCTTGATAGGCGGCGTAAATGACAGCGCCGAGCATGCTCAAGAGCTTGCCGATGTTCTCAAGGATATGCTCTGCCACGTCAACCTCATTCCGGTCAACCACGTGCCGGAGCGCAACTATGTCCGCACGCCGCGCGAGGATATTTTTGAATTTCAAAGAGTGTTGGAGCGCAACCGGATCAATGTAACCATACGCAGAGAGCAAGGACATGACATTGCGGCCGCGTGCGGCCAGTTAAGAGCGAAACATATGGAGTCCACGGCGAGGTGATAGTTCTTTGTTAACGGCGAATCGCAGCAATATCGGACGAGTACGACACGTAAATGAGGATTATGCTTGGGTTGGCGAGCTGCCTGGCGGGATTACGCTTGCCATCGTTGCGGACGGCATGGGCGGCCATCAAGCCGGCGATGTCGCAAGCAAGCTGGCTGTTGAATCCTTCCGCAGCATGCTGGAGCGCCAGCCTGAGCGGGCTGAGGTTTCCGAGCAGGAAGCCAAAATGCTGCTTCGTCAAGCGATTGCGG
This sequence comes from Paenibacillus sp. CAU 1782, assembly GCF_054551715.1. Lineage (NCBI taxonomy): Bacteria > Bacillati > Bacillota > Bacilli > Caryophanales > Paenibacillaceae > Paenibacillus > Paenibacillus sp. CAU 1782. The sequence goes on along the minus strand of NZ_JBTOLL010000001.1, from coordinate 1,159,743 downwards.
AGGCCAATGAAAAGGTTTATGAGATGGCTTCGCGCAACGAGCGCTACCACAGCATGGGGACTACGGTTGTTGCCGCCATGCTGGGGGGAGGCAGCGCTGTTATCGGCCATGTGGGCGATAGCCGCGCTTACCGGATTTCCAAGGAGAAGCTAAGCCTGCTGACCGAAGACCACTCGCTGGTCAACGAGCTGTTGAAATCCGGCCAGCTCAGCCAGGAAGAAGCTGACAACCATCCCCGTAAAAATGTGCTGACAAGAGCGATCGGCACCGACGCGCATGTGGACATTGACGTGCAGTCGCTCCCGTGGAGCTCCGAGGATATGCTGTTGCTTTGCAGCGACGGTTTGACCAATATGGTTGGCGAAGAGCGGATTTTTTCCGTATTGGCCCAGGAAAGCCGTGATCTCAGCGCCAAAGCGGATCAACTCATTCAGCAAGCGCTTGAAGCGGGCGGAGACGATAATGTAACGGTCGTTCTTCTGCAGGAAGCAGCCAGTGCTAAGCGGAAGGAGGATGCAGTATGATTGGACATGATTTAGGCGGAAGATACGAGATTTTATCCAGAGTCGGCGGCGGGGGAATGGCGCTTGTCTATAAAGCCCATGATGTGCTGTTGAACCGCAATGTCGCGGTTAAGGTGCTCAGGCAGCAATTTGTCAATGACGAGGAGTTTATTCGCAGATTCCGGAGAGAGGCGCAATCCGCCGCCGCGCTTTCCCATCCTAACGTGGTTAGCATATACGATGTAGGGCAAGAGAACGATACGCATTATATTGTAATGGAGTATGTGGAAGGCAACAATTTGAATGAAATCATTCAGGAACGCGCGCCGCTTCAAGTACAGGAAGCCGTTCGGATAGCAGCGCAAATATGCGATGCGTTGGAACATGCGCATCACAATCACATCATTCACCGGGACATTAAACCTCATAACATACTTATCGGAAACAACGGTCGTGTCAAGGTAACGGATTTCGGCATTGCCCGCGCGGTTACCTCATCGACGATAACACATACAGGCTCTGTTGTGGGCTCGGTTCACTATTTTTCTCCGGAGCATGCCAAAGGCATCAATACGGGTGAAAAATCGGATTTGTATTCGCTTGGCATCGTGATTTATCAGATGCTTACGGCAAAGCTGCCTTTTTTGGGCGAAAGTCCGATCAGCGTGGCGCTTAAGCATTTGCAGGAGTCGTTTGAGGACCCGAGGCGGGTCAATCCCCATATCCCGCAAAGCGTGGAAAACATCATTTTAAAGGCGATGCGCAAAAATCCGGCTGAGCGATATGCAACGGCAAGGGATATGCTGGAAGATTTGGACACCTGTCTGCTTCCTGAACGGTTAAACGAACCGCCAATTGTTTTCCCGACCTTTAACGATTTGGACGAAACAAAGGTGATGCCGGCCATTCGGCATGACGATACGATGCACCGAATCGAAAATAAGCAGCAGGAGCCGCGGCCTTCGGGCGGCAATAAATCGTCCGGCATTGAGGCGTCCGCTTCCCAGACTGAAATCGCCAAAAAGCGCGGCGGTTGGCGAAAACCGCTAATCGTGGCTGGCATTACGCTAGTGTTGCTGTTTTTGCTGATTATGGGCTTCCGGTGGCTGCTGAAGCAGCTAGACACAGAGGAAGTTGAAGTACCTTATGTAGTAGGCTGGATGGAGAGCGATGCGCGCGCAAAGCTGGAAGAGGTTGGCATTAGGGTCGAAGACCCCGTAACCCGCGAATTCAGCAAAGACATTCCGAAGGACCAGGTCATCGAACAGTCCAAAAAGAATATGAAAGCCAAAAAAGGTACCACCATTCAATTAACGGTCAGCGATGGTCCCGAATTGAAGGAGCTCAAGCAATATGTAGGGCGGCTGCTTCAGGAGGCCAAAGACGAGCTGACGGGAATGGGGATTTCGGCAGACCGGATCAAGGTGAAAGAAGAGTTTAGCGAAGAAGAGGCTGGAACGATTCTTAGTCAAAGTCCGGAACGGGGAGACATGATTGATCCCGAAACGGCCGAAATATCCTTTGTCGTAAGCCAGGGCAGGGAACAAGTGAAAATGCCTGATTTAATTGATATGAAGCTATCGAACGCAAGAACGCTTCTAAGCTCTCTGGAACTGGTTCTGGAGGAAAGCGATATCAGTTACGAGGCAAGCTACTTGCACAAAAAGGATCATATAACAAACCAGGACGATATCCTTCCGGGTGAAATGATTGCCAAAGGCTCCAAGGTGAAAATAAAGGTTAGCACTGGCTTGCCTGCGGATGCCATCTCTTATGTCTTTAATGTCAGAATTTCGCCTGCGGTTTCGGGCACATCCAGCAAGGTCAAGATTCTTTATTCCGATGCAACCGGTGAAAATATCGATGCGGGAACCCAAACGATTAGCGGAACGGTGGATATACCGGTAACGGTTATATTGGCTCCGGATACCGTGGCCCGCGTATCCGTGCTTCGTGACGGAAACTTTATGGACATTAAGGAAATCCGATACGATGAAGCGTTGTCGGGCAACCATTCGCCAGGTTTGGAAATACCGGGACAGGACGACCCGCCGGCGCAAACGGAGGAACCAAGCCAGGAAGAAGAGCAGCCTGCGCATGCGGAGGTAAATGAACATAATGATGAAGACGGCTCAGAACAAAACAACGGCAATGAAGGCGAATGACGGTGCTGCGGGGATGTTGAACGGAGTGATCGTCAAGGCCTTAAGCGGTTATTATTACGTGCGGCCAAGTGATGGCGATGAGGACGGCGAAACGGTTCAATGCCGTGCCCGAGGCATATTCAAAAAACGGGGACAGTCTCCGCTCGTGGGAGACAACGTCCGTTACAGCTTGACCGAAAACGGGGAAGGCACCGTAGAGGAGCTCCTTCCCCGTTCCTCGGAGCTGATACGCCCTCCGGTCTCAAACGTCGATTTGGCAATCCTTGTATTCTCCGTGACGGAGCCCGACCTCAACTTGCAGCTGCTGGACAAGTTTCTGGTCCATATCGAGCATGCCGGCATCCCCGCCTTGCTTTGCCTCAGCAAGCAGGACCTGGAGGAGGAAGGCGAGGAAACGGAGGAAGCCAAAGCAGCGGCTGAATCTGTCAACCGTATTTATGGAGCGCTGGGCTACGAGGTTTTTGGCACCAGTTCCCGCAAAGGCGACGGCGTAGAGCGGCTTCAGGCCCGTTTGAGGGGACATCTGGCTGTATTTGCTGGACAATCCGGCGTAGGCAAATCCTCGCTCCTGAATGCGATTGTGCCTGGACTTGAGCTGGAAACGAATGAAATCAGCAACCGGCTTGGGCGAGGAAAACATACGACGCGCCATGTGGAGCTGATTAATATCGGCGGAGGACTGGTGGCGGATACGCCGGGATTCAGCCAGCTGGATTTTCATGAGCTTGGCGTGCAGGATTTGAGCTATTGCTTTGTGGAGATGAGAGAGCTTTCGCCACAGTGCAAATTTCGCGGCTGCACCCATGTCCACGAGCCCGGCTGCGCCGTTATTTCCGCTTTGGAAGAAGGAAAAGTGGCAAGGAGCCGCTACGATCACTATTTGCTGTTTATGGAAGAGATGAAAGATACGAAACGGAGGTACTAACGAACATGACCTTAATTGCGCCTTCCATATTGTCAGCGGATTTTTCCCGCTTGGGAGAAGAGATTGCCGGTGCAGAAAAAGCCGGCGCGGACTGGATCCACGTAGATGTCATGGACGGACATTTTGTCCCGAACCTGACCTTTGGCCCGCCCGTTATCGCTGCCGTTCGGTCTGCGACGACTCTTCCTTTTGATGTTCATTTGATGATACAAAAGCCGGAGCTGTCGCTTGGCGATTATGTATCGGCCGGCGCTAATCGGATTACCGTGCATGCTGAAGCCTGCACGCATCTTCACCGGACCATTCATTGGATCAAGGAACGCGGTTTGCCTGCTGGCGTTGCCATAAACCCTGGGACCCCGGTCTCCGTGCTGGAGCCCGTTATTCACGATTTGGATCTTGTGCTTGTTATGACCGTTAATCCGGGTTTCGGAGGTCAAAGCTTTATTCCTTATTCACTGGTGAAGCTTCGCCAGGTCAAAGCAATGCTGGAGGAGCGGGGACTAGACGACGTTCATATCCAGGTGGACGGGGGCGTTAATCCAGCTACGGCTCCAGGGATCCGCGAAGCGGGCGCCAATGTTCTTGTTGCGGGAAATGCCGTGTTTGGAGAATCTGACCGGGCCGCCGCAATCGCGGCGCTGCGTTAGGGGAAACGTTATGAATCAACGGGTCAAAACAACATTGAGGACAATCAGTTACAGCCTGCTAGCCGGGCTGTTTTTGGCATTATTCGCCCAAATGGATCATTTTATCAAATATCTGTTTTCGCTGCTTGCCCTTTTAATGGGGATTCTGTATTTCCGCAAGGTGGAGACGACAGTGCCGCGTGTGCTGTTTATCGTCCTGGCCCTGATCTTTTATTTTGTCGCCGCTATCATATTTGCCGCAGTGGCGTTTATACGGGATCATCCCGATTACATGACGGGAATGCTTTTTGGAGCGCTTGCAATGGAATAGGACAATATGCCTTCGCATAGGATGATTACATATAGTGATGGAATTGTTGCGGAGTTATTCCATGAGCGTGTCCGAGGAGGGAAGAGGCATGAAGTTTTATACGATCAAGCTGCCTAAATTTCTAGGCGGGTTTGTAAAGGCCATCCTGAACACATTTCAGAAAAATTGATGCTGCCTTCTTATAATGTGAGTTCAAAAGGTTCGGTTCTCCGTATCGAAGTTGAAGCGGACTTTTTGAACATTTCTTTTAAGAGGCAAAAAATAAAAGCACCTGGGCAACAGGTGCTTTTGTCTATGCGCGTAAGCCGGAACTATACGCGTGTCACTTTGCCGGATTTCAGAGCGCGGGCGCTCACATAGACGCGCTTTGGTTTACCGTCAACAAGAATGCGAACCTTCTGCACGTTGACTCCCCAAGAACGGCGTGTTTTGTTATTGGCGTGGGATACGTTGTTGCCTTGACGCGGCGACTTGCCAGTCAGATAACATTTGCGGGACATGACTACACCTCCTAAGCATAATTCAAGTAAGCAATATTCAAGTTCATACATGCCGAACCGATCATTCAACGCGAAGCCTAAACGGCGTCACTTCAGACGATCATTGAGCTTTACGCTGAACACACTTGAATATCGTATCACAAAGACGAGCTCTCTTCAACCCAAATGTGAGGAAAATGGAATGAATTTCTGTACGGACTTCAATAACGGCGTTCTTTATAGTACAATAAGACTTGGTCCATACTAGTGGAGTAAGGAGTGTGTTACCATGTCACTGCAGCTTCAAAGCGAGCTTGGCTCGGTTTACGTTTCAGATCATTGCATTAGCCTGTTGGCCGGCTCTGCAGCATTGGATTGTTATGGACTTGTCGGCATGGCTTCCCGGAAAGGGCTGAAGGACGGCATTGCAGAATTGCTGGGACGCGAGAACATGTCCCGCGGCGTCGAGATCAGACGGGAAAACGGCAAGCTGTATATCGATCTTTATATCATCGTAAGTTACGGCACCCGAATTTCCGAGGTTGCTCACAATATTCAATCCAAGGTTGAATACGTGATGAATAATGTAATTGGCCTGCAAGTGGACGGAGTTCATATTTTTGTGCAGGATGTAAGGGTATCCAGGTAGCGGAAGGGGAATTTTCATTGGGTAAGCGCTCTATTAACGGATCGGATTTTGCCGCAATGGCATTGTTCGGTGCGGAGCTGTTGCAGAATAACGCGGAACGCGTTAATGCATTAAATGTTTTTCCGGTTCCAGACGGAGACACGGGAACCAACATGAATTTGACGATGGGGTCAGGCGTAAGGGAGCTGAGAAGCAAACCTTCCGATCATATCGGAAAAAGCGCGGAAGCCTTGTCCAAAGGATTGCTGATGGGCGCCAGGGGCAATTCGGGCGTTATTTTGTCGCAGCTGTTTCGCGGCATGTCCAAATATTTGTCCAGTCATCAGGAGGCTACTGCCGCCGATCTGGCTGCGGCGCTTCAGCAAGGCGTGGACATGGCTTACAAAGCCGTGGTCAAGCCTGTTGAAGGAACGATTCTGACCGTTGCGAAGGAAGCGGCAAAACATGCTGTCCATTATGCCAGACGCTCGACGGATGTTGCCGATTTGATGCAGGAAGTATACCGCAAAGCCAACGAAGCGCTGCAGAAAACACCGGAACAGCTGCCGGTTCTCAAGCAGGTTGGCGTGGTGGATTCCGGCGGGCAAGGACTCGTATACATTTATGAGGGCTTTGTCAGAAGTCTTGCCGAGAGGGAAAGCACAGGCTATCAGGAGCTGTTCATGCAGCCTTCCGAAGCCGCCATGCCCGAAGAAGTAGCGCTCCCTGCCGGAAGCCGCAAACTTGAGCAGAAGGACTACGCCTCTGCCCAATCGCGCCTGTCGACCGAGGATATTGAGTTTTTGTACGATATGGAGTTTTTTATTGATCGCAAACATGCCGGCAATATACCGGTGTTATTTGATGAATCCGCTTACAAGAAACAGCTGGAACGGGACGGAGACTCCATTCTGGTTATAGCGGACGACGATATAATCAAGGTGCATGTTCATTCCCGAAAACCAGGAGACGTGCTTAATTTCTCTCTCCCTTATGGAGAACTGATCGATATTCGTATTTTGAATATGAGAGAGCAGCATCGCGAACTGCTGGAGCATGAAGAAGCCGTCGCAACTGCGGATTTGTCCGGAGCCGAGCTGCTTGCGGGCGGCGCCGTTAACGGGCTTGGCGCAAGCGAGGCCTATGAGAAGGCTCCTTACGGGATGATTGCCGTCGCGATGGGGGATGGCATTGCCGATATCTTTTTGGCCAGCGATGTAGACACCGTTTTGTCTGGCGGTCAAACGATGAATCCTAGCACGGAAGATTTTTTAAAGGCGATTGACGCATTGTCGGCGGATCATATCTTTCTTTTGCCGAATAACGGCAATATCATTCTCGCGGCGGAGCAAGCCGCCGAGCTTAGCGATCGCGATGTGACCGTTATCCCGACCAAAACAATCCTGCAAGGCTTGGCGGCGGTTTTGTCGTTTAAGGAGGACGAGTCTCCTCAGCGCAATCTGGATTGGATGAGCGGGGCGGCGCAAGGGATTGTGTCGGGCCAAGTTACAAAAGCGGTAAGAGATACTTCCATTGATGGCGTTGACGTCAAGGAAGGCCACTACATTGGCATCCGCGAAAAAGCGATTGTTGTTTCCCATGCCGATCTTGTGGAAGCATGCACGACTTTGCTTGGCGCCATGTTGGCGGAAGGCGGAGATTTGTTGACTGTCCTGACGGGCCAGGAGGCGAATGGCGAAGACACAGCGGCTATTTGCGAATGGGCGCAAGCGCAATATCCGGATCTGGAAATCGAGGTTCAACGAGGCGGACAGCCTCTTTATCCATACTTGTTTGGCGTGGAGTAATGCCAATACTTATTATTTGGAGGTAATGCCATGGGCAAGGTAAGAATTGTGACTGACAGCACATCCGATATTCCGGCGGAACTAAAAGAAGGGCTGGATATTACAGTTGTTCCCTTGCAAGTGCTGTTTGGAGAAGAAACCTTTCTGGACTCCGTTACGCTGACCGCGGACCAATTTTACGCCAAGTTAAAAACGGCGCAGGTTCAGCCCACGACTTCACAGCCGTCGCCGCTTGATTTTTCGCAAGTGTACGAGCGGTTGCTGACGGAGGATCCGGGGTGTGCCATCATCTCTATTCATCTGGCATCTGTCTTGAGCGGTACGCATCAGTCCGCTACGATTGCCAAATCCATGCTGGAGCAGGAAGGGGATATCGAAATTGTGGATTCCTGCTCCGCTTCCTACGGCATCGGCATGCAGGTTGTGCTGGCGGCCCGTATGGCAAAAGACGGCAAGTCTAAGGAAGAGATACTTGACGCAATAAGAGAGTTGCAGCAAAAAACGTATATCTACTTCCTCGTGGATTCTCTGGAATGGCTTCGCAAAGGCGGAAGAATCGGCAAAGCTGCAGCGCTGATTGGCTCTATTCTCAACATTAAGCCAATATTGTCGCTGGACAAGTCGACAGGCAGCGTAATTCCCGCTGATAAAGCGCGCGGCACTAAAAAAGCGATCGCACGGATCGGCGAGATGCTGCAGGACCAATTCGGCAATGCCCCCGTCGCTGTTGTCATAGCGGGTACTGACGAATTGGATAACGCAGATGAGCTGGAGGCAAAGGTAAAAGCGGTGCTGAATGTTGAGTCTGTTACGTATACAACCGTTGGCGCAGTCATCGGCACGCATACAGGGCCGGGAACATCGGCCGTATTTGCATACAAGGTGTGAGGATTCATGAATAAGCTTAATGAAATGTCAGTCAGGCAATTGAAAGGCGTGAGCGCCCTGAAAGAGGGGGAGCTTCACGCCTTTGGCATCTATACAATCGGGGACTTGCTGGACCATTTTCCATTTCGGTATGAAGATTATCGCATTGTTGATTTGTCGCAGGTTAAAAATGGCCAAAAAGCAACGGTTCTTGGCGTCATACGAGGCATGCCGATGCTGCAACGTTACGGCAGAGGGAAAAACCGCTTAACCTGCAAGGTCGAGATTGGTGGACTTCTTGTTACGGCTGTGTGGTTTAATCGCCACTACCTGGCGGACCAACTGACGTTATCCCGCGAAATTGTGCTGACCGGCAAATGGGAGCAGCACCGGCTGCAAATAACAGTCACCCATTCCGAATTCGCCGACGGCGCGGGAAGCGGGAGGACGGGCAGCCTTCAGCCTGTTTATTCCATCGGCGGCAATTTGACGCAATCCTGGATTCGCAAGCTGATTGGAACCGCGCTTGATCTTTACGGTGAATGGATACCGGAGGTGCTGCCGTCAGACTTGGTGGATAAACATCGGCTAATGAGCCGCTCCGAAGCCGTAAAGCTGATTCATATGCCGGATGATGTCAAACAAGGTCAGGAAGCAAGACGGCGAATGGTGTATGAAGAGCTGTTTCTGTTTCAGCTTAAGCTTCAAGCCTATCGTTCTTTGGGAAAAAGACGCAAGGACGGTATCGCCCATGCCATCGACAGCGTATCTATTCGAGAGTTTGCCTCGACGCTTCCTTTTGAGTTAACGGATGCGCAAAAGAAGGTAGTTAATGAGATTTTAACCGATATGCGACGCAGCAGCGCAATGAATCGTTTGCTGCAAGGCGACGTTGGTTCCGGCAAAACGGTAGTTGCGGCTATTGCGCTTTACGGCAGCTTCAAAGCGGGCCATCAAGGCGCATTGATGGTTCCTACAGAAATTTTGGCGGAGCAGCATGCCAAGTCGCTGGAGCGGCTTTTTGAAGGAACGGGTATTGTGGTGGGGCTGCTTACGGGCAGCTTGAGCGACCGTAAAAAAGGGGATGTCATTGCGGGACTGCAAATGGGCATCACGCATATCGTCGTTGGCACACATGCTTTAATTCAAGAGCCGGTTGTATTTCATAGTTTGGGATTGGTTGTAACGGATGAGCAGCATCGGTTTGGCGTCAATCAGCGAAGCGTGCTGCGGCGAAAAGGCATCAGCCCGGATGTATTGACGATGACAGCCACCCCTATTCCGCGTACGCTGGCGATTACCGCTTTTGGCGATATGGATGTGTCCACGTTAAAGGAAATGCCCAAGGGGCGCAAACCGATCAAAACGTATTGGGTGAAACATGATGCGATGGATAGAGTGGTTTCTTTTGTCAGGAAGGAAGCGGCAGCGGGCCGCCAGTCCTATATCATCTGCCCGTTGATTGAAGAATCGGACAAGCTGGACGTGCAAAATGCCATCGATACCTACATGCAGTTTCAGCAAGCGTGTCCGGAGCTGAAGGTTGGTTTGCTTCACGGCCGCCTCACGCCGGCGGAGAAAGAAGAAGCTATGGGTGAATTTGCCGGCAACACCAGCCAGGTGCTAGTAGCTACGACGGTTGTTGAAGTTGGCGTGGATGTGCCGAATGCAACGTTGATTGTCATAATAGACGCCGAACGATTCGGGTTGTCCCAGCTGCATCAATTGCGGGGAAGGGTTGGGCGGGGCGAACACCAATCCCATTGTATTTTGATCGCGGATCCCAAATCGGAGACGGGACGCCAAAGAATGAAAGTTATGACGGAGACGGGCGACGGATTTGAGGTGGCGAGAAGGGATTTGGAGCTACGAGGGCCGGGCGATTTTTTTGGAACGAAACAAAGCGGCTTGCCGGAATTCAAAATTGCGGATATGGTCAGCGATTATGAATGGCTCGAAATTGCGCGGGAAGATGCCGGCGAACTTTCCGAAAGCGATGTTTTTTGGAGTAGCGAGGACTACAGAGTATTGCGTGAAATGGTTTTGAAGGACGGATTATTTCAAGGCGAGCAATTGGATTAGTCAACTCCGCCTTCCCTTCGGCATATAGTTTAGTCATTGAGGAACTATGCTCTAGTGGAGGTGCAGATATCATGAGCTATCAGAATTATGGCATTAAACCGCAGTTTGTGGAAAGGGTAAAGCAAAAGCTGAAAAACCCGGCAGTCAAGGAACGTATTCGGGGACTGCTCGCCCATGTGACCAAATATGATCTGCAGGACCGGTCGAAGGTGCGGAGGCTGGTAAAGTCTGCGGCAGTTATCCTTCAGGAGAAGCTTACGGAATCGCAGGAAGACGGAATTGTAGCGTTTGTTATTGCGCAAAAAATCGATCCCAATAATACGTTTCATCTGCTTAAGCTGTGGGGCATGTTTCGTTGAAGTTCCTTCCATGCTTATAAAGTGTTTTTCTGCGCAAACTTTAGGTAGCGAGAGCGAACCGAAAAGTTTAGGCGCAGGGGGTTGAGAGTCGTGAATTGGCTGCGTTATTTGCTTGAGCTTCCCGCTGCGGCGGCTGCCTATACAGCCGGCAAATTCAAGGCATTGCGTTATTCCAGGGAGCTTCTGCAGCATGCCTCGCCCCCTGCGTTGTCTTCTGGTGCCGGATACCGGCTGCTGGAAAGCTTGAAGCAGGCAGAGCGGAAAAACCGGGGCGGTACGCCAAGGGATTGGCAGCCGGAGGAGCGGGAGCTGCTGAATCATATCGCTGCGGAAACGAGGCTGCATAACCGCAACAACGTGACGCGCACGGAAGCTTACCGCACGGTTTATTTCCACTCCCCGGAGCTGCATTGGAGTCTTTTGGCCCATCTTGTATCGCGCAATGGCGGCTGGAATATGACGGATCTGAAGGGCGAGTGGCTGCCGAGACTGCTGAACGAAGGACAAAGAAATGAGCTGTTTCAGTTTCTGGAGCGATGCAATGCGCTAATATTCGGCGATGCCTACCCGCAGCTTTTGCTCTATCAATGGAGCCGTCGGGAAGGCCGCAGCCTGTTTCATCTGCTGCCCGGTCTCGGCGTTTCCTCGTTTATGGCGCCAGTCTGGTCGCAATTTTGGCGGGAGGGAGATTCCGCACTTCTCTCCGTTGCGTTAATTATTAACGAGCAGCATTATATCGAAGGCCGCGTTGTACAAAATCCGGCCTATAAGACAGCGGTTCATTCCTTGGTTACCGAACTTCAATCCATCTTGCAGCTCAACGGAGTCGTATTTCCGTATGGAATCGGCATCAGCGACGGCAAAAGCGGCTCCGGCTTGCAGCTTGCAGGATTAATTATCGAAAAATTCAGAGATATCGGGGAGCGAATCGAGTTCGGCAAACGGTTGTATGCCATGTTGTTCGGTATTCCCACTGTGCTGCACGGAGCGCGCTGTTTCTCGGCCGCGATCAGGCATACGGGCTCACGGTCGGATTATGCTCCTTCCCTGTTTCAAAAAACGATGCCGCCGCCAGTTCCCCCTATCGAGAAGCTGTCGGGAGGAAGACTGAAAAAGGATGCTCAGCTTCTGTACAGTCCCGAGCTTGGGAATGCCTGGACTGACGTGGAGCTAAAATCGCCGGAGCCCGGAGACTGGTTCCGCAATGGCGACGAGATTGCGCCGTATTTCGACTCGCTTCCGATGCCTTCCCATTTTGAAATGAGCAATGAATACGGCATGATGCTGGACAAGCTGGAGCTTGCTGCTCTGACAAAGGGCGGCCAATAAGCGGGCGTCGTTATAAAGCGGGCGGCGCGATTTCCTGAATTTAGAGGGAATGCGGGACCCGCCGCAGTGCCACACTAATGGTTGTAATTCATTCGAAATGAGGTGCAACGCTGATGAAGTGGCGCGGATTAATAATTGGCGGTTTGCTTGGCGCGACAGCAACATTGTATATTTCCCGCAAACGGCCCGGAGCTGTCGCTTGGGCTGCAGGCGCAATGAGTGAGCTCTGTCACGCGGCAACAGGTAAAATGGCGGGAAGCATGTTTCGTTCAAAAAGCGGCGGCTCGCAACAGCTTGCCAAATCTGTAAAAGGCGACGCCGGAAGAAATGATAAGTCATCCCGTGAAACCTGGATGCAGATGGAGCAATGGATACAAAGCGATCCGGAAGTGAAACGGGAAGTGGAAAAAATAAAAGCGGAGAGCTCCGCAGCGGCGCACTAGATCATGAAATTGGAACCGGGAATCGGCCAGCAGAGCCCATAAGGGGCTTTGGCAGGCCGATTCTTTTTTCATCCAATATTAGTGCATTTGGCGTTCAGACATGGTAAAGTAATGTCATAGCGTAAAAAGTCCATTTTATGCACCATTAAAATGCGGCTTCATACGCTATTACGATAGACGCTGCAAAGGAGGATCCTATCATGAAGATCGAGCGGCTGAGTCAGGACCGGATACGGATTTTCCTGACATTTGACGATTTGCTGGAGCGGGGGATCCATAAGGATGATATGTGGCGCGAACCTCCCAAGCTTCAAGAGCTTTTTATGGAAATGATGGAGCAGGCATATACAGAGCTGGGTTTTGACGCATCCGGCCCGCTGGCGGTGGAAGTGCTCGCTATGCCGGCCCAAGGCATGGTGATAATTGTTACACGCGGTAAAATCAATCGTTCTTCGGATGAACACGGCAGAGACGATTTTGATGATTCGGATGACGACATTCTGGATATGGAAGTAACCATGGAGCAAAGCGACGTGGTCATGTATGCATTCAGGGATTTCGAAGATGTCATTTCTGTAGCCGGGCAGCTTAAACGCTCCGGATTAACGGAAGGAGGCCGGTTATTCTCCTACAATGGCAAATGGATTTTGACCCTTGAGCCTGCAGGCATGGAACCTCCTCAATATCATGCCGTCATTGCGCTGTTGGCGGAGTATGGAGAAGCGACCTCTGTCACTTATGCCATGCTGGAGGAATATGGGAAACTGATCATGCCGGAAAATGCAGTAAGGGAGATTTGCAGCCATTTTTCCTTTTGATTCATCAATCACATGACAGGGCAACGGCGAGATTTTTTCCGCCGGTGCCCTTTTTCGTCTTTACGGCAGCAATTGCTATATCCGGGCAAGCTCCGCCCATGTATAATTAAGAGTATGACTGTGTCATTTCCGTTCCCGTCCTGCCGGACAGGGAATGCAAGAAAGCAGGGACGCGAGTGGTGTTGTTTTCTATATTGATTGCGGCGATCGCACCAGGCGTCTCGCTGCTTACCTATTTGTATTTGCGCGACAAATACGACGCTGAACCGATTCATATGGTTGTGCGCATGTTTTTGCTCGGCGTGCTTGTCGTAGTGCCCATTATGGTTATTCAGCGCGGCCTCCAGATTTATCTGGGCGAAGATATGCTGCTTGTAACAACCTTTATTCAATCGGCGGGCGTGGAAGAATTTCTAAAATGGTTTGTGCTGTTCCACGTTATCTACAATCATACCGAATTTGACGAGCCTTACGACGGTATACTTTACGCGGCATCGATTTCTCTAGGGTTTGCCACAATGGAGAACGTGCTATATGCCATGTATTCCACTTCATCCTTTGGCCAGCTGCTGCTGAGGGCGCTTCTGCCGGTATCCGGCCATGCTTTGTTTGGCGTTATGATGGGCTATTATTTGGGCAAGGCGAAGTTTTCTCCAAAACGAAAATCAAAACGATGGTTTCTTTTCGTTTCGCTGCTGCTGCCCTTGCTGCTCCACGGCGTATATGACTGGATTTTGCTTGCTCTGGAGCAAGTATGGATTTGGTTCATCATTCCCTTTATGGCGCTTCTCTGGATGTGGGGGCTGCACAAGATGAATTCCGCTACCAGCCGCTCTCCGTTTCGTTTTATTAGGCGAGAGGATGAGGTTAAATTGTAAGTCTTCGGTCCATACTGGCATAATGACGGACTGAAGGAGGCTGTAATGGACAATGCAAGAATCAAGGTAACGATTCGCTGCAATGTATGCGGCGAAAAGTTTGTGCTGCGGGGCCGGAGGGAAAAAGGAAACATTGAAACAGGCTTTCGGCAATGCATTTGCAATAACAGCAGCGATCTCGATATCGAGGAGCATCCCGGCTTTTAATGACAAGCAGATGCTTGCTGGTACTGAAAACCGGACTTTTTGAACTAGCACTTAAATAGGCGGGATGCATAAAGCTCCTTTTTCCAATCCAAACTAATGGCAGGTTTGGAACGAGAAAGGAGCTTTTTGTATGGTATATCGCAGGCTTAGCTCCATTATGTTTCCCGTGCTCGCCGTTATGCTGGTCGGCGCGTTATTCTGGGGCTATCAGGAGCATCAGGAAAAAAACTCGATTTTGATTAAAGCGGAAAATCAATACCAGCGGGCTTTTCATGACCTGACATTTCATGTCGACAAGCTGCACCAGCAACTGGGCAATACGTTAGCGGTCAATTCAACCTCCAAGGATTTTCATCGCAAAGGCCTCGTGAATGTGTGGAGGCTGACCAGCCAGGCGCAAAATGAAATCAGCCAGCTTCCGCTCAGCTTTTTGCCGTTTACGGAAGCCGAAAACTTCTTGTCCCACATTTCCAATTTCGCATACAAAACCGCAGTCCGCGATCTGACCCGGCAGCCATTGTCGGAAGGGGAATTCAAGACGTTAAAAGCATTGTATGATAAATCCGGTGAAATTGTGCAGGATTTGAATCGGATGCAGCAGGATGTCATCGCGAGCAATTTGAGATGGATGGATGTCGAGGTAGCCATTGCGGCGGACCAGGCGACAAGCGGCAACGTCATCGTGGACGGATTAAGGTCTGTGGACCAGAAGGTGAGCGCGTATCCGGAGCTGGATTGGGGACCGTCTGTCAGCAGCATGTACGAGCGGCGTACCGTCAAGCTTCTCTCTGGTGAGCCTGTTACCGCAAATGACATCAAGACTAAAGCGGCTTCTTTCTTGGGAGCTGGCGTCTCCGGAATTCAGGTGGCGGAAAACGGCAAGGACACCCCATTTGCTTCTTATTCCGTGCGGGCAGATCACAATGGATCGGTTGCCCAACTGGATTATACGGCAAAAGGCGGGCAGTTGCTTTCTTACCGAAACGACCGGGACATCGGGAAAAGCGCAATCGATTTTCAGAAAGCGCAGAATGCTGCGGACACCTTCCTGGACAGTCATGATTTAAAGGGAATGAAGCCGATCAGCTACGACCAATATGGTGACACGGGGAACTTTACTTATGTCGGCACGCAAAATGGCGTATTGATTTACCCCGAAAAATTGACGGTCAAGGTTGCGCTGGATAAAGGCGACGTTGTAGGCCTGCAAGCAAGCGATTACGTGTATGAACACCGAAATCGCGAATTGCCAAGCCCGATCATGTCGAAGGAGCAGGCGCGAAAGTCTCTTAATCCGGAAATGAAAGTATCTGGCGAGGAACTGGCGCTCATCAAAAACGAAATGGGCGAAGAAGTGTTGTGCCATGAATTTACCGGCGGCATTAACGGCTACTTGTACAAAGTTTATATTAACGCGGACACGGGCTATGAAGAAGCCATTGAGCCTATGACTCCAGAGGATCAAAAGACGGCGGCTTAAGCATCCAAGGCCCAATCTCGTTATAGCTCCCCGACCGCAGGCATGCTATAATGTCTGGTATACGGGAGGGGAGCCATTTTGTTGCCAAAAGTTAACGCCATGCTTTATTACCACATTGCTTCCTCCGATGAATCGGAAGCTGCCGTGGAGTACAAATCCAGGATAGCGGATGAAGAAGAAGACGGCCTTCTGATCGAATATCCACTGAATGAAAAGACCGGTCGGACCAAGCGTTTGTATCTTGGTGACGAAATGTCGGTTTTTTTTGTGGAAGCCGACGGAGTGAAGCATTACTTTGACTCTCATGTCATCGGCTTCAAGGAGGATGGCGTACGTCTGGTCAAAATCATGAAGCCGGACCCCGAAAAAATGACGAGGGTTCAGCGACGCAGTTTTCTGCGCGTGCCGGCCGAATTGGATCTGGCTGTCAAGATTTCCGGGAAAGGCCGTTTTGTATGCAAAACGGATGATGTCGGCGGAGGCGGTATTTCATTCCTCCATCGCGAGCAGCATGGGCTGAGCAGCGAGGACGCCATTCAGTGCTGGCTGTTGCTTCCTTACAAAAACGGCGTGGTCGACCATGCCTATTTTACGGCCGAAGTGGTCCGGATCAAGGAACTGGAGAGCGGACGCAGGCAAGCCATGATCAAATTCATCGATATTTCCGACTCTGAACGGCAAAAAATTATTCGTTATTGCTTTGAAAGGCAATTGGAATATCGCAATCGTTGAATGAGGGTACCTTATTTGGAGCAACCTAATCCCATCCTGCAGTTGTGGAGGGAATGGGATGTTATCAAAGATTAGCGCTTTGTTACATAACAAAGATAGCCTTGCCGCCGGCTTGGACAAGGCAGGAAAATGGCTGCGTTATGCCATATTGGCCCTGCTGGCGGCAATCATTTTATCGCAGCTGGCCCTGCAGAACGAGACTATAAGAGAGTGGCTGACAAGCGCTGCCAGATGGGAGGGAACCTCTCTTGGCTAGCGCTTCTCTTTTGCATCTTGGGGGATAGTGTGGTATAATTTTCACGTTCGCAGGCAATGCCTGCTTTTTCTTTGAAGGTCAAGTGATTGAACAACCACTCCAAGCCTTGGGGGAAAAGAGGCCGTCTTGCCTTGATTAAAGGAGGTTGACTGTACGTGGTGCAGCAAGATGGCGACAGCGACTTGATCAATGTTGCGATTGACGGGCCGGCAGGCGCGGGCAAAAGCACGGTTGCAAGAATGGTCGCCGGGCAATTAGGTTATGTGTATGTCGACACGGGTTCGATGTACAGGGCAGTAACTTTGGGCGCTCAGCGCCAGGGAATACCTGCAGACGATGCTGAAAGGCTTGCGCAATTCATGGAGAGCCTGGATATCGTGCTGAAACCGGGATCAAACGGACAATTCGTTTATTTAAACGGAGAGGACGTTACCGCAGTGATTCGCTCCAGAGAAGTTACGGGTTCGGTCTCCCACTATGCCGCCAGCGGGATTGTGCGCGAGGTGCTTGGCGTTATGCAGCGCAATATGGCGCTCCGCAAAGGAATCGTTATGGATGGAAGGGACATCGGCACGCATGTGCTGCCGGACGCTGAACTGAAGGTCTTTCTCACTGCATCCGTCAGGGAGCGCGCGCTCCGCAGATTCAAGGAATTGGGTCAGGATGCCGTTGTTACGCTCCAGCAGCTTCAGGCGGAAATCGCCGAGAGAGACAGATTGGACGAGCAGCGCGAGCTTGCTCCGCTTATTAAAGCCTCCGACGCCATAGAACTGGACAGCAGCGACATGACCATCGAAGAGGTTGTTGACGCAATTGTCAAAATGAGCCGAACCAAATTGGCGGAGGCGAAGTAAACTATGTTATATGTCATTTTTCGATCCTTACTAAATGCTATTTACGCTGTACTGTTCCGTCTTGAGCCAAAAGGCTTGCACAATATACCATCTTCCGGAGCCGTTATTCTGGCGTCAAACCATATCAGCAATTTTGATCCGCCCACCATTGGCGTCAAGGTGGAGCGCCAAGTGTTGTTTATGGCTAAGGAAGAGCTGTTCCGAGTTCCGGTTTTTGGTTCGCTGATCACCTCTTTTGGCGCGTTTCCCGTCAAGCGGGGAGGCGTCAGCAAAGAAGCGATCAAGTCGGCTATTAACTTTCTTAAGGAAGGCAAGATGCTGGCTATCTTTCCGGAGGGCTCCCGAAGCAATCCAGGAGCGGCCAAAAAAGGAGCGGCGATGATCGCATTGCGAGGCGGAGGACTGATTGTGCCCGTTGCGATTGTCGGCAGCTACAAGCCATTCCGCAAAATGTTTGTCTGCTATGGGGAACCCATAGATCTGGCAGCCCGCATGGAAGGGTTCGAGGGCGATCAGCTGGAGCGTGCGACGGAAATTATTATGGATGGCATTCACAAGACGGCAAAGCAATACGTTTAAGAAGTTGTTTTAAATGCCGATTGGGCTTTGTCCATCGGGTTTAAATAAAGTTGGGGTATGAACTGAGGAGGTTATTTCAATGTCAGAAGAGATCAATGTGCAAGAAACCGTTGCGGAGGAAGTTACTCAAGACGCAATGGATAATTTCGTGTCTTTGAAAAAAGGCGATTCCGTTAAGGGCACTATCGTCAAAATCGAAGATAACCAAGCTTACGTAAGCCTTGGATATAAATATGACGGTGTTATTCCGCTGCGTGAGCTTTCTTCCGTTCAATTGGAGAATGCGGCTGACGCCGTACAGGTTGGCCAAGAGGTTGAATTGAAAGTTGTCAGCATTGACGACAACAAGGAAAGCCTGGTCCTCTCCAAAAAACTCGTTGACGGCGAAAAAGCATGGGATGACCTGCAAAGCCGTTTCGAATCCGGCGAGGTATTCGAAGTTGTTGTTGCCGACGTGGTAAAAGGCGGTTTGGTTGCCGATGTTGGCGTTCGCGGCTTCATTCCTGCTTCCATGGTTGAGCGTCACTTCGTTGAAGATTTCAGCGACTATAAAGGCCGCACGCTTCGCGTAAAAGTGAAGGAAATCGACGTTGAAAACAAAAAAGTTATCCTTTCCCAAAAAGAAGTGCTTGACGCTGAGTTCGAGCAAAACAAACAACAAGTGATCGGCTCCATCCAAGTTGGCCAAGAGCTGGAAGGCACTGTTCAACGCCTGACTCCATTTGGCGCATTTGTTGATATCGGCGGAGTGGACGGTCTGGTTCATGTATCCGAACTGTCCTGGCAGCATGTTGCACATCCGAAGGATGTTGTATCCGAAGGCCAAAAGCTTGCTGTTAAAGTGCTTAAAGTTGATCCTGCCGCAGGCAAAATCAGCTTGAGCGTTAAAGCAGCTCAACCGGGTCCATGGGAAACGGCAGCTGGTCAATTCAACATTGGCGACATTGTTGAAGGTACGGTTCGCCGCCTCGTTACGTTTGGTGCTTTTGTAGAAATCGCGCCTGGCGTTGAGGGCTTGGTTCATATTTCCCAAATCGCTCACCGTCACATCGCAACGCCTCATGAAGTGCTGAAGGAAGGTCAAGAAGTTAAAGCTAAAGTTCTTGACTTCAACTCTGCTGAAAAACGCGTTTCCCTGAGCATCAAGGAAACCGAAGAAGCTCCTGAGCAGCAAACTCCGGCTCCAAGAGCAGAGCGCGCTCCACGTGCTCCTAAGGTAGAGGAAATCAACAACCCTAACGTAAGCCTGAACAGCTCCAGCATGAGCTACTCCCTGGGCGAGCGTTTTGGCGACAAGTTGAGCAAGCTGAAGTAATTCGCTACTCCTATAGAGGCTATTCCTGCAGCTCCTTGCAGGAATAGCCTCTTTTCTTTGGGCCATAATAGGGAGACGCGAGGTGAACATTCATGATTCCGGGATATATTGCATGCCTGCTCCTGCTAGCCGGTTTTATTCTTCTGGCAACAGGCTGGAAGCCGTTTATAGCTCCTGATCGATCTGCCGTCTCTCTGATATTAATGCTGACGCTAACCACTTGTTTGCTTTTTCTTCCCGCTTGGAGGATGCCCTTTCAAGGCATTGTTTATATCCAGCCATCCGCGGCTCCGCTCATGCTGGCGGGTTTGGGCAGCTTATTTGCCCGCAGCGCTTTTTCGGGAAACTGCTACAGAGCGGCGGTAGTAGGGCTGCTGTCCTTAATTTGGGGCTGCTTGCGCAGCTTGTACAGTTACGAGCCTTTTATGTCCTGGCTTAAGCCAGGATGGGACATTCCCGTTTTATGCGGCCTGTTGGTCAGCTTGCTCATTAGCGATTTCAGCAGGCAGCCGGGACTTCTGGTCTGGTGCTCGATACTGGGAGAATGTTTTGCTTCTTGGCTGGATCGCGGTTCGTATTATGCCGTTATCGGTTCGGCTCGTTGGTGGGACATTGTTTTGCTGTCATTCGCCGTCGCAATTTGCGGCAATGCTTCGCAAGCACTGGTGAAGGCTGGGGGCCTAAGATTGGGGCGTATCTTTACGCGACTGGGGCCAAAGGGAGGATGAGCGAGCTATGAGTCGTTTTTTGGCGGATAACCATCATTTAATTGGGGTTCTTCTTGGCATCCTGTTTGGCATTATCGCCAGGCTGGTGATGCTCAAAACGGATTACAGACAATACCCGACCTATCCTCATGGTCGCATCATCCATATTTCGCTTGGCGTCATTGCCGCGGCGCTTGGCGCGGTTGCCGTACCGGCATTGTTTAACAAAGACTATACAGCGATTACGTTTTTGACGCTGGCAGCCCAGCAATTCAGGGATGTGCGAAAAATGGAGCGGGACACGCTGACAAAAATCGACAGCCTGGAGCTGGTTGGCCGAGGCACTACTTATATTGAAGGCATCGCCATGGTTTTTGAAGGCCGCAACTATCTGGTCATTATGACCGCTTTATTAACCAGCTTGTTTGCGATCATGTTATCACTCTGGTTTGGCATTGCTGCCGGCATATTATCCCTGTTCATTGTGCTAAAGCTGAAATCCGGGAAGTCCATCAGCCATATTGCGGACGTTGAACTGGGTAAGGTCGAGGTTGTGGGTCCGGATTTATTTGTATCCGGCATTTATATCATGAATGTAGGTTTGCAGGACAACCAAAAGATCATGATGGAGCGCGGCATGGGATTTGTACTAACGCCCCGCAATGCCAATGGCAAAGCAACGTTGACCAATCTTGGCCAACGCCAAGCCATCCTTTATGATCTTGCCACGATCTTGGGCGTTTATCGTGATGACGGCGAGCCGGCATTGGTTCCTCTTGCCAAGCTGGATATGAAGAATGGGCGACTTGCCGTATTTGTTTTGCCGCAAGAAATGGATACGCATAAAGGGGTAGAAGTGGTCAAAAGGGTTCCTATTCTGGAATCCGCGGTACGAATGCCTACAGAATCGGCTGTAAACCAGAAGGAGGCGGAGGAACATGGGTGAAATTGTTGCGGTGGTCTCCGTCCACCCGTCCAAGGTTGGCGGGGGTGCCCCTATTTTTATCGCAGGCGATGAAAAGGAACTGCAGTCAGCCGCGTTTTTGCTGGAGAAGATATTAGATGCAAGCGCCCATGACTTAAAAAACGGGACAATGATTCTGGTCAATCATCGTTAAAACAGGAGTAGAGTTCTAAAAGCTTGCATTTCAGTATCTCTGTGATCAAAAGCGGTCTTTTTGAACAACTGTTACAAGTATTTGTTAGCCAAGTTCATACTTTTTTGCTATGATGGGTAACGTGAGTATCATTGAAGGAGTGAAAAACCAATTATGGCTAGACCTGTTATCGCCATCGTCGGGCGGCCCAATGTGGGAAAATCGACCATATTTAATCGAATAATAGGCGATCGGCTGGCAATTGTTGAGGATAAACCTGGCGTAACGCGCGATCGCATTTATGGAACAGGCGAATGGAATGGCAAGCCGTTCAGCATCATAGATACCGGTGGCATCGAAATCGACGGAGAAGACGAAATTATGAAGTCGGTTCGGATGCAAGCGGAGCTTGCTGTCGAAGAAGCTGATGTCATCATTTTTATGGTGGACGCCAAAAGCGGCCTAACCCATTCCGATGAAGAGGTTGGCCAAATGCTGTTCCGTTCCCGCAAACCTGTAGTGGTTGCGGTCAACAAGGTTGACAATGACAGCCGAAGAGATGAAATTTACGAGTTTTACGGCTTAGGATTCGGCGAGCCGGTTCCTATTTCCGGTTCCCATGGCATTGGCATCGGCGACTTATTGGATGCTGCTACCGATCTGCTGCCTGAGCTGGAAGACGACGGCTATGACGAGGATGTCATCCGCGTTGCTCTGATCGGACGTCCCAACGTGGGCAAGTCATCACTGGTCAATGCGCTGCTTGGCGAAGACCGTGTTATTGTCAGCAACGTTGCCGGAACAACTCGCGATGCAATCGATACCCCTTTTCAGCATGACGGACAGAAGTATGTGCTGATTGATACGGCGGGTATGCGCAAGCGCGGCAAAGTTTATGAAACAACGGAGAAATACAGCGTTATGCGCGCTATGAAAGCAATCGAACGCGCTGATGTCGTTTTGGTGCTCATTAACGGTGAAGAAGGCATCATCGAACAGGACAAGCATATTGCCGGTTATGCGCATGAAGCGGGCAAAGCTTCCGTATTTGTGGTCAATAAGTGGGATGCGGTGGAAAAGGACGAAAAAACGATGGCGCATTTTACGCAAAAAATCCGCGATCATTTCTTGTTTATGACCTATGCGCCGGTCGTATTCCTGTCTGCTTTGACCAAACAGCGCTTACATAAGCTGCTTCCCGTTGTCAATCATGTATCGGAACAACATGCGCTGCGGATTCAAACGCATCTGCTTAATGATGTTGTATCGGATGCTGTGGCGATTAATCCACCCCCAACGGACAAAGGAAAACGTCTGCGCATCAACTATGTGACGCAGGTATCAACCAAGCCGCCTACCATCGTTTGTTTTGTAAACGATCCGGATCTGATGCATTTTTCCTATGAGCGTTATCTTGAAAATAAAATAAGAGCCGCGTTTAATTTTGAGGGCACGCCGGTCCGAATCTTTACACGCAGGAAATCAGACGAGGACTAGGGGAGAAAAAAGTTGGCCTTAAACGTCATTGCAATTGTATTCAGTTACTTGCTTGGTTCTGTCTCATTCAGCATCGTTATCGCTAAATGGATCAAAGGTATTGATATTAGACAACATGGCAGCGGCAATGCGGGAGCGACCAATACACTGCGGGTCCTTGGCAAAGGACCCGGCATTACCGTCTTTGCCCTGGACATCGCCAAAGGTATAGCAGCCGTCGGTATCGGCCATTGGTTAGGCGACAATGGATGGATTCCCGTTTTATGCGGACTAGCTGCCATCACAGGCCATAATTGGCCCATCTGGTTTGGCTTTAAAGGCGGTAAAGGAATTGCGACAGCTATCGGCATCGTGGTGGTACTGTGTTTCTTGCCGGCTCTTTATGCCGGCATCGTTGCGATTGCAGCGATAGCTCTGACGCGTTATGTATCGTTAGGCTCTCTACTGTTTGCCCTATTGACTCCGTTATTCGTGCTGCTTCTGGACTATCCGATGCCGCTGTTTTACGGAACATTGGCGTTTTGCGTATTTGCGTTTTTCCGTCACCGCAGCAATATCGTCAAGCTGGTGAAGGGAACGGAAAATAAGCTGGGCGCCAAAAAAGGAGCGTAATGCATATGACTCAAGAACAATCATCTGCGGGACGCAAAGCTGCTGTACTGGTGGCGGGGAGCTGGGGAACCGCGCTGGCTTCGGTACTGGCGGTCAATGGCTATTCCGTCTATTTGTGGACGCGGAGCGCGGAGCAAGCCAATGAAATCAATGCGACGCGCATCAATGGCAAATATTTGCCTGGCTGCGAGCTGCCTCCGCTCATAACGGCAACCTCCAGCATGGAGGAAGCACTTGCGGGAACGGATCTTGCGCTGTTCGTTGCTCCTTCCTCCGCCATGCGACAGGTTGCAAAGCAAGCGGCAGAGTGGCTGCCGGATCATGCGTTAGTGGTTCATGCGACTAAAGGATTCGAGGAACAAAGCCTGAAACGGATGTCCACCGTATTGGCCGAGGAATTGGGCAGACCGGAGGCATCCGTTGTTGTGTTGTCCGGTCCGAGCCATGCGGAGGAAGTTATTCGCAAGCAGCCAACTACGGTTGTAGTGGCAGCGGAGAAGCTGGAAGAAGCTGAAAAGGCGCAGGACGCATTAATGAACTCCGACTTTCGAGTCTATACCAATCCCGATGTTATCGGCGTAGAGGTAGCCGGCGCCATCAAAAACATTATCGCGCTTGGAGCCGGCTTGTCAGACGGCTTAAAGTTTGGCGACAATGCCAAAGCGGCACTTCTGACCCGGGGACTTGCGGAAATCGGCCGGCTTGGGGCAGCAATGGGCGCAAATGTGCTGACTTTTGCCGGGCTTGCCGGCGTCGGCGACCTGGTCGTCACTTGCACGAGCACTCACAGCCGCAATTGGCGGGCCGGCTCTATGCTGGCTGACGGCACTCCGCTGCCTGTGGTGCTGGAGAAAATGGGCATGGTCGTCGAGGGGGTCCGCACAACCAAAGCGGCTCATGAAATGGCTCAGCGATTTGGCGTAGAAATGCCGATCACCCATCAATTATACGAAGTACTGTTTCAAGGCAAAGAGCCAAAGGCTGCGGTCGAGCAGCTGATGGGACGGCTCAAAACGCACGAGATCGAAAGCATCGGATAAGCCCGCGCCTACACCATCGCGGATTCCTCCTCATATGATGTCAGGAACTCATGGTCGAGGAGGGTGAAGCGTTTGTCGAAAGGAATGCCGAAGGATATCCTTGGCGCCATTAACAAAAAGACGGGCAAGAGCATTTCCGAAAATGCCGTCAAAAAGCTGGCCAGCGGCGTAGACGCAAGCACGTTGAAAAACGAGGCTGAACTCCGCAAGCTGATCAAGCAAGTGGCAGACATGGCCAAGATCAAAGTGCCGGAAGCTGCGGTAAACGATATTGTCAAAGCGGTCAAAGCCAGCGGCTTAAGTCCGTCCAATATGGAATCGCTGGTTAACATGATGCTGAAGAAATAAAGTTTGACAGTTTAACGGCAAAAGCCGGCGAAAAACTCCACTGGTACCCATCGGTGGCGTTTTTCGCTAGTTCGTGTATGCAGACATTTGATGCTATAATGGGAAGCATAAATTCGACATAGATTAGGAGAATGGTACCGCAATGGATCCGATGACGAAGATGTGGATTTCGTTTGTAGGCATTGGCCTGATGGCAATTGCCGCTTTCCTGATTACATTCGCAAGAGCGAAAACAAAAGGCGTGCTCCGGGTTGTTTTATCGATTGTAGCGTTTATTTTGCTTGTATTCGGATTTATTTACGGATTCTTTTCAATCATTTAGCGATTGCTTAGATCATGTTAATTTTAGGAAGCGTTTGCCGGCGATGGATTGTACATAAAAAGTGATGTTATCGAAATCAGTTATTGATTTTGAGCTAAAAAAGGAAGGTCGTTCTATGATTGAGTTAAAAGGAAAAACAATGACGGCCGAGGTTCCGGCAGAGTCGGGGCTGACGCTGCTGGATCACGCCATCAAACACAAAGTGGACTGGAGCTTCTCCTGCACGCGGGGAACCTGCGCAAGATGCCGATGCCTTGTTACGGAAGGCGCGGAGTTTTTGGAGGAAGTGACGGACGAGGAATGGGACCGTCTGGAGCCGGAGGAGTTTGAAGAAGGATACCGTCTCGGCTGCCAGGCGATTGTCAAGGAAGGCGCTGGCCGGATTGCCGCCGTCAATAAAACGTATTTCTAGAGGTGTGCCAGACATGACTACACAATTGCCTATTCATAGTGCGCTGGCCATGATCGTTGAAGCTGCCGGAAGCGATCTCTGGGTAACGGGAGGAAGCGCAGGGCTTATGCTGCGTGGTTTGCCCCTGGCGGCATCTCCGCGCGATCTGGATCTTTATTGCGACGAAGAGAATGGCGCGGAACTGCATCACAGATTGAAAGCCTACGCGCTTAATATCCCGCACTTCAGCGAAAGTGATATTTACCGCTCAACCTTGAGCCATTATGATATCGGAGGTTGGCGGGTGGAACTTGTGGCTGGCTTTCAAGTAGCGTCAATGGGCTGCCGGTACAAGGTGGAGGTAAGAGATGTGCTTCTTCCTCACGGCAAGTCCGTAACGGTTGGAAATCATCACGCCACTACATTGGTGCCGCTTGCCCATGAGCTGTGGTTCAACGCTTTGCGCGGCAGAGCGGACAGGGTGGAAACGATAGTGGGCGGAATTTTGCTGGATCGGGATAGACATATGGCTGCAATGAAAGCTATTGAAGAACGAAATCGTTTTCCTGATGAATTTGTCCAGCAGGTACATGACTGGATAACGACCGGAGAGGGCGGTGATCGGGAGTGGACGTTGAAATACACTTTCGGCCTTCAGGCCGGTCGGTAAAGGTGCGCAAAGGCACAACTCTGCTGGATGCCGCAAGACGTGCAGGCGTTCATATCGCCACGCGCTGCGGCGGCAAAGCTTCCTGCTTTATGTGCAAGGTGACCGTGCTCCCCGGAAGCAAGCTGCTGCCGATTGGCGAGGTAGAGAGCCGGAAGCTTGCGGGTTTGGAGGAGCAAGGCGTACGTTTGTCGTGCCAGGCCAGAGTGAACGGCGGGTGCGAAGTGGAAATTCCGCCCGATCCTCTTCGCGCGGCTGTCGCAAGACAACTGGCGCGTCAGCAGGAAGATGACTTATGGTAACGGAAACGGAGGCATAAAACATGACAGTGGCTATCAAATCCATGTTGCGCCGCGCCGGGACAAGACCGGCTGCTGTGCTTGCATGCGCTATTCTGCTAGTGTTGACTTCCGGCTGTCTTTATCCCAAGGAGAACAGCCAGTCCGCTCCGCCGAAGGAAGCGGTACGCAATATTCAGTCGGCGATTGACCAGTATTTCAGCGAGCAGGGACTGCTGCCGATCATTAACGCCAGCCAGGATGTGCCGTTGTACGAGAAGTTCCGGCTGGATTTCAAGAAGCTTCAGGGCAAGGGCTACATCAGCTCGATTCCCGCGGCTGCCTTTGAAAACGGAGGAAACTATTATTTTTTGATCATTGATGAAGAAAGCAAGCCGTTAATCCGGCTCCAGGATATACTTGCTTTTCAGAAAGTGAATGATCTGCAGAAGCAGGTAAATACTTACTCCAGCGCTAACGGAAAGCTTCCTTTGTCGGATACCCTCTATCCCGGTTTTTTTGGTATTGATTACGGGGTTTTAGGTATCAAACAGCCCGTTATAACCAGTATGTTCTCGGGCGGAGCATTACAGGCGATGCTGGATGAAGAAGGGACCGTATATATCGATTACGGCATCGACATCATGCAGCGCTTGCAGCGCGAAGAGGATATTTCCCTATGGCAAGACGGGGATTTGCGCAGGCTGCTGATTGACAACACGGAGTTTGTGCCCGTGAAATCGCCGGCATACCAGTTGAATGAAGACGGGGAGCCGGTTGCAGTAAATAACTGAAAGCATTGTTGTAAAATCTCTTCCCTACGCGGGAAGGGATTTTTTTGTTTCTGCGACATAGTTCAGCCGGCATGTTCATATATTTCAATCTTGGAAGGGAAGATGAGGAGCACGCGGCGGGAGAAAAACAACAATTTTCGTAGAGGGAATAAGCATATTTGGACAGTCTGGACAATAAGATGTTACTAGTCCAAAAAGCATGTACGAGTTGCGTCGCTGGCCTGCCCTTTTGTCCGGTGGAAGGCGGCGAACCGGAAATTCAATTGGGAGGGGATATTCAGTGGAGAAAGTGGACATTTTCAAGGACATAGCCGAACGTACCGGCGGGGATATTTACCTCGGCGTGGTAGGTGCGGTTCGCACAGGCAAATCAACGTTTATCAAGCGGTTTATGGAAACGGTTGTTTTGCCTAACATTGCAAATGAATCGGACCGGGCCAGAGCCGTTGACGAGCTGCCTCAAAGCGCCGCAGGAAAAACCATTATGACGACAGAGCCTAAATTCGTGCCTAATCAGGCCGTTCAGCTGAAGGTGGCGGAAGGGCTTGAGGTGAATGTTCGCTTGGTGGACTGCGTCGGATATGCGGTGGAAGGCGCCAAAGGTTACGAGGATGAAAACGGTCCGCGCATGATTACGACGCCATGGTTCGAAGAACCGATTCCGTTCCAGGAAGCCGCCGAGATCGGCACCCGGAAAGTCATTCAGGAGCATTCCACGCTCGGCGTGGTGGTTACGACAGATGGCAGCATTGCCGAAATACCGCGCAGCTCTTATGTCGTTGCCGAAGAAAGAGTCATAGAGGAATTGAAGGAAGTTGGCAAGCCTTTTGTGCTGATCATCAACTCCACCCGCCCTAAAAGCGAGGAAACCCAGCAGCTCCGCAGCGAACTGCAAGCCAAATACGATATTCCGGTTATGGCGATTAGCGCGGCGACGATGGGCGAGGAAGAAGGATTGTCCGTTCTGAGGGAAGTGCTCTATGAATTCCCCGTGCACGAAGTCAATGTTAATCTTCCGAGCTGGGTAATGGTGCTGAACGAAAACCATTGGCTGCGCAGCAACTATGAAAACTCGGTGCGCGATACCGTGAAGGATATTCGGAGACTGCGGGATGTCGACCGCGTCGTCAGCCAGTTTATGGATTATGATTTCATTGCGCGGGCGGGCCTTAGCGGGATGAACATGGGGCAAGGCGTAGCGGAAATCGACCTTTACGCGCCCGATGAGCTGTACGACCAAATTCTGATGGAGGTTGTTGGCGTCGAAATCCGCGGCAAAGACCATTTGCTCCAGCTGATGCAGGATTTCTCCCATGCCAAGCGGGAATACGACCGCTTTGCGGAAGCGCTGGAGATGGTCAAAACGACCGGATACGGCATCGCAGCCCCGTCGCTTGCGGAAATGGCGCTTGATGAGCCGGAACTCATCAGACAGGGTTCGCGCTTTGGCGTAAGGCTGAAAGCGACGGCTCCGTCGATCCATATGATCCGGGTCGATGTGGAATCGGAGTTTGCTCCCATCATCGGCACCGAGAAGCAAAGCGAAGAACTGGTCCGTTACCTGATGCAGGATTTCGAAAACGATCCGATCAAAATCTGGGAGTCCGATATTTTCGGCCGTTCGCTCCATTCCATCGTGCGGGAGGGCATTCAGGGCAAAATCGCCATGATGCCGGATAATGCGCGCTACAAGCTTCAAGAGACGCTTGGCCGCATCATCAACGAAGGCTCCGGCGGTTTGATCGCGATTATTCTATAATTCGGCGCAAGACGCCTCTGGGGAAAGCCGCTTCGTTCTCATGACGAAGCGGCTTTGCTCTGTCCGGGGGCATTGGCACTTGAAATTGCCATTCTGCTGTATTACTATAGGTTTGTTCGGTCAAAAAGGTATATATTTGAAGTTTTCCGTTAATAAGAGGGATAAGATCGCAAACTTTAGGCAAATGCATACGAAGCCAAGTTTGCTCCGCAAACTTTAAGACAAAGCTTACGAAGCCAAGTTTGCTCCGCAAACTTTTAAGGAGGTGAGAAAATGAACAAGACTGATCTGATCAACAAAGTGGCCGAGCTGTCCGAGTTGTCCAAAAAGGATGCAACCAAGGCGGTGGACGCTGTTTTTGAAGCCATCTCCGATGCGCTGCAAAGCGGTGACAAGGTTCAACTGGTTGGCTTCGGCAATTTTGAAGTGCGCGAGCGTCAAGCCCGTAAAGGCCGCAACCCGCAAACAGGCGAAGAAATCGATATCGCCGCAAGCAAAATGCCGGCATTCAAACCGGGTAAATCGCTTAAAGACCTTGTATCCAATTAACGTATATGACGGCATAAACGCTCGAACGGTAAACGTTTTGAGCGTTTTTGCATGGTTTTATCATAGAAGCTGTTAGCTCTTTAAACGGCGGTTTCCGGAGGCCGTTTCATATTCGCCGCCGCCACCGTTGCGTATTGGGAGAACTTGTTCTATAATTTTTCACTAGGAACAGGAAGGGCGGAGATAACATCATGGAACCGACGGTTGGCGATTATGTAGTCATCAAAGCGAAGGACCAGGGAGTACAGGTCATCGGCCTCACCCGCGGGCAAGATACAAGGTTTCATCATATGGAGAAACTTGACCGCAACGAAGTGCTGATCTGTCAATTCACCGATCATACCTCTGCCATCAAGATTAGAGGCAAGGCCACCGTAATGACCAAATACGGCACGGTGGAAACGGATCAATAAGGCAATACGAGGAAGCAGGCGCAGCCTGCTTTTTGTTTTGGTCATGCTGGTGTACTCGAACAATCCTGCATCTACAGACAAGCGTCATAATGAGCGAAGCGCCTTCGTACAATGGAGTAAGGGTTTCGGAGCCGTATGGAAGCGGCGCAGAATGAGCAAAATGGATATTAAAGGAAACCATTTCAAGCGGTATGGAACATACGCTTAAATCCATTGTCGGGAGGCGCTGCAGGTTGCGTAGCATAATGCCATGGTTAACGGCGGGCGTAGCCACGCTGGTCATTACCTTGCTTCTGGGGCTTGCGCTGGACGGAATGGGGAGCGGGGAGGGCGATCTTCCCGCCATTCGCCATGCTGAGCCAGAGCGGCTTGGCGACTCCAATCTGGTAGAGGTGCTGGCCGGTGTGCCGCTCAAGGAGCGCTTGGGGAGAGTGGAGTGGAACGGGTCTGAACTGACGCTGGAACTGCGAGTTTCGTCTACCGAAGGAAGGCCGGATGTCTGGTTTGACGACGCGAAGTCGTTTATCGAACTGTCTTTTGGCCAACTGGACAATGTGAAGCGCTTGCTGTTCCGAATCGCGGAAAGCGGCCATGGCGCCGAAAGGCGGCTGCTTGCCGTCATGGACATAAGAGCGGAGGACCCATGGCTGAAGGAAGAGCTGGACACCCTTGCCCTGTGGAACCCCGTGCACGACGAAATTTGGCGCAAACGGCTTCGATTAAGGCTAACGGCTGCTTGGAACGAGCGGTTTGGAGCGTCTTCCGGCTATACCGCCACGCCGCTGGATAGATTTTGAATGAAACGATGGCAAGCTGTATGACCTTTTGTGCAGTTTATGCTATAATAATTTAGATTATCGGGCGGCAATCCTGTTATTTATGTTCGGAGGCTTCTACCATGAAAACTTACCGTATTCCAGAAATGGCGGAACACTACACAAAACACAAAATGATTCAAGACCACGCGGAGCTGCCCCCGCTGTCAAGTCCCAGGTTGCGCATGCTTCACGCGGCGCTGGAGCAGGATGGCGCCACCAAGGGACGCAGTGAGTTGTACACGCTTGCGACATCTTTGGTACAGCTTGGCATGGACACCCATGACTTGATCGATGTCGATACCCGAAAGCAACGGGAAGGCAAAATGAGAACGAGGCAGCTGAATGTCCTTGCCGGGGACTATTTCAGCGCACGTTTCTATCATTTGCTGGCAGCTGCGGGGCAGATCGACATGATCGCCAGGCTGAGCCAGGCGGTATGCGAAGTTAATCGGCTCAAAGTAAATCTGTACACGCGAATGCGGGGACTGAAAATAAACGCCGATGAGTATTACGGTTATGCGGTTCAGCTGAAAAGCGAGATGTTCCGGCATTTTGCGGAACTGCTGAACGGGCAGCCTGCCCGTTTATGGCCGGAGCTGCTTGGTGGCATCGCTCGTTGCGAGGTTGCGATCGAGGAAATCGGACGCAGCGAAAACCCGGACCGCTTTCAGCAAGGGTGGGCCTACTGGCATCTCCTTCAGGTTGGCAATGAAGAGGAACGGCATCAACTGGCTACGGGCAAGACGGATCACGGCATTTTTATGGAGCTGGTCCAGAAATACGATGTAAAAAGCCTGCTTGCGAGCAAGTTCAGACAAGCGGCTGATGCTGTGAGCAGCGTGGCGGCGCGGCTGGATTCCGGCGGTCTGTCCGGCGAGCTTAACAGCATAGTGGACCATTTTGCCGGAAAACTCGGCGCTTGGCCCGCACTTAACGAAACGAGGTGAAACCGTGAGCAACGACGCCAAAAGCCATGTGCATTCCCTGTTTGAAACGGTTGCGCCAAAGTATGACTTTATGAACGACGTCATCAGCTTCCGCAGACATAAGGCCTGGCGCAAATATACAATGAACAAAATGGCTGTTAAGCCTGGCGACGATGCCCTGGATATTTGCTGCGGAACTTGCGATTGGACTATTGACCTCGCAAAGGCAAGCGGCACCGGGAGGATTGTAGGCCTTGATTTCAGCAACAACATGCTGCAGGTCGGACGTCAGAAAATCAAAGCCTCCGGTTTGGAGAACAGCATCGAGCTGGTTCAGGGCAATGCCATGAGCCTGCCGTTTGCAGACAACAGCTTTGATTTCGTGACCGTTGGTTTTGGACTGCGCAATGTCCCTGATTATTTGCAGGTGCTGAAAGAGATGACCAGAGTCGTCAAGCCCGGAGGCAAGGTAGTCTGCCTGGAGCTGTCCAAGCCTACATGGCAGCCATTCAAAAGCATTTATTATTTTTATTTCGAGCGGGTGATGCCGCAATTCGGCAAACTGCTTGCAAAAAGATTTAAGGAATATCAGTGGCT
This sequence comes from Paenibacillus sp. CAU 1782, assembly GCF_054551715.1. Lineage (NCBI taxonomy): Bacteria > Bacillati > Bacillota > Bacilli > Caryophanales > Paenibacillaceae > Paenibacillus > Paenibacillus sp. CAU 1782. The sequence continues at coordinate 1,127,261 of NZ_JBTOLL010000001.1, read as the reverse complement.
TCCGGACTCCCTGAAGCTGTTTCCGAACCATAAGGAGCTGGCGGAGCTTTACACCCAGGCCGGCTTGGAGAAAATCGATATTTCTTTGTTCTTTGGCGGCGTAGCCGCTCTGCATATGGGAACGAAGGGATCTGACACAGTGCAATGATACGCAAATTACGCATTATTCTTGAAATGATCAAGTTCGAACATACCATCTTTGCGCTCCCGTTTGCTTATCTTGGCGCAATATTGGGAACGGTGGTGCTGGAAAACCGCTTGCCGTCGTGGGCGGAAATCGGATGGATTTCACTCGCCATGTTTGGCGCCAGAAGCGCCGCCATGAGCCTTAATCGGCTAATCGACAAGGCAATCGACCTGAAAAATCCAAGAACGAAAGATCGCGCCTTGCCCGCGGGCATCTTAAAATCCGCGGAGGTACTGCTTTTTGTCGCGATATCGTTCGGCATGCTGTTTCTTGGGGCGGCCAATCTTGACCCCATCGCGATGCAATTGATGCCGATCGCTGTTTTTTTTCTCGTTATTTATTCCTACACCAAACGTTTTACATGGTTTTGCCATCTGTTTCTAGGTGTAACCATTGCTTTGTCGCCTCTGGGCGGCTGGCTGTCGGTAACGGGAAAAATTGATCCCGCGGCCTGGATCCTGTTCGGAACGGTCGCGCTTTGGATCGCAGGTTTCGATATTGTGTACGCCACGCAAGACTATGAATACGACCGCAACAACGGCGTTCATTCCATTCCAGCACGCTTTGGTCTTTCCGGCGCGCTTTGGATAGCCCGCGTCCTGCATATCATAACGGGCATCGGGTTTGTTGCGCTGTTCTGGGTTGCGAATCTTGGCTGGCTCTATTTGGCCGGCGTCCTGCTATCGTTGGCGCTGCTCTTTTATCAGCACTATATGGTCAAGGCAGATGATTTATCCAGAGTGCAAACCGCGTTTTTCGGTATGAACGGAACACTTAGCGTTGTATTGTTCGCCTTTGCGTTCCTGGATATGGTGGTGTTTCGATAGATGGCGGAAGAATTCAAAGGTGAAAATGCTCCAATCCGCAAAAAGTGGGTTGTCGGTATTACCGGCGCCAGCGGCTCCATTTACGGCATTCGTTTGGCGGAGGAACTGCTGAAGCGGGAATTTCAAGTTCACCTGGTTATAACAGAGGCCGGATGGCGGGTGTTGAAAGAAGAAATGGGCTGGCATGCTTCCAAGCGGCCCCAAATGCTTCAAGACCGGTTTGGCGATTATGCGACCGACGGCAGACTGGTCTATCATCCCAATAGCGACATCGGCGCTTCTATTGCGAGCGGTTCCTTCCGCGTTAGCGGAATGGTGGTCGTTCCGTGCTCCATGGGAACTCTGTCATCCATCGCGCACGGCATATCCGACGATCTGATGACCAGAGCGGCAGACGTGATGCTGAAGGAGAGACGGCGCCTGCTGCTGGTGCCGCGGGAAACGCCTCTGCATGCGATCCATCTGGAAAACATGTTGACCCTGGCAAGGCTTGGCGTTACGATACTTCCCGCCATGCCCGCATTTTACTACAAGCCGCAAAGCATGGATGAGATGATCGATTTCCTTGTTGGCAAAGTACTGGACAGCATGGATGTGGAGCATGATTTGTACAGAAGATGGGGAGATGAGCAGCATGGGCTTGAAACGCCCGATCATCATCGGTGAAATTGATTATGCAAATGCCTGGCCGTTATTTCACGGTCTGGAGAATAATGAAGAAAACGGACTTTACCGGCTGGTATCCGCCGTACCTTCAAAGCTGAATGGAATGTTGTCTGACGGAGCGCTGGATGTATCGGCGATATCCTCTTTCTCCTACGGAAAACATGCCAGCCAATATATATTGCTTCCCGGCTTGTCGGTTGGCACGGTTGGACGAGTTCACTCCATTCTGCTTTTTCTGAAGCAGCCGATTGGCAAGGTAAAGCCCAAAACCATTGCTGTCACGACAACATCGGCAACTTCGGTGAATTTGTTGAAAATCATAATGGCGAAACGTTTTCAGTGCAACCCCGCCTATATTCCGGCAGAACCGGATCTGGGTGAAATGCTGAAGACGGCGGATGCGGCATTGCTGATCGGAGATCCCGCCATTGCGGCCTCTTGGCAAAACCATCCTTATGAAGTTATGGATCTTGGCCAGATGTGGCAGGAGTGGACGGGGTTAGGCATGACCTATGCCGTCGTTGCCGCACGCAAGGACGCGGTGGAACAGAACCCTGAGGGTATTGCTGCCGTGTACGACTTGCTGAAGGCATGCAGAGTCAGAAACTGTGCTTCGCCGGAGCCGCTTGTTGATGAAGCATGTACGCGGCTTGGCGGAACGCGGGAATACTGGCGCATGTATTTTGAAACGCTGCAATATGATTTTTGTCCCCGGCTGCAGGAAGGGCTTGAACTCTATTTCCGGCTGGCCGGAGAGATGGGCTTGCTGCCGCGGGACATCAAGTTATCCTTTTTGGAACTACAATCCCCTCTAAAGGTGAAGGAATGAAACTATTAGATCTGTACGCCAAAATGAAAGGCGATCTGAATGTGATCGAGCAGGAACTGGAGCGCAGCGTCAGCGACGAGCACATGTTGCTCAGCGAAGCGTCCATGCACCTGCTGAAAGCCGGAGGCAAGCGCATACGGCCTGTTTTCGTGCTGCTTGCCGGGAAATTCGGAGAGTATAATCTTGACGTGCTGAAGCGGGTCGCGGTCCCGCTTGAGCTGATTCATATGGCTTCGCTTGTTCATGACGACGTCATTGACGACGCTGACACTCGCAGAGGTCAACCTACTGTCAAATCGAAGTGGGACAACCGGATCGCGATGTATACCGGAGATTATATACATGGCAGGGCTCTCAGCATCGCGACGGAACTGCCGGATCCTCGCATTCATCAAATATTATCCAAAGCGCTTGTTCAGATGTGTATTGGCGAAATGGAGCAAATTCGCGATTTTTTCAATACCGAACAAACGATGCGCCAATATTTGTTGCGGATTCGCAGAAAAACGGCTTTGCTGATTGCGATCAGCTGCGAGCTGGGGGCGGTGGCGACGGGTGTTAGCCGGACGTCCTCCAATGCGTTATACCGGTTTGGCTACAATGTAGGGATGGCTTTTCAAATTCGGGATGATTTGCTTGATCTGTATGGTACGGAAAAACAGATCGGAAAACCCCCGGGCTCCGATATGCGCCAAGGCAATATTACGCTTCCGGTGCTGCTGGCGCTCAAGGACCAGAAGGTTCGCAGACCTCTGTTAAATGAAATCAGCATGATTCGTTCACAGGAAGGCATGGCTGACACGCGCCGGGCCATCGCATTGATCAAGAGCAGCGAAGGCGGAGGGCTGGCGGACGAAATGGCGAATCGCTACATAGCCAAAGCGCTTGAAGCGCTCAAAGCCCTGCCTGCTATCCCGGCTCGCAAAAACTTGATCGACATCGCCCATTTTGTGGGAAAAAGAAATTATTAACTTAATATGAAAGTTCAAAAGTTCGGCTCAATTCCATATTCGATGTCGGCCATGCCACAAGGCATGCTTCGAAATGGAAAGCGAACGTATTGAACTACCTCTAGAGCGGAAGGGATGGATGGGGCATGGAAAAGACATTTCTTATGATCAAACCCGACGGCGTCCAACGCGGACTCATCGGTGAAATTGTATCCCGTTTCGAACGCAAGGGGCTGCAGCTGAAAGCGGCAAAGTTTATGGCCATTTCACGAGAACTTGCGGAGGATCATTATGCCGAGCATAAAGGCAAAGATTTTTATGAGCGGCTGCTGTCTTTTATTTCGTCCGGTCCGGTTTTTGCCATGGTGTGGAGCGGCGACAATGCTATTGCGCTGACAAGAGCGATGATTGGCAAAACCAATGCCGTCGACGCGGCTCCCGGCACCATTCGCTCCGACTTTGCGGTACATACCAACTTTAATCTGATCCACGGCTCCGATTCGCCGGAAAACGCGGAGCGCGAAATCAATCTGTTTTTTGCCCAACATGAGCTTGTGGAATACGAGCACAGCATTCAGCGGTGGATTTAGCCCGACTACTAGGAGGCCCATATGTCCGAGGACCAGGATTTCATACAGTTTATTTCCCGCATCAAACGGAAAACGGATATTGACTTGTCGCAGTACAAGGAAGCGCAAATGAAACGGCGGCTGACTACACTACGCATGAAGCACGGCTATTCCACTTTTGTGGCCTACGGCGAAGCGCTGGAAACCAATCGCGCGCTGATGAACGAATTTTTGGATCGGATGACCATCAACGTCTCTGAGTTTTGGCGCAACCCGGGAAGATGGGAAGTGCTGATGAATACATTCCTGCCCAAAATCATACAGCGCAGCGCAAAGCCGAAAGTGTGGAGCGCTGCCTGCTCCACTGGCGAGGAGCCTTATACGCTGGCGATGATCTTGTCGGAGCTGGGAGTGTTGGAGAAATCGTCGCTGCTGGCTACCGATCTCGACAACGGCGTTTTGGCCAAAGCTCAAGAGGGCATCTATCTGGAGCGCTCGCTGCGGGATGTTCCGGATAAATGCCGGAAGTTGTATTTTTCAGAATCGGAAGGCGCATACCGAATTTCGGACAAGCTGAAAAAAGCGGTAACCTTCCGTCAGCAAAATCTGTTGCATGATAAGTTTGACACCGGCTTTGACCTGATCGTCTGCCGAAATGTTATGATCTATTTTACGGAGGAAGCCAAGCACTCTCTCTATCATAAATTTTCGGCAGCGCTTCGCCCCGGGGGACTTCTGTTTGTTGGCAGTACGGAGCAGATCTTTTCTCCGGCGCAATACGGATTCGAAACGGCTGATACGTTTTTCTATCGACGCGTATAGCTCCTCTCATCTTCTCCTATACTAGGATCAGGCGCTTCGGGTGTAATCACTCAAGAAGCAGCGTCTCCAGGATATGGAGGGAGAGTTATAATGGACAAGCGCAAAGTCATTTCTGCTTATCGTCGCGGCGATATTACGATACAGGAATGTGCGCAAATAATGGGTTTGGATGGACGGCAAATGAAAGAATTAATGAACGTCTGGACGGCGGTTACGCGTTCAGGCTTGACCGCAAAAGCGCCAAGACGGGATGATCTGCAGCCCCATTCATAACAGCTGATGAAGCCGGGAATCCATTCCTGAAATGGGTTCCCGGTTCCTTTTTGCCCATTCGCTCTGACGCGTTGAAGCAAAAAAATAGTTTTCTTGTCAAACGGTCGGTGCTGTACTATAATGAGCAAAGATGTTTACGGACACAGATGACGCCGGGCGCCTATTGACCTGGCACTGAAGGAGGAGCTTTTGCTTGAGTTTACGCTATTTGACAGCGGGAGAAACCCACGGCCCGCAGTTGACCGCCATAATAGAGGGATTGCCCAGCAACCTGACCCTTGATTTCGAGGAATTGAATTTTCAGCTTCACCGCCGCCAGAAGGGACACGGCCGCGGCCGCAGAATGCAGATCGAGAAGGATACGGCCGATATCGTCGGCGGCGTCCGCCATGGCCGGACAACAGGAGCGCCTGTTGCATTGGTTGTACAAAACAACGACTGGAAGCATTGGACTTCCGTTATGAATATCGAACCCATTGAGGGCAGCGACGAGGAGAAACGCCGCGTGCATCGTCCCCGTCCTGGTCATGCCGATTTGAACGGCGGATTGAAATACAATTTGAAGGATTTGCGCAACGTGTTGGAGCGTTCAAGCGCTCGGGAGACGGCTGCGCGCGTCGCCGTTGGAGCGGTTGCCCGCCAACTGCTGGCCGAGTTTGGCATCAAGGTTGCCGGACAGGTTATTTCCATCGGCGAAATTCAAGCTCCGCCCAACCAGCTTCCGGTTGATGATTTGATCCGGTTGACGGAAGAATCTCCTGTTCGTGTTGTGGACAAGGAGACCGAAGAAAAAATGACTGCCTACATCGACCAAATTAAAGCTGAAGGCGATTCCATCGGCGGCATCGTTGAGTGTGTCGTTGAAGGCGTTCCGATCGGTCTTGGCAGCCATGTGCAATGGGACCGTAAACTGGATGGCCGAATTGCCGGAGCCGTTGTTTCCATCAATGCATTCAAAGGCTGCGAGATCGGTATCGGTTTTGAAGCTGCCCGCTTGCGGGGTTCCCAGGTACATGATGAAATCCTGTACAACGAGGAACGCGGCTATCATCGCGCTTCCAACCGTTTGGGAGGTTTTGAAGGCGGAATGACAAACGGAGAGCAGATTGTCGTTCGCGGCGTCATGAAACCGATTCCGACCCTTTACAAGCCGCTCCGCAGCGTTGATATCGATACGAAGGAGCCTTTTACCGCCCAGGTGGAACGTTCCGACAGCTGCGCCGTTCCGGCTGCTAGCGTTGTGATGGAGCATGTGGTGGCATGGGAAGTAGCCAAGGCTTTCCTGGAAAAGTTCGGAGGAGATTCTCTGGAAGAAATTCGCGCCAACTTGAAAAGTTACCAAGAACAATTGGAGCGGTATTAGACCATGCGCAGCCTTCAAGTTGACCTTGGCGACCGTTCTTATCCCATATATATCGGGGAAGGCCTTCTTCGGGAGGCTTCCTCCTATTTCCAAAAGCATGGCGTGAGCACCAAGACTCCGCTTATGATCGTTAGCGACAGCAAGGTTGCTCCGCATTATCTGGAAGCCTTGACCTCCAATCTGACTGAAGGCGGCTTTACAGTGGTGACTGCGATCGTGCCGTCCGGGGAAAGCTCCAAAAGCTTGGCCGTGCTGGAAGAGTTGGTCACTAAAGCGCTGGAGGCGGGATTGGACCGCAAATCCGCAATTGTTGCTTTAGGCGGCGGCGTGGTTGGCGATTTGGCCGGTTTTGCGGCCGCATCCTATATGCGGGGTGTTAAATTCATTCAAATTCCTACGACGATTCTGGCTCATGACAGCAGTGTCGGCGGCAAGGTTGCGGTTAATCATTCCCTTGCAAAAAACATAATCGGGGCTTTTCATCAGCCGGAATTCGTTCTGTATGATTTGTCCACGCTAAAAACCCTTCCGCCCCGCGAAGTTGCATCGGGTCTTGCCGAGGTGGTTAAACACGGCTTGATCTGGGATGCGGAGTTTGTAGCCTGGTGCGAAGAACATGCGAGCAGGCTGCTGGAGCTTGACGCCGACGCTTTGGGTTATGCCCTTTATAAAGGCTGCGGCGTAAAAGCCAATGTGGTATCGCAGGATGAACGGGAAAACGGATTGCGGGCCATTCTGAATCTGGGTCATACGATCGGACATGCGCTGGAGGCCGTCGCGGGTTACAACGAGCTTCAGCACGGCGAGGCAATCTCCATCGGCATGATTGGTTCCGCGAAGCTTGGCGTACGATATGGCGCGCCTATTGAGGTTTATGAAGTCACAAAGCGCGCGCTTCAAAGCTGCGGTTTGCCGGTTGCTGTGCCGGGGCATATGGATACCGATGCTATCATGGCCGCGCTGATGCATGATAAGAAGTTTTCGGAGGGTACAGCCGTTTTTGTTGTTCCGACTTCGATCGGCACAGTAGAGATTAAGCCGGATGTTCCGTTATCGTGGGTGAGGGAAATCGTTGAGGAATTAAAACGGGAGGCATAAACAGCTATGAGTGTACGGGGAATACGAGGAGCGGTTACCGTTGAAGCCAATGACGCGGCGCAAATTGCCGATGCGACCAAAAACATGGTCATTGAAGTTATGGAGCGCAACGAGGTACTGCCGGAAGACATTTGCAGTGTATTGATCACCGTGACGGGCGATCTGGATCAGGCTTTCCCGGCTCAAAGCATCCGCCAGCTTCCTGGCTGGGAGCTTGTGCCGCTGATGTGCGCCCTGGAGGTTCCCGTAAAGGGCAGCCTGGAGCGTTGCATTCGGCTGATGGTCACGGTCAATACCGACAAATCGCAACGCGAAATTCAGCATATTTACCTTGGTGGAGCTAAAGCGCTTCGTCCAGATTTAAGCAAGTAACAACAAGCGGTTGACGCAGGGTATCCTTTTGAATTATATTAATACGCATAGAATGAGTTAGAGCAGGTTTTGAGCTGAGACGAGATGAGAAGAGCATAGAGCGAGCGCAAGAAAGTAGATCAGATAGAGCCGAATAGGCTTAGGCACAGAGACCGGGATGAAATAGACATGCCTCTCTTTGCTGTTGGTCTTTACCGTATTGCAGGGCTGCAGAAAATCAACAGCCATCTTCATCATTCTCATATCACAAGCCCCCTGCTTAGGCAGGGGCTTTTTAGTTGGACGAAAATGAGATTTTTATCTGATGGATGGAGGTTGTTTGCAATGTCGAACGAACTGAATCAAGTACAAAAACTGGCAGCTACTTTTAATTTGATACCTATTGTCCGCCATGTGATGGCGGATACGGAAACACCGATTTCCATTTTTCAGCATTTTGCCCGGGAAGAGCATGCCTTTCTGTTGGAGAGCGTAGAGGGCGGCGCCAAATGGGCGCGGTATTCCTTTATCGGTAGCGACCCTTTTCTGAAGCTGCATGGCAAAAACGGTAAAATGGTGCTGGAGCACGGCGGAGAAACAACGGTTCTGAACGACAAGCCGATTGAGCTGCTAAAAGCCAAGCTGCGTTCGTTCAGAAGTCCGGCTTTGCCGGAACTGCCGCCGTTTACGGGAGGCGCCATCGGATTTTTCGGATATGATCTGCTTCAATATTACGAAAATCTGCCTCCGCACAGCACAGACGATCTAGGCATGGACGATCTGCAATTTATGTTCTGCGATCAGGTTATCGTATTCGATCATTTCAAACAGCAGCTGCAAATTATCGGCAATGTCCATATCCCGGAAGGCGCGACCGATGCCGAAATCGAAGCAGCCTATAATAAAACATCGACCAAGCTGGAAGGATTGATTAGCCGGCTCAGAGAGCCGATGAAGTCGCTTCCGTCGATTAGCGGGACTTATCCGCTGGACCCCGAGCTTGGCAATGTGCAATCCAATTTGACCAAGGAACAGTTTATCGCCAACGTTGAAAGCGCAAAGGAATATATCCGAGCGGGCGACATATTCCAAGTGGTGCTGTCGCAGCGATTCAGCATTGAAACGGAAGTGGATCCGCTGGCTGTATACCGCGTCTTGCGGACGATGAATCCGTCCCCCTATATGTATTATTTGAAGATGGGGGAAGAGATCATTGTAGGAACTTCGCCGGAAGCGCTGGTCAAAATTCGCGGCGATCATGTAGAGACAAGGCCGATTGCGGGCACACGGCCGCGCGGCGCGACGCCAGAGGAGGACGAAGCGCTGGAGCGCGATCTGCTGTCGGACGAGAAAGAACGGGCGGAGCATTTGATGCTGGTGGACCTGGGCCGCAACGATATCGGACGTGTTTCGCGTTTTGGAACAGTAAAATGCGATTCGTTTATGGAGATCGAACGTTATTCTCATGTCATGCACATTGTATCCAATGTTTCGGGCAAGCTGAGCCCGGACAAAGATTTTTTCGACGCCTTCATTTCATGCCTGCCTGCGGGAACCGTATCGGGAGCGCCCAAGCTGCGCGCGATGGAAATTATCGCGGAGCTTGAGAACGAGGCGCGTGGGGCTTATGCTGGCGCAATCGGTTATTTGGGCTTCGGCGGCACGATGGATACGTGCATCACGATCCGGACGATTATTTTCAAAAACGGAAAAGCCTATGTACAGAGCGGGGCGGGTATTGTATGGGATTCCGTTCCCGAAAATGAATATATGGAAACGGTGAATAAAGCTAAAGCGCTGCTAAAGGCTATTCGTGCGGCAGAAGCCAGCTTTGGCCAGCCTTCTTCGACTGCAAAGGAGCAGCGTTCCGATTCTTCCCTTAATTACGATTACGAAGTTCATGCCGGAAGGGAGAATGCCTGATATGAGTTCTCCACTTACAATGCAAAAAGCGCTTGGAGCTTTGATGGAAGGGCGCAGCCTGGGCAGGGATGAAGCAACGACGGTGATGAGCTGCATCATGAGCGGCGAAGCGACTGCGGCGCAAATTGCCGGCGTTGCCACCGCGCTGCGGATGAAGGGCGAAACGAAAGATGAAATAACGGGATTTGCCGCGGCGATGCGTCAGCATTCCAGCCACGTCGTAACGGAATATGAGGAGCTGCTGGACACATGCGGAACCGGCGGTTCAGGCATCCATAAGTTCAATATTTCAACGGCTTCGTCCATTATTGCGGCGGCAGCGGGCATCAAAGTGGCTAAACACGGCAATCGGGCCATGTCGGGAAAATCCGGCAGCGCGGATGTTCTGGAGGCGCTAGGCGTCAAGCTGGATTTGTCGCCGGAAGCCGCGGCGGCATGCCTCCGGCAAATCGGCATCTGCTTTATGTTTGCCCAACTGTATCATCCGTCGCTGAAGCATGCAGCGGGACCTCGCAGGGAGCTTGGAGTGCGCACCATCTTTAATATGCTGGGCCCGCTCACCAATCCGGCGGGAGCCGACCGCCAATTGCTGGGGCTGTACGACCGCTCCCGCACGGAAACCATCGCCGAGGTGCTGGGCGAGCTTGGCTTGCGCCAGGCGCTTGTTGTGAGCAGCCACGATGGTCTGGATGAGATCAGCATTTCAGCGCCGACGCAAGTTTCCGAGCTGAAAAACGGCGAAGTAAAGACTTTCGATATAACGCCGGAGGAGCTTGGGCTTACCCGGTATTCCATAGACGATGTAAAAGGCGGAGAAGCAGCCGTTAACGCCGCTCTCATTCGCCGCGTATTCCTTGGCGAGGAAACCGGGGCTTACCGCGATATCGTGCTCGCTAATGCCGGCGCCTGCATTTATATCGGCGGTTTGGCGTCGTCAATCGCCGAAGGAGTAAAGCTTGCAGGCCAGGTGATCGATACGGGCAAAGCTTCCGCCAAGCTAGAGCAGTTAATTCAAATGACAGGGGAGTTGGCCCATGTTTCTGGATAAAATCGTTGCCACTAAAAAAGCGGAGGTAGAGGAGCTTGCCTCATCGTTCTGGCTTGCGGATTGCGAGCGGCGCATTGCGGATCTTCAGCCCTGCCGGGGTTTTGAAAACGCGCTTTCTGCCGGCCGCCGCAATCGCGAGATGGGACTAATCGCCGAGGTAAAGAAAGCCTCCCCCTCCAAAGGGCTCATTCGGGAGGACTTTCACCCCGTCACGCTGGCAGCGTCCTACGAAGCCGCCGGTGCGGACTGCATTTCCGTTTTGACGGACAAAGATTATTTTCAAGGGGCCAATGACTATTTGACCCAGGTGCGGGAGGCGGTCGCTCTTCCGCTGCTGCGCAAAGATTTTACGATCGATTATAGGCAAATTTATGAAGCCAGGCTGATTGGCGCGGATGCGATATTGCTGATTGCCGCCATTTTGTCCTCTGATAAGTTAAAGGAATTTCACGATTTGGCCAAGTCGCTTGGCTTGGATGTATTGGTGGAGGTTCATAACGAGGAAGAGCTTGATGCCGTCTTGTGTATGGACAAAGCAACGCTGGTCGGCATTAACAACCGCGATTTGAAATCCTTCGTGACGGATTTGAAAACAACGGAAAAGCTGATTGGCGCAATTCCTGACAATGTGCTGGTTATTAGCGAAAGCGGCATTGCAGGAAACGAGGATATGGCGTATCTGCAGTCCATTGGTGCGCAAGGGGTGCTGATCGGCGAGCATTTTATGCGCCAGCCTAATGTCGGCGAAGCCGTTGAAAGCTTGATGGGACCGGTAAAGAGATGACAAGCCGGGGAACCCGAATCAAAATTTGCGGTTTGAAGGATGCGGCCACCATTGCCCAGATGGACGGTTTGCCCATTCATGAGATCGGCTTTGTGTTCGCCCCGAGCAAAAGAAGGGTAAGCGCTGAAGAAGCAGCTTTGTTGATCCAGAGCGTATATGGAATCAGCGGAGCCGGAGGAGCTGCGCCGCGAACGGTAGGCGTATTTGTCAACGCCTCTCTTTCAGAGCTGGACGGCATTCTGGACATCGCGCCGCTGGATGTTGTACAGCTGCATGGCGATGAAACGCCCCAATATTGCAGGGAACTCAAAACACGGCATCCAGATATCTCTGTATGGAGAGTCATTTCCATTAAGGAAACCGCGGCTGGGGATGGTGCGGTGCAGGGTAATGCGGAAAAAAAACTGCTGCCCTATCAAGGAGCAATCGACGCTTGCTTGATCGATGCGCCGGGAGGCGGAACGGGACAACCATTTAATTGGATGGTTATTGAGGAATACAAGGAAGCAGCGAAGCAAGCAGGCGTTCCGCTTTATGTGGCGGGCGGCCTCCGCGAGGAAACTGTGGAGGAATTGCTGAGGAAATACAACCCGGATGGGATCGATGTCTCCAGCGGAGTGGAGACTGACGGCGCCAAGGATATCGATAAAATAAGAGCATTTGTGAGAAAGGTGATACAGTCATGACACAAGTACCGGACAGCAGCGGTCGGTTTGGCAAGTTTGGCGGCAGATATGTGCCTGAGACTTTGATGAACGCACTCCTGGAGCTGGAGGAGGCTTATGCGCATTATGCCAAGGACGAATCATTTCAGGCCGAAGTTAAAGAACTTCTGTACCGCTATTCCGGCCGTCCAACCTCACTCTATTATGCGCGGCGGTTAACGGAGCATCTTGGCGGAGCCAAAGTATATCTCAAACGCGAAGATTTGAATCATACGGGCGCGCACAAAATCAACAACACGATCGGGCAAGGCGTGTTGGCCAAACGGATGGGCAAAACAAAAATCATCGCCGAAACGGGAGCGGGACAACACGGCGTTGCCTCCGCAACGATTGCGGCTTTATTGGGCCTGGAATGCAAAGTATTTATGGGCGAGGAGGATATGAAGCGCCAGCAGCTGAATGTGTTCCGCATGAATCTGCTGGGCTCCGAAGTCGTGCCCGTAACCTCCGGCACCCGGACGCTGAAGGATGCCTGCAACGAAACGTTGCGTTATTGGGTTAGCCACGTCACGGATACGTATTACATTCTGGGCTCTGTCACCGGGCCGCATCCTTATCCTATGATGGTGCGCGACTTCCAGCGAATAATCGGTGATGAAGCACGGTCTCAGATTTTGGAAGCGGAGGGCCGTTTGCCGGACTATGTCGTGGCGGCGGTTGGCGGCGGCAGCAATGCCATGGGCATTTTTTATCCTTTTGTAGACGACGAAAATGTACGTTTGCTTGGCGTCGAAGCTGCCGGACGCGGCGTAGACACCAATGAGCATGCGGCAACGATGGCCAAGGGGCGCCATGGCGTATTCCAAGGCTCGCTGAGCTACGTTCTTCAGGACAATCATGGCCAGGTGCTGCCCGCGCATTCCATTTCCGCAGGATTGGACTATCCCGGCATTGGACCCGAACATGCCTATTTGAAAGATTCCGGGCGTGCCGAATATGTGCCGATTACGGACGCAGAGGCGCTGGAGGCGCTGCAGCTGCTGTCCCGCACGGAAGGCATTATTCCGGCGCTTGAGTCTGCGCATGCTATTGCGCAGACACTTAAGCTGGCTCCTACGCTGGATAAAGACAAGGTTGTTGTTGTAAACCTGTCTGGTCGCGGCGACAAGGATGTAGAAGCTATTATGGGTTATTTGGGAGGCGCGGAACATGAATCTCATTGATCAAACGTTTGCCAGGCTTCGCGAGGAAGGCAAAACTGCGCTGATACCGTTTGTGTCGGTAGGCGACCCCGATCTTGACCTGTCGCTTGATATCCTGAAGCAGTTGCAGCAATCCGGGGCGGATCTGATCGAGCTAGGCGTCCCTTATTCCGACCCTCTTGCGGATGGCCCTGTTATTCAACGCGCTTCCGAGCGGGCGCTTCGGGGTTCCGTTACGCTCCGCGACTGCATTCTGATGGCAGAACGGGCAAGAGCGGAAGGCGTAACCATTCCGTTAATCCTGTTTACGTATTACAACCCGGTGCTGCAATTTGGGCTGGAATCGTTTTTTGAGCTGGTGAAGGAAAAAGGAATCAGCGGACTGATTATTCCTGATTTGCCTCTGGAGGAGGACAGCGAGGTTCGGACGATGGCGGAGAACAGCGGCATTCATCTCATTCCGCTTGTTGCGCCAACTTCGCGCGACCGCGTAACCGCCATTGCAAAGCGGGCAAAAGGATTTGTTTACTGTGTATCCTCGCTTGGCGTAACGGGAGTCCGCGCAGAGTTTCACAGCGGTATCGACCAGTTTTTGGAGACGGTCCGGGAAGCGACCGATTTGCCTATCAGCATCGGGTTTGGCATTTCCAACCGGGAGCAGGTAGAACGATTCCAGTCGCTCTGCGACGGCGTTGTCGTTGGCAGCGCGATCGTCCGTGTGATCGAGGAATCTCTGCCGCTGCTGCAACAGCCGGCTACCAAAGCGGAAGGCTTGCAAAAAATCGGCCAATTTGTCTCACAGCTAAAGGGATAAGTTAGCAGGCTTTTCATTATTGTTGCTTATTTCATGACATAACTGCATACAGGGCTGCAGGCACGGCATTCCACGTCGGCTTTGCAGCCCATTTTTGGTTTGGCTCTTTCCAGTGATGAGTTCCGACAAAACTCCTATTTTTGCTTGTTTTTCTACTTTAAATCGTGAAAGAGATATGAGACAATGGGGAATAGTTGATTGCCGACTAATAAGTTGAAGAGGTGAACGGCGCATGCAGCCTAAAAGCAATATTGTCCATTTGCCTGTCTACCAGCCAGGCAAGCCGATTGAAGATGTGAAGCGCGAGCTGGGATTAACCGAAGTTATCAAGCTGGCATCCAATGAAAATCCGCTAGGTTCCTCCGCACTCGCAAGAGAAGCCGCGATTCAGGAGTTGTCCAGATCCAACATATATCCCGACGGAGCCAGTGTTTCCCTAACCGCTGCTTTGGCGGAACGGCTTGGCGTCGCTTCAAACCAAATTATTTTTGGAGCGGGCTCCAGCGAAATTATTTTGATGCTGGCCAGGGCGTTTCTGGCTCCGGGCGATGAAACGATTATGGCAGACGAAACATTCTCGCAATACCGACATAACGCGGAGGTCGAAAATGCCGTTATCATCGATGTGCCGCTGATTGACGGAAAACATGATCTGCAGGAGATGCTTGCCCGCATTACCGACCGGACCAAAATTATATGGATCTGCAATCCCAATAACCCGACAGGAACTATCGTTAGCAACGACGAGCTTGTTGCTTTCCTGGCAGCGGTGCCGGGTCATGTAATGGTGGTGCTGGACGAGGCTTACGGTGAATTTGTCGATGACCCGTCCTATAGCGATGGAGTGGGACTTCTGAATCAATATCCTAATCTGGTTGTATTACGGACTTTCTCCAAAATTTACGGCTTGGCGGCGCTCCGCATCGGCTACGGCGTCGGTCATTCTGACGTTATTCGCTCGATCAATCAAGTGAGAGAGCCGTTTAATACGACGCGGCCGTCACAGGCTGCTGCCGAAGCTTCGCTTCGCGATGACGAGTTTGTTGCAGGCAGCCGGCAACAGAACCTGGAAGGTCTGGCCTACATGAGGGGCCATTTTGACAGGCTCGGCTTGTCTTATTTCCCTGCGCACGGAAACTTTATTATGTTTGACGCCAAACGTCCTTCGGGCGATATTTTTGCCGGTTTGCTGAAACGCGGCATTATAGTGCGCTCGGGCTGGGCGAAATACCCGAACCATGTTCGCGTATCGGTAGGCACTCCGGAGGAAAACGCAAAGTTTATCGCGGCTCTGGAGCAAGTCATTCAGGAAGTGACGGTGTAGAAAAATTCATATGATAAAAGTATCTATATTTGGAGTCGGCCTGATCGGCGGCTCCATCGCTCTGTGTCTGAAAGGTAAACCGGGGATCACGGTAACAGGATATTCCCACCGTGCTTCCTCCGTGGAGAAATATTTGCAAAGGGGGGTCGTTGACGAAGGCACTACTTCCATTGAAGAAGCGGTAACCGGAGCCGATTTTATCTTCCTCTGCGTACCGGTGGGCAATTTGGCGGAATATCTGGACAAAATAAGCGCTTATAAGTTAAAGCCAGGCTGCATCATTACCGATGTAGGAAGCACTAAAGCCTCCGTCGCGGCCTATGCACGTTCATTGGATTTGGGCGAAGCCTGCTTTATCGGGGGCCATCCCATGGCGGGCTCCGAGCGCTCCGGCGTGGAGGCGGCATCCTATCATTTGCTGGAAAACGCCTTTTATGTGCTGACTCCGGATGAGTCGATTTCCTCCGAAGCGCTGGATCGGCTGAAGGAGCTGCTCACGCATACGCGAGCCAATATTGTAACGCTTGATTCGGACTCCCATGACAATGTCGTTGGCGCGATCAGCCATTTGCCGCATATCATTGCGGTGGCGCTGGTGAATCAAATCAAGGGCTACAACAATGGCAACGGCGTTTATGAAAATTTGGCCGCGGGCGGTTTCCGCGATATTACCCGCATCGCTTCCGGCGATCCGCCTCTCTGGCGCGATATCCTGCTGGACAATCGCGATGTGCTGCTGCGTCTGCTTCGCGACTGGAATGCGGAAATGGCGAAATTTGCCGATCAGCTGGAGGCGATGGATGGGAAAGCGGTTGAGCAAGCCTTCCGTGAAGCGGGCGAGTTCCGCAGCCGGATGCCGGAAAGGCGCAAAGGCATGATTCATTCCGTCTACGATTGCTACATGGATGTGCCGGATCATCCCGGCATAATCGGCCGGATTGCTACTGAGCTTGGCAACAGCGGAATCAATCTTAGCAATTTGCAAATTATCGAAAGCAGGGAAGACGTCCCCGGCATTTTGCGGCTTTCTTTCCGCAATCAGGATCAGCTGGACCTGGCGATTGCCTTATTAGGCGAAAGAGGGTACGACGTTCATCAATAAATCTGCTTTTGGGCACAAAATAAAAAATCAGTGTTTGACTTCGACTGAGGTGGAGCGCTGCTGGACAAAGGATTCTTCCGAGTAAGCCTTTGCTTTCTTGAGAATCCTTTTTTCTTTTAAAAAAATGAAAACGCTTATTGACAAAATGGAAGCGTATACATATAATAAAAGTACAGTATGGTTTCTCTCCACTCCTATCCTAAAACTGTATCGTCTGAATTGGCGATGGCCGCTCTTATGAGTGGCTTCTTTTTTTAGAAATAATAAACCGTACCAACTCTTTTTTTACAATCCACTGAACTAACATAAAATGTTTCTCCCCACTTGAAAGACACTGAAACATCTTTGTTCGGTACAATTTTTTCAATCAGGAGTTCAGCAACAAGCCGCTTTTCTATTTCGTCTAAATCATTTTGAATCAAATCACCAAATTGACTTAATAAGTCGCCATAGTCACCGTATGAATTACTTTTAGGTAATGGAATTTTCTCGATTTTTTTTTGAATACCAGCTAACATTTCATCGTAACGTTTCATGGATTTTACATACTGTTCCTCACTCAATTTTTGATCAATATAGAAATCGTCAAAAACTCGTTGTTTTGCTTTTTCTATTTTTTCATATTCGTTGTGCAGATCAGTCATTGTGGAATGAACGTCTTCGTTTGCCGCTGATAACGACATCCCAAGTTGCCCAGGACTAAATCTTTGTTGGCTAACATTATGAATCAATTTAATGATTGCAGCATCAAGTGATGGGGTATCAAATATGGGACTTGAGCAGCCCTTTTCCGCATACTTTCTACTGCAAACATATCTGCGCTGCTTTTTATTAGTTGTCATCCGCGAATGCATTTTTCCGCCGCAGACTGGGCAAGTAAGTATAGTTGATAGCAATTGTCTTTGTTTTCCTTTCCACGCTTTATTTTCACCGAATAGTGTTTTCTGAATGTACTGAAAATCATCCCACGAAACCAATTTTTCAAATCCCAATAGCGGGTAAAAAGAACCGTCCCACTCTTGCATTGCTGCATAGGTTGGATTTGACAGCATGTATCTGACTCGACGAGCAGACCATTCAACCCCTGTTTTCGTAAGAATTTCTTTTTGGTTTAAGTGCTTAGCGATTAAGTAGGGGCCTTTTCCCTGAAGCGCCATTTCAAAAGATTTTCTAACCCACACAGAGTTTTCGCCGTCTGCAACAAAAACATCATTAATTTTAGTAAGACCAAATGGCGAAGGCCCACCGTTCCACCGGCCTTTTTCTGCATTGGTCTTTTTCGTGCTTAATGTAATATCGCTCAAATTGTCACTATGGTACTCATTGAAATCAACAAACATGTTGGCAACAAGGCGTCCAGATGGTGTTGAAAAATCTAGGAATTCAGCAGCAGAACAAAGGTCGATCTCCATTTTTTTTAATGATTCAAAGATTAAAGAGAAATCATTTCTCCGTCGAGTTAAGCGTGATAAATTGAAGATAACAAACTTCTTTACTTTTGAATTTTTATTTGCATAATCAAGCGCGTCCATCATCCCAGGGCGTTTTGTGTAACTGAATTTGAAACCTGAGTAATCTATGTCTTTGAAAACCTTTACTAATTTCCAATTATTAAGCTCACAAAAACCAATGATTTGTTTTAATTGTGTTTGCTCCGAAATATCTTTTTTATCCGATCTCTCTTCACTTTGTCGTATATATCCGATAGCCTCTATTTCTTCTTCAAGTTTAAATAACGCCCTTGCCTCAACCACCATAACTCATACACACCCCATTTAAAGTTTTCGCCTAACTTCAATTACCCTTCCCCAAACCTTCGTTTCACTACTAGGCATTACAGCCGGTTGATATTTAGGGTTCGACGGAATGAGTATACTCAAGTCGTTTTGCTTGTTTATCCTCATAAGACTAGCGGCGTCGCTTTTAATTGAAACTACAGCAATCGCATCTGGAAGCACCTCCTTTACAGACTCACATATAACGATGTCTCCATCATTGATCAAATCACCGATCATAGAGTCCCCTTTAACTCTAAGAGCAAATAAGTTTCGTGTTGTTTTTTTGGGCATGTCTACATAAACAAATTCGTCAGTTTGTTCATTTTCAATTGATGTAATCGAATTAAGGATGGGTAATTTTTGTAAATCGTGATGGATATAAGTCGAATTTGCTTCACTCACCTTCAAAGTAGCATTGTATTGATTTTGCAACTCTTTTAACGCGTAGAATCTAACCATTTTTTCCTTTATTTCCGCTGGAGCTTTTTCGATAAGTGAGGCGGTCAATAGTTTTTCTGCATCAGCGTTTAGAACCTTACATAAAGCGCGTGTCAATTCATCAGTTGCAGGACGCTCTGTCTTGCCGTTTTGAAGTTGACTTATATAACCCTTACTAATATTGAAGTTATGTTCTTTTAATGCCTCTGCTATTTCAAGTAAGGTAAGCCCCGAATCTTTAATGTACTCTTTCAACAATTCCGAATACTTTTTCAACAAAAATCCTCCTAACAGTGCACTTCCGAATTAACCTATAAACTAATTTTAGAAATGTTTCAGTAAAAAGTCAACACATTTTCTTTGTTAACTATTGACTGAAACAAAAACATGTTCTAGTATTTAGTTAACGTAATGTTTCAGTAAATACTAAACGAAGGGAGGGGAAGATTTGAGATACTCCAACATACTTAGTGATGCCATCATTTCTAGTGGATGGACATATGGACAAATTGCTGATAAATGCGAGAAAAGAGGCGGGAAGATTTCGAGGTCATATATAAGTAAATTGTGTACAGGCCATATGCCACCTGCTTCAGATGAAGTAAATAAAATACTAACAGAGGTTCTAGCGCCAGTTTCCGACATCACTTATACGCAACTAGCGGTTGCGAAATACAAAGAAGTTGTTCCTAAAGACATCATCGAGGCTCTTGTGGCTGGAATGTAAGGAGGCATTTTTATGAACTCATCAGAACAGATCCTTCAAAGAATGAGTGAACTCAATGTATCGCCGCTTACGATTCAAGACGAATTGGAGAGACTGGAATCGGAGCTAATAGATTTTTTTGGCCCAGGAGTTAATCTGCATGCGGAAACTTGAAGAGTATGAGCAACAGTTCCTAAATATCATGGCGACTGCAATTCGTCGGAAATACGAACAGGAAGCAAAAATTGAGGAAGTTTCCCGTGTCGCGTCCGGCAATGAATTGGTTGAATCAGAAAAGATTTTAAAATCCTCATAAAAGAAAGGAGAGTATACAGGATGTCAAATGAGAAAAGCACTCCCCGATTGCTGAAGTGCTTTAGGTGTAAGAAGGAAGCTAATTACAAAGGCGCCCCTAATTACTGTGCGTTTTGTGGACGTACATTTATAGGCGAAATAAATTCTTGTTCAAAGTATGTTGACTTACTCCCGCAATAAGGACAATAACAAGCTGTATCTGGTAAAGGTGTTGATTCTCCATTATTCATGATGCAGTGACTATCTGGACAACGATTCCCATCAATTTCAAAACCGCAATTTTGACAGTAGTCTGCATTAATCATGTGGTCGTTATATCCACATTTGTAACACTCTTTGTTTTGATTATCTGTCATTTTTATCCTCCTAATTCAGTCGGTGTCTTCATGACTATTCTATCATGGAGCATTAGTGGAAATATAGAAAGGAGAATCAAATTGCTCTTATCAATAGAAAAAATCATAGTAAGTGACCGCATCCGCAAGGACTTTGGCGATGTGGAAGAACTGGCTGCTGATATCAAACAGAACGGTTTGATTAACGCAATTGCGGTGACATCTGACTACCGGCTTATCGCTGGTGAACGGCGGCTGCGGGCGCATATGTCACTTGGATTGAAAGAAATCGATGTCCGTGTACTTGATGCTACTGATGCAGAACACCAACTGCGACTTGAAATATCGGAAAATGAGCATCGGAAGGAATTCACCTTTTCGGAGCGCGTTGAATGGGGCCGGAGGCTGGAGGAGGTAGAGCGCCTGAAAGCTAAGGAACGGATGGCTGGTAAGGAAAATTTACCTGAGCAGTCCGGACAGGTCAGGGATATCGTCGCGGAGCAGACCGGATTCGGTAGCGGTAAGCAATACGATAAGGCTAAATACATTATGGAGAATGCTACGCCGGAGATCATCCAGCAGCTCGACAGCGGCTTAATATCGACACATAAGGCGTTTGTTGAGACGAGGGAACGACTTGAAAGGGAAAGGCTCGAAGCGGAGGAGAGGGCAGAACAAGCTGAATCTGAGTTGTACGAACTGCAACAACGTTTCAAAGGCGCAATCCCTGCGGATCAATTGGAGGAAGCTGTTTCAGCCGCTGTAGAACGTCATCAAGAAGAAACAGACCTTTTGCTTACTCAGAAGGAGCAGGAAAAGCTACATCTACTGAAGCGGAAAGAGGATGAATTGAAATCCAAGCATAAGCAAGAGCTTGAGAATGCTGAATTCATTTCACGAAATCTACGTGAAGGGCTCAAATCGGCGCAGGACAAGCTACAGGCGTTGGAGCTTCAGCAAGCGGATGATTTTGATGAGCAGCAGGAAGCAGCCAGGCTCAAAAAACTAAAGTATGAAGCAGACGTCAATACGATTCAGTTCAGCATCCACGTTAAAAAGTTTCTTCAAACCGTTGGAATTACTTCATATAACCTCGGAGCCATATCAGCCGCAAGCAGCAGCGAAAAAAAACGGTTGTCTGAAAGCTTGGATATGCTTCAGACGTTTGTTGATCAACTCCGTCCAGCAATTAATAGTAGAAAGGTGGTAGGTAAAGAATGAGTACAGATTTGATAGCTATGGCCGAAAGGCAATTGCAACTTACTGAAAGTCAGGGTTTGGCGCTTAGAACACTGCTCGATGGTATGAGGCAAATAAAAGAAGATGTTGCTGAAAAATACGAGGAAGTCCAAATCATGGTTCAGGAGGTTCGGGATAGCGTTACCTTGACGGATCGGGAATGCTATGACCTTCAAGATGCAGTAAGAAAAACCTCTGCCAGACTGACAAAAGATCGTTACAAGGAGTCAGATTTGGAGTTTAAGGCGCTGGTTGGGAAATACCGCCGAATGATTTGGAGCAAGATGAAGGAGCATTTTGAGGTTGCGAAATACTCCCACATCCGGCGAGTGGATTTCGATGATGCCGTTCACTTCGTCAAAACTTTCAGACCGGAGGACTACATCTGATGAAAAATCCTGAAATGGTTGAAGTCCAATCAAGCAATGTTGCTGCTGTCGGTTATGCCGGAGTTACCGAGACACTTTTCATCCGCTTTAAAGGCAAGGCGACGATCTATGCCTATCAGGATGTTCCGGCGGAAGTTCACGCCGAACTGATGTCTTCGGAATCAATTGGCCGCTATTATGCCCAGCACATTAAAAAGGCTTATCTGAACGAAAAGGTTGAGCCGGATGAAGCTTCTTGAGGAAATCAAGGAGATCATTCGCGGCGGGGATACTGAGGACTACCTATCTATGTTGGTTGGCTTGCCTCTATTAATCCTAATTCTGATAGGATGGGTGGTGTTTCTAGGTTGAAGACTGTAGTAAAGGTTCAGAAGTACCTAACGCCTGCCGAGCGGAATGAATTCTATAGTCGGGCTAAGAAGGGAGGTTCATTCCTTGTTACCATCAAACGCTTGTGTGGAATTGGACGGAAGAGAAATTGAGCTTGCTGCTGTAGCTTTAGCGAGTAAGGCGATTGCATTTTATGAGGAAGGAAAAACCTTTGAGGGAGATCAGCATCTTTTGCTGGCATTGAAGTTTAAAAAAGCGAAGAAAGATTTTCATGATAAATATCAGAAGTTTTTTGAAAAGAAATATGGTCTTGAAAACGAGGAAAAGCCTGCTGGCGGGCAGACTTTTCAAGGGTAATATCTTGTTTGATCGCATGATATTACCCTCACATTATCATACGAGAGGGAGAATTGTAAATGTTTATTCGTAAAGTCGAGGTTAAGGGCTTCCGCATTTTTGAGGGCTACCATTGCTTTCATTTTGATAAATCCAACCTGATTGTTGGCAGGAATCGCCTTGGGAAATCCTCTATTGGGGAGGCAATCGCCTTTTGCATAGCGGGTACTGATCGTTTCGGCAAGGAAAGAGCAGCGGACCGTTTGATGAACAAAGACAGCAATGAATTCAGCATTATCATTCATTTGGACACGCAGGCCGGTCTTTTTGTGATCGAGCGCCGCGTGCTGAAGTTGAAAGGCAAGACGGAAAACACACTTTTCATTAATGGGGCAGCAAGTCCTCAGGACATGATTGATACCATTATAGGCAACCGTGCCCATTTCTTAGCCTCATTTCTTCCTCATTATCTGCTACGGATGACGGACAAGGAACTGGAGCAAGAGATTGTTCCCCTCATCCCTACTCCTAAGCAGGAGACAGTGTTGGAAGTGTTGGCTGAAGAAGATCCGCTTGTAGCTGAACTGTTGACGGGCAAGAGCCTTATCGATCCCAACTATTACATGACTACTCAGCGGCAGTACCTGAAGGAGCAAAAAGAAGAACTGTTGCTCATCTCTGGACGGCTGGAAGAAGTACAAGCTGCTCTGGATGCTGATATCCCTGATGCCATTGAGGTTGATACCTCTGAAATTGATCTTTTGAAATCATCAATCGCCGCAATTGAGTCAGCAAAACCAAAGCTTCAGGATACAGACGAGTTAGAGGGACTTATCCGCAAGCTGGAAAATGACAACCAACTCTTGAACGAGAAACTTTCTTTTGATGCCAATACCGTGGCATGTCCTAATTGCGGTCATGAAATTGATCTTGCGCCGGATGCCAATACCAAGAATGAAGCAATCAGCAAGCAGATGGCCGTGAACAACGCTGAAATCAAGGAAGCCAAAGAACACATCGCGGATATTGAAAAAGCCAATGAAGCGGCGACAGCGGCCTTTAACGGCACCAACGCAGAAACACTTTTCTCGTTGCGTAATGAACTGTCAGCGCTGGAAGACAAGCTTGATATCACCAATAAGCACAACATGCGGGTACAAGTTATGAAGGAAGCGAAAGACGGTGCCAAGAGCCGGAAACGCGAACTGCTGGCGGAGAAGACACAAGCGATGAAGGTTATAGAAAATACTGAAAAGCTTATTGCCGCCGTGAAGGTTTTCAACATCAAGCGTTGCGAGATGCAATTGGAAACTGTTTCGGTGCATTTGAACCGCGCATCTATCCGGCTTTTCGAAATCGTGAAAAGCACTGGCGAAATGAAGCCAGCGTTCAAGGCGACATTTGACGGCAAGGAAGTCCGGCTACTGTCTACATCGGAAGAGATTCTTTGCTTTCTGGAGTTTTCAAACTTGGTTCGCAAGCTTACGAAATCGGAGTATCCAGTATTCGTGGATTATGGAGAGTCCATTGAAACATATGATCAACCAGACGTTCAGCACTTTGAAGCTCGTTTTGTTGCTGGACAACCTCTTTCTGTTGTTTCTGATCAATTTAGAGCGTCCTTTATTGGGGAGGAATCATCCTATGAATGAAATTCAAGTTCCATTAAGCGAAATTGAGAGGTTGCAGGAGGCGGCTAAGGCGGTGGGAATCGAGATCCCGATCCAAGCCCCCTTTACCCCATCTGATATAAACAAACTGCTCCCATTGCTCCGTATGCCGCTCAACAGCGCCGCTATACAGTCTGCAACGGCTGCGGAGACAGGTAAGGGCTATGACTCAATCGGATACTCCTATCAGGCACACATTGACCGTATGAATTGGGTATTTGGCCCGACTCAATGGCGTTGGAAGGCAGTAGACGAAGAGTGCGAGGAAACGGCTACGGCGGGCGGATACGTCAAGTTTACGTCCAGTTGCGAAATTGTTCTGCAAATCGGATATCGGGACTTGAATCCAGAATCCAAGCAATGGGAATGGCTGACCGTCCATGAGTTGGAGCCGATCCCTTCAGACCACGAAAGCCTTGAAAAAGGATCGGCGCGGAAGGGATGCCTAACCAAAGGAATTAAGCGGGCAACGTCATTCTTGGGCGTAGGGGCTGATGCCTACCTTGGAACATTGGATGATGACATGACAACCGGCGCAGCGCGGAATGATCAATTGAAGACTCCAATTGGAGGTAGAGCGAAAATCATTGATTCCAAGGGGTATCAAATGCTCAAATCGCTTGCGTCCACGAAAGGATTTACTGAAGATACGAAACTCCGCGAGTTTTACAAGGCTGAATCTGGTGGCATCATTCACAACGATCCGGCGAATCTAACCAAAACGGAAGCATCAGAGGTTAAAAACATGCTGTTTAAGCTTCCAAATGCCATTCTAAACGAAGATGAGGAACCGGATGATAAATCGTCTGATGATGAGGTTTCAAATAATGAAGTTAAACCAAAACGCCCCTCAACACTGGCAGATTTAATGTCATCCGATGATATGGTAATCAAATCAATCGCAGCGGAGTACAGTTTCAAACTGCCAGATGCTATAACGCTCAAAAATAAATCAGCCATATGCAAAACGCTTGCCACGCTTATGGGCATCAAGTAGGAGGTTGCCATGCTTAATAGAGTCATATTGATTGGTAGGCTCACACGTGACCCTGAGCTTCGTTATACGCCAGCCGGAGTAGCAACAGCAGGTTTCACACTGGCAGTTGACCGTCCGTTTACAAGTGGCAACGGAGAGCGCGAAGCGGACTTCATTCCAATAGTCACATGGCGGCAACTTGCGGAGAATTGTGCAAATTATCTCCGCAAAGGGCGCTTGGCGGCAGTTGAGGGAAGAATCAATGTCCGAAATTACGAGAACAACGAGGGAAGACGAGTATACATTACGGAGGTCATTGCGGATAATGTACGGTTCCTGGAGTCCAACCGCGAGATTGGAGCGCCACAACAAGGTAACAGTGGCGGCAATTCAAGTGGCTTCGGCAGCGGAGATAACTCGTCCGGCTCATCCTACAGCGGTGGAAACCGAACTGGTAATGATCCTTTCAAGGATGATGGTCGCCCGATAGACATTAACCCCGATGACTTACCCTTCTGACAGTGAAAGGAAGTGACTGCATTGACGCAGGACAAGCAGTTAACAATCGGACAGCTATATTACCTTGCTGATCAATGCAGTCAGGAGTTTCCGGCTACGCTTGCAAGAAAAATTGACTATCTATCCGAAATTCAGATCCTAATTGGGCGCAAAGCTGCGGACGCTGTAAGAGACTACAAGCGGAAATACGCTGAACGTAAGCGGGTGTACGCCGAAGCATATCTTGCAGCTCCTAAGGATAAAGCCCAGCGGGCCGAACTTGCTATTGTTGAGCTGAGGCTTGAAGAAGCTGATTTGGAAGCCGACAAGGTCAGATGGAATAATGCTTTTGAATCAAATAAAGAAGTCATTAATTCATTGAAATACAATCTGAAAGTATTGCTGGCTGAAATTCCGAATCCGGCAAATGAAAGAAGATAGCAAGGAGGGGAATGCATTGGACCGGCATGAAGAAATTTTGCAGTTCATTAAATCATTCGCTAAGGATAAGGGCTATCCCCCTACTGTCCGTGAAATTGCTTTGGGCGTTGGAATATCACCATCTACGACACATGGACATTTGGATCGCATGGAAATTAAGGGTTTGATTGAACGGGATAAAACATTGCCAAGGGCTATAAGGATTGTTCAGCGAGAACTTTGAAAGCCTTGAGGCAGGTAGGAGGTGAAATGAACAAATGAGTCGTCGGAGATACATCAGCACAGATATGAGCGCGGACGGCGCAATTGCGGACTTAACTGAATACGGCTTATTGCCGGTACTTCTCTATACTTGGGCAATTCCTCATATGGACGATTGGGGACGCATGAGCGGCGAAGCTAGGCAGTTTAAATTGCTTGTTTGCCCAGGCTTAGACGTAACCGTAAGAGAGGTTGACGAAGCTCTCCAACATATTTCTAATGCTGGATTGTGGATGCGTTATGAGTTTGAAGGCAAGAGATTCATTGCAATAAAAAAGAGCAAATGGTTCAAATATCAGTCGTATATCGCCGCTGGAAAGCGTGACGATGACCAAAAATCAACGTTTCCGCGCCCTCCAATGGATGCAGAATGGCGAGAAATACCAATAAACACCGAAAACAAAGCAATGATTCACGACACAACACCGCAAAACACCGAAGATCACCAAAATGCCGAGAGTGAGAATGTTGAGAATGCCGAAGTTAGCCGTGGAGAGCCGCAAATGTCCGCTTCACCTTCTCCTTCACCTTCTCCTTCACCTTCACCTTCTCTTTCACCCTCTCCTTCAAAAACATCTACTACTGGTACGGGCGAGGCCAATCCTTTCAAGCTTTTCGAGTCAGAAGGATTCGGAACACTCAGTTCTGTTGTGGCGGATAAGATTGGATACATGATAGACGAGTACGGGGAGCGATGGGTTTGTGAAGCAATGAAAGCAGCCGTTATTGCAGGGAAAAGGTCACTCAGCTACGTAGACGGCATTCTAAAGCGCTACAAGTCATCGGGGATTGATGATCCTTGGAAAGAAGAAAAGCCTGCACAAATCAATAAGGCGAGTCCTTCGCAGTCCAGTTACGGGCGCTCCAGCAAGCCTCATATACCCATCGTTGCGGAGGGTTACAAGAGCGATTCTGTGACTCCTGAAGAACTTGAGGAAATACGCAGGCTTGCCAGAGAACTAGACGGAAAGGCGTGATTGTGATGATTGAGCGGAAACGTAAAACTAAAAGTAATGTCGACTACAACGATGTGAGAAGCAGTATCAGGGACTTGGCAGTTATCTATAAGCCGGTTGATATCAAACGATTTGTTGCCCAATTTGTCCATAGATACAACGTCCAGAGAGGCTATGAAGCGGAGTTAGAGCAGATAGTCAGGGACGTAGTTCAGAAAGAAAGCGAGGTTAAGTCATGAAGTTTAGCATTGATAAACATATCCTGCTCGACCCTTTGAAGAGGGTAGCTAGTGCATTACCTAGTAAAAATCTTATTCCGATTCTTTCCGGCATCTTGTTTGTTTCAGACGAAAACGGACTGTCTATGACGGCTGGGAACTCATTCATTTTTATCCGCGAAACAATTGATCCAGATGATTTCCAAAGCATTAGGGTAGGCAGTGTTGTTCTCCCAGGCGCTCGAATGGTTGAGATTGTGAATAAGTCCGGCGATGTGTTGGACGTTGAAATCAAGAACCTTGAGGTCACAATTAAAAGTGGCTCCAGCAAGTTTAAACTGATGGGTTTGGAGACAGAAGATTATCCCGAAATTCCTGATGTTGATGCGGAACCGATAACACTACCGGCTGAAGTATTTAAAAAGGCGGTCAAAAAAACAGCCTTCTCCGTGGCGACCGATAAGACAAGCGCCCCTGTTTTAACCGGAGTTAGCTTTGAATTCAAGGACAGCAAGTTAAGAGCAACGGCAACGGATCGAAACCGGATGTCGCGTACCTTAATTGGAATTCAGTCCGATTCACAATTTTCAACGGTCATCAGTAGCGATAATCTAGCAACTATGCTCAAAGCACTCCCTGACGGAGATATCAATTTCAGATTCGGGTATTCGGCGGTAATTGCACAGGTCAAAGGACTATTGTTTTACACTCGCGTTTTAGAAGGGACTTTCCCCGACCTTGATAAAATCATGAAATCGTTTCATGCTACAACGGCAGTGGTGGTTGTTCAGGATTTAATAACTGCACTTGAAAATGTAGATATCGTTGCAAGTGATGAAAAGGTTCATAAGGTCAAGTTGACGTTAACAGAACAGATTGATGTTGTGGCAAAAACTGAAGCTGGTTTAGCGGATGCTAGCATTTCTGCAACTGATATTACAGGAAACCCGATAACCATAACTTTCAACATCGAATACGCTGTCATAGCTCTAAAGTCACTTGATTGCAAACACGCTCGTTTGTGCTTTGACGGGCCAACATCCCCAATCACCATTTACGGAGTCGAGGAGCCTGATAGCATGCATCTCGTCCTTCCGTACAGGACGGCAGGCTAATGAGCAAATACAACAACAAGAAAGTAGTAGTAACTGCCGATGGAACGATATTCACAGTCTCGGACATTGTTAAATACAACTTAAGCATAGAGGGCATCCCCTTTGATAGCGAGATGGAGGCGAACTATTATCAGGAACTGCTTTCCCTTCAGCGAGAAGGAACGGTCTTGGATATTGAATGCCAGCCGAAATTTGTCCTTCAGGACAAGCCTAAGATCGTCTACATTGCGGATTTTAGGGTAACGTTCGCAACTGGAGAACAGGTTATCATTGACGTAAAGGGTGTTGAAACATCCACCTTTAGCGTTAAGAAGCGTTTGTTCAAAGCAAGGTTTCCCGAGTTCAGACTTCAGATCATAACCAGATATCGCGGGGTTTGGATGCCTACAAAGGATGCCAGAAAACAGCAGGTTCAAAACAAAAAGGCACGGAAAGCTTTACTCGATCGTTTCGAACATCAGCAGAAAGGACGGGGAATATGAGCGTATTTGAAGGAATGGAACAGAAATTTACTGTCGTGAAAAATGAGGACATTCAAAATCATCTTACCGAATCGGAGCGGCAGCAGCTCAACCAATTACTTTGGAAGATTGACCAAAGCCGTTTTCATAAAGGCAAGTCGGTAAACGTTTATTTGGTGGTCAACATCGATGAACCATATGCACCGGAAGTAGCATCGATCTTGAAAGACCACGGACATTGGGGCGCAGCTGATCCTAATCAAGTTGAAGCCAGCATTGTAAACGACGAATTGGTGCTGCCGTCTTATGAATTGGGGGACTGAAGAATGAAAACACAACATACAGTTGCTTTTTTGTTCGGTGGAATTGGTGGAGGCTCGTTAGGGTTTCAAGGAGCTAGGGCTGAATATATGGGCAAAATGGCAGGATTCAAGGCTATTTGTAGTATTGATTCCGATCCTATTGTTTGCCGAAACTATGATCTCATAACGGGCGGCGGCGCTGTCCAAATGGATCTGTTTGACCGCCAGCAGTACACAGATTTCTTCGGCAAGGACCCTTCAAATGATTGGCATGAGGCTAGCCCATGGGACATCTGGAAGGCATTCGGCGAACAGGTGCCTGACGTAATATTCACATCGCCGCCGTGTAAAGGGTTCAGTGGGCTGCTACCGGAGAAATCGGCCAAAACGAAGAAATACCAAGCGCTCAACCGGTTAACTATACGCGGTATCGACATATCACTGGCGGCATGCCGAGACTATGGCGGGGAATTACCAAAGCTGTTCCTTATGGAAAATGTGCCGCGAATTATGACTCGCGGCAAGGCAATATTGGATCAAATCAAACAGGTACTCAAAAAGTACGGTTATGCAGTAAATGACGAGACACACGATTGCGGTGAAATAGGCGGGCTTGGGCAGCGGCGCAAGCGATACCTGCTCATTGCGCGTAACGAGTCACGCATGCCTGCTTTTGTTTACTTGCCGGAAAAGAAACCACTCCGGACGATTGGGGATGTTATCGGCATCCTGCCTATGCCAGGTAACGAAGATCAAGGCGGCCCACTCCACAGATTACCAATGCTCCAGCGTAAGACATGGGAGCGGCTGGCTTTTATACCTGCTGGGGGAGACTGGCGCGACCTTGAAAAAGTAGAATTTGAAAAGTATCGGCTTGAACATGAGCCGCGTGGCGGAGCTTGGGCGGTAGATGAATGGGACAAACCTGGACGGACCGTAACAGGCGGCGCCGGAGTTGGACGCAGCAATGGCCTATCAGCCGTCAACGACCCGCGAACCGGATTCGGTGAGGGAACGCACCGCGCCATTTACCGCGTCTCTAAGCATGATGAGCCGGGGCCGACAGTAACGGGGGCAGCACGGCCAAACAACGGCGCTGCATGCGTTGGTGATCCTCGATTGACCGAACGCGAGAGCCGTCACGGCAGCGTATACCGCATTGTTCGTACCGATGAGCCAGCTCCTTGTGTAACTGGGACCCGATTTGGCAGCGGGGCCATTGCGATAGCTGATGCCCGCGTGAAGACGAAGCTTCATCCAGATTCGTATGGTGTCCAAGATTGGGGCCAACCGTCCAAGGCAGTGCGAGGAGCCTCTAGGATTATGCAGTCAGCATCGAGCATTGCTGATCCTAGAGTAAATGGGCGGGATGGTTCTCGCCGTAGCAACGGCTATGCAGTCAGGCCGTGGGATGGGCAAGCCCAAACCATTACTGGAGAGGATTCACTTGGCAGCGGTGGACAGTCAGTAGCAGACCCGCGCCTTAACCCGCGCAGCCAGCGTTACCCAGGCACGTACCGCGTCGAGGATTGGGAGCAGGCATCAAATACGATCCTTGGGCAAACAGATGTACAGTGTGGAGCGCCGTCGATCAGCGACCCACGCCTCGGCTGTTCTCCACGGTCCGGATCATACGGGGTACAGCGCTGGGAGGAGCCAGCTACAACGGTAACTGGTTCAGGCGATGTTCATTCTGGTAGTTCGGCTATTGCAGACCCACGTATTCCTGATTACAACGAACGCTGCGTGATGGTCATTATCGCGGAGGATGGCACATGGCACAGGCCACTGACGACATATGAGCTTGCCGCTTTGCAAGGCTTCCCGAGCCACTTGCCTGACGGTAGACCGTTCCAGTTGGTGGGGTGTAGCGACGCAAAGGCGCGGGAGTATATCGGTAATGCGGTACCGCCGGATGCTGCTCAGGGGATGGCAGAATCTATTCTACTTGCTCTGTCAATGTCTGCAGAAGGTGAAACTTTCATGTTTACTCATCAAGACATTTGGGTTTTGCCAGAAGATCAATACCAAACCGCGGTCTTGCATTAGTTCCAAGAAAAACAAAAGGAGCATAGGAGGGTATTTACCCTTCTTGCTCCTCAACTTCAAACAACTCTTCAATCGGCAAATTCAATGCTTTAGAAATTTTAAATAGATGGTCAATCCGATATTGGACATTCCGGTCAAATCGAGAAACGGCGGCTTGAGTTATTCCTGCCATCTCTGCTAAATCAATTTGAGTCAACCCACGTTCTTTCAAAATTTTCAGCAACTTTGGTTTGATATTCACACTCTCACCCTCTTTTAATATAGATTATACATTTCCGTATATTTATCGTCAAGAATACTATACAGTGTATATACGATAGTGTATAATGTAATTAAGAGGTTGAAGAACAAACCTCCGAAAGGGTGAAACAATGAAAGATTGGGTCGGACTCCTAACCGCTATCATCCAACTGGTTACAGCAGTTATGCTTCTTCGGATGGCGGGCAAGGAAAAGAAAAAAGGAACCCCACGTAAGCGCCCACGCAAACGTAAATAGGTTCCCGGAGGGAGTTAGAGGCTCCCTCCTCCCAATCTTAACATAAGGCAAGGAAATAATAAACTTGGGAGTGTGGATGAGATGGAATTTGTAAACAAAGGGACGATGACAAACAACAACCAGAAGGTAATGGCGCTGAAATCGGAAATCGCAAGAATGGAAGAAAGCGTAGCTCGTAAAGATGCAGCAATGGACGAAATCAGAACAATGATCGGCAACAGCAGAGATAAAGTTGACGTTGCTTTGTATGAGCAGGCCAGAAACGATTGGAACCACGCTTGGAAAGCTTTACAGGCTCTTAAAACTGAATTATATGTACTTGTTGAGCTTGGATACACTGGCGGCAAAAACAAATTTGTATCGTGCAGCGCCACATACTACGATGTTGACGGCGGCGAAATTAAAATTGAACACGGTTATGACATGGTTGAATACAGACCTGATGGCGTTGAGGATTTTGCATAACAGACGAATAAACGGGGCTTCAGCCCCTCCAAATATGCTGGCGAGCTTACGCGGGGAGGTAATTAGAATGTTTGTTCAAGGCGATGCAGTTCAGTTTCGTAAATGTGGTGGATGGTATGAAGAAGTTGGCGAATGGCGCGATGGCATTTTTGAAAAAGAATCCCGCCGGTGTTATTTCATTAAGGATTCAACGGGGAAGGTCAATGAATACTGGAAGCATCGGATTGAGCTTCGCAAATAACAGGCCCTTCGGAGCCTTCCAAGGAGGTGAACCGCTATGCAAACAGCAACCCTAGTCATTAGTATTGCTGCATTAGTAATTAGCCTGGCTGCGCTGGTAAAGGCAGCAAAGCGTAATTAACCGCCTGATGAGCGCAAACGCGCCTTGGACCTGCTGCGGGGTTGGTCGAAACACTCCTTCTAACGGGGAGTGTCGCGGAAATCCGCCACGAGCTGGCCGTGCATGGCTGGCCTTTATATATATCGTTCTTTCACAAATGAATAGATCAGGAAAAATTTCCTTACCTAATAGAAAGGGGCAACGGTTATGCCGATTATGGTTTTGAATCTCTCTGAACTGGAGAGTCAGCCTATTGAAGTCAGGGAGGCAATTGCCTTCTATGCTTCTATGAGTGTGCTGCCTATTCGTTTTTCTCAGGCAGAAAGAGAGCGTCATTACAAGGTTTTGGAGGATGCCGGATACATCGAAAGTCTGTAAATCCGCAGTAAGTGCGTAGCATTATTGGATGATAATTAAAGTACAAACAAATGAAAGGTGGTGTGCGAAGATGATGTTTCCAAAGCCGGTTAAGCAACCGAAGGAGAATAAAGCTTATAATAGCCTGCGGTCAAAGCGGAAGGAAAAGAAACCCGTTGCCGAGTGGAAACAGAACATCTTGGCACATCACAAATCCAATCCCAGCAAAGCGGACCGAGCAGAGTTTCCGGCAAGCGTGGTAAAGGAGTTAATCGAAGAAACAGGCGGTCGCTGTCAATGTGGTTGCGGTCAGGAAGCCACTACAACGCATCATGTCTATCCAAGAGGGCGCGGTGGGCGCGGAGTAAAGAGCAACGCCATGCGATTAAATGGAGTCTGCCACGACCGAATTCAAACGTCTGATGAGGAACTGAAGCAATGGATTGCTGTTTACACTGAAATGCATGGTGAACGATTTTGGTATGACGAACAGGACTGGACGGAATATCACGATAAGCAGGACAGAGCCGGACGGTTGGAAGCTGAAAAGAAGCAATGTTTGAATCGTATCAGCCCTGCTGTTGATTTACTAGCGGCGGCATCGGGCCGAAAGTTGAAAGCAGCAGAAGTTCGATTGCTGGATGGGATGAACGATCAGGACATGACAACCTTTTTAAAACTGATGCAGGATGCCCTTGGGCAATCCGCTCAAAAACATCCTTCGGAGGTTCACGGTTATGGCTACTTCAACGACTAAGAGAGGGCGGCAGGACGCGCTTAAGTGGAAGCTAACACCATCTGAGAGCGAGTCTTGGGATAGCTACGAATGGCTGATCCGGCAGAAAATGGACTCCCTGGAACACCTCATACGCGAATTCAGCAATGATGTACGTATCATAGCCGGTCCAAGACGTAAGGAAGAGATTGATTCATTGGTTGCAGCACTGGTAACAGACCTATGGAATAACGTTGCTGAGATTGGGACGGAAAAGGTCAAGGCGACAATTGGGGCAGCTAGAACATTTAATACTTCCAGTGTTTTCAGTGGTAAAGGCGACATTATTGTAAGTTCAGAAAACAAAATAACTCCAGACTTGTATAATGCACAGATTAAATTAGGAAAATCCAATAGAGAGATAGCGGAAATGTGCGGCGTAAAACCTGAAAGTATCTATGGATATCTTTATGCTTGGAGAAAGAAAGGGTTAATAGAGTAATAGAAAATTGAAAAATCAAAATATTCAATTAAAAAAGGTGATCTAAATTTAAGTTTGCCCCTACTCAGGGGAGAAAGAGGGGATATACAGAATGGAGGAGGCCCACATGACAGAATTACTAGCAAACGTTATGAGTGTAAGTGGCGGCAAGGACAGCGCCGCTATGTGGATATACGCAGTCAAAGAAATGGGAGTTAAGGTCATACCGGTCTTTGCAGATACCGGGAACGAGCATGAATTGACTTATGAATATATTGACTACCTTGAGCGGGAGCTAGGGCCGATCCAACGAGTAAAGCCGGATTTTACAGACCGCATTGCCAACAAGCGCATTTATGTGCGTGATAAATGGCCGGAGAAGTTGCTCAAGATGGGAAAAACGGACAAAGAGGCTTTGACGATAGTGGTAAGGGCTTTGGAATATCTTCACCCAACAGGCAACGCATTCCTTGACTTGTGCCTTTGGAAAGGGCGCTTCCCAAGCACAAAAGTTAGATTTTGCACTCAATACCTTAAAATAATTCCTATTGCTGAGCAAGTCTATTTCCCTCTTTTTGATCAAGGATACAAGGTTGTGAGTTGGCAAGGCGTTCGAGCTGCTGAAAGTCCAGCGCGTGCCAAACTCCCTGAAAGATCGGAGGAGCCAGAGGGGTACGAGGTTTACAGGCCATTACTCAATTGGTCAGCGCGCGATGTGTTCGATATACACCGCAAATACGGAATCGAACCAAATCCGCTATATAAAATGGGTATGAGTCGCGTTGGATGTATGCCTTGTATAAACGTCAACAAAGGTGAACTGTTTGAAATTCAGCGGCGTTTTCCAGAAGAAGTTCGCCGTATTTCAGAATGGGAAGACCTTGTTGCGAAAGTGTCAAGAAGGGGAGATTCATCTTTTCTCCCGGCGCTTGAAGGCGATGACAAAAAGGATATTTACGATTGGGTGGAATGGTCCAAAACCACATACGGCGGCAAGCAATATGACTTTTTGAAAATGATCGAAATGGAGGAAACTCCTACTTGCTCCAGTGTTTATGGGCTGTGCGAATAATTTTGGAGGGGATAAAGGAATGAAGGATACAGTACCAGTAATCGTAATGCGGAACAAAACGAATCCAGAAAGATACCTTGCATCAAGTATGGATGTAGGTGATTGGGAAGATGAAAACTTGGATGTCGCGATGGGAGATATCCAGCATGCTTATATGATCGTGCGTAAAGACTTGCAACCAGTTAGTCAGCAGGATTACGAAGCTCATGTAAATGCGGAATTGGAGCATAAAAAGCGGATGATAGAGCGATTTGGGGACAGCGCCTTTATATCGCTAGACTTTGACGATGTGTTGGCAGCATATGAGCCGGTAAATATTGAAATAACGCAAGAACAATATGCTGTGGCGCGGGAGTTGATGGAGGAATGAAGGATACACAGCAAACTTTACAAGTAACCATGAGCAGATTGCCAGAAAGTCTAATTGAATCTATGGAGGAAAGTATCGAAACTCTTAATTTGAATAATGAATTGCTTGACGAAGACGCAGACTTGTTTAATGCATTGTTTGCAGGTTACGAAATTGCATGGGATGCCCTTGAAGAAGCCAATAGGGAGAATGAGCAAATAAAAGACACGGCAAACCACTTTTATCTTGTAGCCGACAGTTTTCGGCAAATACTTGGTGTGGGTACGAATGACGACGATGGAATTTCAGACGCTCGGAAAGTAATAGCAGACAAGGACAGGGAGATAGAGCGGTTGCGGAGCGAACACAAGTTAATGCGTGATTTGCTTGAACAAATAGACAACATGAACCGTGAGTTTTCACCAACGCTTGAATCATATGATTATGCCGAAATGCTGGTTGATATAAAAAGTGATGTATCAGATTTGTTGGAAGAACTATCCCCCAAGGAGGATAAGACAGATGTCCAGCACAGTTGAATGTCCCTATTGTGAGCATGAGAACGAAGTAGGAGACTACCTCTATGATGCGGTTGATAACAAGTTTGATTTTGAGTGTGAGTCTTGCGAGAAGGAATTTGAGGTAGAGGTTGAATACGAACCTACATTTTCGGCAGGTGAAATCATTTGGGTAAGTTGCCAATCCTGTGGAACGGAAACGCGTGAACCTTACAAAAGAGGGCGGGTTTACCCATTTCCCAAAAACGCAAAGGACTGTCTATGTGAAAAGTGTTGGAAAGAAGGAATTGCAAAGGAATGGGAGGCTGGTAGGGATGTCCAAGAATGTTAACCCTGAAAAGGGATACCCGAGCAAAATAGCAATCGTCTACCCGGAAGGCAGCTTACTGCAAAACATAGCGATCTACGCATTTAATCATTTGTCATCGTCAATAGACGAAAATCCAGAATTAGCGGCCGAGCTGGCGCAAGAATTTGGAGTTAGTGAATCAGAGATTCATGCAGCGGTAGAAACTCTTTACACCGAAAATTGAGGTGGTGACTATGAAACGACTGTCCGTAGTGAGTCGCATTAGCCATCTGCTCGACAATCAATGTTCAGGTTGCCTAAAACGAGACGAACTGATAGAGCAGCATGGCAGCACATTTTCACGGATTGACGGTTATTGCAACAAAGATTGCACAATCGGTCAGCAACTTCAAGCATTGGGCGGCTTGCTTAGGAGGGATTGCGTTGAAGCGACTCATATACGTGGCCGGAGTAAATCGGAAGCATCTGGCTGCGGCAGCTCAGTCAGTCCCGGCGTGGCTGTTATCGGCAACGCTGCTCCGCAAGTACCCGAGTTGGCTGGAGCAATACATGACAAAAGCGCGTGCGGTTAGATGGGACCCTGGTACATTTAGCGCCGATGCAATCAGTTATCGTGCCTATCGGGATTACATCTACTTCCACGCTAAACGGCATCATGACTACCTGCAATACGACGAAATAGGCGATGCAGAGGCGACAGGCTGGTATCTGCGTGACATGAGACGGCGCGGGATGCGTCCTATACCGATCCTGCAAGGAGATGCCTGGCATTTACTCCGGCAAGAGCCACAGCTCGCTATAGGCGGTCTGGTAGGCATGCAGGAGCACGAACGGTCTAATTATCTTGATGATATTTTTTATAATCACAAGCCAGTTGGCAAAATCCACTTGCTAGGTATGATGCAGCATCAATGGTATTCGCCCTATGCGGAAGCCTTGGAAGGTGACAATACGTCATGGATACCGCGCAGCGAATGGAACCGGCGGAAAACGATTGACGAATGGCTAACAGAGTATGGTGAGCAATAGATACCGCACAAGCCAAGAGAATGCGTACAACTCAAACTGTTTGGGTAAGGACGAAGGCCTCCGAGACGAACGAATAATCTTAGCCGTCAGGCGGAGGCCGTATAAGCCCTATAAAGCCCTATAAACGATTATTGGAGGATGATAGTAATGATTAAGCTGACATTGCTTGAGGGAGACGCGGTATATGTATCTCCAGAATTAATAGTTGCTGCCTATGACGGAGGCGAAGCGACAACTTTATTTATCGGTGGTGACGAGGCTTACTCGGTCAAGGAATCCCCCGAAGAAGTAGCCCGAAAGGTATTGGAGTATAAGGTGATATTCGCGCAACATCAGGCTTATATCAGAAACGAGGAAACCTATTCTTACGCTCATGACGCATCGAGGGCGTTAAGAGTTCTGGCCGGTCTGGAGGAATCCCAATGACACAACGTCCATACAGGGGCAGACGGATTGATAATGGTGAGTGGGTAGAGGGATGGCTTGTAGTCGGCACAGAAAACAAGGCGTACTACATCTTCACGACAGACGAAATTGCGCAATGGCTGGTCGATCCCTCAACAGTAGGTCAATATACTGGCATAAAAAATTTCTATGAAGGCGATATTTCTCCTCCTGCACAGCGTACGCGGGGAGAAGTAACGATCATATGTTACGATTCGCAACAAGCTCAATACAAAGCCGTGCCATTAAGTTTGTTCCATGCCAACGCTGGAAATGGTGGGTGGACAGGATTTAGTCTTAGTTCATTTTCCGAGGTAATCGGCAACCGCTGGGACAATCCCGAACTACTGGAAGGAACTAAACCTTGATACGGAATGATTCGGTATTTCCGAATAGTTGATCCATATTGTGCAGAAAGGAGAGCGTAGATTGATAACTGCAAAAAGTTACTTTAGCGGCGCCGGTGGTATGGATTTGGGAATGATAGAGGCCGGGATAGACGTAATCGAATCATACGAAATTGACCGATTTGCTTGCGATACGCTCCAGGCAAATTTCAGTCACAAGGTAAATGAAAGTGACATTACTCAAATCACGGTGCTGGACCAGCAAGACGCAGACGTTTATATCGGGACCTTCCCATGTACGAAATACAGCGCTATTGCCGACATTCACGGCACACGAACCGGTGATGACTTATTCCTTCATTTCTTCCGGCATGTCGCGCTTGCACAACCTGAAGCGTATGTCATCGAGAATGTCCCAGGCATGAAAAAATTTCAGGTGGTTATGGAGTGTCTAACGAAGCTGCCGAACTATTACGTCCGGGTGGAGTGTCCAGTTAACGCGAATATGTGGCTTCCACAGGAACGCAAGCGCCTTATCGTCATCGGTACGAAGAAACCATTTGATTCGCTGCGTTACCCAGAAGGAAAGCCGGTTTCGATGCGGGAGATAATCGACGTCGGGGCGGAGGTATACGCGCCGGATTATGTCCAGAAGCGATTAAACGGGAATTACCGAGACAAACCTATCATAACAGGGCTGGACGGTAAAGCACCTACATGCGTGGCGCATTATGCAAAAGATCGCTCTACGCGGTTGATTGATGACGGGAAAAGAGTCCGGCCTTACTCCGTTCGAGAGTATGCGAGACTCCAAGGCTTCCCGGACTGGTTCCGTTTTGCCGGGACCGACAATGATGCTTATCGTCAGATCGGAAACGCAGTTGCTGTTCCAATGGGCCGATGGGTGGGCCAGGAGCTTAAACGGTATTTTACTGCATAGTACGACGATTACCCGCATCATCCATCCAGACAAGGAAGATGCGGGAAAAACGGGGAGGAAACCAACATGATTCAAGTGAAAAATTTGAAAGTCGTTAATCTTTGCTGGGGCTGTGGCAAGATGCACGACAATGTACCATACGACTTTAAAACCAGCGATAAAACAATCAAGTGCGATAAATGCGGCGGGGCAGTTGTTACAAAAACAGGAAAAGTTCAAATGGCGTTTATTCCTTCAATCCCGGTCTTTATCGTAGATGACGGGGAAACACACCGTTGGGCGGCAGAGACGATAGAAGCGGCGAAAGCAGCGCATGTCGCGTTACACGGAGAATGGGAAGAAGAATCGTCTATTACTCAAATAACCGATCCCATAGAATTTAACCGCAAATTCATCATGCCGGAAGAGGGGAACAGGACACTCAAATCTATCAACGAGGTTGTGAGCGAAACCAAGGTTTTTCCGGCGTTAATTAGCACATCGGTTTGGTAAAAGGAAAAACATACGAATCAGGCCGAAGGGCTACGCTCGACAGCATAAGCTCAGGCGTAGCCGGAGGCCGTATAAGATGGAGGGGTATAGATGACAAGGGAGCAAGTATTGGCTATGTCTGCTCAGGAGCTTGCAGAGGCTACAGCGGTGCATGTGATGGGATGGGAAATCATTTCGACGATGGAAGATTCTCGG
This sequence comes from Paenibacillus sp. CAU 1782, assembly GCF_054551715.1. Lineage (NCBI taxonomy): Bacteria > Bacillati > Bacillota > Bacilli > Caryophanales > Paenibacillaceae > Paenibacillus > Paenibacillus sp. CAU 1782. The sequence continues at coordinate 1,087,100 of NZ_JBTOLL010000001.1, read as the reverse complement.
AATCGCAAACAATCTAACGATTATCCTAACGGCGCAGGAATAATTGCTTTGTACGGGACGCGCTACATCGCCAGAACAGGAGGTCGTTATTTTAATTGGAGCCCAGGAGAGGACATATCCGCAGCATGGGAAGTAGAAGAGGCGATTCCGGCTGACAAGCATAAACTCTATAATTCCATGTTGATATTGATCGCCGGAGATGGATATAACGCAGTACACGCATCTCCCGTAGATCGGTGCAAGGCCGCTCTATTGGCGGTGATGGGGATATGACAGACGAGGACAAATCCGGCCTATCCGTCAGTTCGCCGGATTTAAAGCAAGGATGCGGATGCGCACTCATCATACTGGCTGTTGCTATATTTTTCAGTTTTACAACGGTTTTGGGGTTAATAGAAAAACTGATAGACAAGCTTTGAGGGAGGAAGGTGAAATAGATGACACAACCAAATGACGGATGGGAAACTTGCGCTTTATGTGGAGAGGATTTCCGTCCGGAAGATAGTTTCTGTGATGACACGTGCGACGAATGCGCAGAGGAGGATGGTTTGCTTGGCTGATCAGTCTAGGGAAGAGAAGATACAGCACCTGCGCGATAAGCATCAGACGGCATTGTCCTACAGGGCCGAACGAATGGATGTAGGTGTAAATGAACTTGGTTTGGCGCTAGAGGAAATAAAACGCCTACAAATAGCCTTGTATACGCATCAAAGCTGTGATAAGTCGGCTGCGGAATTGTATGTCGAGGTATCCCAACTAAGAGAGGAAAGGGATGACTTTAAGCATAGCGATATTATGCTGCAAAGTGAAGTTAAGAAGTTGAGAGAAGAAAGGGTCAAACTGCTTGCTGCTCTCAAAAATGTTGGCGTTAATCCTGCTCTGTTGGGGATAGGAGTAGACAATGAAACCATGGACAGATTTTAAAACGATGAAGAGGAATGATTGAATTGGAAAAGAAGACAGGCGTTGAACTTGATATAGAATTGTCAAACCTTCTTGGGCATGATTCTGATAATACACCAGCATTTTCAACAACATGGGAAGGCATTGGGTTGCTTGCCGCTGCATTGAGAGAAGAAGGTTTTATGTTCAGCCTCCAACTAAATGAGGAAGGCTATGAAGGCAGCGTATTTGATGGATATGAAGCAAACTCAATCTATCATGTACACAATGCTGATGATGCACCGGAAGCGTTGGCGATAGCCGCACTGAATGCTTTGCGTGAGAAGAAATCCGCAGTAAAATAGCATGAAATTAAAGCTATGATGAAAGTAATTAAAAATCTGAAGCGCAGAGGTGAGACAATGGGAGAATTAATATTGATGGACAAGAAGTCGGACATCGAAGATACGGAGAAGATTATTCAAATTACCTTTTTCGATGACATCACACCTGAAGATATCCGCAAAACAAAATGGCTGCTGGGGAAGTATACCGACATGGTAGACATCTGCCGGAACTATGAAATCGCAATGCAGGAAATGGAGAACGGGTTATCGGCTTACGACCTTCTCTGCGCGGAGGGAACGGCAGGGAAACGGGAGACGGGGCAGGAACTTACTGCTGATGTAACCGCTAATACGGTTATCCTCAAAGACAAACGGGAAGCCAATTATAAGTTTTATAAAGTCCTCTGCAAAATTGTGGAGGGAGTAGTTAACAATCTGCGCGACCCGCACGAGCAGAAGATTGCGAAGCTGCTATTCATCGAGGGCCGGAAATACCTGAAGGCTCAGACAATAATGGAATCCGGCATGAGAAAAGGCGTTCCAGGTATCTCGGCAACAACATTTGCAGATAAGCGGCGGCGAGTGATTGCGAACATTACCCAAAGTCTAAAAATAAACCGTACATTGGATTTCGTGGTTATCGACTATGGACGGGGGCGCAATCAAGATGGAGAGATCGGCTTAAGAATGCCTAATCAATAAAAATGTTGCAAAGAGCATTTCAAACGGGGGAGGACGGCCTGAATCCTCCTTTTTCATGTGGTCTTCCAGAAAATCGGAATGAGCGAAAGTTGGATTTTATCGGATTTACAAATACTTCCTTGACCAGTGTCAGCTGTTGTCGGATACTGGAAGAAAAATCTGATTGAGGAGTGTCTTTGTGGAGGATGCATTTAGCGATATAACAGAGATGTTTTCGGCAGGGGCGGGCATTATTATTAAATTGTTATTCTTGTATATAATACTCCCTGAAATAGTTGTTATAATTGTTGTAGGTGGAATATTAAAAATTAGAGGTAAGTTGCTTAGTTTTATAGGTGTTGCTGTAGCGCTTTTATGTTTTTATCTCTTTTCAATCTACGGGTTACCGCAATTGACTGATGAAGTTTCAAGGCTTGGAAATTAGGCGCCCATTGGCGCTTTTTTTTATTTGGTCAGGAAAAGTTTCCTTACCTTCTCAAAATACAAGGCGGTGGTGATTAATGTAATGGCAAGACAAAGAGATCCCAAGAGGGGTTAAGAAAAGGCTGAAGATGCCGGACGATTATAATAATTGCTAATAGAGTGTCGTGCGAGGTTGACTGCCTCACTCCTCCGTTGCCGCTCCGAAAGGGGCGGCTTTTCAAACGACATTTAAAGGATATGGAAAAAAGTTGTCGAATGAGAAGTTTAGGGAGGAGTCGAATATTATGTATCTTGATCTAGAACAACTTGAAAGGATGCAAGATGGCATCGAACGCTATAGTAGGTATTTTGATTTATTTTATGATGAAGAAATTAAGATGAATGATTATTTAAAAGATACGTTGAAAGATGATGAATTAGTAACAGCAATTGTAGAAGGTATTATTCTAAGAGCTCATGCTAAGTTTGAAATGCTAATGAAAGATTTTTGTGAAAACATTCGCTTCTCGATGGAGATAAGAGTAAGGCTTTCAGATTATCATAGTACAGGTATACTAACCTTTGTACGGTATCTTGAAGGTTTACTTCCAATTAATTTTAAAAAGGAAAATAAAGAATTATGCGAGACAGTTGAAAGATGGAGCAATTTGAGAAATTCCATTGCACATAATGACAGTATGTTACCATACAACACGGACAATGAATTAAAAAGGTTAAATAAGATCCGGGAAGCTACGAAAGTATATTTTGATTTTGAAACTCATGAGAAATTCATATTCGTTTTACTTGACCATAAAAACTTTATGATTGATTTAAAACATTTTACAAACAAACTTTTTTCGGTGATTAATGAAATAGTCTGTTCGGATGATCATGAGTTAGATTAGTTCTACGTAAACCAACTCAACAAAGGTGGTGTCCATCATGCCCCAGATAATGCTCGACATTCCGCAGTATGGACCGTGGATGCAGACGCACAAAGGTGACCGCGCCTGCCGGCAGCTCGCCGATCTGCATTACTCGCGCCAGCATGTTGGAGCGCTAATGTTTTGTAGACCTGGCCGCAACCTTGTGTTGAGGACTGCTGTCGGTGATGCTGTATGGGTGACCTGGTCCGGCATCCGAGACGATGGATTGAGGGCGTGGGAATGCACCATCTTCCGAAATGAATCGCCGCACCTCAGCAGCGATATGATCCGTGCCGCAGTAGAAGCAACAATCTCCGAATGGGGCCAACCGCCGCCAGATGGAATAATCACATACGTTGATCAATCGAAAGTCCGGAGTTCAAATCCGGGCTTTTGTTTTTTGTCTGCAGGCTTCCAGCGGATCGGAAAGAGCAAGCGGCGTGGGCTTATCCTTCTACAGATTGTACCTTGACCAGTGTCGAAATGTGGTGGATACTGGAAGAAAATATTTGAGGAGTGCCGCCAAGTGGAAAAAGAGACTAAAGATAAATCAAAGGCTTTTCCAACAAAGAAAGACTTATTCTACTGGATATTAATCCTGCTTGTATTCTTAATACTCGTATCTGTTTGGAGAACAGATGATCCTGGAAAATTAGTTGATGAAATTTCTCTTGGAGGAACATTCTTTTCTATTTTGTTAGCGGTTATTGCCATAATCTTTTCATTTGTGCAGTCAAGTGATTCGTCAAGAAGTACGAATCAAATTGCCGATAAAATTGCAGCAATGTCACATAGCTTATCAGAGTTATTAGTATTAAAAAAAGAATTAGATAGAATAATTGCACAGCAGAAAAAAACAGCAGATTTGTTGGATAAAGACCTGAAAAAAATGAGAGATACTGCACAAGATGATTCTTTGAAATCTGAAGCCAATCAAGTTATTAACTCATATAAGCTAACAAACAAGCTGTTGAATAATGTTGATTATGACTTAATGAAATGGCATAACGAGATCTTGGCTGAGTATAAAGCTCTAATCCCATTTATAAAATCTCGTTTTGTGACAGCGGGTGAATTAGGATTAAATGAACTTTTGGCTGAACTTGAGAGTATGAACATTGAGATAACTGTTATTGATCTACATCTTATCTTAACAACCCTGCAATCAGAGGGGTTTCTGGAGAAGGATAACGATTATATTGAATCGACTAATAATTTAATTTATTTTTTAAATGCTTCACTTAATCTATAAAAACTAACGTTTGAATAGTGGGGTGCTACAATGGTTAATGAAACAGAAAAGCACAGAACAGAAGACAAAAGTGAAAAGTGGACACTTAAACGATTATTGTGGATTGTAGGAATTATATGGCTACTTCTTGGAGTAATAATGTATTTCATCAGCCCCAATTGGGATGATAGAGGGACTTTAGGAGATATGTTTGGATCTATTAATGCATTGTTCGCAGGATTAGCATTTGCGGGAATCATTTATACAATAGCGATCCAAAGGAAAGAACTAGAACTCCAGCGAAAGGCGATTGAGTTACAAACTGAAGAGATGAAGGGCCAGAAAGAAGAGACGGCTCGGTCAGCTGATCAATTAGAGCAACAAAGGAAATTAATGAATTTCCAGATTTGCTTAGCCACTTTAAATGGTATGCTGGCTGTTAAAAAGGATGGTATTGACAACATCACGATAAATCAATCAACAAAAGGATTTGCGACGTTTAATCACATAATTAATCTTAAAAAAAGATCCATGGAAGTTGAAATTGAAAAATGTCGATTGCAATTCAATTATTATCTTTCAGTTTATTTTGATATCTTACAATATATATTTAATGCTGAATTAGATAAGTCGCAAAAAGATGAATTAGTGAATCTAGTCTTCACGCACACTAGCAGTGAGGAAGTAGCCGTTTTAATGTTTTTTTCAGAGGATAATCAACATCGGTCATCACTTCTTAGTGCAGCAAAGTTAGGTGAGAAACTGAATGTAAGAGAGTATAGTAAAAATGGAGTATATGCATAAAGCACCCTCGGGTGCTTTTTCTATTGGAGGTAAATATGAACAAAATATAGATGGACCATATCAGTCTTATGGAAAACAATTCGTGAGTTTACCTGAATATTGGGACAACCTGAGTTTTTGCGCTGAACGATAGATTAGTTAAGACATATTCAATTGTCCAGGTGAAGGACTTCTAGGATGATCGAATCGAAGTGCTATCTGTTTATATTTAGGTAAGGAAAAAATTCCTGAACGTTTATATTGTTACATAAACATGGAGTCTGTAACGTTACAATCAATACACCTTAAACCCTTGTAAAATCAATAGCTTCATTAAATGCCTGAAGGAATGTAATTGTTGTAACGATAAAATCAGCATTACAGAAAGGAGTGTAACGTTACATGGCGAAACAGTCGAAAATCGAAAAGTTTGGCTGCGGAGATATTGTTCATAAAGGGATCAAAGCCGGGAAGTCTGTCCGTCAAATTGCTCAGGAATGTTCCGACTTCGCGAAAGAGGGTATTTCTCATACTGCTGTTGCAAAGTACATCAAAGATCAAGAAGACAAAGAGCAACTGTTGAAAAAAGAAGTTATTGCTATGCATAAAACACGCGTCCTAAAGACTGTTAATCAAGAAATTGATATCATTCAAACTAATCTGGATGTTACCAAACGCATGATTGAACGTTTTGAAATGATCGATGATATGCCAAAAACGTTCAAACATTACATGGATGGCATGTACGAGGTAATTGAGAAAAACGGCGCGGATACCAATTTTATTGAATTCTTTCGGGAATGGCAATCTAACTTTGAAAATGAACTTCGGCGAAAGGTATATGAAATAGCGACATTAAACAAAGAAGTTAGGGAAAATATGAAGTTTACCGTCCAACTTCGCGAAAAAGCATTTCAGTTTGAATTGGTTCAGGAGTACATCGGACTATTCATGGAAATTTTCCAAGAGGAGTCCAAGGATGGTGCGTATGAACGCGCCGTCACAAGAATTGCGACAAACCCACGCATGAAACAACTGGTGGATCAGCAAAAGCTTTATGTTGAAAGTGGTGGTTGATTTGCTATATAAGATTCATGAAAAACTTAAACTAGCAGCGGAAGCAATAAGCCCGGTGAATGATAATGTATTCAGATACATCAACCTTGCTGGCGAATTGGTGAGAAAGCTTAAAAAAGAATATCGAGAAGATCCAGAAGCCTTAAAATCATTGAAGGGAAACCTTGATGATTTTGAGGCTTTTTGTTTTTCTTATTTGAGGATTAAAACGAAAAAAGGCGATATTGTTCCGCTTACGCTTAATAATGCTCAAAGGAAGCTTGCGAAGACTGTCTTTGAGCAACTGGCTAAGGGAAAGCCAGTTCGGATCATTATTCTAAAAGCAAGGCAGATGGGTTTTTCGACAACGACCGAAGCAATCATCTATTATTTATCTTCGCTCCAAGAGGCGAAGAATGCTTTTATCGTTGCACAGGATTCGGCTGCTTCAGAAAACCTATATGACATGTTCCGTCTTTATTACGATTACATTCCGGACATGATTAAGCCAATGCGGAAGCGTAACAACGCTAGGCGATTGACATTCGAGAATCCCGCACTCAAAGATTCGGAACGCAAAAAAGAGCCAGGATTAAAATCTAAAATAACCGTCCAATCCGCTGAGAACAGAGTTTTGGCACGTTCTGAAACAATTCACTATCTCCATGTATCTGAACTTGCTTTCTGGCCGGAGAACTACAAAGTCAAACATCGAACATCGCTTTTTGCAGCTCTGTCTAAAGAAGAAGGATCAGTTGCTATAGTGGAATCAACGGCAAATGGTATCGAGATATACAAGGAAATGTGGGATGATGCAGTTGCAGACAAAAGCGACTACATTCCGCTGTTCTTTCCCTGGTTCGATATGCCCGACTACAGGATGCCGCTACCTGAAGACTTTGTTCTCACAAAAGCAGAACTTGAACTGAAAAAAGAGTTTAACCTTGAAGACGAACAATTACAATGGCGGCGTTACACGATAAAGAATGACCTTGGCGGAGACGAAAAACTATTCCGTCAAGAGTACCCGTCAACGCCTGAAGAAGCGTTCCTTGTTACCGGTCGAACTGTTTTCAATCAAGATAAACTGGACAAAATGACACATCACACGAAAGAAGGTACTCGCTACAATATCGTAGTTCCTCCAGCAATTGAAGGAGAAGGATACGATTGGACCAAAGTTGAATTGGTCGAAGATGAGCGGGGAGAACTTGAAGTGTTTCATGAATTTGATCCGGAACTCGAATATTGCATTGGAGCAGACGTTGCCGAAGGGTTGGAAGGTGGCGATGCTTCAGCTGCATATATTATTGATGCTGAAACCGGAGAAGATGTTGCGGTAATTCATGGACAGATGGATTTGGATATTTACGCGAAGCAATTGGATTACATTGGTCGCCAATATGGCGATGCTCTACTTGGCGTGGAAACAAACAATGTTGGACATAGCGTTGTGAATACATTGCTGAACGTCACCTTCTACCCGAATCTTTATCACCACGATCAATACAATGCTGAAGCTGGAGTGAACGAAACAAAGCCAGGATGGCCCACAACAACAGTGACAAGGCCGATCCTAGTTGATGCTATGGTCGAAGGAATACGTGAAGGGGTATGGCGAATTAACGATGCCAATTTGATCAATGAAATGAAGACATTTGTCCGGAACAGAAGCGGCAAGCCGCAAGCCATGGGGAAAGGTACGCAAGGTGGATGCAAGGATGACCGTGTATTAGCATATGGCATCGCCCATCAGATGAGATTACGTAGACCCCCAAGTACAAAACATATAATGCTTCCTTCTATTGGTGGTGTTACTATAAGAAGAAACTAATAAGAATGGTTCAGTAACCAACATAACATGGTGGACCTCATGAGATGCTAGTGTCATTCATTAAGTTTCCCCTTTGGAATATGTTTTACAAATCTGGTAGTGGGAGCCTTTCAATGCTACACTAGAAGGGAAAGACGAATGATGTCGAATACTGTGTCACTACACTAGAATATCTAGAAATATAAATAGGGGTGCTGAGTTTGCGTTGGTTAAAAAAAATTGAGAATAAATTTTACTGGGGAATAATTGGTTTTGTTATTACCTTAGCCTCAACTGGATTTGCATTTTTCACATTCTATTATGATAAAGTGGCTCAGCTTACCGTAAAAGTTGTAAATGAAACAGATGTCTTGGATGTTTTTCAACCAGTCAATGAACTACTGATAACATTTCAAGGAAAAGATATACAAGAAGAAAATATTAATTTGAAAATTATGAATATTAGATTAGAAAATACTGGCAATATTGATATTCTTGAAAGTTATTATGATTCAAATTTGGAATGGGGTATAATGCTTGAAGATGCATCAATAATTGAAGTTAGAATAATTGACAGTAATTCTGAGTACTTACGGAATGGAATTGGTGGATATAAAACTAATGATAATTTTGTTTCTCTAAACAAAGTGATCTTCGAAAGAGCAAAATTTGTTCAATTTGAACTGTTAATAATTCACTCAAATAATGAAACGCCGAAAATAAGTACGATAGGAAAAATAGTGGGTATGGATAGGATCAATGTTGTTTTAAACAATGAGAAAGATTCTGATACTCCGTTCTTTAAGGTTCTTTTCCAGGGGAATATAATGGTTCATTTAATTAGAGCGGTTATTTACTTTTTTTGTTTTGTTCTATTAGTTAGTGTTATAGCGTTGATATCAAGTGTTTTTTCAAACGCAAAGGAAAAGAGTAAAAAGAAAAAAGTGATGGGAATAATAAAACATTGTTTTGATAATGAAGTAGATGAAAAAATATTGAACATATTTAATCGTCTGGATGTGGATGTCGCTGGAAGCATTCTGAAAATTATCGAAAGAAACTCCTCTAGTCATTTAAATAGAATAATCAGTGACCAGAAAAGTGATGACGATGAAAATAATGAAGATATAACTGCTTTAACTAACGTGTATAGAAGAAGCTATATAGCTAGGATGGCAAGCAAAGAATTAAAAGAACTTATGGAACATGATTTTATTCAAAATGATGGGGATAGACTTCGTGTATCAGAAGAATTTGAAAAAATGCTAAAAAAATTCATAGCTATAAATCATGAAATCTAAATAGAGAAATTAATTAATAACTGTCTTAATGAAAAATGAAAAAACAGTAGTGAATCCACACAAATGCAATGCTATTCTATAGATGGATAAGAATGAGCGCTAGCCTAATGGGTTGGCGCTTTTTCTATTGTGTGGAAAGGTGGTGAAACATTGAAATGGCATCAGAAGGTTCTTTACTCTCTGGCGATGAATGTTCTTCCAGCCGCAGTTAAACGCCAAATGATGGGGATAGGACGAGCTACAGTCCCGAAGAATGCTAATCCCTGGAGCATCTTTAATTGGCTACCGAAGAAATACCAGCAGGCGCATAATATTGACCTGACAAAGCTCCAAAGCTATACAGCAGAAGAATTACTGGAACTTCTTATTTCCGTCCACCCTGACGTATCCTATGCGCTCTATACCTACTTGCGCATGGGGGATACAGGGATAACATTTACCGCAAAGAAGTCTTCGGGCAGCGAAGACAAAGGTGGTCAACGTGTTCTGGATGAATTGAAGCGGATGCTTAACACGCCGCTGCCATCTCCGGGCTATCAGCATGGACGTTCGCTCGATAAGCTGGATACGGTTCAACGGATGATGATTATGGTTCGTGGAGCTTGCGCCGGAGAAGTAGTATTGAACGAGCGGTGCAATGATGTTGTTGATATCGTACCAGTAGATCCATCGTTAATTTGGTTCAGGCGTGATGATGTTACGAACCGACTTATCCCCTGGCAATATGTGAAGCACGGCCAACAGAAGCAAGGCGAGGAGTGGTTTGGTCAATACAAAAAGATTGATACGCCAACATTCATCTACGAAGAATTCGACCCGATGGTTGATGATCCGTATGGACGAACGCCGATGCTACCAGTTCTTCAAGTGGTGTTCTTTCACCTTCAGGTACTACAGGACTTAAAGGCAGTTGTGCATAATCAAGGCTATCCGCGTTTGGATATTTCGATGATGGAAGAAATTATGCTTAAAAACGCTCCGGTTCAATACAAGAGCAACCCCAAGGCACAGGAACAGTGGCTCCGTGAACGGATGTCAGAAACCTTGAACCATTTTAATTCACTAAATCCGGATGATTCGCTAATCCATTGGGATAGCGTGAAGGTTGAGTACCTTAAGGGCGGCAATGCTGGTCCAATGATTGATATTAAGAAGCTAATCGACATCATTGATACACAGATGGCGACAGGACTTAAGACGCTGCTAACCATATTATCCCGACATCAGGGTTCTACAGAAACATACAGTTCCATCGATACCCAAATCTATATTAAAAATGTTGAGTCCGCGCGGAACGTTTCAAAACGTTTCTGGCAGCGGGCCTTTTCATTGTCTGCGAGGATTCGGGGAGCGCAGACGAATGTTGAGGTGGATTACGCGCCAATTGATCTGCGATCGGAAAATGAAGTGGAGCGTGACCGAAGGGCCAAAATCAGCAACTACGTCACAGCGGAAAAGAACTTCTACATTACGCCGAAAGAGGCGGCTGAGGAAATTCGTTGGACTCTTGGCCTGAATCCTAAAATACCGCCTGAGCTGATCCTTAAGCTTGAAAGTAAACATGTTCCGCAAACAACGGAACAAATTCCACCGGGAGGAGGTGAATAATCAATGGCTAAACCTACATCAGAACAATTAGCCCAAATTAATCAACTTGCGCGAGTTCCTATGACAGAAGACGAAACCTTTGTTTTTCCTGCTAAGTTAGTAGGCGACCAAATCATTCCGCGCCGGTTCATGCGGCTTACTCCAAATTTCTTGAGGAAGATGGCCGCCCAAGCAAAGGCTGGTGTTTCTCTGTTGTTGGACCATTCATGGGCTAATCTTGGCGTGATGACAATCCCGATCGGCAGAACGTTTGAAAGCCGACTTCAGATGGACGGAGATGAATTAGCACTTTACGCTGACCATTACATGAAGCTGGGACAAGAAGTGGGAGATATCAAAATTGACCAGATTGCTGATGGCATTGATGCAGGAACCATATTTGATACATCAATTGGGTTCACAGTAAGCAGCCAAACGTGCTCAATTTGTGGGCAGGAGTATTTCGGCGGCAGTTGTCCTCATATTAGAGGGCGCGAGTATGATTCAAAGCTCTGTATTGTTGACATCAATGACGGTGACTTAATGGAAAACTCCCTTGTTTTTGATGGAGCATATCCCGGAGCTGGAATTGTAATGAGCAATGGAACTGAAACGCAAGCGAAGCAAACAATGCAATTCTTATCACAAGACACGAAGTCACTACCGAGTGATGGACGTGTCTTTTATTCATTTAGCAATAAATCGGGGATTGACGGGTTTGTAATCCAAAGCCCGCAAAATAACGTGACTGAAACACAGTCAAAAGGAGTTGGAATTGTGACGGAAGAACAAAAAGCTGCTCTTGCAGCACAACAAACACAGGCTGCATCTTTATCGGCAGCAACTTTTGTGCTTGGTCAAGTGAGAATTGCGTTAGGTGTTGAGACAGACGCAGAAATCGTTGGCAAGCTCGCAAGCCTAAGCACACAAGCTGAGGACGGCAAGGCATACAAGCTGAAATTGATTGATGAAACATGCGGTGCGGGCGTTCGTGCGCTTGGTGAAGCATTCAACGTGGAGGCGATGAAACTTTCTTTCGAAGCGTTGTCGGCTGCGCAAGTGGAGAAAATCCGCGACTCCTATGATGCACAAGCTAAAGCTTTGTTTGGCGGCGGCGGAAGGCACACCGAAGGCGAAGACATCAACTTGCCTACTGGTGCATTGAATGGCTCTGCTCCAAGCAATCCAAACAACAAGCCAACTGAAAAAACTCCGGAAGAACTTAGGACGTTGGCTAGAGAAGAAGCTAGAGCCGCCCTCAAGAGCACTGGGCATTCCAATCTGTTGAAGGAGGACAAATAATTATGGAATTTGCTAAATATAATGGCAAGCCTGGTCCTGGTATCGCATATGAGCAAACGTTTGTTGAAGTTCTTGCTTCAACTGATCTGCAAGCAAGGATTCCTGGCGGCGTTTTATTGGCGCAGGGCAATGGCATCGTGAAGAAAGGAACAGTTCTCGGTCGGGTTACTGCTTCCAACAAATTCGTTCCTTATGACTCTTCCGCTACTGATGGATCTCAAACTGCTGTTTGCATTCTTGATAACGATCAGGACACAACAAGCTCCGACATTGGAGCATCCGCTTGGATTGCGGGAATATTCACTGAATCAAAATTGACAGGCATTAATGCAGCGGCTAAAACGGCGCTGCGTCTTTGCTACTTTGTATAGGAGGGGAAATAACAATGGCAATTAACGTACTTGATCCGTTGTTTTTGACGGAAGTTGTTCAAAACATCCGCACGGATATCAACTCTTTCCGTGGAGCGCAGTTACTGACTGGTGGTGTTGATCTTAAGACGGAACGCGGCTTGACCATCGAATATGACATCACTTATGACGATACAGGCATGACACCGCCTACAGGCTTGAATGATCCTTCTCCAATTCATACGCCCCCTGTCGTGAAGCATATGAGCTTTACAAATCAGGAATGGCGCGAAAAGGTCATTATCGACCGCGAGAAAATGGCGGTTCTTCGCCAGCCAGGGAACAAGTTGGAGCAACTATGGGCCGAGGAATACATGGTTGAGCGCATGGTAGGGTTGAACGCCCGCCTTGAGACTCGTTTTGAATGGATGCGGTGGCGCTCTTTGACAGGCACATTGGTTGTTCCGGCCACAAAGACCAAACCGGCAGTTACAATTGATTACGGTGTGCCGTCCAACAACAAACCGACTGCAGCTACGCTTTGGACAGATACCGCCAATGCCGACCCGTTGAAAGATTTGGATGATTGGATTCTTCGCTTCCGTGGCAGCGGCGCAAGAGCTGTTAAGATCATCGCAAACAAAAAGGTTGATACGTTGCTGAAGCAAAATGCCAAAATCCGCGAACTGTTGAAATACACATTGGGTAAAGAGGTTGTTACCGGCGAATCGCTGGCAACGATTATTGACCAAAACCTCAATGGATTGCAGTATGAGGTGTATGATGGCGGCTATATCGACGACAACGGCGTGTTCTATCCGTTCATTCCTGACAATGCCGTTATTATCATTGGACAAGGCATGACAGGCAGCATTATGGACCTCGTAACAAGTCCAAACAACTACGAGGATATTTTCACCGGACATCCTGGTAAGTTCGCTTTACCGAAACTGATCAGCGGCGATCCTGACCAATGGCAAGTCATTAACGGAGCCACTGTTCTGCCGCGGCTGAAATATGTCAACTGGCATATCTTCGCGACCGTGGCATCTTAAGGAGGGCGAAACATGACTATTGTAAAAGTGCTGGTTGATGCTGTAGGCGAATACGACGCAGGGGACATCGTAACTGATGCCCCTCAAGGACTCATTGATATTGCCTTGAAGGAAGTGCGCAATGCTGCTACTGGACAATTGCTTGCTGAAATTGTCCGTCAGGATGAATTGAGTCCAGAACCTACAGAGCGGGAATTGGAACTTCAAATGGAACTTCAAGCTGCGTTGGACAGGGAATCGGAACTATTGGAAAAACTTCAGGCCTTGGAGCCTGATTCCGAATTGAAGGAATTGAAAGCTGCGGCGAAGGAATTGAAAATTACTGGTTACACCAAAATGGGCGTCGATGAACTGAAGCAGGCCATTCAAGCTGCTGGTGAAGGCAATGCCGAATAACATCTTAAACAGCGAAACGTACCACGAAGAAATACGATCCAGACTTGGGGTAGGGGCTGACATTGTTTCGGACGCAGATATTGATGCGCCGTCAGTCCTTCCGATTGCCGAAGACCGCATTATCGAAATGGTTCCTGATTATGAGACTGCAACCGATAAGAAAGAACGTTACATTTATGCCGCTGCCATTTGCATGGTGGCGGCTATTTTGGCTCATTCGATGAACGTGCGCATTAGGAAAGCAAAGAAAGATTTCGATTTCACGATAGAAAACTTCGCCACTGATTGGGGCCAATTGAAAAAAATGCTCATGGAAGAGATCGAGGGTCTTATTGGTTCCATTACGGATGATGAAGGTAGTACAAAGCAAATGTTAGATTTTGCTGGTCCAACGCGATTGAAAGAATCAAGATGCCGGAGGTGAGGGGTTCGTGTTTCATGAATTTTCACACCGCCATACACCTTGCACAGTTGAGGGACAGCCCGACAGTGTTGTCTTATCGCGGGAAACAAAGGCGACAACGGTTATGGGGAAGGAATACGTCTATAACGGTTTATTTGCTCCTACATCTTCTGTTGAACCAGGAATGATGGTAAAGACGGATGTTTCTTTTTTTGTGCTGACATTTCGGCTTACCGTGGACAGGGACAAGTATTGTTCGCTTCTTAAGGCGAACTCGCAAGTTGAAGTCCAACGTTTCCGTCAGACCTACGATGCCAAGGATAATCCAATTGACCAAGCGTTTCAGTCGATTCAAGAAGATGTTATTTGCTTCGCTCAATACGTTTCGGGACAAATGAAAATGGACGATCCGGGTCTATTGTCAACAACACGCTATGTTCTGGTGCTGGCTCCAGATGTTGATGTAAAGCAGCCGCAAGACCCAACGCTCATAAAGCCTGATCGAATAATGCTGGATGGCCGTCCTTATCAGGTTGATGTGGTAGACCGGATCAAATATCCTAATCTGCTGCATGTCCAGTTGTCTGAGGATTTACGATGAACGGATATACGGGGTACAACTATCAGGCGGCAGAACGGGATTTACGGAATGAACTGATTAAAGAGGTTATCGCGCTATCGGAGCTGGTGGAGGAAACTGCTACAAGCAATGTCCGCTATTATCCCGAAGTGCGTAATCATCTCCGGCGGCAACTTGAAACATTGGCTTCTGACATGTTTTCAATGGAAATTACAACAGAATACTGGCAAGCATGGCTGGAGCAATTCGGCAAAGGTTCATTGATGGCTGGTCCGCAAGATAACCCCGGCTTAATGAATTACATCAACTCCGATTTGTGGAATAGATTTCGTTCGCGGTCCTCGAAGGTGGTTGCAGGGCGCGGAGCAGGCCATTACAAGGCGATGGATGGGTCGATTAAATCATCTAAAGGTAAGATGGCAGGCGTGGATTTGGAGGAACTGGCGGCTCGCGGTGACATCGACCAAAGTTATGGGCCAACGCCGCCAACATTCTTTTTACGGCAGGCATTACAGGCAAACCGAAATCGAATCATTCAAGGCCTTCAGGAAGTCATATTAAACTTCCCATACCACAAATATTTCAAGGTGAGGTGATGATTTGAGTCAAGACTTAATAGAGGCAGTGTACAGCCTTCTGAAGCGTGATGAAGTGTTCATGGCCTATCTAGCCTTAACTCCTTCATCGCCTCCAGAAGCAGTTGTAAAACGGATATTGAAAGAGTTGGAGTCCGACATGACCGTCATTTCCGAAAATATCCCACAAGCGCAAATCTACATTATGCCTGGAAGATACGGGCGGAACCCTTTGGTGTTTCAAGGTAAGTTTTGTATGGACTTTTACGCTAAATCATCTGTTACAGCCCGAAAGATGGCAGATGCAGCGTATAAAATACTCCACGACAAGAACCTGCGGACAGAGGATTTGAACACATTCCGCTGCGTTTTAACATATGACACAGATTTTGCAACTGGAAAAGCCGGTATCAAAGGATACAAAGCTATCTATGACGTTGACTACATCCGAATGAATTGAGGTGAAGGTATGGAACAAAAGCCAAAACGGGGCAGCAACAAGGAACCAACACTGACTGAACGAGAAGTACAGTTGAAGTTGCTGGTTGAAGAAAAAATCGAAATTGCAACAGCACTCGGCCTAATGATCATTGCTGTGCCGGATGATGAAAGCTACAAATATACCGATAAATACAAGCGCCTCCAAGAAATCGACAGATTGCTTTGGGGGCTAATCTAATTATGAGGGGTTGAACAATAATATGAATCCAGCAGTTCTTGATGGTGTAGGCACGATATGGTTCCGTGACGAAAATGGTAAGCTGCGATATGTGGACGAAAAAGTGAATAGCGTCATCTTTGCCCCGCAATTTTCTTGGACAAAGGTGTTCGGAGGTCAGTCTGGTTATCCATTTCACTTAACCGCTCAGGATTTACAAGATATCGTCACTATTGAAGTACCCCGGTTCTCTCCAGCGCTGGCGGAAATTATGCAAGGTTCCAAGACTGTTACTGGTCCGAAAAACATGGATGAGTTGGAAGAAGGCGTACTCTTGACAGGTGGATATCAAATTAAAGGATTGGCTAAATACGGCGTTACCGAAATCGTTAGTGGAAGTGACACTGTCCAATTAAAAGACGCTGACGGAAAGCTGACAGAGTTGGAACGCGTTGCTTCCGCTCCTACCGCTGGTCAATATGCAATTTCTAGTGACGGCATCATTACATCAGCAGCTGCTAATAACGGAAAGAACATTATCGTAACTTATAATTGGACGTCCGAAAAGGCAGAAACAACCGTTTTTGATGGAATGCGGAAACCGAAGCCGTTTAAGTTTGTTCACCGTTTCGAAATAATTGATGATCGCACACGCAAAGTACTTCAATGCCAACTAACTATTTACAATGCTATCGGCGGTGGCACAACAAATGTTGGTGGTCAGCGCAAAACACCTTCGGTCAACCAACTTCAACTTGAAGTGCTAGAAGGATATGTTACAGCGGATAACCCGAATGGCGTTGCTGCTGAAATCGTATTTGCATACGCATCATAATACAAGGAGATCCCTCGCTAACTGGCGGGGGATTATCTCTTTTTGGAGGTAATTAATCATGCCAGCACAAGTAATGGATAACCTGGACCAGACGCTCAATAAAGGTTCTGAGGTACGTCTTTCCGATACAACAACCAAGCAAATGAAAATTGGCACAGTGAAAATTATCCGCGAGTTGCGCCAAATCACCAAAAACAATCAATACAAATTCAGCTTTTGCATTGGCCGCGAGAAAGGTTGGGCAGGAGATCCGAAGTTTGACTTTCCGGCTGCTGAACAGAATTTCAGAAAGGCTTTCGATTTGATGCTTGAAGGCGGCTTGTCTGATGAAGAATATGACCAGGTAGACGAGCAAGGCATTGAGGAGTTGGATAATCTCCTGACTCGATTTCTATAGCGACTCCTTTCCGGCTGATCCTGATGCCGAGGAAGATGATTCGGACGATAATAAAAGCGGAGAACAGACGGATTGGTTAGCGCTATGGGCCTTGTGTATCAGTATGGGAGTGCCGGACAGTGAATGGGAGAACATGACCTATCCCAAGATTCGAGCACTCTCCAAACTGCGTAACCGCATGGAGGAGTTTGACATCATTCTCCACGGCGGAAAAATTGAAAAGAAGCCAAAGAAAGCAAAAACGCTTGCCGATCTTGGCATATTTTAAACCGGATAACGATCTTTCACCTAAGGAAAATTTTCCTGAGCGGCGCACTGTACCTGTTTGGTATGGTGCGCCTTTTTTGCGTTCTGGCAAATCCGTAGTTGGGACGCATTAAATCTGTTTTACGATTAAAGTAGATAAATTCGGATTCGGGAAGCTCTTAGGGGCTTCCCTTTTTCTGTTGCCGGGAGGTGGGTAATATGGACGGAATGGATAAGGATGTCGTTGGTGCGCGAATAAAGCTTGATATAAGCAAACTGCGGCCATCTTTTCAAGAGATAGACGAAGGCGCTCGAGCGAATGCGGAGTCATTTAAAGTCCTGACGAATGCGCTGACCGAGACTCAGAAGATGTATAACGCCATAACAACAGCGGCTAATAATGCAGCTTTGACAGCGGATGAACGCCGAAAAAAAATACTTGCTGAATCCGATGCACTGGTTAAACAGAGGACGGCTCAAGCAGAGTTGCTCACCGCAAAAAAGAACCAGTTGGACCAAACGAATAAAATCACTGCCGAAAAGTTACTTGCACAACAAATGATTGTCAAACAGCGGAATGATGCTATCCTCCAGCAGGAGAAAGAGCATCAGCAGCGCATGGCAACCTTGCAGCAGAAAGCCATGGGCGCCAGTTCCGTTGAAAACTTAGCTCAAGCAAAGATCGATCGGCAATTCCAGATCATGAAGAACGGTCATCGGATGCTTGAAATGGCAGATCAGCAGCATAATGCGAAAATGCTACAACAAACCGAAATGCATCAAGCGCGGCTCAATCGGGTGGTAAACGGCAATGATGTGCTTCAACGATCAGGGCAATACCTGATGGCCGGAACGATGTATTATAGCGTCATTCGCGGAGCTACCGAGGCTATTTCGGTTATGAAAGATTTTGAGTATGAGATGGTCAACATTAAGCGGGTTATGGGCGATACCGCTGATATTGATTTTGTTAAGCAATCAGCCATTCAAAACGCCAAGGAATACGGATACGCGCTGAAGGATGTCGGTGAAGTCTATACGTTGATTGCTCAACAAGGTTTTGACGAGCGACAAACGGAGGCATTGGCAAAAACGGCTCTTATGGCTGCGAACGTCGAACAATCCTTTAATGACGCTGCTCAGGCTCAAGAGTTGCTGACCGGAGCAATCCTCAACCTTGGGCTTGCTGCTGAAGACTCTGAACGCCTGCTCGATAAGCTCAATGAGGTTTCCAACCAGTTCCCGACTACCTCGAAAAAGATTTTGGACGGGATGAACCGTGTGGGTGCGGCTGCCAAAAACGCAAAAGTTGAAACGAACGACCTCATTGGTTATTTAACCGTCCTTAACCAAGCTGGCTTTACAGGTGCGGTAGCCGGTAACGCCATTAAGTCGTTCATATCCTTCTCTTCCCGAGACATCGCCATCGATAAGCTGGAAAAGTATGTAGGGACAATCAAACAGGCAAATGGCGATATGATGGGTTTTAGCGAGTTGCTGGATCGAATTGCTGAGAAGTGGTACACGTTGGCTGATGCAGAACGTCACGAGATCACTCAAGCTGTTGCGCGCGGTGACCAAGCTTCCCGTTTTATCGCGCTAATGAACAACTATTCCAGAGCGATGGACGTTGCTTCCGTTGCGGAAAATTCTTTTGGTTCAGCTCAACGAGAGAATGCATTGGCGATGACTACTCTTGAAAAGCAAGTTCTTCAGCTCAAGGCAGCTTGGGATGAACTTGTTATTACGCTGGGAGACAGCGGTGTATTGGCTGTGCTCAAGGAGATTGTCAAAACAGGAACATTTCTGATTGATGGCTTCAATTCTTTGCCTGGACCAATGAAAAACACCATAACCACAACCCTTTTGCTTGGAACAGCAATCATGGCCCTGAATACCGGTATGAAGTTAATGACAGGGCAATCCATCGTTGCGATGGTGACTGGGCTGGTGACAGCTTCGAAAGCCATGTTAGGAATGAAAACGGCTACCGATGCCGCTAATGTATCGCAAAAGGCATTTATTGCAACACCAATAGGCGCGGCTCTGACGGCTATCTCAATCGCTTTAAGTGGTCTAATTACTGCATGGTCCTATTACAAAGGGGCACAAAACTCTGTCGTTGACAGTACTAAGCAGAATGAGCGCGATGCCTACGCATTGACTGAACGTTATCGGGAATTGATGGCTGTTACTGAGAGTAATACAGCTTCAGATAAGGAAATCACTCAAGCGAAAAATGAACTTTCTGTAGTCATGGAGAAAATCAGCAAGGCTATGCCTGAACTTGTCTCGGCATGGGATAAGCACGGAAATGCCATTCAAATTAATGCTGATAAAATCAAATCTTTTGGTGAGGAGTACAAACAAGCACTAATTGCTGTTGAACAGAAAAATTTTGATTCGTTAGATAAACAGCGTGAAAAACTCCAAAAAGAGCTTGATACACTCATTAACATGCAAAAGGGTTCTTTTAACAGGGGCATAGATGCTCTGTTATATGGAGAAACATTCGGTGATCCAGATAAACTTGCAGCAAAAATAGTCGAAGCTGGCGAAGCGTTGGCGGCTGTGTCTGACAAGGCAAGTTCTAGTAAGCGGTCTTTAGATTTATTGAATGGGACTGTTTCGACCTCGACTGATGAGGTATCTTCGCTTGGTGCAGCAATGGAGGATGCAGAAGAATCAACATCCAGTTACGAAGACTCCATTAGGGACTTTCAAAAAGAAGTGAAAGATGCCAGCAGCGCTATCGGTGAACTGAATACGATTCAAGCAGACTTAAGGAAAGGTCAAATCTTGAACGGGGCCGAAGTTTCCAAACTTATTGAAAAGTATCCCGAATTGAGCAACAAAATTACAAAAGTCGCTGATGGGTGGACGGTTGAAGGAGATGCTGTCGAGGCGCTGCGTAAAGCCAAAATCCAAATGGCAATCGACGCCCTGGAAGCTGAAAAGGCGGCAACGGCCAATACGCTTTTAGGCACTCAGGAGCGCATGAGCGCCTATGGCGTTGAAATGCAGGGAATCCGTGATTTGGCATCTCTCAAACAGAAGTTACTAGGGGCGGCGGCTAATAAGCAGGTTTACGAGGATGCTGCATCTTCTTCTGCTGCTCCGGCATTCGGAAAAGACTTTGGGATACTTGGATTTGCTGTACAGATACAAGCAGGCATCAAAGAGCAAATAAAAGCTGATGACGCTGAGTTGCAACGCATTGAGTCCATTTACAACAGCTACTTCAAAGAGATGGAGGGTTATGACCAAAGAATTTCAGGCCTAACGGAATTGTTCAACGATCCAGGCTTCGGGGTAAGTTCTAGCAAAGATAAGGGCGCTAAATCCAGTAAAACGAAAGAACGCGACTTATTTGCTGAGGCTCAACGAAAAATTGAGCATGAAAAAGCGATGGACCGAATTAACCTTGACCAAGAACTCGTTCTTTGGCAGCAACTTCAAACGCAATATGCTAAAGGAACCGAGGAACGGATGAAGCTTGATGAAAAGGTTTATTCCATCCAGAAGCAAATTGTCGAAGAAAAGGCCAAGAAGGAAAAAGAAGCCTATCAAACGGCTATGAACCAAATCAGTCATCAGAAATCCATTCGGGAGGTTTCGGCAAAAGAGGAACTGAAGATGCTCCAAACACTTCAAATCCAGTACAAAGCTGGCACGGAGGAGCGAATGAAACTTGATGAAATGGTTTATGCCGCGAAGAAGGCGCAGATTCAGGAAACGTTCTCTTTTTCGGAACAGTGGATCGCCCATGAGAAAGCAATGGGCCGTCTGAGCGATGAAGAAGAACTTGCAGCATGGCGGCGTATCCAATCCAGGTACGCCAAAGGCAGTGAACTGAGAAAGAAGGCTGATGAACAAGTCTATTCGATCAAGATGCGGCTGCTAAAGGATGAAGAGAGTAAAATCAAAGAGATGTTTTCTCTTCAGACAACTGGCATTGAGACTATCCGCAAAGCCAGCATTGAAGCTCTGAAAGACGAAAGAGACGCCTTTGTAAAAGAACAAGACAAAAAGATAGAGGCCGTCGAGAACGTCATCAATGCACTAAAAAAGCAATATGACGATTATGACTATGAAGCAGAATTAGCAAAGAAACAGGCGCGTCTTGCATTGCTTCAATCCGCTGTCGGCCCCGAAGGCATCAAGGAGCGTAGAGAATTAGCCGAAGAAATTGAACAAATGAAACTTGAACGTTCCAGGGAACTGACCATTCGCGGTCTGGAAGAATCTAAGGAAGCGTTAGAAAAAGAACGTGACCTGAAGAAAGAGGATTACGAAGAACAAATTAAAACCCTTGAAAAACATTATGATGACATGCTTACCGCCTTGAAGGGTTTTGGAACGGAAGTTGAGAGCGAGGCAGAGATTCTAAAGCAGCTCCAGATAATGAAGGAGTCTGAAAAGAACGCCGAAATCCTGAGTCAACTTGATACCTTTATTGCTGAGTACCAGTCGCGCATGGCGCGGATTGCTAATTATAATGTGGCTGTGAATACATCCGGTGATTCCCCCGAATCGGATGTCGCTGAATATAACGCTAATAAAGATGCATGGGAAAAGGCGCGGGCAGCAGGTAATGCGGCAGAAATGGCACGGCTAACAACGCGTAACCAAGAAATCCGCGACAAATACGGCGTTGTTAAGGATACCGGAAAGCTTCAGCACTTTTCTGAAGGCGGGCTGGTAAAAGGATTAAGAGGAATGGCAGTACCTGTCGTAGCTCATGCGGGCGAAATGGTCTTAAATGACAAGCAACAAAGCAATCTCTTTAGCTTGCTTGATTTGAGTTTACCGTCCGTTAACTTCTCGGTGCCGAATCTTCCGATAGCGGCAGGTTCCGGTCAATCAATCGTCAATAACAATTACTACACGGTTTCAACTGGTGACGTAAACATTGATGACCCTTCTACAGCTCGTTCATTCTGGTCTGAGCGAGATAATTTTGTGCGCCGAGTTCAGTCAAGAGGAGGAGGTAAACAACGATGATTGAGGTTACGATAACCGGCAGCAAGGACAATCGGGTGGATACCTTTTCTTCCTTGGGGCTGGGCCTTAAGCGGAGGGACATTCCTGTCCTTCCAGATACAAGGGATTATTCGCAAACCATCGCCGGAATGGATGGTGAAGTGGATTTCGGGGCTGAATATGGAACGCGAACCATCCAGCACGAATGTATCCTGATGGCGAATGATCCAAGCGCAGATTACCAATCCAAAATTATTAAGCTGGCCCAAGTGTTCAATACAAAGAGGGGGGATGTCTATCTAACATATAGCGACCTGCCGGACCGGAGGTACAAAGCTCGATATTCTGGGACGTTGCCTATTCACAAAATCATCTTCGACGGGGAACTGACAATTCCCATGAAGATGCATGATCCATTCCCCGAGTCGCTCCGTGACACTCGCATTTATGAGTATGGTCAAGGCTTGGAATATGGGCAGGGTTATGAATACAATAATCATTCAGTACCAGTTAGTGTTGATGGGCAAGTCTTTACCATCGAAAACTCAGGAACAACGGAGTCATATCCGATTATCTCAATCGCAGGTTCTTTCACTAATCTGACCTTAACAGATGATGAAGGCACAACCTTCACCTTTGTCGGAACAAATGGAGCAACGGATAGTTTGGAAATCAACTGTAATTTAAGGAAAAAGACAATTAAACTCAATGGATTAAACGCCTTCGCAAGATCAAACGGCGTTTTTTTTGTGCTTAGACCCGGCATTACAACATTCACACTCAACGCAACAAATCCTGATCTCGTCATTTCTTTCCTGTTCCGTCATCAGTATCTCTATTAAATAAAGGAGGCTAAAAAAGAGATGGCATTCATTCCAAGGGTTATCGAAAAGCTTCTGGATATGATTAATCTTCAGAGACACAACGACAACTACGCCGACATTAAAACAGAATTAGATAAATCAGATGCGCACATTGGCAATTCAGCAGTCCATACTACACAAATCGAAAAAGATAAACTGGCTGGAATTCAAGCAGGCGCACAAGTCAATCCGGGAGCAGCGACAACATCCGCAGCCGGTTTAATGTCTGCCGCAGACAAAAGCAAGCTGGATGGTGTTGCGGCTGGGGCGAATAATTACACACATCCCTCATCGCATCCACCGTCTATTATTGTTCAGGATACAGGTAATCGCTTTGTGACCGACACCGAGAAGGCAACCTGGAACGCCAAGGCGGGGACAACAACAGCGACTGTATCAACCGATGGATTGATGTCTGCCGCTGACAAAACGAAGCTTAATGGCATCGCTGCGGGGGCGGAAGTAAACCAAACCGCGTTTGGTAACATTAACGGCATCGCGGCGCAAGCGAAAACTGATTCTTTGGACATTGTTGGCGACATCGGATTAACCGTGACCACTGATCCAGTCAATAAGCAAATAAAACTTACCGTGACAGGAGAAGCAGCTCCAGGCGCACATGCAATTACGCATTTGCCTGGGGGATCTGATCCAATTCCAACAGCCACTACATCTACAGGCGGCTTAATGAGTGCACAAGACAAACAGGATCTTACTGCTGCAAAGACAGCAATAGCAGAAGGCCAAACAATCCCGGCCCCCATACAGCGGGGAGTCAACGTCATCCAGTCCGATCAGGCAAGCGGGGCAACGTTTAGGGTTATCGGCTGCACGCTCTGTAACATATTGGGACGCGATGGCGGTTGCGAAAGTCTAACTCCGTTTCAGACGTTTGGCACGGTGGAATTGTCCACAACGCAGAAACGGAGCGGAATTAATGCCATCAAGGTTACGGCATCCGCTTCAACGTCAACGTTTTACAAGGATTATGCGTATGTTCTTGACGCAACCAAACAATATCTATTCGGCTGCTGGGTCTACATTGAGTCATATACATCGGGAACGATTAACGTATCATTACGTGACGCAGGCACGAACACATCGCGTTATGCTGCATCTGTAAACACCTCGCTTGTAGGGCAGTGGCAATTCGTCCCGTTAAAAGTCCCGACAGCAAATGTTTTAGTGGGTAACGGATTTAGGACGTTGTTAGGCGTAACAACAGCGACGGCGATCGTTTATTTCGATGAAATCCGCCTCTACGAACTATCCGCCGCCGACTACGCCGCCATTGGTACAACGATAACCGGAGAAGCAATAGACCGCCGTTGGCCTTACGTAGACAGCGTACAGCATACGCGGGGGCTGTCGGTAATGATGCCGGGTAAAAACTTGCTCAAGGGCGCACCTGACGCAACGCTTCCAGAAATGGTGTTGAATGCTCCTTATGATTTCTCAATGACTCGCAGTTCTACAGGACTTAACACAATCACGGTTGATGTTAAGCCCGGAACTGTGTATACGCTAAAAGCAGATCATAGCGGATATATGAATGTGAGGCGCGGTGTTAGTGGGGCCGTAATTTCTGGAACGTCAAGCCAAACGCTAACCTTTAACACTGATATCGAGACTAAGGTTACTATCGGTCTTGGCGTTAATGGCGCGGGGAGTGTTAGTTTCAAAAACTGGATGCTCGTACTTGGCGGGGCCGACCAATTGCCCGCAAGCTTTACGCCTTACAATCCAACCTACGCCAACGCCGACACGATACTCGCCAGCAATGTAGACCGCACAATCGCGGACAGCTACGACAGCGCAACCGGGCAGATTTTCCGACGGTTAGTAATTGGATTAAAGATGGATGGTTTAAAAGATGTGGGACTAGAGGGCGTGTATACAGGATACAAGCGTTTGTATCAAAACATTGCAGTGCCGACAAATACGATCCAGCATCAAAATGCTGTTAGATTTGATGGACTCGTTTTGCAACGGTATGGGCCAGCTCCGATAGCCGCAGATCACTTTGTCATTACAACGAGCGATAATAGGGTTTATCTCTCGGTTGGTAATACTTTGAGCGGATGGGTAGACGCAGTAGCCCCTAACTCCAATGCAAGGAAAGGACTATGTAATGGTTGGCGGGCGAACGGCAACAACGGTAGTATCTATAACTCATGGGTGTCAATCTTAACTGGTGAAGCCCCAACAACCAATACTGAGGCGTATGTTGCCGCCAACAAAGCCCCCGGCTGGGACGCATACGCCACGCTCGACTACGTGCGGGCAACACCGATCACGGAGCAACTGTCCGGCGATCTTGGCGGGCTGAATGTGGTCAAGGGAGGAAATCAGGTTGAGTTGATGGAGGGTGTTGTAGTAAGAGAGCGGGCCTATCCCAAATTAGACGGCAGCGGATGGTACATTATGTCCGCTGACTCCACGGAGTTTTGGGGATCGTCTCGTGTTAAGTATACTACGCGTAAATTTTTGTCGGTCTATAAAGGGATGGAGTTAGATAGTAGTTGGAGAGCTGTGTCAGGCCCTCCAACGTTTATTTCGGCCAACTCTGCAAGGTACACCGCCGCCGAAATCGCAGCAAATGAGTGGTATGTCGATTACATCGTCTTGGACAAGCACTCATATACCGCCAACGTCGTTGATGCAACGCTTATCTACCGCAGCACGCTTGGGGGAGCCGTGGCGCAGGCTACGCAGGATATCGCCAAGTTGCAGCAGCATAACGGTGTGCAGGATTTTGCGCTCGACTACATCGAGGCCAAGGCGGACAACAACGCTCACGACCTCGTACAGCGTAACAGCTACGGCACAACAGCCGGTACAGCAACGGCATACACGTTAACTCTTACGCCTGCTCCGCAACTTGTCGAGGGTATGCGCGTTATGGTCAAACTGCACGTAGATAACGGCGCGAATCCTACGCTTAATGTCAACGGGACGGGGGCGCAAGCAATCCGCAAGCCAAACGGATCGGCTCCGGCAGCAGGGCTACTCAAGTCCGGCTCCGTGTATACGCTGGTCTATAACGGAACGGCTTTTACGTTACAGGGTGAAGGGGGTGAGTACGGAACAGCGGTGGCAGCCGAAGTGTTGGCGGGCAAAACGATTGGGACGGATGCAGGAATCGTAACTGGTACAATGCCGGATCGATCCAGCCAAGAACCGGACGCGATATCCACGTTCTTATTTAATCCCGGCACCGGCAACCGCGTATACCTCAAGCCGCCGACCGGATATTATCCAGGCAGCGGAAGTTTCGGCAATGTGCGATCAGCAGCGCAGCCGGATTTGATTGCGGCTAACATCCGCGCAGGTACAAGCATTTTTGGGCTTGTCGGTACGTTGATCGAGGGTAAGCGCTGGGCACAAGGGACTTCGCCATTGCAACATTTTGACCGTTATCACAAAATCACTATAACCGGTCTATCTTTTCAGCCATCTTTTATATTCGTCTCTACTTCGGGAATTAACGCTCCATTAAGCAGCGCATGGGCAAGCATCAGCCCGCAGTTTACAGGCGGGATACTTACTAATAAGTACCCTGACACAAGCTCCGGTTATATTCGAATGCAAGAAAATGGAGCGCAGGGAACGGGGAACGATCAATTTCAAATTACAGCAAACGGCGCGGAAATAGTCGTTTACTATGATAGCGGAGCTGGTGTCCCCACAGCAAGCCCGGCATGGTGGGCATTTGAATAGGAGGGCATGACATGCAGATTGGGCGAAAGATTTATTACGAACTGATAACTGGTAACGTCATATTGGACACAGGGGAGCGCTCCGGCGATGTAGTGGAAACGACTTCGGAACAAGATTTCGCGTCCTATGCGGCATTGGCGGTGCGAGTCCCGGAGTCAGTCGGTATGTTGCAACTGGAATACGGACAATATGCAGAGGACTTTGCCGCGTGTAATGGGTACCGAGTAGACCCGGACACAGAGCAAGTCCTTTTTTCGTACCCAGGTCCCGACGAGCCGGAGACGCCGGTATTTCAGCGTCCGCTTACGGAGACGGTAGCTGCTTTGGAAAATGAATCGGCGCTTATGGCGTTGGAACTGGTCGACACCCAAACGAGGCTCCAACAGTCTGAGGCTGACCATGCCGCACTCCTGCTTGAGTTGGTAGACAAGGGGGTGATCTAAAGCATGGATTGGTTTGGGATCGTTAAGCGGCATTATGATGCTGGACGTTACAACGACGAGCAAGTAGCCGTTTTTGTCGCAGGTAACAAAATCACAACAGAGCAATACCAACAAATCACAGGTACAGAGTATGGCTCCGCCACATAGGCGGGGCTTTTACTATTTAATGTTCAGGAAAATTTTCCTTAGGTGAGAGGGGATTACATGCTTAAGGTATTTGATAAAAATCTTGTGCCGGTAGGTGTATTGCCGGATGCAATGGATGTAAAGCGGACGCGCCGCCTAAATTCGGATTATGAATTAAACTTCACGTTACCGATGGATAGCGAGGATTTTCAAAAGGTACAAATTAAAGGCCACGTTCAAGATGAGCGTGGCCAATTTTATGTTATCAATGACCGGTCCAGGAAACGGGATGGTATGAAGCGTCTTGTTGAATTTGACTGTATGCATGTGATGTTCAAAATGTCGGATATGAAATTTCCGTATGCCTCTTATATTGAGGAAGCCTATGGAGTCAATATTTCAACGTTGCTGAATTCCATTTCGGCGGCGACAGGCGGCAAGTTCACGTTTGTTCTGGATGATTCATTCGACCTGAAGGACGTTAAAGACTTCGGGCGCGGCAACTGCTTGCAGGCACTGAACAAGGTTGTGGAGCTTTATAGCTGCGAGATCGAGCCGGACAACTTTGTCATTCATATTAAAAAACAAATCGGTGCGGACTTTGGCCTCCAGTATCGGTATCAGAAGAACATTATTAACGTAACCTTCCGCGATAGTAGCAGAGCGCTTGTAACGCGTATGTACAGCCAGATGAAAGATGGACGAACATTCATTGGGCTACCAGCGTCAAACCTTACCACGGAGGAATACGCGCTCCTGAATGCTGTTCCCGGCGCAATCGTTGACGGGGTAATACGAGTCAATTATTTGATTTCTCCATATGCCGGTTACTGGTCGAATTCGACCAACACTTATTTTGATGGTGAGACGATCAATCAGGACATAGAAGATCCGATGGAGTTGTTGGAGTACACCAGAAAGATGCTGCGGGAGAACGAGGTTCCAGCGATTGACGTTTCTATTAATGCAGCCGACTTGAACAAAATCGACGATGACGAACCGCAAATCCATTTGGGCGATACCGTGACCATGTTTGATGCTGAAATGGAGATCAACGGAATAACGGCGCGGGCCATGGAAGTCACAGATTATCCTTTCGAAAAGAACAAACATCCGAATGTCACGCTGGCAAACTTCTTTCTGCGAGACTATGACGATATCATTGCTGACCTGGACAAGTCCAAACAACTTGTCGATAGTATCATCAGCGGGGGAAAAGTCCGGACAGCAGCCTTTGAAACATTCGCAGCTCAAGCCGTCCATGACATCAATAACAGCAAATCCGAAGTTATCTATGATGAGCGCGGAATTGTCCTCAGGAGCAAACTTAACCATAATGACCAGGTAGTTCTATCCTCCAAAGGCTTGTACGTTACTACTGATGGGGGAGATACAGCAGATGCGGCTCTTACTGCTGCCGGATTGGTTGCGGAAAAGGTTATTGGCAAACTCGGCAACTTTATTGAAATTGAGATCGGCGTTTTAAACAATGTCTTCAAGGCAAACGCCAGTGGAATCCACCTTGGACATCAACAGTTTGCAAATGCCCCGTTTCGCGTAAACATGGCCGGTCAGTTAACAGCTACCAATGCTTATATAACAGGTAATATTAATGCAACGGGAGGGACGTTTGCAGGTGGTATTGTTGCCTTAGGAACGATCACAGGCGGCACATTCTATGGCGGCTATATCGCAACATCTTCTTCTTACCCAAGAGCAGAAATGTCTAATACAGGACACTTCTTTGCAGCGTATTCAACTCCGACAAACTTCCTGAAAATATATGCCGTTGAAAGTGGAGTGCCAATGATTTATTTTGATAATCCATCCAACGTTTCTCGTTTGTATCAAGAGGGAAACAGCCTATCGCTTGCGACATTCGGAAGCATGTTATTGGCTTCAGCGGATTCTTTGACTCTACGGTCAACAGGTGTCACATCGGATATAGTTTTTACTCCTGGAAACAATGGATTTGCCCGATTTGAAAATTGGAGTAAATTATACTCAACAAATGGAGGGCAGACATTGCAGCAGGCTCTAAATGCAAAGGCAAACGCATTTTCAGGCGCTTCAGGCCAAGTCTATGTGTCTTCTACGCCTGGAGGTCCGGCGAATATTGCTCTAAACTTCATTAATGGATTGCGAGTTTCCTAATTACACCACATTATGAAATCTGTTATAATGTGCTTAAAAACGGGAAACGAGGTCGAATTATGAAAAAATATGTAATAGGATTTATCATAGGTGCGTTGTTGATGTTTTCGGGACAGGCGCTTGCTAATACAGTTTCAAGAATCGGGTTAAAGGTTGGGGCGGAGGCAACTGTTATTCTAAACGGTAATCAGTTA
This sequence comes from Paenibacillus sp. CAU 1782, assembly GCF_054551715.1. NCBI lineage: Bacteria > Bacillati > Bacillota > Bacilli > Caryophanales > Paenibacillaceae > Paenibacillus > Paenibacillus sp. CAU 1782. Next base: position 1,056,787 of record NZ_JBTOLL010000001.1, on the reverse strand, counting down.
CCTGATGCGATTATAGTAGACAGCAAATCCTATGCGCCGGTAAAAGACATTGCGGATGCTTTCGGAGCTGATGTGAAGTATGAACCGGCTTCCAAAGGAAAGAAAGCGGTGATTACAATGGTTGGTGATGTGAAACAATACCCTTCTGATTTGCAAATTCTAATCTTACAAAAGGAAAAAGAGGAACTTGTTAACGATCTGACGCTAAATCACAATTCCGTAGAAAATGCAAATAAGTATTTAACTGAAGCGAAACAAAAATACGAAAACACATCTTTGGAATGGGAACGCTCAATGTATGAACAAGACATTGAAACTTACACTAAGATGAAGAATGAAAGCGAAACGCGATTAAAGGAAATAAATAAACGCCTTGCTGAAATAAATACTGAATTAGAATCACTGAAATAAAAAAAACAGTAATAGAAAGCGAGGATGACAAACATTAGTCCTTTATTAAAAGTAATAGGAATCTTATGCGGATTAATTGGTGTAATATCAGGCGTTGTTAATTTAGCTTCGGGAGCTAACTTTCTGATATTTATTTCATCGACGATTCCTCTATTAGTTTCAGCAGTATTGTTCTATGCTTTCGGTGAATTACTGGAATCGGTGAACGCCATAAAAAACAAATTGGTAGGAGCGGCACACAGGGAACAACCACCAAATGACTACCAAAAGATTAAACATCCAGAAAACGTAAAACAGTAGTTTCGGCATTAATAAATAAACACTATATTTGAAGCTCTAAAGGAATAACATAAATATACTCCTCTACCCCACTCCTTATTGGTGTGGGTTTTTCGACATTTATTGACAAAACATCCTATGGACAGACATGGTATATCATGGGAGTATAATGATAGTTCAATAGACATAGGATGTTGGGGGACAGTCGAAATGAAGAAAGCAGTTATATACATCATTCTTTTTATCTCTATACCCATTATTATTAATTACGGTCTACTAAGCTGGAGAGCCCCAGGTGTTAATGGAGACGTTGGTGATTGGATCGGTTTTTTCGCTAATTTTCTTGGTGTAATCGGCGCCGTAGTAATAGCTTTGTATCAACTTAAAAAGCAAAAAGAACACGATGAGAAAAAAGATATTGAAAATAACCGTTCGTTTGTTGATGTGCATGATTTTAGGGCTCCGATGATGCTTATTGATGTCAAAACTCACGAAAATAGTAGAATAGTTATGACAGAGGGGTATGAATTACTGAAAAAAAGTTTGCTCCCTAGAGAATACAGGAAACTTCAGGTTCCTTATTTTAAGATTTCTCATCATGGATCAGGACCATTTATCACTAACTGTTCTATAAAAATAAACCTCTCTTACGTTATTAATGATAACAAACATACGGATGAATGGGATTTCTATCTCGCCTCCATTGAGAAGGATGTTGAAATATTCATACCTTTGGTTCCCCTAGAAATACCGGTAGGGGTCACGATTGACATGAATGTTTTTATTTTTAAATATGTGACAGTTAAAGGCGAAAAACTTACTCTTTACAGAGATTATAAAGATGATTTGGAATTCCTTCGTGACGAGCATGGCAACAACATCTATATGAATCCCTTGAAGACTGTAGACTGGATTTATCCTAATAAAATCGTGAATAAGAAAGAAGAAGAAAGTAAGTAGGACTAATTATTTTTATAGTACCGATATTCACGCGAGTTCACAAAGAACTTTCGTATCTCATTAGCCGCCACTATATAGTTGGTGGCTTTTTTAGGTTAATCCGCAGTAAATGCGTAGCGTTTTGCTTATACGATGAAACTATAGAATAACTCAGCAGCAACCATTGGGTTAATTCTTCAATTTCATTATTGATGCAAAACGCATGACGGGGTATACTCCCGTCCAGCATCTCCAAAGGAGACAATAGTTTGGAGAAACCACAAGTATTTAGTCACGAATCATTCGGAGATATCCCAGTAATCGTTTTGGAAGGCGTAGAATGGTTTGGAGCTACTGAGACAGCATCCATTCTTGGGTTCAATAAGCCCCATGACGCGGTATCAAACTATGTTGACGGGGATGACTCCGCCGTTCACGGAGTCATTGATTCAATGAATCGGAAACAGTCAAAAAAGTTCATTAATGAATCAGGACTTTATAGCTTGATATTTGGTGCAGCCAGACAAGGTAATAATCTGGAAATCAAGGAAAGAGCAAAGAAATTCAAACGATGGGTTACAAGCGATGTATTGCCTTCTATCCGCAAACACGGCATCTACGCCACTGACAACGTGATCGACAATATATTAAATGATCCTGATTTCGGTATTGAGTTGCTAACCAAACTTAAAGAAGAACGTGCAGCTCGTGTTAAAGCAGAGCAAACCAATGCTATTCTGATGCATGTTAACAAGACATACACCGCTACTGAAGTAGGCAAGGAGCTTGGGTTCAAGTCTGCGATAGCACTCAATAAAGATTTAGAGGATCGCGGTGTTCAATTCAAAGTAAACGGCACATGGGTTCTTGGAGCGAAGTATTCCGATTGTGGTTATACAGAAATCAAACAAACTCCGCTGGATAACGGAAAAGTCGTTTATGATCGACGCTTTACCCAATTGGGGAGAGAATGGCTTTTAAATTTGTATAATATAAATGAAATTGCAATAAATTCTTAAAAGCTCATCAACCGATGGGCTTTATTTTTTTATCAGACCAGTTTATTAATTTATATATAGCTATTTTTCCGACAATTTCTCTTTTCCTAAAAAGGAGTTTTGTGGAATATGTCGAACTACTTCAATAGTCCGATATTACTACATAACAGAAAGAGGGATTGCATTGAAAGATAAGCTTAAAGGACTGGTTGTAGGTATTTTGGTAGGTACGATGATTACGGGAGGATCGGTTTTTGCTGCAAACAAGATGAAAATTGAAGTGAATTACGAAAACCTGAAGTACATGGTCGATGGAGTTGAGAAGAAGCCTTCAATTGGACAGGGATTCATTTATGATGGAACTACATATGTGCCACTTCGTTTTGCAGGTGAAGCGCTTGGTAAAGATGTGAATTGGGATGGAAAGACGAAAACCATATGGATTGGAAAGAAAGAAGGGAATTTTAAATATTTATCGGAAATCGATTATTCTAGAGCAGAAGGCAAAGCTATTGATTATTTGAGAATAAATGAATGGAAAAATCCTCCTGGCCAAAATTTTAATATTGCAGGGCAAAAGTATTTTAGTGGTTTAGGACTGGGGTTCCAGGGTCAACAAACGGGAAAAGTATCATATAACCTTAATGGAAATTACAGCAAACTCTCAGCTCTTCTCGGAATTGATGATTCCACTAAGAATTCAGTGAATTTTGGTCGACTTACAATAGTTGGTGATGGTGTAGAACTTTTTAAATCTGATAAACTAATTGGTGGAGATCCAGCAAAGGAGATTAGCGTAGATTTGTCTGGAGTGCTCAAGTTAGAAATATTGTTTGAGGGAATTGAAACTGATGCATTTGGAAGTTACGCAGATTACTTAAATATTGTATTCGCTGAAGCGAAGTTATTCCAGTAATCATAAACATTAAATCCGTACTAAATAAGAACTAAATAAAGAATACAATAGAAATATGAAAAGCTCTCGACAAATGACGGGGGCTTTGTTTGTTTTGCTTTCTGAAATACTGTCTAATAGTAATTAAGAACTAATTGTTCACATTTTGTTCGTTTTTGATTAATACGAAAGAAGGATTTAACACATAAATGGAGAAATGTTACAGTGACATTATGTAGCAGCAAGTTCTCCAACCGATGGAGCATAACTCAAAGGTGATTAAGCAGCGATGATAAAGGAATATAGAGAAAAGCTAAATAAGGTATTCTTTATTGTATTGTCTAAGGGAATGGGGAATGTTGGTCATGAAGACGATGTTTTGCACATGATAAACACCCCTTTGTTATCTCTTTCTGAAAAGTTGCCGTTCTCCAAGACTATATTTGCAACAGTTGCATTTAATATAATTGCTCGTGAATATAACGATTTTCATTTGAAAATTATTAACCCGGATGGAAAGACTATTCAAATTGTCGATTTGAACGAATATGTCATGGCTCCGTTGCAGAATGCACCTAAGGCGGAAAATGAAAATGAAGGTATTGCGTTAATGGGGGTAATAGGTGTAAAGCTAGGTGAAGTGGTCGAATTCGAGACAACAGGCGAATATAATTTTGTAGTATACTACAATGATGAACCGATTGGTATATCTTCATTGTTTATTGATGATGGTGGAAGTGATATGTATGAGTAGCGTCAATAAGAAGAGGTCTCGTAATTTATTTTCGATTCCCAACAACGGCGAATTCAACAAATATTACCCCCATATAACCTCTCCTCCTTCATTTAATATTGCAATAGAACAATTAACCAGAGGTTACAACGAACGTGCTTATGGATCGGGAGAAAGTGGTGATAAAATGGATGAATCCACAAAAATGATGATAGAACGACTCGAAAGGGATTCTAGAGAACGTGAAGAAAGATACCACAATGACGCTCGAGAACGTGAACAGCGATTAGAGAAACGTTTTGAGCGTATAGAAACGTTATTAAGTTCCTCTCGTCAAGAGATGCGTGATGACATAGCAGGTTTGAAGTCTGATATGAAAAGTGATGTTGCTGAGATTAAAACAGACTTTAAAGAAATGAAGCAAGATTTCAAAGATCTAAAGAAGTCTACTGACGACACTAATAAATGGATCATCGCTTTAGCCATAACTACGATTTTAGCAATAGTTGCCGTTGCGGTCAGCGTGTGGGTTAAGTGAATTTTAATTATCAGTAGTAATACAGTAGTTTTTATTATATACAATAGGAATATCAAAGCTCTCGACAGTTGTCGGGGGCTTATTTCATTTCGAGGGGAGAAATTAATTTGGCTGAAATCAAAAAGAAACTGGAAATCCTCGCCAACGTCGATAATCCAGTTGAAGAAATCAAGGAATGTGTAATTGCCATATCCATTATGCATGGCGTAGGGCAATTGGAGATTCTGAAGCAAGTTGAAATGTGGCTTGGGGAAACGATTACCGCAGCTGAAAAAGGTACCAAGGCAGCAGAAGAGGCAAGGTCAAAAGAAGCTAAACCAATAGAGGAGCAAGAGTCCAGTTAATCGGATTCTTGCTTTTTTATTTGCTTAGGAAAATTTTCCTGACCTTATGGAAGGGGTGATGGATTGGAAAAAGATACTTTGATAACGGTTATTGCCGTGATCGCTTCCCTTACAAGCATTTTTATCGGCTGGTGGGGAAGAGGCCGGACAATGAAGCAAGACGTTGCTTCTGGTGCAACCAAAGACGCTGAATTGAGAACTGACATGCAGTATATCAAACGGGGAATCGACGATGTTAGGATTGACCAAAAGTTACAGGGGCAGAGGTTTGATCAGTTGTCAGAGCGAGTAACACGAATTGAAGAAAGCACAAAATCTGCACACAGGCGGCTCGATAGATTCGAGAGCGCGAAAGGGGAATAATCAAATGACAAAAGAATGGATTAAAGCAGCAACAGTAAGGGCGGTAAAAACGGCAGCTCAAACGGCAATTGGTGCTATTGGGGCTGCAACAGTATTTAATCAGGTGGGCTGGGCAACGGTAGGCGGCACGGTGCTTCTCGCCACTATTACAAGCTTTTTAACATCATTGGCAGGCTTGCCAGAGGTTAAAAACGATGATCGGGCATAATCGCGCCAGCATCAAAAATGGTAAGGTCGAGCATGGCCCACTGACTTACCCGCGCACCGGCAAATACAGCAAGGCCGATGGCTATACCGATTACCGCCAGCTCGATATCCCGGCAGCAGCTATCATTCGAACGGAGTTGGTCACGGCAAAGGGGAAAACGGTATCCGGCATCCTGGCTGATATGGTCAAAAAATACGGCGGTAGTTGGGTATGCCTCAACGCCGCTTTTTTTGCGCCCGATGGCAGTCTGCTGGGCCTGACGCATCAAAACGGCAAGACGACCTATCCAGATGTCAAAGGCAAGACGGAGCAGCGCCCACACCTATACCGCAAGGGCGGACGCTTTGGCATTGGCAGACAGGCCAGTCCTGCGGGGCTTGATTGGGCTATCTCTGCTGTCCCTACGCTTGTCCAAAGCGGCAGCGCGGTCCTGACTCCAATTGCAGCGGAGCAAACGCCATCGGACGTTACAGCCACTAACCCGCGCATGATCACGAGCATCAAGCCGGATGGCACACTGGGCATCGTCGTTGTGGACGGTCGTGGCACTTATGACAAAGGCTTTACCAGCAGAGAGGCGGCGATCCTTGCGGCTCACCTCGGTTACACTAATGCGGTTAACCTGGACGGCGGGGGCAGCGCTACGCTGGCGGCGAATAACGACCAGCTCCGCAAGCTGCTGGACATCGACAAGGCCAATGGCAATAAGCGTCTGTATCATGTGGCGGACATGGGCGCGGATCAGCAGGAGCGCGTAGTCCATCATGCGCTTTGTATTCAGGTCGATCCGGCCAAGCTGCTGCCTGATTATATCGTCGATCACATTCCGGCAAGCACGCCTAAAAACCGCCGTTCGGGGAGAATGCTTAAAGCTTCAACCCTGACCATACACAACACTGGTAATCCAACCAGTACAGCTCACAATGAGCGAGCCTGGCTGACAAATCCAAAAAATGATGTGACGGCCAGCTATCATATTGTTATTGGTCCAGAGACAACAGCAGCGGACAGCCGGATTGTCGCTATTGAGACACTTCCTCTTAATGAGGTTGGCTGGCACGCTGGAGACGGTACTTTGGCAACCGGCGGTAATATGACATCTATCGGCATCGAAATTTGCGAGAGCGGTAATTATGCAGCCACACTAGAATTTGCCGTACAGCTTGTGGCCGAAATGCTGAAGGAACGCGGTTGGGGCGTTGATCGGTTGCGCCGCCATTGGGATTGGCCGTCATCCTCTGGCTACCGTAAGATTTGCCCGCGCCTCATGTATAATGGTGGGGAATGGACGGGCTGGAAAGAGTTTAAAGGCCGTGTCGCCGCTGCTCTTAATCCAGTTGTAAGCCCTCCGTATACTGTCAGTGATCAAGTCAACATTGAGGTCAACGGCAGGATTCTGGAGCAGAAGGGAACGCTTAAAGACGGAGTAACAAGCGTTCCTGTAAGGGTAGTCGCTGAAGCTCTTGGAGCTGAGGTGAGTTGGGAAGAAACTCGTCGCACGGTCGTCATTATATAAAGCAAAAAGAGAAAGGTCGTTTCTGTTTGATTTTCAACAATAATAAAACCCCAACAATGTCGATATTACAGCATTCTTGGGGTTTATTTTTTTTAGACATCAGGATAAAATATTTGCATTTTGGATAGCCCCATCAGATGTTACATCCCCATTAGTCCATTAATAATTTCGCTATTCTTCCTTAAAACTTTCCATATTCAGCTTCGACTCATTTTTCAGGCTCCAACTTGGTGGGGTGAAATCTGATTTTAGGACTATCTAACATGAACTGCCAAATAACTATTTTATCCTTTTTAGTTCAATTGGAGTGTAAGACCGCCAAAAAAGATGCTGTCAGTTAAATCCTCTTCCAATAGACAATCAATCAAGACGACATAATAGTACAAAAGTCTTGCATATTTTCGTTGTTTGTTAGATCATGGGATTATATCCTATTGATTGAAGTTGGAGGTAATTTACTTGTTATCCACAAAAGTAATGAAAAATATTCAATTGCAAGAATGGGAAGACTTTTTCAGAACATATAATGTACCTCGTTGGAGTGTTGAAACACGGGGTGGATCTAGTTTATTGAGATATAGTAAAATCAAAACTTTTTTACAAGATAATTTATCGTCAGAGACTCCATCATTTAGTGAGGAACAGTTAGATGATTTTATATTCGATAAGCTGTTCTATTCAAATTCTAATTATCATGTTTTGTATCAATTCAATACTTTCTTTGCAGATATGGGTACAACCATAGCTGATATTGAGGAGTTTGCACAAAGAAATTCTAATCTTATGATCAATGCATCATTAATAAATTGGCGGGACAATACTAACTTAATTAACCTTTGTACAATACGGCCAGAATTTAATGATGATGGTTTTATGCAGGCATTCAATATTCTGTTACGCATAGATACTTTGGATCAACAATACGGGGCAACAAATGCTTTTTGCGCAGTTACAATTGACCTAGAAAGAAATTTCTGCATTCTTAGATTCAATCAACTACAATTTGATCTCACAAGAACTGAGCTTATGGATATTGTTAAGGTTTTGAAAGCGACAAATGTTGAGGGAGAGGTATTTGAGCCACTTGAATTGAATATAACAACTTTCGATGAAACTGATGCAACTGCTTCAATATATGAAATGTTTGCAGAACTAAGTGCTGAGGCGGAAGCTGTACTTGATGCACAAGTTAATGATGAAACTGAAGATAAAATAAATGAATTCCTTTCAGAAATTGTGGCAGAAGTAAAAGAAGATTATGTTGAGCAAATAAAAAATGTTATTTATCAAGATATTACCGAAAGGATGGAAGACATTCAATTTGAAAAAGGGTGGATATTTAAATTTCATTTTCGGGAAAGTGACTACACTAGAGCATCATCAAGAAATGAGAAGAGATTACCGATTTACGATGTGAAGTCTTTTTGGCAGCTTAAAGAAATAATACACAATGCTCAATCTATGCAAGAGGCAAGTTTTCATTGGCATCTTAATGAAGTTCCTGGCGATGAAAACTTTGTGGATGTGCGAATTGAGTATAAAAATGGTACAATGATTGTGTACTACTACACTAAAATGAGGGTGAGTAGAAGGGAGAAGGAGGAATTTGTTTTACGAAAAATTAAAGCATATTTACAATAATTCCAACTGCAAGCACCACTTTCAAATTTCAGTTCTTGAATCACTCCATACTTTTATTCAACAATCCTTAAATAGTCGTAAAAAAAATATTAATCCACATGATTTTTCCAAATTCACTGGGCTAACATTAAAATCATCTCTTCAATTTTTACTTTACTTTTCTGATAAAGACGGCGTTTTTGAAGTTGTTTATTTTTTCGAATGTACTAAGTCAGTTTGCAACAATAGAATTTATTTAGTTGAAGACGACTTAAATAGCTCGGAGAATGTTGTTGCGTGTGAAGAATGTGGTAATTCTTATGTTATTGGAAATGTTCAAGAGTATATTAGGGCACATTTTAGAGTACGCAAAGAATATCTGAGTCAAATTCCAAAAATCACTACACAAGTAAGTAAGGTTGATCCTAAGTCCACTTTCGAAGCATTGAAAGGGCTATCCGATGATTTAAAGCAGAAGTCCCCTTCATCTTTAGATGAATTTTTGGAGTTTGGTGAAGGGGACGAGGAAAGTGTCGCTTTAGACCAATTGGATGAGGGGAATATTGATGAATCAGGTGAACAGATATCAAGAGTGGTAAGCAACTTTCTTATGAAGTGTAGACAGAGGTATTGATGAAAAAGAGTTTTGTTTATTATAGTTGGCTAATATTGGGATTCTCAGGCGGGAACCTTTTGTCATTCTTTATACTTGTACTTTTGTTACAAGAAGGATACTTTGAGAAACCTCTCGACAGTCTTTGGTCAGGTTTTTTTGAGCTATCAAGTTCTTTATTAGGTGGATTGGTTGGTGGGTTAACTGCATATTTTGTAGCAAAGTATCAAATAAAAAGTCAACATGAGGTTGATTCGAAAAACAAAGACAATGCTCAAAAGATAATATTTAACATAATATCTGAAGAAATGAAAATGAATCATAGTGTAATTAACGATATAACTGACATTATTCCAGATAGCGATTATGAAAGATTTCTTCTTGCCACATCGTTAGTTTCACAAGGTTACACTGAAGTAAAAGAAGCGTTACATATGTTATTATCCGATTTAACTCTCGATTTTTTAATGCAGGTTAGAAGTGAATTGACTAACTATGAGTACATAAATGTTCACAAAGCAATACATCATTTACTTGTTGTAAGTAAATTGGGCGAAAAAATCATGGAACTAAATAATGCTGAAAATATTGCAAATATGCTAAAGCAACTGAGACAAAATGCAATCATGTTTAATGAATATTATACTAATTTGAAATCCTAGACGGAGCCCCATTATACATGGAGGCTTTTTTGTTTGATTCATTTCTAATCAAAAAAACTTTTTGTGTGTTATTTCCATTGCATACCGAACATATATTTGCATATAATAAGAACAAACGTTCGTGATAGGGTGGGGAGATGGATTACGGGAAACGGTCTATATTGTTGATCGACGGTCAGTCATTTTATGCCAGCGTGGAAAAGTCAGCCCATCCAGAATATAAAGATAAGCCGGTTGCAGTTGGAGATCCGGACCGAAGGAGCGGTATCATATTAGCGGCCTGCCCAATTGCAAAATCGCGCGGCGTAACAACGGCCAGCAGGGTAGGAGAGGCTTTGGCGATATGCAAAGACCTTATCATAATTCGCCCCCGCATGCAGCGATATATTAGCATCTCATTGTTTATTACAAGCATCTTTGAGTCATTTACAGAACTGGTGGAGCCTTATTCAATTGATGAGCAATTCTTGGATGTGACAGGATCAGTTGCTCTTTACGGCTCTGCTGAAGAGATTGCACGAAAGATACAACATAATGTTCAACTTTCAACTGGCGTGCTTTCAAGGATCGGAATTGGCCCCACAAAGGTGCTTGCGAAAACGGCAACAGATAACTTTGCCAAAAAACGCCCTGAAGGCATTTTTCGGCTGGATGCAACTAACATCGAGCGGGATTTGTGGCCGCTGCCGATCAATAACATGTTCATGGTCGCCTCACGGATGACGGCCAGATTTACAATGCAGGGTCTACGCACCATTGGGGATATTGCAAGGCTTGAGCTTCCCGTTTTTAAAAAGATGATGCGCAGGATGATGGGTAAACAATCCGATATCCAAGCGGAATATTATTGGCAAACGGCCAACGGCATCGATCCAAGTCCTGTTGTTCCATCTATAGCGACACCGCTCAAGTCTGTGAGCCACGGTAAAGCGCTCAGAGCGTCATTGTACAGTCGTCGGGAGGATATCGAGGTAGTTTTATTGGAGTTGTGCGTTGAAGTCGGCAGGCGGGCGCGTTGCTTGGGAGTGCAGGGGAGGGTTGTTGCCCTTGGCGTTGGAGAAACGGATGGGCAGCGCGGAAATGTATTCAACCGGCAATTGACGCTAATTCGACCTACATCACTGACACATGATTTAGTCACCGCTGTGCAGACTCTCTTTGATCAATATTGGCAGGGACTACCTGTAACCCATATTGCGATTGCTTTGACGGGGTTGTCCTCAGATAAAATTCAGCAGCTGGATCTTTTTGAGGACCGCGCAAAACAATTTGACCTGGAGTTGGTAACGGACGAGATTAAAGACCGTTTTGGAGATGCATCTATTATGAGGGCGTCATCGCTGCTTAATTCTGGCGTGGCCCGCGAAAGAGCGGGGCAGATTGGAGGGCACTTTAAATGAGTAAACTGGACGGGAATGAACGATGGAAGACTAAAATGTTACTCACGGAACACAAGGAGCAATATGAACAGCGTCATCAACCCAAGATCATCGGTATGCCCACCAATGATGAAATGACAATGATTCGTGATTACATCATGTATCCAAATATCATATCAATGCTTCATCGTAGCATTGACCAAATTAGAACGGCTAACATCCCATTAAAAGAACTGCTTGCTCGTTGCCTGGAAGTCATTATGTTCTCGGTGACTGATGACTATTACATCCTTAAGCGTGATCTTAAGACGAGGAATATCCAGGTGTTCACGGATACAACTGATGACGGTGTTTTTTATCATCGTTACCTCTGTAGGGGATATGAAAACCGATTTGGCATTACGAGGGAAGCGCTGAAAGCAGAAATGGGTAACCGTCTGGCAAGATACACTGATCAGCTTTCCCAAAAACTAAAACGATCGGGAGGAAACGAAGATGGCGAAAGTAAAAGCGAAAAGACCCACTAGAGACGAATTTGTATTAGAGGAGCTGGGCGAGCGCTTAGTTGAAGCTAAGAATGAAGAAACGTTGATCGAACTTGAGGTTTGGGGACTTGACGAGCCGGTTAAAGGATTGATCACAAATATGGATTCAAGGACAAAACTTGTTCATGTCGAACACAATGGTGAACTATTTAAGGTTCCGTTCCTGGACATTATGAAAGTCGCAAATCCAAACTAACAAGACCCGGAGGAATGATTGCTAGGAGGTAATTCATTGGCAGTTGACATTGAAATAATTAAAGCTAAATTAATGCAATCATATGAAGATAAGACCACAGTTTCTTTTGTTGATTATGACGGCTATGCATACAAAGGGGTTGTAACAGGCATTGATCGGATATTCAGGGGATTTGAATTGAATGATAAAGAATGGCATGATCCATTAGCAATAGAATATTTAGAAGATGTAGAATGAGCTTTGGCGTACAGTTTGCAATAAAGGATACAGGAATATTTTCCCGTCTTCTCACCATGCCAATCCCTGCCATATACTGATTACAAGTCATTATGACAGGGGGCAGGCCGTGGATTCGCATCTAGAGAAACTAATGGAGAAATACGAAATACCTAGACAATACTATGAGTTGCCCGTCAAGCTGCTGGGGCAGTTTTTGTATGATATTGATAAGGTGCATTTATTTCCGAGGATCGTCAGCTCACTGAGAAAATCAGGCATCATTACTTTAGGGCAACTAATGAATGCAACAGAGTTGGATTTAATCGGAGTGCGCGGAATGGGCGATGACAGCCACAACCTAATGCACGCTCTACTCAGAAGAGGTACAGCAGATCCGGCTTGGTTATTGATTATGGAAGGTAAACCGATCCCGAGGAAATGGGAACCAGAGCAACCTTTTGACGATCATCTAACAGATTTGAAGAACCGATATTTCGAACGATTAAAAAACATGGAATAGAACTATAACTTCAAGAGCCGCGCGGTTGTTCATACGGCGGCTCTTTGTTGTTTAGAAGAAAGTATTGGCGGCAATGCTGTATTTGAGGTGAAAATCATGTCAAAGCGGAAACCGCCAATCGTAAGAGTTAAAAGCACTCAGGTCACTATTGAATATTACAGTGGTACAAAAAAAGGACCGATCATAGAACAACTTCATAGACTCCTCGCTTCACAGGGATATATAAGACTAAATCGGAATGAGTTAATCCACCTAGCAGGGATGACCAAATACGAGGGTGGGATACTTTATTTCGGAGAAGATGACCGTCTAAAATGCAATGTTCCAAGACGTTCAAAAAAAGAAATAAATGAGTATATAAAGCAAATGTCGAAAAATAATTTATGATTTTTATGAAATTTGACCAAAAGTACATATAGTTTTGGTCAAAAATAATTTTTTTGGTTCCATGGTTCGACAGCCGATAATGACAAGATGTGATATTCTAATATTAGAAAAGATTAATTAATTTATCAAACGAACCAATGAAGGGGGAATAGATATGTGGACCATTCCACTTTAGAACTAATAGCTCTAATACGCGATAGAAGGGCGGATCATTTATCCGCTTCTTGCTTCTTATCAATCCACTCATGAAGTTCACTTTCGTCACATTCGAGAAGCATACATGCAGTATGGATGTCTTCAGGCTGCATGGCCCTCTCGTTACGGCAAAAGTGGGAAATCATTCGTTGAGATCGCCCTGACCTACGAGCATATTCAGTTTGACTCCATCCTCGTCTCTTGAGTAGGTCAGGGAGCAAGCACCTTCCTCGTGAGAAGAGCATGCTTGTCATTTCCCCTTTTTCATAAATACAATTTTAATATACCATACAATAACGGCAACTGTATTTAATGAAAAAGGTTTAGTTAAAGCAATTTTATGGGCGTGAGCAGGATGATCTTCCTGTTCATCATGAGGGTAATTTGAGGGTTGATATAAATGTACAAACCAATACAAATAAATTATAATCGGAACATAAGTTCGCATACGAAGGTTGAAAACAATACAACATGAATTGAAAGGGTGGGGGCGTATGAGTTTGTTGGCGAATTATATCAATAAAAGGAAATGGGAAGTGGTTGAACTTTGTGAAGCAAGCAACGCCGATCTCAATGAAAATTTCTATGGCATCATCAAATTAATGAAACATCATTCTGAATCTGAAGAGTTGGATCGCTTCATTTCTGAAATTGAAGATATGTTTGCACAAAAAACAAACGTTGCCCACATTGCGTATAAACACGGACTACATGACGGACTAAAATTGCTTCAGAACATGAACGATGACATGCAAGGAATAATAGATACAGTTTCGGGATAGGACTTTCCACTCCTATCCAATAACTGTATCGTTCAACATGAACGGTGACCACTCCTCGGAGTGGTTTTTTTTTGCCCAAATGGAGATATGAGAATAATTTCATGAGTTCTGCGGAGCTCAAATGTCGAATGAAGCAGGAATTTGCGTGCGAAACACGAATAGTTAACCTACCCGTATGAATTGGGTTTTTGATGGAATGACCGCAACTTTTTGAATCCGGGCAGGTACAATGTATCGAGAAGTCCGGGAATATTCTGCAGGTGAGGAGGTTCGCCTGTCATGACGGATTCCCAGTTAATACGCGAGATAAAGGATGGCAATGTCGAACTGTACTCCGAGCTGATGCGGCGTTACCAGCGAAAAATATTGGCCTTTATCTTTCATATGCTGAAGAGCGCAAAGCTTGAGCTGCTGGCTGAGGATTTGTGTTCGGAAACATTTTATAAAGCCTATCGCAGTCTTCATTCTTTCAGGGAAATGGATGCTTCTTTTTCCACCTGGCTATATACGATTGCCCGCAATACCGTATTGAGCGAGCTCAGGAAACAGAAATCTGCCAATGTGTCGCTGGACGAAGCGGGTTATGAGCCGGCTGCTCCGATGGACGCTACTCCTGAACAACGCCTGTTGCGGAATGAACGGATGGATATGGTGCGCGATGCCATTAACAATTTGCCGGAGAAGCAGCGTTCAGCGCTTATTCTTCGGGAATATGAACAACTTGATTATCAGGAGATCGCCAGCATTCTTGGGCAAACCGTCAGTTCGGTCAAGTCGCTGCTTTTCCGGGCCAGGGCCAGCGTCAAGTCGCAGTTGGAGCCCTATTTCGGGAGCTCTCCCGCATCGGAGCCTTTTGAAAGGATGAATACATGATGAAGTGTGTTGAGGTGCAAAACCGATTTCCCCAATACTGGGATATGGACGAAGAAAACGAAGAGCGGATTGCGATAGAGGCCCATGTGCTGGATTGCCCTCACTGTTCCATTTTGTTTCATGATTGGGAGGACACCGACGACATGTTGGGCGAGCTTGCAAATGAACCGGCTCTTTTTGGTCCGTCCGAACACGTTAATCGCTCCGTTATGGACCGGATTTATGCGGAGCAGTCCTGGCTGATGCCCGTTCCAAGCAAAAGCTATCAATTTTCCCGTTCATTCCGTCGAAATTTGGCTATAATCATTGCAGCATGCATGGCTATGTTTGCTTGTGCGTTTTTTGTATTTGTTTTTGATTATCGCGACGCTACGCCTCAGGATGAAATGATCCAATTGAGCGGTCTGATGGATACGGGCAATGTGACTGGGGACAATGGCATTATGGCAGCGGGTTTTTACGCCGAGGTTCCGGTTGCCAGCATCAGCGATCCCTTTGTGCTGAAGGTGGTTCCGGCCTTTCCGCAATATTACGTTGCGTTGTCGCTGCTGGGTCTCGTCATGGCATTGCTGACGCTCAATTGGCTTTCCCGAACAAGGAACTGAGTTATATATGCATTGAACACCAGAGAAGGAGAGAGAGCATTGAAAATAGGATTGGTCAGACATGGCTTAACGGACTGGAATAAAAAAGGAATCATTCAAGGCCAAAGCGATATTCCTTTAAACGACGAAGGCAGGGATCAGGCTGCCAGACTTGCAGATTGGCTTGCTGAGGAGCCGGGATTGTGGGATGCAGTTGTCTCCAGCGATCTGCTGCGGGCGCGCGCTACGGCGAAGGTGATTGCCAGTAAACTCGACATTCCGCTTCTGGAATCCGATATTCGACTGAGAGAGCGGCATTTTGGGCAAGCGGAAGGCACTACACTGGCGGAACGCGAGGCTAAATGGGGAATGGACTGGAAGCAGCTTGATCTTGGCATAGAAAGTGATGAGGTGCTGAGGGTACGCGGCAGAGAAGCGCTAAAGCAGCTGGAGGATCGTGAAAAGGGCCGGAATATCCTTATTGTCTCGCACGGCAGCTTTATCGCCCAGATGCTTCTGGAATTATCCCCGGGGCTGGAGGATATCAAGCTTGGCAACTTATCCTACTCTATTCTGGAACAGCGAAACGGAAGCTGGCAAACGCTGCTCCACAATTGCACCAAACATTTGGCTGCAGCCAACGAATAGAAACCAATCAAGTGCGACGAGATGTCGCGCTTTTTTTGTGTTATTTTGCCAGGGTAGTGTGATTAAATAGATACGCTAAAGCCTGTTTCTTTGGGAAAATAAGTATTAATGTCCGGATGAAAGACGCTGTTGCGGTATAAATGGAAATAAAATGAAACGCATTTCAATCCTAATCCGTATTCAAGTCAGTGCGGTGAAATGGCGGACATTTCGAAATGAGATTATAAAAACTTTTTTTAAAATTTTTTTTAATTGTGTGCAGGGTTTGGTTTGAGGCCGCTCGTCTATTAGAGGGAGAGATTATGGGAATGAAGGAGTGGAGAAATTGCTTTCTGTAGAGGGCTTGTCCCATGCATTCAAAAATGGCAGCGAAACAACGCTGGTTTTGCAGCAAATTAATTTCCGTGTTCAAAAAGGAGAAATGATTGCCTTGCTCGGCAGCTCGGGTTCGGGGAAATCAACCTTGCTCAATTTAATGGCCGGTCTGATGAAGCCGACCGAAGGCCATATCTACATAGCTGATCACGATATCGTGAAAATGAATGAAAACAAGCTTGCGGAATTCAGGCGCAAACATATCGGATTTATTTTTCAGGCTTACGAATTGCTGCCCAATTTGACCGTACGTGAAAACATTGAACTTCCGCTTGTATTTCAGTCCATGAAACCATCGCTACGCAAACAGAAGGCGCTGCGGCTGCTGGAGCAGGTAGGCATTCCCGAAAAGGCGGAGTTATTCCCGTCCCAGCTTTCAGGCGGACAACAGCAGCGGGTAAGTATAGCGAGATCGCTGATTACGGAACCTTCGGTCATTTTTGCCGATGAACCAACGGGCAATCTGGACACAAAGACGGAAGAAGAGATTTTGGAAATTTTGAAGCGGCTTAACCAGACGATGAACACAACCTTTATTATCGTAACCCATGAACGCGAAGTCGCGCAGCAGACGGAATATATTATTACGCTGAAAGACGGGAAGCTGGAGACATCGCGCCAGCCCGAGGAACCCAAAGCGGATGAAGAAGCTGCTGCAATGCGGGAAGCCGAGGAGGTGCCGTCTTGAGAATCAGTGATCTGTCAAGATTGTCATGGGATCAGGTCAGACGCCGGAAGGTGGTGACCATGCTATGCGCGGCGGGGTTGTCGATCGGCTGTGCAGCTATTATTTTGGCCATGAGCATTGGGGAGTCCACGCAAAAGATCGTGGAATCGGAATTAAACACCTTTTTGAAAATGGACGAAATTACGGTGATGCCCAGCAACGGGGCACAAGGCGCTGATGCAAGCGAGGAAGCAAAAAACCGGGGATTGCTAACCGATCAAAAGCTGAACATTATGAGGAATTTGAAGCATGTCAAAGCCGTTGCCCCTTATCAGCAATTGAACTACATGCAGATGACAACCGTGGACGGCAAGCAAGGTTCTGCCAATATCATTGCGACCGACCTGAATACGCTGGAGAGCTTTGGCGAGTCCTTCATGCAGGGCCAGGCCGACGGCTCCGATGCCAACGGCGTTGTGCTCAGCTACGGAGCGACGATGGGGCTTATGGACCCCGATACTCGGGACAAGCTTTATGCGGCAATGGATCGAAATCCATACGATGCTACCGTGCAGGAGCAGTACCGTACGATGATGGTCGTGCCAACGTCCATGTTTAACGTGCAAATTCAGCTCAATAGAATAGATGAAACAGGCAAACAAAGAGTCAGCTCTCCGCTTCGGGTGATCGGCGTACTCAAGAAGCCCAAAGGGCAAAGCGATATTAGCATTTCGTATGACCGGACGATGTACATAACGATGGATGCGGCGGAAATGCTCAGAGCCGAGCTGAGTCTTTCGGCCGGAGAGGTCAGCGCAACGTCATACAATTCCGCCAAGGTGAAAGTGGATGCGGAGGAGCATGTCAAGGGAGTCGAGGGGCAGCTGCAAAAGCTCACCGTATCCACCCAATCCAATCTGCTTCAAAAAGAGCAGCTTGAGGAGCAGTTTGCTGTCTTTAAGGCGATTGCCATCGGCGCTGGCGTGTTCATCCTGATTATCGCCTCCATCTCGATTATCGTAGCGATGACCATGTCTACTTATCAACGCCGCAGGCAAATCGGCATTATGAAGGTTTTGGGAGCCAACTTGTCCCAGATCCGAAACATGTTTATTGTGGAGGCGGCGCTTCTTGGTTTGCTTGGAGGGCTGCTGGGCATTTTATTTTCCTACTGGATTGTATGGGGCATTAATGCGTTAATTCTTTCGTTGAACAATGGGGAAACCGATATCTCCATCTTTATTCCATTCTCCGCTATTCCTGTTGGCATGACCTTTGCAATTATGACCGGCATTATTTCCGGGATTTACCCGGCAGTCAGCGCTTCTCGGACAGATGCGCTATCGGCAATCAAACGCGATTAACGAGCAATGAGAGAAGTAAGAGGAACGACGCACCGAACAAGCAGAAAAGGGGAAAGGGAAACGTGAAGAAAAAAATTAAATGGATTGTAATCGCCATTATATTAGCGGGAATCAGTTTTGTGCTTTATTCCATGTCAAAGCCGGCTCCAGCCACGGATCTGGCGTTGGAATCGGAGGCGATCACGTTTCAGGTAACGAAGGAAACGTTGACGCAAAGTATTCAAGTCAAAGGCAAATCGCTTTATGAGCAGGAAACATCCATCTATTCTCCATTCAGCTCCAAAGTGACGTCATGGAAAGTGGAGGACGGGCAGCAGATTAACGAAGGCGATGTTTTGTTTACGCTGGATAAAACCGACCTGAACAACCAAATTACGCAAGAGGAAGCAGAGCTGCGCAAAGCCGATCTGGAGTCGGAGCTTCAAGCCTATATTGCCGGGATCGACAATGAAACCGCGGCAATGGACATGACGGAGGAAAATCGCAAAAAAATGCTTGCCAATCGCGAAATTTCCCGGCTATCCAAGGAGCTGGACAATGTGAGAAAGTCTATACAACAGCAAGGCCTCCAACAGAAAAAACAGCAGCTCAAGGAAGCGGAGTACCGTTCTCCTTCTACGGGAATATTCCTGTTTGATTCCGGTGCCAAGCAGGCTCGCGTTTTGGGCGACAACCAATATGTCGGCAAAATCGTAGATTTGGACAAGCTGCAGTTTATTGCGCTTGTTGGGGAACAGGACGTCTTCCGCATCAAACCCGGCATGGTCGTTAAAGTAACGATGACCGCAATGAAAGAAGTGCCGCTGTCGGGCACGGTCATCCATGTATCGAAATTTGCCAAAACGGGAACGGACCAGAACAGTCTGAATCAGGCCGCGCAATTCGAAGTTTCGATTTCTCTTGAGCCAAGCGAATACCTTATTGCGGGTTTATCGCTGACCGGCGATATTCAAACCGCCAGCAATGAAAATGTGCTTACTCTGCCATCTATAGCTGTCATGCGCGATCAAAGCTCCGCATACGTGATGCTTGACAGCGGGAATGGGGAGTTCCAGCGCAGGGATATTAAAACCGGCCTGGAAACCTCGGATAAAACCGAGGTGCTGGAAGGATTGCAGGAAGGCGACAAGGTAGCTTTGCCTTAAATGATTTTATCCCGCTATCCATAAAAAGAAGAGTCTGGCCGTATTCGGCTGGATTCTTTTTTTATTATGGGCGGAAATAACGTGGATTTTAAGTTGGGAGCGGGTATGAATTCACTGAATTGTCCAATAATGGTATTACAAGATGAATGCAGATTACTACGATAAAACGCCAGTTTCCTTCCCTGGAGGAGCGGAAAGGAGAGTATGATGAATTTATCGGATATGCTGGGGTATGCGGATATCGGCCAACTCAGCCGGATCGCGGCCGTATACAATTGCCAGTGCAATGGCAATTCAAAAAACGATTTGATTCAATCCATTCTGTCCACCGTCAGCCGACATGATGTTTTTGACAGCCAGATCGATACGATGAAGCTGGATGAGCTGCGTTTTCTGAATTCGCTATTGTTTGAAAACCGGGAGGCATATAGCTTGGAGGATTTAGTCGCCCGAGCCCAGCAAAGCCGGTTTGGTCTTGAACAGGAGCCGGCGAAGTCGGAGAGCGCGCCAACCAAACCCAAACAGCGGAAAAAGAAGCAGCCGCAGGAGCCCGAGCCCTTCAGTCCACGGGATATGATCCTTCGCTTCAAGCATCAAGGCTGGTTGTTCAACGGATTTAGCGGGCCCAACCGGTACATGTTTCAAGTGCCGGGCGATTTGAAGGAGCGTTTCCGCGAAACGTTGCGCAGAAGATTTGCGGAAGAGCTGGTGTATAGCGACGAGCCGCCTTTTTACCGGGATGAGCAGACGCTGCTGAAGGATGATGTCAATTTATTTTTGAAGTATGTTCAGCGTCATGAAATTGGGCTGATGCCGGATGGTTCCATGTATAAGCGCTTTGTTCTTCAGGCGCTGGAGCATATGGCCATTCGGGAGGAAATGCCGTCAAAAGGCGAGTGGAGATTCGGGTACGGCAGACATTTCAATCAATATCCCGACCGTTTTTCCTTCCTGTACGACTATTGCATGTCCATTGGCGCTTTAGAGGAAAGCGGGGGCCGTCTGACAGTGGCAGAGGGCGGCCGGGCCAGATTGGCGGAACCGCCGCTTCAGGACGACGAAAGGCTGTACCGGTATTGGCTCAAGCTTTACAAAACGCCGGTATCCAATCTGCTTTCCCTGGTTCATTGGATCCAAGCGCTTGCCAGTGATTGGGTTACGGCGGAATCGCTTAAAAAAAGCCTTCTTCCCTTCGTAAAGCCTTACTATTACGACAGCGCCGAAGCCGTGCTGGAGAGAAGAGTGTGGACCATGATGCTCCATCTGGGCCTGCTTCGGATTGGCGAACATCCCCTGCATGGAACGGTTCTGAGAATGACCAGAGCCGGCAACGCCATTGTAACGGGTGAGGGACTGCGAGAAGGACGTTGACAGGATTAGCCGCTGCTGCTAGAATCTCTCCCATATTGATGGAGGAGAGTGTCCTATGCTGTTGCCGTTTAAGGGCAAACACCCCGTTGTTGCGGAATCTGTTTTTATAGCGGAAGGCGCCAAGGTGATTGGCGAGGTCGAAATAGGTAAAAATAGCACAGTTTGGTTTAACGCGGTGCTGCGAGGCGATCTTGCTCCCATCGTGATCGGCCGCAGCTGCAATATCCAGGACGGTACGGTTGGCCATGTCAATACAAACCAGCCGCTCATCGTGGAAGATGAGGTTTCCGTCGGGCATAGCGCCATTATTCATGGCTGCAGACTGGGCAGAGGCACATTAATCGGAATGGGGGCCATCGTACTTAACGGCGCTGATATTGGTGAATATGCTTTAATAGGAGCCGGATCAATCGTTACAGAGAACAAGGTAATACCACCCTATACTCTATCACTGGGTTCACCAGCCAAAGTCGTTAGGGAACTGACAGAAGACGATTTGCTGCGGATGAGAAGAACGATGGAGAGCTACGTGACTAAAGGTGTGGAATATAGGATCTCTTAGCGCCGGCGTGGAGGTGTATCCTATGGACAAAATGAAAATGACGTACGAAACCATGTTGGGACTGGCAGCGGAGATGGTGCTTGACGACGCAGTCCTCCGGTTTCAAACAAACAGGCTTCAGCATGCAATCGACAATGCGCTTTCTGCTGGCGACGAGGATACGTTTCATCTTCTGGTCCGGCAGCTTAACGAACTTCAAACCTGACAAGGGGGACTCCGGTTCCGGGGAAGCGTATTTCTTCTCTGGCGCTCGGAGCCTTTCTTATGTAAAATGAAATGGATTTTAAAGAAAACGCTTTAAGAGGGGAAATCGGAATGAAATTCAGCGACATCAGCCTTGCCGAATGGGACGAGCTGCAGCCGTACCTGGATACGTGCCTGCTGCCGGTAACGGGCATGAACGGGGCGGAAACGCCGCCGGAGGCAACCCTCGCGCTGGAGAACCTGCGCGATCTGTTGGACCTTATCGAAATACCTTTTAAGGGAAGAGTGGTTACTTACCCCGCATGGCATTATACGACCGATGGAGAGGGATTGACGGAGGCTTTGGCCAAATGGATTTCGTCTCTGCGGTCAACGGGCTTTAAATATGTGCTGCTGGCAACGGCCAGCCCCAGCCTTGATCTGAGCCGGTGCGGAGCTGATGCCGTCATTAGTCCCGGCAACGATGGCGGCCAGCCGGAGCAAGGCGAAGTATCCTTGCTGATTAGATCGTTATGGAACGGTAAATAGTCATCAATATGGAAATGTAAGTGCATAGTTTTGCCCCTTTTTGGGTAAAACAAACATTAGCAACATCTAATTGTGACAAAGTATTAACAAATCATTGAACAAGTTTGCGGTTTTGACACAAAATTGTGACCAAATTATTGACGCTCCCTAATGCCTAAGCTATGATAAGTAATGTCTTGGTACCTGCCATGAAGTTATTCGCGAGATATGGTTGGCAAAGGGGGTTAGAACAGAAATGAGTAACCATGAACAGCATGAGTCGGCGCATCGGCCCGTTCAGAAAAAAGAAATGTCCCGGCGTCAATTTTTGTCCTATACGCTAGGGGGCACGACAGCCTTTATGATGGGCGGCGCAGTTTTGCCGATGGTTCGTTTTGCAGTTGACCCTCTTCTCGTGAAGAAGGGTGAAGGGACTTACGTAAAGGTTGTCGAAGAGAGCAAAATTACAGCGGAGCCGCAAGAATTCAAATTCAAAGTGCACCAGGTGGACGGCTGGTACGAAAGCGAGCCGGAGCTGGTATCCTGGATAGCACGGGATGCCGAGGGCAACATTTTTGCATTGTCGCCGGTGTGCAAGCATTTGGGCTGCACCATATTCTGGAACACTAAGGGCCAAAATGAATATGACTGTCCGTGCCACGATGCCCGATACACCAGAGACGGCAAAAACATTACGGTAGCCAGATTGCCGCTTGACGAGTACGATGTCAAGGTTGAAGACGGCATCGTTTATTTGGGGGCCATCAAGCCGAACACTAGAGTCTAAGGAGGGCGTACTTCAGATGTTTAAAAACGTATACAACTGGATTGATGAACGTCTTGATATTACGCCGCTTTGGAGAGACGTGGCGGATCACGAGGTGCCGGAGCATGTCAATCCCGCACATCACTTTTCCGCATTTGTGTATTGCTTTGGCGGCCTGACGTTTTTTATTACGGTGATTCAAATCCTGTCGGGCATGTTCCTGACCATGTATTATGTGCCTGATATTATCCACGCTTATGCAAGCGTTGACTTTTTGCAGCATCAGGTTGCATTTGGCCAGATTGTCCGCGGCATGCACCATTTTGGAGCAAGCCTTGTTATTGTAATGATGTTCCTACATACCCTGCGCGTTTTCTTCACGGGCTCGTATAAAGCTCCGCGCGAAATGAACTGGGTAGTCGGAATGCTCATCTTCTTTATTATGTTAGGATTGGGCTTTACCGGCTACCTGCTGCCATGGGATAACAAAGCTTACTACGCGACCAAGGTAGGGGTTGAAATTGCCGCTTCTGTTCCTTACATCGGACCTTACATTGCCGACTTCCTTTACGGTGGCGACATTGTAGGCGCGCAAACGCTAACACGCTTCTTCGCGATTCACGTATTTTTCTTGCCTGGCGCGTTGATTGCCATGTTGGCGGCGCATTTCCTAATGATTCGGAAACAAGGCATATCAGGACCACTATAAGTGGGACTTTTTGAACACGAACTATAAGGGAGGGAGGGCTTACTTATGGCTCATGGTCATAAATCGAAAGAAAAGGTTGTCTTCGTCGGCGACTCTCGCGTCAAAAAAGCCGGCATGTTCCAGACACCGCCTGATTACACGGCATTTCCGGGAAAGTCGGAAGCCTTTATCCCAAACTTCCTATTAAAGGAATGGATGGTCGGCTGTGTGGTGCTGGTCGGATTCCTGGTTTGGGTCATCGCGGAGCCTGCTCCGCTAGGTTATCCTGCCGATCCAACTAACGCATCCTTTATCCCGATGCCGGACTGGTATTTTCTCTTTTTGTATCAATTCCTGAAATACCCTTATGTTTCGCAGGATTATGTCCTGCTGGGCACCATGGGCATCCCGGGAATTATGTTTGGCGCCTTGATGCTGGCTCCGTTTCTGGACACAGGAAAGGAACGCCGTTTCTACCGTCGTCCAATTGCTTCTTCCCTGATGCTGCTTACCTTGGCGTCTTGCGTATACCTCACTGTCGTTTCCTGGGATCATTACCAGCACATGCTGGCGGAAAATAATACGATTCCAGAGCATCACGAACGTGCGGACAAGGCAAGGGAAGCGTTTGAAAGAGGAGAACCGCGGCCTAACCCGCTCAAGAAAACCGCGGCCATCATTGAAGCTGACGACCCAGCTATGTCCATAGCTCAAGCGCAATGTATCGGTTGTCATGCCGCGGATTTTAGCGGCACTGCAGGACCTGCGCTGATTGGCGTAGGCAATCGGTTGACCCAGGAGGAAATCGCCGCAATCATTACCAACGGCAGCGAAAACGGGGCAATGCCGCCTTTCAGCGATGCGCTTTCGGCCGAAGAAATTGACCAGTTGGCCGTATGGCTGGCGAAGCAAACCCAATAAGAATCAAGAAGGCCTGATTGTCATTTGACGATCGGCCTTTTTTTTCGCACAATAGAGACTGCGGGCATACGGTTCGCTACATATGAATACGGGAGAGGTAACGGGGAATGAATCTGAGCTTTTTTTGGAGCAAAAGCTTTTTGTTAAACCGGAGTTTTTTGTGGATCTTGTTTACGGTTAACTTTTTGGGTACGATCTACGGCTACATTTGGTATGATTACCAAATTCGGATGACCCTTCAGGAAAAACCGCTATGGATGCTGCCGTTTGTGCCAGATTCCCCTACGGCAAGCCTGTTTTTTACGTTAGCTCTGTTATTCCTGTTGTTTCCCCCTCGGAAAACTTCAGTTGTGACCAATGGATTTCGGATGCTGATTGAAGGATTGGCTGTAGTATGTTCCGTGAAATACGGAGTTTGGGCGGTTGCTATGATCTGGGCCGGCGCGGCTCAAGGCGATTTGTTGATCTGGAGCCATTATATGCTGATTGTCTCTCACCTGGGCATGGCGCTGGAGGCGCTTCTGTTTTTCCGCTTTATGAAGGCGGGAGCGGTTAGTCTGGCGATTGCGCTTGGCTGGCTGCTGCTGAATGATACAATGGACTATACCTTCGGTATTTTTCCAAGCTTGCCTAGAGAACTGCTGGATGACCTCGATGTGATCAAGTGGTTTACCGTGTCTCTTTCTTTTATCAGTTTTGGCCTTGCTTTGCTTGTATGGAAAAGACGCTCAAAAACCTCATCATAAAGCCGGACATCCCCTCATAAACTCTTTTATGGGGGGATGTCCGCATGAAGGCTCGTATCGCAGCTCCATTAATTCTATGTATATTGTTAACGCTGGCTTCGTCATGGTCAGTATGGATACGTCCGATAAACGCCGGGCATTTGGATCAGTCTCCCGGCGGTCACCATATCCAGCTTCAAGTAATGAATAATACCGCTTCTGATTTGTACGCCGCAGCTCTATCAAATGAACGGCATCTCGCGTACAACCGGCTGATGAAGCTAAAGCAGCAGACGGAAGCCGGCATGCTTCGGGGATTTGGCACGGAGGCCGGATGGGTTGCGCTGGATAACGAAATGACAGAGACAGAAGCTTTGCTGCTGTCCGGCTCTCCGTCGCGCGCCTGGGCGGAGGGAGCGGCCCGCATTGCGCTGGCCGCCGATGCGATGTCTTCCGGAAGCGGAGGTTTGTGGCTGCAATACGAAAAGCTGCTGGAGGATGATCTCGCAGCAATCCGCAAAGCCTGGAAGCGCAGCGCAGGCGATCCCGCAGCCGCTGCTGCGGCGCGGCTGAATAGTTTTTCAGCCCATGCAGGCCGGATCGCTCCCGCAGCCTTAATGGCTGGCTCCGCGCAGGCAACGGAACAGCTCCTACGGAGTATCAGTGAAGCTGCCGCGCTGCTTGATGCCAAGATGGCGGGAACTGCCGATGAACGCAGGCTCCAATTGGCGGTGGAAGCTGCTTTTGTCTCCATGGAAAACGCGTCATCCGCAATGTTTGAAGGCGAGGCCTATCGCAGCTCCGTCCAGCCGATTTCCGCGTCTGCCGGAAGGCCTGATGTTATGCAGTGGGCATTATTTTTGGGAACGCTGATTTCCGCCGTATTAACATGGACAGGCTGGAGGAAATACAAACAAAATCCGTTTGGCGTAAAAACGCTCCGCTAATAAGCGGAGCGTTTATTCCTCCTTGAAGCCTTCGCCAAGCACGTCGTGCACATCGTTAATGACGATAAAAGCATGGGGGTCGATTTTGCGTACTATGCCTTTGAGGCGCCGGGTTTCATAACGCCCGACTACGCAATAAACGACCTCTTTGTCTTGTCCCGAAAAGGCGCCTCTTGCCTGCATCAGCGTTACGCCTCTTTCCAGTTCCTTCGTAATGGCCGACGCAATCGCCGCGCTATGATCGGAGATGATGGAGAAAGCTTTGGCAGAATAAGCGCCATCCTGGATAAAGTCGATCAGCTTGGAGGCGACAAAAACAACAACGAGCGTATACAGCACCTTTTCCAGCGTGATGTAGAACAAGGAAAGGCCGATAATGAGAGCATCGAAGGAAAGGATGATCTGCCCCATGCTGTACCCTCTCCTGCGTGAGAGGATTCGGGCGATGATATCGATGCCTCCCGTTGTTCCTCCAAACCGAAAAACGATGCCGAGACCCGCGCCTAGCGTTGCCCCGGCGTAGAGAGCGATCAGCATGTGGTCGCCTGAGCTTTGGAAGGGGACTAGCCATCCCATCCGGATAAACCACTCCGTCAGCGCCAGAAAACCCGACAGCGAAACCGTGCCAAGGATCGTGTAGATCATCTGGAATTTGCCAAGAGCCCTCCAGCCTAACAGAAAAAGCGGAATGTTGAGCACCAGCGTCGTAATGGACAACGGCAATCCCGCTGCGTAATTGAGCAATACCCCTATCCCCGTTACGCCGCCCTCCATCAGCTGGTTGGGAATAAGGAAGTAGTGGAGGCCAAATGCGTAAATGGCCGTTCCCAGCATAATCGGCACAATCATTTTCAGCTGCGTCATCAATTGTTTCATTCCGGTTGCAACTCCTTTCCGCGGTGGACTGTCTCTTTATAGTATGGGCAAATATGCGCCAAGCAAAAAACATTGATTTTCATTAGAGCAATACGGTAACATAGGAGTCGTATAACCATAATTGCGTGAGTGCAACCTCTATTAGGAAAGGGAGTCCCCTATGGCGGATAAAACGATGTCCGATATACAGCGCGAGGTGGACGAATACATCTCGCAATTCAAGGAAGGTTACTTCAGCCCTTTAGCTTTGATGGCGCGTATGACCGAGGAGGTAGGGGAACTTGCTCGCGAAGTAAACCACTCCTACGGAGAAAAGCCCAAAAGAAGCGATGAAGCCGACAATTCCATAGAAATGGAGCTTGGTGATATCTTGTTTATTTTATCATGTTTTGCCAACTCTTTGGGAATTGATCTAAGCCAGGCCCATGACAAGGTCATGAACAAATTCAATACCCGGGACGCCGATCGCTGGACGAGGAAAACCGGAGAACTGTAAGCAAGCCCCCTACATATGCTGTACCATAATCCTGTACAGGAGGATGGACAGATGGATGGGGAAAGCTGTGTCCGAAAAGCGTACGAGTATATTCTGAACGGCGATTTTGAAGAGGCTATAGCATGGTTTGAGCAGGCGATTGCAGCGGAACCCGCCAACCCTGCCTTTTATCATAAATGCGCGGTATCCTGCGCTCGCAGCGGCAAATGGAGCAAAGCTAAGGTGTATGCCGATTTTGCGGAAAAGCTGGAGCCGGACAATGAGGAATACCGTTACCATTCCGGAGTGATACAGGCGAGGCTTCTGCTGATCGAAGCTAACGGCCTGCTTGCCCTTTCGCCGCCTATTATGGGAGAAGCGGCTTCCCTGCTTCGCCAGGCGGTGTCCTTGGACCCCCTGTACTTCGACGCTATTTTTACGCTTGCGCTCGTTTACCAAAGTGCGGGCGACTTGGAAGAAGCCTATATTAGCGCGCGGGAGGCGCTGCGCCTCGATCCACAGCATGCCGCCGCCAAGCGGCTGTTCGGCGATATCCGCCGCAAACGCAGATTTAGAGCCATAACCTCAACATTCAGCAGAAAAAAGGACAGGTGATTAGCAGTGACAAATCAAAGGATAAAAGTAGCAGTTACCGGAGCCGGCGGAAGAATGGGCCGAGAAGTCGTCAAAATGGTGCTGGAGGATGAAGCGCTGGAGCTTGTTGCTGCAGTCGATCCTTCAGCAGGCCCGGTTGACGCAGGCATTTTCGCCGGAGGCAAACATACCGGCGTAACGGTCAGCTCAACGCTCGAAGAAGCCTTGTCTTCAAGCCAAAGCGATGTTCTTGTAGACTTTACCGTACCTCAGGCCGCCTATATCAATACAAGAACCTCTATTGAATACGGTGTTCGCCCTGTCATCGGCACAACAGGCTTTACGCCGGAGCAAATTGCCGAGCTGGACGAGCTTTGCAAGCAAAAAGGAATCGGGGGGCTTATTGCGCCGAACTTCTCCATCGGAGCCATTCTGATGATGAAATTTGCGGCCCAGGCCGCCAAATATATGCCGCACGTCGAAATTATTGAATATCATGGCGACCAGAAATTGGATGCGCCATCCGGCACGTCGATCAAAACCGCTGAGTTGATCGCCGAGGCGAGGCAAGAGCTGAAACAGGGCAATCCTGCCGAGGAAGAGCTTATTGAGGGAGCTAGGGGCGCATATTACAACGGCTTCCGTATACATAGCGTCAGACTTCCAGGCGTATTCGCCCAACAGGAAGTTGTATTTGGCGGCCATGGACAGTCGTTGAAAATCCGCCATGATTCCTATGAACGTGCCGGTTATATGCCCGGGGTCAACGTTGCGGTCAAAAAGGTAATGACCTATAGCGGACTTGTATACGGCTTTGAGCATATCATGGACTAATCCAAAATCCGCTCCAGCTTGAGAGGAGAACATCATGTTGAAAATTGCATTTATCGCGCATGACCGTAAAAAAGAGGAAATCGTTAATTTTGTAACGGCATATGAGAAGGTATTTGTGCCGCATCAGCTTTATTCCACCGGGACAACCGGGACTCGCATTATGGAACAGACGGAGCTGAAGATTCACCGCTTTATGTCGGGTCCGCTTGGAGGAGACCAGCAGATCGGAGCAATGGTAGCCGAAAATGAAATGGATCTCATCATTTTTCTGCGCGATCCTTTGATGGCGCAGCCCCACGAGCCTGACATTATAGCGCTGCTTCGACTTTGCGACGTACAGGGCATACCGGTTGCAACAAACGTAGCTACGGCCGAATTGCTCGTCAAAGCGGTAGAACGCGGCGATTTTGCATGGCGCGAGCTTGTGCACAAGTACAAGCCGGGACTGGAGTAGGGGATGGACAAGCTGGATATTCTCATTTTTGGCGCGCATGCCGATGATGCGGAAATCGGCATGGGCGGCACGATTGCCAAGCATGTAGAAGCCGGTTGCCGCGTCGGCATATGCGATCTGACCCAAGCCGAGATGTCCTCCAATGGCACCGTGGAGCTGAGACGGCAAGAAGCCTCCTCAGCCGCTGCGGTGCTTGGCTTGTCGGCTCGCACCAACCTGCAGCTTCCCGATCGGGGACTGACGGGGGGGCCGGAGCAGATAGAGGCCATTGTGCGCGAAATTCGACGCTTTCGGCCGCGTCTTGTTTTTGCGCCCCATTGGGTTGACCGCCATCCTGATCATGTCGCCTGCAGCAAGCTGGTGGAGGAAGCGGTTTTTAACGCCAAGCTGCGCAATTTTTTGCCTGACATTCCCGCTGTCGGCATTGAGCAGCTGATCTATTATTACATTAATGACATGGAACATCCTTCGGCTGTGGTAGATATCAGCAGCCATTACGATAAAAAAAGAAAGTCGCTGGAGGCCTATGCCTCGCAATTTAATCTGAAGGCTACCGATAATAGCGTCGAAACGCCGCTGACAAACGGCTATTTGAAGCGAGTAGAAGCAAGAGATTATTTGCTCGGCCAAAGCAAGGGTTGGACCTATGCCGAAGGCTTTGCCATCAAATCACCGCTTACCGTTTCATTATTTTGACAAAAAGTACAG
Organism: Paenibacillus sp. CAU 1782; assembly: GCF_054551715.1. NCBI lineage: Bacteria > Bacillati > Bacillota > Bacilli > Caryophanales > Paenibacillaceae > Paenibacillus > Paenibacillus sp. CAU 1782. The sequence goes on along the minus strand of NZ_JBTOLL010000001.1, from coordinate 1,026,157 downwards.
CCCATTCGGAATATAATGGTTCATGCGACAAACGCGGAGGTGCGAAGGGCATGGCAAGAAAGCTGAAAATCGGCATTACATGTTATCCGACACTCGGCGGATCGGGCGTTGTTGCAACGGAGCTTGGAAAGCTGCTTGCGGAACGCGGACATGAAATTCATTTTATCACGCACAGCATTCCTTTTCGGCTTGGCCAATTTCATAAAAATATTTTCTTTCATGAAGTAGAAGTAAACGATTATTATGTGTTCCGTTATCCGCCTTACGACTTGTCCCTTGCCAGCAAAATGGCGCAGGTTGTCAAGATGCAAGGACTGGATCTGCTTCATGTGCATTACGCCGTGCCGCATGCCGTATGCGCCCACTTGGCCAAACAGATGGTCGGCGATGAGCTAAAGACGGTTACGACGCTGCACGGAACGGATATTACGGTGCTTGCGCAAGATGAATCGCTGAAAGATCTAATTGCGTTGGCCATTAACCAAAGCGATGCCGTTACTGCGGTTTCCCGCGATTTGATCCAGGAAACAAGACGTCTCTTGGACATAACCAGACCCATGGACCTCACTTATAACTTCGTGGACAAACGCGTTTATTATCCACGGGATGTAACAGGTCTTCGCAGCGATTATGCGGCGCCCAACGAAAAAATACTTATGCATATATCCAATTTCCGTCCCGTCAAACGGGTAAGCGACGTCGTCGATATTTTCGAGAAGGTGTCGAAGCGGCTGCCTGCCAAGCTCTTGCTGGTAGGGGAAGGACCGGAATTGTCAAAAATTCAATATAAGATCAAAAGCATGGGCCTGGAGGAAAAAGTGCATTTCCTGGGCAAACAAGAGGATGTCGCACAAGTTATTTCCATGGCCGACGTTTTGCTGCTGCCTTCCGAGAAAGAAAGCTTTGGACTTGTTGCCCTGGAAGCTATGGCTTGCGGCGTTCCGACGATCGGCTCTAATGCTGGCGGTATTCCGGAGCTCGTTACGCATGGCATCACCGGCTTCCTTTCCAGCATCGGCGATGTGGAGGAAATGGCCAGCAATGCCGAGCTGCTTCTGACGGACGAAAAGCTGCACCAGCAGTTTAGGGAAGCCTGTCTGTACCGGGCTCACGAGGAGTTCTGCAATGACGGAATTACCGACCAATACGAAGCCATCTATTATCGCGTACTTGGCATTGAGGCAGAGGCGGAGAAGGCGATGTGTCAATCCCAATGAAAACGGAGCTTAGTTGCGGCATGAAGGCCGCTTTGCCGGTATTGCTGAAATTGATTCAGCACGGACATGAAGCGGTCTTTGTTGGCGGAGCCGTCAGAGACCTGATTCTGGGGCTGGAAGACAAGGACGTGGACATTGCCACCTCCGCACTGCCGGAGCAGACGATGGCGCTATTCCCCAAATGCATCGGCACGGGCCTGCAGCACGGCACAGTAACTGTGATGGTGGAGGGCAATGGGTACGAGGTAACAACCTATCGGCAGGAATCCCCTTACGAGGACCATAGGCGTCCCGGCGGAGTTGAATTTATTCATGATCTGGAAGGCGATTTGCTGCGGCGGGATTTTACGATTAATGCGATGGCTCTTGGTGCGGAAGGAGAGCTTCATGATCCCTTCGGGGGTTTGGAGGATTTGAAAAACCGCCGACTTCGATGCGTGGGTGACCCTGATGCCAGACTGCAAGAGGATGCTCTTCGCATGCTGCGCGGTGTTCGTTTTATCGGTACTTACGGACTTACTCCGTCGCTCTCCACCTGGAAGGCGCTTCGCCGTCATCGCGCCTTGCTTCGTCATGTCGCCATGGAGCGGGTCCAAGCTGAATTGGACAAAATGCTGGATGGTGTTGACCCTTCGCGCAGCCTGGTTTGGCTGCAGCGGAGCGGCCTGCTGAAGCATACGCGCGAAGAACTGGAACTGCCGGATTTGGCGGGCTGCCGGGATCTGCCCTGGCTGGAGAAGCTGTCCGGCAAGGACAATCGGTATTCCGCGTTATTTATCGCATGCGGAATGGATGGAGCTGCAGCATACTCCTGTATGAGCAAGCTGCGGTTTTCCGGCAAACGAATGGATGCCATAAGGAATCGGCTGAACATTCATTATCGCCACCTGTTTGTGCCGGAGGGGGCCGATGAGGCTTCTCTCTGGCGCAAAACCGTTCTGGAATACGGCAGTGAGGCGGCAAGCGAATGGCTGGAGATGACATTGCTCCTGCCGGATGACCTGGCTCCCGGAGTTACGGGTAAAAGCGATGATTTTCGGAGGACAATGGAGAATTTGCCTATTACATCCGCGCGCGAGCTGAACGTCAACGGAGCAGAGCTTGCCGAGGCGCTGGGAAGGAAGCCGGGACCGTGGACACGCGAAATGCTGCTGCGTCTGCTGCATGCCGTTGCGGACGGCGAACTGCCCAATCACAAAGAAGTCCTGATCTCTCAAGGGAAGAATTGGACAATGGAGAGTAGTCAATGAGCCAAAATGAATTGCTTGAGTTGTTTATTCAAAACCGGGGCCAATATGTGTCAGGCGCTTTTGCAAGCCAGGAGCTTGGCGTAAGCCGAACCGCGATATGGAAAGGCATTCGCAAGCTGGAGGCGGCAGGGTATGAATTTGAAGCCTCTACCAAGCTTGGTTATCGCCTGCTGTTTCACCCGGACAAGCTTGACGAGGATACAATTAAAGGTTTGTTGAAAACGAATTCGTTCGGGCATCCTTTGCATTACCGCGACGAGTTGGGCTCAACACAGGACGCGGTAAGGGCTTTTGCGGAGGAAGGGGCGGAAGAAGGCGTCTTGGTGGTAGCGGATTCTCAGCAATCGGGAAGGGGACGTATGGGACGGTCCTGGATTGCGCCAAAAGGAAAAGGCATCTGGATGAGCTTGCTGCTTCGTCCTTTGGTCCCCATTCATTGCGCGCCTCAGCTCACCTTGCTGGCAGCCGTCGCTTTATGCCGAAGCTTGAGAAGGGAAACGGGGCTCGACATCGGCATTAAATGGCCTAACGATTTATTGATTGAGGGGAAAAAAATAAGCGGCATCCTGCTGGAATCTGCGGCGGAAGATGAGCGGCTTAAATATATCATTGCCGGGATCGGCATCAGCGTTAATATGTCGCAAAACGATTACCCCGAGGAGCTTCTGGAAAAAGCGACTTCGCTTCGAATCGCTTCCGGAAGCAGTTTTTGCCGCGCCCAATTGATGACGTCTTTTTTGCTGGAATGGGAAACTCTTTACAAGCTGTATCTGGATACCGGCTTCCAGGGCATTGCAGCCCTGTGGGAATCCTTGTCCGTATCGCTCGGCAAAAGGATGGAGCTTACAACGCCTCAAGGCAAGTTGACCGGAGTTCCAATCGGGCTGGACAGTAGCGGCGCCATTATCGTCAAGCGGGACGACGGCGAGGTCGTCACTCTCTTTTCCGCGGAAATGGGTGAACCCAAACAGGCCTGATTATTTACGAATGCCGGTTGTTTTGGTAAACTGTAAGAGCAGGCGGTATTCTTGAGGAAGCTGCACTGTCGCAAAAAAACAAAGCTTTTGTGAAGGAATGGATCATGCATTCTGCTCTGAGCCGTAGGGACCGAGACAGAAGGAAGCATAAAAGGCAAACGTTTCCTTTTCTCTGTGGGAACCTTTTTAGCGGCGGCTAAAAGGTTTTTTTGTGTTTACACTACAAGGCGAGTTCAAAAAGTCCGGTTTTCAGTACCAAGAAGATGGGATGAAGCTAGAAATGGAGTAGCGGAGCTTAGTGAGAGCTAAGTGAGCAACCCCAATGTTTCCGGAGGAAACATACTTCGTAAGCCTACGCTTATTTCGGCTGAATTCCATATTCGATGTTGACTATGCCGCCAGGCATGTTTCGTAATGGAAAGCGGATTTTTTGAACAACCTTAACAAGGAGATGAAGAGGATGAGGAAACGGTTAGGCATACATGCCCTCCGGAAAATGAAAAACGAAGGAAATCCTATTTCGATGGTGACTGCCTACGATTATCCGTCGGCGATATTGGCGGAAGAGGCAGGAATCGACATTTTGCTGGTGGGCGATTCATTAGGCAATGTGGTGTTGGGCTATGAAACGACATTGCCTGTAACGCTTGACGATATCGTTTATCATACTAGAGCTGTTGCCAGAGCCGCTGGCGGCACCATGATTGTGGCGGACATGCCGTTTATGACATACGGCGCAAGCCGGGAGCACACATTGCTGAATGCCGCTCGCATCATGCGCGAAGGCGGAGCCCAGGCAATCAAGCTGGAGGGCGGTCAAGAAATCGCCGACGAGGTAAAGGCTCTTGTCAATGCCGGCATTCCGGTTATGGGACATATTGGACTGACGCCGCAATCCGTTCATCAGTTGGGCGGCTACAGAGTGCAGGGGAAGACGGAGGAAGACGCAGCCCGTCTGCTGCAGGATGCCATCCAATTGGAGAAAGCAGGAGCTTTCGCGATTGTATTGGAGCTTGTGACCGAGCAGGTTGCGGCTCAAATTACGAGCAAGCTGTCCATCCCCGTCATTGGGATCGGCGCTGGCAGATATTGCGATGGTCAGGTTCTGGTTTTCCATGATTTGCTGCAATATTCTTCTCCTTATTTTGAGAAAAAATTTGTTAAAACATACGCGGATATCGGGACAACGATCCGAGGCGCCATTGAAGGTTTCGTTCAGGATGTGAAAACAAAAGCGTTCCCGGCAGAGGAGCATGTCTTCCAGCCGGAAAGCAGAGGGCCGGAACAGCTTTACGGCGGCGGAGCCGCAACCAATAATGAGCAAGGCACATCGCAAAGCGCCAGGGAAGTGACGGCAAAATGATTATTTGCAGAACGATTCCGGATTTGAAGGAAAAGCTACGCGAAGCCAGAACCGGCGGCAAAAGCGTTGGTTTTGTGCCAACAATGGGATATTTGCACGAAGGACATGCCAGCTTGCTCAGAAAAGCGCGGAGTCGGGATGACGTTGTTGTGCTCAGTATATTTGTCAATCCCATGCAGTTTGGTCCGGGAGAGGATCTGGACCGATATCCGCGGAACGAGGAACGGGACCTGGTCCTTGCGGAAAGCTGCGGGTGCGACCTTGTTTTTCTGCCCGCCAAAGAAGAAATGTATCCCTCCAGGCCGCTCACCTCGGTAAAAATAAGCGGTTTGACGGAGCGGCTGTGCGGAGCCAGCAGACCGGGCCATTTTGATGGAGTTGGACTGGTGGTTGGCAAGCTGTTTAATCTCGTGTCTCCAACCCGGGCGTATTTCGGCATGAAGGATGCCCAGCAAGTGGCGGTTATCACGGCCATGACAGCAGATTTGAATTTCGACGTCGAAATCGTGACCGGCGAAATCGTCAGGGAGCCTGACGGTCTTGCGCTCAGTTCGCGCAATGTTTATCTCTCGCCCAAGCAGCGCGAGCAGGCAGTGGTTCTGTCGCGTTCTCTGAAGGAAGCGGGGGAATTGAGCCAGCAACCCGGAACGACGTCTGGAGGCCTGCTCCAAGCCGTCAGAGAGGCCATTGAAAGCGCAGAGGAAGCGGTTATCGATTATGTGGAGCTACTGCTCTATCCATCGCTGGAGCCCGTATCGCCGGACCAGCCGCTGAGTGAGTTGGAAGGAACCTATATCGTGGCGCTAGCTGTCAAATTTGGCTCCACGCGCCTGATTGACAATGCATTGTATAATCACATCGGAGGTGGATCATCATGTTCAGAACAATGATGAAGTCCAAGCTGCACCGGGCAACGGTAACGGAAGCAAATTTGAATTACGTAGGCAGCATTACCATCGATGAGGATTTGATGGATGCGGCGGATCTGCTTCCCAACGAAAAGGTGCAGATTGTCAACAACAACAACGGAGCGCGTTTTGAAACCTATGTCATCATTGGCGAAAGGGGATCTGGCGTGATCTGCCTGAATGGCGCCGCGGCAAGGCTGGTGCAGCCCGGGGACCAAGTCATTATTATTTCTTATGCTGCAATGACCAATGAAGAAGCCAGAAACTACAAGCCGATTGTCACTATTCTGGATAGCCAGAACAAACCGGTTAAACTGCTGAACGAAGAGCTGCACGCGACTGTCTTATAACTGTTTACATGGGATATTGCCGCCTGCATTATGCAACGACTGGCATGCCGTATGAAAAGACCCCTGCAAACAAAAAATGACCGTATCACACCTACTCCATTGATAAGGCGGGATGCGGCATGATTGGGCATGTGTTCGCAGTTATGAACGAAATGCTTGATGGGATCAAACAACAGTACCCGGGTTCAGCCGACCAGGAAAGAAGTCTTTTGCTGGAGCAGATTGCAGGGCTGAGGGCATTGAGTGACGAATTTATCGAGCATTGGCTTCAATTTGAGGAACGGCTTGCGGAGCTTGGAGAGTCGGCTGAGCAGCTTGCCAAACCAACCGTTGAAATATCTGCGGCTAAACAAACGGATGTCATCGGGAAGCCGGCTGGCGGCGCTATTCCTTGCAATCCCAATGATTTGGCCGTTCCCGACGAAGTTGCCGGCATTATGGACAAAGGACAAGGCTATTATAAATTATTTATGTTTGATGAAGCGGCAAAACATTTTCAAATTACGGTTGCCGCAGCTCCGGAATGCAATATGGCAAGGCTTTTTCTTGGCATGAGCCAGATGCATTTGCGAAATTGGAATGAAGCGCAAGGCCATTTTCAACTGCTTGTAGCATTGTCGGACTTTCCCAAATGGGTCGCTTTAGGATATAATGCGCTTGGGTGCATTCAAGCGATACGCATGAATATGGCTCTAGCCGAAGAGCTTTTTCGCAAGGCGCATGAGACATATCCCGAATTTAGTGATTCATTAAGCAATTTGCAATCATGCAGGCAGTCGGCGGCCGGACAATTGTGTCTTTATTTTGGCAGTACGGAGCTGATTTATTTGTGAGAGGACAGGGATGGATGAAGTATGCGATTCTGGATTTAGAGACAACCGGACATAGCGCCGACGATGAAATTATACAAATTGGCGTTGTGTTTGTCTCGCACGAGCTGACCGTATTGGATACGTACAGCTCATTTGTAAAACCCGCCATTATCATTCCATCCTTTATTACCGGGCTAACTGGCATCAATAACGATACGGTTAAAGATGCGCCTTCCTTGCACGAAGTATTGAAGGAATTGCTGCCGCTTATGGAGGATACCGTTCTTGTTGCGCATAACGTCGGCTTTGATTCCTCTTTTCTGAATCAAGCGCTCCAGCGCTGCGGATATTTGCCGCTTAACGGTCGCAAGCTGGATACGATGGATTTGCTCCGCATCCTGTTTCCTTCCATTACGACCTATCAGCTAGGGGCTGTCGCAGACCTTTTTGGCATCAGCCATGAACGTCAGCATCAGGCTGACAGCGATGCGATGGCCACGGCGGAGATATTTATTCGGGCCGTCCAAAAATTGCGCTCTTTGCCGCTGCTTACGTTGCAGCGGCTTACTGCGTTAATTGACTCCTCCAAGGATCTGCATTGGTTTTTGCGCCTGATCGAGCAGGAATTGGAACAAACGACGGTATTGGAATCGGCAGAATTTGACTATTATCGCCAGTTTGCTCTCAAGGCAAGGGAATGGAGCGAAGAGCAGCCTCCGCGTGGTGAAAGCAGTAATGAAGGGGATCAGTTATCGCTCACCTTCCCGGAATACCTCGACAGCATCAAAACAGCCATGATGGACAAGTTTGCGGCTTATGAAGAACGCGAGCCGCAAAACATTATGTTTGATGAAGTTTATAAAGCTTTATCGAGCGATAGCCATTTGCTGATTGAAGCAGGGACAGGAACGGGGAAATCGCTTGGGTATTTGATACCGGCGCTTTATTACGGCGTTCAAAGCGGCAGCAAGGTTGTTGTCAGCACGCACACCATCAACCTGCAGGAGCAAATCCGCGGGCGCGACGTGCCATTGCTGGAGGAAGTGCTGCCCTTTCCTTTTAGAGCGTCGATTTTTAAAGGCCGCGGAAATTATCTTTGCTTGCGCAAGTTCGAAGGCAAAGTGAATACTCTGGATTTCAATTCGCCCCATGAAGATGGAGTTACGGCTTCCCAAATGATCGTTTGGCTTGGGGAAACCGAAACCGGCGATCAAGAGGAATTGAATTTCGGAAGCAGGGGAGCGGATTTTTGGCAAACTGTCGCCAGCGACGCGGATTCTTGTCTGAACCGGGCATGCCCTTGGTTTAAACGATGTTACTATCATCGAGCCAAGCATGAATCCAATATTGCGGATGTGTGCATAACCAATCATTCCTTGCTTTTTACCGATGTTCAATCGGAGCACCGCTTGTTGCCTGCTTATTCCCATCTGGTCATTGACGAGGCTCATCACGTGGAGGAGACGGCAAGCAAGCATCTGGGTTTCAACGTGAATTATTATTCCTTCGTCAATACATCGATTCATTTGTATAAGGACAGCCGCAGCGGCTTGCTCCAAAATTTGCGTTACCGGTTGCAGCAAGAGGACGACGAACGGGTGAATGCGTGGATCGAAACCATCGATGCGCTGCTGATTCCCAAGCTTCAGAACATGAAGGAATATTGGGATAAGCTGTTTGAGCTGCTGTTTGCCCTTATCGGCACTTCCGGGGAAGGACCGGGCGACAACGGGGCGGCTGTATTGAGGCTGCAGGGCAGCCAGCCTCCGGAAGGCTGGGATGATATTGCAACCTACGAGGAGCATGTTCATACGGCTTTGTCCCTATGGCTTAAAGACTGCGAGAAGCTTGCATCGGATATCAAGGAACGGATTGATGATCACGGCGTTCAGGCGGCGCTGACGGATTTAAACGGTGAATTGAGAAATTTTGGGCGGATCAAGGATGAATTGCGGATTCTGGTCAAAATGGAACAGCCGGATTTTGTGTATTGGCTGGAAGCCAGCCCGGTTACGCGGCATCGCTCGCTGCATTTTTATGCGGCGCCGATTCAAGTCAGCAGGCAGCTGCAAACTTACTTCTTTGATGCCAAAGACAGCGTCATCATGACGTCGGCAACGTTGACCGTTCAGAAATCATTCCAATACGTTATGGAGCAGCTGGGGCTGGAAGGTTACGAAGTGCAGAACAGGCTTCAAACCGTGCAATTGCCGTCTCCTTTTCAGTACAGACAGCAGGCGCTGGTTATTGTGCCGCGAGATTTTCCGCCATATAAAGGAGCTTTCCCGGACCCTTCTTATCTGGAGCGGCTGGCGCAATCCATTGGGGATGTTGCCGTCGAAACCGGGGGCAAAATGCTGGTGCTGTTTACATCGTACCGAATGCTCAGAGCCGTCTACGAGTTGCTGAAAGATCCGTTGGAGGTTTCCGGCATACAGGTGCTGGGCCAAGGCATCGACAGCAGCAACCGGACCAAGCTGACGCGTCGTTTCCTGCAGCAGGCCGAATCCGTTTTGCTGGGCACAAGCAGCTTTTGGGAAGGCGTGGACATCCCCGGGGAAGCATTGACTTGCCTGGCTATCGTCCGATTGCCGTTTCAGCCGCCCAACCATCCCGTTGCCGAGGCAAAAGCGGAGGTGCTTCAGCGGAGGAAGCAAAATCCATTTATGAAGCTGTCCATACCGCAGGCGGTTATCCGGTTTAAGCAAGGATTTGGACGTTTGGTCCGAACGGCCCACGACAAAGGCATTGTCATTATTTATGATACTCGCGTGATCGAGACCTACTACGGCAAGCATTTTCTTTATTCCTTGCCGGGACCGAAAATGGAAACGATGTTTACAGCCCAGATCGTACCGAGAATTCGGGACTGGCTCATGCCGGAAAGTGAAGTTTCATACGAAGAGGGAGGCGACAGGGATGAAAAGCGCGAAAATATCGGAAGCGGTAGTTAGAAGGCTTCCTATCTATCTTCAATCCTTGAACGAATTGCACAGCCGCGAAATCGGAACGGTGTCCTCGCAGGAGCTTGGACAACGCCTGGATCTTAATCCGGCGCAAATTCGCAAGGATCTGGCCTATTTTGGAGAATTCGGTCGCAAGGGCATCGGTTATGACGTCATCTATCTGATCGAAAAAATTCGCCAGATTCTAAAAGTAAACCAGACGATCAATGTAGCATTGGTGGGGGCGGGCAACTTGGGCCTTGCCCTCTGCAACTACAACAAATATTCCAAAGACAATATGAAGATTACCGCCGTATTTGACGACAATCCTCAGAAGATAGGCACTAAAATCAACAACTTGCTTGTGCAGCCGATGGACGAGCTAGTGGAAACGGTCAAGGCGCGCGCGATTCGGATCGGCATTATTACGGTTCCTGCTATGGAAGCCCAAAATGTTGCTAACCGTTTTGTTGAAGCCGGCATAGAAGGCGTGCTTAACTTTGCTCCAGGCATTCTTCGCGTACCGGATGAAGTGCGTGTTCAGAATGCGGATTTTACCCGAGAATTGTTAAGTCTGGCGTATTATTTGAATCAGGACGAGGAGGAAAACGAAGATGGGCCAGCTCTGGATTAAAGACGGGCTTTTTATTTCGATGGAGGATGGCGTTGCGCCTTTTAGAGGCCATATGGTTGTTGAAGGCGACCTCATTACATACCTTGGCGATAAAACGCCGGAAGGCTTGCAGGAAGGCGTCGAAGTGCTGGATGGCAGCAAGCTTGCTTTTATGCCGGGGCTGATCAATACCCATGGTCATGCCGCTATGAGTCTGCTGCGCGGTTTCTCCGATGACCAGAAGCTGCAAGTATGGCTGGAGCAAAAAATGTGGCCGATGGAAGCCAAATACGAGGATGCAGATACAACGGCCGGCGCGGCGCTCGCTATTGTGGAGATGCTGAAGACGGGCACCACAACGTTTGTCGATATGTATGACCGTATGGACAAGGTAGCGGCTGTAACGGAGCAATCCGGCATTCGCGGCGTTTTGACGCGCGGCGTAATCGGACTCTGTCCTGAGGAAGTGCAAAAAGAGAAGCTGGACGAAGCCATCGCTTTTGCACGTGAATGGAATGGGGCTGCAAACGGCCGGATTTCCACCATGTTGTCCCCGCATGCGCCTTATACCTGTCCGCCGGCTTATATCGAAAAGTTTGTTCAGGCGGCGCATGATTATGACTTGCCTCTTCATACCCATATGTCCGAAACGATTGCCGAGGTCGAGCAAAATGTTGCCGATTACGGAAAACGGCCGGTGGAGCATCTAGATCAATTAGGCTTTTTCTCCCGTCCGGCGCTGCTTGCCCATGCGGTTCATCTGACTGATGACGAAATTGCCATTTTGGCAAGCAGGGGAGCCTCGATTTCCCATAATCCTGTGAGCAATCTCAAGCTTGCCAGCGGAATCGCCCGGCTGAACGATCTGATGAAAGCCGGCGTTAAAGTTTCGCTTGGCACGGATAGCGTAGCCAGCAATAACAATCTGGATTTGTTCCAGGAAATCAATATGGCGGCTTTGCTGCACAAAGGCGTCTCCGGCGATCCTACGGCGGTGCCGGCAGCGGAAGCGTTGAAGCTGGGCACTGTATACGGAGCCGAGGCGATCTGGCAAGGAGACCGCATCGGGAAACTGAAGGTTGGCTACAAGGCTGACTTTATCGGCATTAATTTGGATCAGCCGCATTTCTATCCGCTGTCCGATGTTGTGTCCCATCTGGTTTATGCGGGAACCGGCAGAGATGTTGTTCACGTCTGGGTGGACGGTCAGCAAGTACTGCGCAACGGTATTTGCACACAGCTTGACGAAGAAAAAATCGTCAGGGAAGCGGCCCTGCGTTTTGAAAGGCTGCTCAAGGGCTGATGAGGGCCGTTCAGAGAAAGCGAGCTCCTTTTATGACAAGGAAGCGTTGGATTTTGATTTCGATAGCGGCTATCGTCACATTGAGCGTCTGGTTTGGCTTTTATTTCCGCGATGTGATGAGTCCTCGCTGGAGCGAGCTTAACCAGGCCCGTGAAACGGCAATGCAAAGCGGTTTGATCGCCGATGTGGTGCAATTGGACAAACATGTCTGGGAGGAAGTAACCTGGGTCGCCGAAGGCAAGGACCCGCAAGAGCAGGAAATCTATCTGTTTATGCTGGCTAATGGCGAAATCGAAACGTTCCACAAAAGCAAGGTTTTGACGGAGCAGGAGCTTTTAGAACGATTCCAACGGGAAAAACCGGATAGCGAAGTCATCCGCATCTCGCCAGGCCGGCTGCGCGGCGGCCCAGCCTGGGAGATCTATTATACAGAGCCGTCAGGAAACGGTGTAAGCCACTACTATAGCTTTTACCGCTTTGATGAAAGCGCAGAGCTGCTGGATACATTCAGATTGCCGGCAACAACAACGGGACCGTAAGGTCCCGTTTCCTGTTTTTACACGCCCATTTCGGCATCTCGATATGATATACTCTGATATAGATGTTCTGATAGATCAAAGTATATCAAATATAGATGCGGAGGGATTTGAAGGATGAGAAAACCACGTTGGGCGCCTACTGCAATAATTGCTGCGTGTGCGGCAGGGTTGTTGTTCGGCGGCTATATGCTGTACAGCCATTTCTTTGTAGCCGCTCCGCTGGGCGAAGCGTTTAAATCCGTAACGGGCGTTGCGGAGGCTGGCGAACCCGTCGTTAACGAGAATAGCATTAAAGTAACTTTGGAGCTTGAAAAGGACGCAAGCTTGAGCCAGGTATACCGCGATGTTGCCGCTGCGGGGAAACAGAGCGGCGGAGACCGGAAGCTTGAACTGGATATCGCCGCCAAGTCCTCGGAAGAGCTTGAGCAGCTGTGGCAGAGCTTGCTGTTCCAGGTGGCGGAGGCCATGGAAAACAAGACGTATTCCGATATCCCGCAAGCGGTGGAGCAAGCCGCGAGCCGGCATGACAAAATAGAGGCATCCACCGAGATGGACGAGCGCAATGTTTACATTACGCTGAGAAAAGACGGAGCGGCTAAATATATGGTATTGCCGCGCGACGGCGCAAGCTTGGGGGTGTGGAGCCATGCGTAAGTACGGATTGGAGCTATTGATTGGCAGCGCAGCGGCACTTCTATTGTTTCTAGCCTATGTCGGCGTAAATGTGGTGCCAGTTCTTCTGCTCGTTTCGCTTGCGGCGGGTGTTGCTTTTGCATCGAAGGGCCGTGGGCGCTTAACGGCAATGTCGGGCAAAAACGGGCGTCAGATGCCCGTAAAATCAACGTTAACCTTCGAATCGATAGGCGGTCAGGATCGGGCCAAGGTAGAGCTTGTGGAAGCCCTGGATTTCCTGGTCAAACGGGAGCAAATCGCAAAGCTGGGCATTCGCCCTCTCAAAGGCATACTGCTTGCAGGCCCTCCGGGAACGGGAAAAACGCTGCTGGCTAAAGCCGCGGCTCAATACACCGATTCGGTTTACCTGGCGGCTTCCGGCAGTGAATTTGTCGAGATGTACGTCGGCGTAGGCGCCGGACGGATTCGCGATCTTTTCCGGGAAGCTCGCACCAAGGCGAAAAAAGACGGAAAAAGCAGCGCCGTTATTTTTATCGATGAAATCGAAGTGATTGGCGGCAAGCGCGACGGCGGACAGCAAAGGGAATATGACCAGACCTTGAACCAGCTCCTGACAGAAATGGACGGCATACACGGCAATGAAAACCCGCGTATTTTGCTTATTGCGGCAACTAACCGTAAAGAAATGCTGGACAGCGCCTTATTGCGTCCCGGCCGCTTCGATCGTCATATAACGGTTGATTTGCCGGATCGGAAGGGCAGACGTCATATTCTGGGCATCCATGCCGCTAACAAGCAGTTGGATAACTCGGTAGATCTGGACGAAATTGCAGAGCAAACCTTCAACTTCTCCGGCGCGCAGCTGGAGTCGGTTATGAACGAAGCCGCCATTTATGCTCTGCGCGAGGATTTAGAAGAAATCAGTAATCAGCATATGATTATGGCGATCGATAAGGTCATGCTGGGCGAAAGAAGCGACAAAGAAACGTCGCCTGACGAGCGCAGAAGAGTTGCCCTGCATGAGCTGGGCCATGCGATTGCTGCCGAAACGCTGCGTCCCGGCACCGTCTCCCAGGTTGCGCTGTCGCCGCGCGGCGGAGCGCTTGGTTATGTGCGGCATCAGCCGCTTCAAGACCAATATCTCTACAGCAAGCAATTTCTGAACGAGCAGATTATGATCGCGCTTGGAGGAGCCGCCGCGGAAGAGATGTTTTACGGCGAACGGAGCACCGGCTCCCGAGGCGATTTCGATCAAGCGGTGGGCATCGTCAAAAATTTGGTGGAATGCGGATTAACGGAACTGGGCATTATAGATTCAACCATGATGACCCCGGATCGCTGGGCGAAAATAACTTCATCTATTCTGGACGGTTTGATGGCGGAAACGAAGGAACGTCTGGAACGCCATCGTGACGTTTTTCAGTCATCGCTGCCTGAATTGTTGAAGGAGGAGAGCCTCGACGGAAGCCGTTTCCGTGAGCTCCTGTCGCAAAATATGGCGGTATAAGCAATAAAAACGGTTACATTATTACAATTTAAAGGCGGACCTAAGGTTCGTCTTCTTTTTTGTCGAAAATCCGTTATAATAGTAGAGAAATCTCAATCCAGAGGGAGCAGTTGCTGCATATGATAAAGAAAGTTGGCGTTATTGGATTAGGAACGATGGGGCAGGGCATTTCTGAAATGCTGGCCGCAAAGGGACTTGAGGTCGTTGTAATTGAAAGAACCAACGAGAGACTGTCTTACGGCATGAGCATGGTAGAAATCAGCCTGGACAAGCAAATTGAAAAATGGGCATTGACAGGCACAGAGAAAAAACTGATATTGTCCCGAATTCATGCTGCTATTACGTACGAAGAGCTGGCCAGCTGCGAGCTTGTCATTGAGACAATTTCGGAGGATCTGGAAGCGAAAAAAGAAGTTTTCCGTCGTCTGGATGATATTTGCAAGGAAAACACCATACTGGCAAGCAATACATCAACACTCAGCCTGACGGAACTGGCAAGCGCAACACGCTTTCCGCAGAGGGTTATCGGGCTTCACTTTATATATCCCGTTTCCAAAATCGATCTGGTCGAAATTGTACGCGGCTTGAAAACATCGGACGACACGTTTGCTCAAACGAAGTTTTTTGTAGAAGACGTCATTCATAAAAACGGAATAATGGTATTTGAATCGCCGGGCTTTGTGACAACAAGGCTTATTTGCTTGTTGATCAACGAGGCTCTCCATGTGCTTGAGGAAGGCGTTGCGTCTGCCGAGGACATCGATAATGCCATGAGAACCGGCTACAGCTTCCAGCACGGACCGTTCGAGATGGCGGACCGTTTTGGCCTGGATTCCGTACTTGCGGCGATGGAAAATATGTTCCGCGAATACGGCGAGCTGAAATATCGTCCATCCATCGTCTTGAAAAAGATGGTGCGCGCGGGGCATCTTGGCGTTAAAACGGGTTACGGCTTTTTCCACTATGACAAGGATGGGGATCGGATCTAATGAAAGTACTAGTAATTAATGCTGGCAGCTCGTCGCTGAAATACCAGCTCTACAATATGACGAATGAATCTGTGCTTGCGAGCGGCCGTGTCGAACGGATCGGCATGGATTCCTCCATTGTTACGCACGAACCAACTGACAAGCCGGAAGTTCGCGATGTGAGCGAAATTCTGGATCATGTTACAGCCGTTAAACGCGTAATCGACATGTTGACTCATGAAGAATACGGCGTTATCACTTCTATGGACGAAATCGATGCCGTTGGTCACCGCGTCGTACACGGCGGCGAGGTGTTCAAAAACTCCGTATTGGTTACGACCGAAGTCAAAAACGAAATCAAACGTTTGTTTGACTTGGCGCCGCTGCACAACCCGGCCCACATGATGGGGATTACCGCGGTTGACAACAATTTGCCGAATGTGCCGCAAGCGGTTGTATTCGACACGGCGTTCCATCAAACAATGCCGGCATCGTCTTACCTTTATCCGATTCCGAAGGTGCTGTACCGCCGACACAAAATTCGCCGTTACGGCTTCCACGGAACGTCGCATGCCTACGTCAGCGACGTGGCCGCCAGCTACTTGAAAAAGCCGCTTAAGGAGCTGAAAATGGTTACTTGCCATATCGGAAACGGCGCCAGCGTGACGGCTATTCTGGACGGCAAATCCTTCGATACCAGCATGGGCATGACTCCGCTGGAAGGTCTGATGATGGGTACAAGAAGCGGCGACATCGACCCTGCCATCGTTCCTTTTGTAATGGGCAAGGAAGAGCTTACGCTGAGCGAAGTCAACTCCATGTTGAACAAGCACAGCGGCATGATGGCCATCTCCGGCGTTAGCAGCGACATGCGCGAAGTAATAGACGCCATGAACGAAGGCGACGAAAACGCCAAGCTGGCTTTTGATATGTATGTATACCGCGTCCGGAAATATATTGGAGCTTACGCTGCTGCGATGAACGGCATCGATACGCTTATTTTTACAGCAGGCGTTGGCGAAAACTCCGCAGTGCTTCGCGAAGCGGTTTGCCAAGGCATTACGTTCCTGGGCATCGAGCTGGATAACGAAAAAAATGCTGTCCGCAGCAAAGAGGCAAGAGAAATTTCGACGCCAGATTCGCGAATTAAAGTATTGGTTGTTCCAACCAACGAAGAGCTGTTGATTGCAAGAGACACCTTTGAACTGGTTCAAAACGCCTCGAAGTAAGGCGGTTAAACCAACAACGAATACTAAAGTGCGCGCAGCGAGACCACGTACCGCATACACAGAGGCGGGGGGAGGATGCAGTCTTGAGCGATGATTTATGGAAGGCATATGCCCATGGCATGGCTGCAGCGCTTGGAGGGCGGGGGGTATACCTGCCCTCTTTGCTTCTTAAAAGCGGTGCCGATCTGGGACTTAACCATTCGGAAGTTATGCTGCTGCTGCAGATCTTGACCTATTCGGAGGGCGAAGGCAATGACTTCCCGACGCCAGCGGAGCTTGCCGAAGTGATGGGAAGCACATCCCGTCAGATCGAAGGCTGGCTGGGACGGCTGATCAAGGATGGTTTTTTGAGCATCGACGATTACATAGAGTCAGGTACAGGGCTGCAAGGCGAGCGATACAATTGGAGCGGGTGGCTGATGAAAGCGGCTGAATGGGAGTCGGCTCGAAAGCGGGAAGCCCGAAAGTCATCCGAGCCGTCGGCCCTGCGCAAGTCAAAGCCAAAACCGGACACCAATTTATTTTCGGTATTCGAGCAGGAGTTTGGCCGGCTGCTATCACCGATGGAATGTGAGACAATCAGCGCATGGCTGGACCAGGATAAGTATTCGGAGGAAATCATTTTATTTGCACTTAAGGAGTCCGTTTTTGCGGGCAAGCTGAGTTTACGGTATATCGATCGTATTCTGATGGAATGGAGCCGCAATCGGATTACCAATGCGGAAGAAGCCAGAGCGCATGCAAGCAAGTTTCATGGGGGACGCAGTTAATATAAAGTCTGCATTACGCAGCAGAAGCGGGACGGTGTTAGCTTCCCGCTCGTAACGTACGGGGAATGATACTGCTAGGTTGATGATTTATAGCTTTTGTTCAAACCCTAAGCCTTGACGCCATAGAGAATGCCGCTTCCAGCTTCCATGGAGTCAAAAACAACGGAATATCCATGGTTTTCCAACCACTCTTTAAGCTCGGCCAATGAAGACGGCGTTAATGCGCCTGATTTTTGGTCCGGGCTTTTATTATTAGCTTGAGACATTGGCTCTGCCCGGAACAAACCGGCAATCGCAAGCCGTCCGCCCGTTTTTAATACCCGATCCGCTTCCGCCAGCGCAATTAACTGCTGCGGAAGACTTAAATGCTGGAGAGACAAGGTACAGGCAGCAAAGTCGTACATATTTGAACTTAGCGGCAAAGCCAGCAAATTGCCCGCTCTGGCATCGACCTGCATCATTCTGGAGGACAGAAGCGCCAGCATTTCCGAGGATTGTTCCACGGCTGTCAGAGTAACGCCAGAAGCAATTAATAAGGCGGAGAAGTTGCCGCTGCCCGCGCCCAGGTCCAGCCCGCGCTCTCCGGGACGAGGATCCAGCCATTCCAGCGTACGCTGCAGCAGATATTCATACTGGTCCGCTTTAAGAAGATCGCCGTGGGCGGCGAGAGGGGCTAACGCACCATGCCGCCTTGCCAATTCATCGTAATTCCACTGATCGCTCCAGTCATTGCGCAAGGAACGTTTCTGCCGCAGCATAGCAGCGGATTGCTCGGCCTCTTCAAGCGTGGTTTTGTTTTCTCCTCGCCAGGCAGCGATCGTTTGCTCCAGCAAATGCAGCTCTTCCATGCCGCGAAGCAGCTCGCCATACAATGCAGACCGGGTTTCATCCAGCTTGCGAATAAAAGAAGCCGGCTCCTGGCGGCTTTGAAGCAACCCTCCGATTGCGGCGATAGGAACGCCAAGCTCGCGCAGGGCTACAATCCAGCGAAGCTGCTCCATATTTTCCTCATCATAGCTGCGATAGCCGTTATGATGTGTTTTTTCGGGCGATATCAGCCCTTTTTCCTCATAGAAACGAAGGGCCCTTGGCGTTACGCCAAGGGCTTTAGCTGCTTCATGCACCTTCATGGTTTCGATCTCCTTTAGCCTTTGCCGTTTTTGAGCAGCTCAAGCCGGTAGACATATTCAAAAATAAACTCAAACGCCTCCAGATGGCGTTTTGCTTCAAAGGCGTTGGCTCCCCATGCGTAAATGCCGTGCTTGCGCAGCAAAATGCCGGGAATGCGGCTATCAAAGCGTTCTGTTATTTCGGGAACGATGGAAGGAATATGAGCGAAATTGGAGACAATCGGAATTTCGATTTCCGCTTCTTCATCCCAGATATTAAAGCCCTTAATTAATTCAACGCCAACGGCAGGCACGCTTTTACGATCCCAGAAATATTCTGAAATGACATTGTTAAAGACAGTATGCACATGAAAAATCGCGCCTGCTCCCGTCAAACGATAAATTTCGCAATGGATCAACGTTTCGGCGGAAGGCTTAAGGCTTGTCGCTTCGGCGGGTTTCCCGTTTTGATCAACAAACAGGTAATCCTCTGGCGTATGGACAGTTTTGTCCTTGCCGCTTGCCGTAATGGCAAAATGGAACTCTTCAGGGCGATAGTCTCCTACGCGCACCGACAAATTGCCGCTTGTTCCAGGAAACCAGCCGCGTCCGGCAAACAGCTCCTTAACGGATCGCAATTCATGCAGCGCCGCTTGCTTATGCTCCGTTGTCAGACTTTGAAAACTCATGAACGTTACATCCTTTCTTTCTCCATCGCCGCAATAATATCGTGGAAGGATTCATACTCAGTGTGGCTTAACCCCAATTCCTTGCATTTTGCAGTCAAATGGGAGCGGGAAAAAATCCGGTCGGCCAGCTTGGCTCCTTCAAAATCGGTTACGCTGTCGCCAATTACGATTCGGGTGTAATCCTCAGCTGGAAAACGGCGCATAATGGTTGTTTTGCACATGCCGCAATCATTGCTGCATTGTCCGTCGCAAGGGTGGGGCCACGTAATGGCAATGCGTTCGCCGCTAAAATCGCTGCCGTTGCAATAAATATGATCTTGCGGAATATCAAAAGGCTTCAGCACGGGATACACAAAAAAATCAATGCCCCCGCTTGTTACATAAAACTCGATATCATTTGCTTTGCAATAGTGAAGAAATTGACGAAATCCATCCCGAATGACCGCATTGGAAACGCCAAAATCAACAACCTCCTCTTCCATGGAAGAGGGAAGAAGGGCAAACAAAGCGCCTACGCCGCTGCGGATGGACAGCTCTGTAGAAATCGTTTTTTCAGCCAGCGGTTTCCAGCCTTCCGGGTCAAAATGTTTGATGATGGCGATAATGTTGTCATTCACCGTGATAGTGCCGTCAAAGTCGCAAAAAACAACCTTTTTTTTCATCTAAACGTAAATCTCCTTCTAATTAAGATGAGAAAACCTCTAACGAGGCCTCTCAGATATAAGCGACCGCGTTTGGCCAGCCTCTTTATGATTCCCTGACGCCCCAGGCTTCGATAGCTGCAGACAGCTCCGCGTGGCCAGCAGAGGCAGCTGCCTCGCGCAACGGGATGCCTGCCTCCGCAGCCGCAATCGCTTGGCGGAATGCTTGTCCGCCCGCAGCGGTACCGCCGGGATGTCCGTGAATGCCTCCGCCTGCGTTAACGACAACATCTCTGCCAAAGTCTTTCAGAATAAGCGGAACCAAGCCGGGATGAATGCCGGCCGAGGGTACCGGGAAGCTGGTTTTTAGTCCATGAAGCGGAGCTAATAAAGCATCTTTGACGGCCATGTTTTCTTCCCTTGGCATCACAACCGAGCCGTAAGGGGAAGGGAAAAGGACCAGATCCGCTCCCGCCAGCCGCATCAGCTTGCCCAAAAGCAGGGAGGCGCTAATGCCGTAATGGGGGGAAGGGTAGATCGCACCGGCCATTGCGGGATGCGCTGCTATCGGCACCGAGATGTCCGGATCGCTGCTCAGCTCATGCAGTACGTCAAATCCGTAAGCCAACACGTTAAACAACAAGGCGTTGGCGCCGGCTGCAATTGCTTTACGGGCCTGATCGGCAAGGCGGGAGGTCGGACCAGTCAGATTGACAGCATAGAGCAGCTTTTGCCCCGTTTCGGCCTGAGCTTTGGCTGCTGCCTCCATACAAGCTTCCACGCGTTTCTCCAGTGGTGTAAGGGGGTTTTCAAACAGAATTTCATCGTCTTTGATCAGATCGACGCCGCCCAGCGCCTGGCGATAAAATTGCTCCTGCAGATTGGCCAGATCATATCCCACCACGGATTTGAAAATGCTCATGAGCAAGGGACGGTCGTGAACGCCCAGTAAATTCCGAACGCCTTCAAGGCCGAATTTGGGACCCGGGAATGCGGATGCATAATCCTGTGACACCTCAAGATCCACCAGCCTGATCTTGCCGTCCATGGACAACTTGCCAAATACGGTAACGAGCAAAGCGGGCAGATCGCGGCTGAAGTTGATGTCGGGATACGCAATGGCGATATCGGCATAACGGGTTCCGGCTGCTCCATCCGCGGATTCAAAAACCTCTACGGAAACAACCTTGCCAAGATGTTTTTCCATCTCCGCCTTTTGCGCTTCAGGCAGTTCCGTCCAGCTGCCCACGGTTAAGCCAACCGCTATGGACAACGCTTTTTTGTGGAAATCGGCTTTATCGTCAAAGGCGCGATAAGTCGCTACGCATACGCCGTTCATTTTGAAACGCTCCTTTCAATATCCCGACCCATCTCGCCCGCGCGTTCTGCCGCCCGGAACATGGCTTTGATAAAGGTGCCGGACCAATCCTGCTGCGATAACACCTCAATGGCTGCTTGGGTCGTGCCGCCCGGGGATGTTACCTTGCGCCGCAGGTCCTCCGGCTTTTCACCGGTTAAACGTACCATTTCGGCAGCTCCCGTAACGGTTTGCAAAATGAGGTGGTGCGCTGTTTCCCGTTCTATGCCAAGCTGGCTGGCCGCTTCGATCATGGCTTCCATAAAGTAATAGACGTAAGCGGGGCCGCTGCCCGACAGGCCGGTAATGGCTCCTTGCAGGTTCTCGTCCACCACGGCATGAATGCCAAAGGAGCTGAAGATGGTTTCTGTTATTTCGCGCTGCTCCTGCGATACGGAGGAGGAATAGCTGATGCCTGTTGCTCCCAAACCGATTGTACTCGATGTATTGGGCATGCAGCGGACAATGGGCTGATTGCCGCCCAGCAAAAAGGACATCGTTTCGATGGACAAACCCGCAATGACAGAAATAATAAGCGTTTTTGGCGATAACAGTCCGTTAAGCTGTACCAGCGCTTCCGCAGCATCTTTAGGTTTCATCGCGAGGAAGATAATATCCGCCTTGCCAAGCAATTCTTCCTTCGTAGATCCGTCCAAAAGGGTTGTAACGTCATAGAGACGTTTCAGCTCAGCCAGTCTTTCACCGCCGCTTCTGTTCAACATTGAAACGCGCTGTGGAGCCAGCAGTTTTTTTTGCAACATGCCCCGCAGGATCGCCTCCGACATGGAGCCTGCTCCATAAAAACATACATTTAAACTCGAT
The DNA here is from genome assembly GCF_054551715.1 of Paenibacillus sp. CAU 1782. Taxonomy (NCBI): domain Bacteria; kingdom Bacillati; phylum Bacillota; class Bacilli; order Caryophanales; family Paenibacillaceae; genus Paenibacillus; species Paenibacillus sp. CAU 1782. The sequence goes on along the minus strand of NZ_JBTOLL010000001.1, from coordinate 1,004,155 downwards.
ATAGCATCGCTAGCTGCTGTATTCATTGATGTTTTCCTCCATTTTAGGCTATCTATCCTCTAATTTGGCCGCTGCCGTATATGCGATATTTGGTAGAAGTCAGGGAAGGCAGACCCATAGGTCCGCGCGCATGCAGCTTCTGCGTGCTAATTCCGATTTCCGCTCCGTAACCAAATTCGAATCCGTCGGTAAAACGGGTCGAAGCGTTGTGATAAACCGCAGCCGCATCAACTTCCTGGAGAAACCGTTTGGCGTTTTTATCGTCTTCCGTTACAATACATTCGGAATGTTTGGTTCCAAATGCGGCGATATGATTCAATGCCTCATCAAGGCCGGATACGATTTTTACATTTAAAATGTAGTCATTATATTCCGTTGCAAAATCTTCGTCCGTCGCTTGGCGCGCATTTGCCAGCTCGCCGGAGGTTACACCGCTGACGCGTAGCTCGGCGTCGGCTTTGACCATAGGAGCAATCAGCGCTTCCAGGCCGCCGTTTTTGGCAAAGCTCTCGTGGACAAGGAGCGTTTCCATCGAGTTGCACACGGATGGGCGCTGCATTTTGGCATTGTAAGCAATTGACGAAGCCATGGCAGCATCTGCGCTTTCGTCGACATAGACGTGGCAGATGCCAGCGCCGGTTTCAATGACGGGTACGGTGGCGTTTTCCACGACATTGCGGATTAATGCCGCGCCGCCCCGAGGGATGATCACATCCAATAGCCCGTTCAACCGAAGCATTTCGTTGACGGATGCACGGTCGGAGTCCTCAATGAGCTGGATAGCGTCAGGCGGCATATCCGTGGCCTTTAGGCTATTTCGCAAAACCTCCACGATTTTTGCATTGGAGGACAGGGCAGCCGAGCCGCCGCGCAGCACGACGCAGTTGCCGGTTTTCAGGCAAAGACCGGCGGCATCAACGGTTACATTAGGCCGTGCTTCGTAGATAATGCCGATAACGCCAATCGGAACGGCAATTTGCTCTACTTTCAAGCCGTTGGGGCGAGTGAAGGACTGAATGGTTGAGCCTACAGGATCCTGGAGCAGGACAATCTGTCGCAGACCTTCCGCAATGCCGGCGATACGTTCATCGTTCAGAGCAAGCCGATCCAGCAGGGAGGGGCTGGTGCCTTGTTCCTTGCCGCGGCGCAAATCCTCGGCGTTAGCGGCGATAATGTCGGAGCGATGAGCCACTAACGCGTCAGCCATCGCCTCCAGCGCTTTATTTTTTTGATCAGTTGTCAGCCGGTTCATGGCAGCGACCGATTGTTGCGCCGCAGTGGCTTTTTGTTTCACTTCACTTGTCATCATGTTCATCCTCGCTTTCACCTTATGATTTTAGTGTAATCCATTCGTCCCGATGTATCACTTCGATGCGGGCGACCTCGATTCGGCGCGCCACTTCCTCGCTGCCGAGGCCTGATGCGGCCTGCAGCTGCCATGCCGCATAGTTGACGACGCCGCGGCCTAATGTCGCTCCGTCGGAATCTACGACTTCAACCACGTCGCCGGGATGGAAGTCTCCCGATATAGCCGTCACTCCAGCAGGCAGCAGGCTTTTGCCGCGAACCAGCAACGCTTCAACCGCTCCGTTGTCCACCGTAATGACGCCTTGCGGAATGGAGTGGAAGCCAAGCCATTGCTTTTTCATGGGCAGGCTGTGGAGCTTGGTGTCAAAATAGGTGCCCTTGCCGCTGCCGGAAACGGCGCTTGCCAGATCATCCCTGGTCTGGATTTTGCCAATGAAAGTCCGGACGCCGCCCCGCATGGCGATTCGCGCGGCTTCGATTTTGGATCGCATGCCGCCGGTTCCCACGGCGGAGCCGGAGCCGCCGGCGACCTTAAGGATATCCTCGGATATTTGCTCCACAACGGATATTTTGGTCGCATTGGGATTGATGCGGGGATCCTCGGTGTAGAGGCCGTCCATGTCCGTAATGATAACCAGCTTGCTTGCTTTGGTCATGGCCGCGACCAGCGCCGATAAATTATCGTTGTCGCCAAACTTCAGAACAAGCTCGTCGGTTGCGACGGTGTCATTTTCATTAATAATGGGAATAATGCGACGTTTAAGCAGCTCCTCCAGCGTCATAAGCGCATTTTGAATACGTCTGCGGTTTGAGAAATCGGCTCTGGTCAACAAAATTTGAGCGGCGACAATGCCGTATTGGGCCAGCTCCTCCTGATATGCCTGCATAAGCAGCGCCTGACCAACTGCGGCGGAAGCTTGTTTTTCATGCACGGCCTTGGGTTTGGCGGCGTAGCCGATTCGCATGAATCCAGCTGCCACCGCTCCTGAAGTCACCAGCATCATTTCATCGCCTTTGGCATGCTGCGATGCCAATTCAGAGGCAAAAAAAGCGATGCGCTCCCGGTTTAAGCCGCCTTCCTCGGAGGTGAGGGAGCTGCTTCCTATTTTTACGACTATACGTTCCGACATTGAACATCCCGTCCTCATCTGATTTTATGACGACATTCTTTTCATGACGACAAAAAAGACTTTCATCCTATAAAGGACGAAAGTCTTAGCTTCCGCGGTACCACCTTTGTTGACAGCCCATAGTGAAACCGATAGGCCGTCCGTCTTTATGCCCTGTAACAGGGGGCGCTGTCCGGCTTGTCGCCGGCCGCTCGGAGGTAGGTTCAGCTTGGGGCCCACGGTAAATTCTTTCAGCCTTCGGAATTTACTCTCTGGACGCGGCCGTTCAAGCTTACTGGTCCCGTCATCACGTTCTATTTTAAATAGGTGTTCAAAAAGTTCGCTTTTCAGTACCGAGAAGATGGGATAAAGCTAGAAAGCGAGGAGCGTAGCTTAGTTAAAGCTAAGTGAGCACCTCAAATGTTTCTGAAAGAAGCATACTTCGGAAGCCTACGCTTATTTCGGCTGAATGCCATATTCGACGCTGCCTATGCCGCCAGGCAGACTTCGTAATGGGAAGTGGACTTTTTGAACATCCTCTCTAATTGTGATAAGGATAACATGAAAGAATTGCAGTGTAAAGCTATCGGAACAGCCCCAGCCGCCCGATTCTTGCAACGGCTTCGCGAAGTCTAGTTTCATCGCTTAGCAAGCCCAGCCGGACATAGCCTTCGCCGTTTGAACCAAAGCCGACGCCGGGCGCTACAACAACATCCGCCTCTTGCAAAAGCTTGTCGGCAAAGCTTTCCGAGGTAAAGCCCTCCGGTACGGGCAACCAGCAGAAGAAGGAGCCGCCAGGCTTCGCAGCCTTCCAGCCAATCTCGTCAAGCGCCTCGTATAGCGCGTCCCGTCTGGACTCGTAAACCGCGTTCAGCTCCGTCACGCATTCCTGCGGGCCGCTTAGCGCCAGCGCCGCTGCTTCCTGAATGCCGCCGAACAGGCTGCAATAATAATGATCCTGAATCAAATTGATCAGGGAAATGACATCGGCGTTGCCAAGGGCGAAGCCTACCCGCCAGCCTGCCATATTGTACGACTTGGACAAGGTGTAAAATTCAACGCCGACTTCTTTGGCGCCTGGCGTCTGGAGAAAGCTGACGGGACGTTTTCCGTCAAAGCCGATAGCTCCATATGCAAAGTCGCTTGCCATCACGACGCCGTTTTGCCGGGCAAAGGCAACACATTCCTCATAAAAAGCAGGCGTCGCTACCGCGCCGGTTGGGTTGTTGGGGTAGTTCATAAACATCAACTTGGCCTTGCCGGCGACGTCGGCTGGGATGGCTTTAAGATCTGGCAAAAAGCCGTTTTCTTCCTTGAGCGGTAAAAAGCTCATGCTTGCCCCAGCCAACGCCACGCCGGACCAATAGTCGGGATATCCGGGATCCGGCACGAGACAGATGTCGCCGGGATTCAGGAGACATTGGCTGATTTCGACCAGGCCTGTCTTGCCTCCGAACAATATGGCTACCTCGGTAGCGGGATCCAATTCTACGCCGTAATCTTCCCGGTAGCGCTTTGCTACGGCCTCTTTCAAAAAAGGATACCCGCTGAAAGGGGGATATTTATGGTACAAAGGATTGGCCGCAGCCTCCTGCAGCTTGGCTACAACGTGGGGCGGCGTCGGGCGGTCGGGATTGCCCTGGCCCAAATTAATGACATCTTTGCCTTGCGCAATTCTGGCGTTCGCTTTGCCCACCAGTTTGGCAAAAAACTGCTCCGGCAGTCCCGCCATCCGTTCCGCAGGCTGTACGAACCGAACATTCAAACCGCTTTCCATTCCATCACTCTCCGCATTCCTGACAATTATGCCACCGCTGCGCAAGTCGAGACACCTCGTCTTGCATAGACATTGACAATAATGTAGCACGAAGTAAGCCGGATTTGAAGATGTCTGAATCAATTCCTTTAAAGACACTTTGAAAAATAGGTTTTAAAGTGGAACTTTCGGCTGAATCCCATATTCGACTTAAAGCGGAAGAGCTATTCTTTTGACAAAATCGTCGATGGAGCTTCGGAACAAAAAGAGATAGGGCTTGCGCTCGTTATCAAAGGCCAGCAGGAGAGGCGGCTTCCCCTTGGCGATAAAGAGAAACAGGTTATCCGCATTAAAATGGATGCTGCCGCTGTGAATCGGCGCCGGCCCGGCAAGCGGTATCCGAACGACATAGCTGTAGCCTTGGCCGGGCGACAGCTGCGGTGCAAGTCCTGTCAACGTTTTTGTCCAACCCATAGCCATTTGCTGAAATGAGGTATCGTTCGGGACGGTTTTAATAATTTTGCCCATTTCCACATCAAATACTTGAATCGGGCCGGGAGTTGCAGAACCTTGCGTTGCCCCGTATGAACCAATCCATTTGCTGCCGCCGATTGCTGCACTTATGCTTCCAAGGACGCGCGAGTTCTGATCCGTAGAGTCAATTGATGCTTCTGCGCTGATAACAGAAGCTGCGGCCTCCATGCCCGGAACAACCTCGGAAGGCGCCAATCCAAGAGCCCACCAGATGCACCATGCCGCCGCTATAGCAATGCCAGTCCATTTTTTTGAAATCAAGATCATTCACTCCTCTAAATTGAATATGCTGCCAGCCTTCTACTCTTACCTTGCCCAGCTTGACAGGTAACCATGAGAGGGTATCATTAGGGAAATGAAGTATCAGCGGGAGGAAATGGCGATGAGCAAAGAGTTGAAGCTGGCGTTGCTGCAAATGGATATTAAAGCGGGGGATCCCGTAAGCAATTATATAAAAGTGGGAAAAATGCTGCACGATGCGGTGTCAGGGGATGTAAAGCCCGATGTCATTGTATTGCCGGAGATGTGGAATACGGGTTATGCGCTGACCGAAATAGAGAAACTGGCGGACAAAGAGGGCATCCGCACGAAGGAGCTTTTATCGGCCTTCAGCAGGGAGCATAGCCTTGTCGTGGTTGGTGGCTCCATAGCGGAGCTTAGAGAGGACGGCGTCTATAATACGTCTTATGCGTTCGGCAGAAACGGAGAAATCATTGGACAATATGCCAAAATGCATCTGTTCAGGCTGATGGATGAGGAAAAATATTTGAAATCGGGACAAAGCATGGGGCGGCTTGAAGTGGAGGGAGAAGAAGCGGCTTTAATGATTTGTTACGATATTCGTTTCCCCGAGCTATTTCGAAGTCTGGCGCTAGGCGGAGCCAAGCTGGCCTTTGTGCCGGCGGAGTGGCCTAACCCCCGCCTGCACCATTGGCGCACGCTTCTGACAGCCCGCGCCATTGAAAACCAGATGTATGTCATTGCGTGCAACCGCTGCGGAGCAAGCGGCGACACCAGCTTTTTCGGACATTCCCTTATCCTTGATCCATGGGGAGAAACGGTAGCCGAAGCGGGCGAGGAAGAAGGCATCCTCACTGGGGTTATTTCACTAGGCCTGGTGGACGAGGTCAGATCCAGAATTCCCGTTTTTGAGGACCGGCGTCCCTCTCTGTATCAACTGGACTAAATATAGTAGGAAAATCAAGGGCTCCCGATGTTTTTCATCGTGCTGTTTAAGGTTGAAATAAATGCGTCGGCTGCTTTGGACAGGTATCGTCCCTTGCGGCTTGCGACAACCAATTGCCTGGTCGGCTTGTTTGCTAGCGGCAGGTAAGCGGGCGACATGTCGGAGCCTTTGCCTCTGGTCAGCATTTGCGGCACAAAGGCGATGCCCATGCCGCCGGCCACAAGCGATTGCACGGTTTCAATATTGCTGCTTTCAAAAACGATAGAAGGCGTAAATCCTGACTGCTGGCAAAGCTCCACGGTAATTTGCCTGAAGCCTTGTCCTCTTTTGAGACCGATAAATGGCTCATTCGCCAGCTCGGCAATATCTACCGCTCCCTTTCGGGTTGCCAAAGGATGAGAGGGGGGAACGGCGAGACAAATCTCCTCCTCCAGAAACGGCTGCCACGCAAGTGAATTATCAATAAGCGGCAGGGAAAGCAAGCTGATGTCCGTGCCGCCGCTTGCGGTCAGCTGTTCCAGCTTGGCGGTTGTTTCTTCCACCAATACAACCTCGATCTGCGGGTATTTGGCTCCAAATTCGGGCAGCACCAGCGGCAGGACATGGGATCCGGTGATAGGCAAGGTTCCAACGACGAGACGTCCCCGTCTCATCTGGGCCATATCGTCCATCTCTTGTTTCAATTGCTCGACCGCATCCAGGATCGATTGGGACTTTTCTACAAAAACTTGTCCCGCCTGGGTCAACTCAACGGAGTTGGTGGTTCTTCTGAATAACAGAACGCCTAATTCCTGCTCCAGCTTGGAGAGCTGCTGGCTTAACGAAGGCTGCGCGATATGAAGCTTGTCGGCTGCCCTTGAAAAGTTTTTTTCGGCCGCGATTTGAAGGACATAATTTAGTTGTCTCAATTCCATGTTTTGAACTCCCCTTGTGCTCGTGCAGAAGCAGGTATTGGATAAAACGCCGATAACGCCAGGCCGGAACAATGATGCGATACACTGAAGCTGCCCGTCACCCAAAATCTGCGCCTGTACAAAACACTCTTTTTTTATTATAGTTAATTTCTATAGACATTATAGATATTATATCTTAGATCAATGAAGAAAGACATGGTATGATAGGTTTAATTTAAGGAGCCGAGAACTTCGGCGTCTATCGCAATTATGAACTTATGGGGTGAACAGAATGGCTAAAAAAACGATGTTCGAAAAGATCTGGGACAATCATGTCATTCATCAGGAAGAAGGCAAACCAAGCGTTATTTATATCGACCTTCAGCTGGTGCACGAAGTAACGTCGCCGCAAGCTTTTGAAGGCCTGCGCCTGTCGGGACGCAAAGTGCGCCGTCCGGACCTGACGTTTGCAACGATGGACCACAACGTTCCTACCAAGGATCGCTTCAATATTACAGATCCAATCTCCAAGCAGCAAATCGACACGTTGACTCAAAACTGTCAAGATTTCGGCGTTAAGCTGTACGGCCTGGACAGCCTCGATCAAGGGGTTGTGCACGTAATGGGGCCGGAACTGGGCCTGACGCATCCCGGCAAAACAATCGTTTGCGGCGACAGCCACACATCCACGCACGGAGCGTTCGGCGCGCTTGCTTTCGGTATCGGCACAAGCGAAGTTGAACACGTTATGGCGACTCAGTGCCTTCAGCAGTCCAAAGCCAAAACGATGGAAGTTCGCTTCCACGGCAAACGCAAGCCAGGCGTAACGGCAAAAGACTTGATCCTGGGCGTTATCGCGCAATACGGCACCGACTTTGCAACAGGTTATGTTATCGAATACCGTGGCGAAGCCATCACCAGCCTGACCATGGAAGAGCGCATGACGGTCTGCAACATGTCCATCGAAGCAGGCGCACGCGCCGGCTTGATCGCGCCTGACGAAACAACGTTCAACTATCTGCGCGGCCGCGAATATGCGCCGGCTAACTTCGACGAAGCGGTTGCCGAGTGGAGCAATCTGACGACGGACGAAGGCGCCGAGTTCGATACGGTTGTGGATTTCGATGTGGACTCCCTGATTCCGCAAGTAACCTGGGGAACAAGCCCCGGCATGGGCACAGACATTACGTCCGCTGTTCCGAATCCTGCCGACATGGCAACTGAAAATGAACGCAAGGCTGCTGAAAAAGCCCTTGAATATATGGATCTGAAGCCAGGGACGCCTATGACGGAGATCGAAATCGATTACGTCTTTATCGGTTCTTGTACGAACGGCCGTATCGAAGACCTTCGTGCCGCTGCGGAAATTGCCAGAGGTTACAAAGTAAGCGAAAAGGTAACGGCAATTGTAGTACCGGGCTCCGGGCGCGTAAAAATCCAGGCCGAGAAGGAAGGACTGGACAAAATCTTTACCGAAGCGGGCTTCGAGTGGCGCGATGCGGGCTGCTCCATGTGTCTTGCGATGAACCCCGACGTTCTCGTTCCGGGCCAACGCTGCGCTTCCACCTCGAACCGCAACTTCGAGGGACGTCAAGGACGCGGCGGCAGAACTCATCTGGTATCGCCTGCTATGGCGGTTGCCGCTGCAGTTAACGGCCGCTTTACCGATGTGCGCGACTGGGAAATCAAAGAGCCGGTATTGAGCTAAGCCGGGAAAGCAGAGAGGGGACTTATATCCATGGAACCATTCAAACAATTAACAGGAGTCGTTGCGCCCGTAGACCGGGTCAACGTTGATACAGACGCTATTATTCCAAAACAGTTTCTGAAGCGCATTGAGCGCAGCGGATTTGGACAATTTCTATTCTACGAGTGGCGTTTTCACGAAAACGGCGACATTAACGCTGAATTCGAGCCAAACAAACCCCGCTACGAAGGGGCTTCCGTATTGATCTCCCGCGCCAACTTCGGCTGCGGCTCCTCCCGTGAGCACGCGCCTTGGGCGATTCTGGACTACGGCTACAAAGTAATTATTGCGCCGTCGTACGCTGATATCTTTTTCAACAACTGCTTCAAAAACGGCATTCTTCCGATCAAGCTGAGCGAAGAGCAGGTTGAAGACCTGTTCCAGCGTACTGCGCAGCATGAAGGCTACAAGCTGCACGTTGATCTGGAGAGCAAATCGTTGTCCGACGATTTTGGCCTGAAGCTGTCGTTTGAAATCGACGAGCATCGCCGTCAATTCCTGCTGCAAGGTCTTGACGATATCGGACTTACGCTTCAGCATGAAGATAAAATTTCGGCTTACGAGCAAAAACATGCGGTTCGTCTGGGCCAACAAGCCTAAGCAAAAACCTCGAAAAAGAGGACAGTCCGGCAAATAAACCGGATTGTCCTCTTTTTTCCTCCAATCGCAACTTTTTCTGACATTATGCGTCTATATCTTTGTGTTCCTTGTCGGACAAGTTTGCCGGGGATAAACTTTGCCGGCGGGAACAAATCAGTCATCGAGGTGGGAAATGAAAAAGTCGTTATCCATTCTGCTGCTCCTGTCGGTTATGTTCACAATGTTTGCTACCGCCGGACATGCCGCCGGCAATCCGCCAAAGCTGTTCCTGAATGGAACTCAGCTGTTCTCTGACGTTGATCCGCTGCTTGAAAACGGAGTAACGTACGTACCGGTCGCCATTTTATCCGAAGGACTGGGCTATAAGGTCAGTTGGGACGGAACGCTCAAAAAGGTGACGATCCAGAAAGACGCCACGATGATTGAAATGATAATCAACGAAAAGCGTATGAATGTCAACGGAAACGACGTTGAGATGAACGCGGCGCCGCGGCTTTTGAACTGGCGCACGCTCGTTCCCGTTCGGATCGTCGGCGAACTGCTTGGCCTGGAATTTGATTGGAAGGAAAAAGAACGCGAAGTACATATGTCTGAACCCGTGCCGCAGCCTGAGCCGGAAACGCCTGTCGAGCCGCCGGTTGAAGAAGTTCCAATCGGCTATATCAGCGACATAAGCATTAACGGGAATTCTCAAATTGTGATTGCTCATTCCGGAGTTGTGTACGATGGCAAGCCGATTCAATATGAATCGCCGAAACGGTTGGTGTTTGATTTCAGGAACACGACCTATCTGCCGCATGTATTCCAGCAGTTTACCGAGGAATCGCAAGCTAAAGTAACCGTTGCCAGCAATCCGCTTTTGAACGGCTTCCGATATTCCCAATTCCAGACTAGTCCGCTCATTGCGAGACTGGTCATCGAAATTGGCGAGGATGCTGGATACGTATTGACACAAACCGAAGGCGAAATCGTAGTTTCTCTGATGCCTTCAAGCGACGTGCCGGTTATTGTTGCGCCAGAGCCTGAAACGCCGATTGAGCCCGAGGCGCCGGTTGAACAACCGCCGACGGACGACGGCATTATCGACATTGTCATTGACGCTGGTCATGGAGCCAAGGACCCCGGCGCTTACAGCAAGCCAAACGGCAAGTATGAGAAGGAATTCAACCTGAGCCTTGCGCTGAAGCTAAAGGCTGAGCTGGAAAAGGACAAGTCTTTCCGCGTCCATATGACCAGAAGCGATGATACCTTCCTGGAACTGAACGACAGAGTCAAATTTGCTGAAAATGTAGGAGCCGATCTTTTTATTTCGATTCATGCCAATAGCTTTACAAAAGATACCGTAAGCGGAACAGAAACCTATTACGAGCGTCCCGAAAGCAAAGCATTTGCGGAAATTGTCCACAAGCATTTGCTCAAGGGAACAGGACTGACTGACCGCGGCGTCAAAAAAGCGGCGTTCCGCGTCATAAAGGATACGACAATGCCGGCTATTTTGCTGGAGGTAGGTTATTTGTCCAGCCCGGTTGATTCCAAAGTGCTGTTTGACGAAAAAGCGCAAACGCGAATTGCTGTCGAATTGGCCAATGGCATCAAGGAATACGCAAAGTCAAAATAAAAGTGCGTGTTTAAAAAGTTCGCTTTTCAGTACCGAGAAGATGGAATGAAGCTAGAAATAGAGGACCGGATAGTTCGGCTGAATTTCATATTCGACGCTGATTATGCCGCTAGGCATGCTTCGTAATGGAAAGTGGACTTTTTAAACAACCTCTAAAAGGAATTGGAGTTGGTCAGCATGTCGAAACAAGGAAAAAAATGGAGCCTGCTGCTGGCTACCGCCGTTCTTGCGGTTTGGCTTGGCGGTTGTGCTGCTGTGGATAAGGAAAACGGTGGAGCCGTAAATGGTGAAACCCCGTCATCAGAGGTTACGGCGACTCCAAGCGCTGATGCATCCCCTTCACCGGAAGTCGAGGAGTCCGAAGCTCCCGCAACGCCTACACCTGATCCCAATGCCGAGCGTACAACAGTCACATTGCATGAGTCCGATGGCGAATTAATGGATATGGTCACGAGAGAGGTTGAAGTTTTCTACACAACCGATGAAGAGTTGATTGCGGCAACAATTGCGGAGCTGCAAAAAGAACCTGGAAACGGAAATATCTCACTCATGAACAAGATCGAAGTCAAATCATTGACGCTTGAAGGCGATCGGCTTGTGCTGGACATTCATATTCCACAAGAAGGAAGATTCGGCACATCCGGCGAACTTATGTTAGTATCCTCGCTTCAACAAACGGCCTTCCAGTTTGACTTCATTAATGAACTGGACATATTGCTGGATGGAGAAGCAGTTGATTCGCTAATGGGACATGTAGAGCTTCTTCATCCTATTACGCGTGAAAGCCAATAAACAAGTTGAAGGAGACCGGTTATATGCCAAAGCAATTGAAATGGAAAAAAATGATGAGCGGCATCCTTGCATTGTCGCTGGCAACCGGAGGAGGAGCGGTCTATTTGTCCGCTCCTGTTGCCGTTTTTGCTGAATCCGCCCTGAAGACGCCGTTTACGGATATGACTGCCGGGCACTGGGCAGAGAAGCATATTGCGAAGCTGTACCTGCAGGGAGTCATCGACGGTTACCGGAATTCGGTGGACAATACATTGACCTTCCAGCCGGAAAAAAGCATCACCCAGCAAGAAGCCGTTCTGATGGCTTTGAAATTCAGCGGCTTGAAGGACGAAGCCGAAGCGCGTTTTTCCTCTTCCATGGTGTTTTTCCAAGACGGATTTGAGGTCAGCTCGTTCTTTATGCCTTATATCGAATACGCATTTACCGAAGGTTTGCTTGACCGTACGGAAGAGTATAATTTGGCTTCCGCAGACAAGGAACAGACATGGGGAAGCAAGCCTGCCAGCCGTGAATGGGTTACCAAGCTGATTGTCAAAGCCATTGGCCAAAATGCGATCGCCCAGCAGCTTCAAACCGTTCCTTCCCATTTTGCCGATGGGTCCAGCATTTCTCAGCGTTACCTGGGATACGTCAATGCCGCGTTCCAGTTGAAGCTGATCACGGGCAAAACAGAAACGACGTTTGCTCCGGGCGATCCTGTCAACCGGGCGAGCCTGGCTACTCTGTTCAGCCGCGCTCAATACAATTTCCCAGTCCAATATGCCGGACAGGAAAATGGCGTTATATCGGATCTGCAGGATGGCTTGATCAAGCTGTATGACAATGGTACGGAAACGAGCTATTTTGTGGATGGCAATACGTTGTTCTATCATTACAATTCCGACAAGCCGATTACAGTATCGGAGCTTGTGGAATATAGCGACATTACCGTGATCGCCCGTGACGGCGTAGCCAAATATGTTGAAGTGCTGGGCGATGTTCAGCATACCGAAAATATTTCGGGTACATTCTTGCGCAACGTTCCCGAGGATCAAGCCTTTTACCTCTGGATTGACAAGGAGCCTGTCAAGTTTGCTTATGACGCTTCCACGCCTCTGGTAGATACAGACGGCAAGGTGCTTAATATCGCTGATATTAAAGAAGGACGCGCCATCACGCTGGTTCGCGACACTTTCCGTACCGAGCCAAAAATCATCAAGCTGGTTGCAGACGCTCAAGTGCCGGTAACGAAGGTGACTGGTGTGTTTACCGATGTAAAATCTAATTTGATAAGAATTAATGAAAACAATAATTATGTCACGAAGGAATTAGTGCTCGGGGCAACTGTTGAAATAAATGGTTTAACTGCTCCTAGCATTACAGATTTGATAGAAGGTTCTGATCAAGTCGAATTGTCCCTGAATGATCAAGACAAGGTTACCCATGTCAAAGTGCTTAACCGCGATGTCAAATTGCTTGCGGGAGCCGAAATTTGGGAGGTTAACGAAGCTAAAAACCTGATTGCCGTTACGGATTCCAACGGGAAATCACAGCTGCTGACCCTTACCGACAAAACCAAATTCGACTATATGGGCACAACTCTGGATCGCGCCGCAGCTATTGCCATGCTTCAAACCAATAAAAACGTCGTGATCAGCTATACGCATGACAGTGTTGTTCATATTAAATTTGTTCTTAACTACACCGGTACTTTAACTACGATCGATACCAAAAACAAAAAGCTTACGCTGCAAACGGCGGACGGAGCAATCGCGACTTTGCCTTACACATCAACAGTCGTAAGCGACGTTAACAAGCCGCTTGCTGCACACGGGGATTTGAAAACGGGAGATACGCTGACCGTCTTGCTCAAGCAGGATAAAGTCGAGGTAACCGCTATTCAGGTTCACCGGACCAATCAATACGAGGTTGTTTCCATCGATGTTGCAAAAAGAATAATCAAAGCCAAAAACCTGCTAAACGAAACATTCGATATCAATGTCAATAATGCAGAGTTGTTAAAAGCAGATGGCACGAAAGAGGTAATCGGCCTGTTTACAGCCGGCACCAAAATCGATGTTTCGTATGTAGGGACAAATGTATCCAAGGTAAAAATCGTAGCTTCAGGGGCATCAAACGGGTAAGCTGGCAGCTTATTCCACGCCTTTTGTGAAAAAAAAGAAAAAACTGCCCGAAAGGGCGGTTTTTTTTTGAGAAAAGCGGTTTTACTGGTTGCGTACCGTGACAAATTTCGCTACACTTTGAACGATAGTGCAAATGTGGAGGCTTTATTGATGAATGCGAAGCAGAAGATGCGTCATATATTGGATACTATAGCCGACATGTTTCCTGATGCGCATTGCGAGCTGAACCACAGCAATCCCTTCGAGCTGACGATCGCCGTATTGCTGTCAGCGCAATGCACGGATGAAACGGTCAATAAAGTGACGGAAGGATTGTTTCAGAAATATCGTTCTCCTTGGGATTATTTGAGCGTCCCGCTCGAGGAGCTGGAAAATGATATTCGCAGAATCGGATTATTTCGCAGCAAGGCGTCCAACATCCAGAAGTTAAGCCAAATCCTGATTGATAAGTATGAGGGAGAGGTGCCGGAAAGCCATGAGGGCTTAACGGAGCTTCCCGGTGTTGGTCGAAAGACGGCAAATGTGGTCATGTCGAATGCCTTTGGCGTGCCCGCGATAGCGGTGGATACGCATGTGGAGCGGGTTTCAAAGCGGTTGTCGATTGCGGCGGAAGACGATTCCGTGTTGACGGTGGAGCAAAAGCTCATGAAGCTTGTGCCCAAGGATGAGTGGACGTTAACCCATCATCGGCTCATTTTTTTCGGGCGATACCACTGCAAGGCGCAAAAGCCGCAATGTCCCATTTGTCCGCTGCTGGACATCTGCAAAGAGGGCAAGCGACGTATGAAGCCTGCCGCCAAGACCCAAACTAAAGCAAAGAAAGCCAAATAAGGAAACGAAGGATGATGAAAATGAAGTGCATTTCCGTGTATACCAACAATTTTGAGCTGTTCTCCGATATCTATGAGCAGGTGCTTGAAGCTCCGCCGCAGGAGAATGAAGATATTGTTATTGAAGGCATTACCGTAAGCGGCTCCGGAGACGTGCCCGACCAATATATCGACCGTATGCGCACGAAACCGGAAGTTGTTGTTATGAAAGAAAAAGAGCGCAACATTATGATTCTCCAGCACGGAAACGTATTCGAAATTTGCCTCCCCTCCGACGAAGAGGAAGCTGTCTAGGTTGACGGAACTGGCAACTATGAACACGCAGAATATAGCTGACGCTTTGCGCCGAATGGCGGAGTCATGGTCCCAAGCAGGCGATGACGGCCGTTCGGAGCAAGCGCAGGAACTGCTCAGTAAGCTGACCGATGGTCGGCTTACTGTTGCATTATGCGGTCATTTTTCGGCGGGCAAGTCCAGCCTTGTCAATGCGTTATGCGGGGCAAAGCTATTGCCATCAAGCCCAATTCCAACCAGCGCCAATATCGTGTCGATCCGGGGGGGCGACAGGCCATATGCGGCGGTGGAAACAGTTCGAAACGGCGAAGTTGTCCAAGCGGAGATTCCTATTGAAGAGCTGGACCGTTATTGCGTCGACGGAGAGCGCTTTCAATCGGTCTCCATTATTTATCCAAGTCCATTGCTGGGTCAAGATATCGTGCTGCTGGATACGCCGGGCATTGATTCCACGGACAATGCCCATCGGTTGGCGACGGAATCGGCGCTTCATCTGGCGGATGTTGTTTTCTATGTGATGGATTACAATCATGTCCAATCCGAGATCAATTTCGCTTTTGCCAAAAGTCTGAAGGATTGGGGAAAACCGCTTTATTTTATCGTCAACCAAATTGACAAACATCGGGATCGGGAATTAAGCTTCAGCGATTACGCCCGCAGCGTAGAGGAAGCTTTCCATGCCTGGCACCTGGAGCCGGCCGGTATTCTGTATTTGTCGCTGCGCCAGCCGGATCATCCGCAGCATCAATGGAACAGCTTGATCACTCTAATAAGGGAATTGGCGGATTCACGCGAGGAATTATGCGCTTACAGTGTCTATTCCTCGATGCGTCATTTGCTGCAGTCCCATTTGAAGCAGCGCGATGAGCAAATGGAGCCTGTAAGGCTTGCTCTTCTGGATGAAGCGGGAGGCGAGGAAGGGCTGCGAGAGGTAGAAGCAGCCATCCAACGATTGTTCGGGCTTAGCGTATCGCTTCAGAACGGGAAGGAAGAGTTCCGAGCCGGTCTGTTGCGAGAACTGCAGTCCATCCTGGATAATGCCAATATTACGCCAGCTAGTCTTCGGGACCTGGCGCAAGCTTTTCTGGAAAGCCGAAAACCTGGCTTTAGAGCCGGTCTGCTTTTTGCGGGCGCCAAAACGGCCGCGGAGCAGTCGCGCAGGCTAGAGGCCTTCAGCTCCGAGCTGCTTTCGTTGACGGATGCCGCTATCGACTGGCATGTAAGACAGCTGCTTCGTAAAGCGGGCGAAGGGATAGCTTTTGACATTGAGACTCTGGAAGCGGAAATGGGTTCAAAGCTGGCCTGGAGACCGGATGAGGATTGGCTGGCTGGCAAAATCAAACCCGGTGCGGTTATGGGCAATGAATATACGATGATTTATTGCAAAGAAATATCCGCCGATTTAAAAGGTCGGTACCGGGGATTGGCGCTGGAGGTTATTGATATTCTGGCGCAACATGCCATTAAAGCGGCCGATGAAAAAATTAGCGCTGTACGGCGGGAGCTGAAAGAAGCGGAGGAGCAGGCCGGCGCTGCACGCAGCCTTCGCCAGCTGGAACAGGAGGAAAGCCGTTATAAGGAGGGGCTGCAAGCTTTGCTGCCTCCGCCTGCGGCAAGCCCTGTATTACCGTTACCGCGGCGAGAAGCAACCAGGCTTGACGTAGCGGATTCGCACATGATTGCAGTCGGCAGCCAAGACACGTCGTGGGCAGCGGCTCATGCCGGACCATCTGAAGGCGGCGTTAAGCAGCCCGTTGTTTCAGGAGCGTCAGGGCATGAAGTAATGCAAGCCGGCGCTAAGCAGGACACATCCCGTGATACAGAGGAAGGCGGCTCCGCCTTGGGACTTCAGCGCGACGCCGCGGCACGGCTGTCCGCCGCTGCCGTGCTTCTGGAAGGCCAGCCAGCGCTTCATACTGCCGCTGCCTCCATGATCGAGAAGGCTGCGCGGTTGCAGAGCAGCACCTTTACCATTGCGCTGTTCGGCGCTTTCAGCGCGGGTAAATCCTCGCTGGCAAATGCCCTAATTGGGGAAGCGGTGCTGCCGGTATCTCCGAATCCAACGACGGCGGCAATTAACCGACTCATGCCGCCGGATAGCGACTATGAACATGGTACGGCACGAATCGTTATGAAGACTCGGGATGAGCTGCTTGCCGATCTTCGCTATTCGCTTCATTTGCTTGGGGAAGATGCCTCCGAGGCTGCTTTGCCGGACGCTTCCGCCATTATGGCTCTGGTGGATTCGCTTTCTCCCAATACAGTCGGAGCCGGTGGCCGGCCTCATTACAGCTTCCTGAGAGCTGCGCGGGCGGGATGGGCCAAACATGAACCGCTGCTTGGCCAGGTGCTGAAAGCGGAAAGAGCGGAATATGTTTCTTTTGTTGCGGAAGAGTCCCGTTCCTGTTTTGTCAGCAGCATCGACTTTCATTATCGCTGCCCGTTGACGGACGAAGGTATCGTGCTGGTTGATACGCCTGGAGCGGATTCCGTTAACGCCAGACATACCGGCGTTGCGTTCAACTATATCAAAAACGCGGATGCTATCTTGTTCGTCACCTATTACAACCATGCCTTTTCCCAGGCAGATCGCCAGTTTCTGGACCAGCTTGGGCGCGTGAAGGACCAGTTTGAGCTGGATAAAATGTTTTTTATCGTGAATGCAAGCGATCTTGCTTCAAGCACCGACGAGCTTAAAGGCGTGCTCAGCCATGTGGAGAGCAACCTTCAGAAGCACGGCATAACCTTTCCACGCCTCTATCCCGTTTCCAGCATTATGGCGCTGGATGGAAAAGAAGGGGGAGACCGGGAGGCCCTTGCGCAATCCGGATTGCCTCAGTTCGAAGAGGCGTTTCATTCCTTTGTCCGGCATGATCTGGGGCAGCTCGCCGTGCAGTCCGCTCAAGGCGAGATTCAGCGGGCTCTGCAATTGATTGATGGCTGGATCGCCGGGGCTGAAGGCGACGCAGCCAGCCGACAGGCTGAACTGGGCAAGCTGGAACGTCAACTGGATACCGCCAAAGCCGTCATCCAAAGCTTCAGGGAAGGAGAATTCCCGCAAGGCTTGCGACAGGAAATGAAGGAGCTTCTGTATTATGTTGTGCAGAGGCTGCAATTCCGGCTTGGTGACTTTTATCATTTAGCGTTTAATCCCTCCTCCTTGCAGGACGACGGACGGGACTTGAAGCGTGCGGTATGGACGTCATGGCTGGAGCTTCAACGGCTGTTCCAGCGTGAGCTGTCGCAGGAGCTGCAGGCCACTACGTTGAGGCTGGAAAGAGGTATATGGCGGGAACTGAACAAAGGGTACGAAAAATGCTGCAATGCTTTGCTGGAAGATATGCCGGACTATGTCCCCCCGCCTGGATCGGAAGGTTCGCTCCAGACGCCTGCCGAAGGAAGCGACTGGGAGGAGGGAGCCATCCAAGCCAAGTGGCTGTGGAGCCGATTCAAATCGCCTCGCCATTTCTTTGAAGGTGAGGGCAAAGACGGCTTGCGCAAGGAGCTGGAAGCCCTTGTTGTTCCGTCTCTGCAAAACAAGGCTGATTCCATTGGAGAAGAGTGGTTGAAGCATTACGAAGCCGTTTGGCAAAATGCCGCCGCGGCTCGCAGCGAGCGCCTGCTGAAGGATGTAGCATCTTTTGGCCAGGGCAAACGTCAGTCTTTGTCCGACCAATCCAATCTCGGAGCGCTTAAAGAACTGCGGAATTCTCTTATCCATCTATGATCTGCATTGTCTTACTATGAAATGTTCTCGGTATTCGCTAAATGCTTTTGCCGGCTGTGCAGCAGCCAGCAAAAGCATTTTTTTGCAGGTTGTGTGCGTTCATGCAAAAACGGAGTAATAGGCACATTCTATATACAATGAGGGACGATTTAGGAGCTTTTCGGTAGTCCATCTTCCTAATCGCCCCAATTGAAGGATTCCTTCGGAAATTCGCAAATTTATCGAATTTGCCCGTTATAAGGGATGCTGATAATATTCATTCATACCAAAAAAGATGGGGAGTTGGATTTCGTTGGATGTCATGAGGCGACTGAAAGCCTTCTATTTGCCCGAAGTAAAGTTTTTGTATTTATCCGTATTTTTTCTGATGTGCGCAACGGCTTTTGGACTTGTTTATCCTATGCTTCTCAGTTATTTAATCGAAAATGTCATTAAGCCGAGCCAGTTTGAAAAAGTGCCGATGCTGGCGCTTATTGTTGTAGGCGCTATCAGTTTGAAGGCGGTCAATCAGTTCCTCCATGGCTTTTTTGGCGGGCGATTGGGCAACAAAGTCGCATACCGTATGCGCAACGCCTTGTACGACAAGCTTCAAACCCTGTCTTATCAATATTATGACAAAGCCAAAACAGGCGATCTCATGTCGAGGCTGACTGCGGATCTTGAGGCAATCCGTCAATTTATCGGATTTGGATTTGCGCAAATTTTGAACATGGTCATCATGATTTTGTTCGGCGGCGCAATGATGCTTTATCTGAACTGGCAGCTGACGCTGATTACGTTGGCTCCTATTCCGCTGCTTATTATTATTGCGCTCCGATTCGAGAAGCTAATTCATCCCGCTTTTCAGGAAATGCGCCAAGCGATGAGCAATCTGACAACTGCCGTTCAGGAGAATATAACCGGGGTCAGAACGGTTAAATCCTTTGCCCGCGAAGGACATGAAGTTTCGAAGTTTTCCTTGCGCAGCGAGGCGTATCAGAACAACCAGGTTAGGGCGGCGACGCTGTGGGCCAAATTTTTCCCCGCAATGGAGGTCAGCGCCAATCTTTGTCCCGTTGTGCTGCTCGTTGCAGGCGGAATCATGGTTATTGACGGAACATTGCTGCTTGGCAATTTTGTCGCATTTTTCAGCTTGATCTGGTACATTGTTGGACCGATGTGGGGGCTTGGCTTCCATATTAACAACTATACGCAATTCAAGGCATCCGGCGAACGCGTGATCGGCCTGATGGAAGAGCATGTCCACGTTAATAATGTGGAGCATGCGGTAGAACTGGACGCACAGCATACGCGAGGACATGTCGTTTTTGATCGCGTCACGTTCAACTATCCCGACAAACCTGCAGCCTTGACCAATATTTCCATTGATGCAAAGCCGGGCGCGGTTATTGGCTTTTTGGGTGAAACAGGCTCCGGTAAATCAACGATTATTCAACTGCTCATGCGTGCCTATAACATCAAGCAGGGCAAAATTACGTTGGACGGCATCGATATCCGCAATCTGGACGTTGCATCTCTCAGACGTCAAATTGCGCCGGTATTTCAGGAAACCTTCCTCTTTTCGGCCGCCATTCGGGACAATATTGCTTACGGTGTGAGGGACGTCACACAAGAAGATATCGAACGGGCAGCCAAGCTGGCCAAAGCCCATGATTTTATTATGGAGATGCCGCAGGGCTACGACACGATTGTAGGCGAACGGGGAATGGGTCTGTCGGGCGGCCAGAAGCAGCGAATTGCGATTGCCAGAGCATTGATCAAAAATCCTCGTATTCTGGTGCTTGATGATGCCACAAGCGCGGTGGATATGGAAACCGAGCATGAAATTCAAGCCGGGTTTAAGGAACTGATGAAAGGGCGGACCACTTTTATTATTGCCCATCGGATTTCCTCGCTGCGTCATGCCGATGAAATTATTGTTCTGGAGAAGGGACATATCGTTCAGCGCGGAAAGCATGAAGAGCTGATCGCGCAAGAAGGCCCTTACCGCGACACCTACGACATTCAATACGCAGACTTTGAAGCAGCCAAGCAATCCCGCAGTGTATCCGGGGATTTGCATGACTATGCAAAAGGAGCAAGCAATCATGAGCGCTGAACAAGCATCGAAAGGACGGAATCGCAACGAACGTTTCGTCTATCAGGACGATGATGCCATTGAAAAACCGTTTAACTGGGCTCAACTCCGCAGATTGTATTTTTACATGAGGCCTTACCGCCGCCAGTTGATGCCCGTAATGATCATGATGGTGATCGGCACCTTAACCCGATTGGGCATCCCGCTTTTGATGCTGGAGGCGATTGACGGCATTCTTGACGAAACAAAGGGATCGCAAAATGTCTATCATCTGGTAGGTGTCGGCGCAGGTATGCTGGCTCTTTACATCCTCCAGTGGATCTCGAATACGTATCGGATCAAATATACGAACATTATCGGACAGCAGGTTATATACGATTTGAGGGCGCACCTGTTCAAACATATTCAAAAGTTGTCCTTCCGCTTCTACGACAAACGTCCGGCTGGCTCCATCCTGGTTCGCGTCACTAATGACGTCAACGCGCTTCAGGATTTGTTCACCAACGGCGTAGTCAACCTTTTGATGGATTGCATTCAATTGGCGGGTATCGTTATCATCCTGCTGGCATTAAACATCAAGCTTGGATTGGCGGTCATGATTACCGTTCCGCTGATGTTTATCGTGTCGACCTCGCTGCGCAAGCGTATCCGTTTCGCTTGGCAGGATGTCCGCATGAAGCAATCCCGCATCAATTCCCATTTGAATGAAAGCATTCAGGGGATGAAGGTAACGCAAGCGTTCGTGCAGGAAAAGGACAATATGGGCTTTTTCGATCACATGAACACAATCAACCTGAAGTCATGGAACAAGGCTTCGGCGCTGAACCAAACGTTTGGCCCCGTTATTGAAATAACCGCCGCGATCGGCACGTGTATCCTGTTCTGGTACGGCGCGATGCTGATTCAATCGGAAGCTATTACAATCGGTTTGCTGATTGCCTTTGCCAATTACATCGGCAACTTCTGGGAGCCGATCAACCGCTTGGGCCAGATGTATTCCCAGCTTCTGATCGCGATGGCTTCCTCGGAGCGGATATTTGAATTTATCGATGAAGAAACAACCGTTAAGGAAGGCGAAGAAGCCAAGCTATTGCCATCCATTAAAGGCGATGTAACCTTTGACAACATTGTGTTTGAATATGAAAAAGGACGCCAGGCGCTTAAAGGGATCAGCATTGATGTAAAAGCGGGCCAATCCATCGCGTTGGTAGGCCATACCGGCTCCGGAAAAAGCACCATCATTAATCTGCTCTGCCGCTTCTACGATCCCGTGCAAGGACGGGTGCTGATTGACGGCACCGACATCCGCGACGTCAATATCGAAAGCCTTCGTTCGCAGATAGGCATTGTGTTGCAGGATACGTTTATTTTTGCAGGATCCATTCGGGACAATATCCGCTACGGGCGTCTGGATGCGACAGACGACGAAATAATGGAAGCCGCCAAAGCGGTGCATGCCCATGACTTTATCATGGGGCTGCCGGATGGCTACGACACTCAAGTAGAAGAGCGGGGCAACGTGTTGTCCATGGGACAACGCCAGCTGCTTTCGTTCGCACGCGCGCTCTTGGCAGATCCTCGAATTCTTATACTGGACGAAGCAACTGCCAGCATCGATACAGAAACCGAGCTGAAAATCCAGGAAGCGCTGAAGACGCTGCTTGCAGGAAGGACTTCGTTTATGATTGCGCACCGCCTTTCTACCATCCGTCATGCAGACGATATTATTGTGCTGGATCACGGTGTTATCGTGGAGCAAGGCAATCATGAGCAGCTGGTTGCCAGACGAGGCGTTTATAACGGCTTAATCGAAGCCCAATTCCGCTTTTTGTAAGGGCCATATTGATTTTTAGAGATAGAACCTCCACAATGGAAATGACGAAATTTCTATGGTGGAGGTTCTTTATTGTGACTTATGGATCGCCGTTAGGCGCATACGGAAAAAAATTGCTGCTGCTTGGCTCTGGGGAGCTGGGCAAGGAAGTTGTTATGGAGGCGCAGCGGCTTGGCCTGGAATGTATTGCCGTGGACCGGTACGATCATGCTCCAGCCATGGCGGTTGCTCACCGCTCCTATGTACTCGATATGCTGGATGGCGATGCGCTTCGGCATTTGATTCAGCTGGAAAAGCCTGATTATATCGTACCGGAGATTGAAGCGATTGCGACAGAAACGCTGGTTGCATTGGAGGAAGAAGGGCATCGCGTCATTCCGACTGCAAGAGCCGCCAGGCTGACAATGGACCGCGAGGGTATTCGTCGACTGGCCGCGGAAGGTCTAGGCTTGCCGACGGCTCCGTACCAATTTGCAGATTCTCTGGAAGAATTGACGGAGGCCGCAACGCAGCTGGGTTTTCCTTGCGTCATTAAACCCATCATGAGTTCATCCGGTAAAGGACAAAGCGTATGCCGTTCGGCCGAAGAGCTGGAGAGCTGCTGGAACTATGCCATGGACGGCGGGCGAGCGCGCAACAGCCGCATTATCGTTGAAGGATTTGTAACCTTTCAATCGGAAATTACGCTGCTGACTGTCCGTTCGGTTTCGGGGACGTCATTCTGCGCGCCAATCGGGCATGTGCAGAAGGATGGCGATTATATCGAATCCTGGCAGCCGCATGAAATGACTGAGGTTCAAATCGCACAAGCTGAGGATATCGCGTTGAAAATAACAGACGAGCTAGGCGGATATGGCATCTACGGAGTGGAGTTGTTCCTGACGGAGGAAGGCGTATTGTTCAGCGAGGTTTCGCCTCGTCCGCACGATACCGGCATGGTAACGATGGCAACGCAAGACGTTTCGGAGTTTGGTCTGCACGTTCGCGCTATTCTGGGGCTGCCTATTCCCGGCATTCGCCTGTTGACGCCGGGCGCGTCTCATACGCTTAAAGCGGATCGCGATTCTGCAGCTTTCCGGATTAGCGGATTGGAGGAGGCTTTATCTGTTCCCAATACGCAGGTGCGCGTATTCGGAAAGCCCGTAGCGTTGCCCGGACGCCGTATGGCGGTTGCCCTTTCCTCAGCCGGAGATGTCGAAGGAGCAAGGGCTTTGGCAAGGCAGGCGGCACAGTCCCTGTCCATTCAATACGACAATTAAGACACACCTAAGGGGAAGGTGATAGAAATGGCTAAAAAGAAAAAAGGCGGTTATCCGTCAAACGGCAATACCCGAGGCAAAGCAGAAGAAACCGGCAGCAAGCAGCAGGAAGGCGGAGCAACGCTGAAGGAGCTGCTAGGCGCCGATGTTCTTGGCAAGCTGAAGGCGCAGGCTGACGAACTGAAGCGGAATGAGGCGGAAATCCAGGAACGTAAGCGTCAGGAAGCCGAGGAGGCCAAACGCCGGGAACAAAAGCTTCGCGAAAACGATTTTGCCTATTTGCTTGAGAACAGCAAATCCGGCGGGGGCAAATACAGCTAAGCATCCGCCCGCCAAGGAAAAGCCTGCCGCCCGGCAGGCTTCTTTTTTGCTGCTCCGCTAATGGGACGGGGTGCTGAGCGCATATACTGTTTTGATGGAAAAGCGACCATGGAAATGGCGACAGGAAGGTGGCTGCATCATGCAGATTGCGGTACAAAACGGCGATACGTATTGGAAGTTCAGCGTTATATTCGGGGTTCCGGTGCAATTAATCGCGGATTCCAATCCCGCAATATCGCCTGAAGCCTTGCAAGCGGGACAAGTTGTGCAAATTCCGGGCTATGAATGGCGTCGTCACACAGTAGTCGCTGGAGACTCCCTATGGCGGATTGCATCGGCCAACGGGATTTCCGTTGATTTGCTCTTGCGAAGCAATCCCGGCGCGTCGAGCGGCAATCTGGCAATCGGTTCCGTGCTGCTAGTGCCGCAGCGAATTACCCGCCGCATTATTCATGCGGAACGCCCTTATACTTACGCTGGTTTGACGGAGGATCTGAATGCGCTGATCGCCTTGTATCCGTTTCTGCGAAGGGACACAATGGGCAAATCCGTCATGGGCAAGGATATCCCCGAGCTGCGTGTAGGACATGGCAGCCGCATCGTTCATTTTAACGGTTCGATCCATGCCAACGAATGGATTACAACCTCTGTCCTGATGCTATTCCTGAATGATTATTTGTTGGCTCTAAGCAGCGGGGCAGATATTAGGGACGTCTCGACCTACCCGCTGTATCTCGAAACGACGTTGAGCCTGGTGCCCATGGTAAATCCGGATGGTGTTAATCTTGTCATTGATGGCGCGCCTGAAAGCGAGCCATACCGCAGCAGCGTAATTGCCATAAACGGAGGGAGCAACAGCTTTAGCGGGTGGAAAGCGAATATTGCAGGAGTGGACCTTAACAAGCAGTTCCCCGCCTTGTGGGAGCGGGATGCCGTGCTTGGTCCGCAAGAGCCTTCTCCGCGCGATTTTTCCGGTACGGCTCCGCTTACGGAACCGGAGGTTCGAGGGCTTGCGGACTTGACGCGCCGCAGCAATTTTGCCCTTGTTCTGGCCTTCCACACGCAAGGCGAAGTCATATACTGGGGCTTCCAGGGACTCGAGCCGCCGGAGTCCGCCATTTTGGCAGCGCGTTTTGCGGCCGCCAGCGGATATGAGGCGATCCGGTTTGTCGATAGCACGGCGGGTTATAAGGATTGGTTTATTCAAGATTGGCGGCGGCCGGGTTTTACGCTGGAGCTCGGAAGCGGCATCAACCCTTTGCCTTTATCGCAGCTGCCGGATATGTACGACAAGACGCTCGGCATTATGCTGATTGCTTTGCAAGGATAAATGTTTAAGTAAAAAATGGTACAGTTTGGTTGTATTTATATTGTATAATAGACGAGTTCAGACAATGGCGAACGCTTAAAGCGTTCAGAACAATAATGTTTAGGGAGAATGCAATCATGCTGTTTCCTGCCGCCGACCAACAGATGCAGTCCGTGGATACCGAAGCAAATTCCTTTGAACGGGAACGTCTTAAGTACAAAAAAGCTTACTGGAGCTGTTTTTTTGTCCTATCGCTTCTCTTGATTCTTGCTTTAACGACTTTGGTTTTACAGGTTCGGGGAGTTGGCATTGCTTTGGCTCTGATCACTCTTCTTGCTTTTATCGCGACCGCTATGCTTTTATGGCGCAAACGCTATTTTTTCCGGGAACGATTCAAACAGGAACTTATACCCGGCGTATTGCGTCAATTATTTCAAGAGCCGCATAATGCTAGCGCGGGCGCGGATAATGAAAACGTCTGGATCTACCGCCCCGACGGGGCAATCGACGAAAAGCGTATTCGCCAATCCCGCATGTTTGATGATGCTATCGACGAAATAACGGGAGAAGACTACTTAGCCGGGCAGCTTGGAGCGACCCGCTTTGAATTTTCGGAGCTGAAGCTGGTCCGTCTGGATGAAGACAATGAACGTCCCGTCAAGCATAAAGTATCGCTGTTCAAAGGCGTGTTGTTTATCGCGGATTTCCATACGAAATTGCAAGGCCGTACAATTCTGCAAGCAAGAAGTTTATTCGGGATCGGAAATGTGTTTAGCCGGGCATTCCACGCTATTGCGAACCAATTTCGGGATGAAGAGGATAAAATGGTTCCGGTAAAGATGGAATATAATTCCTTCAACCAGCTTTATGAAATATATTCAACGAATGAACACGAGGCAAGGAGTATTTTTTCTCATGCACTTATGGAAAGAATGGTTCGGGCTAAAAACTATCATCCGCGCATCGCGGCAATTTCTTTTGTCGATTCCAGCATGTATGCGGCAGTAAAAAGCAACCGCGGCTATTTGGAGCCGGATATGGCCAAGCCGATCGCCAAACAAATGGAAAACGTCAGAGACGAAGTTCTTTTTGTTCTCGGCTTGATCCAGTTGATGGGGCTGAACAACGGGGGCGAAACCCAGGAATAAATACGACAAGCACAGGATCCTTTGCAAGGGAAAGAGAGCTTCTCTTTACCTGCTGCAAGGGATTTTTCTTGCAAAATAATAATAAGGCGGGCGAAATTTGCGCAGTATGGTAACAACGGTTGCTGTTGCGGCATCGGCAACAATATGATAACGTATATCCGGCTTTGTTTTTTTCGATTACGCGAAAAATGAGGGGCGGAAGAAGGCGCATTGCCGGGATTTGAACCCGCCCGATTCGGTGTCGAGCCGCTGACTCAGACTGGCGCCGCATCTTTACGAATGGGAATAGTTGCTTTAAAATACTTGAAGACGATGCATTTGGCATTGATATTGGGAGGAAGCACATGGCTGAGCAATTGGATTTTATAGCGGGAGCGCCGGCCGAGGGACGAAACTACGAGGCCGATGACATACAAGTGCTTGAAGGCTTGACTGCCGTCCGGAAACGGCCGGGCATGTACATAGGCAGTACCAGCAGCTCCGGGCTGCATCATCTGGTATGGGAAATCGTCGATAATGCGGTGGACGAGCATTTGGCGAAATTTTGTTCCGCCATTGAGGTTACGCTGCACAAAAACGGCTCGATTACGGTACACGACAATGGGCGGGGCATCCCGACGGGCATGCACAAAACCGGGATCCCGACGCCGCAGGTTGTTTATACGATTCTTCACGCTGGCGGAAAATTCGGCGGCGGCGGTTACAAAAAGTCTGGCGGTTTGCACGGCGTAGGCGCATCCGTAACCAACGCGTTGTCGGAATGGCTGGAGGTTGAAATTTACCGGGACGGCAAAATTCACAAAATGCGCTTTGAATATTGGATTGACGATAACGGCAAGGAGCATGTGGGCGAACCGGTAACGGGACTGGACATTATCGGGAACACCAACCGCACCGGGACAAAAGTTACATTCAAACCGGACGGACGGGTTTTCCAAAGCGGCACCTCGTTTAATTACGACACCCTTGCGGAGCGTTTGCAGGAGATTGCGTTTCTGAACTCCGGCTTAAAGGTCAGCATCAAGGATGAGCGTTCCGGCAATGCCGACGTATTTCATTACGAAGGCGGCGCAAGCCAGTTTGTGCAATTCCTGAACGAAAATAAAACGGTGCTGCATGACGTTGTCCATTTTGTCGGGGAGCGGGACGACATTGAGGTTGAGGTTGCCCTTCAGTATAACGACGGCTACACGGAAACGATCGCATCGTTTGTCAATTCCATTCCGACAAGAGGCGGCGGCACCCACGAAACGGGATTCAAAACCGCATATACCCGTGTCATGAATGAATACGCCCGCAAATCGGGATTGTTAAAGGAAAAGGACAAAAACCTGGATGGCAGCGACCTTCGCGAAGGGATGATGTCTGTCATTAACATCAAAATGTCCGAGGTAGAGTTCGTCGGCCAAACCAAGGACCAACTCGGCAGCGCTTCCGCCCGCAGCGCGGTTGACGCCGTCGTTACGGACCGCATGAACGTCTTCCTAGAGGAAAACCCGCAGGTTGCCCAATCTCTTCTAAAAAAGGCGGTCCAGGCGTCCAAAGCGCGGGAAGCGGCCCGTAAGGCGCGCGAGGAAATCCGCAGCGGCAAAAAACGGAGCGAAAGCTCCAATCTGGGCGGAAAGCTCACGCCGGCACAATCCAAGGATTATGCGCGCAACGAGTTGTTTATCGTGGAAGGGGATTCCGCTGGCGGCTCCGCCAAGCAGGGACGCGACTCCAAGCATCAGGCGATTCTGCCCCTCAAGGGCAAGCCGATGAACCCGGAGAAAGCCCGCCTCGCGGATATTTTGCGCAATGATGAATACAAAGCGATCATTTCCGCGATCGGCGCAGGCGTAGGGCCGGAATTTGAAGCTGAAGAGAGCAACTACAGCAAAATTATCATCATGACTGACGCGGATACGGACGGCGCGCATATTCAAGTGCTGCTGCTGACGTTTTTTTATCGCTATATGAAACCGCTGATCGATTCCGGAAGGATTTATATCGCCCAGCCGCCGCTTTACAAAATTACCCGCAAATCGGGCAAGCTGGAGACGGTGCGGTATGCCTGGACGGACGAACAACTCCAAAACTATTTGAAAGAAATCGGCAAGGGCTACGAGCTTCAGCGCTACAAAGGACTTGGCGAGATGAATCCCGATCAATTATGGGAAACAACTATGAATCCGGAGACGCGCACGCTGTTGCTGGTTCAAATCGAGGATGCGGCAAAAGCGGAGCGAAGAGTGTCCACGTTGATGGGTGACAAAGTCGATCCACGCAAACGCTGGATTGTTGAAAATGTCGACTTTACGGAATACGAGGAATAGAGGGGAATAGCTATGGGTATTCTGGAACAATTTTTGCCCGCGTACCTGGAAGAGATTGTTGGCGACCGATTCGGACGCTACTCCAAATATATTATTCAAGACCGTGCTATACCGGACGTGCGGGATGGTCTGAAGCCGGTGCAACGCCGTATCCTGTACGCTATGTACGATTCAGGCAATACGCCGGACAAGCCATACCGCAAATCCGCCAAAACAGTCGGCGACGTGATGGGCAACTACCATCCCCATGGCGACTCATCGATCTACGAGGGCATGGTGCGGATGGCTCAGCCATGGAAAATGGGTCATCCGCTAGTGGATGGCCACGGCAACTGGGGCTCTCAGGATGATGATCCTGCTGCGGCGATGCGTTATACAGAAGCTCGGTTGTCCAACATTGCGCTTGAACTGCTTCGCGATATTGAAAAAAGAACGGTGCAGTTCAAGGACAATTTTGACAACACGACAAAAGAACCCGTCGTTTTGCCAGCGCGTTATCCCAATCTGCTGGTTAATGGGGTCAGCGGCATTTCTTCCGGCTTCGCTACGGAAATACCGCCTCATAATCTGCGAGAAGTCATTGACGCTTGTATCGCATGTATGGATCGCCCGAATATTGCCCTGGAGGAATTGATGGCAATCGTCAAAGGACCAGATTTCCCCACCGGCGGACTGATTATGGGCGAAGAAGGCATACGCGAAGCCTATACAACAGGCAAAGGCCGCATTTATTTGCGTTCCAAAACGGCAATCGAGGATTTGCGCGGCGGCAAGCAGCAAATCGTCATTACGGAAATACCGTACCAGGTTGTCAAGTCGCGGCTTGTAACCGCCATGGAAAATATCCGTCTTGAGAAAAAAATCGAAGGCATTGCCGAGGTTCGCGACGAAAGCGGACGGAATGGCTTGCGCATCGTTGTTGAGCTGAAGAAGGATGCGGATGGAGCCGGCATTTTGGCCTATTTGCTCAAAAAAACCGACTTGCAGGTCACCTACAATTTCAATATGGTGGCGATCGTCAACAAAGCACCACAGCAGCTTGGGCTGCTGCCGATGCTTGCAGCCTACATCGATCACCAAAAAGAAGTGGTCACCCATCGCACGGCTTACGATCTGGAAAAGGCAGAGGATCGGGCCCATGTGGTAGAAGGCTTGGTCAAGGCGCTTAATGTGCTGGATGAGGTCATTGCGACCATCAAGGCATCCAAAAACCGTGCCGACGCCCAGAACAACCTGGTTGCGAAATTTGCCTTTACAGAGCGCCAGGCCGATGCGATATTGACGCTGCAATTGTACCGCTTGACGAATTTGGAAATTACGGCGCTGGAGAAGGAATTGAAGGAAGCACAGAAGCGTATTGCGTATCTCCAATCTATTCTGAACAGCGAGAAAAAGCTGCTGGGCGTCATTAAAGACGAACTGCTGGAAATCCGGAACAAATACGGCATTGACCGCCGCAGCGATATTCAAGGCGAGGTCGAGGAGCTGAAGGTCAATCTTGAGGTTCTGGTTGCGCCTGAGGATGTATTGGTTACACTCAGCCAGGAAGGCTACATGAAGCGTACCACCATGTTGTCCTTTACCCGTTCGGGAGGCGAATTGGACAGCGCTGGCGTTAAAGACGGCGATATCATCCGCGAACTCCTGCAGGTCAACACCATCGATAATTTGCTGCTGTTTACGAGGAAGGGGCAATATTATCTGCTGCCGGTGCATCAAATTCCGGAATTTAAGTGGAAGGATACCGGTACGGCCGTTGTCAACATTATTCCGCTTCCGAAAGACGATTCCATTATTAGCGTCATTCCGGTCAAGGATATAAGCGCATCGCAGCAATCTATTGTTTTCGTAACCAAAAAAGGTCAAGTGAAGAGAAGCGAATTAAAGGACTATGCAACGACTCGGTCCACGGCGGTAGCCGCCTGCAAAGTCGGCGAAGGCGACGAAGTGATTAACGTAACGCTTAGCGAAGGCGGACGTCAGTTGATGCTTGTATCGCGGAACGGACTCAGCATTCGTTTTGACGAGGCGGAGGTGGGCAGCATGGGCCGCGTGGCTGCCGGCGTCAAGGGCATCAGCCTGCGAGACGGCGACGAGCTTGCGGCGGCGCTGTGGGTTTCTGACGATGAAGGCGAAGTGTTGGTCATATCCGACATCGGTTATGGAAAACGTTCGCTGCTGCTTGATTATCCTATCCAGGGCAGGGGCGGTAAAGGCGTTCAAACCTTTGAATTTAAAGAAGGCAAGCGAGTGCGTTCCAACGGAGCCTCCATCGTTGCCGCGTATTATTGCAGGGAGCCGCAGGATTTTGTGGCGATTACTTCGGGCGGCGGCAAATTAATTGCAAACTCCGAAAAAGCGCCGATCGAGGAACGAAAGGCTACTGGCAAGCAGCTGTTCGCAGTTGAGAAAAACGAGGTTATTATTTCCTCCTTTATCCGAACAACGCCGGAGCTGCAGGGCTAAAAAAGAATGGAGCCCGTTATGGCGTTTCGCCATAACGGGCCTTTTTTCGTAGCGCCCAAACAACTATTATGTCGGTTTTGCGTGAAGGTTAGCGATTAGAGGCGCAAACTATTAATTGCATTAACCTTTTATTCGACATTTTCAATTGTTATAATAGAGGAGTAGCTTGAATGTTTAGTTCGGCTGAATGCCATATTCGATGCCGATTATGCCGCAAGACATGCTTCGTAATGGGAAGCGGATTTTTTGAACAACCTCTATAATGGACAGAAAGCGGGTGGGAAGGCGTGGTAGCCGAGGACTTTGCGAAAGTTTGGACAAAGCTTTCGCGCGAATGGCGGATCAGCATGGAGCAATCGCTTGCTCCGCTTACAGAGGGACAGCTGAATGTGCTTGAGCTGCTTTTGGAATCAGATCCTATGAAACCATCTGATCTGATTCAGCATTTGTCTACAACTCCTGCGGCCGTTACAACCCTGCTGGACAGAATGGAGCGGAACGAGCTGGTTGTGCGTTCGAGGGACGATCAGGATCGGCGCATCGTATGGATAAAGGTTTCTGAGAAAGGGGCTGCGGAAGCGGAACGCGGCAAAGCTATCCGTCATTCCCTGATTGAGCAGTCGCTGGATCAGATTTCGGAATATAATCAAAAGCTGCTTGTTCTGCTGCTTGGCAAAGTAGCCAACCCATAAAAATAGCAACGTCATCAAAAAGCCCGGCTGCTCACATTCAGCAGCCGGGCTTTTTTTGATCATTGTTCTATTTCATAGATTCAAGCCGAGTGTTGAGCATGGTCAGGTCCCGCTGCAACGTCTCATAATCCGTAGCTGTCAATAACTCATCATCGGAGGCTGCCAACACGTCTTCAACGGGCAAAATCCGATAACGGAAGTTTTGATCCGGCTTGTAGCGATGCACCCAGGTCGGGATAGCTTCAACTTCTTTAATGACGGTGCCGCCTTCCGTCATGTTTTTGGATACCGAAACTTTAAAGATTACCCCGTAGTCCTTGGAATCTCCTCGCTGATTGGAAATGAAATTGCCCATGGAATAGATGATAAGGCACTCCTTGCGATTTCCGTCTTCGTCGAAGGCTTCAACCATTTCATAAGGCTGCACAACGTGGGGATGGGAGCCCGCAATAATGTCGGCGCCCGAAGCGGCAAGCGACCGGGCCAGGTTTTTCTGCGTTTCGCTAGGCACCGTCTGGTATTCGATTCCGAAATGAAGAGCTACTGTCACGAGATCGGCTCCTGCACTGCGCAGCTTGGCAATATCCCCCTTGATGGCCTCCTCGGAAATTAGATTAACGAGATAAGGTTTTCCCTTCGGAATCGGAATGCCGTTTGTTCCGTATGTATAGGACAAAATCCCCATTGTAATGCCGTTTTGTTCAACCAAAACCGGCGTATCCGCCTCCTCCTGGGAAGCTGCCGTACCGGTAAACGCAAAGCCAAGCTCCTTCAGATTGTCGATCGTGCGAAGCAGTCCTCGTTCCCCTTTGTCAAGCGAATGGTTATTGGCGGTTGACAGCATATTGAATCCGGCGTTTTTAAGCGCTTCCGCAAGCTCCAGCGGCGCATTGAACGACGGATAACCCGTGTAGCCAAAGTCCGCTCCCGCGATTGGTGTCTCTAGATTGGCCATTACCCAATCTCCGCTTTGCAGGATCGATTTGACCGGCTCGAAATAAGGATCGAAATTATAGCTTTTGGCAGCGGCATCGTATGCGCCAGGCAACTGCGGAGAATGGCTCATAATATCGCCGACGCCGATCCAGACCGCTTCGGCGAATACCGGCTCCGGCGTTGGTGTTGGCGATGGGGGAGATGTGTTTGGGGTTGCCGACGCCGAGGGACTGGTTTCAACCGCAAGCGGCGTTGGATTATTTGCAGCGGGAGTTGGATTGTCGTTTTTCGCTCCGGCAAAAATCCAAATGACGGAGGAAGCTGCCAGAAGCAGCAGGATGAATGCGGGTAAGACCCATCTTCTTTTTTTCATATATTCCATACGTCCTTTCTTGCAGAGCATGAAGCCGACTTGCCGCAGGCGGAGCAAATACCCCGTTGCGATGCAGCGCTCTTTCATGAGGCAAATGCAAAGCTTCGAGGAAACTCACCGTTGTGGAACGATGCTTGTAGAGGCTTCTTGTTGCTGAAAACCGTACTTTGTATACACGCACCTTTATGATTAAGCTGACATTTGCTACGAGGTGAAGTGTCTTGCCGCCGCCTCAAGCTGGTCCGGGCTCCAGGTTTTCCATGATCCCGCAAGCTCGGGCAAGGAAGAAAAGGATAAATGCTCCTTGGTTACGGGGTGGGGGAAGGATACGGAGGTCGACCATAAGGCAATACTGGACAAAGCGCCAGGTTTCCGGTTACCGTATTTTTGGTCTCCGGCCAAGGGATGGCCGATATGCGCTAGCTGGGCGCGTATTTGATGCGGTCGTCCCGTCTCTAAAGAAATCGCCAACAGCGATGAAGCGCCGTTACTGGCTATAACAGCATAGCTGAGCACCGCTTCCTTGGCGTCTGGTGCAGGATGATCCAGCACGGTTACAATATTGCGGCTTCCGTCCTTGGAAATATAATGGCGAAGCTTGGCGCTGCTTCTGGCCGGAACGCCGTGAGCGACACACATATAGGTTTTGCCAAAGGTGCGGCTTCTTACCGCTTCCGATAGACGCGAGGCCGATTTGGATGTTTTGGCGAATACCATTGCCCCCCCAACGGGGCGGTCGAGCCGATGGACCAACCCCAAATAAACATTGCCCGGTTTGTTGTAGCGAACCTTCAGATCATCCTTCAGAATCGTGAGCATGTCGGGATCGCCCGTTTCATCCTCTTGCGAAGGAATGCCTGGCGGTTTGACAACCACTAACAAATGATTGTCCTCGTACAAAATGCTGACCATCATGAACGGGACTCCCAGCGCCCCAGTATGCCGCAAGGCAATTGCAGGCCGGAAGCGGTAATGGGCAATCCGATTTCTCCGCAGTTGATCTCTCCGCCGTATTTGGCTTTCATGGTGTTATGCAGCAGATGATGCAGCACCGTCGGCGAAAGTCCCGTTGTGTACGAGTTGATCAGCAGAAATAACGGATTTGGCGACAGGATGGTTGTACAGGTTTGCAGGAACGGATATAGATTTTCCTCCAGTTTCCAGGTTTCACCGTTTGGTCCGCGGCCATAGGAAGGAGGGTCCATGATGATGGCGTCGTATTGACGGCCGCGGCGTTGTTCGCGCTGGACGAACTTGAACACATCATCGGTAATATACCGGATAGGCGCATTTTCCAGGCCGGACAAAGCGGCATTTTCTTTGGCCCATTGCACCATGCCTTTTGCGGCGTCCACATGGCAGACATCTGCTCCGGCTGAGGCAGCCGCGACAGTAGCGCCGCCTGAATATGCAAACAAATTGAGTACGCGGATCGGTCTGTTGGCATTTCTGATTTTGTTCATCATCCAGTCCCAGTTGGCGGCTTGCTCCGGGAACAATCCGGTATGCTTGAAGTTGGTCGGCTTAATATGGAAGGAAAGCTCGCCGTAAGAAATAGTCCAGCGTTCCGGCAGGCTTGGTTTCATATCCCATTTTCCGCCACCCGACGTGCTGCGGTGATAGTGGCCGTCGGCTTTTTTCCATTGCGGGGTTTCGTTCATGATGGGCCAAATAATTTGCGGGTCGGGTCTGCGCAGCACGTAAGAACCCCAGCGCTCCAGTTTGTCTCCGTCGCCCGTATCGATAATTTCGTAATCTCTCCATTGATCAGCTATGTACATATGCGGTAACCCTTCCTTGACTTCATTAAGTCTTGTAATATGTTGACATCATCGCTTATTATAACGAAGCGGAAGATACTAATCAATGAAAGACCGCATAGGGAGGCAAGGTAAATGATGAAGCTGGAATGCGAATGCGGCAATTCGACGTCGTTGTTTGCGACGGGAGACCGCGACGAGCATAATCGGGAATACATCGAGCTGGAGGACGATGACCGCTTTACATTCAAGGTGGGGGAAGACAGCGTCATTTTTCGCTGTTCATTTTGCGGATACACGTATCGGCTGAAGCAATACGAGAGCTGAGTGGAGGCCTGGCTGCCAGGCCTTTTTTATTTTTTAAAGCCGCATTTTAAACATTTTCCAAGAGTTATTCAAATTGTGTTTAGATTTTGTACAGCAGTTGATGGTAATATTATTAATGACGCTAAAAGAATGCTGTCGACTTGCGGCTTAACGTGTCGGAGAAGGGGGAATGGCGCATGTTGCGTTACAACCGCAGCAAGGTTGTCAAAACGGTAATCGTAACCGGCGGTCTTGCGCTGTTCCTTGCGGCATGCGGCTCACAGGATCAGGGAGCTGCGCCTCAGCCAAGCCAGACGGCATCGCCGCCTGCTATTCATCATTATGGCGATGTGTCGAATGCGCAAGACAGACGTCAACAATTACATGAATTTATTACCGAACATATGACGGGACCTTACGGCATCTATACAAACTTGCAGGATACGGCCCAGGATGCCGAATTAACGACGGGGCACGAGTTATTGAGCGAATCGGCCGGACTAATGATGAGGCAAGCCGTTTTAAATGGGAACCGGACGGAGTTTGAACAGGTGTGGGAATTGGCCCGCCAGACGTTTGATTCGGAAGAGATATTCAGCTACCGCTACAGCCCCAAGCTTGCGAAACGTTATTCGGTTAATGCGGCAGTTGACGATATGCGTATCATTCGGGCGCTATACGAAGCGGCCAACGAGTTCCAGGCTGAAGAATACCGAATGGAAGCAGATCGTTATGGCGCCCGCTTTTATGGGACAAACGTAAAAAACGGGCAACTGCACGATTTTTTTGATGAAGAATACAGCATAACTAATGACTTTATTACGTTATGTTATATTGATTTGAAGACATTAGAGCTGCTTTCCGTGGATACGGAGCAAAAGCAAAAGCTGCTGGACAGGATGGAGCTTGTTATAAAAGAGGGCTATTTGTCCAATGAATTTCCTTTTTACCAAACGCGCTACAGCTACGGTACCGGAGAGTATAGCGGCGAATCGGTTAATACGGTGGAATCATTGTTGACGATTCTGCATTTGGCCGAGGTAGGCAAGCATAAGCCTGAAAGCATCTCTTTCATTAAAGAGAAGGTAAGCGCAGGCGAAATGTACGGACGTTATTCAACAAGCGGCAAAGCCGAAACGGATATTCGGTCAACCGCTATTTATGCCATCACGGCTATGATTGGCTCGGTTCTTGGTGATCAGTCGCTTTACGAGGAGAGCATCAGCCAAATGAATCAGTTCCAAATCAGCGACAAAACCAGCGGGATGATGGGCGGTTTTGGCGATACGGGGACAAAACAGGCTTATTCCTTCGATAATTTGATGGCGTTGCTTGCTTATTCATATTAATGCTACAGGAAAGAGGGCGCTTAGATGAATCAGTCCAGGGCCGGCTTAACGCTAAGGCGCTTTTTGGCTTTTATGGCCCGGTATGTGTCACCGGCGGGATTTGCTGCAGCTGCAGCGCTTTTAATTACGGTCATTGCCTTGTTTACGCCGCCGTATATCGGTATGGCGGACAATGGAGATTTTTTCCGTGTTTTATACAGCAACGGCCTGTATTTCCATTTGCCGGACTATGACAGCCAATACCTTGGCTACTTTGTGAAGGAATTTGGCATTTTACAGTATTATAACGAAAATGGAGCTATATTTTCCTCCTCGCAATCGTTGTTTATCCAGCTCTCTCTTGCGTTAAACAAATTGTTGATCAGTTCAACGATATTTGATGTCAGAGTACAGTCGGCTTTGCTGACCCTCTTGTTTATTGCCGCATTATATTTGCTGGTGGAGAGCCTTACTTGGAAAATCAAGCCGAAATATGGCTACATTATAGCTTTGATTGCTGTTTTTATGTTTGCCGATACGGCGTATACCGCGTTTTTTAATTCCTTTTTCAGCGAAGGCATAGTCTTGATCATGCTGATGTTTACCTTTGCCTCAGGCTTACTGCTGTACAGAAGGCGGTATAACGACTATGTCATGCTTGTCGTTTTTTTAATCAGCGGCCTGCTGCTCACCACAAGCAAACAACAAAATGCGCCGGTAGGCGTCATATTGGCGGCGGCTTGTCTGTTTCTGTTTTTTATTTCAAAAGAAAAATCCTTTCGGTTTATGACTTTTGCAACATTGTCGCTTTTGTTTTTTGCAGGCGTCGCCACCTACGTTTTTATCCCGAAAGAATACGTAAATATTAATCAATATCATGCCATGACCCGTGGCGTGTTGCTTGGTTCGGACGATCCTGAAGCAGCTCTGGAAAAAATGGGAGTGGACAGGCAATATGCCATTTTGAAAAATAGCATTTATTATGAACCATTTACGACGGTGGACGTTAATTCCGATATATTGGAGAGAAACTTCTATAGTCAATACGGTTTTGGCAAAATATTGGGTTATTACCTCACACATCCCAGCCAGGCAATCGGCATGCTGGATCTGGCGGCCAAAAACGCGTTTACGATTCGACCGCCCGCAATGGGCAATTACGAAAAGGCGGAGGGAAAGCCATTTGGCAAACAAACCGTGTTTTTCTCCGGTTACAGCTTGATCAAAAAAGCGTTTGCGCCTAAAACCTTTGGTTTTATCGTGATCTGGATCGTAGTGATTGCAGGCGTATACATGCCATCCTTCGTATCCGCCGTAAGGACCAGGAATTTCCGGCATGCTTCGCGGCTGCCGCTTATTCTTGCCATGATTCTGATGGGGTTATCAGGCATTTTTGTCTCCATTATCGGGGCCGGGGATGCCGACTTGTCCAAACATGAATTTCTGTTTACCGCTACCTTTGATATGGTTACCTTTCTTGTTATTGCCGATTTGATTCGACGCAGGCTGTGGCATAACGGACACGAACTGGACACCGAACCGAAGTGAAAAACGATAGCAAGAGACAAGAAGGTGAAACCGCGATGAGAAATAAAAAGGCCGCAGCTATCATTTTTTCACTGCTGCTGCTTCTGGGAGCAAGCCAAGGCGTTTTTTGGCCAAACAAGGCCTACGGCGAAGAGACGCCCCCGCTTACCGTATTGTTGTTGTATGACAGCATGGCTCACGGCACAGAGAGGGCCGGAAATATCGAGCTGCTTCAGCGGCAATTATCTTCCTTTGGGACCGAGGTTACCGTATTGGCGGAGGATGATTATTCGCAAGGGCTGCTGGAGCAATATGACAGGCTGATTATGGTCAAAAACGCGCCGGAAATCAACCTGTTGAATCAACCTTTATTACAGGATATTGCAACATACCGGGGCCGGCTGTTGCAGATTGGTGGAGAGCTCAACGGACCTTTGCTTGAAGGGTTGCCCGTCACGCTACAAACTTCGTCCAGAAAGCAAAACGTAAAAATCGGCATTGGAGAGCTTTGGGAAGAAGCAGCTTCCGTTCAGGAAGCGACGTTTGTGCATGTGAAAGAAGATTCCGCTGGAGCGGTAAAGAGGATTGGCACACTGCTTCCTTCCGATTCAAACGATGAAGAAATGCCTTTTGCGGTCATGAACGAGGCAGCCGCTTACGTGCCCCTTTATATGAAAGGAAATCTTAGCGAGCTCGCTATGCTGTACGTTTTGAAGGATTGGTTTGGCAAAGAAGGGAATGGCGGAATGTATCTGCTTGTAAAAGAGATCTATCCCTTCTCCGATCTGGAGCTTCTGGCAGAGATGGCCGATCGTTTTTATGAAGCCGGCATTCCGTTTATCGCAAGCGTTCGGCCCGTATTCGACAACCTGGAATATCCGGCCATGATCAGATATCTGGAAACAATCAAATACATCCAGTCGCGAAACGGAAGCATTGTGGTGAACGCGCCGGTGGTAGCCTCAACTATCGGACAACGGGAGCATACGTTGAATTTGAAAATGGATTCATTCATCAATGCGCTGGGCGACTACGGAATTGCTCCGCTTGGCATGGGCGCCGAGCTGTATTGGTCCTATGATTCGGAATACGCGGAAGACGGCTTAAGCTTTTTCGACTCGGTGATTTTGTTTCCCAATCAGCTCATCATGCATCGGGCCCAAACCAATGTCTCGCAGCCCTATGCTTCAGCGCTTTATAGCATGCAGCCTGAAGATATCGGTTACGTGCATTCAGAGAAAAAGTGGCAGACGGTTCCCGTGGATATGGCTTTAACGCTGGATTTCCCTGACGATGAAGAGCAGTTGCAGGCGATGCTGGATAACGTGTTTGACCGGTGGCTGGTTTTTTCCGACTATAAGCTTGAGAATCATGAAGTGAAGTCATCGAAACACATTATCACATCCGGCAACGGCTTGTTATTGAACGGCAAACAGCTTAATTTTAATGATGCCGTCCTTATGGTGGATTCCGACTATCAATATGTCGATGAAGGAGTCGTCAGCTTTTCAAAATTGTTCAGCATCCAAAATAAAATCTTTATTGTGATTATCATTTTGGCATTGATTTTTTTTGGCGTCCTGTTTATGGCGGGATATCGATTGTACAAACGTAAATACTTGAAATAAGGAGAAGACTATGACGATTGCAGACATTTTAATGTTAATAGCCGTTATCTGCATTTGGTCCCTTCTGCTCGTAAATGTGGTGCTTATCATAGCGGGATATTTGTTCTATATCCAAAGCGAAAACGAGCCGGTGCCGGAAATTAAGGGAGAAGCGCCGTTTGTGACGATTATGGTTCCTGCGCATAACGAGGGCATAGTGATAACCAGAACGGTGGAATCATTGCTGGAGCTGGATTATCCGCATGATCGCTATGAAATTATCGTTATCAACGATAATTCCTCGGATAATAGCGCGGAGCTTTTGGCCAACGTCCAGCAGCGATATAAGGGCCGAAATCTCATTATTATCAGCACGGATTCCGTCACGGGGGGCAAAGGCAAATCCAACGCGCTTAACATTGGCTTCCAGCGAAGCAAAGGCGAGCTAATCGCCATCTATGATGCCGATAATACGCCGGAACGCACGGCGCTTCGTTATCTGGTAGGCGAAATTACGAATGACCCTACATTGGGCGCCGTTATCGGCAAATTCCGAACACGCAATAGGGACACAAACCTGTTAACCCGCTTTATCAACATCGAAACGTTGTCGTTCCAATGGATGGCTCAGGCGGGAAGATGGAAGCTGTTTAAGCTTTGCACGATTCCGGGAACAAACTTTATTATGCGCCGTCACATTATTGAAGATATCGGCGGCTGGGACGTTAAAGCAATCGCGGAGGATACAGAGATCAGCTTCC
Organism: Paenibacillus sp. CAU 1782; assembly: GCF_054551715.1. Lineage (NCBI taxonomy): Bacteria > Bacillati > Bacillota > Bacilli > Caryophanales > Paenibacillaceae > Paenibacillus > Paenibacillus sp. CAU 1782. The sequence goes on along the minus strand of NZ_JBTOLL010000001.1, from coordinate 963,619 downwards.
GCATCTATACAATGGGTTACCGTATTAAATTTCAGCCCAAGTCCGTTACGTGGGAGCAGGAGCCGCAAACGGTCAAAGTATGGTTCAAGCAGCGAACGCGCTGGGCGAAAGGAAATATTTATGTCATTGTCAAAAACATTCCGATGTTATTCGACAAAAAAGCGGCCAAGGTTCGTTTTGATATCCTTTATTTCTTATCCATTTATTTTCTTCTGTTAACGTCTCTGGTTATGTCGGATTTGCTGCTGATTCTTCACGCACTTGGGCTGGTCTACACAACAATTGCCGGATTCAGCTCCTTCCTGTGGCTGCTTGCCATTACCTTATTTATCGCGGGGACCTTTATTACGTTAACGACAGAGAAGGGGGAGCTCCGGCTTTCCAATGTATGGATTATTATGTTGATGTACGTATCCTATTGCCAGATGTGGATGGTTGTGGCCGCTTACGGCTTGTACAACTACATAAAGGATTTGTTGTTTAAGCGGGAAGTCAAATGGTACAAAACCGAACGTTATTAAAGCGGAGGAAAGCATGATGAAAAAAAGGTTGTTCAGCATAGGACTTATCTGCATGTCGCTGTTATTGGGGCAGTTTCTCCAACTGGGCAGCATGATCGCAAGCGCGGCCGAAGAGGCGGGGACGGAACGTTACGAGATGTCCGTCATCTCATCGGATGCCTCATTATCTGGAGCATACACGTCAAGACAAGAATATTTTCAAGTGCCGGAACATTGGGAGGTTGACGGAGCGACCCTGCATCTCGACTACCAGGTGTCGCAGCTTGCCATTGAGGATCGTTCCAGCATTACGCTGCAAATGAATGGCGCATCCTTTTATTCATTTCGCCCCGATCCCAACAAAGAGGGCAAGCAGCGCCTCACAGTCGCGATTCCGCCTGAAGTATTGACTGCGGGCACAAATACGCTGGCTTTGATAGGCAATGTCATGACAATTATCGACGATGTTCTTTGTTTGCCCGAGGACAGCAGGGATAACTGGCTTCAGCTGTATAGCAGCTCAAGCGTCAGCTTTAGCTATTCGACAAGCCCGCTGGACGGCACGATCCGCGACTTTGCGAAACGCTTCACGAGTCTGGAGAGCATGGGAAAAAGCTTAAATGCAATCACCATTCCGCAAGAAGCTTCTGCAGCCGAGATGGGAGCGGCCGTACAGGCATTATCCGGCTTCAGCAAGTCGAACAGCCAGCAGGACAAGCAGATTCCCCTGATTACTTTCGACAATCCATATTATGACAGCAAAGAGCTGGTTACGGCGGTTGGCCTCTACGATCGTCTTCCCGCTAATCTTCAATCGGCTCTTGGCAATCCTGATCTGGAAGGCCAAGCGCTGATTTCATTGGTGGAGCAGGATGGACAATGGGTATTGATTGTGACTTCCAAAGATGACGCATTGCTCGTCAAAGCAGGCCGTTTACTCGCCAATAGTGAACTGATGAGCCAACTGGACGGAAACAGCAAGGTTGTGGATGCCAACACCGATGTGTCGACTCCGCCGGTGGGCATTAGCCAAAACATTGTTTTGACCGAGGCAGGGGACACGTTGACGGGACCCCGTCATCAGGAAAAAGCTTATTTCGTTTCGCTGCCGGCAAATCGCTCCATAGCGGACGCCAGCAAAATCAGCCTTGATTTTCGGTACGCCAAAAACCTGAATTTCGAAAACTCCGTTGTGACCGTTCTGATCAACAATACGCCGATCGGGAGCAAAAAGCTGAGCGAGGAACTGGCGGACGGCGATTCCATGACGCTGACGATTCCGAAAAACTTGAATATTTCCGGCAATTTCTCCGTAGTCGTTGCATTTGATCTGGAGCTGGAAAATGCAGCTTGTATTCAAACACAGAGTTATATGCCATGGGCCTTTGTTACGAAGGACTCCGTCATGCAGCTGAATACAAAGGACCGCACCGAGCTATTGTTTAATAACTATCCTTATCCGTTCCTGCGCGATGGCGTATTTAACGAGGTTGCGGTTATCCTTCCGAAGGAACGCGACACTCATACGTATTTCAGCGTATCCAATCTGTTTAATCTGCTTGGCCAATATGCGGAGGGCAATACAGGTAATGTAGTCTTTTACGAGGATGATGTTGCGCCCGAGACGTTAAAAAAGCATAACGTAATTGCCATTGGCAGTTATCAGAATAATAAAGTGATTAGAGACGTCAACGATAACCTGTATTTTAAATACGATTCTGCCGGAAACGGGCTGTTATCCAACGAAAAAATGAGTATCGACTCCCAATACGGCACTCGACTGGGCACGCTGCAGCTGCTTGAATCGCCTTTTGATTCCGGACATGGCTTGCTGGCAGTTACAGCTGCAGATCCGCAATTTTATCAGCTGGCTTCCAAGCTGGTGGCAAGCCAGCAAACGATGTGGAGAGTATTTGGAGACGGGGTTACAGTAGATCGCGACGGCAACATCAACGCCTTCCGCTTTAAGCAGGATGCCGAACAGGATCGGCCGTCGGCAATTAGCAACATTACGGAGAGAACGGATGTGCTTTATTTTACTGTGGCCGCGGGGCTTGTGCTCGTGCTGGTTCTCGTTTCCTTAATTCTCCTGTTCCGCAAATATAGAAAACGGGGGGATCGCGACAATGCGTAATCAAAGCAGTATTATTTCGGACAGCGGATTTTTGCTGCTAATTGTGCTCAGCTTTATATCCATTGTTTTTACAGCCGGAGACCCCAATCAATACATGCAAAATATCATTTTTCTCAATGTCGCGTTTCTAATCGCGGTTATTACGTACTTCACAAATGTGACGGCCGGGCTGATTCTGAACCTTCTGTTTATTTTTGGCTTCGGCACGTACACGCTGTACGAAACGCTTGTTGTTGGAGGAACGATTAATAGCGCTAATTACTTCTGGCTGCTTATGACACCTCTGTTTACTGTCGTAACCTGGATGTTCTCTTATGCCAGCAGGCGTCTGCAGAGCGAGAACGAGCAGCTTAGAAGAGCCAATGACCGTCATGCAACGATGGACGAAAAAACAAATCTGCGGAATAGCCGTTCATTCCAGAACGACGCATCCATATTTATGGCGTTATCGACCCGCTACCAAATCCCGCTTACGCTCCTGGTCATCAATGTGAAGTACTGGGACGAGCTGCGGAGAATGATTAGCGAGGATGAAATGAACGAAGCTATTCTGGAATTATCCAAAGTTGGGCAAACGAGCATTCGGACGAACGATGCGCTCTATATGTTGAACACCGACAACCCCACATGGGGTATGCTGCTGTTCACCGACAGACCAGGCGCCAACATTGTAATCGACAGGCTGCGGCAAAAAGTGAAAGAGATTAATACTGCCGAGTTTTCTGCTAAATACAAGGTGGAATTAACCCTGAAAATCGGAGCGGTTCAACATGAGCCGGAATCGGTCACAACGCCTCTGGAGTTTATTGTCAGAGCCAGAAAAGAACTGGAGTACGATGTGTAGAGGTTTGACATTGAAAATCATTATCGGTACTATGAGGATATACGGTTCGATAATGGGAGGAAATCATTTGTATATTCAATTGCGGACAATGACAGTAAAACAAGGTTTTGGGGAACAAGTGGCGCAAACCTATGCTGTGCCGGGACATATTGACACAATGCCGGGGTTGATTGACCGTACGGTTATGGTCAACGCCCGAAGCAAAGAAACAGAAGAGGTTGTTATCTTGATTCGTTGGGAATCGCAGGATGCCTGGAAAAATTGGGAGAAGGATCCCGTTCACATCGCCGGACACCGTAATAAGCGAAATGCGGAAAAACCGGATTATTTGCTGGATGTATCCGTCAATATGTATCATGCCAACCATGTGTTCCAAGGCACCCACGGAAAAGAATAGCTCAGAAGCCGCTAGTTTGCTGCACTAATGGGAAAGGCCGCTTGCGCCATTGGCGTGTAAGCGGCCTTTGTGTTTTTTGATATAGCCCTAGTAACAATAATAGTATTCCCAAATCTTGTAGGAGTCGTCCTTGCAGTCCCACCAGTTCTTTTTGTTAAACCAGTTCCAAAAGCTGGCTTTAGGCGGATTATAGCTGTTTGTTTTGACGTAGTTGTCAAAGCTGGATTGGCTGTTGCTTGTACTCCCGCCAAAAAATGAAAAAATGGTTGAAATAAAGCTTTTGTTTTTGTCTTGAGCTGAAAACCCGGATGCAAAAGCGGAGGCCGGAAATGCCAGCAAAGCCATTAACAGCGTCAAGCAAATGACCCTTTTGAGCATGGACATGGGAAACCCCTCACAGTTCCACTAATATAAAGAACGATATTGTTCTTTATATAGAATATTACAACATGTCCCTAATATTGTAAATCAGGATTTGAAAAAATTAGGCGTAAGCTCTTCATCGTTAAAGCCTGTATGAAAAATGGAGGTGGCGGCAGGCGACATTGGCGGAATAAGCCAGGACCAGCGGCCGGTTATTTCGCGTCCCCGGTCCGCTTCATTTTTTTGAAAGCGGGCAAATTGTTGAGCAGCAGTATGATGGTCGACAATGGATACGCCATGCTTGCGGTAGGAGTGCAAAACAGCGATATTAAGCTCAACCAGCGCTTTGTCCTTCCATAAGGTAAAATCGCGAGCCGTATCTAATCCAAGCTTTTCGGCAATAGCGGGGAGCAGGTTGTAACGCGCCTCGTCAGTCAAATTGCGAGCGCCAATTTCGGTGCCCATATACCAGCCATTAAAAGGAGCAGCGGGATAGGAAATGCCTCCGATCTCTAACCGCATATCGGATACGATGGGAACGGCATACCATTTGATTCCCAGTTCCGCAATGGCTGTATATTGGGGATGCTCGATGGGGACCTCCTTGACTATACTTTGCGGCAGAGGGAACAATTGCGGTTTTTCGCCAGATGCATTAATAACTAGAGGAAGGACGTCAAAAGGCGTTCCTTCGCCTTGCCAGCCCAAATCCATACATGTCTTTGTGAAGTCCAGTGATGCAGGGTCCCCTACAATTGTTCCGTTCCTCTCGTAACCCGCGTACCGGATAAGCTGATGATTCCAGATGCGCGGGCCGCGTCCGTCAAGATCGGCGGCGGAAAATATCGTGATGAATGGCCGGATCGTTCCGCCGTTTGTGGCCGAAGCGATATGCTGGAGCAAAGCTTCTGCCATTTGCCCGGTTGTTTCGACATGACGGGCATCCGTTACGCTCAAGCTTTCCCAAAACAATCTGCCAATACATCGGTTGCTGTTGCGCCAAGCCATGCGTGCTCCGTGTTCCAATTCTTCTGCGGTATGCCTGTATGTTCCGCTATTTCTTATTTCAGTCTGAATAGCTTGGATTCTTTGTTCTGTTTCCAGACTGCTCTTGCGCAGCTCCCCGTAACACTTCTCGATAAAGGCAGCAGCTTCCTTAATTAGAGGGTTATCTCCCGAAGTATGGCTCAAAGTTGTTCACCTTCGATTTTTGACATGCCCAGAAAACTCCAACTGCCATTATCATCTTGCTTGAAATGATGGGTCCACAGGAAGTGGCAATGATGGAATTCGGTATCCGTTACCGGATAGATCGGATTGAGTTCCTTATTATTCCAGATAAAATAATATCCATTTTCGTTTTCTCCAACAACCGCCTTGCATCCGTACCCTTCATAAGTGCCTGCAAGGCGCTGGAAGTGTCCGGATGGCAAGCTGCAAGCAGGCGGAAATTCCGGTATGCGGGCGTCGAGCCCCAATGCCACATCGGCAAGACAATCTGCCAATGCGGTAACCGGAGTGAAATTGTAATTGCTCAAAACAATAATCGTTAACTTCTCTTCCGGGTAACGGTGCAGCTCGGTTCGGAAGCCATGATACGCGCCGCCATGGTACATTCTTCTGTGTCCATTGCGTCGATCAAGAAACCAGCCCATGCCGTATGGCGCTGATTCGTCATGAAGCATATCGTCAATAACGCCTTTTGGAAGCAGACTGTCTCCATAGAAGGATTGATCCCATTTCAGTAAATCCTCAACAGTGGAATACATTCCGCCTGCTGCGCCAACCGAGCTGATCTCGACATATTCGGCAGGAATAGGCGTGTTGCCTGATGCGTGATAGGCAGAAGCCAGATCCTGAACAATTGTACGGCCTGTCAGCAGTCCTGTATCTTTCATTCCAAGCGGATGGAGGATAAACTCTTGAAGAAACTGGTCATAGCTTTTGCCGCTGACGGCTTCTACGATAAGCCCGAGCAGGTAGTATCCGGAATTGTTGTAACTAAAACGTTCTCCCGGTACGCCATGGGGAAGATGTTTCGCCAACAGCTCAAAAAAGGCTTCTTTTCCCATCGGCCATTTGTTGTAGTTGCCATTGTATTGCGGCAGGGAGGTCATATTGGGCAAGCCGGATCGGTGATTCAGCAGATGCCGGACAGTGATGGCTCCGAATGTTTTCATTTCAGGTATGTATTGGGATGCCAGAGCGTCCAGTTGAAGCCGATTTTGACGTGCCAGCAGCATAATCGCCATAGCGGCAAACGATTTGCTTATGGACCAGATGCCGAAGCGGGTATTGCGCCGATTGGGAACGCGGTGTTCCAGAGAAGCAGAGCCGTAGGCGCCCAGATGTACAATCCTGCCTTCGCGGGCAACCAGCACGGTTCCGCTGAACGGCCATTTTTCCCGATATTGATCGATGTATTTCTGCAGAGAAGACGTGATCGTAGCCGTTGTAGTCATGAGGGATTCTCCTTCCGTTGATAACCACTATTGTAACATGAACGATATACGATCAACTATTCGGAAATAGGCCAGCTGCGATTGACAGAAAGGGCTGAAGTCATTAGTATTAAAGATAGTGAGAATCGTTATCAATGCAAGGGGGAGAAGATGTCCCATGTACTACGAAGAACTGTCACAAGCATTTGCGGAAGTGCCGTTGGAAGTGTACGGCATATACCGGACGCAGTTGGAGTCCGGCATCTATCGAGGCCATGCCGAGCAGCCGACAACAAGGAGCGCGCTGCTTATTCCGCTGCAAGGTTCAGCGGAGTTTTATTTCGACGATCAGGAAGCAATCAGTCTAAAACCCGGCAAAGCGCTTATTGGCGGGAAAGGCATGCGTCTGGAGCTGGAAGTGGGGGAAGAGGGTTTTGTTTATTTTTTGGCCCATTTCCTGCCGTACGACGGCTGCCATGAACTAAGCGGCAAGCTGACCGGCTTGTCCGTGCTGGAACTCCAGACCGAGCCGGGACATCTTATGCTGATGGATCAGCTTCTGCAGCTTGACGGAGCTCCCGGGCAAGTGGAGAAGCTGGAGAAAAAGGCGTTATTTTATCAGCTTGCCGGAAAGGTATTATCCTCGGAGCGGGCATTTCACAACCGCCAAAGCAGCGATATGGTGCAGGATGCCATCCGTTATATAACAACGTGTTACATGGATGCCATTACGCTGGAGTCGCTGTCGACGCGTTATGATCTAAAGCCTAAATACTTCTCTTTTCTGTTCCAGAAATATGTCGGGATCAGCCCAATCCATTATTTGATCCAATATCGGATGTTGTGCGCTCAAAAGCTGCTGTTGACAGGTCAATATCCCGTGTCGGACGTAGCGCGAAGCGTAGGATATTCCGATGCTTATTATTTTAGCAGGCTGTTCAAAAAGCACACCGGAATTCCTCCCAGCCAGGCATCATTGTTCGGCATGCGAAATAATCCATCTTTATTATAACAAACCCGGAGCTTGGGGCACTGACGGATGAATGGGAAACAAGCAATGTACGGCATTCAGGCGGTTATTGATGCCCTGGATTCCGCACAATAGGCCAGTAACGCAAGCAAGGGGCAGTCCATTGCATTTTCTCCTTCGGGAGAATGCAATAGACCGCCCCTTTTTTTAATTCTGCGCAGCTTGTCGGTCGGGAATTCGGAACGAGATGCTGGTGCCTTGGTCCGGGATGCTTTTGATCATCAAGCCTTTACCATAGTGTTGAATCAGGCGTCGATGGGTGTTGGCAATGCCGATGCCGCCATTTCGGTCAAAGGCTTGCTTCAGCAGCTTATCCGCCTTGTCCTGCGTCATGCCTTTGCCGTTGTCGCGAATTTCAATCACAACCTCGTCGTTTTGCCTCTGGATAGCTATCGTTATCGTTCCGCCTCGGGACAAACTCATAATGCCATGCTTCACGGCATTTTCAACCAGCGGCTGGATAGACAGAGGAGGGAGATACAGGTGAATCTCCTGCTGAATCTCCCAATTCACGTTAAGCCGTTCCTCGAACCGTTCCTTTTCGATATAGAGATAAGCCCGAACCAGCTCCAGCTCATGCGACAGGACAACTAGTTCTCCAGCATTGAGGAAATGGAAGCTGATTCGCAAATAGGAGGTAAAGGCTTCCGCAAGCATTCTCATTTTTTCGCTGTCGATATCGCTTAACGCCAGGATGGAGCTTAATGTATTAAACAGGAAGTGGGGATGAATCTGGGCTTGCAGGTAAGCAGCCTCCATCCGCAGCCTTTCCGTTACGGACCGCTTTAGCGTTGTAAGCGACCAGACGCGGTATTTTAGTTCAAGCCCATCCACCGGTTTGGTCAAATAATCATTTGCTCCAGCCGAAAAGCCGGCATAAACATCCGCAGGCTGGCTTCTGGCGGTCAGCAGCAGGATGGGGAGCTCTGATATGGAGTAGCGCTCGCGAATTTCTCTGGCAAGCTCGTATCCATTCATGGACGGCATCATGACGTCGGTGATGACCAAGTCCCATTGCCGCGTCGGAAGCAGCTTCAACGCCTCTTTGCCCGAAGTTGCAAATGTCAGCAGATAAGGACCGCTCGCCAGAATATTGGACAATATTCTTAGATTAACGGGATCGTCGTCCACCGCCAGAATGTGTACCCGATTAACCTCGTCCTCTGGCCCGGAAGCTGCCGAAAGCCAGCTTTCCTCCCACTCCTTATCCTCTACGTTTTCGACCAAAATGGCATTAGGGGGTTCAGTCCTTGACTCAGAGTCAGCAATTGCGGTCATGGACCGTTCAGCCTGTGCCAGTGAAAACCCGAAGGTTGTTCCTTTGCCGGGCGCAGATTGCACATTCAACTGGCTGTCGTGCAGCTCCACCAGTTGCTTGCAAATGCTCAGCCCTAGTCCAAAGCCGCCGCCTTCGCCGTCGTCCCCTTGCTCATAGGGCAAAAAGATGACCTTCAGCGCATCCTCATGGATACCGGCTCCCGTGTCGGTAACCTTAATGATGATTTTGCCCCCGGTTTCCTCGGCCGAAATGGTAATGGAGCCTTCCTGCGTATGTTTAATGGCGTTATGAACCAAATTAAACAGAATTTGAATCAGTCGTTTTTCGTCAGCCATGACCGGAGGGAGGTCCTCGGGAATGGCCGAAATCAGTTTCAGCGGTTTATCCTCTGTCAGATAGGCCAGCATATCCAACACGCCGGGCACGATGGCGTCCAGCCGGAGAGGAGTTACATGAAGCCGGATTCCGTTCTCCTTAAGTGTAAGCAGCTCAAGCAAATCGTCCAGCAAACTGGACATGCGTTTGCCGATTTTGAGCAGCAGCCCCATATCCTTCAGACTTCGCGATCCCATGTCCTGTTCTCTTGAAACAACGCTTTGGGCAATGTTGATTATTCCGTGCAGCGGCGTTCGCAGCTCATGCGAGGTATGGGCCAGAAAACGATCCTTCACTTCATCCGCAGCTCTCAGCTTTGCATTCAACCGGGCGTTTTCCAAAGCGTTGCTCATATAGCTTTTAAACCAATAAGTCGAAAAGGATATGATGGCGATCAGAATATCCAGCGGATAATATTCGCCGTAAACAAATTGCCTGCTGCTCAGCACGCCCCAGACAATGCTGGACAAAATGCTCATTGCCGCCAGCATCAGAAAAATCGCACCGGGCCGGCGCTTCATCAGCATGAATACAATCAGCGCCAAAAACCAGAGAACGGGAAGCATGTAAAAGAGATTAAAAAGATTGTATTTCACCGAATAATGTACGGCAGGGGTTGGGGCAACGACTACAAATAAGCAATAAAGCAGGTGCAGAATGGTATAGGAGCGAAACCATCCTTTATCCCCTTTGCTCTTGGCAAAGTTACGGGTGAGCAGCAGCATAAAGTAGGTCAAACTGATATAGGACAAAATGGTGAGCTTGACCGTCCAGGCATAAGTGATTGGCAGCCAATACAACAACAAATAATCGTGACTGACCACAATAGAGATTCCGGCTGAAGTCAGAAGACCAAAAAAGACGAAAAAAGCTATTTTTGTCCGGTCCAGTAAATAAAGAATACAAGCGTATACGCCGTGCAGGAGCAAAATGACAAAGGTGGTTAACTGAAAACCGATGGAATTCCAGCGTACCGTGTCCACGGATGATTGCAAACCAAGCATCACGGGCTTAATCAATCCGCCCCGGTAGGGGTTATCGAAATTGGCAACCCTGATGTTCAATACAAGCAAGGATTCTCCTTTGGCCGTCGTATACGACGGCGTATAACCCGCGCGTCTCGGAACATAGTCGGCTTTATTGTCGGCCGGCACACCAAATGTCCAAGATGGTTTACCGTTAATTTCCGTGACGGATGATGTTTCAACCTGCTTGATCCAGAAGGTATAGGGATCGTCATCGGCAGGTTCAGGAACGGCAATGGTCAGTTGGTATACACCGTAGCCATACGCGTTAGAAGCCGCGCCAAACGTCCCGCCGTTCTGCCAGCTGCCGGGAACCTGAACATAGGAAGGTTCGCCGGCAGTCTCAAAGCTGTCGGGATAAAACTCCCATTCGCCGTTAAGCGCCAAAGGCCGATTTTGCGAGAAGTCCCAATCCCTTAAATCAACAAAGCCCTTTTCGATAACAGGGACCGAAGGCGGAGCGTTCCACTGCACCCAGATGAGGCGCATGGTCAGCAAAAAGGCTAAAAAGAACAGCATAATCAGACTATATTTGATGAGGATGGAGCGGCTGTGTTTTGTCATGCTGTTTAAGTTCGACATGATTAACGATCTTCCTTCTCAAAAGACTTGCCTCGGCGTATAATTCGACAAAATCATGTCGAAAAACATCGCTTCGCCCGATAAATTGCAGGAATTCAAAGCTTTCGCATCGAATTAAATTGACAAAAGAAATGGGATGAGGAACGCCAGAATGAATCAAGTGTCCGGAAGTGCCGAAGAATTGCTGGCCGTAATTTTCGACTACACCGCCAGAATTGCCAATGAAAACAGGCTCCAGCACGTGTTAGTGTTAATGGCCGACATGGGACGTGATATGGTAAAGGCTGATCGCTGTGCCGTATGGCTGATCGACCATAAAGCAGGGCAATTATTTACGGCAATTGCCCACGGCGTCGGAGAACTCCGGATCGCGGCAGGCACTGGAATTGTTGGTGCATGCATTGCATCGGGGGAGCCGCTTCTTATTGACGACGCTTATCTGGACCATCGCCATAGCCCGGACAGCGACAAAAAAACGGGATACCGGACCAAGGCGGTTTTGTGCATTCCGTTTCGCAACAATGCCGGCGAAGTAATCGGGGCATATCAAGCGATTAACAAGCTTGGATCGGACGAGGTTTTTTCAGCTTTGGACTTGCGGCATTTGTCGCTTGCCGCCGCTTATACCGGAAAAGCGCTCGAGGCCGTTATGCTGCATGAAGAGATGCTGGAGACGCAAAGAGAGATTATCTCTGTCATGGGCGAGATCGGGGAAAGCCGTTCCAAGGAAACGGGTCATCACGTCCGCCGGGTTGCGCAATATTCCTATCTGCTTGCGCTTGGCCTCGGCATGGAGGAGAAGGAAGCCGACCTGTTGCGAAGCGTGTCTCCGATGCATGATATTGGCAAAGTCGCCATCCCCGACTCCATCTTGCTCAAGCCTGGAAAGTTAACGGAGGAAGAGTTCCAGCTTATGAAAAACCATACGTTGATCGGCCATCAGCTTTTGCGCCATTCCAAAAGGGAAATGCTGCAGGCTGCTTCGATTGTGGCCCTTCAGCATCATGAAAAATGGGACGGAAGCGGTTATCCCAACGGTTTAAAAGGTGAGGAAATTCATCCCTACGGCCGGATTACTGCCGTTGCGGACGTTTTTGACGCGCTTGGCAGCAGCCGCGCTTATAAAAAAGCCTGGGAATTGGACGATATCATCAATTTGCTCAATATGGAAAAAGGGAAACATTTTGATCCCGGAGTTGTTGACGCCTTTATGACCATGCTGCCACGCATTCTTGAAATTCGCGACGCGGAGTCGGATTAGATGTACATAAATGGGGCTGACCGAAAAGTTTGACATGGTGAATACTTATTCAGCAAAACCGGTCTCTACCGGTCCTTTCTGCTGACTATTTATTCGTTCCACATGACTTTTCGGACAACCCCAACTTATTGTTCCGGATTGTTCCGGGGACTTATTAAGATTTGGACCGCAATATCTTGGTCCATAACTCGGCATCCTCATAACCTAAACGCCACGCGGCAACGCCTGCCAAATCGTATTTTTTGGCAATGGCAATACGAGCCAGCACGGTTTCATGCGTTTCAGCCCAGAACACATGGGTGTATCCATCCTTCTGGTAGGTATATTTCCACTGGCCGGATTCCGCATGGTAAACTCCTGTAGCGTTGTTTTCCTGAATCAGCCTTGGAATCTCCTTCATAAAGATAGCCCTGTTGTCGACCATCCTTCCGGACGCGTCAAGCCGCCATTCCCTCACATAAAAGGGGATACCAAGCATCAGCTTGCTGCGGGGAACGCCGTAATCCAGAAACTGCTTGACGCCCTCCTCAGCCCACGCGAGTCCGGCTACGGAGCCAGGTTTGTCGCTGCCTCTCCAATGCTCGTCATAAGCCATAATAATAACAGTATCCACAATGGAGGACAACGCCGCGTGATCGTAGGCCGTCAGATGGTTCCAGCTTATGCTGCCTCGCGGCAAATCGATGGAAACCTTCAGTTTTTTGGCGTGGGCGGCACTGGTTAATGCTTTAACAAATGCGGTATAGGCTGCCCGGTCGGCTCCCGCAACTTCCTCAAAGTCCAGGTTGACGCCATAAACGCCTAGCTCGGATAACCGCCCGACCAATGCGTCGATAAAGACAGTTTGCGCTTCCTTATTTTTAAGAAATTGGCTTGTCATTGCACGATCAAACTGATTATGAACCAGCGGAACGGTTAAAATGCCTCTTTCCTTCAACATCGCCACGGTTGCAGGGTTGGAGGTATCCTCCAGCCCGCCGTTGGCATCAGTCAACTGAAACCAGGTTGGCGAATCCATGTCCAGCCCTTGCGTGCCGGCGACATGGCTTTGAATCGTTGCGGAAGCGCTGCTTCCGTTCCAGCCCAGCACCACCAGCGGTTTCACATTGGTCCAGAGCTTACGGCCCTCCAATGTTACGATTGAAGCGTTCGCGTAATAAGTCGCATAGGAAAGGGCGGAGGCGAGCTTATGAAAGCTATTGATTTTACGGTCGCCTTGGAATACCTGTAGGTAGGGATAGCTGGACCATAATACTTTCCCGTCGTTCAGCACCTCGGTATTGGCAAGCGTAACGGCCAGCTTAACCGCCTCCGGCAATCCGCGGAAAGCTTTAACGAGCTTGCCGTTTTGCCTCACCTCGTAGCCCGGAATCGTGGAATGGACAACGGCTCCGCTTTTCAGATTAATCAGTTGGCTGCCAGGAAGGTTTTCGGCTGCCGCAATTCCGTTTTTCAGAAAGGAAATGGGTCCAATGGACTCCGCCGCTTGACCGTTAACGGTCACCTGATAGAGAGGTTCGGCCGCGCTTTGCGCCGCAGCCTGCTCCGGGGTCAGGTTATCCCATATCCATTTCCCCGTTGCCAGTTCAATGACATGGGCATTGCTCCATTTTTTCGCTTCTTTCTTGGCTTCTTCCAGCGTGACATAATTCCAGTCCGGCAACGTGATATCGCCCTGATAAAGACGATAAGCAGCATAGGAAGAGTAGCTCCAGCCCGTACTCTGCAAATCTCGGATATGTACATTTTTTTGGCTTTTTGCGAGCGCTAGAGCGTCCGCGTACGTTCCGAATTCCCAAGCCGCCTCGGAGGCGCCGTTTACATAAACCTTGTACCTTGGAAAGTTGTCCCAAACCCACTGTCTGCCGGCAATCTGCTCGACATGACTGTAGCGGAATTGTTTGGCGTAATACACGGCTTCCGATTGAGACGCAAATTCTTTCAATGGTTTTTCGTTCTGGTAGACGCGGTATTGTGTCATCTTGCCGCTAGCGGCTTCACTCCTTGGCGGAGCAGCCAGCGTCAAACCCATCACCAATACTGCCGAGACCGCAAGCAGAATCGCTTTTCTAACTGTAAAACTTGCCTTTAAGCGCGGTCTCTGAGTTGCAATGGGCCTCGATAAAGGATTCATCCGCATTGGTTTGCAATCACTCTCCTCTGTTAATCTAGTACATTAGACGCGAGAGGAGGGGAGGAGTTGCTTCAATGTGGTGTAGTAAAATGTGGGAATGGGCGGAAAAATAAAGAAGATAAACAAAAAAAAGCAGGATGCCTGGTTCGGCAGCCTGCTGGATAAACAAAAGATGAGCTTGCATGGTACAACTACATTAACCGGCGAATTCCGCCCAAAATTCGCCTTGCTCTTCATCCAGGCCAAGCTTAATATCGGACCGGAAAACGCGGCGGTTTTGCTGGGAGTAGAGATATTGCTCGATGGCTTCCAGCAAATTGGACTCTATCAAATACTGGCTGCGGCCTGCTACCCAAATTTCAGCGGTATAGCCGTATTCCTCATCCCAGGATAGCTGCACCTCGACCTCTGTAGGCGCTATGCCGCGCCGTTCGGAGACATGAAGGCAAATCGCGTTAATGATTTCATCCGTATAAAGTCTCACGATTACTGAGGCCTCCGCGGATCAGGACGTTGTTCCTTCTTGCTTCGCAAGTAAACAAAGGCAACCCGGATCAGCATAATGACCGCAAAAATCGCCAGCAAATTGATCAATAGGCCAAAAATTTCGCCCATTGCGCCCATGCCGCCAAACATGCTGCCGAACAACAGACCTGCCAAACCGCCTGCTACCATGCCTTTCATAAAGCCGCTGCCGCCGAACAAACCGCCTGTTTTGGCAGCTGTGCCAGCCGTTGCGCCGCCAGTAGTGGAGCCGGTAGTGGTCTTGCTTACATTATCTGTTTTTTTCGGGGTTTGCGTAAAGCTTTGTTTTGGCGATTTGAAGCCGCCGCGTCTTGCGTCCGCCTCCTGCGGGAAGCCAATTGCCAGCAGCAGGGTAAGCGCGATCATAACCAAGAACCCTTTTTTCATTACGTTCTTTCTCCTCCTGTTAAATAAGGTATCTAATTTGCTAACATAATGGAATACGGCTACTATGGAATCAGGTTTCATTTTTTTATGGACAAACTTTATTGAATTATGATATTTCTCACAGTTGAGGGTTGGGTGGACAGATGAAGGATTATCCTGATGCCTATTGTTCCTATTTAATTGAATTTCATGCAACAAGAGACTACTTTGAGTGCCACGAGCTGCTGGAGGAGCACTGGAAAAATCATCCTCAAGACGGCTATTCCGCTATGTGGGTAGGCCTTATCGGGGTAGCTGTGGGGCAATATCATGAACGGCGGGGCAATTTGCGCGGCGCAGCCAAGAGTTATTCCCATGCAATGGGCAGGCTAAGGGAAGCCAACCTTGAATTGCTGGGCCTGGATACGATCAAGCTGATCCGGCAGCTAGAGGAACGGAGCGCTGCGGCGGAGCACGCATTGCCTTATGCGGACATGATGCTTCCGCTTGCTGATCGCAACCTGCTGGAGAGATGCGTGAAGACCTGTGTCGAGCTGGGGCTGGAATGGGGCGCGCCAAGTCCGATGGGAGATGAGGGATTGATTCATCGCCACAAGCTGCGCGACCGCTCTGAAGTTATTGCCGCAAGAGAAGAAGCGCTGAAGCAGAACCGCCGCAATGGGAAAAGCGAATAGAGTCAGCATGTTTGGTATAACATTTTCATGACTGAAAAATTGCCTGCGGAGATCATGCTAGAGGCGAATCCTGAACGTGGAAGGCGCTAACGCGGCAGCGGGCGAAAGTTGCGGAGCGCAGTTTCAGGGTTTAATATATTTATAGGAAGCAAGCTGCGGCTAGCTGCCAATAATGATGGCCGGTATGGCGAAAGGCGGAGTGGAACAATGACGCAAAAACAGCAAGACATTTTGGCGGGCTTCAGGGAAAGAATACATAAGATTCAAAGCTATGGAGAAGCGCTTGCGCTGATGCATTGGGATTTGCGGACGGGCGCGCCGCGCAAAGGGATGGACATAAGATCAGAATCGCTGGGCGTATTGTCAGGCGCTATGTTCGAGCTTTCTGTTGCGCCCGAGCTGGGAGAATGGCTGGAGCAGCTGGAGGAAAAGGCTGCATTTTCGGAGCTGTCGGAAATGGATCAAAGGCTGGTTCAGGAAACCCGCAAACAATATGACCGCAGCGTCAAAATTCCGCCAAAGCTGTTCCAGGAATACACCGTGCTGGCATCCCAGTCGGAGTCCAAATGGGAAGAAGCCAAACACAACAACGACTTTGCAAGCTTCCAGCCTTATTTGGAAAAAGTCATCGGCTACACCAATCAGTTTATTGATTTGTGGGGACCGGGAGCAACCCGCTACGACACCTTGCTGGACGAATACGAACCTGGCATGACAGTTGCCGAGCTGGACTCCATCTTCGGCGGGTTGCGCGCTGAGCTTGTGCCGCTGGCGGAAGCGATAGCGGCTTCGCCGCATCAGCCGGATACCTCTTTCCTTGAAGGGGCGTTTGACAAGGAAGCGCAGAAGGACTTTGGCCTCTATATTCTTGGACAAATGGGCTACGATTTTGCGGCGGGACGACTGGACGAAAGCGCTCATCCCTTTGCAACGGGGCTGAACCCGGGCGATGTTCGCATCACAACCCGCTATTTGCCGAACGATGTAACCTTTGCTCTGTTCGGAACCATTCATGAAGGCGGGCATGCCTTGTATGAACAAAACATCGCTGCCGAGCTGACCGGAACAACGCTTGCTACAGGCACTTCCATGGGTATCCACGAATCGCAATCGCGCTTCTGGGAAAATGTGATCGGCAGAAGCCCGGGCTTCTGGCAGCGTTATTTTGGCGAGTTCCAAAAACGGTTTCCGGGCCAGCTGAATGTTTCGTGGGAGGAGTTCTACCGCGGCAATAACGTTGTTAAGCCGTCCCTTATCCGCATCGAGGCCGACGAGCTCACGTATAATCTGCATATCATTATCCGGTATGAGCTGGAGAAGCTGATCTTTAACGGAGGCGCTAAAGCAGCTGACCTTCCTGAGCTCTGGAACAGCAAATACAAGGAATACCTTGGCGTGGTTCCAGGCAGCGACTCGGAAGGCGTGCTTCAGGACGTGCATTGGTCCGGCGGGGCGTTTGGCTACTTCCCATCCTATTCGCTCGGCAACATGTACGCTGCCCAGTTTACGGATACGATGGAGCGCGAAATTCCGGATATGTGGGAGCAGGTTAGCCGCGGCGAGCTGCTTCCCATCAAGGAGTGGCTGGGCGACCGCATCCACCGTTTCGGCAAGATGCGTACGCCGTCCGAGCTGATCACCTCTGTAACGGGCAAAAGCCTGGATCCGCAATATTTGGTGAGCTATCTGAAGTCCAAATACAGTGATATCTACCGGCTGTAAAAATTCCAAAACGCTAATCGTATAAACTCTTTCCAAGATTACCTTAGCGACAAATTAATTTAGTTAAGCAAAGCCCGCAGGAGAATCCGTGCAAACGGACCCCCGCGGGCTTTTTTGGCGTTATGTCTACGTCAGCTTATCACTTACGGCATCTGTTTTGCATAGGCTGTTGTACATTAATTTTTGCCAATTGGCGGGAGGAATGACCTATGAAAAAAGGCAGGCTGGGATTGCTGCTGGCCGTCCTGCTGGCGGCATCAGCCGTATTGTCCGGATGCGGCAAGGACAGCGGGGAGAAAAAACATGTGGTGATCGGCGAAGTGACGCGGTCGCTGTTTTATGCGCCGCAATATGTGGCGATCGAAAAGGGATTTTTTGACCAGGAAGGATTGGACATCGAGCTCACGACAACGCCTGGCGGCGATAAAACAATGACGGCGCTTCTGTCCGGCTCCATTGACGTTGCGCTGGTGGGATCGGAAACGTCGATCTACGTCTACCAGCAAGGAGCCGATGATCCCGTTATCAATTTTGCCCAGTTGACCCAAACCGACGGAACCTTCCTTGTGGCAAGGGAGAAAATCAACAGCTTTGATTGGTCGGAGCTTAAAGATTCTGTATTCCTTGGGCAAAGAAAAGGCGGCATGCCGCAAATGGCGGGCGAATTCGCGATGAAGAAAAACGGCATTAATCCCGGCGTTGACCTGGAAATGATTCAGAATATCGATTTTGCAAACATCGCCGCCGCTTTTTCGTCGGGAACGGGAGATTACGTTCAGTTATTCGAGCCTACCGCCTCTATTTTTGAAAAAGAAGGCAGAGGGTATGTCGCGGCATCCTTCGGCGTAGAAAGCGGGCATTTGCCCTACACCGTGTTTATGGCGAAGCAAAGCTACATCGACAAAAACAGCGAGCATATTCAAGCGTTTACCAATGCCGTGTACAAGGCGCAGAAATGGGTCGCGGAGCATAGCGCAGAGGAAATCGCGGACGTCGTCATTCCTTACTTTGAAAATGTAGACAGAGACATCCTGATCAGCTCCATCGACCGCTACAAATCGCAGGGTTCATTTGCGGAGAATCCCGTTGTGGATGAAGGGGAGTGGAGCAATCTGCTGAACGTCATGACGGAAGCCGGCGAGCTGGCCCAGGCAGCGGAACATGGGGATTTGGTGGATACGAGTTTTGCGGAAGCCGCGATTGCAGATTCCGCCAAATAGAGCGCTAGAATCAAAGGAGGAGGATGTGATGAAGCAAACGCCGGCTATGGAGCTGCGGGGAGTCTCTCACGTCTATGTCAACGACAAGGGCGCTTATCTGGCGGTGGAAGGTGTCCAGTTGGCTGTTGCCCGCGGCGAGTTTGTCAGTCTTGTAGGTCCAAGCGGCTGTGGCAAAACGACCCTCCTCAGCCTCCTTGCCGGCCTTTTTCCGCCAACGCTTGGGCATGTGCTGCTGGATGGCAAAGCCGTTACGGGTCCGGCTCCGCAGGTGGGCTATATGCTGCAGCAGGACTACTTGTTCCCATGGCGCACCATTGCGGACAATGCCGCCGTCGGCCTGGAAATCCAGGGACGCAAAACGCCGCAAAGCATGGAAAAGGTAGGGGAATGGCTTGCGGAACTGGGGCTTGAGGGGAGCGGGGGACGATATCCCCATGAGCTGTCGGGCGGCATGAGGCAACGCGTCGCCCTTGTCAGGACGTTGGTTACCGAGCCGGAGGTGCTGCTGCTCGACGAGCCATTTTCCGCGCTGGACCTGCAAATCAAGCTGCAGCTGGAGGACCTTGTTGAGAAAACGCTCCGTCGTTTGGGCAAAACGGCGGTGCTGGTGACGCATGATTTGGCGGAGGCCGTTGCAATGAGCGACCGAATAATCGTAATGGGCCGCGGACCTGGCCGCATCACTCGCGAAATCATCGTGCCGGATGCGCTCCGTGCGGCTTCGCCGCTAGAAGCAAGGGGGCTGCCGGAATACGGCGAGCTTTTCCGGGAACTGTGGGAGGAGCTGGAGGAAAAGGAGGAGGACAGCAATGGCGCATGACGATCCCGGCGGACGTACACGGGAGCCGTTGACCGGTGACGGGTCGGAACTGGCCGGACTTGGCGAAAATCATCAGCGGGACGAGAAGCTGGCTGGGGAGGGGGCAGGCCGTGCTGGCAGTGGCGGTAACCATAAGCGAGACGAGAAGCAGGCTGGAGAGGGACCAGGCTGGGCCGGCAGTGGCAGGAAACATCGGTGGAATGCGAATCAGGCTGAGGGCAGGCCGGAACAAGCCGGACTTAGCGGAAAACGTCAGCAAGATGCGAAGCTGGCTGGGGAGGGGGCAGGCCGTGCTGGCAATGGCGGTAACCATCAGCGAGACGAGAAGCCGTCTGGTGATGAGCGCGACCGGCTAATGAAGCAGCTTCACTTGAAGCATTTAGAACGTCAAAAGAAGCAGTCGGCTGCCGCAGGCGCAACGCAATTGGCTTTGCTTCTGTTTTTTTGCGGCTTATGGGAGCTTGCAGGGCAAAACAAATGGATCGACCCTCTGTTGTTCAGCTACCCTTCAAAGCTGGCTGCCCAATTATGGAGCGGCTTGTATGGCGGAAGTCTGTGGCCGCATATCGGGGTGACGGTGTCGGAGACGGTTGCCGGTTTTGTGCTGGGTACGCTGGTTGGGACAGCGCTTGCCGCGCTGCTGTGGTGGTTTCCGTTTCTCTCCCGAGTGCTGGACCCGTATCTGGTAGTTTTGAACAGCATGCCAAAGGTGGCGTTGGGCCCAATCTTCATTGTAGCGTTAGGTCCCGGCTTCTTTTCCATTTTGGCTATCACGTTGTCCGTCACGGTCATTATTACGACTCTGAACATCTACAACCGCTTCAGGGAGATCGACGGCGGTTATATCAAGGTGGTTCGCCTCTTTGGAGCCAACCGGATGCAGCTGTTCCGGCTAGTCATTCTGCCGGGTTCATTCCCCGTGATCATTTCAACGCTCAAGGTGAATGTCGGCCTGGCTTGGATCGGCGTTATCGTAGGGGAGTTTCTTGTTGCCAAAACGGGGCTGGGCTACCAGATCATTTACGGCTTTCAGGTTTTCAATTTTACGCTGGTGCTGTCAAGCCTGGTTGTTATTGGCGTTGTGGCGACCGCGATGTACCGTGCCGTAGCGGCCTTGGAGAAGAGGTTGACGGCGGGCTGGCGAGAGCGGTAGGATGTGGAAGAACACATTCCATCGGATTCGGAGATACATTCTATGGGCATTCGGATTGTCAAAACGGCAGCCGCTGCGATTGCGGCTATTTATACGGCACTTTACTTGGAGCTTGAGCCTGCGCTGGCCGCGGGCATTCTGGCGATACTCGGCGTCGAGGCGACTCGGATGAAAGGGCTCAAAAGCGCAGCCATCCGGTTCATCGCTTCGGTGCTGGGGCTTTTTTTCGCTTCGCTTATTTTTACGCTGTTCGGCTTTCATTATTGGGTCGTAGCGATTTTTATTCTGTTTACTTTTCCGATACTGTCACGCTTTATGTTGAAGGACGGCATTTTGACCAGCTGTGTTATCGTCTTTCATCTGTTTGCCTACAAGGAGGTCACGGCGGACATTATCGCGAACGAAGTGCTTCTGCTGCTGGTGGGCCTTGGCTGGGCGACCGTTATTAATGTCATGTACATGCCCAAGGAGGATCGAAGCCTGGCCGCGCTCAAAAGCGGACTGGAGGAAGCGTTCAGCGCAATTTTTTGCGAGATGGCGCTTACGCTGCGCAATCCCGGCCATGTCTGGTCAGGCAGCCAATTGCTTGAAGCCGAGGTAATCATGGCAAAAGGGGCGGAAGGTTCGCTGCGCAGCCGCGAAAACCGGCTTTGGCTGCATGAAGCTTATTGGACAAGCTATTTTCAGATGCGTCGCGAGCAATTCACGTCGATTGGACAAATGCTGGCGGAGCTGTCGCTTGTATATGAAAAGGTGCCGCAAGGCGAACATCTGGCGGATCTGTTCGATCAGCTGTCGATCGACGTCAAAAAAGACGTATACACCGGGGAAGCCGAACGAATGGCTCACGACCTTGTGGGACTGTTTCGCGGCATGGAGCTGCCCAAAACGCGCGAGGAATTCGAGATCCGCGCCAAGTTGTTGACGCTGCTTCACGAAGTGGACCGTTACCTCGCCGTCGCCAGACGGCTGAAAAAGAAGCCGAAGGAAGAGAGCAGACAGGAAGCGTAGTGTTTTGCGGGGGGAGAAGGGCGACGGGCGTAAAGGGTGAAATATGGAATATGGCAAGAAGAGAACAGAGTTGAAGTGTGCGGAGGAAGGGACAAGGGAAGAAAGAACAAAGATGAAGTGTGCGGAGGAAGGGAACATGGGACGAAGAGAACAATGGTGAAGGGAGTAAATGGAGCGATCAAAGTGGGAAATGGTGAATGGGAGTGAAGGGCGAAAATGAAGATAAAGGCGAAGGGGGGCGCAGGGCGCAAATGATGCAGGATGCGTAAGGGATCAAATGGCAAACAAAACAACCCTGTAACCTACTTCGTTCCGTAGTCTGCACCAGCCGGAGCCTACCTCGCCAACAGCCTAACGGTCATCTATGACCGGCAGAACCTAAAAGCGGAAATCTACTCCGTTCCGTAGTGTGCACCAGCCGGAGCCTACCTCGCCCAACAGCCTAACGGTCATCTATGACCGGCAGAACCTAAAAATGGCTGTTTTCTTCCCTGTAACGGTCACCTATGTCCATTAGCGCTCAAAAGTGGTGTTTTTTGGACGAAAATGAGCGTTAACGGCCATTAATGACCGTTACAAATTGGATTTCTGTAAAAAGGAGCATCTAAAGGTCATGGATGACCGTAAGAGGAAGGCGTGTGGTGTGTGGTGCGCTCTTCAAGGGCGCAGCTAACGTTTTGAGATCGGACTGTGCGATCCGTCCATAGAGGTTTCTTTTATTGACAGTCGATCGCTTGGTTCTGAGCTGGCATCTTTTTATTGTAGGTTTCTTTTAATCGCTTCTATGTTTGCTGCATGCTTATTAATGCATGAATGTTGGTTTCCCATGAGCTGATGCTTCCTCATATGTATAATTTAAGCAAGCTGCGTTTTTACGTATTAGTTAGGTCTTCTTCGTAGACATCATTTCTGCATTGCGCCTTGGGAAGTTCGACTGTAGCATATATCGCGCTGCATGCCGCCATTTCCACTTCATATTTTCGCCAAGCAGAGAATAGAATGTAGCAAGCGGGAAAAACGATGGTGTGGATTTTCCCCGTTCTGCGGCCCGTGCTAGCTGCGGCAGGAGACATGCAAAATAAATTTTTCGGATTAGACTCGTTTAATCAACAAACGCCTATGACCTGCATACACTTTAATTGAATGATTGTATGGAGGAGGTTAAATCAATGACTATTGCAGATAAACAGCTACAGTGCAGAGAAATAATAACAAAAGCTGTCTGCGGCAAGGGTCGTAAGTTTTCCACTGTAACCCATACCGTTACACCGCCTCACCATCCGACCAGTATTTTGGGCGCATGGATAATCAACCATCAGTATGAAGCGGTTCGTTCGGGCGACGGTATAGAGGTGATCGGTACTTACGATATCAATATTTGGTATTCGTACAACAAAAACTCCCAAACGGACGTAGCCAAGGAATCCGTACAATTCGTCGAAAATGTTCCGCTTTCGTATGTTGATCCCAAGCACAGGGCTGCGACAGAGGAAGTGTCAGCCGAGGTGCTTCAGGAGCCCAACTGCATTGAGGCGAACATTTCCTCTAGCGGCGCAAGCGTAGTAGTGCGCGTCGAGCGGGAGTTTGCGGTCGAGATGATTGCCGAGACGAAAGTCTGCGTAGCTGTTGTTCCGGGCGGCTGCAGCGATCATGATGACAAGGATTTTGAGTTCAGCCTTGGCGACGAGGACGGAGACTTCGAGGACCTGGATTCCGATTTGCTGGACGACGAGCTGTAACTCGCCGTCTGGCAATAATGCATTGTTCTCTTTTGGATACGGCATTATATGCTGCTTCGGCGGCAAATTCGAGGGCGAAAGCCCTCCTTTTTTTTGGCATCGCAAGTCCTTGGCGCCCGATTCATTATCATACAGGCGCTCATTGGTGGGGAGTGGCACGCTGTGGCTGCTGCAAGCGATCACCGTTGGATTGAAAGTCTGGAGGTTTGCGGTAGTGCGCTCTTCTCGTTGAAATCGGCAGCTGCCGCATACGAAAGGTGGCATGGGAATGGGGGAGCTGTGGGTTTGGGACGGAACTGCATATGAATCCATGATGTCCGAGGATGCGCCTCGTCGTTTGCCTTTGAATAAGTCGCCACGCCAAGGAGATGTCGTATTGCCGCTTACATGGAGCTTGCTGCCTCGCTCTTCGAAGCAAGTTGGAATCTGGCTGCTTAATGAAGGCGCTTCTTCGCTTGAGGACATGAGCCTTGGGCGGCAGCGTGAACTTTGGCGTATGTCGGGCCTCGGTGTAGCAGAGGGGCTGCCTGACGAGCGGTTGTTTGTTGTGGAGGTATGCAATCTGGAGCCGCTTTCCGTAATGCGTGCAGAAAATGGCGTCTGGCAAAAGACGGTGATGGCAATGTCAGAGCAGCAGCAACCAGAGAAGATAGAACTCAAAAGAGGTGCTGAACCTAAAATTAGAGGATACTTGGAACGTAAAGATATAGGGGGAACGGGACAGCAAGATAGTGGAGGCGCGGCATCCTGGAGAAGCAGCCGCGCCGGGGAATGGCCGAGCGACGCAGCGCTGCGGAGGGTCGCGCGCGTTGCCGTGCGCGCGTTGTATGTGCTCCGCCTCGATATTGGCGAGGCGGTTGTTGCCCTTGCCGGCGACGGCCGCTGCGCCGTCAGAGGGGTGCGGCCGCTGCTTGGCGACGGCGCAAGCCAGTCGGCCGCGCTGCGGCGTTTCGCCGCAATGCTTGACGCGGCGGGAGCCATTGACGAGGGTCGGCGCATATTGCTGGGCGCCGATCCCGAGTTTGTGCTGCTGATGCCGAGCGGCAAGGTGGCTCCGGCATCGCGCTTTTTCGGCGCCGGCGCCGGGGGAGCAGCGGGCGCCGACGCCGTGTTGGTGGGGCGACGGCTGCTCTATCCCGTCGCCGAGCTGCGGCCGGCGCCGGCGGAGGGCCCCGCCGCGCTGGCCGGCAATATCCGGCGGCTGATGCTTGCCGCCGCCGCAAAGGTGCGCGACCCGAGGCTGCGCTGGGTCGCGGGAGCCATGCCCGTGCCGGGGCTTGCGCTCGGCGGGCATATCCACATCAGCGGAGCGCCGCTCACCAGCCGCCTGCTGCGCCTGCTGGACAACTGCGCGGCCTATCCGCTGGCTATGGTGGAGGACCCCGCCGGGCGCGGCCGCCGTCCCCGATACGGCAGTCTCGGGGACTTTCGCTTGCAGCCGCATGGCGGGTTTGAATACCGGACGCTGCCGAGCTGGCTTGTCTCTCCGGCAGCGGCCAAAGCCGCTTTTGCGCTGGCGCTGCTTTGCGCAAGGGAAGCCGCGACGCTGCCAAGAATCCCGGCAGCGGAAGAGCGTTACCGCGCCGCCTATTATGCCGGCGACCGAAAAGAGTTATCCGCATGCCTGGACGACATCGCGGATGTAATGACAAGGTGTGCCAGCTACGAGGAGCTGGCTCCCTTCATAGAGCCGTTGTTTCAAGCGGCAAGAGCGGGCAAAACATGGGACGAACAAAGCGATTTTCGACTCAAATGGCGAATCCCGTTTCCGCAGTATAATTAATGCGGTTAATTAAATCCGTTAAGTAAATTCGTTAATTAAATATCGATAATAATAGGTGTTATGTAATTGGGGAGATGCCTGAGATGCCTTATAACCCGCCTATGAGTTTTTTAAGGGCGCCTTTCACTGTCTTTTCCCACGCAGAATAAGGGCTTTAAGCGGTAAATCCGCATGGTTATGGCGCACGTCTGTTCCGCTTGGTATAATAACATATTATATACATAGCAGGAGGAGCAGCAATGAGCGGTTATACTCCGATGATTCAGCAATATTTGGCAATCAAGGAAGAAGCGAAAGATGCCTTTTTATTTTTCCGATTAGGCGATTTTTACGAAATGTTTTTTAACGACGCCATCGAAGCGTCGCGCGAGCTTGAAATCACGTTGACGGGAAGGGAAGGCGGCGGAGCGGCCAAAATTCCGATGTGCGGCGTTCCCTACCATTCCGCTGAAAACTATATAGCCCGGCTTGTCGAAAAAGGATACAAGGTGGCGATATGCGAGCAAGTCGAAGATCCCGCCGCTGCAAAAGGCGTGGTCCGCCGCGAAATTGTCCGTATCGTTACACCGGGCACCGTAATGGAAACAAAATCGCTGGAGAGCAAGCACAACAATTTTATTGCTGCGGTAGATTTGGCCGGCGGCATGATTGGATTAGCGGCTTGCGATTTGACGACCGGAGAGCTATACGTGACCTCCTTCCCGCAGCAAGGCGAAGCGATGATGGACGAGCTTAACGTTTATAATCCTTCCGAGGTTGTAGGGAGCGAAAGCCTGCTTGGCGCTTTGCAGGGCGCGGCCTCATGGGGAGGAACGGCTGTTCTTACCGCAAGAGCCGCCGTATCTCGGGAAAGGCTGGCCGAGCAATTTGGAGACGGGGAACTGGCTGGTCTTTCACCGGCGCGTTTGCAAGCTGTAGGCGTTATGATTGGTTATTTGGAGGATACCCAGAAGCGATCCTTGGGACACGTGCGGAGTATCGCTTCTTATGAGCCGAATCAATATATGATTCTGGACCACTACACGCGCCGCAATCTGGAATTGACGGAAACAGTACGCGACCGGAGCAAAAAAGGCTCGTTGCTCTGGCTGCTGGATCGGACGGGCACCTCCATGGGAGCCAGGCTGCTGCGCCGCTGGATCGACAAGCCGCTCCTGAGCAGCTCAGCAATCGGCAAACGGCTTGACGCTGTTGAGACGTTGTATCGCAACCTGATTTTGCGAGAAGACGTTCGCAGCCAGCTCAGTCCGATCTACGATTTGGAGCGCCTGGTGGGGCGTGTCGCTTACGGCAACGCCAACGGGCGCGACTTGAACGCGCTGAAAGCATCCCTTCTGCGCATTCCGGCTTTGATGGAGCTGTGCCATAATTCCGGTTCGGCGGTGCTGCAAGACCTCGTGCGCGATGCCGACGACTGCGGAGACATTGCGGATATGATCGAAACCGTGCTGGTGGACGAACCTCCGATTTCCATCCGTGAAGGCGGTTTGATTAAGGGCGGATACGACGAATATCTGGACCAGCTTCGGGAAGCCAGCACAAACGGGAAAAAATGGCTAGCTGAGCTTGAGCGCCAGGAACGGGAAGCGACTGGCATTAAATCGATCAAAATCGGCTTCAACAAAGTATTTGGCTATTATCTGGAGGTATCCAAAGCCAATCTGGCCATGCTGCCTGAAGGCCGCTATGAGCGCAAGCAGACGCTGGCTAACGCTGAGCGGTTCGTCACGCCTGAACTGAAAGAGAAGGAACGGCTGATTCTGGAAGCCGAGGACAAAATGGTCGATCTGGAGTATGCCCGTTTTATCGAGCTGCGCGACCATATTGCGCTTCATCTTCACCGCTTGCAGCGCGCGGCTGCGATGATTGCGGAGCTGGACGTCTACCAGTCGCTTGCGACGGTGAGCGCAGAGCGCCGCTATACCCGTCCGAATGTGACGGAAGGATTTGATCTTGCCATCAGAGAGGGCCGCCATCCCGTGGTCGAAGCGATGATGGACGGAACGCCTTTTATCGCCAATGATGCGGTGCTAAGCAATAACGATCAGCGGATTTTGCTGATTACAGGACCCAATATGGCTGGCAAAAGCACCTACATGCGCCAGACTGCCTTAATTTGCGTAATGGCGCAGATCGGCTGCTTCGTTCCGGCCCGGAGCGCGGAAATTCCGCTGGTCGACCGCATTTTTACCCGGATTGGCGCAGCTGACGATCTGATCGGCGGACAAAGCACGTTTATGGTAGAAATGAAGGACATTCAAATCATGACGGAAAAAGCGACCCCGAGCAGCCTTGTCATCATTGACGAGCTTGGCAGAGGCACATCTACTGGCGAAGGGATGGCGATTGCGCAAGCCGTTATTGAATTTGCCCACCATCATATTGGCTGCAAGGCGCTGGTGTCCACTCATTTCCATGAACTGGCCCATCTGGAGGAGTCGTTGTCTTCCCTGGGCAATGCCCGGATGGCGGTTGAAGAAAGCGGGGAGGATGTAACGTTCCTGCGGCGTTTGATTCCAGGCGCAGCCAGCACCAGCTATGGCATATATTGCGCGAGACTGGCCGGCTTGCCCGACTCCATAATTCAGAGAGCCTACAGCTTGCTGGAGGCTACAAGCAACGGGCATGCCGCAGAAAGCCCGTCCCGAGCCGGCGTTTCTACTTTTCCCACGGCAAGTTCGGGAGAGGGACGCGATCATTCCAACCAATTTGCGGCTGTCGTACATGAATCGGAACCGTCTGCTTATGAGAGTGGCCAATCCGTCAAAATAGCGAACCCGGAAGATCGTTCAACCCAAGCGAATGTATTTAACAGCATTAATGATAATGAAATTAATGACATTAATAATTCGATGCCGATCCTGAATGTTGATCGGAAAGACGGCCCATCTGCTGTCGTGCAGCTATCCATGTTCGAGGAGCCTGCTGCTGCGGCCGAGAGTCATGGTAGGCGCAAAGCGTCGCCTAAAGCTGAACAGCTTGCAGACGATCTGCGCAAGCTTGATCTCTTTAATATGACGCCGATGCAGGCGATGCAGTGGTTGAATGAAATGAAGGGCAAGCTGAGGGAGTAGCGATTAGACGTAGACCCCCTGACAAAAGCCCCTGCGCTGCGAATAGAGTTTATGGGGACATTGCGTATTCGGCTGAATGGCGATTAGGGAACAGCTCATTTTGAGAACTGCATAATCGGGGTACCGATTGATTGGAGATCGGAATAGTGATCTGAATAGTTCGATCTGAACAGTTCAATGAAAGGAGGGGATGAGGTTGTCCAGAATAAAAGTGCTGGATGAAAAGCTGGCTAACCAGATTGCCGCAGGCGAGGTGGTGGAGCGCCCGTCTTCCGTGGTGAAGGAACTTGTGGAAAATGCAATTGACGCGGGCAGCACCACGATTGACGTTTACGTCGAGGAAGGCGGTTTGACGCTGATCCGCGTTGTCGACAATGGGGGAGGCATCGACCCCGAAGATTTGCCAACCGCTTTTCAGCGCCATGCCACCAGCAAAATTTCTTCCGGCAGCGATCTGTTCCGCATAGCCAGCCTGGGCTTTCGCGGAGAAGCCTTGCCCAGTATCGCGGCGGTTTCCCGATTAAGCGCCATTTCGGCCAATAGCGACAGCGGGCTCGCGAGAAAACTGGTTATTGAAGGCGGGAGCATCGTCACGGAGGAACCGGCGAATTCACCGCAAGGAACGGAAATGTCGGTACGGGATTTATTTTATAACACGCCTGCCCGCTTAAAGTATATGAAGTCGATTCAGACGGAGCTTGGCCATATTTCCGATTATATGAATCGGGTAGCGCTGGCTCATCCCGGTATCGCGATTACACTTAAGCACAATGGTTCCTCGCTGCTTCAGACGCTTGGCACCGGCGATCGTTTGCAGGTCATAGCCGCCGTTTATGGAAGCAGTACAGCAAAAGCGATGCTGGCTGTATCCGCGTCGGATCCCGATTTCGAGCTGACGGGTTATGTGTCCAAGCCAGAGCTGACAAGAGCCAACCGCAACGGAATTACGCTAGTCGTTAATGGTCGCTACATTCGTAGCTTTGCGGTAAACGCCGCGCTCCAGCAGGCATACCACACGCTGCTGCCCATCAATCGCTTTCCGCTGGCAGTGCTTGAGGTTGAGATGCATCCCTCTCTTCTGGATGTCAACGTGCATCCTTCCAAAATGGAGGTGCGTTTCAGCAAAGAAACGGAGCTGAAGGCGCTTATCGAAAAAGCCGTCAAGGCTGTGCTGGGAGCGCAGCGATACATACCTGGCCCGGACTCCGGCAAAAAGCAGCCTCGGTCAGGCCCGCTCTATGTGCAGGAATCCATAGCGTTCCATATTGGTGATCGCCTTGAGCCCGGCAGCAATCCATCGGACCAGGCAAAATCAAGCATTACAGCCGATGGGGGAACGCCAGGGGGGGCAGGCAGCGGCAGCAGGCTGCCCGACAACCGTCAGGAGCCGCGAAGCATCAGCTATAATCAAGCGCGTCCGTTCAATGGCTATGCGAATGAGCGAAATCAGCAAATCCCTCGGGCGGCCGTCGAAAAGTTGTATGCGCCGCCGCGGCAAAATCCGGGTTTGCCAAATGGAAAACATGCCCAAGCTGAATATAGCAGCCAAGCTGATTATAGCGTCCAAGCCGCAGATTCTGCTAACCAGGGACGTCAAGCCGACACCGCAATGGAAAGCAAGGGCGCATTCGGCGATAAGCCGGGAAATGCCGACGTTCCATACGGTCAAAGCCAAAACGAGCAGCTTAAACATGAGGAATTGCCCAGAGATGTTGAACCGCTACAACCTGCAGAACAGTTCAGCTATGAAACGGCCGAAGTTATCCATGAAAACAATGAGGCTATCCATGAAAACGATGAGGCTATTCACGAAGCGGGCGTAGCAGGTCCAGAGACTCCAACCGAAATAGATGACTCAAGGGATGGAGAACCCTTAAACGCTAACGATATTTCAGATGATGGAGAAGGTCAAAACCATAGAGACGCCTCGGAATCTAGTGCTGTTCCTAACGTTCGTGAAGCTCCGGTACCGTCTCCCGGTTTTCCCGAGCTGCATTGGATCGGCCAGCATCATGGGACTTATATTGTGGCCCAGGCGGACGACGGGCTTTATCTGATTGACCAGCATGCGGCGCACGAGCGAATCAATTATGAATATTATCTCTATCAGTTTGGCCACCCGGCGGCCGAAAGCCAAGGGCTGCTGGTTCCTCTGACGCTGGAATTTACGCCTGGGGAAGCGATGCAGCTGCGCGACAGGTTAGAGCTGTTCCGGGAAGCCGGGGTGGATATCGAGCCGTTTGGAGCGCAGACATTTCTGGTCCGGGCGTATCCGCAATGGCTGCCTCACGGCGAGGAGAAAGCGGTGCTGGAGGAAATGGCGGAGCTGCTGATCGCGGAACGGAAAAGCATCGATATTGGAAAGCTTAGGGAAAAAGCGGCCATCATGTGCGCCTGCAAGGCGTCCATCAAAGCCAATGACCGAATGACGCGTGAAGAAGGCGATGTACTTCTGGCAAGGCTATCGGGCTGCAGCCAGCCGTATACTTGCCCGCACGGGCGGCCCATTATCGTCCATCTGTCCACGTACCAGCTGGAAAAAATGTTTAAACGGGTGATGTCATGATCGTTACAACAGCTCCACGGCCCTCGGAAACGGCCAGACGGAGAGCCTCCAAACTGGCAGCGGAGCTGGGAGCTTCGCTTGTGCAGCGGCGGGGAGCGACTGTACGCCAATTGCTCGGCGCGGCCTCCGGCAAACAAGCGATAGTCGTGACGGAACGCGAGGTCCGTTTTTATGACGGGGAAGATGCAAAACCGCTATTTTTTCATCCAAGCATGGCCTTTATCCGGGTCAAAAGGTTAAGGGACGGCGGTAGCGATCCGCTTGTCGAATGGTCGGGCTGCAAACCCGGCGACGCCATTATCGATTGTACGGCCGGAATGGCCGGCGATTCTCTTGTTTTGTCCTATGCGGCCGGTGAAACCGGCTCGGTAACGGCGCTGGAGAGCGGGGAGGTGCTGGCTGCGCTTGTCCGTGAAGGGTTGTCCTCCTACCAGTCGGGACTCCGCGACGTGGACGATGCGATGCGGCGGATCCGGCTTGTGACGGCGGCACACCGCGATTATTTGGCAAGCTGTCCTGACAAAAGCGCCGATATTGTTTATTTTGACCCCATGTTCCGTAAGCCGGTTTATGAGTCCTCTGCCATTTCCGCATTTCGTCCCATTGCCAATGGCGATGCGTTGTCGGAGGAAGCGATTTTCCATGCCAAGCGAGTGGCGAGAAAAACGGTCATTATGAAAGAACACGGGGCTAGCGGAGAATTCCAGCGGCTCGGCTTTACGCCGTGTCAGCCGGGCGTTCCCAAAATTACGTATGGAGTGATACATGTTGATTGAACACCAGAAGCGTTGGAATCTGCCAAGCGGAGAATCTAATGGCGGCAAAATTCCTTTGCTTGTGCTGATTGGCCCAACCGCGATAGGCAAAACCGCTCTCAGCCTCAGTATAGCGGAGCAGTGGAACGCCGAAATTATTTCCGGCGATTCCATGCAGGTTTATCGTGAAATGGATATCGGAACGGCAAAAATCAAAAAAGAAGAACGGCGGGGCATCCCGCATCATCTGATCGACATCGTTGATCCTGACCAGGCTTATTCCGCCGCCGATTTTCAAAATGATGCAAGAAACGCAATTGCCGAAATTGCGGGACGAGGCAAACTTCCTTTTATCGTTGGGGGGACGGGATTATATATTGAATCGCTTTGTTATGACTACCGTTTTGCGGATCATGGCTCGGATGAGTCGTTTCGGACCCTTCAGGAGGCCTATGCCGCCTCGCACGGGGTTGAGGCGTTGCATAAGCGTCTGGCGGAGGTGGACGCGGAGACGGCGGAGCGGCTCCATCCCAATGATGTGCGCCGCGTCATCAGGGCGCTTGAAGTGCATCATTTGACTGGCGTGCCTTTCAGCAAGCAGCAGGCGGGGCAGCGGAAGGAATCGCCATACGAGCTTATCATTTTGGGGCTGGCGATGGATCGTGCGGCACTGTATCGCCGTATCGAGGAGCGAATTGACATCATGCTGAATGAAGGTTTGCAGGCCGAAGTAGAGAGCTTAATGAAGCGGGTTCCGCCGCCCCATCCGACGCCGCTTCAGGCGTTGGGCTACAAAGAGCTGGTGTCTTATTTGCGCGGAGAATTGTCCTATGAAGCCGCCGTAGAGCTGCTGAAAAGGGACACAAGAAGGTTTGCAAAACGCCAGCTTTCCTGGTTCCGGCACATGAACGAAATTCACTGGTTCGACACAGATGAAAATTTTCAAGAGAATTTGAATGCAATTCATGGTATAATAGCAGGAAAGTTTCAAGGTTATCTTGAATATAATTCTAATCAATCTTTTGTAGACGGGGGTTAGCGTCCAATGAACAAGTCGATCAATATTCAAGATACGTTTCTGAATCAGCTACGCAAAGAAAACATTCCGGTAACCGTTTTTTTGATGAACGGTTTTCAAATTCGTGGCGTCATCAAAGCCTTCGATAATTTTACGATTATTATCGACAGCGAAGGCCGGCAACAAATGGTGTACAAGCATGCCGTATCGACTTTTATGCCTCAACGCAATGTTTCGCTGATGCAGCAGGACGGCCCGACGGCTTAATTTAACGGCGCCGGACAAGGCTATTTGCTGGTTGGCCGCTCCTGATTCTTCCGGGCTGGAAGACGGGAAAACAGGTCGGTTTTGGCCATTATTTCAGGATTCGCGAAGCGCTGAAACGGAAAGTCATGAAACTTTCTTATAGAAAGGTTCGTTTAACTAGATAGCGGCATGCAGGAGCAACCCGCTTTAACGGGTTGCTTTTGTCATTTTGAGGCAATGCTGTCTACTAGCGAACAAGTGAGCAGGAGGGAAGCCGTCATGACGGAGAAAAAAGCCAGGGGGGCCGCAAGACCCGCAAAAAAGAAAAAGAAAAGAATGTCGGGACAGGCTTGGTTTTACACCATCTTTTTTACACTGGTTATTGGTGTGGTATGTGCGATTATTGGTTATTTGCTTATTATTCTAAACGGCGAGCGGCTGCTTGCCGAACATGGGAACAAGCTGGATTTTGGAGAAGCGTCCATTGTCTACGATGTCGACGGCAACGAGATTTCGAGGCTGTACGTTTTTGACGAGCATCGCGAGGCCGCAGAGTATTCGGAAATTCCGAAGCATATGCTGGAGGCGATTGTGGCAACGGAGGATCGAAGATTTTACGACCATTCCGGGCTGGATTTCTTCGCGATCGGACGCGCGCTGGTTAAGGACGTTGTTGCCAGAAAAGCGGTTGAAGGCGGCAGCACCATCACCCAGCAGCTGGCGAAAAACGTATTTTTGTCAGCGGATAAGACGTTTTTCCGAAAAGCGACGGAGGCTTCAATCGCCGTGGCGCTTGAGCAGGATATGACGAAAGACGAAATTTTGACCATGTATTTAAACCGGATTTATTTTGGCAAAGGCATTTATGGCGTGAAGGCGGCGGCGCAATTTTACTTTGGCGCAGAGCTGTCGGAGCTTGAATTATGGCAAAGCGCCACGCTGGCGGCCATGCCAAAGGGTCCCAATTTGTACAACCCCATAAATAACCCGGAAGAGTCCATGAAACGCAGAGCCGTTGTCTTGCAGCTCATGTACCAGGAAGGCTACATTACGGAATCGCAGATGAATGAAGCCAAAGCGGTTGTTTATGTGCAGCCTGTCAATCAGGATCAACTGAAGACCGGCTCCTACCATGCGTTTGTCGATTACGTCATCGACGAAGCCATGGCCAAAATGAACATCGACGAAAACGAGCTGCGGGTCAGCGGGCTGCAAATCTATACGACATTGAGTGTGCAAGCACAACAGACAGTCGAAAAAGAGTTTGCCAACGCAGCTAACTTTGAAGAAAGCAAAGATGACCAAATTGTTCAAGGCGCCATGGTCATTATGGATCACCAGACCGGAGAGGTTAAAGCTATTGCAGGCGGCCGGGATTATGAAAAGCGCAGCTGGAATCGCGCGGTGAAGCCGCGTCAGCCGGGGTCCTCGATCAAACCGATCGTAGCGTACGGACCGGCGCTTGAGACCGGGAATTATACACCGTCTACCGTTCTGAAGAACGATCAAAAATGTTTTGGCAACTATTGTCCAACCGACCGTTGGGGTCCAGTCGAGGTATCCATGACGCAAGCCATTAAGGATTCCCGCAACCTCGCAGCCGTCTGGATGCTGAATGAAATTGGAGTGAAAACCGGTGCCAATTTTGCAAAAAAACTCGGCATTCCGGTACTGGACGATGACATGAACCTGGCGTTGGCGCTTGGCGGCATGACGCGCGGGGCTTCCCCGATGCAGATGGCGACGGCGTACAGTGTAATGGCAAACGGAGGGAAGTCCGTTGATGCCCATTCCATCCTTCGCATTCAGAAAAAGGGCAAGGATGTTTACACCTATAAGGCGCCGGAAACGAAGCAGCTGATGTCTGCTCAAACCGCGGCTTATTTGACACAAATGATGCAAACGGTCATCGAGCAAGGCGGAACCGGAACAAGAGCCGCGATCGACCGCCCTGTAGCGGGCAAAACGGGTACCACTCAGCATGGTATCCCGGGTTATTCGGGCTCGGGCATCAAGGATGCCTGGTTTGTCGGTTATACGCCGGAGTGGACAGCGGCCGTCTGGATGGGCTACGATAAGACTGACGTTGATCATATTTTGCAAAAGGGCAGCTCGCAATCGGCGGCTTTGTTCGCCAAGGTCATGCAGCCTGCGCTAAAAGGCGTGCCGAAGAGAAGTTTCCAGTCGGCTCAGCCCGTGCAAGAAGAAGAGGAAGAAGAAGAACAGCCATTAACTACGGTTAACGGTCTCAGCGCTGTTTTCGAGCAAGAAAGCATTAAAGTGATCCTGAGTTGGGCCGCAAACGAAGAGCCCGATATCACGTATGAGGTTTTCCGCAAAGAGGAAGGGAATAGCGGCTATATCTCCTTTGTGGATGATGTTGCAGGCACATCCGTGGAGGATATGAGTGTTTTCCCTGGTGTTACTTATGATTATTACGTGGTTGCGCACGACAAGGCCAGAAATGTAAAAAGCGAGCCTTCGGCAGTCGTTACCGTAAGCATTCCGCAAATCGACCTTGGCACGCCGGGCATACCGATGGAGCCGCCATCGGAAACTCCGCCAGTGGAAACATTGCCGGTGGAAACGCCGCAAGCAACTCCGGATCAAGGCGGGGAGCAGCCTACAGCTACTCCGTCGCCGACAGGCGACGGAAGCATCGGCGGCGAAGCGCCTATAGAGACGCCGCTTTCAACAGAAGCTTCCGGTGAAACCGAAGAAGGCCAAGACACGGCGGAAACGCAAGGTTAATTTCGATGGTTGCCGACAGGCTTGTCATGAGATGGGTGGTTGGAAATGTTGAAATCAAGAAGATTTTGGTTTGCTGCCGCGATGATGACGGTTATGCTTATCCTGTTGGCGGGCTGCGGATCGGGCAGCACAAGTGCCGGCGCCTCCAATCAAGATGAGGAGCCGGGAGAGGTGAAAATCTCCAGCTGGAGCAAAATGCCGGAAATGGCTATTGATCCCGACAAAAGCTACCGCGCCGTCGTGGAAACAAGCATGGGTACCTTCGGCATCAACTTGAATGCGGAAGACGCCCCGGTGACAGTGAACAACTTTGTATTTCTGGCAAACGAAGGTTTCTATGAAGGCTTGACCTTTCACAATGTAATTGATTCCTTTATGATTCAAGCCGGCGATCCGCTGGGCAATGGAACGGGGAATGCGGGTTACCGCATTCCCGACGAGCTGGATACCGAAACCTCGTATCACGAAGGCACGGTGGCGATGTTCAATACAGGCGTGCCAAACTCGGGGAGCAGCCAGTTTTTTATCTGCACGGGTCCTGACGCAGCCAATCTAAACCGCCAACCGGACTATGCGGTATTTGGCGAAATCGACCAAGGCATGGATGTGGTCAAGAGCATTGCAAGCGTTCCTGCCCAAAACGGTAAGCCGCTTGAAGATGTTACAATCATAAGCGTGACGATTGAGGTTAAAGCCTTGTAGGCGGTTTTTAGGAACGATTTATTAAACGAAGGCGAGTGAGTTCATTGATTAAAGGACTGTATGAAGCCCATCTGCCTGTCCGAAATCTGGAAATTTCCATTCCATTTTACACAAGCTTGGGTTTAACGATGGCTTGGCGAGATGCAGATACCGCTTTTTTCTGGATTCAGCACGGCATTAGCTGGGTCGGGTTATGGGAAGGGGAAGAGCATAAAACGCCTTATCATCCTTCGTTGCGGCATATCGCATTCCGAACAAGTTATGAGGAGTTGAAGCAGTCACTCAATTGGCTGGATTCGATTGGCGTTGAGGCGGTCCCATTCGGCAGGCGGCATTCTGTGGAGCCTTTTGTCAGACCTAATCAGGGGAATGCCTCCGTGTACTTTAATGATCCGGACGGCAATAGTCTGGAGCTTATGTGCTTTGTTGATGTGCCGGAGTCCCTTCGGCATATAACGGACAAGCTTTCGTTTCAGGAATGGGAAGCTATGCTGGCATCGTCGTCAACGAAATGAAAAAACCGCAATTTGGGCTTTTGCAGCAAGAAAAACCGCGTTTAGCGGCAGGCTTTAAAAGCCACAACACATCAGGCGCGCGTCATGTCAAACATGCGCGCGCTTCTTTTTATAAGCGGAGGCCCGGTTTATTTTCGCGGTCCGCTGGAGATGGACGTTAAGATATGGTAATCTTTTTCTATAGGTGGATTCCTAAATGAACGGAAAGGTACGTTCCTTATGAAAAGAAAATTTTCTGATCGCGCGAATTGGCGCCGTATCCTGCGCAGGAGCTATTCCTGTCTGGCTCTTGACGGCGACGAGTTCAAAGGACTCGTTACCTTTTACCGCATTCATGAGCTGCGTGAGCCGTTATGGAAGGAATACGATGGAAAAAGGCTGTGCCTTGCCGACCGCGGCTACTTGTGGATGCAGCATTTTCCGAAAGGCGAGCATTTTGTCGTAACAACAATGTTTGATGATAAAGGGCGAGTGGTGCAATGGTATATCGACGTTTGCAAAACGCAGGGACTAACCGACCAGCAAGTGCCATGGTTTGACGATTTGTATCTGGACGTCGTTGTTTTGCCAAGCGGCGAAGTGTACCTGATGGACGAGGATGAGCTGGAGGACGCGGTGAGACAAGGCGATGTAACGGGCAAGGAAGCCGCGCTTGCGCGCAAGACGGCCGGCAAGCTGCTATCCAGTATCAAAAGCGGCAGATTCCGTTATTTTACGTTAAGTCTCAAGCACCGAAAAAGCCTGCTTGCCCAGAGGGGAGAATTAAGCGAGTCATGAAGAAAGCAGCAAAAAAAAGGAGCAGGCCGCGTCGTCGAGGGACCGCCTTTCGACCGTGGCGGCTCCTGTTTCGTTTTATACTGGCCGCATTTACGGCAACGGCAATCTGGTGCGTATACGTGCTGTGGCTCGTAGGCAGCTATGATATACCGGAGAAATATCCTCCGGCGGATGCCGGCATTGTGCTTGGCGCCGCTCTGTGGAATGACCGGCCAAGTCCGGCTTTGCGCGAGCGCCTGGAGCTGGCTATACGTCTGTACGAGGAAGGGACGGTGAAGCGGCTTATCTTGACCGGCGGCCATGGAGGCCGGCATTCAAGCTTGTCCGAGGCTGAAGGCATGCGAGATTATCTCGTTGCAGCCGGAGTGCCGGAAGAGGCCCTGTTGCTAGAGGACAAGGCAGCCGACACGTATCAGAATCTGGTATTCAGCCATGCCGTCGGCGAACGGGAGGGCGTGACCAATTATTTGATTATTACCCATGACTATCATGCTACCCGGGCGGAGGAAATGGCTCGGTATGCGGGATTGGATGCAATGGCCGTTGCTGCCGTGCATTCCGACGTGCTGAATCCATATTATAACAACACTCGGGAAATGCTTGCGTATTCCAAGTGGAAGCTGGACTGGGCCTTGATGAAGCTAGGCATTCTTTCTCCTCCAACGCTGCCGTGAATCTGCTAATATGGCGCTGCAAGATAGAATAAACTTGTAGTGTATATCGGATGATTGACCGTAAATTCGGCCGCATCCGGTTGAAGGAGGGCGGTGCACGGGATGAGTGGAGGAGTGATTTCGGGAACCGGCAGCAGCTCTGCCAGGCCTTCCCGGCAAATCAATGTAGTGCTTAGAAGCCAGGAATCATTTAGCGGCGGAGCGGCTCATGCGCTTGATGCGGAGCCGATTCCACAGGTTAAGCCGCTTCCGGCGGTGGACCATTTTGCGGATATTCAAAAAGAGCTGGACCCCATGATCGGGATGGACAGCGTCAAAGCTCTCGTCTATGAAATTTATGCGTTGCTGTACATCGGCCGCATGCGTCTTGAAGCTGGCCTGTCCGGCGGCTCGCAGGTCTATCATATGATTTTCAAAGGCAATCCCGGCACGGGCAAAACAACGATTGCCCGCATTGTTGCAAAGCTATTTCAAAAGATGGGCGTTTTGTCCAAAGGGCATTTGATTGAGGTTGAGCGGGCGGATCTGGTCGGCGAATACATCGGACACACAGCCCAAAAAACAAGGGACCTCGTTCGCAAGGCGCTTGGCGGCGTCTTGTTTGTGGATGAGGCCTACAGCCTCGCGCGCGGCGGTGAAAAGGATTTTGGCAAGGAAGCTATCGATACGCTTGTAAAAGCGATGGAGGACCATCGGAATCAATTTGTACTTATTTTGGCGGGATATCCGCTTGAAATTGAGCAATTTTTGGCAACGAACCCGGGACTGCCTTCGCGGTTTCCGCTTCAAATTGAATTTCCCGACTACTCAGTGGATCAACTTCTTCAGATTGGCGAGCAGATGGTCAAGGAACGCGATTACGTGCTGCTCCCGCAAAGCATGTTCAAGCTGAGACAGCATTTGATACAGGAAAAACTAAATGATTTGTTTTCGTTCAGCAACGCCAGATTCGTGCGCAATATTCTTGAAAAAGCGATGCGCCATCAGGCAGTGAGGCTGATCGGCCAATATTCCAGCTCTATTCCGACCAAAAGCGAGCTGATGAGCATTCGGCCGGAGGACTTGAAGCTTTAACCCGGCGAGAGTTCTGAACGGGAGATATCAGACAGAGGAGACTTGAGAAGCAATGAATGAAAGGCAGCAACACGACCAAACAGAACAACAAAACCAAACGGAGCAGCAAGTATTATGGGAGTCGCTGGTGCGGCTTGCGGAAACGGCGGAGGATGAAGCGGCATCCGCATTTCGCGCCATCGACCGGACGGCGGAGCGCAACCAGTGGAAGGTAATTCAAGCTTTCAAGAAGCACGGCGTCAGCGATTTTCATTTTTCGGGTTCGACGGGGTATGGATATAACGACAGGGGACGCGAGGTACTGGATCTCGTCTATGCCGACGCGATGGGGGCGGAAGCGGCGCTGGTGCGGCCTCATTTTGCTTCCGGCACGCATACGATTAGCACCGCGCTGTTCGGCGTGCTGCGTCCCGGCGACGAGCTGTTGTACATAACGGGCAGTCCTTACGATACGCTTCACAAG
The DNA here is from genome assembly GCF_054551715.1 of Paenibacillus sp. CAU 1782. Taxonomy (NCBI): domain Bacteria; kingdom Bacillati; phylum Bacillota; class Bacilli; order Caryophanales; family Paenibacillaceae; genus Paenibacillus; species Paenibacillus sp. CAU 1782. Next base: position 923,605 of record NZ_JBTOLL010000001.1, on the reverse strand, counting down.
GTGATCGGAAAACCAGGCGACGGCACGGGTTCCCTGCGCGACTGGGGGGTGCACTGCTCCGAGGTGGCTTTGCTGCCTGACGGCTCGCTGGACTGGACGGCAATTGTGTCCGCCATCACAGAGCGAACAAAGGTAATTGGCGTACAACGCTCCAGAGGATACGATTGGCGCTCCTCTTATACGATTGCGCAAATTGCGGAGATCGTAGAGCGAATCAAGGCAATACGGAGCAATCTGATCGTTTTTGTCGACAATTGTTATGGCGAATTCACAGAGTTGATGGAGCCGACACAGGTAGGGGCGGATTTGATGGCGGGTTCGCTCATCAAAAATCCCGGCGGCGGTTTAGCGGAGACGGGCGGCTACATTGCCGGAAAACAGGCCTACGTCGAAGCCGCTTCGTATCGGCTGACCGCGCCCGGCATCGGCTCCGAGGTGGGCGCGATGCTGGGCACGCTTCGCTCCATTTATCAGGGGTTGTTCCTTGCCCCACATCTGGTGGGACAAGCGTTGAAGGGCAGCGTGCTGGCTGCCGCATTGTTCCAGCGGCTCGGCTTTGAAACGAAGCCGCGTTGGGACGAGCCCCGGACGGATCTCATCCAGGCGGTGCGCTTTGGCGCTCCGAAGCCGTTGATTGCTTTTGTGCAGAGCATTCAAAAAGCGGCCGCTGTGGATGCCCATGTTGTGCCGGAGCCATGGGATATGCCCGGATATGAAAGTCCGGTGATCATGGCGGCGGGCACTTTTATCCAGGGAGGCAGTCTGGAGCTGTCGGCCGACGCTCCGATTCGCGAGCCATACATCGCTTATATGCAGGGCGGATTAACGTATGCTCATGCCAAATATGGTATTTTGACAGCTCTGGAAAGGCTTGTTTCAGAAGGACAAATTGTGATTAAACCTCACATAACTTGACACGTTTGTGACGGGAAGCTACAATGGAGCTATAACTGAGTTATTGGAAGGTTGATGCGACATGGCTGATGAAATACGCAGAAATATGGCCTTGTTCCCGATCGGCATCGTGATGAAGCTGACGGACCTGACGGCCCGGCAAATCCGGTATTACGAGCAGCATGAGCTGATTGTTCCGGCCAGAACAGCGGGCAATCAACGCCTGTTTTCGTTTAACGATGTAGAACGATTGCTGGAAATTAAATCACTGATTGAAAAAGGCGTAAATATCGCCGGCATTAAGCAAGTTATGAATCCGGTTTCGAAGGAATCGGACGACGCAACGATTGTAAGCGAGCAATCCGAGGTCACCCGCAGGGAAATGTCCGAGCAGCAGCTGCACCGTTTGCTGAAGCAGCAGCTGATGGAGAAGAGACCTGGACGCGCCTCGATGATTCAAGGTCAGCTGACTCGGTTTATGAATCATAATAAGCGCTAATTAAAAGCCGCTTATGGCTCCTGGAGTTTAATCAAATGCGGACTTTTTGTACAACCTTAATCAAGGAGATGATTCAATGAGCTACACAAAAGAGGATATTAAACGTATTGCCGAGGAACAGAATGTCCGGTTTATCCGGCTGCAGTTTACCGATTTGCTGGGTTCGATTAAAAACGTCGAAATTCCCGTAAGCCAGTTGGACAAGGCACTTGATAATAAAATGATGTTTGACGGTTCTTCCATCGAAGGTTATGTGCGTATCGAAGAATCCGATATGTATCTCTACCCGGATCTTGACACCTGGGTTGTTTTCCCTTGGGTTGCACAAGACCGCGTTGCTCGTCTGATTTGCGACATTTACATGCCTGACGGCACTCCGTTTGCCGGCGATCCGCGCGGCATTCTGAAGCGCGTGCTGAAGGAAGCGGAAGAGATGGGATATACGGCGATGAATGTAGGTCCGGAACCGGAATTTTTCCTGTTCAAAACGGATGAGTCCGGCGAGCCTACAACGGAGCTGAACGATCAAGGCGGTTACTTCGACCTTGCGCCTATGGATCTTGGCGAAAACTGTCGCCGCGAAATCGTGTTGACGCTGGAGGAAATGGGCTTTGAAATCGAAGCCTCCCACCATGAAGTCGCTCCGGGCCAGCATGAAATCGACTTTAAATATGCGGACGCAATCAAAGCGGCCGACCAGATTCAAACGTTTAAGCTGGTTGTTAAAACAATTGCCCGCGTACACGGTCTGCATGCAACCTTCATGCCAAAACCGCTGTTCGGCGTCAATGGCTCCGGCATGCACTGCCACCAATCCTTGTTCCAAGGCAGCACTAACGTGTTTTATGACGAAAAGGACAAGCTGGGACTCAGCGAAACCGCTCGTTACTACATGGCTGGCATTCTGAAGCATGCTCGCGCCATGGCGGCGATTACGAACCCGACGATCAATTCCTACAAACGTCTGGTACCGGGTTACGAGGCGCCTTGTTATGTGGCATGGTCCGCCAGCAACCGTTCGCCGATGATCCGTATTCCGGCTTCGCGCGGTCTTTCGACACGCGTTGAGGTTCGCAACCCCGATCCGGCGGCTAACCCGTATCTTGCGCTTGCGGTTATGCTTAAAGCTGGTCTGGATGGTATTCAAAACAGAGAGGTTTTGCCTGCTCCAACGGATCGCAACATCTACATCATGTCGGAAGAGGAGCGCCAGGACGCCGGCATTCCAAGCCTGCCGCTTGATTTGAAGGAAGCGCTGGATGAGCTGCTGCGCAGCGATGTAATCTGCGACGCTCTCGGCGACCATGCCTTGGCTCACTTCTACGAGCTGAAGGAAATCGAGTGGGATATGTACCGCACGCAAGTGCACCAATGGGAAAGAGATCAATATCTGACGCACTACTAAGAGGGTAAAAGCTTGTTATAGTAAGGGTTGTCAATGGATAGAAACCGGATGAAAAACATCATGTTTTTCATCCGGTTTTTTTGTGTTAGCCAGAGTTGCATACTGCTGCAAAAGCAGTTTAATCATAGGATTTTGTGGACATAGTATGGATGAGGATTAAAGGAATAGGAGTTGTTTGGATGGACCACCTTATTATTCTGATCAGAAGTATTTCTGCATTTGTCATTCTAATGTTGATTGCAAGGTTGCTGGGAAAACAAACCTTATCCAATATGAACTTCCATGAATTTGTAACGGCTGTTATATTAGGGGCCATGGCTGCCAACTTTGCATTTAATGAAAAGATAGAGGTTACGCATCTTGTTATAGCGCTATCCGTTTTTACTCTAACTTCCTTTATTCTATCCAAACTTTTTTTGAAATTCAGGAGTTTTAAGATGTGGACCGAAGGAACCCCAACCGTTCTAATTGAAGGCGGCGCAATTCTAGAGAGCAATTTGAAGAAAAATAATATGACACTGGATTCTCTAAATCAGCAGCTTCGTCAAAAAGAGATTTTTAATATCGAAGATGTGGAATATGCACTTCTTGAAATTAATGGTAAGTTGTCTGTTCAAAAGAAAAAAGAGCTACTTCCGGTTACACTGAAGGACCTTCGGCTAAATCCGGGCCATACCTCGCAATTTCCGATAGAGCTAATCATTGACGGACAGGTTTTACAAAAAAATCTGGAGTCTAACCAGATTTCGGAAGACTGGCTGATGTCGCAGCTCAAATCACGGGGCAAAGAGCCGGCAAACGTATTTTATGCTGTAAGAGGCAGCAATGGTCAACTTTATGTGGATGAATATAACGATAAGATCCAACATCCGATCGACATTGAATAAGCTTTATGGCTTAACCGAGATTTTTTGCAATCAGGTAATTGTATTTGGAGGCGTGTTTAAGCTCATCCAATATAATGCCAAATACCGTGTCTTTGTAAATGCCCGCAGGCAACCCGAACCACATGTTGCGATATTTTTCCACCGCTCCCAATTCTCCTTGAAGTGCCCGCTGTAAACCCTCTAGATAACGGGTTACCTTTTGATAAGGTTCACTACCCTCTGTCGTAACTTCCTGACCGGTCAGTTCCCGGTACATCTCTCTAAACATTTTATTGTGGCCTCGTTCATCATTTCGGATACCTGCTATTAGATCTACTTGCTCCTGGGAAGGCGCGAGGCTGATTAATTCATCATAAAACAGTTCATCGTTTCGTTCCCCTTGAATGGCTTCTTTCATGATTTGCAAGGAAACATTGTAATTGGTATTCCAGACTGGCGAAAAAGGTGATCGTACCGTGTAAGGATTTACCCAGTAAAAATTATGATAGTACAAACGTAACAACTCCCAGCATTTATTTGCTGAGAGTATATGCACGATAGCCCAATTTGGTTCTAAAACAGGGATTCTATTCCTGATTCTGGCGGAGAGCAGGTTTATTAGTTATTGAAGCTTTCATCATGACGTTTTTGCCGCTTTGGGTTTTGCCGGCTTTCGTTTTTTCGGTGTAGCGGCGGCGCCTCCGGTGTCTGTGGGGGTTTGCACGGCCTGAAGCGAGGCCTGAAGCGCAGCCATCAGGTCGATTACTTTGCTTGGCCCGGCCGCAGCAGGCGCGGCTACCAGGTCCGGATTTTCGCCTGCAACCTTATCTTCAATAAGCGCTAACAAATTAGCACGGTATTCGTCTGTATATTTAGTGGGATCAAACGGCTCGCTTAATTGTTCAACAAGCGTTTTAGCCATAGATAGCTCCTTGTCGTTAATAGCTGGAGTAAGCGGTAAATTGGGAACCTGGTTAATGGAGCGGATTTCGTCGGGGAACAGCATCGTTTCCAGACAAAGGCAGTTATCGACCACCCGGATAGCCGCCAAGCTGCTTTTTGCCCTAATGTTGATGGTGGCAATTCCGATTTTTCCGGTTTGGCGTATCGCCTCTAGAAGCAAGGAATACGCCCCAGATCCCGCCATATCGGGCGAAAGATAATACGGTTTTTCAAAATAAATGGGATCAATATCGACAAGGTCAACAAAATCCAATATTCGGATTGTCCGTGCCGCCTCCGGCTTCAGCGCTTCAATTTCCTCTTCTTTTATGATGACGTATTTATCCTTCTCGTACTGAAATCCCTTCACAATTTCCTCGGGCCCCACTTCTTTGTCGCAATGCGGGCATTTTTTCTCATATTTGATCGGCATGCCGCACTCCTTGTGCAGTTGTCTGAAATGGACATCCCGATCTTCTGTTGCAGAATGCATTTTGACGGGAACATGAACAAGTCCAAAGCTGATTGCGCCTTTCCATACCGTTTGCATACGCTCACTCCAATCTCATTTTCCCGATAGTTTTCCCTGTTGGGCAATGAAAGTATTCTTCAGCATTTGCAAAAGCAGTCGCTTGCACATATCGTACAACCCGTGGTTCATAACGTGTAAGAGGAGGAATAGGCCTGAAAGGAGTGAGAGGAATGGATGATCAATTCCGCTATTATAAACCTTTTGTTAGTCCGCTTGACCCTTGCCCGCCAATTCCGATAAAAAGCTACAATGTCCCGCTGCAGCTGTTCATCAATTTTCAGCCCCCCGATTGGCCGCAATACCAGCCTCACGAAGCTTTGAAAAAGGGTACGTTATGGCCCGCATTATTTGCTCCGTATCCTGATCCATTAACTGGAACGTAAGGGGGGACCGAAGCATGTCCATTGTGCTGGACGACGCTTATTACAAGCTGCTTCACGATTTGCAGGCAGCTGATTTTGTGCTGGTGGAGTTGAATCTTTATCTGGACACACATCCCGAGGATGAAACTGCCATCAAACAGTACAATCAATATGCCGAGCTTCGTAAAAGGATCGCGGCACAATACGAAGCGCAATATGGCCCCTTGATGCATTTTGGCCATAGCTTATCCAAAATGCCATGGCAGTGGAAGGAAGCGCCTTGGCCTTGGCAGGTTTGAGTTCACCAATAACGCAGAGAATGGAGGAAGGCGTTCATGTGGGTGTATGAAAAAAAGCTCCAATATCCCGTCAGGGTTAGCAAATGCGACCCGCTTATGGCCAAGTTTTTGATCGAGCAATACGGCGGCGCGGATGGTGAACTCGCGGCCGCGCTTCGTTATTTGAATCAACGTTATACGATTCCCGATAAGGTAGTGGGACTGCTAACGGACATAGGGACAGAGGAATTTGCCCATCTCGAAATGATCGCCACGATGATCTACAAGCTGACGAAGGATGCAACGCCGGAGCAGATGAAGGCGGCTGGGCTCGGCGACCATTATGCGAATCATGACAAAGCGCTATTTTACCAAAATGCATCCGGCGTGCCGTGGACGGCCAGCTACATTCAAGCCAAGGGAGATCCCATTGCCGATCTGTATGAGGATATTGCGGCGGAGGAAAAAGCGAGGGCGACCTATCAATGGCTGATCGATATGACGGACGATGTGGACCTGCAGGATAGCCTGAAGTTCCTTCGGGAGCGGGAGATCGTACATTCCTTGCGTTTCCGCGAAGCAGTGGAGATTTTGAAGGAGAAGCGGGACGAGCGGATTTTTTATTGATTATTAAACTGATATATAGATAAACAGTAAAACCGTAGAGACAAAATGAACAAACTGCACTCAATTGTTAGACACATCTAACGTTGGAGGTGCAGTTCTTTTTGCTGCGGTATTTTTTTGTGTCAAATCGATAACTTTTTCTTTTGCTAATGGCGGTGAGGGCGAAGGGCTGTACTGCACTGAATTTCTGTACATGGGCCGTGACAAACTCCCATCCGAGGAAGTTTAGACAATGCCTACCGGTTGGTGCTTGAAGCCATGAACGGTCAACCCGTTGCGAGCGTGCGCTGGATATTAGCGGTGATAATAGCTGGAGCATCCGAAGGAAACCAATTGGCTAAAGAGGTCGACTTTTTCAGCATTGGAACGAATGATCTTATTCAGTATACGATGACTGCTAATCAGGCGGCTATAGCGGCCATTGGTTTGAAGACGTTGCAAGTCGGAGACAAAGATAGATGGGCGATAAGGCGCCAGGGAGCGCTATGAAGGAAAGTCATGCGAATAATAGTTCGTTCGGCAGTTGTTGCAGAGCAAAAAAATACCCTACAATAGGGACGAGTTTAATGAAGTGGGAATGTTTAGCATTTAACATTGTTGTGCCCAACAAGGCTGGATGCAAAAGAAAGGGAGATGAAAATGCCGAATGACAAGAAAGCTCATCCTTATACCAATCCCATAAGCGAACCCGGTCGATATCCAATTGATTTGACCGCTCCTCAAAGTCACACCTTGATTATTAAGCCCGGCGTAGGCAGCTTGTCCATTGGACCGTCTGATTTAGGGACGAAGGCGGATCTTCATGCTGTTGCTGCTGCGGATTTGAATTGGAGTGTATTTGAAGTCTTTGCGACGCCGGCAGGCTCGCCATGGCCGCGATACCTGAATTATACAGGCAGCGATACAGGCTTTTTTGAATGGGCAAAAAGCCGTCCCGTTGAAGAGATGACATGGAGCCCCGTTTTGTCAACGGACACGGCGGTGGATGCGACTCAATCCAAGTTTCATGGTTTAAACATCAATCTCGACCAGCCTGGAGGTCAACTTAGCCTTAGGCTTCCAAAGGAATGTTATCGCCTCAGCGTGTCTGGCGATCTGTTGCGATTTTCCGCCACAGGCGATTTGCCATCCATGCTGGTGTTGGCACCGTATACTAGCAAACGTAAAAATGCAGAGCCTTTTATATTGCCGGACTTGGGAGAGTTGCGTCATGTTACGAACTTGATGCTTCAAAATGAACCTATGGCGCAACCTATTTCGCTGGAGTGCATAAGCCGGTTTCCAAACCTGACCTCCTTAAGCCTGTGGGGAAATTTCTGCGATTTGGGTACATTGGCCGTGCTTGAAGGGCTGGTTAATCTGGAACTGCGGTTTATGCCTGATCTGACTTATCTGCCCGCGCTGGATTCGTGGCCGCTGCTGGACCGATTCATTGCTTATAATGTCGAAGAGGACGGGGGCAAGCAGCTAAAAAAACAAATGAAAGCTCGTGCCATAACCCGTCCATGGAACGACTACGCATCAGTAAGCAAATTGCGAAAGGCGGAGTGGTGGACAAGCGAATATGGCCAACCATTTTCTTCCTGGCCGAAACGTCTGGCGAAGGTGGCTAACGAAGCGTACAACCTTGCACAGGAAGCGCTGGCACAGGCAAGAAGTTTGGCCGAAGCCGAAGTCGCTATTACTGACTTCGCCAAACGCTTCAATGCTCTCAAAGGCATTGAAACCACCGAACGCGAAGACCTTGGCGAAGCGGTATGGCAGCTTAGCCAAGGCGATCATTTGATTAGCGAGCCTATACCAGAGGAACTGGCTCAGCGCTGGTTTGATTCCGTGCGTGATTACTGAATGAGGGGATTTTTTATTGATATATTTTGAAAGAAATAGTCATTTCTAAAAAATTGAGTATTTCTTACATTGTGCATCCATAAACCATGAGGTAAAGGCTCCAATGAATGGGGGTTTTTATTTTTGAAGTTTGAAGATGATTATGCGATTGCGATTATGCAGCTCCGGCTTCGTCAGATAACTTTCGGTGAGATGATGTGACCAGCTTATGCGAAAATACGGTAAGTATTTCTTGGAATAACTGTAGGACGCGTCCCGGTTTCAAACCAAATCTATATGGGATTTGACGAATCTCCAGGCTAAAACGACTAAAAAAAACGCGGTGGAATAGGAAATGAATGTCCATCCGATATGCCAGCCGTTTGTATACGTCACCCGTCCCAATATTAGCGCAAGATATTCAAGCAATGTGGTGAATGTAATGAACAGCAAAAATAAAATAATGGATGGGATTCCGAATAATCGCTTGGTTAAGGAGTAAATCATCAGGCAACCAAGCACTGCGTATAGACCAAGGTCAAGCGGGATGGCTGATATGGTCTCGTTGCGTTTCAGGATTGGTTTGAAATGCCAAAAGTCAAAATAAAACCCGATTGTGTTAATTAAAATGGCAATAAGCGCGGTAATAGGGCTCATCACCATAAACAATTTCGCATGTTTACAAGCCAGGGGGTATGCAAGCAACCATGGGAGTAAAAATCCAATTATAAGATTTAGAAACATGCTTGTTAAACTCCTCGATACAATATTTAAAAATCGATCATCAAAAGAAATGTTCATCAAACGCAAGCCTGATTTCATCAGTGTTTAACTTCAATTATTATGTAATGGAAAGGCAAGTGTTATTCGGCATGCGGTTCAAAAATAGATAACATTGAGGAAATCACTGCCGGCCGCGGCTAACTCAGGAGGTGAAGTGATTTCGGTTAGAGCCTAGTGGAGCAGCAGGATAGTTTAAAGTTCCTTTGGAAGCGGGAGATCATCCCTAACGTTTCCTTTTGGCGGATGGTATCACGCTACAAAGTTTGCTGTGGAAGAATTTTCAGACGCTTTGCGCATGGAAGTTGCGCCGTTGGGTATTGATGTAATTATGATCGAACCAGGTGGAATAAAAACAGATTGGGGCAGCATTACAGCAGAGCATCTCAAGCAATCCTCAGTGACAGAGCATATGATAAGCTCTCGCAAAAATTAACCTGACATTATTGAGCAAGTAGAGCCTAAAATCATTTAGGGGGACTAATCAATGAATTACGATGGTAAGGTTTGTGTTGTAACGGGCGGAGCAAACGGCATTGGTCGTTGTATTGTTGAGGAATTTTTAGATGCGGGTGCTTGTGTTGCCTTTAATGATGTCGATGATGAAGCTGCTGAGAGATTAATTCTAAAATACGGAATAGACAAATAGATGGTGGAATGAGTAAGCAGATGATTTATCATAACGATCAAGGATGGACATTTAAACCTTAAATCAATAGTGAGGGACTTGGGGTGATGTAAAAACACCACCGCGTTCCAAATTCACTTCTTTTTCTTCCTGAAAAGACCGAAAAATATGATGAAAATTAAAACGACGATTATGAACCCACTCAATGTGATCACCCCTATTTCGGATTATAGCATGAGCAAATAGAGTTTTGGAGTTTTCTTGAAAAAAACAGTGACCCATAAGAAGGATACTTTGAAAAAAGTTCCTCTCCTGTGGGTCATTTGTATTGTGGAGGGAGAGTTATGTGGGCATCAGCACCTGGAAAGCGAAATAGATATTTTTTTCGTCGACTCTGTGTCAGAATTAGGTCGAGCTTGTATGATTTCTGTTTGTGTAGTTCCGATATGATAAGGGTATATTAGACAAGGTGTGCCATCTGAGAGGATGATCAACTTGAAAAACGGACTTTTTCGTCTAAGCTGGAACTCTATACGATTCAAGCTGGTGGTGGGCTTGCTGCTTACCGTTCCAATGGTGATTTTGCTTATCTACAACAATGGATACGCGATTGGGGTCGTGCACAGCAAGGTCGCGTAATCCAACCGTAATTTAATAACGATGTGCATGGCTCAGATTGATAGCAACTTACACGACGTGGATAAATATTTAACCAATCTTATCGTGAATGACAAGGACTTGCAGGAGCTTGAATATTTCTATTCGGAACAAAATCGCATGTTAGCTAAAGTTCGCCTCGATAATAAGCTGAAGGCCGACATATCGTCCCATCCGTCCATCGATTCCTTATTTGTGTTTAGCGTGAATGGACAGGATTATATCGAAGTTTACAAGGATTATGAAAGTATTCAGGAAAGAATGTCCATAAGCGACTATGTGCAAACAACGATACAGGAACTCATCGAAACGGAAGGGACGACGGACAGCCAATGGGAGGTTAAGCAAATTGATAATACATACTATTTGCTGCGCATCCTTCAAACCAAAGATGCATATGTAGGAGCTTGGGCAAACATCGTGGCGGGTTGATTCTGATTCCTGTATGCTTCCTCGTTTTGCGCACAATGGTGCTGCGTCCGCTCAATCGAATTTTAACCGTAATGAGAAGAGTTGGAGAAGGAAATTTAAACACTCGGATCGATTCATTCCCGACATCCAACGAATTTAGAGTCGTCAACGAAACGTTTAATCATATGATCGGTCAAGTGCAAGAGCTGCGCATCCATGTACGGAATCATGAGTTAATTCAGGAAATGTCGATGAGTCTCGTTCAATATTTTCGTTATATGTTTCGCAGCAATCTGACTTTGGTTCCTCTAAAAGATGAAATCAAGCATATCCGCAACTATATGCGTATCCAAGAGATGCGTTTTCCCGGAAAATTATCCTTTGCATTAACTATGCCCGATTACTTGCAAGATACCGGCTTTCGAACCGTTGAAGACACGGCAGAACAGGGGCTCCTCTTGAACGGAAAGCCGATCAAGCTTAACGGCGTATGCCGACATCAGGAATTTGGAGGCATTGGCAATGCTATTTTGAAAGACCACATGGAGCAAGATATGTCTCTTATCCGGGAAATCGGCGCAAACAGTGTACGTCTTGCACATTACCAGCACGATGATTATTTTTACACGCTTTGTGATCGGCATGGGTTGCTGGTATGGGCGGAAATTCCCTTTATTTCGATTTCGTCGACGATTGATCCCGAAAATAGGAATGCAATGGAACAATTGGGATTTCTGATCAAACAAGCCTATAACCACACTTCGATTTATTGCTGGGGCGTTCAAAACGAAATTACAACGCAGAAGAGATCGAATTAAAGAAAGAGAATTATTCTACATTCGATACGATCGAAGAGCTCTACAAAAACTCGTCGGCCAAATCAGTGTTGCTTAAATATTTACAAACCATCCGTTTTTTGAGGCGACGATGAGCGTTATGTCCATTCAGAAAATGTCTCAGCTTGCGTTCTATAACATTCCGCCGGAGCTGATGACCGTCATTAACCAGGAACTGAATGCCATTCCCAAATCGCAAGACTAAGCAACGAAGTAAACTACCAGTAAGAGAGGTAAGCGAGTACACTAATTACTACAAAGCAAACCTGCCAGCAATATAAAGTACACCGCTTAGAATGGACCTTGGATTAAACAGCAGGTTTATCCGATGAAATTCCAGGGGGTGCATTTTTAATAGCAAAAGGGACAGAAATTTAAGCGGTATACGCATTTACTAAAAAAGCGTTTGGAAATTGGGGTACGGATAACTGGTTTGCCAAACAATCAATTAATTGTATAATGGTTACTCGAGGTGATGATGATGGCAAGATCCAAAGAATTTGAGGTCGATGTAGCTTTAGATAAAGCAATGCATCTATTCTGGACACAAGGATATGAGAAAACATCAATGCAAGACTTGGTTGACTGTATGGGGATTCATCGAAAAAGTATCTATGATACCTTTGGGGATAAACACACCTTATTTATGAAAGCTTTGGAACGATATGAAATGAATCAGACTAGAAGAATCCAGCTTTTGCTTAAAAAAGAAAAACCAATCAAACAATTGATTCGCGATATATTTGAGTCGACCGTCATAAACAATGGAGGTCCTTTAGGGTGTTTTTTGGTTAACTCAGGTGTGGAACTCGGTGTATTAGACCCTGAAGTTTCATCCTTGGTTGGCAATAGTTATACGCGAACGGAGGAATTCTTGTCTGCCCTTGTACTAGAAGGACAACAAACGGGGGAAATTAAGGCTGACCTTGATCCGGTCGTTATTTCTCAATATCTAATGAATTCCTGGCTAGGACTGCGTGCGTTGGTTAAGACTACAACAGATCAACAAAAGTTAACGAATATTATAGATATGTCGCTATCTGTTTTAAACTAAGGCTTGTATCACATGACTTAAACAAACATAAAAATAATTCTTTACCGTTCGTTCTACAAATGGTATACTAACACACAAGTTAGAACTAACTTTTTTTGCACATTAAAGAACGATCGTTCAATAAAGTGGAATCTAACTACAATAAACGAAAGAATATGAGGGAGAGAATAAGATGAAATATACAGTTATTACAGGAGCAAGCTCAGGGATTGGATATGAAACAGCTTTAGCATTTGCTAAACACGGGAAAAATTTGATTCTTGTGGCTAGAAGAATGGATAAATTGGAAGAGCTTAAATCGATCATTCAGGAAATGAATTCCAACGTTAAAGTTATTGTTCAACCAAGCGACCTATCTGTTGCCGCAGAAGCTTACGCGCTATATAACAATCTAAAGGACTATCAAATTGAAACGTGGATTAATAATGCGGGACTTGGTGAAGGCTCGTTCATTGCTAATCAAAATTTGGATAAAGTAGAGATGATGCTGCGTGTTAACATCGAATCCTTGACCATTCTTTCAACACTGTATGTGCGAGATTATGCAGATGTAGAAGGTACGCAGTTAATTAATGTATCTTCAGCGCTTGGATATGCTATTGCTGTTGGCAGTGTTGCATATTCTGCTTCCAAATACTACGTGAGTGCCTTTACAGAAGGTCTAGCCAAAGAATTGGAATTGAAAGGTGCAAAACTAAGGGCGAAAATTCTGGCACCAGCGATAACAGAAACTGAATTCGTGCAAAAATCTATAGATGCTGAAGGCTTTGATTATAAGGCAAATATGCCTAAGTACCATACGGCCAAAGAAATGGCTGGCTTTATGGTGGAATTGTATGATCATAACGAAGCGGTCGTAGGGATTGTAGATCAAAACTATGATTTCCATTTGAGAGGCGCAATCTACCCGGTCATTTCAGAATTGAATTAAATCTATCGAAAATATCATGAAGGCTAAGGAGTGTATTTCATTGGAAAAGGTTTGGAGTAAAACGAAAATTGGCAAAATGGAGCTGCCCCATCGATTAGCAATGGCACCCATGACACGCAGTCGAGCACAAGAAGATGGTACTCCTGGAGAGTTGGCTGCACTTTATTATGCTCAGCGTGCAACAATGGGGCTCCTAATTACGGAAGGTACACAACCTTCTGATGATGGACAAGGTTACTTGTGGTCACCTGGCATTTATAACGATAAGCATATTGAAGGATGGAAAAAGGTAACGGATGCCGTACATGAAGCTGGCGGATATGTTTACATTCAGTTAATGCATGCTGGTCGGATGTCGCATCCGGACAACACCCCACATCATCGTCAACCTGTTGCTCCATCAGCAATCGCGCCGGGCGTAGAAATATTCACAGCTACTGGGTCGCAGGAAATTCCTGTTCCACGTGAGTTGAGCCAGGAGGATATTCAAACCACAATTAACGACTTCCGAAAAGCAGCTGCTGCAGCAATTAAGGCAGGTGCGGATGGTGTTGAAATTCATGGAGCCAATGGATATTTGATTAATCAATTTTTAGGAGCAAACTCGAATATACGCACAGACGAGTATGGTGGATCTGTAGAGAATCGTGCTCGCTTTGCAATTGAAGTAACGAAAGCAATCGTCGATGAAATTGGAGCAGAACGAACGGCATTCCGCATTTCGCCAGGAACGCCACTTGGTGGAATCCAGGATGGTGAACAAGGACCTGAACTTTATCGCTACCTTGTAAAGGAATTGGCTCAATTGGATTTGGTGTACCTCCATATCATGCATCTCGGAGATGAAAACTTGCTTCAAGACATTCGTTCGATCTGGAAGAATTCACTGTTAGTCAATCGGGCTGGAAGAACGTTGGAGGATCTCAGTGTAGATTTAGATCGAGATCTCGCCGATCTGGTACCGGTTGGCGTATGGTCTTTAGCCAATCCAGATTTAGTTGAACGCCTTCAACAAGGTGCGCCGCTAAATGAAGCCGATCCGACAACATTTTTTGGATTGGGAAGTAAAGGGTACACGGATTACCCTACATTGGAAGAATTAAAGTCGCAAGAGGGCTCGCGCTAGAAATAATCATAAGACATGGCGTACAACTAAATATTGTACGCCATATTTATAGTCTGTTAGTAAAGGAAGAGGATGGAAGATGAAAGCGGCTCAAATACAGAAATACTCCCGAAAAATTCAGGTTGGAATCAATCATATTGATACACCGCAAATTCTTAGTCGTGAGGTCCTCGTTAAAGTAAAAGCTGCGGGTGTAAATCCACTGGATCTAATGAATATGAATGGCAGTGTTCGGATGATTGCCGATTATAAGTTGCCATTAACCTTAGGGAATGAGTTATCGGGTGTCATTGAAGCTGTCGGTGATGATGTTTTGAATTTTAAAGTGGGGGATTCCGTATATACAAGGTTACCTCTGAATAAAATTGGTGCGTTTGCTGAATATGCGGCTGTGCATGAGGATGCCTTATCCAGAATGCCTGAAAATCTTTCTTTTGTTGAAGCTGCAGCGGTACCCCTTACCGCATTGACCGCGTATCAAGCATTGCATGATATACTCCGAGCCGAGCCAAATAAAAAACTGTTTATTCCTGGAGGTACGGGAGGATTCGGAGCAATGGCCATACCAATTGCCAAGTCTATGGGATTAACGGTTATAACAAGTGGAAGCGAGAGAGGCAGATCGCGTACATTATCTATTGGAGCAGATCAATTTATTAATTATAAGACTGAGCATTACGCTGATATCCTATCTGATATCGATTATGTGATCGACACGCTGGGCGCGGATGAAATCAAAGCGGAATTGAGCATTTTGAAACGACATGGGAAGTTAGTTTCTTTGAAAGCAGGGCCCAATTATCGTTTTGCAGTAGACAGTCATTTTCCGATGTGGAAAAAAGCATTGTTTGGTCTCGTAGGTGCACGTTTTGATTCTTTAGCACGGAAGAATCAAAACGAATATCGTTTTTTATTCGTGCACTCCAGCGGGCTTCAATTACATGAAATCACAACCCTCGTGGAAAAAGAAAATATCAGACCTTCGATCGATTCAACATATACGTTTGATAACATTGAACAAGCATTGATTAAAGTGTCAACGGGTCACTCTCAAGGCAAAGTAATTCTTACCTTCTAAAGGCTTGAGAAAATCAGTTTAAATTAGAGGAGAGGTAAGCGATAGTATGAGAAAGACCGTTCTAATTACAGGGGTATCCGGTGGGATCGGTAAAGAGTTGGCAGATCGGTTTGCCAAAGGTGGACATCATATTGTGCTGGTAGCTCGCAGCGAAGTTAAAATATTGGATCTTGCACAAGAGTATCGGAAAAAATACGGCATTCAGGCGACGGTTATTGCCAAAGATGTAGCGGCACATGGAGCACCACAAGAAATTTTTAATGAGTTAAAGGAAAAGGGGATTGTTGTTGACTATCTTGTCAACAATGCGGGATTCGGTCTGTTCGGGACATTTATGGAGACAGATATGGAACAAGAGATCAATATGATTGATGTAAATATTAAAGCTTTAACTGTGATGACGAAGCTGTTCCTGCCTGATATGATTCATCGTGGATACGGCGGAGTGATGAATGTGGCTTCGTTGGTAGGTTTTTTCCCTGGACCTTTGATGTCAGTATATTATGCGACAAAAGCGTACGTGCTATCGTTCACCGAGGCTTTGGAGAATGAAGTAAGAGGTACTGGCGTTACAGTGACGGCACTGTGTCCAGGTCTGACATCTACCGGATTTGTTGAACGTTCAGGTATGGGTGTTTCAAAAATGCTGCAGGGTCCGATCATGGAAGCGGGACAGGTGGCAGAAGAAGGATATCGAGGCTTCCTGCGTGGCAAGACATTAATTATGCCAGGAGCTCGTAACCGATTCATTGCCTTTATGCCGCGCTTGTTACCGCGTAAGATGATGACTCGCATAATTAGATTCTCCCAAGACAAGACAGGACATTAAACATTTAAAAAGGAGCTGGTTGAAATGGTTTTTTATGATTCCCCTCATGCAACCGTTACATGGAATGAGGAAAACAAGGTAGTTGTTTTGCAATGGAAGAGCTTTGCGAAAGGTGAACAATATCGTACACCACTAAATAAAGTGTTGGAGTTAGCGGTGCAAAAACGCACGAATAAGGCGTTATACGATAGCCGTCACTTGGCCGTTATTTCGCCAGATGACCAAGAATGGGTTGCACAAGAGTGGTATCTGAGATCAATGGAGGCCGGAATTAAGTATTCAGCACTGATTGTTCCCCATAAAGCGATAGCTAAATCAAGTGCAAACCGAATGCTCTCAGGAATGGACATATCCAATCCAACTCAAGAATTCCATGACATAGATGAGGCATTTCATTGGCTCAAGTCTATTAAATAAGAGTGAATGAAGGGAGCTAATCCTTGTTGACGTTATAGGATTATGCATGTTCGACAATAATGTCTTTGATTTTGACCAGAAGCAGTTGCTGCCGCTGCCGCTGCCGCTGCCGCTTGGGTATTGGCTTCAAGCTACGATAATAGCCTGATTCGCTGACAGCAAGTGCTTCGCACATCGGCCGTGGCGGTCCATCGATTCATGAAGTCCATCTCCTCTAAAATGAAAAGCTGATCGCTAAGGGGTCCCCGAAAGGGGCTTCTTTTTTTTCGCAGATCAAAATTTCATCTGGGAATCTACTTTTGGATTGCTCAAAATAAATATTTTGGACGTATATACACAGTCCATAGGTTGATATACTGACATAGTATTTTCCAAAGGGGAGGAAGGCGTACAACATGAAAGATTCATCTTATTCACTTCGCGGCGGTGATGTCATATCGCCTGTTTTAGCGGCTTTAATTTCAGTTATTGTCAATTATGGTGGTACTTTTATTCTTGTGTTTCAGGCGGCGAAAGTTGCCAATCTAAGTCCGGAAATGACAGCTTCATGGATTTGGTCTATTTCAATTGGGGTTGGGATAACCGGGATCTGGTTGAGCTACCGGTATAGAGAGCCGATTATAACTGCATGGTCAACGCCAGGCGTTGCATTTCTTGTTTCGGCATTGGCGGTCACGCCTTATCCGGAAGCTATCGGAGCTTACATGATTTCTGCATTGGCCTTTATTGGATTAGGGCTATCCGGTATGTTTGAACGGTTTGTCCGACTTATTCCTTCGGGAATTGCTTCAGGTTTGCTAGCGGGTATTTTATTGCAATTTGGCATTTCAGCCTTTGAAGGAGCAAAAGTAGATCCTTTACTTGTCGTACTATTGTTTGCGGCATATATCTTATTGAGGCGGTTTACAAGCAGGTATGCAATCGTGGGCATTCTGATTATCGGTTTAGCGTATTTAATTAGTATGGAAAAAGCGGACTTCAGCTCTATAAGTTTAGCAATTGCGTCACCTGTTTTTGTCGTTCCGGAGTTTTCGCTGCACGCGGTATTGGGCGTAGCGCTGCCCTTGTTTATTATTACTTTGACCGGACAATATATGCCCGGCATGCTAGTTTTGCGAAATGATGGTTTTAAGACGAGCGCAAATCCAATTTTGACGGTCACAGGTTTAGGTTCTCTCTTAGCAGCACCGTTTGGTTCGCATGCTTTTAATATAGCAGCCATTACAGCAGCGATTTGTACAGGAAAAGATGCTCATGAGGATTCATCAAAACGTTATATTGCAGGTATCGCCTGCGGTGTTTTTTACATCATTGTTGGTATTTTCGGCGTGACGCTTGCTGCATTGTTTTTAGTCCTGCCTGCAACTTTTATTGCGACGCTGGCGGGCTTGGCCCTGATCGGTACAATTGGCGGCAGCCTTGCCAATGCTTTAATGGAACCAAAAGGCCGTGAAACTGCATTAATCACGTTTTTGGCAACAGCAGCAAATGTAACCCTGCTTGGTGTTGGGGGCGCATTTTGGGGACTTGTTGCGGGGTTGGCGGCACATTTGATCATACATGGGAAATTCAATAAAAAGAACGACACATTTTCCAATCAGCAACTAACAAAATAAACCTGGATAATGGCTCGGCAAAGATACTTATTGCAATAGTATCGTTGCCAAACGTCCAATTCCTTGCTCAATGGCAGCTTCATCTACTTTAGCGAATCCAAGTATCCATCCTTTTCGGCTGCTTTCCAAACAGTATTTGCTGAGGGGATAAATTTGAATTCCGTTTTCAATAGCTAGATTCGTAACTGTCTTTTCGTCAAATGCCGAATCTGTCTCAAGAAGCATATGCAGTCCGGTTTCGACGCCGCTAAGTGTAAATCGTTCGCTAAGGCCGGTTGAGACGATAGCCTTAGTCATGGCCTCATGCCGTCGCCGATACACATTCCGCACTCGCCTCATATGCCGCAAGAAGTGGCCGTGTTCAATAAAATGAGACAGCGTTAATTGCTCCATAATTGGCAGGTGACGATAAGTAAATTCCTGTACTTGAGCAAGCCGGCGAATAGCTTCATGAGGGCCAACAATGGCTGATATCCGAATGCCGGGAGCGATCATTTTGGAAAAACTCATCATATACAATGTGTTCTGGGGCAGCTGACTAAACAAAGTAGGCAGTGGATCGCCGCGGTAACGAAATTCGCTATCGTAATCATCTTCCACAATCCAAAATTGAGATTGAGCGGCCATGTGTATCAATTGTTGCCGACGCGGTTCCGACATAATCACGCCTGCTGCGCACTGATGGGATGGCGTAACATACACAAGCTTGGATTCCGGATGAATGTGGTCGACGCAAAGTCCGAAATCATCGACGGGAGCAGGGACCACCTTCATTTTTCGATAACTCATCGCCATCCAGGCCGCAGGGAATCCCGGGTCTTCAACCGTTACGGTTTCGCCTTCCTGTAGCAGGGCTTGGGCAATTAAATCGATGCTGTGCTGAGCGCCGGAGGTTAATAAAATCTGGTCAGCGTGCACATGAATGCCTCGTTCGAGTGACAAGTATCGTTGAATCTGTTCGCGAAGCGGCAGAAAACCCTTTGCGTCGCCATAAGCCCAGATATTGGAATCCGCGCCAGTTGAAGCTTGCAAAAAGGATTGTCTCCAATTTTTGTGAAATTGCTCATCTAAATAAGGCTCGTGGGGACTAAAATCAATTTCGGGTTTAATGCTTGCGTTATGTCCAAACCAATTGTGCAAATGACCTATGGAGACATTCATTAATGGTAAATCGGGCGTTGTGGGCCCTGCCGATTCCTTAACCTCTGTAGGAGATGCCGTATAGTTCCATTCATTAACTCTTGTCCCGCCTCGACGGGAAGTTACCGTGTATCCACGGCTGAATAGCTCTTCGTACACAATTTGTATGGTAGAACGCGATACGCCAATTTGCAACGCCAGTTCACGCGAAGGAAGCAGCAATTCGCCAGGCGGCCATTTTCCGGTCATAATATGATCGATCGCCTGATTCAAAAGCTGCTGCCAGATCGGACGGACATCGTCACGGTTTACTTTTAATATTATAGTCACCACCGTTGTACTCTACCGAATTTATGGACTGCTAAAATACCGTGAAATTGCCAATCCATTGATTGATATACTATCATAGCAATCTTTAGTTCTGCAAGCAGATGTATATACAAACGTTGAGTCATGAAAAGTGCCGATACATTCAGTTTATAGGAAGTTCTAAGAGTTTGAGAGAGGGAGGGGGCGAGATAGCAGTAAACTGCATTGCGAAGTGTCGCGCCCCTCCTAATAGGAATGAATGTGCGGGAAATCATGTTAGTTCATGTCTGTAATCAGATAGACTTGCAAGCGCGAAATCCGAGGCTTGGATAAACGCAAGATGGAAGATTGTTGAGGGTGAGCGCAAATACCCCTGCATACGATTCCGTGCACCAGCGGCCACCACGAAGAGCTGCTCTTTGTTTGTAGGCGCGCCGCCAGAAACCATGAAGGTTTTTGTAGTCGGAATGGCCATCCGGGCTAACTGACGCAGGAATTGCTAGAAGCTTCAATTCCGGGTCCACTGAAAGGCTGTTTAATTTCCCTTTGCCATATTGACCCGTGTCACCAGTCCCCGTAACATGAGGAGGAGTTAAAACAGATGGATGTATTACGCAGTCAATATGAAATGATAACGCGCACAAGGGAATCATTATTTCGTTTTTGCGAAAGCATGTCTCCTGCAGATTATGTAAAAGAGGTTGAAGCATCAGGCGGAACGTCTATTTGCAGTTTGAATATTCATGTTGCCGATTGTTATCGGGTATGGTTGGGAAATCGCGGCCTGGGCAAATCACTTCCAAAAGTAAAACCAGAATCCATTAAAGGTGTACTGGAAACACGCGAATTATTTAAAAAAACAGATGTTTTGGTTGATGAATTTCATCATAGAGGGCAAATATTAAAATTAGGAAGACAACTTGGATATATCCCGCCCAAAATGAACCTCTAAAAACTTACTAATGATAGAAGATAAACGATATAGATTTGAATTGCCGCTCAAATGATGGGGCGGTTTCTAATCTTAATGAGCTCGCTTATATAATAGTCAAGCTGTCGCTGAGTTGATTCCACATCCTGAACATTACGGCTGCCAGACTCATTTTGCAAATCCTGTTCTATAGCCTCTAGCGCTAATCCGGCAGCTAAAGCGGCGATTCCATCGCCTATTGTAGCTATGGAGGCTCCTATAAATGCTAACTTGGCAATTTCGATATCACGCAGCTTCTTATTGATATCCACATGTATCCCCTCCAATTTACATGTATTAGTATATGTGAATTTACTTCTTTCCGTGAAAAGATTGAGCAAAATCATACTAATCGAAGGTTCTCCTCTTTTTTTATCTCGGCATGAAATGGTGACATATAGTAGTCACCTATTGTGGATTATACTACATGTATAACAAGAAGGAGGTTGTACTTGATGTCAGCTATTGCTTATTTGAATTTTGACGGAACGGCGGAAGAAGTGATTGGATTTTATTGTGAAGCTTTAAACGCAACGGAAGTGAAAATGGTGAAGTTTGGGGATATTCCACAAAATCCTAACTACCCATTGCCGGAAAATGAGTTGGATATGGTCATGGAGTCTTCCATAGAATTTGTAGGCGGAAAAATCATGTTGTCGGATATTTTGCCTTCAATGAAGGCGGTAACAGGTGAACTGGTAAAAGGGAATAATATATTGATTAGTCTAATCATTGATGATAAGCAAAAACTGGAAGAGTACTTTAGTCAGCTATCCCTGGGCGGACATGTTATTATGCCGTTATCCAATACTCCCTGGTCATCTTGCTTTGGATTGCTTGTTGATAAATATGGAGTTAACTGGAAATTCAATAGCGACGCAGATCAGTTTCTTGACCAAGTAATTTCCAATAAAAAATAACTCATACTGAAAAATGGTCTTCGAACTGAAGGCCATTTTTTGTGTTGTATTAAATCTACTCATGTGTCGTTGTGTCTGTACTTATTCTTATTTAAGTCCTTGGCCGACTTTGTTCTTATGATTTTCCCCCTTAAGACTATATGCTCATCTCGCCCATTTCGCGACTCTCCGGTACAAGACGTTAAGTTCGTCACTGACTTAAATGATGACATTCCTAATAATGGACTGTAACGATTTACTGTCGATGGACGAATAAGAGAGGACATGTCAAAAAGCTGAGAGGCGGAGAGGGTGGGATGCATCAGGAGGAAGTGAAGCTCAGGATGTTTGTTCAGGGCAGCCATGCTGCCTTTGAAGAAATCGTTTTGGCTTACCGGGAGCCTGCAATCCGTTTTGCGTGCCAGTATGTCCATGATCGATATGTTGCAGAGGATTTAGTTCAGGATTGTTTTGCCCACCTGTACGTATATCCATGGAAATACAATTTTCAAGCTTCCTTCAAAACTTATTTGTTTACGCTGATTCGCAACAAGTCCGTAGACTACTTGCGCAAAAAAGCAAGAAGGCGGGAATGTGCGGAACAGGATGAGGAAGCAAGGAGCAAAATGGAGGAAATGGCTCCGGGGCCAGAGCAGAGAGCGCTGGAACTAGAAAGCAGGCAATATTGGGAGAAGCTGCTTAATTCCTTAAGCACGGAGTACAGATCAGCCCTATATATGGTCGACGTGGAGGGAATGTCGCCTAAGGAAGCAGCCGAAGTGCAAGGCAAGACGTCTGCGGGCTTTAGGGTTACGCTTTTCCGGGCAAGAAAGAAGCTAAGAACATTTGTGGAAAAGGAGGATTGGTATGGAAAGCCGGAATGGGACTGATCATAACAAAATCATTAATAAAGCGGATGATGAACTTTTTTTGCGCGGCATCTATCGAAAAGCGTCCGTCCTGGAATGCGAACGGAGAGAGAATGAACGTGTTTTGATCAATCGCAAAAAATTGCGCAAGCAATGGCTTATCAGAATGGGCGTGACGATGGCTGCTGTTATCGGATTCATTTTGATATTGACATTGAACTCTTTTGATAGGGTGGCTGTTCTGATGCTGTCCTCTATTCTCCTTGTTCTGGGACTGCTGCTGGAGCATATGGAGTTGCGAACGTCTGCTAACAAAGAATAGAAGAGCCAAAGGCATATAATGGAGCGTGAACGTGATGGAGGTAACCTTAAACGAGTTGACCAAACGTTTTGGACAAAAAACCGCATTAAATGGTGTGACACTGAGATGGGGAGAGGGCGTGCAGGGATTGCTCGGGCCTAACGGTGCGGGCAAAACAACGCTGATGAGACTGCTGGCCACTCTGCTTACACCAACTTCAGGCAATGCAATAATAGATGGGGTTCCGCTAAAAGAGAAGCAGCAAATCAGGCAACTGATCGGTTATTTGCCTCAGGAGTTTTCTTTTTATCCCGGCATGTCCGTGGTGGACGCATTGGACTATCTTGCCGTTCTTTCGGGGCTCAACGCGGCTTCCCATCGAAAAAGAAAAATAAACGAATTGCTGGAAGCCGTTAATCTGGAGAAGCACCGTAAAACAAAGGTTAAAGCGTTATCCGGCGGCATGAAACGAAGGCTGGGAATTGCCCAAGCGATGATTCACGAGCCAAAACTGCTAATTGTGGATGAACCCACCGCGGGATTGGATCCCGAGGAACGCATACGTTTTCGCCAGCTGCTTGCCGGTTTCTCCAAAAACAGAACCGTCCTTTTATCTACGCATGTGGTGGAAGACATTGAAGCCTCTTGCCGTGAAGTAACCGTACTCACGGAGGGTTCGGTCCCCTTTCAGGGCAGTGTCGCGCAGTTAGCGGAGCAAGCTAGAGGAAAGGTGTGGACGGCTGAAATGGATAGCTCCGAATGGCATGTCGCAAACCGGTCATTCAGAATCGTTTCAGCGGTGGCCAAAGGTTCCTGTATGAGTGCCAGGCTTCTGGCCGACTCCGCTCCGCTACCCGGGGCAACATCCTGCGAGCCAACAATGGAGGACGGTTACCTCTGCCTGGTCAAGGAGGGAGGGAGCTTCCGATGAGCTTTTTGACACTGCTCGGCAAGGAAATGGGAATGTTGTTCCGCAATATGGTTTTGTATTTGCTGATCGCCGTTATTGTTTTATTTTATTGGAGTAATTACGCAACGGAGGAAAGCTGGAATGAAGGCAGGGCGCCTGTCCCGCCTATAGAAATATCGGATCAGGTCTCGGCACATAGCGGGGGGCTGGGAGGTGGAGACGCTTCGGAAGGGACTCCTCCAATGCCTGTATATGGTTTTAAAAAAATAACGGCTCCCGAACTCGTTGCCCAGCGTTATCTTTGGATGCTGGAGGATGATTTGGAGAAGGGATGGACGGAACAGCGAATTGTTTTTGGAGTGATTGCAAACAAAAGCCGGTTGTCCGAGAGGGACCGGGAGTACATGAATGAGAGCCGAGCGAAGCTCGAACGGGTTGTAAAAGACCCGGCTTCATATACTGGGGTTGAGGTGCGGCAAATCGCTGCTGACCTGGATAGCGAGCTTGGGGGTTGGACCAATTACATGCGAGAAGGCGTTTCATTTATGGAGCCGATTGAAACGTTTGAAGGCGCGATGGAAAGCTATCATGCGTTAAAGGCAGAGTATGACAAAAGAGTAGCGGGCAATCAGGTTTTCTCTGGGATGGCTAGGTTGTTCAGCGATTATATGGGACTTACTGCGGGTTTGTTTCCTGTATTTTTGGCAGCCTTTACGATGGGCCGAGATCGGAGCAGCCGGATGATTGAACTCGTCTCCAGTCGTTCGATCCGGGCATGGCGTTATGTTGGGGCAAGGTATTTGGCTCATGTTATTCTGATCTCGCTGGTTTATTTACTGCTTGCGGCAGTGGGAGCATGGCAAACGGCAGAAGCGCTTGGCGGGGTTGGAGTGTTTGGAGACGTATTGCTGATTTTTCTGTCATACAGTGTGGGCTGGCTTATTCCTACTATAATGGCGACGACTGCATTTGGCTTGCTGATCAGCATTGTGGCGGGCAGTGGTATTGCCGTAATACCTCTTCAAATGGTTTGGTGGTTTATTTCGGTTTTCCCTCTCATTGGAGACTATAGAGTGTTTAAGCTCTTTTTGCGGTTTAATACGGCTGCCGAGGCGGAAACCTATCATCGGTATGGGAATGCGATTTTGGCCAACCGATTGTTCTACGTCTTCTTAGCTTTGGCGATGGTGGCTGTCGCAGCACGGATATGGGAACGCAAAAGGAGCAGCGGGAAAATGACAATAAGCAGATTTGGACCCAAGAAAAGGCGGGCAGAGATGCCGTTGAAGAGTGGAGGTGAGGGATGAGCGCTCATTCATCGTCTATACACTCTGATTCTTTTGGTAAACAGGATGGGGCAGCGGTTCTTTTGATACGGAATTTACGCCTTCTTGCGGGTCCGTTTTGGTTAGCGGCGTTTGTGATTGTTTTAACGCTTGCGGTTTTTTCCAACCCGTCCTTTATGGCGACTGCTGATGCGGCGTTTTGGGGCGAGCGTTTCGTGACGCTGTTGACCCTGCTTCTGTTCCCGCCGTTGGCGTTGATGGAATCGGGTGGCATAGGAGAAGGTTTACTTGCGAAAAGGCACCGTTTTGAGATTGTTTTTGTATGCCGATGGTTATTGTCCGCAGGGTATATGGCTATTCTAGTGGCTGTATTTTACGGGGTTACAGGAGTAATGGGAGCCAACTTTGGCGGCATGCTTATCGTTGGTGTCCTGATTAACAGTCTGGCGCTTGGTTCGGTTGCTTTGCTGGCCGCCATCCTTTTTGGAAGCCTTTCTGGAGGATATATACTTGCAGTGGCCTGGTATTTACTGGATTGGATGACAAAAGGGAAATGGACCGGGCAGTTCTATTTATTCAGCATGTCGGACGGATTTTGGAATGCGGATAAGTTGTGGCTTCTCGCCTTGTCGTTGCTGTGTCTGATCGGTTCGGCATGGATATTGCCTATTTTAATGAAGGGCACGGCTGCTTGAGAGCCTGCCATTTGTTAAACGAAACCCACTGGTGTAAGGCTCCGATTAGTTGGGGCCTTTTTTTTCTGCGTTTTCAATCGGAGCAACACCTTTCGGGTTATACTTATATTCTCGAACATTATTAATATTCTCTAAAGGAGACTTCATCCCATGAACATATTAATTTTAGGTGCAACTGGACGGGTGGGAAGCCAACTCGTTGCCCTTGCCCTTCGTGATAGCCACCACGTTACGGCATTGGTCCGCAATCCGGAAAAGATTGGAACTAATAATAATCATCTAGCCATTATTCATGGTAATGTTTTGAATCAGGATGACCTCAGGCTTGCCATGTATGGAGTAGATGTCGTTATAAGCGCGCTAAATACGGATGGCACAACTACGTTATCCCAAAGCATGCCCCTCATAATGGACGCAATGCAAAAAGAGGGTATCCAAAGAATCATTACGATTGGTACCGCAGGCATTCTGCAAAGCAGAGCTACCCCCGAAGTGCTTCGTTATCAGTCAAGCGAATCAAGGCGCAAATCCGTTCGTGCAGCTGAAGAGCATCATAAAGCGTACGATTTGTTAAAGCAATCCATACTGGATTGGACTATTGTTTGTCCCACGTATTTGCCGGATGGCGATAATGTGGGGGTATATCGGGTTGAACGGGATTTTTTGCCGGTAGGCGGGGTAGAGATATCCGTGCCGGATACGGCACATTTTGCATATAGCCAAATAACAAGCAACGCTTTTGTAAAATCACGAGCAGGTATTGCCTATTAAGGCTCTGAGAAGACAAGAGCGCAAGGGGCAATTATCCTTCTGAGGGCGCTCATATAATGTAAAGCCAATGCAGGACAATTGCAAACGTCGAAATAGCTCCCACGATCACTCGGGAGCTATTTTTTATGAACCAATATTATATCTGGATAACGCATAAATGCTTCCTAGCGTGTTCCTACCGTTGCTTACTGCAAATTAATAACATTAGGGGGGTAGATCCAACGCTTTTGGATGTGCTCGCGTTTTTTTATAACAATCCGATTTTGATAAACATCCACAATCAGGCTTTCGCTTTTGTTACATTTCGACTGCTCCTTTACGACTTGTCTAACGGAGCCGCTTCCGACCATGTAGAAGTGGTCATAGCAAAATTGTTTCGTGGTTTCTAAATCCTCATGAGTATGCCCGGTAAACAAAATAATCGGTTTATGCTTTTCGAGAATATGCCGTAGTTTTTCGTGTTGGACAATCCCTCTCTCAAGAGCCGAACCATCCAAGGAGCGCTTCAGCGGCTGATGAAGAAAAATAAACGTCGGGCGATTGGGTCCATTATAGCTTGCCGCCTCTTCTTGAAGTCGCTCTGAAAGCCAATGAAGCTGTTTTTGGCTTAGATACGCATCTTCGTGAACGGAAGGATCTTCATCGCGATATCGCTCTCCGCTTAAAAAAATAAAATGATAACCGTTCAGCCAAACATCATGATAGACCTGATCATATTTAAAATGCGCAAGGAATAGCCCCTTTGCTTGAATACTTGTCCAGTTTGGGTTGAGTTGGCGGCCAAAATGACTTTTATCCCAGACCTGGTAATACTCGTGATTTCCGAGTGTAGCATGCACCGAAGGATGAGGAACCTTGTCCAAAAGTGTAATCAGTCGTTGATAATCTTGACTGTAACCGTCCGTTAAGTCTCCATTAAGCACAAGAAGGGAGCTTCGCGGGTTTACCGACTGGTGGTCCTTGAGAGATTCCAGGAATAGTTGATGTGACCGTTGATCGAAGTCTACGATATGTATGTCGCTGAGAACAGAAAAGGTAAATGGAAGATCATCGTTTTTTGCCGCCGTTTTATTAAAGGAACAAAGGAGCAGGATAAACAATAAGCTGCAGGCAAGTTTCACTTTCAAAAGATTTTCTCCTCGTGTGCAGCAAAAATTGTTGAGCAAGCTCCAGTAATTCAAGCTTGATAAACTCCTGCGCAGTTTCAGTTTTCCCCGTTTCTTTTTTAAAACATATCCGACAAATAGTTGGGGGAATACCCCATGGCTTGCGCAAGTCCCTTGA
Source organism: Paenibacillus sp. CAU 1782 (assembly GCF_054551715.1). Taxonomy (NCBI): domain Bacteria; kingdom Bacillati; phylum Bacillota; class Bacilli; order Caryophanales; family Paenibacillaceae; genus Paenibacillus; species Paenibacillus sp. CAU 1782. The sequence continues at coordinate 895,576 of NZ_JBTOLL010000001.1, read as the reverse complement.
CCCGAGGCATACCCGATTTCTTGATCGCTTCGGGAGTGCATTGCTGCAGGTGTCCAGATTTCCGCTAAACTCCACCTGAATATGCTGGACGATCCGTTCCACCATTTCTTTTTCCTGATCGGACAGGTGAAGCGCTTCGTTGGCCTCACATGCAAAAAAGCTGTAATCGGACATTTTATGCCACAGTGAGCCGCCTCTTATTAAATCGCGATGGAAGCATAACATCCAGCCATTTGAAAATATTTGATATCCTCACCTTGTCGGCAACAGGAAGCGAGATGAACAGCTCCGCCGTTATTACAAACGAAGACAATACCGAAAAGTTTGGTTTTAACAGTCCTGCGGTATTTCCTGCCGTCTCGGTTATCAACCCCGAGCTTCAAGCGACAGTAGGCAACGAATATTTGGCGTATTCCGCCGTAGATATTTTGTCCCATTTCCTGGATTTGTATTTACAGCAACCTACATTCCTGCTAGGTTTGGCCGTGGTTTATCCTGCCTGGATGAATCGGCATATGCCGACCAACAGAACGCGTTATGAGCAATTCACGCGCAATGTATTTGGATTGAATGATGCAGAATCAGGCATTGAGGCGCTTACGGACTGGTTTGTTCAGATTGGTGCGCCGATCAAGCTGATTCAAGTTGAAATCGGCTCGGACAAGATCGAAGAGATCGCCGACCATAAGGGAATAGAAGGGCGCCATTAAGTTGGCGTCTTTTTTCTATTGTCCATAGTTGAGATATTATTCACATATAGGTACTATAGAGAAAGGGCCAATATAGGGCTAGCTGGTGAAGGGAGTGTTTTACCATTTATAAAACATTGGAAGCTTGCATAAAAGATTTAGAGCAACATGGGCATCTCATACGAATCCGGGAGGAAGTAGATCCCGAGCTTGAAATGGCTGCCATTCACCTACGAGTATATGAAGCGGGAGGGCCGGCCCTCCTATTTGAAAATGTCAAAGGATCGCGTTTTCAGGCGGTATCGAATTTATTCGGAACGCTTGAGCGAAGCAAATTTATTTTTAGACAGACATGGGCCTCAACGCAAAACGTCATCGCCTTGCGCAATGATCCGATGAAGGCTTTAAAAAATCCTTTCCGGCACATTCAGGCCGGTGCTTCGGGAATAAAAGCCTTGCCTCTTAAACAAGGGAATGTGCTGTCCAGCTTTAAAGAAATCAAGATAAGCGACCTTCCGTTAATTAAACATTGGCCAATGGATGGAGGAGCCTTCGTTACATTGCCGCAGGTATACTCCGAAGATCCCGATAAAAAAGGGGTTATGAAAGCAAACCTCGGGATGTACAGGGTACAGCTTACAGGCAATGATTTTGAAACGAACAAGGATATCGGCTTGCATTATCAGATCCATCGGGGCATCGGCATTCATCAGCATAAAGCCAACCGTAAAGGCGAGCCGCTTAAGGTAAGCATTTTTGTCGGCGGACCGCCTGCGCATACCATATCTGCCGTTATGCCGCTGCCGGAAGGACTGAGCGAGCTGCTGTTTGCCGGGTTACTATCGGGCAGAAGATTCAGGTACGGCTATGACGGGGATGGTTACTGTATTAGCGGGGATGCCGACTTTGTCATTACCGGGGACATTTATCCCGGCGAAACAAAACCCGAGGGACCTTTCGGAGACCACCTTGGTTATTATAGCTTGGTTCATCCTTTTCCTGTGATGCGTATCCGCAAAGTGTATGCAAGGCAAAATGCAATCTGGCCTTTTACAGTCGTTGGCCGGCCGCCGCAGGAGGATACGTCGTTTGGAGCGCTCATTCACGAACTTACAGGTTCAGCCATCAAGCAGGAGATCCCGGGGGTAAAAGAGGTTCATGCCGTAGATGCCGCAGGCGTTCATCCTTTGCTTCTGGCAATTGGTTACGAGCGTTATACGCCTTACACTAAGGTGAAACAGCCGGCTGAGCTGCTTACAATCGCTAACCGGATTCTTGGCACAAACCAACTAAGCCTTGCCAAGTATTTATTCATTGCTGCAGAGGAAGAACAACCCCTGAGCACTCATCAATTACCGGAATTCCTTTCCTATATATTGGAACGAATTGATTTGAAGCGAGATATTCATTTTCAAACGAACACCACCATCGATACATTGGATTATTCCGGCAGCGGTTTGAATCAGGGGAGCAAAGTTGTATTTGCTGCATGCGGCGAAAAAAAGCGCGACCTTTGCACCGAAGTTCCGGAGCAGCTTAAGGAACTACGGGATTACGTCAACCCGCGGCTTGTTCTCCCGGGTATTGCTGCTATCGAAGGACCGGCGTTTCATACCTATGCTGATGCAGAGAAGCAATTGCAAGAGCTGACCACTGCCATAAGCGCACGCGGAGAGATGTCCAATTGTCCGCTGATTGTTTTATGCGACGATAGCACCTTCCTCAGTGAAGAAGTAGATAATTTTCTTTGGACAACCTTCACACGGAGCAACCCTTCCCATGATATTTACGGGGTGAACGCTGGCATTACGTTTAAACATTGGGGCTGCGACAATGTCATCATCGATGCCAGAACGAAGCCGCATCATGCTCCGCCGCTTATTTTGGACCAAGCCGTTGAAAAACGAATTGATCAATTATTCGCTAAAAATGGAAGTTTAGGCGGTTTGTTGAGGTAGTCGTTATTATAAAAATGCATATGGATTAGAATTGGGTAAAGGCGCCATTTTGATGGGGCCTTTATTTGTTTTGTAATTCATTAATGACATTAATTCCCTATCCTTCAGGGGAATCAGGGAACAACAGCGATTGGAAGAGCTTTTCATATGCCGACCCACACTGCGAAAACTCTTTTACTCAACTTATATCATTTTATTTCTTTGAAAGGAAACCAGCATACGCACAAACAAGCACCGTGCGTTTTACATAAAATAATCGAGATTAAAGGGAGGTGCAGGTGTTGGGAATGCGATTGAACAAAAAAAGGACAGTGAGGCTGATTAAGAAGAGAAGAGAACAATCTCTATCTGTTTTATCTAATTCATCCTCGAAAAAATCAAAAAAAAGAGTGATCCATTCGCACAAACGAAGAAAAAAGCATGATGACGTATTGTTTAATGTAATCGGGCCAAATGGAGACGCCACAGTAGAGAAGTGCGGAAATCTTGTTTTTGAATCCGAAACGATAGATATCGAAGTTTCCAAAGGATCGGCAATTGTTCGTCTTGAAGCTCCGGTTGGTCCTGAGGGGCCGAGGGGAAAACGCGGGAAACACGGAAAACATGGTAAACATGGCAAGAGAGGTAAACGAGGAGAAAGAGGGCCGACAGGAGCAACTGGCGCTACAGGCGCGACAGGCGATACAGGTGAAACGGGAGCAACTGGGGCTACCGGAGCTACAGGATCAACGGGAGCAACCGGGGCTACAGGACAAACAGGTAGCACTGGAGCCACTGGCGGAACAGGAGCAACCGGAGCAACCGGGGCTACAGGACAGACCGGTACGACAGGCGACACTGGAGCGACTGGAGTAACAGGCCCAACCGGTCCGACAGGCCCAACCGGTCCGACAGGACCGACGGGTCAAACAGGCGAGACAGGTGAAACCGGAGCAACCGGAGCTGATGGTACAACTGGGGCGACTGGCGCAGATGGAGCGACAGGCCCAACAGGCCCAACAGGTCCAACGGGAGCAGGCGGTGCAACTGGAGCAACCGGAGCGGATGGAGCAACAGGCCCGACCGGCCCAACTGGAGCAACCGGAGCCGATGGAGCAACGGGCCCGACCGGCCCAACAGGAACAGGCGGCGCAACTGGTGCAACCGGAGCTGATGGAGTGACTGGCGCAGACGGAGTAACAGGCCCTATCGGCCCTACCGGCCCAACGGGAGCAGGCGGCGCAACTGGTGCAACCGGAGCTGATGGAGCGACTGGCGCAGACGGAGCGACAGGCCCTACCGGCCCAACGGGAGCAGACGGGGCAACTGGTGCAACTGGAGCTGATGGAGCGACTGGCGCAGACGGAGCAACAGGCCCTACCGGCCCTACCGGCCCAACGGGAGCAGACGGGGCAACTGGTGCAACCGGAGCTGATGGAGCGACAGGCCCAACAGGAACAGGCGGCGCAACTGGTGCAACCGGAGCGGACGGAGCGACAGGCTCTACCGGCCCAACGGGAGCAGGCGGTGCAACTGGAGCAACCGGAGCTGATGGAGCGACTGGCGCAACTGGAGCAACCGGAGCTGATGGAGCAACAGGCCCTACCGGCCCAACGGGAGCAGGCGGAGCAACTGGTGCAACCGGAGCTGATGGAGCGACCGGCCCAACGGGAGCAGACGGGGCAACGGGTGCAACTGGAGCTGATGGAGCGACTGGCGCAGACGGAGCAACAGGCCCGACCGGCGCAACGGGAGCAGGCGGCGCAACTGGAGCAACCGGAGCTGATGGAGCGACAGGCCCGACCGGCCCAACGGGAGCAGACGGGGCAACGGGTGCAACCGGAGCTGATGGAGCGACTGGCGCAGACGGAGCGACAGGCCCGACCGGCCCAACTGGAGCAACCGGAGCCGATGGAGCAACGGGCCCGACCGGCCCAACAGGAACAGGCGGCGCAACTGGTGCAACCGGAGCTGATGGAGCGACTGGCGCAGACGGAGCAACAGGCCCGACCGGCCCAACGGGAGCAGGCGGAGCAACGGGTGCAACCGGAGCTGATGGAGCGACCGGCCCAACGGGAGCAGACGGGGCAACCGGAGCTGATGGAGCGACTGGCGCAGACGGAGCAACTGGCCCGACCGGCCCAACGGGAACAGGCGGCGCAACTGGTGCAACCGGAGCTGATGGAGCGACTGGCGCAGACGGAGCGACAGGCCCTACCGGCCCAACTGGAGCAGACGGGGCAACCGGTGCTACTGGGGCAACAGGACCCGAACCGACGTTTTTCACAAAAGTAATTAACTTTGGCGGGAACAATGTTGGCTTTCAGCGTATAGCCGGCTCGCCGGGAGCTCTCTCCAATGCGATTCCATATGTCGATGCAGCCGATGGAAGCGTAGTGGCTTTTTCGGGGGCGATAGATGTAAACAACTTGCCAATCGGAACGTACCTTATCCAAGTATGCTTTGATGTCATTAACAACTCAGTTGCTCCGTTGGCGGGCAATATCATCTCCACCATTACGCTAACCACTACTGCCGTTTTGTCCGGCACACTCATTTTCTCTATTCGTCCAACAGATGTAGGAGCGCAGCCCGTGCGCGTTTCCAATGGAGCCGCATATGCGGTTACACCAAATGCAACAGTCACATGGACCAGCAATATTGCTGGTAACCCTGTTACAAGAAATGACGCCATTTCGGTATTCTTGAATATGAACGTAACACAAAATGCCGTTTACTCCGTTTATATTTCAACGGCTATTTAAGCAATCGCTGCGATTGTTCAATCAACAAGCCAAGACAAAAGAGAGGGGCCGACGATGTTCTCCTCTCTTGCTTGCGCTCATTTATTGTTTTTAAAGGTGGATTCCAATGCTGAAATCGCCGCTCCCCAATGTTCCGCATCGCTTTTCGCTATAACGCTGCCATGGCGCGCTGTCAGGGTTAAGACTGGATTTTCGGAGGCGTCGGAATCATCTTGCAGACGATAAAAAACAAGATATTCCTCTTCAAGTTCAATGTACTGAGGGAGAAAAAAGGCTTCTTTTGAAGCAATCCGCTCGTCGCCCTTATATTGCTTTATCAACTCTGAAGCTGCCAATTTGATGGCTTTGTTTTCCTCAATAACAGAAGTTGGTTTTAGGCGCAATACATAGTCCGAAGCATCAATGAGTTGGGACAAGTCTTGAGCCTGCTCAAGCACCGTATTGGCAGGGCCATCAAAGGTTGACAGTGTGGACGATTTGTTTATTTCATCCCTAATTTGCCCAGAGGTTTTGCCGCTAAATGGCCCAACGGCGAATCTCCCTCCTTCTAGCGGATTGGGATGAATAAGAGAGGCATAGGTAGGTCCTTCAAAATATTCGGAGTTTCGCTGTTCCAGAAACAGCAGATATTGCGTTCCTTCCTCCGCAAGCGGTTCGGCAGAAAATACGGAAATGGAGTGCTCCTCCAAATGATCCCTTCCTTTTAGCTGTTCTTTAACTTTGACCGAATACTCTATGGTTGTTTTGCTAAACTCGCTGCTGCTTGCCAATTCGCCTACTATAATATAGTCGGATAGCGCTACAATATCATCCATTGTACGAATCGAAGGATCTATTAAGGCGCTGTTTAAGCCGGCCTGAAAATCATATTCCCGATCATTCTCCGCACTGCATGCGGAAAGTCCCAAAGCTAGCGATAGGAACAATAAAATGCCTCTGACACGCTTCATCTTATCTCTCCTCTCTAATTAACTTTCTTTTATATGAAAATATAGTAACATGAGGAAAATAACGCGTACACTCATTTTATGGATAGCCATTATGATCGAGGTGCAAAAAACAAGAAAAACGCAAACATTGATTTTCTCTTTTTCGAAGCTCTCCTTGCCTATATGATAAATGGAGCATGAACTTGGGTTCAACATGAACCGTTCAGAGGAATGCTGCCGCCGTTTCAATACGGTATGGAAAGGAGCAGATTTAATTGAAATCGATCATGCAACTTCTGCATTTTGGCTACCATCAGGCGATGAGCTGCATTTTTCCTGTCGCTATTTTTGTCACATTGGCACTTACAAGCGCACTCGAGATTCCTTATCTCCCCCGCTATGACGTTATTTTGCTTATACTGCTTGGCGTGCAATATTTGATGTACCGGAGCGGATTAGAGACGCTTGACGAAATAAAAGTGATTTGTGTCTTCCACTTGATTGGTTTAGCGCTGGAGCTGTACAAGGTGTGGATGGGGTCATGGTCTTATCCGGATCCCGGGTATAGTAAGCTTTTTGGCGTCCCGCTTTACAGCGGATTTATGTATGCGAGTGTTGCGAGTTTTATGTGCCAGATTTGGCGAAGATTGCGCATGGATATGACTGGATGGCCGGGACTTGCGCCTGCTGCCTTATTGGGAGGGGCTATTTATTTCAATTTCTTCACCCATCATTTTATTCCCGATTTTCGCTGGTGGCTCACCGCGCTTGTATTTATCGTCTTCTGGAAAACGAGAATTATTTACCGGGTGCGGAAAGCAACTTATGTGATGCCCTTAACGCTTGCTTTTATCATTGTTGGCTTCTTTATATGGGCGGCGGAAAATATTGCGACCTTTCTGGGCGCGTGGAAATATCCCGATCAGCATGAAACCTGGCGTCTGGTCAGCTTCAGCAAAATCAGCTCATGGTTTCTTCTGGTTATCATCAGCGTTATTATCGTGGCCCAGCTCAAACATGTGAAGGCTGGCCGCGCTGCGAACAAAGAAATGTAGCTGAGGGCACATGCCCTGGTAATCGCCATTTACCTGAATTACCCTAGGGCTTGTTTGCAAACACACCCTAAAAAAATCTCCACAGAGACAAAACCTTAACGTGCCAACCGGCACTATATAGATGAAGCCCAAAGCCAATAGCCGAAGCAGGATGACTCCCGATAAGCTATCATTCGGAATAGAGCTTCAACTGTATAGAGACTACTACGACTACTGCTATCAAAAGATTGCTGGAAGTTCGCCCGGCAACGATCGCGTCAATCTTCATTTCGCCACCAAATCGTTCCTCGGCGGATTATTCCCGATGCTCGTTACGCAATCGCTGGAAGATGGATATTTAAAGTATAGCCATCACAAAATGGTTGGCGTAGTCCACTTGCTTCGCTAGTTTTCCCGCTGTCGGGTCGGCCGTTAATGACGGTCGGCCTTATTGCGTTTGGGATAAATTCAGTATGCCGGAATGGGTCATAATTCGCCTTTTGCCGAATAGGAATAGTGAATCGGGCAGGTATGCCCATACGCATCTTTGACTGTACAAGTGCGGTTTTCAGCTCTAAAAGGGAGGGTTATTATGCATCCCGCTCATGCTTATGCCAGAAATGTTGACTTAAGCACCTTAACGACCTTTCGAGCGCTTGTGTCGGCTCTCATTCCCAATACGCCGGAGCTTTCCGTTTTTGGGGCGGAGCAAACCTTGGGCGCAACGGATTTCTGTATTCAGGACTATCTGATTTGGGAATTGGATCACTCCCTGTTGCTTGTTGCAAGCGAGGGCCTCGCCAATATTCCATTGTCGGCGTCAACCGCCATTCTGCTTAATGCAGGAGCTATTGAGCTGCTTAATGCCGGGCAGGCGCAATGCTGGCCAAACTTGACCATATGGCATCTCAGCCCATTTGCGTCCATTGCCGCCATCGACCGCATTCGCGTTCTCCAATTTCTAGGGGATGCTCAGTTAGAAATGGGCCCGCTGCCGCCTCCTTATGGCAACAAGATATGGATTGTTGCCATGATAAGCTTCCTGAACCGGCATAGTATGTTTGGCAATTATTCCGAATGGCCCGCCTACGGAAGTACGCGTCTGATGACGCCGGTTGACCGCAGGCTGCAATATTTTCCCGTTAGCTGGAGTCAAGTCGGCTATCCCGGGGTGCAGCCCGGCTATCGGGTTTTTATGGGATCTCCATTAACCATTGTGAGAGAAGGAGGGACGTCAACTGTTGTATCAAGCTGAAAAGGCTTTCGATGCCGACGTCATTGTCATTGGTTCGGGGGGCGGCGGAGCCGTTGTGGCCAAGGAACTGGGCGAAGCCGGATTGAATGTGCTGGTGCTTGAAGCAGGTCCCTGGTACGGAAATAAAAAATGGGAAAATCCGAACAGCGAACGAGGCGGGGAATGGAGCTCGGAATACGGCGACCTGGATATCGGAATTTATAAAAAAATTTACAACGGCTACGAAAATAATATGAACGACATGGTTTCCGGCGCGTTCCGCTTTGGCCCCGCCGACCGCGGCCGCCCTCCGTGGCACCGGATGATAGCAGGAAAGGGAGCGATTTGGCAGGTTGCAGGCGTAGGAGGAACAACCCAGCATTACTGGACGCAATCTCCTCGCGCCTTTCCGTCTGCAATTGACGGGATTTGGCCGATCAGCTATCGCGAACTGATGCCCTATTACGAAAAAGCGGAGGCCACGTTGCCTGTACAATTTTCGCCTACGACACCGAAGGAGGAATTGTTTTATTACGGCGCCAAAAAAGCGGGCTGGAGCCTGAATCCCACCCTCAACGTCACTCAGCCCGGGTACCGGCCCAACCCCAACGCCATTTTGCCCGTCAACGAACATCTGATGGACCCTAATTATTCGCTGGAGCAGTTGTCCCATATGGAAGGGTGCACGCTCAAAGGGAACTGCGTAAACGGATGCAGCGTAGGGCCCTCCGTTGACCGGATTGCCAAAAGAAGCACGCTGGTCAGCTATGTGCCGCTGGCGCTTAAGACAGGCCGTGTAGCCATTCGCCCAAATTCTTTTGTCATAAAAGTGCTGACCGAAGCCGATGCCCAAGGAGGAGTTCGGACAAGCGGCGTTTTGTTCAGGGATACATGGTCTGGCGAGATCGGCGAGTTGTCGGCTAAAGTGGTGGTCATGGCCGCAGGTTGTATCGAATCGCCGCGCTTATGGCTGAACTCCGATCTTCCGCACAATGATTGGGTGGGCAGGGGTTTGACCAATCATTGCTTCGACTGGGTTGGCGGCGTATTCGACGAACGGGATTTGCTTCGGGTGATGGGCGTAAACCAGGTGTATCCTTATGCGGGACATACATCGGGCGCGCGGGTCGACATACCGGGCATCGGGATTTTCCAGGTTTCTTGCCTTAGCCCCGGACTGATGTCTTATTTGACCTACGGCTTCAGCGAGGCTGGATACAACGCCTTAAATCCCCCTGCGAAAGGCGAACCTTGGGATATTCGAGGCATGGTCGCAGGTCCTCAACTGAAAGAGCTCATGATGAATTACACAAGAACGATGACGATGCTGCTGCTTACAGACGATGAAACGTTGTACCACAACCGGGTGGAGGTAGATCCGCTGCTCAGGGATGAAAACGGCCCGATTCCGGTTATCCATTACACGCCAAGCGCCAAAACGTTGAAGCGGCGCGATCAATTGGCCAGATATGCGTCAGAGACGCTGCAGCAAGCGGGCGCCCGCTCCATTATCCGCTCAGATACGCCTTTTTCCTTTATGCTTCATCTGGAAAGTACGATGAGAATAGGACACGTGGTAGATGTCAATTGCGAAGCCTACCAAGTCAAACGGCTGTTTATTGCGGATAATAGCGTCCATTACAATGGAATAGGCGGCCCGAATCCGACTCTGACGACGCAAGCTTTGGCCACGAGAACAGCTGAGAAAATCGCATTCCTCTACTTTTCTTAGGAGCGCCATAGTTGGAAGCTGGTTTATTATAGTATACTTCTAGTGACCAGAGTTTGACTGAGAGGGGACAGGAAATGGCCTATTGGACGAAATCGGTTTTTTCGGACTTGCCTGCGGCGGCGAAGGATGCATGGCTGAAAGAGCTTGTGCAGGCGCTGCCTGGCGGGTTTTCTTATAAAGGACTTGCGTCTTTTGAAAGGTTTGGAACTGCTCTGGAAACGGGAGTATATCTCTATGGAGATAGAGAGTTTGTTTATGTTCCGGGAGATGCGGTGACGCTTGGCTGGGAGGACTGGCAAGAAGGAATGGACGAAGACACGGAGGAGGAATTCCGGGCTACGTTGGATGAATACGATGTGGAGGATGGCACCGCCTTTTTGAAAAGCATGATGTCCCCGGTCCGCAAGGCTGACATTCCGCCGATGCTGGTTGAACGTTACGCGCGCGGAATTGGCTGGATCGAGGTTGCCGAGCAGGATGAGGAAGCCTATGACTACGAGGATTTTCACGAGGAGCTGGAAAAGTTCAAAACCTCCGGCTATAACGAATATACGTGCTACAACAGCTTCAAATTTGTTCGGGAACAAGACGCCGTAAGATGTTATCTTTTTGATGAAGAATTGACTTATGGAGGGCTTGTTGAAGAGCTTTCATCAGAAGGTTTTTCGCTGCCTAACGAGGATCAGTGGGAATACCTGTACGGCGGCGGCTGCCGCACCCTGTTTCCATGGGGAGACAGCTTTGATTACAGCCTGCGGGTAAAATATTTCGGCGACGAGGATGGGGCGGACTCAGCCGGCAAGGAGAAAGGATATGACCTTGAGAAGCCAAACGGATTCGGGCTTTGTTTTGCAGGCGATCCTTATCAATATGAGCTGATCTCGGGAGAAACCTCCTTTTTGCTCAAGGGCGGAGACGGCGGCGGGATGGTATGCGGCGGTACGGGCTTGCTAATGGGGTATTTGCCGGCCGTTGCCCCGTATTACCGCGATCCGTATGGGCAAGAGCTGGAGTGGGAGGACCTGTTTGATCATATGAATATCAGGAGAATCATTGTCCTGAAGTAAGGGACAACGTATGTTTATCCCTTTAACGTCATCGTTAAGCAAAATAATGCCAAGAACAGGTTGGAGAAATCCAGGCCTGTTTTTTTTGGGCCGGGTAGGGATATTTTAGTGGTTGCAAGGAAATGATGAATCATATAGAATGAGAACAAATGTTCTGTTTATGGAGCCGGTTAACAATCGTGGCAGGACATCGTAATGAAGTCATTACGGGACCGCATTCGCTCTGCTGCTGCGAGCAGAGGCGGACGGCACAAAACGGGGGGCTTTGAATGAGCAAGCTTGACGGAAACGAAAGATGGAAATCCAAGATGCTTTTGACGGAACATCAGGAGCAGCATGACCAGCGTGGCCAAATTCCCGTTAGCGGCCGTCCTGGATTAGAGGAATTGACCATGATACGCGACTACATTATGTTTCCGCATATCATTGCAATGCTGCAGAAGGGGATGGAGCATATCCGCGTGTCGCGGCTTCCCCTCAAGGACCTGAACATTCGTTGTCTTGAAATATTTATGTTGCGTACAACGGATGAATATTATGACCTGAAGCGATCTCTGAAACGGCGTAACATTAAAGTGTTTACGGATGAAACCGGGGACGGAATTCTGTATCACCGCTATTTGTGCCGGGGATACGAAGAGCGGTTTGGCATTGCGCGGGAAGCGCTGCGGATGGAGATCAGCAATAAAATGACTCAATACATTGAGGAACTGGGAGAACAGCTGCGGGCGCCCAAACGGGAAGGGTAAGAAATACAACAGGAGGGACGGGCGGCCCCGCCATTCATACGCACAAATGATGGACCATCTCTTGCGAGATGGTTTTTGCTTTTTCTTTATTTATTTGCTTGATACAGCTCGAGTGAGACGTTTTCCGACTCCTCATGATCGGGCAACTGGGAATAAAACATCCCATAGAGCAAGGCATATTTCTCATCATCGGAATCGGAGTGAATTTCTATGTATTCACCATAGGTGGTGTCAATGCTAAAATAGCGAAGCTGCGTAATGATTTCGCCGCTATCCGACTTTATCGTCTCCGAGTCGTAAGCAACGGACTGGATCTCGTCCAGGTTTACTTTGTGATCCAGAATTGCTGGCAGTTGGTCTATCATCATTGCCCTCCTTATGTAGACAAAAAGCGCAAGTCCTAAGGAAATGCTGCAATGCATCCCGAAACCTGCGCTTTATATTGTAGAATAGGTTAACATCTTGCTCACCCCGCTAAACGTCTCCAAAAGAATTCAGAGAGAGGTGCTGGTCGCACTTCAGTGAATGTCGCGGAACAATCCGATTACTTTACCCAGAATGGTCACATTAGGCAGCAGAATCGGTTTCATGGAAGCATTCTCGGGCTGCAGGCGAATGTGATCCCTCTCTTTGTAGAACGTTTTGACGGTAGCCTCGTCGTCCTCCGTCATCGCAACCACGATTTCGCCGTTGTTGGCCGTTTGCTGCTGTCGCACAATCACATAGTCGCCGTTATGTATGCCGGCTTCAATCATGCTGTCGCCAATAACATTAAGAATAAAAACGTTGCTGTCCCCTACATAATGGGAAGGAAGCGGGAAATAATCCTCTATATTCTCCGTCGCCGTAATGGGCAGGCCTGCGGTAACTTTGCCCACGATTGGCACCTGCGCTACGGGAAGCGGAATGACGTTGTCATTGGGATCCTGGTTAAGGATTTCGATCGCGCGAGGCTTCGTGGGGTCGCGGCGGATAAAACCCTTCTTTTCCAAACGGTCCAGATGGCCGTGTACCGTGGAGCTGGAGAGCAATCCGACAGCTTCGGCAATTTCTCGTACGGACGGGGGATAACCCTTATCCTTGACTTCCTGCTTGATAAAATCAAGAATCGAATTTTGTCGCTTGGAAATCTTCGACACTTCCATCATCTCCATTCATGCTTATTGTGACAAATTATAGCACAGAACCGAGGTTCGTACAAACATAAGTTCTCAAGCACAAAAGTTCGCATTTTGTATTGACCGCAAACATTTGTTCGTGTTATCTTAAAAACAGAACAAACGTTTGGGGTGCTGAATATGCTAATGATGAGTTCAAGCAATAGCTCTTACAAGTCCATTCATGTTATGAACGCTATAGGAAAGACACAGGAGAAGATCTCCGGTCTCCGGCAGGTTGCCAATTGGATTAGAGGCCACATGCTGAAAGCTATTGTCAGCGCGGTATTATTTGCGGTGTTGTCCACATGCTTTCTGATTGCCGTGACCAATGCTTTGCCGGAAACGGTTGCGGAACCTTCCGGTAACGAAATTGTAATTGCAGTGGGCAGCGGCGACACTCTCTGGGGCATTGCCGGTCGCCATAGCGACGGGGGTCAGGATATCCGGTATGTCGTACACATGATTAAGGAACGGAACGGCTTGCAGACCTCTGCCATCATGCCTGGCCAAAGGCTCATACTTCCTGAATTATAAGTAAGGATCACTTTGTCTCATCGCGCTTCCTTCATATCCCATTAGTCATAGATAGCAATAAGGCCTGTTGCGTTACGCAGGCCTTATTGCTTTTTTATTTGTATGCTTTCAAAGGCTTGCAGAGGTCGCTTATACCTTGACAATGAGGCGCTGGAAGTGTCAAAGTAAGGAGAAGTGATTTTTGCAGCATGACCGGAGGGAGCAGAGAGTAATGGATATTGACAAGTTGATTGCCAGAATTAATGAATTGTCGCGCAAGAACAAAACGGTAGGACTAAGCGATGAAGAAACAAAAGAGCGTGACGAGCTGCGCCAGCAATACCTGAATAATTTCAAACAGAATTTCAGGCAGCAGCTGGACACTATTAAATATGTAGAAGACGAAGAAAACAACATCACGCATTAAGTTTGGAGGGCGGTTTAACCGATGAACTACCATTTGCTAGGGAAAAGCGGGCTTGCAGTATCCGAATTGTGTCTGGGAACGATGACTTTCGGCAATACGACCAGCGAAGGCGATTCTATAGAAATGATTCACCGGTTTCTGGACAAGGGCGGCAATTTTCTGGATACGGCAAACGTTTATGTTAACGGGCGTTCGGAGGAAATTGTCGGAAAGGCCATACAAGGCAAGCGTTCGGAGGTAGTGCTGGCTACCAAGGTTCGGATGGTAACCTCGCCTCACGTAAACGGGGCTGGTTTGTCGCGCAAACACATCATGGACGAGGTCGATGCCAGCCTCAGGCGGCTTCAGACGGATTATATCGATCTTTATCAGGTTCATGCCTGGGATCAGGCGACGCCGATCGAAGAGACGCTGCGAAGTTTGGATGATCTGGTTACGTCGGGCAAAGTTCGCTACATTGGCTGCTCCAACTTTTTTGCATGGCAGCTGATGAAAAGCCTGGCTTGCAGCGATGTCAACCGTTACGTTCGGTTTGTATCGCTCCAGCCGCAATACAGCCTTGTCAGCCGGCAGATGGATAGGGAAATGATGCCGCTTTGCCTGGAGGAAAAGGTTGGCCTCATTCCTTGGGCTCCGCTTGGAGGCGGTTTCCTGACGGGAAGATACGGGCGCGAGGAGCCGACGGAAGGCCGTTTAACGGCAAAAGCGGGTGAAAGCTCGTGGCAATATCGGAATACCGAACGTAATTTTTACATACTGGATACGCTGCTGGACGCGGCCCGTCAGGTGGGAAAAACGCCTGCCCAAACCGCGCTTAATTGGCTGCTGGGGAAAGAAGGAATCGTTTCGCCGATTTTTGGCGCCAGCACGTTGGCTCAGTTTGAGGATAATATCGGGGCTGCGGGCTGGGAACTGCCCCAGGAGCTATGGGACAAGCTGGATCAGGCCAGCGCCCTGCCCCAGGACTATCCGGATCGTTTTATCGAGAAATTCCGCCGTCCCTTGCTATAAGGTCTAATCGTTCGAGTTCAAAGGTTCGGTTTTCCGACATAGGCAAGAGGCAGGCTCCGGCTGCCGGAAAGAGCAGCATGTATAATAATGAAGCGGAGGAATGGCAGTGTCACGCTCATGGGAACGCAAAGTACGTAAAAATATGAGTACCATTAATAAAGCAAGGAAGAAACAGGGTCACAGCATGATGACTCCCAGCGCGGAGAAGATTGACCGTTTTACCGGGCGCAATATCATTATGCCTGTTATGCTGCTGCTGTTTGTAGGGGCTTACAATGTTCTCATGCAAACCGATCCTAATTTCCAGGGCGGGGCAATGTATTGGACAACCTTAATTGCCTATATCGCGCTGGCGGCGCTGTTTTTCTTCCGTCGTCCTTATTTGAACGTTGGCAAGGATTATGTGCAATCGCGCCGCTTTACGGGCGACAAAAGGGTCAAGGCTGCCGATATTGAGCGGATTACCGTGTTGAAAGGTTATGTTGTCGTAAGACCGAAAAAAGGCGGAGGCTGGACTTTTTCGCGTTTGCTGAACCGTTTCAAAACGGATGATATGGCGGCAAGGCTGGAATCGTTTGCTGCAGCGCACGGTATCGAATTTGAGCAAAAATAAAAAATGGGAGTGTAGGGGAACATGGCTAAAAAAGCGGTATTATTTGACTTGGACGATACGTTGCTGTGGGATGACCGCAGCGTAAAGGAAGCTTTCCACGCAACTTGCGAGGCAGGCGCGGCTGAAGCCGGGGTTGATGGGGCAGAGCTTGAGGAAGCCGTTCGCAAGGAAGCGAGAGCGCTTTACGAGTCCTATGAGACGTTTCCGTTTACAAAAATGATCGGCATCAATCCTTTCGAGGGGCTTTGGGCTAACTTTACCGCTGGCGAACAGGAGGAGTTCCGCAAGCTTCAAGCGCTGGCTCCAGGCTACCGCAAGGCTGCATGGACGCTTGGACTCAAAGCGCTTGGCGTAGACAATGAAGAGCTTGGGGCAAAACTTGCGGAGCAGTTTCCAGCCGAGCGCCGGAAACGCCCGTTGGTCTATGATGAAACGTTTGCCGTTTTGGATGCTCTTAAGGGCAAGTACAGCCTGCTTCTGCTTACAAACGGTTCCCCGGATTTGCAGCAGGAAAAATTGGACGGGGTGCCTGAACTGATGCCTTATTTTGATCATATCATTATTTCAGGCCAATTCGGGGAAGGCAAGCCAGCGGCGTCTATTTTCAAGCATGCGCTGGAGCGACTCGGCATTGAGCCGGAGGAAGGGATCATGGTAGGCGACAAGTTGACTACCGATATTTTGGGCGCCAACACAATTGGCATGACCTCCGTCTGGATTAACCGCCACGGAGCGGTACGGAATGATGAAATCGTGCCTAGTCATGAAATTTCCAGTCTGCATGAGCTCTTGGCCCTGCTTGAGGAATAGAGACGCAAGTTTATAGGTAGCAAAAAAGGCCCCCGCCCGGCTTGGGCCGGAGCGAGGGCTTTACTGCATTTTTAAATGCGAGGCTGCTTATTTCGATTGGAATTTCTCATCAGCATAAGGATGCGCGATCCAGCCTTCTGTTTCAATGAACAGGCGAACGGCTACGATTTGGCGGTTTTCCATCAGCGTGAAGAAATGCGGCGTGTCCTCGGATACGGAGATAACATCTCCCGCTTCCAGCTCAACATCGAAGTAACCAACTTCGTCAGCGCCCTTGATGACAAAGATGCCGCGTCCCGCTGTAATGGCGCGTACTTCGTCTTCTGTATGGGTGTGTACATTTTCAAATTTTTTCAAAAGCTCATCCAGGTTTGGAGTCGCATCCGAGAGGGAAATAATATCCCATGTCAGATAGCCGCGCCGAGCGGCAAGATTATTGATATCATCTTGGAATGTCTCCAGGATTTGCGCTTTTTCTTCATCGGACAGTTCAAATTTATTTTGCAATTCTGCCGGCAGCTTGGCAGGATTCCAGTGTTCGTAGAGAACCCCTTGGCTTTTCAGGAAAGCTTGAACGTTTTCCTCTCCTTTAATACGTTCCTCTGTGTTGCGAATTCTAATTTCAGCCATGATCATTCCCTCTTTTCCAATAGAAATTAAATGATATAATAATTATAAAACAAACAGCATCAAATGTCGATGAGAAACCTTTTCACCTAAAAGGGATTCTGCTAAACTATTTGTTAATGATTTCGGGAAGGGTGTAGCAACGTGTCGAAGCCGACCTTACAACAACTGTTCCAGGAGCGCATATTGATTCTGGACGGCGCGATGGGTACGATGATTCAGCAAGCTGACTTGAACGAGGATGATTTTGGCGGAGCCGAGCTGGACGGCTGCAATGAAATGCTGGTATTAACCCGTCCGGACGTCATAACGTCCATCCATGAGCAATATCTGGAAGCGGGCGCGGATATTTTGGAAACCAATACCTTTGGCGCGACTAGCGTCGTGCTGGCGGATTACGATATCCCTGAAAAAGCAAGAGAGATCAATTTGGCGGCTGCCAAGCTTGCGATTGACGCCGCGCAGAAATACAGCACGCCGGAGAAGCCTCGTTATGTGGCGGGCGCTCTGGGACCAACCACCAAAACGTTGTCCGTTACTGGCGGCGTAACTTTTGACGAGCTTGTAGAAAGCTATTACGAGCAGGCGCTTGCTTTGCTGGAGGCGGGCGTGGATGCGCTTTTGCTGGAAACCTCGCAGGATACGCTTAACGTCAAGGCAGGCAGCATCGGCATTCGCAACGCGTTTGAGACATCGGGAATAGAAGTGCCGATTATGATATCCGGCACAATCGAGCCGATGGGCACTACGCTTGCGGGTCAAAGCATCGAATCCTTTTATATCTCGCTGGAGCATTTGAAGCCCGTATCGGTCGGTCTGAACTGCGCCACCGGTCCGGAATTTATGCGCGACCATATCCGGACGTTAAGCGAAATTGCCGGTGCGGCAGTCAGCTGTTACCCCAATGCGGGTCTGCCCGATGAAAATGGGCAGTACCACGAGTCTCCAGAGTCCCTGGCGCGCAAGCTTGCCGCGTTTGCGGAGCAGGGCTGGCTGAATATGGCTGGCGGCTGCTGCGGAACGACGCCCGCCCATATCCGGGCCATGGCGGAAACCATGGCGGCTTACGAGCCGCGCAGAACGATGGGAGCTCATCCCGATGCTGTATCCGGCATCGATACCGTATTTATCGAGGATGACAATCGCCCCATCATGATCGGCGAACGTACAAATATATCCGGTTCGCGCAAATTCAAACGCCTGATCAAGGAAGAGAAGTTTGACGAAGCGTCGGAAATCGCAAGATCGCAGGTAAAGGGCGGCGCCCATGTCATTGACATCAACCTGCAGGATACCGACATCGACGAGGCGTACGCGGTGCAGCAATTTTTGCCCCAGGTGGTCAAGAAGATTAAAGCGCCGCTCATGCTGGATTCCACGTATGACCATATTATCGAGCTGGGCTTGAAATATTCACAGGGCAAAGCCATCATTAACTCCATCAATCTGGAGGATGGCGAAAGCAAATTTGAACAGATCGTTCCGCTTATCCATCGTTACGGCGCGGCCGTTGTTATGATTCTGATTGACGAGCGGGGGCAAGCTGTTTCCCGTGAAGCCAAGCTGGAGGTCGCGGAGCGTTCCTACAAGCTGTTGACGGAAAAATACGGCATTAATTCGGAAGATATTATTTTTGACCCTAATATGTTTCCGGTTGGCTCCGGTGACCCGCAATATATCGGTTCTGCGGTGGAGACGCTGGAGGGCATTCGTTCCATTAAGGAAAAATTCCCGCGCGCCAAAACGATTCTGGGATTGAGCAACATTTCCTTTGGTCTGCCTGATGCAGGACGCGAGGTATTAAACTCGGTTTATCTGTACCATGCAACTAAGGCTGGGCTGGATTATGCCATTGTCAACACGGAAAAGCTGGAGCGTTATGCCTCTATACCAGAGGAGGAGCGCAAACTGGCGGAGGCGCTGATCTACGATACCAATGACGATACGCTTGCGGCGTTCGTTGCGGCGTTCCGTAATAAAAAGGTAGAGAAAAAAGAAAAAATCTCCACCTTGACGCTGGAGGAACGCCTGGCTTCCTACATTGTGGAAGGAACAAAGGAAGGGCTTATTCCGGATTTGGACGAAGCGCTCAAAAAGTATGTGCCTCTGGAAATCATCAACGGGCCGCTTATGAGGGGCATGGAAGAAGTAGGTCGATTATTCAACGGCAATGAACTGATTGTTGCAGAAGTGCTGCAAAGCGCGGAAGTGATGAAGGCTTCCGTCACCCATTTGGAGCAATTTATGGAGAAGGAAGAAAGCTCCGTCAAAGGTAAAATTATTTTGGCCACGGTAAAAGGCGATGTGCACGACATCGGCAAAAACCTGGTGGAAATTATCCTTTCCAACAACGGATACAAAATCATCAATCTCGGAATCAAGGTTCCGCCTGAACAATTGATCGAAGCGTACCGCCAGGAAAAAGCCGATGCAATCGGCTTGTCGGGTCTGCTCGTCAAATCTGCGCAGCAGATGGTCATTACCGCTCAGGATATGCGCAATGCGGGCATCAGCGCGCCTATACTGGTAGGAGGCGCTGCGCTTACGCGCAAATTTACTAAAACGAGAATCGGCCCGGAATACGACGGATTGGTTCTATACGCCAAAGACGCTATGGACGGGCTGGATATCGCCAACAAGCTGATGGATCCGGAGCATCGCCAGCGTCTTGAAGAAGAATTGGCAGCTTACAAAGCTTCCGGGGCAGCGGAAGAGGAGACGGTAAAACCGATGCCGCAGCTGACGCGGGCGGTTCGCTCCAAAATTTCCCCGGACGCTCCTGTGTTTGCGCCGCCGGATTGTCAGCGCCACGTCCTGCGAGACGTGCCGATTCCGCATATCGTGCCGTATGTCAATATGCAGATGCTGCTGGGCCATCATTTGGGGATTAAAGGAACCGTCGAAAAGCTGTTGGCGGAGGGCAATGAAAAAGCGCTGCATTTGAAAGACACGGTCGAAACCATCTTTGCGGAGGGCGGCAAGGAAGGTTACCTGCGTGCGCATGCCATGTACCGCTTTTTCCCGGCCCAGTCCAGCGGCAACGATGTTATTGTGTATGATCCGGATGAACCCGGCAAAGAGATCAAACGGTTTACATTCCCGCGCCAAGCGGTTGAGCCGCATCTTTGTCTGGCGGATTTCCTGAAGTCGGTGGAAAGCGGCGTAATGGATTATGTTGGCTTCCTGGTCGTAACTGCGGGCCAAGGCATTCGCGAATTAGCCAATGAGTGGAAAGACAAGGGCGATTATCTTCGTTCCCATGCGCTGCAAGCCGTTGCGCTGGAGACCGCGGAAGGACTTGCCGAAAAGATCCATCATATGATGCGCGAGCTTTCCGGCTACCCTGACCCGCCGGAAATGACAATGAAACAGAGACATGGCGCGCGTTACCAAGGTATCCGTGTATCGTTTGGATATCCGGCATGCCCTAATTTGGAGGACCAAGAGCCGCTGTTCCAGCTATTGAAGCCGGAGGATATCGGAGTGGAGCTGACGGAAGGTTTTATGATGGAGCCCGAGGCGTCCGTATCCGCAATGGTGTTCGCCCATCCGGAAGCGCAATATTTTAATGTTGAAAAAGTATAAAAATCGAGTTATGCTGCTAGGCATATTTCGTAATGGGAAGCAGACTTTTTGAACCACCTCTTTAAGGGCCTTCCTCCATTCGACTGGAAAGATCGGATGGAGGAGGCTTTTTTCGCTAAATACAGGAGTGCCGTATGAAGGAGGCAATCAGGAAATTATGAAAATGTGGTTTTTGGGAACCGGCGCAGGCCGGCCGGCTAAACATCGCAATGTAAGCGCCATTGCGCTGCAGCTTCCGGAGCCCCGCGGCTGGTGGCTGTTTGATGCCGGCGAAGCAACTCAGCATAGCCTGCTTCATTTGCCGCTTAAGCTGTCCCGTCTGGAAGCGATTTTTATTACGCATCTGCATGGCGATCATCTGTTTGGATTGCCGGGACTTCTGGGAAGCCGGTCGTTTGACGGGGGGACAAGCCCGCTGAAGATATATGGCCCAAAAGGGTTAAAGAGCTATGTGGAAACCACTTTCGCCATAAGCGGAACGCATGTGGAGTACGAGCTGACCATTATCGAGCTGGAGGAAGACGGAGGGCTTGACGCCTTTTACCGGGATGATCTGCTTCAGGTCGATGCCCGGCTGCTTCATCATCGGGTTCCGTGCTTTGGTTATCGCGTGACGGAGAACGACAGACCGGGACGGCTGATGGCGGAGAAGCTGAAGGACCGCGGCTTGGAATCAGGTCCCGCTTTCGGAAAGCTAAAGCGGGGAGAAAGCGTGGAGCTTCCGGACGGAAGCATTGTGAAGCCGGAAGACTTTACCGACGGCATGGTGCCAGGGCGGGTAGTGACGATACTCGGCGATACAAGCCCTTGCAGTGCGGTGGGTGAGCTTGCGCGGAATGCCGATCTGCTGGTGCATGAAGCAACCTTTGCGGCCGGATTGGAAGAGAAAGCCCATGAATTCGGGCACAGCACAACGACCGAAGCGGCAAAAGCTGCGCTTGCTGCGGGAGCCGCAAAGCTGGCAATGACGCATTTTAGCGGCAGATACGGGAACGAAGAGTTGTCGCAGCTGGAGGAAGAGGCCAAGTCTGTATTCCCGTCTGTTTTTGCTGCAACAGATGGAAGCTGCGTTGATATTCCCCGGCGTTCCACGGTTCGCGATGAAATGCAGGGCAAATAGCATTGCGCACCGAACATGTATTCTGTACAATATAGAACAGCGGAAGCCTTTGCCGGGAGGGGCAAGGCTTCATGGAACGGAAACGGGGAGTGATGGGGAGTATGAACAGATGGACAGGCAAGGCTGGCAGCTTTGAGGAATGGCTGGACCATATCCGACAGGACACGGAGATCATGGGCAACGTAACGCACTGGAGGACGATTCCTTCCAGGGAGGCTCAATTTGCGCCGCTGCCGTCTTTGCTGCATCAGCGTTTACGGGATGCGCTTAGCGGAAGGGGCATTAACGGCTTGTATCGCCATCAAGCGGAAGCCTTTGATGCCGTCAGCCAAGGGAAACATGTCGTAGCGGTAACCCCGACCGCCTCTGGCAAAACCTACTGCTACAACCTGCCCGTTCTGCAAAGCCTGCTGGACAATGATGAAGGAAGAGCGCTGTATCTGTTTCCTACCAAAGCGCTAGCGCAGGATCAGGTAGCGGAGCTGCAGGAGCTTGCGAACTTGATGGACGTAGATATCAAGACGCACACTTATGACGGGGATACGCCTCCCACGGTTCGAAATGCGATCCGCAATGCCGGACATATCGTGGTGACGAATCCCGATATGCTTCATTCCGCGATTTTGCCGCATCATACCAAATGGGTCAAGCTGTTTGAAAACCTCAAATATATCGTGATCGACGAAGTGCATGCCTACCGTGGCGTATTCGGCAGCCATGTCGCCAATGTCATTCGTCGTCTGAAGCGGATAGCGGCTTTTTACGGATCCAAGCCGCAATTCATTTGCGCGTCCGCAACGATCGATAATCCGCGAGAGCACGCGGAAGCGCTTATCGGGGAGACGGTGGCCCTGGTTGACAACAACGGAGCGCCGATGGGCGAAAAACATTTTGTGTTTTATAACCCGCCCGTTGTCAACAAGCAGCTTGGCATCCGCAGAAGCAGCGTGCTGGAAACGAGGAAGCTGGCGGCGCGGCTGTTGAAGCAGGGAATCCAAACAATCGTGTTTGCGCGCAGCCGCGTTCGGGTCGAGCTTCTGCTGACCTACTTGCAGGAGCTGGTGCGGGATAAGCTGTCGCCGTCAACCATCAGAGGTTATCGGGGAGGGTACCTGCCCAACCTGAGGCGCGAAATCGAACGGGGGCTGCGGAGCGGCGAAATTCGCGGCGTTGTCAGCACCAACGCGTTGGAGCTTGGCATAGACATCGGACAGCTTCAGGCTTGTGTGCTTAACGGATATCCAGGAACGGTAGCCAGCACCTGGCAGCAATCCGGCCGCGCGGGACGGCGGCAGGAAAGCTCGGTTACCTTTATGGTGGCAAGCAGCAATCCGCTGGACCAATACATGATTCAGAATCCGGACTTTTTCTTTAATCGCCCGCCTGAACGGGCGCTTATTCATCCCGATAACCTGCTTATTCTGATCGACCATGTAAAGTGCGCGTCATATGAGCTGCCCTTCAATAGAGGAGAAACCTTCGGAGGCGAAAAACTGGAGGATTTGATGGAGTTTCTGGTGGAGGAAAAGGTGCTGCATTATGCCGACGACCGTTGGTATTGGATGAACCAGTCTTTTCCCGCCCACAACATTTCGCTGCGGTCCGCCGCCCAGGAGAATTTCGTTATTGTCGATATGACGGATAGCCAGCACCGGGTGTTAGGAGAGGTGGACCGTTTCAGCGCTCCAACGCTTATTCACGAGGAAGCCATCTACATTCATGAAGGCGTCCAATACCAGGTGGAAAAGCTGGACCACCCTGAGAAAAAAGCATACGTGCGGCAGGTTGACGTCGATTATTACACCGATGCGCAGCTGGCAGTGGAGCTGAAAGTGCTTCATGTGGACAAGGAAGCCGTAACCGGAGAGCTGCTGCGGCAATATGGAGAGTTGACCGTCAACGCCAAGGCGACTATTTTCAAAAAAATTCGTTTGCGCACTCATGAAAATATCGGTTCCGGCCCCATCCATCTTCCGGAGGAGGAGCTGCATACGAGCGGCTACTGGTTCTCCTTCAACGAGGAAGCTGCGGCGCGGCGGAGCAAAAACGAAATGCAGTTTGCACTGCTTGGCATCGCCAACGTTCTGGTACATATCGCCCCGCTGTACTTGATGTGCGATCCCTTCGATATCCGTGTCGTGCCTCAGGTGAAGGCGGTTCATACCGGACGCCCAACCATTTATTTCTATGACCGTTATCCTGGCGGAATCGGTCTGAGCGAGCGGCTGTACCAGGTGCATGACGAGCTGATCCGGCGGGCCAAAGCGCTTATTTCCCGCTGCTCCTGTCTGAGCGGCTGCCCGGCATGCGTTGGTCCGATCGAGGAAGTTGGACTCTTGGGCAAGCAACAGGCCATGCAGCTGCTTACGGAAGTAGGTGGAGCGGAATGAGCGGTTTCAGAGATAGAATGAACAGGCTACGCGGAGGGGGAGAAGAAACATCGCCCTCCCGTTCTGCAGCTTTGCCAGATTCGTCAGTGGAAGAGAAGGAGACCGACCCTGCTGAAGCGGCCTGGCGGGCAATGGGGGTTGTCTTGCGCCAAACGGATAAGGGAAGTTATCTTCAACGCCGGACTCAATATCCCGCTACTCATCGTCATGGCATACATGCGCTGAGCGAATGGCGGGATGCCGAGGAAGGTTTGCGGATGTTTCATCACAGCCGTGGCGAAATAGGGGAGGAAGCCATACTCTATCTGGATCTGGAAACGACGGGGCTTGGCTCGGGAACCGGCAATGTTCCCTTTATGGTGGGTCTATCCTATATGGAGAACGGGTTCTGGGTCGTGGAACAAAATTTGATTCGCCATCCCTCGGAGGAACGTGCCATGCTGCACGACCTTGCGCTTCGGATCGGCCGTTGCAGTCATCTTGCGACCTACAATGGCAAAAGCTTCGATTGGCCCCTTGTCAAAAGCCGAATGATTATGAATTCAATTCCTCTGCCTTCGGAAGACCCGCAACATCTGGATTTTTTGCACCCGTCGCGTTCAATCTGGCGCAATACGCTGCCTTCGCTTAAGCTGAGTTATGTGGAAGAAGAAAGACTTGGCATACAGCGCGTGGAGGATGTGCCGGGTTCGCTTGCGCCTAGCCTCTATTTTCAATATTTGGCCAGCGGAGATCCCGCCCCTCTTGATGGCGTCTTCCGGCACAATGAAAGCGATTTGTTGTCTCTGGTTTGCTTGTCCGTCCGTTTTGGACTGCTGCTTCGCGGCGAAATTTTTAACCGCATTCCTTATCCGGAGGAAGCCGAAGAGCTTGTCCGAAGCGGCTTGTGGCTGGAGAAAATGGGGCTTGGCCCTCTGGCTGAACCGCTGTACCTTTTGGCGGATGGTAAGGATGCCGATAACTCGTTATGGCTGAAGCTAGCCGAACGTGACAAGAAGGCTGGAAACTTTGAGCGCGCTGTGTTATTGTGGCAGAAGGTCGTCAGCATTTCCGGGAGCCGGCTCGGTCCGGATGCCCAGGAAGCTTGCGTCCAGCTTTCTATGCATTTTGAGCATCGGGTTAAGGATTTGCACCAGGGTCTTCATTATGCGCAATTGGCGCTTCGGGGATCAGAGGAACGGGAATCCCTGCTCAAGCGAAAAGGAAAACGAAAATCCGATGTGGACGGCATGCGCGCACGGGTGGAGAGATTGTGGCGCAAAACGGGAGTCCATCATCGTTTGGAATGCGGGGAATAGACAATTGGAACCATTCAAAGCAAAAGCGCTGCTTATTGACCTGGATGGCACGATTTATCACGGCAAACACGCCATTGAAGGCGCGGACCGGTTGATCGTTTGCTTGAAGGAAGCAGGCTTGCCTTATCGTTTTGTTACGAATAATTCGTCCTCTTCGCCCAACAAGGTAGCCGAGCGGTTGAGAGACATGGGCATTGACGCTGAACCGGCCGATGTATGCACTTCGGCGCAAGCTGCCGCAGCTTATGTAGCGAGCCGCAAGCCAGGGGCTACCGTCCATGTAATAGGCGAGGAAGGATTGCTGGAGTCTTTGCGGGATGCCGGGTTAAACCTTCAGGGCGAGGCGCCGGACTTTGTTGTACAGGGCATAGACCGCTGCTTTACATATGAAAAAGCAGCGCTTGCAGTGGACCGGATTAGAGGCGGCGCAACCTATGTGTTGACCAATCCCGATTTGCTTCTGCCATCGGATAACGGTTTTATACCCGGCGCAGGCTCGATTGGAGCAATGCTGGCTGCCGCAAGCGGCGCCGAGCCGGTATTGATCGGCAAACCATCATCCATTTTAATGGACTACGCTTTAGAGCAATTGGGCTGCAAGGCGGAGGATACCTGGGTGATCGGCGACAATTTGGCTACGGATATAGCAGCGGGCAAAGCTGCCGGTTGCGGCACGCTGCTCGTGCTGACGGGATTAACAACCCGTGACAATTATGAGATGTATGCGCAAAAGGCGGGCTGCAGACCGGATTTGATCTGCCCAGCTTTGGATGATGTAATGAAATGGATTGCCGGTGAACAAACGGCGCACACAGGCTTGTTGCCAATCAGGGAGGAATGACATTTACATGCTGGAGCTTCCGGAGCTGGAATTGTACCGGGCTTTGCTGGCAGAACGCTGCGCAGGGTTGCGGATTACAGCCTTTACTATAAAAAACAAAGCATTTAAGCCGTTAAAAAGCAAGGAGCAGGAGCTTGTAGATACAAGCATCTGGTTTGTGGAACGCCGGTATGGGCTGATCGTTTTCCATCTGGACAACGGCAAACGGTTGACTGTCGCTTTTAATGAGCATGGTTATCCTTATTTCTGCACGGCGGAGGAAACAAGGGGCATAAAGGGAGATTTGATCATTTCCTTTGGCGACAAAAACCTCTTTTTGGTTGGCGTGGAAAGCGACGGGATCGGGTTGCTGTCAGTGAAGCAATTGGAAGAAAGCTTAAGAGGCCAGGCGCTTGATCCACTGGACAAACGCTTTACATTGACCAAATGGAATGAAAGCTTGTCCAAAAAACGGGGTTATGTTAAATCCGCCTTGACGGATGCCAAGCTTTTGCCAGGCATTGGCCCGGTTTATTCTGATGAAATCGCATTTGCGGCAGGCATTGCTCCAAACGCCAAAGTGCCGGAGCTAAGCCGCGAACAGAGGGAAGCGTTGTACAAAGCGATAGCCGAAACGATTCGCCAGTCGATTTCAAGCGGAGGCGTTAAAAACCAGCCGCTTTTTCCCGGAGACGAGTTATCCGGCGGCTTTGGAGAGCGGCTTCAGGTATACGGGCGCGAAGGCGAACTGTGCAGCCGTTGTGGCGGCACAATAGCAAAAGTAACGGTTGCGACACGCAAAGCCTATTGCTGTCCGCAATGCCAAACCGTCAACTAAGCAGTGATTGTACGGCAGCGCCGAACAGAATTGGGAAGGAGGAAGCCGCATGATTCATGTCTATTTGGATGACTACCGGGCTTGCCCGGCCGGATTTGTGCTCGCCAAGGATGCGCGGGAGTGCCGCCTGCTGCTGGAGGCAGAGGCTGTTGATATCCTGTCGCTAGACTTTGATTTGGGATGGGGACAGCCTACGGGCATGGAGGTGGTTCGGCATATAATCGCCAGCCGCAAGTTTCCCCGCCGTATCTATATCCATACCTCCAGCGCAGCGGGCCGCGTCAGCATGTATCATGAATTGAGCCATCATCTTCCGTCGGACACTCAATTGTTCGGAGGACCAATGCCGGCTTCACTGCTTCAGGAAATCGCAAGCACCGCAATGTCCTGAGACAGAGGGCGGCGCGCTAAAAGACAGGATGAAAGAGGCAACCCATCGTGAGTTTATGGATTGGAACGGCTAATCAGGGCTATGCCCCTTATGCAATGGAAGAAATACGAAAAATAATACCGGGCTGCGGCTTCAAGCCGCTTTCTCCAGGCGAGGTTTTCTGGATGGAAAGCCCGCTGGACAAAGACGCGACGATGAATGCGCTGCATGGCTCCGAGCTAGTGTTTCTGCGCCATATTCAGCCCGTCGAGATCTCTTTGGACGCATCAGGCGACAGCAGTGATCTGGATAAGCTTGCCGATGTTCTTCGTGAGGCTTCGTCTTTTTTTCAGGGGAAAAGAGCGGCTGTTCATCTTCGTAAAGCAGCCGGCTCCTCATTCAGCTATGGCGCTTCCGAAACAAAAACGGCGCTTGAAGCGGTATTGACGGAAGCAGGGGCTGAGCCCGATGTACAGCATCCCGAGGTTATATTTTCGATTTATGCGTCACGGGATGACTTGTTCGCGGGTTATGCAACGCCCTATGACATGCTATCGGATTGGCCGGGCGGCGCAGTCCGTTTCCAACGGGAAGACGGACAGATATCCCGCGCCAAATTCAAGCTGCTGGAGGCGGAGAGAGCCTTTGGTCTAGACTATAGCCAATTTGCCCGAGCAATCGATATCGGCGCCGCTCCGGGCGGATGGACTTCTCTGCTGCTGGAACGAGGGCTAAACGTAACGGCGGTTGATCCCGCTGAATTACATTCCTCCCTGCAAGGCCATCCGGCGCTCCGGCATCTGAAGATAAACGCTTCGGAAATTAAGCTGGAGAAGGGTTCCTACGACCTTCTTGTTTGTGATATGAGCTGGAGTCCGATGCAAATGAGCAGGCTGGTTCTTGATTTGAGGGATTCGCTGGCTCCAGGCGCAAAAGCCATTATTACCGTAAAGCTTATGCATCGCAAGCCGCTGCAAAGCATTCGGGAGGTCAAAGAGCGTCTCGGAACGGGATTCCATATTCTGAGAAGCAAGCAGTTGTTTCATAACCGCGAGGAAATAACGCTTTTTGCAGAGAAAAAATAGTGTTTCGGCAATAACGCAAACAGGGAAAGAATCCCGAATGATCTGTCTTTGACGGATTGTTCGGGATTTTTTTATGCCCAAGCCTTGAGAGGAGATATGACGATGGAACCAAAAATGGAACGCGTGAACGAAGGATATAGAAGGACAACACCGCTGCAAGGTCATAGTTCGCCGGGATCTCGCCGCAAAAATGAAGGCGACATAATTGGTGATCGATACCGCATTTTACGCATAATTGGAGAAGGCGGGATGGGTATTGTATACGCGGCGGAGGATCTGCGACTTGGAGGCATGGTTCGGGCAGTCAAAATCGGGGTATCTGGAAATAGCAGAGAGGGGTTGGGTGAAGAGGCGGCCACACTGATGAGGCTTAACCATCCTCATTTGCCGCAGCTGCTGGATTATTGTCCGGCGAAAAGCCTTGATGATGTCGAGGCGCTGGTAATGGACTATTTTGAGGGCATAACGGGAATAGAAGCTGTTCATTCGGGGGGACTGGAGCAAGAGTGCGTGCTCGGGATTGGTATCCAGCTTTGCGATGCGCTCTCTTACCTGCACGAGCAGCCGGTTCCCGTCATTCATCGGGACTTGAAGCCGTCCAACATCCTGATTGGAGCCGGGGGACACGTCAAGCTGATTGATTTTGGCATATCGCGTTTATTTCAGGTAGGACAGACCCATGACACGGTTATGCTGGGCACAGCGGGATTTGCTTCTCCGGAGCAGCGGCAGGGCGCCCAGAGCGATGCCAGAAGCGATGTATACGGCTTGGGCGCTCTGTTGTATTTCCTGGCATCGGGAGGCGGAATGATCGGGAACGGCAGCCGCAAGGAGCAGCTAAGCCTGTTGGCGAAGCTGGAGGGCCGCTTCACCGCCGAGGCCCGCCAACTGCTCAGCGACATGCTGGAGCCGGACAAAAGCCGCCGTCCCCAGAGCATGCGCCAGGTGCGCGAAGTCATGCTGCAATGCGGCGGCCGGCAAGCAGGACTGAAACAGACTTACGGCGGAGGCGGCTCGTTCCGCCGGAGTCGGGCCAAATGGATCAGCGTTTTGTCGCTGACTCCGGGAGCAGGCGCAACCACGCTGGCCCTGACGCTTGCCTGGATGCTGGCTCGCGAGGGCAAGGCGACAACGGCGTTGGAATACGCCGGATTGGCGTCCGAATGGACGGAGCTGCTGCCGGGCTGCTGGGAGGGTCAACCCAATATGGAGCAGGGCATATGCCGGGGAGGGCTGAACCGCGCAAAAAACGCCATCCATGTGCAATTGCTGTCTCTTCAGGGGATATCATCACGCAGCGCAAATCCCCGGTCGGCGCTGCTTGGCCAAGCGCTGCGCGAGGCCGAAGGAGAATATGTCATTGCCGATTTGTCCAGCGGCTGGGATGGAGATGCTCTTCAAGGAATGCTGTCCCAGTCCAGCTTGGTGCTTGCAGTAGGCGACCCTGCGTTGTCCAAATGGCAAATCCCCAAACTTCTGAAGCTTGCTGCGCTTAAGGAGCAGTTGGAGAAGGAGGGGCGGCATTTGCACTGGATTGCCAACAAGGACTTGAAATTCCGGGGCAGGCAGGAGTGGCTGTCTTCCTTTCCGGCCCTTCCGCTCGCGGTCGTGCCGTTGTTGCCGGCCCGCGAGGTGCTGGATACGCTTTGGAGAGGGAGATGGCTCACCGAGCATCCCGTGTTGGGGCAGGAGCTGGATAAGGCTTTTCGCCCTATTGTTGGGGATGTTTTGAAGCTCTGAAGAGCGACTGCCGGCGTATGGATTGGAATGGACTGGCTTGCATTTGCGGAGCCCCTTCATTATGATGAAAGTACTATGCAATGGAAGGAGTCAATTCATGAACGAGCGTGTTCTTGTGGTTGAGGATGAAGCGGGAATCGCGCGCATATTGCAGTTGGAGCTGGAGCATGAGGGCTATGTCGTTGGCGTCGCAAGCGATGGTCGCACTGGCTACGAGATGGCTTCGGGCGGCGATTGGCAGCTTGTGCTGCTGGACGTCATGCTGCCGGAGATGAGCGGCATTGAAGTGCTTCGGCTGATACGGCAAGCGGGAAATCCGGTGCCGATCATTTTGCTGACGGCAAGGGATACGGTGCCCGATAAGGTAAGCGGCTTCGAGCATGGAGCCAATGACTATATAACAAAACCTTTTGCCATGGAGGAACTGCTTGCGAGGGTGCGCAATATTCTGCGGATTTTCCAGAAGTATCCGCGCGAGGCCGAAGGCTCCGATCTGATCAAGCTAGGCGATTTGTCCATTGAGCTTCGCACTCGCAAGGTGTATCGCAAAGATATTTTGATCGAGCTGACGCCGAGAGAATTCGAACTGCTGGTTTATCTCGTGGAAAATCGCAATGTGGAGAAGTCGCGCGAAGATATTTTGTCCGAAGTATGGGGGTATGACTTTATCGGGGAAACCAACCTGGTAGACGTGTATATCCGGTACTTGCGGCAGAAGCTGGACAAAGGCTACCGGCACAAGCTGATTCATACGGTGCGTGGCGTAGGATATATGATTAAGGAGCCGGATGCATGACGCTGCGTAAACGTTTTACGCTTTTTACGATATTTTGGCTTATCCTGATTTTGATTTTTTTCAATATATTCGTTTATTTCTACGTGATCAAAATAACGACCCAAAGCGAAGAAGAGGTCATTGCGACAAAGGTCAATCTGATGCTGGAAAATCCCCGAATACAGAGCGGGCGGGGCCTCAATTCGCCGGATCTGCTGGTGGAATATCATAATGTCAACGAAATGATCCGGATTATTGTGCCCAATAACCGGGTCGTGAACATATCCGGCACACATCCCGTTTTGATGGAGCTGCCCGCCCAGTTCGAGGCGATTCATCATACGGGCATGCTGACGAAAGGCGGAGAGCGTATCCTCTTTATGAGGGTGCCGTTGTACGAGGACGGCAAGGTCATCGCCATGCTGGAGGTCAACCGCATTTTGGACGAGCTGGACGATTATTTGCAGGTGCTGGTTGCGGCGCTTAGCGTGACTAGCGGCGGCGCCATCCTGTTTGCCATCTTCGGCACTTATTGGTTTACGTCCAAGCTGACTGCGCCGATTCAGCAAATGGTAAATACGATGCGCGAAATTGACCGAAGCGGAAAGCTGCGGCAGATCGAGGTAGGCAACCGGGAGGAATCCGCGGAGCTGCAGCAGCTGGTTCGGGCGTTTAACCAGATGATCGGCCGGCTGGATCGAACGTTTGCGCGGCAAAAACAGTTTGTCGCCGATGCCTCTCATGAGCTCAAAACGCCATTAACCGTCATTTCCAGCTACGCGAACATGCTGAAGCGTTGGGGTCGCGACAACGAAAGCGTGCGCGACGAGGCCATCGACGCAATTGCCAGGGAAGCGGAAAGATTGCAGAACCTGACCAAGTCCATGCTGACACTTGCGGAAGCGGAGCAGGAGGATTGGCTGCGCCTGGAGCTGTTCGACGTGGTGCAGGTGGTTGACGAACTGGCGACGATGCTGCAAACGACGTTCCAGCGTCCGATTCGCGTAAAAACATTATCCAGAGTAGTTCGCATGGTCGGGGACAAGGACAAAATCAGGCAGCTGCTTGTTATTTTGCTGGATAATGCGATTAAATACTCGAAAGACCCTATTGATATTTCTATTACTTTGATGCGCAACATTGTCAAAATCGAGGTTAAGGACAAAGGGATGGGCATCTCCGAAAAAGAAATTCCGCATCTGTTCGAACGTTTCTACCGCGTAGACGGCGCACGAAGCCGCACAACGGGCGGCGTAGGTCTGGGATTGTCCATCGCCAAACGAATAGTCGATATGCATGAAGGGAAAATCGATGTGTTCAGCTTGCCTGACCTGGGAACAACCATCACGCTGCAATTCAAGCAGCGCCGCTCTTGAGAAGCGCCGTGTTTTTATCTAGCGCGGCAGCTGACTAATCTGCAATAATAACAATTCGGGAGGAAAAGCAATGAAGTTTCGCACTGCCGCCGTACAGTATCATTTGGCGGATATTGATCATATCGAGGAGTTCAAGCATCAGGTTACCCATTATGTCAAAACGGCTTCGGAATACGGCGTACAATTTTTGCTGTTTCCGGAGTTTATGACGACCCAGCTTCTGTCCCTGGGCGATGGCAGCGGAAATGCGCTGCCGATCGAAAGGCTGCCTGATTTTACAGAGGCCTACATAACGTTGTTTCAGGAATTGGCTAAGGCCTATGACATGTACATTGTTGGCGGAACGCATGTCGTAGAGGTTGAGGGAGGCAAACTCCGCAATGCCGCCCACTTGTTTCATCCCGATGGAAAAATCGATGTCCAGCACAAAATCCATCTGACGCCTACCGAGGAGACGGAATGGAATATGTCCAAAGGCGATGGCGTGGAAGTGTTCCAAACGAAGTTTGGCACGATCGCTATGTTGACCTGCTATGATATCGAATTTCCGGAAATTGTGCGGATGGCCAGGGCAAAAGGAGCAGATGTTATTTTCTGTCCATCCTGCACGGACGACAGACATGGGTTTTACCGCGTCCGGTATTGCTGCCACGCGCGCACGATCGAAAATCAGATTTACGTGGTTGCGACGGGTACGGTTGGTTCGCTGCGCAAGGTCGATTTTATGAGGGGCAATTTTGGTCAAGCGGCCATTATCGCTCCCAATGATATTCCGTTCCCGCCAGGAGGCATTATTGCGGAAGGCGTTATTAACGACGACATGCTTGTTGTAGGCGACCTTGATCTCGACCTGCTGGAAGAGGTGCGGAAAAACGGTTCCGTCATGACCTGGCGCGACCGCAGAGCCGATCTGTATACGGACTGGTCTTAGCGAAAACGGCTCTGTGTTAGATCCAGCCTGGACGAACGATAAAGGAACGGCAGCGTTCCGTAGGAAGGAGGCTGCAAGTTGAACAAACAACTTTATATCATAAATGAAGGCAAACCTGAACTGGCTACCATTCGGAGCTATGGAGCTGCCGATTTTGACGGAATGATCGACGTGCAGCGCGAAAGCTTTCCTCCGCCTTACCCGGAGGAGCTGCTCTGGAACAAGGAGCAGCTGTCAAATCATGTGACAAAGTTCCCGCAGGGAGCGCTTTGCGTGGAGATTGGAGGCCGGTTGGCAGGGTCGATGACCGCCCTCCTAGTGAATATGGGAGACTATCATGGCTCACATAGCTGGGAGACCATTGCGGACAATGGATACATAGGCAACCATAACCCAAAAGGCGACACACTTTACGTCATCGACGTATGCGTCATTCCCGCTTACCGCAAGGCCGGCGTCGGCAAATGGCTGATGCAGTCCATGTATGAAACGGTTGTGCATCTTGGCTTAAAGCGGCTCCTTGGAGGCGGCCGCATGCCGGGATATGCCGCCAAAGCGGATAACGCGTCGCCAGAGCAATATCTGGAAAAGGTGATTTCGGGAGAGTGGAAGGACCCGGTCATCACCTTTTTGCTGAAGTGCGGAAGAATGCCAATCGGAGTGGAGCGCAATTATTTGGACGACGAGCAATCCTTGAACAATGCCGCATTGATGGAATGGCGCAACCCATTTCTCCATGCGGAATAAAGCTAGAAATCGAGGAGCGGAGCTTAGTGGGAGCTAAGTGAGCACCCCAAATGTTTCTGAAAGAAACATACTTCGGAAGCCTACGCTTATTTCGGCTGAATGCCATATTCGACGTCAACCTTGCCGCTAGGCAAGCTGCGTAATGGAAAGCGGACTTTTTGAACATCCTCTATAAATCAAAAGTTCAAAAAGTTCGGTTTTCAGTACCGAGAAGATGGGATGAAGCTAGAAACTGAGTAGCGGAGCTTAGTGGAAGCTAAGTGAGCAACGGAAGCTTCGGCTGAATGCTATATTCGACGTCAACCTTGCCGCTAGGCAAGCTGCGTAATGGAAAGCGGACTTTTTGAACATCCTCTATAAATCAAAAGTTTAAAAAGTTCGGTTTTCAGTACCGAGAAGATGGGATGAAGCTAGAAACTGAGTAGCGGAGCTTAGTGGAAGCTAAGTGAGCAACGGAAGTTTCGGCTGAATGCCATATTCGACGTCAACCTTGCCGCTAGGCAAGCTGCGTAATGGAAAGCGGACTTTTTGAACATCCTCTATAAATCAAAAGTTTAAAAAGTTCGGTTTTCAGTACCGAGAAGATGGGATGAAGCTAGAAACTGAGTAGCGAAGCTTAGTGGAAGCTAAGTGAGCAACGGAAGCTTCGGCTGAATGCCATATTCGATGTCAACCTTGCCGCTAGGCAAGCTGCGTAATGGAAAGCGGACTTTTTGAACATCCTATAAAAGAAAGCGAGTGTGTTTGAACGATGTTGACTTATCACCGTGTAACATCCCTAGACGATCCTTACTTTAAGCCTCTGCATGAATTGCTAGGGACTATTTTTCCGCCTGAAGAGGTGCTGGCGTACGAGCTCTGGCGCGAGCCGCTTCTGGATCCATCCATTCATGTCTATGCGGCCTTGTATGGAGAGGAAGTTGTGGGAGCCACGGAGTACCGCTATTATCCCGACCTGCGCGTAGCCATGACGGATTTCACCATTATCGGAAAACCGGCAATGGGCATCGGACGTTTCCTGCTGCGCAACCGCGAGAAGGACTTGCAGCGGCTGGCGCAAGAATCCGGCACCGAGCCGCTTGGCATGTTCGCAGAGGTGTATGACCCGTACCGCGCTGCGGAACATGGTTTTGGCGGCGTATCTCCGATGAACCCTTATGTTCGCCGCGAGGTGTTGTCCCATATCGGCTACAAGCGTCTGGACTTTACCTATGTGCATCCGTCCTGGGATCACGAGGGACAGGCAGTGGAAGAACTGGATCTATGCTTCCTTCCGCAAGACGAGGAGCGCCAGGAGCTGGACGCTGCGTTGATTGCTACCTTCCTGGAAGGTTATTATTCCGCGCTGCCCAATAAACCGGAGGCATGGCTCGATATGGTCGAAAGCCTCAATAAACGCGAGACGGTTCAATTAAAACCGCTATGACGGAGCTTATTTTTCGCGGAACGGGCGATTCACAAGGCGTTCCGCGTGTTTATTGCCAATGCGCCGTATGCGAGGAGGCAAGGCTGTTGGGACCGGACGGAGGCATTAACCGCAGGTTTCGCTCTTCCTTGCAAATCAATGATGACAAGGCTGGTGTCCTCTGGATTGACTGCGGTCCCGACTGGAAGCTGCAAATGGAGGCGGCGGGGCTGAGAAGAATAGATGCCATGCTGATAACCCATGCCCACTACGATCATATTGGCGGGTTGCCGGAGTGGTACGATGTTTGCCGCTGGACAGACCAAACCGGAATTTTATATGCGCCGTCTGAAGTGATTAGCGAAATCAGGTCGCGTTTTCCATGGCTGGAGAGCCGGATTCGCTATTTGCCATTCGACGAAATTTTAACCTTTGGCGATTGGGAAGCAACTAGCTGGCGGGTCAATCATGGGAAAAACGGATATTCGTATGCTTTTCACTTCAGACATGCCGCAAACCGTTATTCGTGGGCGTATTGCAGCGACGCAATTGATTTGACGGAAGAACAGAAAAAGCCGCTGGAAGGATTGGATCTGCTGGTTCTGGGAACCAGCTTTTACAAGGAGCCGTATCCCCGCGAAACTCGTTCTGTCTATGATGTAACGGAAGCAGCCGAGCTTGCGGCGGCTTTGAAACCAGGGCAAATGTGGCTCACCCATATGTCGCATGATATCGACATCAGGGGAGGACATACCTTGCCGTCGGGAATGGAATATGCGGCGACAGGCCAATTGATCACACTGCCGGTTTGAAAACTCTGCAACGAAGCCGGAAGTCTAAGCCAAAACAGGCAGTGAGATCGCACTATTGACTTCTATAATGTGGTTCAGTTAAGATAAGGTGGAATAAGGTTAAAGTGTTTATACAACCTTTACAAAGGGGAAATTTTAATGATTACCGGTGTTCTTAACTCATAAATTGGATATGACCAAGCATCATGAAGGTCCTGCTGAACGTATAGTAGAGGCTTTGTTTCGTGATCTGGTCCCATGAGTTGAGAACATGAGGATTTCCGCCTGCATACCTGAAGGTAGACAGACTGAACACCGTGCTTCTTGGCAAGCACGGTTTTTTTGTTGCCATTTTTTGTATAGCGCCGCATAAGCGCTCTATTTGGCAATGGTCTGTTGTCCCGAAAGACAGGAAGAGACGCTCACGCGTTCCTTCCTGTCTTTTTTGTTTATAAAAAAGGAGGCATAAAGCATGAATGAAGCAACTTTAAAAACGCTGGAATACGACAAAGTGAAAGAAAGCATCGCAGATTTGGCGGTATCTTCCGCAGGAAAAATGCTTGTGGAAGAAATGAAGCCGCTAACGGAAATACGGGCTGTCGAGTCCAGATTGCGCGAAACGGAGGAAGGCTGTCGGCTTTTGGCCAGAGGAGCGAGCATCCCATTATCCGCTATGGACGGTATTCAGGATTTGCTGTTATTGCTCGGCAAAGGCAGAGTTTACAATGAGCAGGAATTGGAGCAGCTGGCGGTGTGGCTAACCTCCGTTGCTCAAATGAAACGTTATATGGTCAGCAAACATGAGCTGGCGCCTACCATTTCAGGTTATGGCGCAAATCTGGATGAATGTCCTCGCCTGAGGGAGGAATTGCAGCGATGCTTGAGATACGGGCAGCTCCTCGACGAAGCAAGTCCAGAGCTGGGCTATATTCGCAGGCACATCTATGCAGTAGAGGATAAAATCGAAAAGCGGATGAACCAGCTGATGGGCAAATACAGAAGTTATTTGCAAGAAGCCGTCATAAGCCGGCGAGGCGGCAGATTGGTGTTGGCCGTAAAACGCGAACAGCGAAAATTTGTGCCCGGCTCGGTGCTGGACGAATCCGCCAGCGGGCAAACGCTGTTTGTGGAGCCGACAGATATCGGTGCGCTGCAAGGCGAGCTTGCTGACTGGAAGGCAGCGGAGGAACGCGAGCGTTACGCTGTTTTGGCCGCATTGTCCCAGCAAGCGGAGGTTCATGGGAGAGCTCTGTTCGCGAATAGGGAAGTCATGGCGATTCTAGATTACATTACGGCGCGCGCCAAATGGTCGCAAAGCTGCGGCGGACGACGCATTACGACAGCTTCAGCACCTGTTATCGTCTTGCGCGACGCCCGCCATCCGCTATTAGGGAGAGAGTGCGAGCCGCTTAACGTTGAGCTGGGTTTGGACTGGAAGCAGCTTATTATTACTGGACCCAATACAGGCGGAAAAACGATCGCGTTAAAAACGATAGGTTTGCTGGCGCTACTCCATCAGAGCGGTTTGCTTGTGCCGGCCGGAGAGGGCAGCACATTGGGGCTGTTTACCCATATCGCCGCCGATATCGGAGACGGCCAAAGTCTGGAACAATCGCTAAGCACCTTTTCCGCACATTTGTCCGTGTTAAGCGCCATGCTAAATGAAGCGGATTCCGGCAGCCTGTTGCTGCTGGATGAGATGGCGGCGGGAACCGATCCTTCCGAAGGCATATCGCTATCTATCGCCGTTTTGGAGACGCTGCTGGAGCGCCGTTCATTGGTTGCCGCAACCACACATTTTAATGAAATAAAGACCTATGCGGGTTCTACGGAAGGCTGCATGAATGCACGGATGGCCTTTCATCCCGATACGCTTCGGCCGCTTTACCGGCTTGAGATCGGGGAGGCGGGAGAAAGTCACGCCTTTGACATTGCAAGACGTTACGGTTTGCCGGATGCTGTACTGGCGAGAGCCCAAGCGTTGCTTCAGCAGCATACAAAGCCGGCGCCAGACACTGAATGCTATCCGGGAAGGAAAGTCGAAGGCAATAAGGAAAGGCCTGAGGGCAAGGGGATACGCCAACACGAAAGTAGAAGCGGGAAGAAGCAGGCACAAGTTAATAGAAGGAATGGATTAAACGAGACTGGCCGGGAAAAAGAGGAGAACGCGGCTCCAACCGCCGCGCAGGCGTTTCAGAAGGGCGACTCTGTCTGGATTTATCCCCTCCGCAGAGCGGGAATTGTTTTCCGGCCTGCGGATGAACGGGGCAATGTCATTGTCCAGGTGAAGGGGGAAAAGCTGACCTTTAACCGGAAACGACTCAAGCTTTACATCCAGAAAGGAGAGCTTTACCCCGGCGAGGACTACGATATGGCAATTGTCTTCGATACAAAAGAAAACCGCAAGGCGCGCCATCAGCTGGAGCGGAAGCATGTTGAAGGATTAGAAATCGTGACGGAGGCAAAGGATGTGGACTAAGCGTTGTCTAAAGCCCGCCATGAGTTTTAAGACAACGCTAATCCCGGCTTTGGATCACGAGCAATTTGCCGCTTGCCAGGGTAACTTGTCCCGTCTGCGCAGCCAGCACATTGCTAATGCCTAAAGACTGGCCAATCGTTAGAGTGGCATCCTGGAGCGGATATTGAAATCCGGTCAATGTGATGCCGGTTACTGATTCCGTCAACGGCAGCAGAGATACTTGAGAGTAGCCGAGCTGATGCACGTCAAGACTGGATGTGGCGAGTGCAATTGCATTGTGCTTGTCCAGTATGCAGGCTTCGATTCCTTCGGCTTCGGCAAGCGCCAACAGATGAACGTTTGCGAGCGCATGATCAAATCGGGTGCCGAGGGCGCCCAGCAGCTTGATGCGGGCCGGTTTTTTGGAGAGGGCTAGACGAAAGGCCATCTCGGTGTCGGTGTAATTTTTGTCGACAGGATCGCAGGTAATGAACTCGCCGCAATTAGCGGCAATTCTCTCCTGTTCCTCTGCCGTTACGGAATCAAAGTCGCCAATCGCGACATGAGGGGCAATGCCATTGTCCACCAAAAATAAAGCGCCGCTATCGGCGCCGATCAAGTAGTCGCCGTCTTCTATATGTTGAAGCGCCCAAGCGCCAAGGCTTCCGCCTGTACAAATGATTATGCTGATGCCCATTATGTATTCTCCCATTCTGACAGATATCCAATCTTTGATAGTATAGCTCCTGTGGGCAAATCCTACAATAAAGGCGGGATAAGGAGCTGTCGCCTATTGTACAAATTTGTCGTTGCGAACACGGGCTAGCGGGGATAAAATGGGGGAGGGGCGGAGCAGAGTGTAATGGGAAGCGAGGCTAGGCAACAGTGAGCATGGATATTTTCAGCGTGTTCAGCTTGATCGGCACGATTGCGTTTGCGGTCAGCGGCGCCGTGGTGGCGATGGAAGAGGAATACGATATTTTGGGCGTGTACGTGTTAGGGCTGGTTACAGCTTTTGGCGGAGGGGTCATCCGGAATTTGCTTATCGGCATGCCGGTAACCATGCTGTGGAGCCAGGGGTATTTGCTGAAAACGGCACTTGTGGCGATGACGATTGTGTTTCTGCTTCCGGTCAGATGGATTCTTCGCTGGCGCAGAAGCGAAGCTTTTTTTGATGCAATCGGATTGTCGGCTTTTGCCATTCAAGGAGCGCTTTATGCAACCCAAATGAACCATCCGCTCAGCGCGGTGCTGGTTGCCGGGATGCTGACGGGTATCGGAGGAGGCATCATCCGCGATTTGCTTGCGGGAAGAAAACCGCTGGTGCTGAAGGATGAGATTTATGCGGTATGGGCCATGTTAGCGGGGCTAGCCGTCGGCATGGGCTGGTTTGTTGGGCCTGTGGAGCTGCTGGTGTTATTTGTTATCATTATCGCATTCCGGATGATGTCGGTCTATTTCAAGTGGAAGCTGCCGCGCAGGTCGTTGAAAGGAGCGTTTGCCGCATCCGCCAACAACGCAAACCGCAAGAGCAATTTTTTCAAAAGAAAGGGTAGTTAGCGGATGGAAAAAAAGGCGCGAATCCTGTTTGTATGCCTGGGCAATATTTGCCGTTCGCCCATGGCGGAAGCCGTTATGCGGCATGAAGTCGCCAAAGCTGGTTTGAGCAGCGTCGTGGAAGTGGATTCTGCGGGCACGGGCGATTGGCATCTGGGCAAGCCCCCTCATGAAGGAACTCGCCATGTGCTGGATCAGCATGGCATTTCTTATGCGGGAATGGCGGCGAGACAGGTCAAACGCGATGATTATGATCAATTTCACTACATCGTTTGCATGGACGGGAAAAATTACGGAGACGTCCGAAAGCTGTTCGGCATAGGCGGCGTGCACGACGGAGCCGGGGAGAACGCTTGGCCCAAGGTGCTGACCTTTATGAGCCTTTTGCCAAAACGCGGCTCGGAGGATGTTCCAGATCCGTATTACACCGGCAACTTTGATTTCGTTTATGAGTTAGTGGAAGAGGGTTGCGAAGCTCTGCTTCAAAAAGTGAAGGCTGATTTGGAGCTTGATTAACGCTTGCCGGACCGGCAGCGAAGACGATGCTTAACCCCGCGAGGGATATACATCTTGTCTTCGTGTCCACCGGTCCGCAGCAAGTACGAAGGTATTGTTGTTTTACAAGCAGGTAGGGGAGTGTTTATTCCACTTCAATAAAGTGGAGGAGAGCTTGCGGCACTTCCTGCTGCCAGAAGCCCCATTGATGTTTGCCGTCTTTTTCTTCATAGAAAACGGAGGCGCCCTTTTGCTTCAGAATCGCTACGGTATCGCGGTTAAGCTGCACAAAATCAAATACGCCGCGGTCTGTTTCGAAAGCGTTCTCCTGCAGTCCGACGATCATATACATATGCAGTCCGCTTAGATCGGAAGACTCCGCAAGAATTTGCTGAGATGCAGGGTAGAAGGCGCCCGACATGGAGATTACGGAATTAAAAAGTTCAGGGTGGCTTACAGCCAGATGAAGGCTTGCCGTTCCCCCAAGGGAGTCGCCTGCAAGAATCCGGTACTGTGGTTCCCGCCGAACGGAAAAGCGTTCTTCAATAAAAGGGACAAGCTCTTCGGCGAAAAAAGCGATATAGCCGGCGTAACGGTTTCCATCCGGCGCATATTCATCACTGCGAACCGATTTGTCGACATCAACGCCTACAATGAGGAACGGCTCCAGTCCCTCGTCCAGGATAAGACGCGTGGCGGTGGTCGCGATCCGGCCGAAATTGAAAAAATCCTCGCCGTCCTGGCAGTAGACAACGGGATAGCTCAGCAGCTCATTATAGCCCGGTGGAAGAAAGACGCGAAGGTTTCGGCTGCCTTCCGGCAAATACCGGCTTTCCACCGTTTCTTTCAGAATGGTTCTTTTCATGTAGGGATCGTTGCTCATGGATATGCTCCTTTGCGTGAATGGAATGGAAAACCTTAGTTATGGGAACACAATAAAAGTGCGTGTTCAATAACCTCTAAAAAGGGGTCATATCAACTCAAGCAGCACCCAGCTTCCAGGTCGCCTGCAATTAGATTCCTTCTTGAGCCTGAAATGGCGCTGCAAGCGACACAAGAGATTGTTGTATTATTCTGTTACAGTGATTTTTGTCATCTGTAGCATATACAATTTCTTAAAAAAGAATAAAAATCTCTTCGAAAATCGGGGGTTTTTCTCTTTTTGCTTTGACCATTTTTGCTAAACAGGTTTATAATAATTCTATAACAGAGCAACCTGATTTTCAAATATTTCAATTGAGGTGAGCGTTCAAAATGAGCAAACTGCCATACGAAGTTCAAACGGAGCCAGTAGCACCGTTGTCCGTATTGTCGCTCGATGGAGAAGTAACAAATCCGGACCTGCTTCCGGAATTGTCTGATGATCAATTAAAGGAAATTATGTACCGTATGGTATTTACCCGTACTTGGGACGAGCGGGCCGTTAACCTGGGCCGTCAAGGCCGCCTCGGCTTCTACGCTCCGGTTTCGGGTCAAGAAGCTTCCATGGTTGGCAGCGAATATGCACTGAACAAAGACGATTTCATTTGCCCGGGCTACCGCGATATGCCGCAATTGGTATGGCACGGACTTCCGCTGTACCAAGCGTTCCTGTACTCCCGTGGACACCAGCACGGCGGACAAATCCCTGAAGACGTGCATGTATTGATGCCGCAAATTATTATCGGCGCTCAAATTCTGCATGCCACTGGCGTAGCTATGGCATTCAAGAAAAAAGGCGAAAAACGCGTTGCCATTACGTACACAGGCGATGGCGGTTCCTCCGAAGGCGATTTCTACGAAGGTCTGAACTTTGCCGGCGTATACAAACTGCCTGTCATTTATGCTGTTCAAAACAATGGTTATGCAATCACAACGCCGTTCGAGAAACAAACGGCTTCCCTGTCCATCGCTCACAAAGCGGTTGCAGCCGGCATCAAAGGCGTACAAGTTGACGGCATGGACGTTCTGGCCGTTATCAAAGCTGTTCGCGACGCGGCTGAGCGCGGCAGAAACGGCGAAGGCGCAACGCTGATCGAGCTGTTGACGTACCGTTTCCGTCCGCATTCCCTTGCAGACGATGCGACTAAATACCGCACTAAAGACGAAGAAGCAGAATGGGCTCTTAAAGATCCGATTATCCGTTATGGCAAATACCTGGAGAAAAAAGGTCTTTGGACGGAAGAAGATACAAACCGCGTAAAAGAAGAAGCAAAAGCTGCTGTAATCGAAAACATCAAAAAAGCTGAAGCTGTTGAAAAAATGACGGTTGCCGGCTTGATCGATACAATGTTCGAAACAACACCGCAACACCTTGAAGAACAAAAGGCCGATTTTCAGTAAGAAGGGGAGGATTAAACAATCATGGCACAAATGAATATGCTTGAAGCGATTCGCGATGCAATGCGCGTAGAATTGACACGTGATCCCAACGTAGTCATCTTCGGTGAAGATGTGGGCAAGGTTGGTGGCGTGTTCCGTGTAACAGAAGGTTTGCAAAAGGAATTTGGCGAGGAGCGCGTATTTGATACGCCGCTTGCTGAATCCGCAATTGCCGGTATGGCGGTTGGCATGGGGCTGCAAGGCTTCCGTCCTATCGCGGAAATCCAGTTTGTAGGCTTCATCTATGAAGCGCTTGACCAAATGTTCATCCAAGCAGCACGTATGCGTTACCGTTCCGGCGGCCGCTACAACTCGCCGATCGTATTCCGCACGCCTTTCGGCGGCGGCGTTAAGGCAGCCGAGCTGCACACGGACTCCCTTGAAGGTCTTGCGATTCAAACGCCGGGCATCAAGGTGATTATTCCTTCCAATCCTTACGATGCAAAAGGCCTGATGATCTCTGCGATCCGTGATAACGATCCGGTGTTCTTCATGGAGCATCTTAACCTGTACCGTGCGTTCAAGGCAGAAGTGCCTGAAGGCGAATATACCATTGAAATCGGCAAAGCCAACGTTGTTCGCGAAGGCAGCGACGTTACGATTCTGGCTTACGGCATGATGGTTCACACCGCTGTTAAAGCTGCGGATGAGCTGGAAAAACAAGGCGTAAAAGCGGAAGTTATCGACCTTCGCACGCTTCTGCCGCTGGATATCGACACCATTGTGGCTTCCATTCAAAAAACAAACCGCGCTATCGTGGTGCAAGAAGCGCAAAAAACATCCGGCGTAGCCGCTGAAGTAATTGCGCAAATTAACGAAAAAGCAATTCTGCATCTGGAAGCGCCAGTTCTTCGCGTAGCGGGCCCGGATACCGTATATCCATTCGCGCAAATCGAAGACGCATGGCTGCCTACACCTGCACGCATTGTTGCGGCTGCCAAAAAGGTTATTGAATTTTAAGGCTTTTTAGTTGACATATTGTAATACTTGACAGGGAAAATGCTAAAGGAGGTTGCTTGCGGTGGCAAAATTTGAATATAAGTTTCCGGAGCTTGGCGAAGGCCTGCACGAAGGCGAGATTGTAAAAGTATTGATCCAGCCCGGTCAAACCGTAACAGATGACGACATTATTATGGAAGTGCAAAACGACAAGGCGATTGTTGAAGTGCCTTGTCCGGTAAACGGCAAAGTGCTTGAGGTAAAGGTGAAGGACGGACAAGTATGCCATGTTGGCGAACTTGTAGCGATCATCGAAGCTGAAGGCGAACTTCCTGAGGGAGCGGAAGCTCCTGCCGAAGAGCCGAAGAAAGAAGAAGCGGCGCCTGCGGCTTCCGCAGCTCCGGCCGCGGCTCCAGCAGTAGAAGCGAAAGCAACTAATGCTGCAGTTCTGGCTACGCCAAGCGTTCGCAAGTTTGCTCGCGAGC
Organism: Paenibacillus sp. CAU 1782; assembly: GCF_054551715.1. Taxonomy (NCBI): domain Bacteria; kingdom Bacillati; phylum Bacillota; class Bacilli; order Caryophanales; family Paenibacillaceae; genus Paenibacillus; species Paenibacillus sp. CAU 1782. Next base: position 850,713 of record NZ_JBTOLL010000001.1, on the reverse strand, counting down.
AAGGCGTAGATCTGGCTCAAGTGAACGGCTCCGGCAAAAATGGCCGCATCACTCGCGAGGACGTTAGCGGATTTGACGGCGCTGCTGCACCTGCAGCCGCTACTGAAGCTCCTGCAGCGAGCGCAGCTTCCCAAGAAGCTCCAAAAGCAGCTGCGGAATCCAAACCGGTTGTATCCGGAGACGCATACCGTCCGGAAGAGCGCGTTCCTTTCAAAGGCATTCGCAAAGTTATCGCCGGCGCGATGTCCAAATCGGTTTACACCGCTCCTCACGTTACCATCATGGACGAAGTGGACGTTACCGAGCTTGTTGCGCTGCGTGCAAAATACAAGCCTTATGCGGAGAAAAAAGGCTCCAAGCTTACTTACCTGCCATTTATCGTCAAAGCTTTGGTTGCAGCTTGCCGCCAGTTCCCGATCATGAACTCCACGCTGGATGAGGCTAACCAAGAAATCGTTTACCGCAAATACTACAATGTTGGTATTGCAACGGACACCGACAATGGTTTGATCGTTCCTGTTATCGAAGATGCTGACCGTAAAAACATCTTTATGGTTGCAGACAAAATCCGCGACCTGGCTCTTCGTGGACGCGACGGCAAACTTGCCGGCAACGAACTGAAAGGCAGCACAATCACGATTTCCAACATTGGTTCCGCAGGCGGCATGTTCTTTACGCCGGTTATCAACTTCCCTGAGGTTGCTATCCTGGGTACTGGTCGTATTTCCGAAAAAGCGATTGTACGCGACGGCGAAATCGTTGCTGCTCCTGTAATGGCACTGTCGCTCAGCTTTGACCACCGTCTGATCGACGGCGCAACAGCCCAAAACTTTATGAACTATATCAAGCAGCTTCTGGCGCAGCCTGAACTGTTTATTATGGAGGTATAAGAGATGGTAGTAGGCGACGCTTCACTCGATATCGATACGTTGGTCATTGGTGCAGGTCCCGGCGGTTATGTTGCCGCCATCCGCGCCGCGCAGCTTGGTCAAAATGTTCTGGTTGTCGACAAGGAATATGTTGGCGGCGTATGTCTGAACGTAGGCTGTATTCCTTCCAAAGCACTCATCTCCGCCGCTCATCAATTTGAGTCCGTGAGCCATGCATCCACTTTTGGCATTGAAGTTGGAGAAGCCAAAGTTGATTTCAGCAAAGTTCAAGAGTTTAAAAACGGCATCGTCAAAAAGCTTACTGGCGGCGTTGCATCCTTGCTGAAAGCGAACAAGGTTCAATACTTCCAAGGCGAAGTGATGTTCATCAACGAAAACGAAGCGCGTGTCTTCAACGATCAAGAAGCGCCTCGTTACCGTTTCAAAAACTGCATTATCGCTACAGGCTCGCGTCCAATCGAGCTGAAAGCATTCCCATACAGCAAACGCATCGTGTCTTCTACAGGCGCGTTGTCGCTGCCTGAAATTCCGAAAAGCCTCGTTGTTATCGGCGGCGGCTACATCGGAATCGAGCTTGGCCAAATGTACTCCAAGTTCGGCACTAAAGTAACTGTAATCGAAGGTTCGGATTCCATCCTGCCGGGCTTCGACAAAGATATGTCCTCCATTGTTGCCAAGAAACTGAAGAGCACTAATGTTGACATTGTTACCGGCGCGCAAGCAAAAAGCGCGGAGCAAACCGATAATGATGTTACAATTACGTACACAGTAGGCGACAAAGAAGAAAAAGTAACAGCTGATTACCTGCTCGTTACTGTTGGACGCCGTCCTAACACAGACGGAGAGCTTGGCCTGGATCTGGCTGGCGTAAAAACAACCGACCGCGGTCTGGTTGAAGTTGACGCACAATGCCGCACAAACGTATCGCATATCTATGCGATCGGCGACATTACGGCTGGCCCTGCGCTTGCGCACAAAGCCATGTACGAAGGCCGTGTTGCTGCGGAAGCAATCTCCGGTTTGACCAGCGTTGTTGACTACAAATGCGTGCCTGCCGTTTGCTTCTCCGATCCGGAATGCGCAAGCGTCGGCATCAGCGAAAAAGAAGCAAAAGACCAAGGCCTTAAAGTCAAAGTTGGCAAATTCCCATTTGCCGCGAATGGCCGCGCGCTTTCGCTTAACGCTTCCGAAGGTTTCGTGAAGCTGATTTCCGATCCGGACTCCGGTCTTGTGCTTGGCGCACACATCGTTGGCCTGGAAGCATCCAATATGATCGCAGAATTGGCGTTGGCTATCGAGATGGGCGCTACCCTTGAGGATATTGCGCTTACGATCCATGCTCACCCAACGCTGGGCGAAATCGTTCTGGACGCAGCCGAGGTTGCATTGGGCCATCCGATTCACACTTTTGTGAAATAAGAGCCTAATATCCGGAATTATATAGATTTCACAGCAAAGAGGTCAGGCGGTTTCATACCGCCGCGGCCTCTTTGCGCATATTATGGCCTATATGGATAATTGCGGCGATGAAGGGGAGACAACGTATGGAAGTGCTAGAGCCCAAAGCGACCAATCAGTCCCGAACTTTGATGACTCAGCTCATTTTTCCGCAAGACACTAATCACTACGACACCATGTTTGGCGGCAAGCTTATGGAATACATGGACAAGGTAGCGGCAATTGCGGCTATGCGGCATGCAAGGGGAAGAGTTGTTACCGCTTCAACGGACAGTCTGGACTTTCTTGCTCCAATCCGGATTGGAGAAGTCATCGAGGTGGAAGCGTTCGTCTCCTGGACCAGCCGCAGTTCGATGGAAATCTACGTCAGCGTTGTATCGGAAAATTTGTATAGCGGCGAGCGCAAGCCGACGGTCACTGCCTTTTTTACGTTTGTTGCGCTAGACGATAACGGCAAACCAACGCCAGTTCCTCCCGTGGAGCCGGAAACGGAGGAGGAGAAGGCGCTGTTTCTTTCCGCGCCGGAGCGTCATGCCTTGCGCAAGCAGCGCAAGAGGGAGAGAGCGGTTAGCGGGAAAAATCCTGGCTAGACTCTTTGGGGATGAACGAACGCGTTTAGCCGTGGTGGAAACAAAAAACGGTCGTGAAACGGCTAACGGAATGATATAATGAGTGTCATTAAGGTGTTGTCTTGCATAAGGCTGGATTTGGCATCAATTGTCGCAGCACCAACAGCATCGGGAGGTTGAAGTTTTCATGAACGGCGAGCAGCAATATTTGCAACTGCTGAGGGATGTGCTGGACAAGGGTTCGCGCAAGGAAGACCGGACGGGGACGGGAACAATCTCGACATTTGGTTATCAGATGCGATTTGATCTGTCTCAAGGATTTCCGTTGATGACTACCAAGCGCGTAGCTTTTAAGCTGGTGGCCAGCGAGTTGTTATGGTTTATTAACGGCGATACCAACATTCGTTATTTGCTTAAGCACAATAATAATATTTGGAATGAATGGGCCTTCAAAAAATGGGTGGAGAGCGATGCCTACAATGGCCCGGATATGAAAGATTTTGGCCTGCGCTCCCAAACTGACGAAACCTTTGCCGTTTTGTACAGGGAGCAAATGGACCTTTTTAAAGACCGGATTTTGAATGACGACGTATTTGCCGAGCAGTTCGGCGAGCTTGGAAATGTTTACGGCAAGCAGTGGAGGGACTGGCGCACTTCCCGCGGGGACAGCGTGGACCAGCTTCGCGATGTGATCGAGAGTATCAAGAAAACCCCGGATTCCAGAAGATTGATTGTTTCGGCCTGGAACCCGGAAGATGTGCCGACCAATATGGCATTGCCGCCATGCCACACTATGTTCCAGTTCTATGTTTCGGAGGGCAAGCTGTCCTGCCAACTGTATCAGCGCAGCGGCGATATTTTCCTGGGGGTGCCGTTTAATATTGCCAGCTATGCGCTGTTGACGCATCTCATTGCGCATGAGTGCGGGTTGGAGCCCGGCGAATTCATCCACACCTTGGGAGACGCGCACATCTATCTCAACCATCTGGACCAAATACAGGAGCAGTTGACGCGTGAGCCAAAGCCGCTGCCCAAGCTGGTGCTGAATGGCGATAAAACCTCGCTTTTTGATATGGAGCTGGAAGATCTCAAGCTGGAGAACTACGAGCCCCACCCCGGCATTAAAGCGCCGGTGGCCGTATAAACAACGTTTTAGGGAGGTGGCAAGGATGTCGGTAACGATGATTGCGGCTATGGATATTAACCGGACCATAGGCATTCATAACGAGCTGCCGTGGAGATTGCCCGCGGAAATGGCTTATTTTAAAGAAAAGACAATGGGGAAAACCGTATTGATGGGACGAAAGACCTTTCAAACGCTGCGTAAGCCGCTGGAAGGCCGCGTAAACGCCGTATTGACAAGAGGGGATGGAAGCGGTCTTGCTGGCTGCGAAATCGTACAATCGGCCGATGAGGCGCTCCAAAAATATGCCGGAGACGGCATCGAACTGATGGTTGCCGGCGGGGCGGAGATCTATCATTTGTTTTTGCCGCATGCGGACAAGATATTGCTTACCGTCGTGGACACGGACATTCCGGGAGGCGACGCCTTTTTTCCGGCGTTGGATGCTGCCGAATGGAAAATAACGGGAAGCCAATCCAGAGAGATCGATGACAATAATCCGTATTCATTTACCTTCTATAGATATGAGCGTGCTTGAATTCAATCATCATTCCAAATCAAGATTTGACGAACGATTCGTCATAAAGTGCAAATGATTGTGCGGAAAATCCATTAACGATCCTGTCTCAGTAATGCTAGCATGTTATAATAAAACGCACAGACTGCAATCAACATAAAATAGCAGCATACAGGAACGAGGACGGAGGAACTGCAATCATGTCTACACCAACTGGATTTATGGAATATCAGCGCCAACTGCCGGCCGATCGCGATCCTATCGATCGCATCAAGGACTGGAATGAATTTCATAAGCATTTGAGCGACGAACAGCTTCGCACGCAAGGCGCGCGCTGCATGGACTGCGGCACGCCATATTGTCATACGGGCATGGAATTGGCGGGCTCCGTATCGGGTTGCCCGGTCAACAACCTGATTCCGGAATGGAACAACCTCATTTACAGAGGGTTGTGGCGCGAGGCGCTTGAGCGTTTGCACAAAACGAATAATTTCCCTGAGTTCACCGGCCGCGTCTGCCCGGCTCCTTGCGAAGGTTCCTGTACAGTTGGCCTGATCGGCGACGCCGTAACGATTAAAACAATCGAACAGGCCATTATTGACCGCGGCTTTGAAGAAGGCTGGGTTGTTCCACAGCCGCCGAAAATGCGCACGGGCAAAAAGGTAGCGGTAGTAGGCTCGGGACCAGCAGGTCTGGCGACGGCCGCTCAGCTGAACAAAGCCGGTCATACCGTCACGGTATACGAGCGCGCAGACCGGATTGGCGGTTTGTTGGTGTACGGCATCCCGACCATGAAGCTGGAGAAACATGTTGTTCAGCGCCGGGTTGATCTGCTTGCAGAAGAAGGCATTCAGTTTGTGACGAACACGGAAATCGGCAAAGATATTTCCGCTAACGAATTGCTTGACAGTTTCGATGCGGTCGTACTGTGCGGAGGTTCCACCCGCGCCCGCGACGTGGAAATGGAAGGCCGCCATTTGAAAGGCGTTCATAAAGCGATGGACTATTTGAACGGCACGATCAAAAGCTATCTGGATTCCAATCTGGAAGACGGGAAGTACATTTCTGCAAAGGACAAAGACGTCATCGTGATCGGCGGCGGCGACACTGGTTCTGACTGCGTCGCAACGGCGCTGCGCCATGGCTGCAAATCCGTTACGCAATTTGGCACACATGCCAAAGCTCCGCTGGAGCGCGACACCATTAATAACCCGTGGCCGCAGTTCCCGAATGTTTACACGCTTGATTACGCCCATGAAGAAGCAAAAGCTTTGTTTGGCGAAGATCCTCGCGCATTCTCCGTTCTGACGAAAAAATTCGTCGGCGACGAAAACGGAAACCTGAAAGAGCTGCACACTGTACAGATCGAACGGACTGTCGACGAAACAGGACGTAAAATTTACACCGAGATCCCGGGAACGGAAAAAGTATGGCCGGCTGATCTTGTATTTATCGCAGTAGGATTTGAAGGTCCGGAAACTACGATTATCGAGCAGTTGGGACTGGAGCAGGATCGTCGTTCCAACGTAAAAGCAAGATACGGAAAATATGTAACAAACGTGGAGAAGGTATTTGCCGCAGGCGATATGCGTCGTGGACAAAGCCTTGTCGTATGGGCCATCAACGAAGGCCGTGAGGCTGCTCGCGAGGTAGACAAATATTTGACAGGCTCCTCCATGCTGCCTTAAGAGGTAGTTCAAAAAGTCCGCTTTCCATTGCGGAAAATGCCTGGCGGCATAACCAGCGTCGAATATGGAATTCAGCCGAAACATCCGGTCCTCACATAGCTACCACTACGCTCCGGTCCTCTGTTTCTAGCTTCATTCCATCTTCTCGGCACTGAAAACCGAACTTTTTGAACCGCATTTAATGAGGTAGTTCAAAAAGTCCGCTTTCCATTGCGGAAAATGCCTGGCGGCATAACCAGCGTCGAATATGGAATTCAGCAGAAATTTAATAAGGTAGCGTGGCCCCGTGAGGGCGACGCTGAACCTATTCCGTGAGCGCCTTCGGGCGCTTTCTTGTTTTTTAGCCGCAAAGGAGAGTGCAAAACGATGATTAAATACGGAATGGATACAGTACACGAGCTTGTATTTGCCGGATTTCAAGCCAGGATCGAAAAACGGGACAGTCAATGGATCGACGTCTGGCTAAAGCCCGAATTGGCGGAATCATCCCTATTGCCTGGGGATATCATCGATTTTTCTATTTTGGTCATCGCCACGCCGGATGGACGCTTGGTTCAAAGCGTAGCGCTGGATGAGGAATGCGACTGCGAATATAGCTTCACCATTGGCGAAAAAGAACAAATCGCCGCATTTATCGAGCGGGATGACATTCAGCGCCAAATTTGCGAGGCAGCAATACCGTAAGCAGGAAAGTTGTGGTAAAATCGGTGTGAAGACAAGGTGCCGGGGGTTATAATGATGACTGCCAATCCTGCCTATATATTAACGCCGACTGATGTAAAGAATATACGCGGGTACGTACATAACAAATATGCCGCTATGCCAAGCGACAAACGAGTGGAGATTGTGGCGGACGCGGTCCAGCGGATCATTCACCGGCAATTGCCGGATTTTGAGCTGTCGCTGAAGCAGCGTTTGACTAGCGAATTGATTCGCTCCACAGTCATGCAGGAGCAGCGGCCGGTAAGCGCCGACGATGTGTACCGGCTTTGCCTGGAACTTGACCAAAACGATGAAAAAATCGCGGGCCCCCTTCAAAAGTGGATTAACGTGCAAGGCGAGAGGTTGGCTGCTGCAGATGGAGCGTTATCCGCGGTTTCTTCTAGAAACCAGGCACTAGACGTTCAAGGAGCCTCTGCAACCGCAACGTTGCTTCCGGAGGTTGGCGAGACTAGCAGGCCAAAGCAGAAAAAGACGCTGCTTTACAGCCTGTTATTTGTTCTGCTTGCCGGCTGCTCCATTATATACGCGGCAGGATATATGACGACGCCAAGCGTGGCGGTGAACGACGAAATGACGAGCGTCGCTCTAAACAACCCACAGCAGGGTCCTGTTATGCCGTCTCTGCTCAACGAATTGCCGGCAGAGATGAGATATGCGGAAGTAGCGCCGGAAGCGCTGCTTTCCTATTTGACAAGCCGCAATTCGCTGCTGGCGGACGAGCCTTATTTTAACGATATTATGGTGACGGCCAAAGAATTCGATATCCACCCGGCGTTGCTGTTCGCTATTACGGGACAGGAGCAAGCCTTTGTGCCCCGAGACAATAAGCGGGCGCGCGAGATCGTTAATAATCCGTTTAATGTATTCCATAGCTGGCAGGATTATAATACAACGACAAGGGAATCCGCGCAGATTGCGTCCAGAACCATAAATCGGTTAAGCAAGGACCGTCCGAACGGAACCGAGCCGCTTGTCTGGATTAATCGTCAATATGCCGAAGACCCGAACTGGTCGACGGGCGTGGCTTCCATATTCAAAGCGATCGTGAATCATCTGGAGAGTCATCGCGTCACCGAGAAAGCTGTTTCATAAGGGAGTGACCTTAACCATTGAAAACGCTGATCATAGCGGAAAAACCCGATATGGGGCGCAATATTGCGGCCGTCATCGAACCGCGCGCCAAAAATCATCGGACCTATATAGAGGGCGAACAATACATTATTACATGGGCGATCGGCCATTTGATCGGACTTGCAGAGCCGGACGCTTATGATGTGAAGTACAAAAAATGGAACATCAACGATTTGCCTATCATTCCAGAGGCTTTCAAGCTGGTGGCGAACCGCAAAACGGCGGATCAGCTCAAAGTCATCAAGGAACTTGCCAAACGCTCGGGGCAACTGGTGAATTGCTGCGATGCGGGGCGGGAAGGCCAATATATCTTTTCGCTGATTCAGCGCCATCTGAAGCTGCGCCAGCCGGTCAAGCGGCTATGGATCTCCGATTTGACGCCGGAGAGCATTCGCAAAGGGTTTGACGAGCTGAAGGACGGCTCGGAATACGACAATTTAACAAAAGCGGCCACAGCGCGAAGCGAAGCGGATTGGCTGATTGGCATGAACGGTTCGCGCGCTTTTACAACAAAGCATAATGTATTGCTGTCGGTTGGCCGTGTTCAAACGCCGGTGCTAGCGCTGATCTATGACAGGCAAAAAATCATCGAAGCCTTTTCCTCGCTCAAATATTATGTGGTGGAGGCGGAGCTGCAGCAAGGAGAAACCGTCTTTCGCGGCACTTGGATGGGTGACCGGTTAACGGACAGCGACAAAGCGGGAGCGATTGCGGCCAAAGTTAGCGGCAAGCCGGGCATTATTGAATCTTATGAAATTAAGGACGTTAAGGAATATCCGTTAAAGTTGTACGACCTGACTTTGCTTCAGCGGGAAGCCAATGGACGGTACGGATTTTCCGCTAAAAAAACATTGGATATTGCCCAAGCCTTGTACGAAAAACACAAGGTAATTTCCTATCCCAGAACCAACTCCAACTATGTGACGGAGCAAAATATTCCGGAAATGCACAAAGCGTTGTCCGCCTTGCAGGGAACCTCCTATGATAAATGGGTAAGCTCTGCCAACCGGGCTTTGGTGCATAAAGGGAATAAATTCATTTGTAATCCCGCCAGGGTCGAGGATCACCACGCGATTCTTCCCACTACCCGCAAGGCAGGAGAGTTGTCTGGCGATGAAGCCAAGCTGTACGATCTCATCGTTAAACGTTTCTTGTCTCAATTTTATCCCCCGGCTGAATACAAGTCGCATACGGTTGTAACCGAGGTGGAAAAAGAGAGGTTCAAGAGCAGCATCAAGGAGCTGCAGAGCTTGGGCTGGAAAGTTATTTATAACGACGAGAAGAAGGAAAAGGCCAAAGAAAAAACGGATAAAGCTCAAAAAGAGCAGGAGAGCGATGACGAGGTAGAGGTTGCTTATCCGTTCCGCTTGAACAAGGAGCAAGGTGTCACGTGCACCGGGGCCGAGGCCAAGGAAAAGGAAACTCAGCCCCCAAAGCCTTTTACGGAAGGCACATTGTTGAAGGCTATGGAGAGCGCGGGCAAAGACATTGAAGACGGAGACGTACGGGATGCTATGAAGGATTCCGGTTTAGGAACTCCCGCTACTCGCGCGGCCACGATTGAACGGTTAAAAAAGGTTGAATATATAGCGATGCAGGGCAAACGGATTCTCATTACGCAAAAAGGCAAAACGGCAATTGAGCTGATCCGCGACGCTGGCGTGGAGCTGCTGACATCGCCGGAAATGACCGGCATGTGGGAAAAACGGTTAAGCGAAATCGCGCGCGGTACCGCTTCTAACGAGCAGTTTATGGAGAATGTTAAAAAATTCGCCACAATGATCGTTCAAAAAGCGAAGGGGCAGGTCAGAATCGACAGCTCCGCCTTCCAAAATGCCGAGTCTCAAGGCAAAGGGGGAAGAGGCGGCAGCAAAGGAGCGACAGGGAGCACGCGAGCTTCATCGGCGAGATCAACAGCAGCAAACACCGGGGCAGCCTCTAGAAAACCGGCTGCTGCTTCAAAGACTGCCGCTCGCAGCAGTACGGCTAATGCGGCTTCCGGCAGTACTGAAAACCAGTCTGGCCTATCTCTGGAGCCGCAAAAGGTGGCAGCATGTCCTCGTCCGGGCTGCGGCGGGTATTTGTTCATGGGCCGCAAGGGTTATGGATGCAGTCATTACAAATCCGGATGCAGCTTTGTTATTTGGAAGGAAAGCTTTGGCCGTAAGTTGAGTGATACCCAGGTCAAGGCGCTTGTGGAAAAAGGAAAAACAGCAAAGCTAAAACTATCCGTCAGAGAAGGGGAAGCGGCGGAAGGGAAAATCGTGCTGCTTGATCCAGCAACGGGGAAGCTCGGAGTCGAGATGTAGAAAAATTAAACCCGCCAGCAGTCGCTTAATCGCGGAAGCTGGCGGGTTTTTGTTTACTTAGCGGCCAATAAAGTTGTGAATAGCATCCGGCACCTGAATCAAGTGATCCAGAGTCAGAAAAGCACCACGCGGTTGCACATCGATGCCAACCACGTTGTAATGCCATTCCATCTGTGTGCGCATGTGGATGGCATGAATGCCGGCTGTTAGCGCAGGAACAACATCCGTACGAATGGAATTGCCGATCATCCACGTGTTGTCTCTGTCGAAGCTGCGGGACGACAATATACCTTCCATTGCTTCGCTGTTCTTAAGCTGACGAATATAGATATTGGAGCCAAAATAATGTTCTAGCCCCATACGCTGAATCTTGCGGCGCTGAATGGGCTCTTCGCCGCCGGTATAAAGATGAAGCTCGTGGCCGGCTTCCGCCAATGTATCCAGCGTTCGTTCCATGTTCGGATAGGGCTCGGTTTCATGTTCATAAGCTCCCATGCCAAGCTTCCATAAAAAAGCTACTTCTGTTGCAGAACGTTTCCGGCCAGTCAGATGACTGAAGTGCGAATACGTGTCCAGAAAGGATTGCGGGAAGTGTTCGCTCTTAAAGCCGCTAATGCTGACCAGTGCAACATCGCATTCCATCTGCATGCTGCGAATTTCATCGGCCGTCACCGCGTCAAAACCGCCAAACCAGACCGTCATCGTATCCACGAATTGATCGATTACAAAGAAAAAATATTTATTGCAATAAATTAACGTATCATCAAGATCAAATAAAATTTGCTGCTTCATCAAGCCTGTTCTCCTTTGCCGTTCAATACGCATTGCGTAGTTGGTATATACCAATCTACCGCATCTGACCCCGAAACGTCAAACCCTCGCGAAGAGTAATCCACAAGGCAAGAACAGGGAGGCGTACCAATCATGCGTACTTCAATTGCGATTGATGCAGTTGATTTTTGATAAAAGCAATCCGCCTTCTAACATAAAAGTCGCGGCTGTCGCTCTTCAAATCTCGGGGACCGATCACCTCCTCTGTGTTGTTGTCGATAATGACTAACCTGCCGTCGCTAAAAAATTTAAAGGTTAAATCGCGAAACGGTCGACCTTTCTCTACATAACGAAAATTTTCACAGCTAACTCCCATGGTGTACCGGCCTCCTTCAACGCTTCAATATTCAGAACATTTGTTCTTTTTTCAGTATACCAAACATTTGTTCGTGTGGAAAGTGTTTTTTATTTGCCGTAAACTAGTTTCATAGGTTATTGTCAGAAAGGGAGCGGGGCATGTTACGGATAAAAGGATTGACCAAAAGAATACCCGGAGGCCCGAAGGTGCTTGACGATGTTAGCTTCGACGCCTACGAGGGAGATTTTGTTGCTGTGAAAGGAAGCAGCGGCAGCGGCAAATCGATGCTGTTGAAATGCCTTGCCCTCCAAGAAACATGGAGCTCGGGAAGTTACCAATTCAACGGGAAGGACGTGTCCCGGGGAAGCTGGACCACAAAGATGAAGCTTAGACAGCAGGTTGCTTACCTGGAGGAAAAACCGTTCCTGTATCCCGATAAAACGGGTTTGAAAAATGTGATCATTGGCTCTGTTTCCCAAACGCCGGCATGGCGCAGATGGAGCGGCATGATGCGCAGCGACGACTACATGGGCGCGATGGAAATGATAGAAAAGCGCGGTTTGCTGGACAAGGCGCATTTGAAGGCCCGCAATCTCAGCGGCGGCGAACGGCAGAGGATGGCGATTGCCCGGGCGCTTGTGCACGGCGCAAAGGTCATTGTAGCGGACGAGCCTGTATCGGGCCTTGATCCGCATGCGGCGGACGAAGTTCTTGGCGAACTGAAAGCGCTCTGCAAAAATGAAGGCATCATCGTCATCGCAGTGCTTCATCAAGGCGATTGGGCCGAACGGTATGCGGACCGCATTCTGGGTTTAAATCAGGGCAAGCTGGTTCTCGATGTTTACGGTAGAAAACTGACGATGCGCGAGAAGGGGCTTTTGTAAGCGAGAAGGCGGCGGGGGCAACCTCAGCCGCCTTTGTCATGAGACGAGCTGTCTTGGACATAAGCTAAACCATTCCAGTGTGATTAAACCCCTTAAAGGATGGTGCGACGCTTCATGTCCATTTCTTCACCTCTTGTTGTTCAAACTGTAAAAGCTGTTTTTCCAAAAACAACTCTGCTTGTTCCCCATGTATCCGGGGGAAGCCATCATGACGGCGCTGTTCGAGTCATTAATGAAAGCATAGGGGCAGAGGTACGCAATCTGAGAGCCAGCCAGGGACCGTTAGATGACCCCAGAGCGGAAATGCTGGGCTGGTTTGAGGTAAAAACCAATGAAAAAAATGTATTCAGCCTTTCGCTATTTAATTATGCCTATACCGGCGGAGCGCATGGCATGACGCTTCAGCAATCGCTGACTTTTGATGCTGTCACAGGGAAGCGTTATACGCTGGCCGAGTTGTTCAAACCCGGCAGCAACTACATAGAGGTTATTAGCGCTATTGTTGCCGCATCCATCGTCAAACGCGGCATTGAACCTCTGGAGTCCTTTAAGTCAATTTCCCCCGACCAATCCTTCTATATCGCCGACCGGTCGCTCGTCATTTATTTTCAGCTGTATGAGCTGGCTGCTTATGTGTACGGCTTTCTGTATTTCCCCATTTCCGTGTACGAGCTTCAATCCATTATTAATGAAAATGGCCCGTTAGGCGCAATGCTTGAGGGGAGTTAACGACTTCCATGAGGTTGTTGTTAAAAGCGATTGAAAGGGGATGGCGACATGTTCGCGGCCTTGTTGGGATGTTTGCCGGCAGTTGCCGCAGGGGCGTTAATACTGGCATTGGGCTGGAAGGCGCAGGGAGGCATAGAGTCCTCGCGTTATCAGAGCATGTCCATGTACGGCCTTGACGCGCAATTGCTTCAGGACAAATCGGACTTGCATCGGCTTGGCCTGGCGCAAATTTTGTCCCGCAGATGGCGGGGCATTCCCGCGTTAGGCCTTTCATTTAATACAATGGCGATGATTGGAAGCGCGGCTATGCTGTTTGGCCCGGCTTTGATCGCAGGGGGACCAACCGTCGTAGGGATTGGTTTTCCCCTCCTGGCTCTCCTAAGCTTGCCGGTTGCCGCGGCGCTTGCGGAATTGATGTCTGCTGTGCCGTCATCAGGAGGCATTTACCACGTAGCGTACCTGTTTGGGGGACGGCGCTGGGCGATCTGCACCGGCTGGCTTCATGCCATCGGACAGGTGGCTATGCTTGCTCTTCTGATTGGCGGCTGCGCTGTTTTTGCCAGTATGCTGCTTGCCGCCCGGCTTGGGTATGAGCAGTCGCCATTGACTCTGGGACTAGCGGCAGCGGCAGTGGCCTGCTCGCTGGCCGCAGCCAATCTGTGGGGCCATAAAGCGCGCCAAAGCTTGGCTGCGGCGGGCGTCTGGCTTCAGCTGCTGCTTGCGGCAGCCATATTGGGCGGGCTGGCTTGGTTTTTTTGGCCCGGCGATTATTCGCCAGCCGCATTATATGCTTTTCGGGATATCGGTTGGAGCGGTGCGGCGGGGCCTGAGGGACTTCTTCTTGGCACGCTGTTGCTCCTGAAGCTGTTTACCGGAATGGAAGGCGCGGCTCAAGGCGCAGAAGAAACGATAGAGCCGCGTGTGAGAGTTCCTTGGAGCATTTATATGTCGGTCGCATTTGTTTTTGCCTTTGGTTTTGTGCTGCTTATGTTCATGACATTGGTTTTGCCGTCGTCCCTGGCAAGCGGTTCTAATCTGGCGTTAGCTCCCTGGATGAGCGGTTTTGCGGGCGGAGAGTGGTTCCTGCAAAGCGCCATGGCGGGATGGGGAGGAACTGCCGCCATAGCTATCATGATCGTTTTGTCTTTGTGGCTAAGCGGAGTTCAGGCAGCAGGGATCTGCGCCAGAACGCTGTTTGCTATGGCCCGCGACGAAGCTTTGCCGTGCAGCCGCCGCCTGGCGACCGTTTCGGTGAGCCGCCAACTGCCTATAACGGCAATATGTTATGCTGCTGTCCTCCCGCTGGCGCTGCTTGCGGCTTGTGCCGCTGCAGGCTTGAACAATCTCTTCTTGCTGCTGCTGTCACTTGGATTAACGGGGTTTCAGCTTGCTTACGCGGTGCCGATTGGCTTGCGGCTTAAGTCATTGTTCGGCAACAGAAGAAAGGCTGAGCTTGCTGCTTCGCACGGTGAAGGCCCTTGGCATCTTGGCAGCTGGAGCAAGCCGATTCATACAACTGCATTTGCCTGGCTGGCGGCCAGCGGCATTCTCTCCGCTCTATTCATTCATCCTGGAGGCGGGGCTGCCATTGCTGTTCTTTTGGCTCTGGCAGCGTTGAGGGAAACCATCGTTCGCAAACGTCGAACCCGAATCGGAGAGGGGCGGGATACCATGAGGAAAGCAAACCGCGAGCTTGCCGTCCTTGAGGGAAATTACCCATTGAATTAACGAGGCGGCCGGGAAATGACGTGTGGGAAATAGAAATAATCCAACCGCTTTATTTCCCGGGGAAGCGCAATAAGCTACAGAAAACAGAAGCTTTCGACACTGCGGCCAAAAGCTGTCCGCCATTCTGTCGAAAGCTGCTTTTTTGCCATCTTCTCCCTCTGGCGCTTATAATAAAGCTATGAAATAGATAGCGGGAGGAGCAGTGAGATTGAAGCAACAGGAAGATAACGCGCAGATCGGATTAGGCCGAGATGAGCTTTTGCGGGAATTGTGGCAGCGTTTTTGTCCAAACGAGCCCCTAGAGCTGACTATAGGGGAAAGCGGCATGAACAATGTTACGGTCATGGGGAGCTCGCGCGGCGAAAGGTTTGTTTTGCGCGTTTATAACAACTATGGAAATATGGGAGCGGTAAATTTAGAGCATGAGATGTTGGACAAGCTTGGCCAGCTCCCCGATCTGCCTTTTTTTGTGCCCCGGCCGTTGGCCAATGAAGCCGGAGAAACCGTGGCGGCATTGTCAGACGGAAGAGCCGGCGCCGTTTTTCGCTACATCGAAGGAGTTCGCCCGTCGGCAACATCGGAGAGGGACGCTTTTCAGTTAGGCGAAGCTGCCGGCCGCTTGATCAACACGATGAAGGACATCAAACTGAACGGCAAACCGCAATACAGTCCTTACCATGCCTTCGCCGCCTCATACGCCGCGATGACAGGCGAAAGACTGGTGTCGCTTGCCGATGCTTCGCCGCTTTTGGCAGGAAAGCGCGAGGAGCTTGCCGCTATCCAGCTCCACAGAGAGGAAGCGGAACGGCAATGTCCGGAAGCTGCCGCTCTGCCTCAGCAGTGGATTCACGGCGATCTCGTTTTCAACAACTCCTTGAGCGACGGCAGCCGCATTACCGGCATTCTGGATTTTGAATTTGTAACCGTCGATTGCCGCGCCATGGAGCTTGCCGTGCTTGTCGTTGATTTAATGAAGCCTTGGAATGAGGGAGCCGCACAGGGGATCCATGCCGTAATCCAGGGGTTTGGAAGCCAGGTCTCGCTGAACAAAAAGGAGCTTCGCCTCCTGCCCGTATTGGTTAAGCTGCGATTGCTGGATGTCGCGCTGCATTTTGCAATAAGGTTTGCGGATAGGATCGATAGCGACGAGGTGTTGGCCTGCATTATCGACGACACGATATACGGCCTGGATTGGCTAGCCAAGTATTCCATTCTGCCGGAGGGCTGAATGATAATTGAGGAGGAACAGGAATGAGCCTGGCACAGCAGTTGGGATATAGGGACGATGAGGTGCTTCTGATTATCAATGCGGATGATTACGGGTTATGCCACTCTGTCAACCAGTCCGTGCAGCAGCTGCTTGCAGAGGGGGCAGTCAGCTCCGCCACATTGATGACGCCATGCGCATGGGCGCGCGAGGCGGCTCATTGGAGCGCTTCCAACAAACATTTGGATGTAGGCGTCCATTTTACGTTTACAAGCGAATGGGAGATGTATAAATGGGGGCCGGTGACGGCTAGCGGAGACGTGTCTTCCCTGGTTACGGAGGAAGGTTATTTCCCGGCGGGAACAAAAGCATTCGAAGAACAGGCGGATGCCGGCCAAGTAAGGCTGGAGCTTATCAGCCAGTTGGAGCGAGCGCTCGCTTTTGGCATGACGCCAACTCATGCGGACAACCACATGGGCAGTGTATATGGACTTGCTACGGGCCGCCACTTCCTGACCGAAGTGCTGGAAGTATGCGCGGAGTACGGCCTGCCGTTTCGTCTGCCCCGATACATCACGCCTGAGAAAGGCGGCATTGCGCCGCCCGAGATGGAGGAAAAGGCGAAGGCTATAGCTGCTTTGGCGGATGCCAAAGGCGTCGTGATCCTGGATTATTTGGTAGGTTTACCCTTCCACAAGCAGGCGGAAGAAAACTACGAAAGCTTCAAAGCCGATATGAAAGGTCTGCTGGCTTCGTTGAAGCCAGGAGTGACGGAGCTGATTATTCATCCGTCTCTGGCGGCAGAGGAACTAAACGCCTTCCACGCGCAACCGGAGAAAAGGGTAATGGAGCATCAATTATTTAGGGATGAGGAAATGTCGGCCTTCATGAAGGAGCGCGGCATCAGGTTAATCAGGTGGCGAGAGCTCCAGCAGCTGCAGCAGGGGAAAAAAGCGTAAAGGATAAGGAGTGCAACGTAAATGTCATTTCAGGAAGTGCAGAGTTTGGCGGAGCGTCTGCGCCGCAATATCGGAGAGGTTATAGTCGGAAAAGAGGATGTCATCGAGCTGCTGTTTATCGGATTGGTCACCTCGGGACATGTATTGCTGGAGGATGTGCCGGGCACCGGCAAAACAATGCTGGCAAAAGCCTTTGCCAAATCGTTGTCGCTGCAATTCAAGCGCGTCCAATTTACGCCTGATTTGCTGCCCTCGGATTTAAGCGGCATTCATTATTATAATCAGAAGCAAAATGATTTTGTGTTTCGTTCAGGACCTTTGTTTACCAACCTGCTGCTTGCGGATGAGATCAATCGTGCAACGCCGCGGACACAGTCGAGCCTGCTGGAGTGTATGGAGGAACGGCAAATCAGCATTGACGGGGAGACCAAAACGCTGGAACGCCCGTTCATGGTAATCGCTACCCAAAACCCGGTTGAGCATCAAGGAACCTTCCCGCTGCCGGAAGCGCAGCTTGACCGGTTTCTTTTCAAAATCAAAATGGGCTATCCCACTCAAGGAGAAGGATTAAGCCTGCTGAAGCGGTTTAAGGAAACTAACCCGCTGGCTGATCTGCAAAGCATTGCCGGCAGCTACGAAATACAGCAGGCGCAAGAGGCTTATCCTGCCGTTAAGGCCGATGACGACGTGCTGCTTTATTTGCTGCAATTAGTAGAGCGCACGCGCGTCCGCGACGATGTGTTGATCGGAGTTAGCCCGCGCGGGAGTCAAGCGCTTCTTCGCGCTTCGCAGGTCCATGCTATATTGCGCGGCAGGGGCTTTGTGACGCCCGACGACATCAAAGCGATGGCGAAGCCCGTGCTTAGCCACAGGCTGGCGCTCCGCGCGCTGGGCAGAGGGCAGGAGCATGCCGGCAAAATCATTGATGAAATTTTGCAGGGGCTTGAAGTGCCGTCGGAAGCCGGACTTACAGCCCACTCGCCGAGCCGATGATCTTTGTATGGTTTATTTTAGCGGCAGGAGCTGTTCTCTTTGCTCAGAACCGGCTGTTCAAAGTATTGGTATTATCGCGCCTGAGCTATACGCGCCGCTTCCGCCAGAAGCAATGCTTCTGCGGGGACGAAGTGCAGCTGGTGGAGGAACTGCGGAATGAAAAGTGGCTGCCGGTTCCATGGCTTCGCGCGGAGTCGCTGCTGCCGAGCTCGCTCCGATTCCGGAAAAGCGATAATTTTGATGTCAGCAGCGGACAGTATTCCCAAAATCACCGCAGCTTTTTCAGCCTTGCGCCCTACACCAAACTAACACGGACTCATACGCTAACCGCAGCTAAGCGGGGAAAATTCAAGCTGGAAACCGTCACGTTGTCCGGGGGAGATTTGCTGGGAAATGGCGAACGTACGTTTGTTATCCCCCTGAAAAGCGAGCTGACCGTTTATCCGCTGCCATTGCTGCCCGATCTGGGCGACCTGCCGTCTCACAGCTGGCAGGGGGAGCACAGCGTCAGGCGCTACATTGCGCCGGATCCCTTCGTTGTTGTTGGCGCTAGGCCATACAGGAGCGGCGATACGATGAAATCCGTCGACTGGAAGGCAACCGCGCGAACGGGAGAGCTTCAGGTGCATCAATACGATTACACGGCGGACACGGAGCTGATGGTTTTTTTGAACGTGGAGAGCGGCAAAGGCATGTGGAGAGCCGTGACGGACGAAGAGCTGATTGAAACCGGCATCAGTTGGGCGGCGGGAGCGGTCGGCAAAGCGATTGCTGGAGGCATGTCGGCTGGATTTGCAAGCAATATGCCTCAAGAGGGCATGACTGAAAGCCCATACATCAAGCCGTCCGGCGGCCAAGAGCATCTTTATCGGATGCTTGACCTGATGGCGGGATTGCAAATGCAGCGTACGGAAGCGTTTGTGGAAGTGTTAAGAAGAGCCGAAACTGCCGGGACGACCAGCCAGGATATGCTGATCATTTCTACGTTTTGGGACGAAACGCTGGAGCAAGCGGCAGCCAGGCTGCGCTACAACGGCAATGCCGTAACGGTCTGGATGCTGGAAGGTAAGGGGGGCGCCCATGCAAGGGGAAAATAGCGCAGGCCAAAATTCCGAAGGTGCTGATAGAAACTGGAGCGACAGCTGGAAACCGGCGGTCCGGGGCATGGCGGAGCTCCTGTTTTATTTGCCTTTCCTGCTGCTTGCAGTCGTTTGGCTTTTGCCCCAACACGATGTTTATCCATGGCTGCTTACTTTGTGGCTGCCTTATACTGCAGCCGCGTTGTTGATCCATAAGTCGGAAACTCTAAAATTATGGCGCAGGCTTCTGGGAGCCGTGTTAATAGGCGCGGTTCATATTGCCGTATTTGCCTTTTTGCGGGGGCTGACCGATTATGGCGTATTATGGTTGCTCTGCATCGCAACTAGCATCTGGATGGCTGACAGAGGATTCGCTATGCGGTTGCAGGGATGGTACGATTCGTTCAGTTTTAATTCCATGGCTGCTTGTATCCTGGCATATTTCATTTTGACCGGCATCATTTATTGGGGGCCGGATCGGCTTGCTCCCTATTCAGCGCCAGCGGCGTTTTGTGGTATTGCAGCTCTCATTTTATTTTTGCTAACCGTTAATCACCGCCATTTGAGCAGAGAAATCATTGACAGAGGCAAAACCTCCGCAGTGCAATCGGCAAGAAGGCGAAACCAATGGATGATGGCTATTCTTGTTGGCCTGACTGTATTCATTTCTGTTTTCCGGCAGCTTCAGCAGTGGGTGGAGCAAGGGCTAAAAGGGGCGTTTGCGGCGCTCATGGAGCTATTCCGCTCGGAGCCGTCGCAGCCGCAACCAGAGGAGGCGATTCCGGAATCGCCTGATTCAATGCTGCCGCCGGTGGAGCCGCGAGAGCCCGCCCTTTGGATGAAACTGCTGGAGCAGGCGCTTTGGTATATCATCTATGGCTTAATCATCGTTGCCGCCATTGTATTGCTTTTTTTCGCCATTCGAAAGCTCATTGGCATGTCCAAATCGCTATGGGACAAGCTGTTCCATACAAAAACTCTCGACAATGGGGACGATACGGCGTACAAGGATGAAATCGAAAGCTTAGTGTCATTAAGCAAATGGAAGAGAAACAAGTCTTCCAAAGCCAAGGATACTAAGCGACATGCTTCCCAAGCATGGTCTCAGCTAGCTAGCAATCGTGAAAAAATCCGCTTTCTGTACGTACAGATGGTAAAGCGCGGCATTTCCGAGGGCTACTCATACCGCAAAGAACAAACGCCGAGGGAAACGGCAGAAGAATTGGCAAAGCAGCAGGAGGGACGGAATGGAGCGGCTGGATTTGAGCTGGACCGTTTTGTCGATCTTTACGAACAAGCAAGATATGGCGGCATGGAGCCGGATGCCCGGGAAGTAGAGCTGTACCGGAGCCGCTTGAACGGGGAAAAATGAACGAATCTCCAAAATAACGCCCCCTCCGTCATGCGGACGGGACCTGGTCGAGGAAATAAAGGACTCTTCAGGTTCCGCTCACGCATGGCTGAGGGGGCATTTCTTTCTATAATGTTCAACTTATATCGAGCGTTGCGAGAGCAACGCAGCTATTTTGACCCCGTGGAATCGGCCGGATTCAATAAAAATTTCGTTGGCTTCGCGTCGGGATGCCACAACGCCTGCCAGGAAAATGCCCTGGACATTGGTTTCCATCGTCTCCTCGTTAAAGGTAGGGAAACCCTCCGGCTCAATGGTGACCCCCGCAGCGGTCAAGAAATTCCGGTCGGGATGAAAACCCGTTAAAGCCAGCACAAAATCATTGGCAATCTCGGTTATGCCCTCCGGCCCTTTTACTGTCAGAGAACGAGGGTGGACTTCTGTCACATTGGATTTAAAAAACATGCCGATGGAGCCTTTGGCCACCTTGCTCTCGAATAGAGGACGCACCCAAGGCTTAATGCCGGGATAATATCCTTCTCCCCGATAAATAACGGTCACCTCAGCGCCAACCCGTTCCAGTTCAAGCGCCGCGTCAATCGCGGAGTTGCTGCCGCCAATAATCGCAACCTTCATGCCTACGTAAGGATGCGCCTCCCTGAAAAAATGGCTCACTTTGTCCATATTCTCACCAGGTATGTCAAGTATGTTGGGATGGTCAAAATAACCAGTAGCGATAACGACATTGTGGCAGCCAAACGTTAGCTTTTCATCAAAACGATCCGCGCCTTCCAGGACAAAGCTGCCGTCCGGCTGGCGATGAATAGCGTTAATTCCGACATAAGGCAAAATATTGACTTTATGCCGCTGGGCCGCCGTCCGATAATAATGGAGTGCTTCGATTCGCGAAGGCTTCTCGTGAGCGGTTGTAAACGGGATATCTCCGATTTCCAGAAGCTCCGGCGAACTGAAAAAATGCATATATGTAGGATATTGGGAAATGGAATGCGCAATGTTGCGCTTTTCGATAACGAGCGGTTTAATTCCAGCCCGCTGTAATTCAATTGCCGCTGCAAGACCACAGGGTCCCGCGCCGATAATAATGGTATGGTGAAATGATTGCACGCTTCATCCTCCTGATCTTTAATGCTGTACTGTCATTTTACTGCCACCGGGCCCCTTCTGCAAATGTGACGGAAATACGTTATTGTACAGGTTGCTGTATAGGGTATAATGGTTACAAAAATATTTTTTTGAATAACTTGTTAATCTCTTAATCTTAAGAGGCAAACGCAGGCTTCATCGGCTGCGCGAAGCCATTACAGAAAAAGCAAGGGGGAGACGCCGTGCGCAGGCGATTTGTTATTGAGGCGGTTATGATTGCTACGTATGGGCATCTTCTTGTACCTAGCCGTCCGGTCGACTTTATTGTGCCATATTCATCCATCGCGGAGCTGTATGATATGAGAGACGGAACACAGCCTGTCATGGATGACCCGGAGGAAGATGGGCATGTAAGAGCCAAAATCAATGAATTGATTGCTTTTTTCGAGGACTCGCTGAACCGCAAAAAAATTGAGAAGGCTCTTCAGGTGCCATGGCGGGAAAGCGCTCCGCTGCTGCTGAATGATAGCATTCAGTTTACGGTTGTTCATGCCGTGGACAATGCGCAATACGGCGAACGCTTTGATCCTGTAGAGACAGAACTGCTGTTGTCGGCCATCAAGCTGGATGTGCCGCTGCTCTCGGATCAATTCGAATTTCAGGATAAGCTGATCGAAGCGGAAGTACCGGTACAGGTTTATGATATCGAGGATTTTGAATTTGCGGTTGAGGAAGGCATTTCGCCTGTTGATTTGGAGCTGTAAGGGGCATTGGTCATGGCAGGGTGACCGGAAAAAGCGGCGGTACGGCAAGGTCATTCATCGGCCTTGCTGTCCGCCGCTCTTTTTTCGATGGCCTCGGCCATTGTTTTGTCCGTCAGGTGGGCATAGATTTGCGTAGTTTCGGGCGATGCATGTCCCAGCTGCTCCTGGGTTTTGTACAGATCATTCTGCAGGTAATAATCAGTGGCGAAAGAATGCCGCAGCTTATGGACGGACAGGAACGGCTTCCCAAACCGTTTGGCGTATTTAATGACCATGGCCTGTATCGCCCGTTTGGTCATGCGCGAACCCTCCTGCTTGCCGTTGGCGACCGCCAGAAACAAGGCCTTTTCACGCTTCGGCGCTTTATAACGGGTTTCGCGGAGGAGCAGATAAGCTTGAAGATCGGCAACGGCATCCTGACGGAAATAAACCGGCGTTTTGAAGGTATCGTCATTTTTGCCTTTTCGGTAAACATAACAAAGTCTCTTCTTCAGGTCGATGTCATCCACGTTCAGATTAACCAGCTCCGAAACGCGCAGTCCGGAATGGAGAATAAAGCTGATAATGCAGGAGTCTCTTGTTGCATTCAACTCGTAGGACAGTAGAGCTTGCTTGTTGGTCGCAACATCCGTACCGTATTGCACCTTCACATAATGCATAAACTCCGTTATTTCTTCCTCTTGAAGCAGCTTGCCTTCCAGCTTTGCAGCGGTATCCTTGGGTTTATGGCTTCTTTTGATGCTGACTTTGGCCATTACATTCCGCTTGAGCAGGGGGTAGAAATCATCGTCTTCAGCAATCTGGCTCAAATAATGGAACAGAGAGCGAAGGGAAGAAAGTTTGCGTGAGATCGTTGTCCGGTTATTGCGCTCGGGCTTGTGAGTCGACAGAAACATCCGATAGCTGTCGATGCTTTCCATCTTCAGCACTTCAAGGTCCTGAAGGGGGATATCCTTCCAGGTGGAGGCGGTTGTCAAGCCTTCGCCCATCAGCCAATTCATAAAGGTTTCATAATCGCGCATGTACTCCACCAGGGAGGACGGAGACAGATCGGGCAGCTTGTATTGAACAAACTGTTCAATATACCAGGGCATGAACGGCAGCTTGGCCTCCAGCTCCGCGCGGTCTTTCAGTTTGAGAATATTCACGGCGGTTCCTCCGGATAGATGTTTGTATTTCTATTGTAGCAACCGTATGCATGCGGAACAACAGAAAGTGTATAGAAAGCCCATGTTGAACAGTGTGCGTCTGTGAGTAAAGTCATGGTATAATATAGCGATAACGTTTGGGGGTGCAAAAAATGAAGGTTGAAATTTGGTCGGACTTTGTTTGTCCGTTCTGTTATATTGGCAAGCGCCGTTTTGAAGAGGCGTTGCTGCAGTTCCCTCATCGGGAACACGTGCAGACGACGTTCAAGAGCTTTGAGCTTGATCCCAATGCCGACTCATCGGCCCGCCGCAGCGAGATCGAGATGCTGGCGGGAAAATACGGCATGAGCCTGGAGCAGGCTAAAGGAATGACCGAAAATGTCGTCCAGCAAGCAGCTGCTGTTGGCTTGCATTTTACATTTGAAAACGCCTGTGCGGAAAATACGTTTCATGGCCATCGGTTAGCCCACTATGCCGAGTCGCAAGGGAAAGGCCTGGTTTTAAGTGAGCGTTTGCTTAAAGCGCATTTTACAGACAACTCTCCTATCGGCGATTATGAAAGTTTGGCTGATTTGGCTCAAGAGATCGGCCTTGACCGTAACGAAGCGCTGGCAGTGCTGGAAAGCGGACAATACGCTGATGCAGTCAGAGCCGATGAAGAGGAAGCGTCCCGCCTTGGCGTCCGAGGCGTGCCGTTTTTTGTGTTTGACCGCAAGTTTGCGGTATCTGGCGCACAGCCGGCGGAGGTTTTTCTGAACGCTCTGAACAAAGCCTGGGAGGAGCAAAACCCGGTCCTGACGGAACTTGCCGGGGATGAAGATGCAGCACTCTGCGAGGATGGAAGCTGCGCCGTACCGGGAACGGAAAATTCAGAATCAGCCAACGCGGGAGGGCAATCGAAATGAGTAAAGACAATCAAACTCTGTATGTGTTTGCGGGTTCCTATGCCTCTAGGGAGGAACAAGGGGTAAAGGTGTACAAGCTTGATGAAGAAACAGGCGCCCTTACGCTTCAGTCACAATACGCGGGATTGCAAAACCCCACTTTTGTCAATGTAGACGCCGAAAACAAGCTGTTGTATGCCATTTCGGAAGCGGTTGACGGAAACGGCGTCAAATCGGGCGAAGCCGCATCTTTCCGAATCGACGCAGCAACAGGCGCGCTAACGCCGCTGAACACTGCGGCTACCGTCCAGAACACGACTTGCCATATCCAACGCGATGCCCGAAATCGATATTTGACCGTGACCAGCTATCACGGCGGCATGACGGGATTGCTTGCCATTAACGAGGACGGCAGCATCGGAAACTTGCTTGATGTCAAGCAGCATGAAGGACGCGGACCCCATCCAAACCAGGATCGTCCCCATCCGCACTCCAGCTTCTATAGCCCTAACGGCAATTATTTGTATGTGCAGGATCTTGGGCTGGACATCATAGCGGTTTATTTGCTTGATGCAGAAAACGGCAAATTGGAACTGCAGTCCAAAACAAAACTGGAGCCAGGCGCAGGACCTCGCCATCTGGTATTCCATCCCACGGCTCCGTTTGTTTATGTCATTAATGAACTGAATTCGACGGTTACCGTTTTGCGTCATGACGCGCAATACGGGAGTTTGGAGGCGCTGCATTCGTACAGTACGCTTCCGGAGGGCTTCAGCGGCGAAAACGGCTGCGCCGAAATTGCCATTTCCCGTGACGGGAACTATTTGTACGGCTCCAATCGCGGACATGACAGCATTGTCGTCTACAAGGTAAACAGAGAAACAGGCGGGCTTGAGACTGTGCAGCATGTCTCGACAGGCGGCGGACATCCTCGCCATTTTGCTCTGACGCCAAATGGCAACTGGCTGCTTGCTGCCAATCGCGATGGCAACAACATCGTTACTTTCCGCGTCGACACGACTTCGGGCAAGCTTGAACCTGCGGGACACGAAGTTTCGGCGTCCAAGCCGGTTTGCGTCATCCCGGTTTATTTGTAACAACACCTTTATTTGAACAATTCAGGGATAGTTGCCGGGTTTACCCGTGATGCCTTTTAAGTTTATGACATTAATGATTAACGATGCTAATCATATAAATACTAGGGCTTCGCTCAGGAGCTAATTGCAGAAATGAAAGGAATCGTGTAGTTGTGAGTATTGCGGGAGACACCAAGAGTGATTTGAAACCAACGAAAATTTGGAAATGCAAAAATAGGGAATGCAAGGCCTGGGTCAGAGACGAATTTGCCGCGACGGAGCAGCAATGTCCGCTATGCAAAGGACCCATGCATCGCAGCATGAGGCATTTGCCACCGGTACAGAATAAGCCTAAGCGACAGCCGCGCGGAAGCAAAGAGTAGCAAAGGCATGAGCTGCGGAAAGGAAGGGCGAGGAAATGGGAAAAGGCTATATTGGAGAGGAAAATGCCGGGCGTCGGGAAGACCAAACCAATATCGCGCTCATTGATGGCGAATGTGTTTTGTGCCACAACCTTACGGCTTTTGCGGTCAAACATGACAAAAAGCGAAAGCTGCATTTTGCCACGCTGCAATCGCCTGTGGGCCGAAGATTGCTGGGCGAAGAAGCTATCGATGCAAAAGGCCCTCGTTCCTTCCTGTTTGTTCGGGGCGGAGTCATTTACAGCAGATCGGGAGCTGTCCTGCGTGCCGCCGCGACGGTTGGAGGATGGTTTTCGCTGCTGTATCTGTTCATTATTATTCCGGCGCCGCTGCGAGACTGGGCCTATGATTGGGTGGCCAAAAACCGATACCGCTGGTTCGGCAAGTCATCCAGCTGCCTGATGCCAAGCGAAGACGTAAAATCTCGCTTTTTGAAGGACGGGCTTCATTAGGGTGGTCGTTTGTCCATACCAGGTAGAAACGGAGTTTTTAGGGCATGAAACGATTTAAGAAGTTTTATATCGAGACAACAAGCATCTGCAATTTATCCTGTTATTTTTGTCCGCCAACCCAACGGGCAAAAGGTTTTTTGTCTGTTCAGGACTTTTCCGATACGCTGGATCAGATCAAGCCTTTTACCGACTATATTTATTTTCATGTTAAAGGCGAGCCGCTGCTCCACCCCAAGCTGGATGAACTGCTGGATATCAGCCATGAAAAAGGCTTTAAAGTCAACATCACGACCAACGGCACTTTAATCGTCAAAAACAGGGACAAGCTTCTGGGCAAACCTGCGCTGCGGCAAATCAATTTTTCGCTGCACAGCTTTGATGGACATCCCGGTTCCCAGGATAAAGCGGGTTATTTGGCTGATATATTAAGTTTCACGAAGGAAGCTGTAGCATCCAGCAAGCTGATAGTATCCTACCGCCTGTGGAATCTGGATATGGATAATGAGGTCAATCGCCAAGCGCATAAAAACCGCGAGCTGCTGGCCATGATCGAAGAAGCCTTTGGCCTGGATTATTTGATCGAAGAGAGATTTAAGCCGGGGAGCGGCGTCAAAATCGCAGAACGGATTTATTTGAACCAGGACCCTGAATTCAAATGGCCGGATCTCAAAGAGCCGGAGGACGACGGAAAAGGCTTCTGTCACGGCATGCGCAATCAGGCTGGCGTGCTGATCGACGGAACTGTCATTCCTTGCTGTCTGGATGGGGAAGGGGTTATTGATCTTGGCAATATCCGCAAGCAGCCGTTTGGCGATATTGTAAACGGCGACCGCGCGGTCAAGCTGTACGAAGGATTTTCCCGACGTGAAGCGGTGGAGGAGCTTTGCCGGAAATGCGGGTACCGTCAACGCTTCGGCACTTAAACATTTATTGAGGTTGTTCAAAAAGTCCGCTTTCCATTATGAAGGATGTCTAGCGGAACTTTTTGAACGAGAACGTACATGCGAGGCATAAATCCCGGCTTTGCCCGATAGCAAAAAGCTGACCGCGCAGGCAAGTATGACATATGGCGCGCTTTGCATGCCGAATAGCTCCGTGCCAAGCACCATGCAGGCTAGCGGTGTTTTGGCCGCAGCGCCGAATACCGCTGCAAAGCCCAGCGCCGCGAGCAATGAAGCTGGGAGCGAAAGCATTGGCGCAAGAGCGCTGCCTGCAGTTGAACCAATAACAAAAAGCGGCGTTACTTCACCGCCCGGAAATCCGGCGCCTAGCGTCACAACAGTAAATAATAGTTTGAGAAACGGCGCAAAGGGAGATGCGGGTTCCGCAAAGGCATTTTCCATTAAAGGCAGGCCAAGTCCCAAATAATCACGGCTGCCGATGGCATAAACCAGTATCACGACCAACAGGCCCCCGACAAAACCTCGAACGGGGGGATGGCTGAAGAGCGTTCCCAAGCCCCATTTAACAACGCTTAACCCCTTCACAAACATCAGAGCCATTAGCCCGAACACAACGCCCGCAACTGCAATTTTCATCAAAATCAAACCGCTCAGCTCCGGAACGAGTCCAATGGAGTAGTGACTGTGCCTTATGCCCCAGGCCAGGGTTACGCCATGACCGATATAACTTGCAAGCAAGCAAGAAAATAATGAGCGCAGGATCATATTCCGCTTAGCTCCAACCTCCAGGCCAAAAATCGCAGCGGCAATGGGAGTTCCGAATACGGAGCCAAATCCGGCGCACACGCCGTATAAGACGAGCAGACGGGAATCCCTCTCCGATAATCTCAGCCTTTTGCCTATTGCCGCAGACAAGCTGCCGCCCATTTGAACGGCGGTGCCCTCGCGTCCCGCGGAGCCACCCAGCAGATGGGTCAAAAGTGTTCCGAACAGAACCAGCGGTGCCATGGGAAATGGCACAATTCCTTTTCCTTGATGAATTTGCTCGAATACCAGATTGTTTCCCCGGCCGGCCTCTTTGCCGTATTTCATGTAAAGGAGTGCAGCAAAAGCGCCGCCAAAGGGAAGAAGCCACAACAAGAAGTCATGCTGAGCTTGAAGGGAAGAAACAACATGCAGGCCGGCAAGGAATAACGCGGAAGCCGAACCTGCAGCAAGGCCGGCGGCGGCAGGCAAACCGGCATAACGTAAGAGTAGCCCTGAAATTCCATCGATTGAAGATAGCTGTTTCATACTTAATTCGCAGCGCTTTCGGCTAAAATTTCCGCCTTCCGCTGTTCTCTTTCATCAGTGGAGAGAAGAGGGCAGGTATAACACTTTACGCCGCCTTCCTTACGGTCATTGAAGCAACAGGCGGATCGAACAATGAGTTTGCTTTCTGACTGCTGAAAGGGATTTTCGATCAATTTTGGCGTATGGGAAAACGGATTGCGGCGTCTTTCGAACAGCTCTCCCGGCAATGATTCCAGAATTGCAGATTGTTTATGGATTTGCTCAACGAAATGCGGAAGAGAAATTTGCCCGATAACATAATCCCGTACAGAATGCAGCCCCGAGCCAAACTGGTTCCAGATCATGTCCGGCTTGAACTCTGCGGTCTCCGCAACTGCGCGAATAAAGGGAACGGCGGTCCCGCTAATGAAAGCAGCCCAGCCTTCGGCAATATCACGCTCCCGAGCCTCGCCTTCAGCCGCAATGGGATGAAGCGTCAATTCATCAATACGATATCCCAGGTGGTAATAATCTCCGTGCTTTTCGAATTGCAAAGTTAAGTCCTGTAGCCTGAAATGAACAAAAACGTTGTTCATGCTCAAAAAATAAAGAGTGGCAGTACTCAGGTAAAACATCGTCCGTCCAATCATGGATGCGGGATAAAGCAGGCCGTGGCTTAAAGTGGCTTTTTCAAAATAATGCAATGTCTCGCGACAAGTTGCGGCATTCAGAATATCGGCTGCCGGGAGCTGATGTTCTGGGTGTTCGACACCCTGCGGCGAAATGCGATAAAACGAATGAATCATGGAAAAATCAAGCGGCTGAGCCGACATAAAGGTTTCCCTCCCACGTAAGTAACAGACATCTGCGCATTTGCGGCACAGTCTAGGTTTCAAGTCGAACTCATTATAGAAGCCGCCGCAACTCCTGTCAATGATTGCCGGCATAGCGCTTCTCCCGCTTGGTTTGCCTGACAGAAACCGAGAGCTCTCAAGCACTTTGGCATTTGCATGAAATGCCATTATAATAGAGTGGTATTGATGAAGGGAGTGGCGGACGGCCATGATAACAACAGAGAAAGTCGTAACTCCGGAGCAGCTCCGGGAGGCGTTCCGCGTACGGATGGAAGTATTCGTAGAGGAACAGGGCGTATCGGCGGAAGCCGAAATTGACGAGTATGAAGAAAGCAGCATTCATGTGCTGGCCCGCAACAACGGGCAACCCGCTGGCGCAGGCCGGCTAAGGGTCGTAGAGGAGACGGCGAAGCTGGAGCGGATTTGCGTGCTCAATCATTTCCGTATTGGCGGCACCGGCAAAGCAATTATGATCAAGCTGGAGGAGATTGCGAAGGAAATGGGGCTTAAGAAGGCAAAGCTGCATGCCCAGACGCAAGCTGCAGGCTTTTATGAAAAGCTTGGCTACGCCAGCGATTCCGACGTGTTTATGGAAGAAGGCATTCCCCATGTCAGAATGATCAAAGCTTTAAACTGACCGAAAGAAGGTTATCTCCTTGATATTTTCGACCTACACGTTTATTTTTATTTTTTTGCCCGTTACTTTTCTCGTCTATCGGGTATTAAGCGCATTTAAGCTGGCGCTTGCGGCCAAAATTTGGCTGGTGCTGGCGTCGCTTTATTTCTACGCGCAGGGCAGCGGAACGTTTACGGCGCTTTTCCTGGTTGACGTGCTCGTCAACTATGCCTTGGGCCATCTCATTATCCGCTGTATGAAAAACGGCGCCGCCTGGCGCGGAAGATTGCTGCTGACAGTTGGTCTTTTGCTCAATATCGCTTTTTTGGGTTATTACAAATACGCCAACTTCATGATTGAAAACATCAACATGCTGACGGGACAAGCCTTTGCCTTGCTGCAGATTGTGCTCCCGCTCGGCATTTCCTTTTACACCTTCCAGTTGATTGCTTATCTGGTGGACTGCTACCGCGGCAAAAGCGAAAAAACGCCGCTGGTGGATTTTATGCTGTTCATTACTTTTTTCCCGCAGCTGATCGTGGGACCGATTGTCCATCATGCCGATGTCATTCCGCAATACCAGTCCAAGGCGATGCCTGTGCTGAATGGTCTGAACATCATGACAGGCATTTTCCTGTTCTCCATCGGCTGCGCCAAAAAAATTATGCTGGCGGACCCGCTGACGAGCTATGCGGTTACCTTTTATTCCGACGTGGCGGCGGGAGACACGTTGACGGCCTGGCTTGCATCGGTCGGATATACGATCTCCTATTATTTTGACTTGTCCGGATATGCGGACATGGCGCTAGGACTCGCTCTGTTCTTTAACATCCGGCTGCCCCATAACTTCAACTCGCCGTATCGGGCACGGAATTTCCGTGAATATTGGCAGCGTTGGCATATGACGTTGTCCAAATTTTTGTCGGATTATATATTCAGAAGCTTTTACCGGAAAGGAAGCGGCAGCTTCAATTTTTATTTTTCGGTAATGATGACGTTTTTTGTATCCGGCTTTTGGCACGGCGCGGGCTGGCAGTTTATTCTGTGGGGCGTCATTAACGGCGTGTTTGTCTGTTTCGCCCACATGATGTACCGCAACAAATGGAAGCTTCCGTTCCTGCTGGCTTGGCTGCTGACATTTGCGGGGGTTGTATTGACCCGGATTCTGTTTGTTTCCAGGGACGCGAAGGAAGCATGGGACGTCATGGCGAAAATGATGAGCCTGAAGGATTTTGCCGGGATGGGGTTGACCGGGGCACTGGAGAAAATAATGTCATTCGGCGCGTATAACGCCTACGTCATTGTTCTGCTGCTGATCGGCATGGGCATTTCCTTCTTTGGGAAAAACAGCGCACAGCTAACCGAAAACTTCACGCCGCGCTTGCGCCATGCGGTTGTGGCTGCGGTGCTTCTGAGCATCAGTCTGGCGCAGATGACATCCGTATCCAAATTTTTGTACTTCCAATTTTGAGGTGAAAACATGACGTTACGCAAATGGCTGACCGCTTTTGTCGCTTCGCTGGTGCTTGGGGCCGGGCTTGTGGCGGGTTTTAATGTAATCGTCGACCCCTTCGGCGTGTTCGGGGACAAAGTGCTGGGCTGGCATGCTTATAATATGAACAACAATCCGCGCGTCGCCAAAATCGGCTATCTGGACAAGTATCACGAACGCTATAATTCCTATATTATCGGGGGCTCCAAGTCCAGTTCCATATCGCCGGAGCTGCTGGATCGCTATTATGGCGACGATGCCAGCTTTTACAGCATGCTGATGTACGGCGGCGACTTTAACGATTATGAAAAAACGGTCTATTATCTAATGGATCACTATAAGCCGGAAAATATCGTGCTTCATATGAGTCTGCAGGAAATTAGCCATTTCAATGAAAAAGCGACGGATTTCAAGCAATCGCTGCATGGCAAAGTTTCAGGCGAGCCGCTGTGGCGGTTTTATCTGGATTACCTTAAGCTCAATCCTTCTTACAGTTACGCCAAGCTGGAGGGTTATGCAAAAAGAGCTGCTGATCCGTTTCAATTTGCGACTTTTATCCCCGAAACCGGCGTATACAATAAGGTGAGACGGGATGCGGAACCCGTGGACGACCGGGAAGCCTTCATGGCGGCCAACAGTACGGCATTTGCTCCCTTCGGCAAGCTGGAGGCCGTTGCGCTGGACAAAAACGTGCAGTCCCTGAAACGTATCAAGGATTATGTGGAATCGAGAGGGGCTACCTTTCGCCTGATCACGGGGGCGACGTCGGAGCAGGAGATGAAAAGCTACGATCTGGCGAAGCTGAAGGAATATTGGGTCAAGCTGGCGGATGTAACGGACTTTTGGGATTTTACCGGCTACACCGGTATTAGCGGAGATCCCCGTTATTTCTATGATACAATGCATTATCGGAATACGCTGGGGGAAATGATGCTGGGCTACATATTCCAGGACCCCGAAGTTTATGTGCCGGCCGATTTTGGACACTACACCACGGCGGAAAACGTCAAGGACCATGCAGAGCAGGTATTTGCTGCGCCTCCGGCATTATCCGGCGAAAAAGCTACCGTGCCGATTCTGGTTTATCATCATATCGACGACAATCCCTACGAACCGAATTCGCTGATTATACCGGTTGCCAAATTCCGCACCGACATGGAAGCGGTCAAGGCGGCTGGCTTCCAAACAATCACCCTGCAGCAGGTCATCGATTATGTTGACGGAAAGGCCGAACTCCCGGATAATCCGCTAGTCATTACGTTTGACGACGGCTATTTGAGTAATTACGAATATGCCTATCCCGTTTTGAAGGAGCTCGGCATGCATGCCACCATTTCCGCCATCGGCTGGTCGGTCGGCAGGGACGAGCATCGGCTTCCCGGCAAGCAGTTCTATCCGCATTTTACGTGGGAGCAGGCGAAGGAGATGGAGGATTCCGGTGTGATCGATATCCAGAACCATTCCTTCGATATGCATGAAACGTCGCCCGATGATTCCGAAGTGCGCAATGGGGTGCTGCCAAAAGAAGGCGAAAGCACCGGGGCGTACGCAAGAGCTTTGACAGAGGATCTTCAATATATGAAGGATCAGATTGAAGAGCATGCCGGTGGCGAGGTCAACGTGTTTACGTACCCGTTTGGCTATTATACACATCTCTCGGAGCAAGTCTTGAAGGATTTGGGCTACCGTTCGACGTTATCCACTAAATCCGGGTTGAACGAAATTGTCAAGGGCGATACGAGGACTCTGTTTGCGCTTAAGCGAATCAACGCTGGGCCGGAAGTGCCAAGCGAAGTATTGGTGCAAAGATTGCAAGGAAAATGACGGAAAAACGGAGGCGTACAAATGAAAGCAATCGCGCAGCTAGGTCCGGGAAAGCCGGAAGAGCTTATATTGACCGAGCTTGACAAGCCGGCGCCCGGAAGCGGCGAAATTGTGGTCCGCATTCATGCGGCAAGCTTAAACCCGGTCGATTACAAAATGATGGCCGCCGGACATCTTTCCTGGACCTACCCCCATGTGCCCGGCGTAGACGCATCGGGTATGGTGGAGGAGGTCGGCGAGGGAGTGACGGAATGGCAAAAGGGGGACCGGGTCGTTTTTCATGGAAGCGTATTTGCTGGCGGCGTATGCGCGGAATATGCGGTCACGACGGCGCATACCGTCTCCCGCATCCCGGACCGCGTCAGCTTTGAAGCAGCCGCGGCTTTTCCTTGCGCGGGCTTAACAGCCTATCAGGCGCTTATCCGATGTATGCACATTCAACCCGGCCAATCCCTGTTCGTTCATGGAGGAGCGGGAGGCGTAGGCGGGTATGCCATACAATTGGCACGCGTATTTGGCGCCGGAACGATCATGACAAGCTGTTCGTCACATAATTTTGATTATGTAAACAAATTGGGTGCTGATTTCGCTTTTGACTACAATTCCGAAGACGTGCATGCCCGAATGCTGGAAGCTACCGGAGGGGAAGGGCCGGATCTTATTTTGAATACGGTTAATCGCGCCGTATCGCAGAAGGATCTAAGCGCGCTATCATTTGGCGGACAGCTCGCTTGCATAGCCGGAGCTCCGGAAACCGTTGCGGATTTTCAGCCCTCCACCAAAACCTTTACTTTGCATAAGCTAATGCTGGGCGGGGCGCATAACTCGGGAAGCACAAAAGCGCAGAGGGATCTTGCGACAATGGGCAATGAGTTCCTGGGATTAATGGCTAAAGGTCTAATTGACCCTATGATTGAACAAATAATCGCTTTAGAGGAAGTGCCCCAAGCGTTAAAAAGACTCTCGGAGCGCCATGTGCGCGGCAAAATTGTCGTGAAGGTACTACAATAAGTTAGTACTATCCGGTTCGGCTCCCTTTTCTTATGATGAAAGCAGAAGAGGGGGAGTCGGATTTGAAACGTTCATCATGGGAAAATGTCGGTTTGTTTGTGGTGTTTGCGCCAATGATTGCGCTTGTTGGATTTGTTCTTTGGGTCGGAACGGCCATATTTATAAGCGATCGTCTCTATACCTACCTGATTCCGGTTGCGGTGATTGCGGGTATTGCCTTGCTCGCCATCGGTTTATTGGGCGGGCTTAAGGGCAAGTGGGGCAAACGACTGATCGGCGCTTTGTTGATTGCGGCCATTTTAACGATTGCGGGCAATGAAAGCGTCAAGCTTTATCATAAAAGCTTTGGAGTAGTCGGCAGCGAGGTCAGTCTGTATGCCTATAAACCGTTCACCAAAGGCACAAAGGCGGTTTCGCTGGACGAGGAGCCTGCCTTTAAATCCGGACAGCCGCTGCCCGCAATGGACGGAGCGACTGCGCTATACCCGTTGTACTCATCATTTGCCCAAGCTGTTTATCCGGAGGGCGATTACAACCCAAGCAACAGCAAGGTTCGCTCTAGCAAAACGCCTGAGGCGTATGCAAGCTTGATAAAAGGCGAAGCTGATATCATTTTTGTTGCGGGACCGTCCGACATGCAGCTGCAGAATGCCAAAACGGCTGGTGTCGAAATGAAACTGACGCCGCTTGGTAAAGAAGCCTTTGTCTTTTTTGTACATAAGGATAATCTCGTCACAGGGCTGACAACTGAGCAAGTAAAAGAAATCTATTCGGGTAAACTAACAAACTGGTCGCAGCTAGGCGGCAAAAACGGAGCCATTAAAGCGTTCCAGCGTCCGGAAGACAGCGGAAGCCAAACAGCGCTTCAGCGCCTGATGGGTGAAACGGAACTGATGGAGCCGCTGAAGGAAGAGATTGCCGGAGGCATGGGCGGCATCATTTCGCAAACAGCTGATTATCGCAATTATCCCGGAGCAATCGGTTATTCTTTTTTGTTTTATGCAACGGAAATGGTGGGCAACGGCAAAATCCGCTTGCTTGAAATCGATGGAATCGCACCAACACGAGAAAACATAAGCAATGGTACATATCCGCTGGCCAGCAATTTTTATGCGGTTACAACGGACTCTGACAATCCCAACTTGGAAGGGCTGCTGGAGTGGATAACGTCGGAGCAGGGGCAAAAAATCGTAGAGAAGGTTGGCTATACGCCAGTGGGCAATAACTAGGACAGGAGAGGTGCCGTTTGAAACCTTACATTTTTTCGGACCGTCCGCTGCCGGACAACGTGAAGGCTTATTTAATGGAGCATAGCCGTCTGGACGTTTGGGAAGGCAAAGATACATTAACACGCGAGGAGCTGCATGCCAGGCTGGCTGAGGCTAACGGATTTCTGACGGCAGGCCGGCGGGTGGATAAAGAGCTGCTAGCGGCTGCGCCAAAGCTGCAAGCCGTCAGCACGGTCAGCGTAGGCTACAATCATTTTGCCATAGAGGATATGCTGGCAGCGGGAGTGGTTGGCACGCATACGCCATACGTGCTGGATGACTCGGTTGCGGATCTTGTGCTGGCCCTTATGTTGTCCAGCGCCAGGCGAGTGGCAGAGCTGGATCGGCATGTTCGCGAAGGCAAATGGAAACGGGGAGATGGAGATAACCTGTTTGGCATTGACGTTCATCATGGAACGGCGGGCATTATCGGAATGGGACGAATCGGGGAAGCTGTCGCAAGGAGAGCGGCCCTTGGCTTCGGCATGAAAGTGCTCTATCACAACCGCAGCCGCAGACCGCATGTGGAAGCAAACTATGGCGCTGCCTATGCTACATTGGAAGAGCTTCTGCAGCATAGCGATTTCGTTATTATGCTGGCTCCGTTGACGGAAGATACAAAAGGATTGTTGGGCGCCAGGGAGTTTGCGATGATGAAGCCAAGCACGATCCTTATTAACGCTTCGCGCGGCGCCACGCTTGACGAAGATGCCTTGATCGACGCATTGGAGAGAGGCGTCATACGCGGTGCGGGCCTGGACGTGTTTGAACGGGAGCCGCTTCCTCAAGACAGCCGCTTGGTGAAGCTGGACAATGTTGTGCTCTTGCCGCATATTGGCTCCGCCACGACTAAAACCCGCACTGATATGGCGATGCTTGCCGCCGAAAATCTGGTCAGCGCGCTGAAGGGCGAAACGCCCTCCTGCTTAATTCCTGAATTCAAGTCGTAGCCAAACGGCGAGGACCGCTTACGACGAAATACCGTCGGCTTTTACAACCTCCACGCGATTGGAGAAAAAGACGGCTCCGCCTCCCATATCGGACAAGCGCTGAGGAGTCAGCTTGTTTACCGCTCCTTTGCCGCCGCTGGCATCATCCCACCATAACCCTTGGGTCACCAGCACGCCGGGGAGCACATCCTCGCCGGTTTTTAACGTTAATTCAATCTCGCCGCGATCGTTGCGAACAAGCACCTGATCGCCTTCGGCCAGCTCCAATGCCGCCGCGTCATCGCGGTGCATAACGAGAGTTGGCCTTTTTTCCAGCTTTTGAAGCTTGGCCTGATTGGCGAAGGTTGAATTAAGATAGCTGTGATTCGGCCCAGTTGTCAGCCAGAACGGATAATCAGTTTCCTCCAGCAACGGCGTGTGAACAGGGACGGGGGACAGGCCGGCGGCTTTCATCGAGCCGGAATAAAACTCAACCTTTCCGCTTGGCGTCCGGAGGCGCTCCTCCAGAAGAACGCGGCGGCCTCCGCCGGCTTTTAGCCAGTCATGCTCCCGCAACGTATCTAGATTGATTCCTTCAAGCAAAGGATTTAGTTCGGGGTCAAGCGCATCGGCAATCATTTGCTCCTCATCAATATCAAACGCCTCGGGCTCAAAGCCCATCCGAAGTCCCAACTCCTTGAACAAGGTGAAATTGGATTTGCATTCTCCTGGAACCGGCAAAACGGGTTTGCCTAACTGTACGTATAAGTGCCAATAGGAAGAATACAAATCAAGATTCTCCATATGGGATGTAGACGGCAGCACAAGGTCGGCATATTGAGCCGTATCCGTCTGGAAGAGATCATGAACCACGATAAACAAATCCTCGCGCATCAATCCGTCTCTGACCTTATTGAGCTCCGGCGCAACAATGGCGGGATTGCTATTGTAGACAAACAACATGCGGATTGGCGGGTCCAGTTCCGTCAGCGCTTCTCCCAACCGGTTCATATTGATTTGGCGGACGCCGGGATTGGATGCAAGATCGGGGCGCTCCACCTTGCTGCCGTTAAAGCGGGAGTACCAGCCGTTGCCTTTCATCGCGCCGCCCCCGGGAATATCCCATTGTCCGGTCAAAGCGGGGAGACAAGCGATTGTGCGAACGATCATACCTCCATTGTCATGATGCTGCAGGCCGTTGCCGATTCGGATAAAAGAAGGGGAGACGCTGCCGTACAAATGGGCCAGCTCTTCGATTTTTGCCGCAGGCACGCCCGTCAGTTCAGCCACGACATGAGGCTCGTAGCGTTTTGCTTCCTCGGCAAGCTCGTCATATCCGATTGTAAACTGATTGACAAAATCATGGTTCACCATGCCGTCGCGAATCAGCACATGCATGAGGCCAAGCGCAAGAGCTCCATCCGAACCAGGATTGACCAGAATAAATTCATCGGCCCATGTCGAAGTGCGGTTGCGATGCACATCGATATGGATGATGCGAGCGCCTCGTTTGCGGGCCTCCGACGCCAAAGCCGTCTGATGCATATTAGTGGAAACCAGGTTGCAGCCCCAGATGATAAACAGCTTGGTATGAATGGTTTCTTCCGGATCGATGCCCGCGGACGCGCCCATTGTATAGCTGTAGCCCGCCGAACCGGCCGCGTTGCAGATCGTCCGCTGGAGATGGCTGGCGCCTAGACGATGGAAAAAGCGCCGATCCATGCCTTCCGCGCTGAGTACGCCCATATTGCCGTAAAAGCTGTACGGCATAATGCTTTCTGCGCCGTAACGTTCTGTCAGATCCTTCATGCGAGAGGTGATTTCATCAAAAGCTTCCTCCCATGAGATGCGCTGGAACTGGCCGCTTCCTTTGGGTCCAATCCGGCGCATAGGGTGCATGAGCCGATCAGGATGATGGATGCGATCCGGCAGTTGCCTTACCTTATTGCATATTGCCCCTTTAGTAACGGGGTGTTCAGGGTCGCCGGTGACGCTTGTCACTTTACCCTCGTTAACAGTCACATGAAGCCCGCATGTATCGGGGCAATCAAAGGGACATACGGAACGGACAATGCCGTCGGATACAAATGTTGTCATGGGTTCACACAACCTTTCATTCATGCAGGCTCCCTAGAAGGACAAAGCCTTATTTTGCTGATAAGTCTATTATTCAGTATACTCCTTTTGGCCGTTCCTTTAAATAATGAGAAGGGGGCACGCCAAACTGCCGTTTGAACAAGCGCTGAAAATAGGAGACATCGGTATAACCCAGATACTCTGAAATTTCGGTGATGCTAAGCAGCGATTCCGTGAGCATATAGACGGCTGTGCGCATTCTCACTGCATGAACATATTCGCTAATCGTTTGGCCGGTCATCCGGCGAAAGAGGGAGGCGGCATAGTTGGGACTGCGTCCAATGCATTCGCCAAGCAGCTCTTTTGTTATTTTATCGCGATAGCCGGTCCCGATATAGGCTTTCATCCGCTCCGTATGTTGAATGCAAATATCGGAGGGTTCGCCGCGATCCAACTCGCGGCTCCAGAGCACGAGCGTTTCCATGATAACGGCCGCATTGCGGACGGCGGCGTAGGGGGCATCTTCCTCCCATTCCTTGGCGGCGGAGCGGAGCCTTTCCACGCTATAGTCAAAGCAGCCCGCTTTGGCTGCAGCGCCGCTGTCATTTTGGAGCAATGGGAGTGTCACATGATTGACATTTGTTTTCAAAAAATAGACAAGTTTTTCGTGAAAGACGGTTGGAACGCTTTTGCCGTAGTAGTCTGCGCCGGCAGGAATATAGAGGAAGTCGCCTTTCTCCGCAATAATTTTCTTACCATTAATGCGAAAAAGGCATTTGCCGTAGGTCATGACGATAAACAGCGATAAATCGGCATTTTCCTTGGAATCTCCGTACCAGCCCATGCCACGGTCAAAGCTGATCTTTTCCACTGTGAGCATGCTCCACCTCGCGGTACTATTTTACATCTATCATACTATATTTCATGTACGTTGTCTTGCAGTTCCTCTACAATTGGGGAGAGCAGAACAACCATGGAGGGATTCAACGATGAGCCAAACTAAAATTGTATGTACGATGGGACCGTCAAGCAACTCTGTACCAATCCTTAAAGAAATGATGAATGCGGGTATGACCGTAGCCCGCTTGAATATGGCGCACGGCGAGCTGGAAGACCACAGCGCGCGCATCGCGCTGGTTCGCGAAGCGGCTGAAGCGGCAAACAAAATCGTTGCCGTCATGATGGACATTAAAGGACCGGAAATCCGTATCGGCAATCTGGAAGAGAGCTCTTACGCCCTCAAAACAGGCGACAAGCTGACATTGACAAGCCGCCAAGTTGCGGGTACAGCGGAGTGCGTGCCGGTTAACTACCCCGATCTTCCAAGCGACGTTAAAGCTGGCGACCGTATTCTGATCGACGACGGTTTGATCGAGCTGGTAGTTGAGGAAGTTGTTGATACTGAAATCAACTGTCTGGTTTTGAACGGCGGCGCGCTTAAACCTCGCAAAGGCGTTAACCTGCCAGGTATCAGCACAAGCCTTCCAGGCGTAACGGACCGCGATATTCGCCATATCCGTTTCGGCATCGAAGAAAAAATCGACATTATCGCAATGTCTTTTGTCCGCAAAGCGGAGGACGTTCTGCAAGTAAAACAAATTTTGGAGGATGCCGGCGCAGGTCACATCGCGATCATCTCCAAAATCGAAAACCAAGAAGGCGTAGACAACCTTGACGCCATCATCGAAGCATCCGACGGCATTATGGTTGCTCGCGGCGACCTGGGCGTGGAAATTCCGGCCGAGGACGTTCCTATGCTTCAACGCATCATGATTCAAAAATCCAACGTGGCCGGCAAACCGGTTATCGTAGCAACTCAAATGCTGGATTCCATGCAGGTTAACCCGCGTCCGACTCGCGCTGAAGTGAGCGACGTTGCCAATGCGGTTCTGCAAGGCGCTGACTGCATCATGTTGTCCGGCGAATCCGCAGCGGGCAAATATCCGCTTGAATCCGTTCGTATGATGGCTCAAATCGCTGACCGTACAGAAGCAACTGTTGATTACGACGCTGCTTTTGAAAGCCGCATGACGGCTCCAATCGGCTCCATTACGGAAGTCATCAGCCAATCCGTTGTAAGCTCCTCGCTGCAACTGGGCGCAAAAGCCATTCTGACGCCGACAGAAAGCGGCTTTACCGCTCGCATGGTGTCCAAATATCGTCCAAAAGCGCCGATTATTGCGATTTCCTCGCATGACAGCGTATTGAAGCGTTTGACGATGACTCGCGGCGTAGTGCCGGTTAAAGGCGAAAACGTTACTTCGACGGATGAAATGTTCAAACTGTCCATCGCTAAATCCGCTGAAACAGGAATCGTTCAATCCGGCGACTACGTTGTTATTTCCGCAGGCGTACCAAGCGGAAAAGCAGGCGCAACCAACCTGATTCAAATTCATCAAGTTGACTAATTGTTCTTGACAGGACAAGCCGGCTTGTGCCACAATGAATGCTGCTGATTCATCATGCATTCGTATAATCCCGCATAACCGCGAAAGGCACAGGGCGGGGGTTTCTACGGAAAGCCTAACTTTCCAGCTACGAATAACAAGTTGTCCCTCCAAAGAGGGCAGCTTGCTTATCCGTAGCTTTTTTGCGTTGATAACCCGTAATGGAAAGCGGACTTTTTGAACTACCTCATACAATCAGGTTCAAAAAGTTCGGTTTTCAGTACCGAGAAGATGGAATGAAACTAGAAAATGAGTAGCGGAGCTTAGTGGAAGCTAAGTGAGCAACGGAGGTTTCGGTTGAATGCCATATTCGACGCCGGCCATGACGCTAGTCATGATCCGAAATGGAAAGCGGACTTTTTGAACTACCTCATACAATCAGGTTCAAAAAGTTCGGTTTTCAGTACCGAGAAGATGGAATGAAACTAGAAAATGAGTAGCGGAGCTTAGTGGAAGCTAAGTGAGCAACGGAAGTTTCGGTTGAATGCCATATTCGACGCCGGCCATGACGCTAGTCATGATCCGAAATGGAAAGCGGACTTTTTGAACTACCTATTAGGGGGAAGAGATGTGAAGCATGTATTATCGGTATTACTTGGCGCAGCCAGCTACGGCGTATTGTCGACTCTCGTCGTGAAAGCATATGAGGCGGGCTACAGTCTTGGCGAAGTAACCGGCTCTCAAATGATGGTTGGATTTCTGTTAAGCTGGGGGTTTGCCTATTGGCTGAAGCTCCGCCGCAAAAACGGCGCAAAGGGGCTCAAAGCGGGAATCAACCATAACAACAATGTAACCACAATCAAGACAACGGATAGAAATCATACAGCCAGTCAGGGGGGCACAAGCGAAGCAGGAGGGGCAACAACAAAGCTTTCCTGGAAGCAGCGCATGATTCTCATGGCTGCAGGCATGCCAACCGCCATTACCGGGCTGCTTTATTATGAATCGCTGCGTTACATTCCAGCTTCGCTGGCGATCTTGCTTCTTTTTCAATTTACCTGGATCAGCGTATTGGTCCAATCCGTGAGGCTGCGCAAACGGCCCGCAG
The DNA here is from genome assembly GCF_054551715.1 of Paenibacillus sp. CAU 1782. Classification (NCBI taxonomy): domain Bacteria; kingdom Bacillati; phylum Bacillota; class Bacilli; order Caryophanales; family Paenibacillaceae; genus Paenibacillus; species Paenibacillus sp. CAU 1782. Next base: position 808,657 of record NZ_JBTOLL010000001.1, on the reverse strand, counting down.
GATTGATGTATTGGACGTTATTTATTTTATTAAGCGGAACGTTTCTGGCGGCGGGCGTTTTGGAGCAGGGAATGGGAAGGCTGCATCTCTTGGGCTTGCTGCTGGGCTTTTTGTCCGCAATCAGCTATACGCTCTTCATTCTGGTGAGCGGCAAGGCGGTGCAGAGCGCCCCGCCGGCGGAACGCAGCAAATGGATGATGGCCGGCGCGCTGCTCTTGATCTGGAGCATTTTCCCACCGCAATTTCTGTGGAACGGGGATTTGCAATCCAGCCTGCTGCTGTTCGGAACGTTTCTGGGCTTGTTCGGCGCATTTATACCGCCGCTGCTGTTTGCATACGGCGTTCCGCATATTGGGGAAGGGCTTGCCGGCATTCTTGGCGCAGCCGAACTTCCCGTTGCGGTCCTGCTGTCCTCGGTAGTGCTGCATGAGCAGGTGTCGGCGCTCCAATGGGGAGGCGTTGTTCTGGTATTGATCGGCATTGCTCTGCCGGAGTGGATGAAACACCGGAAAAAAATGCCCCGATTGATCATTGACAGGTCCAAAACCGGGGGGTAGAATTAACGATCATCATGGTATTGTCTTCCAGAATATTCTTATAGCGCTTAGGAGGAATTTGGGCAATGTCACTTATCCCTAAACATGCAACGGTTTTATTTCAAGGCGACAGCATCACGGACTGCGGACGCAATTATAGCGATCCCGACAGCCTGGGGCATGGTTATGCCCATCTCATCGCTTCGCAATTCGGTTTCCTGAATCCCGACAGTGGAGTAACCTTTCTGAACCGGGGGATCGGGGGAAATCGCCTGCCTGATCTGGAGTCCAGATGGCAGCGTGATTGTCTGGACCTAAAGCCGGATGTGTTATCCATTTACATCGGCATCAATGATACCTGGCGCAGATACGATAACGACGACTATACGCCGGCAGATGTCTTTTATGAGCGCTATCGCAAACTGATTGTGGATGCCAAAAGCTCGCTTGACGTTTCGCTGATACTGATCGAGCCTTTTGTGCTTCCCGTTCCTGAAGACCGCCGCGCGTGGCGGGAGGATCTGGATCCCAAAATCGCTGCGGTTCGGGAATTGGCGGCGGAGTTCAAAGCGCCTTATGTGCCGCTTGACGGTTTGTTCGCGGCGAGCAGCGTGTCAACCGGACCAGCCTATTGGGCTGCTGACGGCGTTCATCCCACGGCTCCCGGCCATGCTCTTATTGCAGACGCCTGGCTGCGCGCGGTGAAGGCGATCTAGGTCTCGCATCTCAGCACGCGTTGTTGAGTCAACCTCAATACGGAATTTTGGTAAAGTTTATTTTATAGCTGTTCTTTTCCTGGAAATCCCACTCGGACCGGATCTATAATAAAGGTGTCGGGCCGACGAATTTCAGAAGAAAGGAGCTGATCGATTTGATTAAGAACCTTGAGGTGGTTTCCGGTTAATGCCGGAGACTGCCTTCCACGGAGGAGGCCCTTGGGCCTCCTCTTATATTTTCTGAAGTCGGTGATTGAACATTGGAACAATGTTCTTTATAATGAATAATGAGCCATAAAAAGGCAACCAAAACCCAAAGAAAGGGAGGAAGCAAAACATGACGCAAGTAATGCTTATGAGTGGAATGTCGAATGTCGTAGGATCGTATCGTTTAAACCAATTTCAGGAGGACTTTGACCGTGAACTACAAAAATGGAAGAGACGTGCTTCCCCCTAGCCTTTTGCTGGAGCTGCAAAAGTATATTCAAGGCGATTTGATTTATATACCAAAACCTGCCAATCAGCGCGCAAGCTGGGGCGAAGTGAGCGGAACGCGCAAGCTGCTGGCGGAACGAAACCGTGAAATCGTTCAGTGTTACAGCGACGGCGCATCGGTCGCCGAGCTTGAGAGACAGTACCATCTGTCCAGCGAAAGCATACGGAAAATTATTGTGAAGGCCCGCTAATGATTAAGGACCTTAACTATCATCAAAAGAAAAAACAACCATCGGAGCACAGCGTACGTAATCGCAGTCCGATGGTTGTTTTTTTGTTGTCGCCAGAGCATGTTTGCAAACACGCGTTAGGTCAATCAAGCTAAGCTGGCGCCGGGAAGGCGCAGCGTTGTTCTGGGATACTTGTAATCATCGCGGAAACACAGCGTATCGGAATCGTAACTGGATTGCGACAGGCGGTGAGATACCTCGAATACCGGCAGTTCGGGATGGACGTGAAGGGAGGAACGGTAGAAACAGCAGCCTTCAAAATGGAACTGAAGCGATGTAATAATAATGACACAATCAGTAAAGCTGCAGTTTGTAAAGCAGAAGCCATCAAAAAAGATAGTTTCATTGGTAAAGCATTGGTTCGAAATCATTTTCATTCGTATACTCTCCTAAAAGATATGGTATGCCAGCGCTAACGCGAGCTCTTTATCATGCTAACAGATGGCGTCTGCAATGTTTGTCAAATTATGGATGGCGTATGTAAAGAGTTATCGACATCCTGTATAATAGTACCATGTACAAAAAGATCGGTACCCGTATTGAAGAAAATGCAATCTCCGGGAGTTGAAGCGATGTCCACATCCGACATACCGCATTTCCATCCTCTCTTGCAGGCTTGGTTCAGCCAAAGCTTTGGCGAACCAACCGATGTCCAGCGCCAGTCATGGGCAGCTATAACAGCAGGGAAGCATACCCTGATCGCTGCGCCGACGGGCTCCGGAAAAACGCTTGCCGCATTGCTGCCATGCGTTAATGCAAGTCTAAGCAAGCCTGATTCGCGAGAAAATTCGCGCAAAGGCGTGGAAACGCTCTATATTACGCCGCTTAAGGCGTTAAATAATGATATTCAGCATCATGTTGTCGGATTTGGCGAGCAATTGGAAGCTGCTGCAGAAAAGCTGGGAATTCCATGGCCGGGCTACCGCAGCGCCGTTCGTACGGGCGATACAACCCCGGCGCAGCGCAGATCTATGCTCAAGAATCCGCCGCAGCTTTTAATAACTACGCCGGAATCCCTATTTATTTTGCTGACGTCAGAGCAAGGAAGGGGCATTCTGCGTTTTGTTAAGCAGGTCATTATTGATGAAATTCATGATTTGGCCGGAGATAAACGCGGTTCCCATTTATCTCTTTCGCTGGAGAGACTAACCTCGTTAACGGGAAGCCGCATCCAGCGAATTGGCGTATCCGCAACTCAGAAACCGCTGTCAGCGGTGGCAGCATTCCTTGGCGGATGGATGGATCCCGGGAGCGCTGAAGCAGCCGGGTCCAGCCAGGGCGAAGAAGCTGCCCGCTCTCATAGCCTCGGATTTATTCCGCGGCCTGTACATATCGTGGAAAGCAACATGGACAAAAAGCTGGATGTCACTCTTTGCATGCCGCAGCTGGCCGGGATTCAAACCTCGCGGGAGGCGGTATGGGGACCGCTGTTAAAAACCATGTTTAGCCTGATGGAGGGGCGCCGTTCGGTGCTTGTTTTTGTTAACAGCCGGCGGTTATGCGAAAGATTGGTGCTGCGGATCAACGATTTTGCTGGCATGGATATGGCAAGATCGCATCACGGCAGCATGTCCAAGGAGCTGCGCCTGGAGGCGGAAGCCCGGCTCAAAAGCGGCGACTTGCGCTGTCTGGTCGCAACCTCGTCCCTTGAGCTTGGCATTGATGTCGGACATATCGATCTGGTCATTCAGATCGATTCTCCGCTTAGCGCGGCATCCGGGATTCAGCGGATAGGCCGGGCGGGCCATGCCGTAGGCGACACCTCGGCCGGCGTCATAATCCCCCGTTACAGGGGGGCGCTGCCGGAAGCGGCGGTGCTTGGCAAATGCATCGCCGAACGGGATATTGATCCGATTGTCATTCCCGAGCGGCCAATCGATGTATTGTCCCAGCAAACCATTGCGATCGCTGGCTCCGCCGAGTCGGTGCTAAACGTTGATGAACTGCATCGTCTGGTTGCGGGCAGCGACAGCTATCGTGAGCTGGACCGCGTGATGCTGGAGGAAATTCTGAACGTGCTGGCGGGCTTTTACCCCTTCTCCAGACCCATTCTGGATTGGAATCGGGAGAGCGGAGAAATCGCAAAACGGGGAAATACGGCGATTGCGGCGCTGAGAGGCGCGGGGACGATTCCCCAAAGCTCGCAATATCCAGTTCATCATATAGACAGCCGTACCCACCTGGGAGAGCTGGACGAGGAATTTGTGCTGGAAAGCCGAGTCGGCGATGTCTTCCTGCTGGGCACGAACTCATGGATGATCAGACAAATCGAAAAGGATCGGGTTTATGTCTCCGAAAGCGCAAACAGCTTTAGCGAAATCCCTTTTTGGCGAAATGAAGGACCGGGGCGGTCTTTCCGTCTTGGGAAGCAAATCGGAGCTTTTATGGAGACGCTCTCCGACATGCTGCGGCTTGACTCCAGATCCAACAGGGAACGCGGAGCGCACTGGAGCCAGCTTGCGGAGCTGTCGCAATTGGTTCCGGACGAGGCGGCCCGGAAGCAAACCTACGATTTTCTGCGCGGACCATATGGCATGGACGACGGATCGGCTACTGAATTGATGTCGTATGTCTCGTCCCAGCATGCCGTAAGCGAGCTGCCAACGTCCAAAACAATTGTGGTAGAGCATTACCGCGATATGATGAACCAGACGCATGTGGTGGTTTTGAATCATTTTGGACGGCGCATCAACCGCACGTGGCTGCTTGCGCTGCAGCGCCAGTTCGAGCTCCTGCTTCCTTATACGCTCTATGGCAATGCCAAAGACAACGGCATCGAATTTGTGCTTCCGGAATGGGATTCCTCCTGGCTGCGTGTATTTCGGGAAGTGATGCCCGGCAACGTCGAGCAGCTGCTTATGGACGGGATGACAGGTTCGCCGCTGCTTGCCATCGCTTTCCGAAGAATTGCGGAAACCGGGCTTCTTCTTGCACGAAGCTTTACCCGCACGCCGATGTGGCAGATGCGCCTGCGCAGCGAAGAGCTGCTGCGCGATTCACTGCCCTACGCGGACAAATTTCCGTTTTTGGCTGAAGCGATGAGAGAATGCATGCATGACTATCTGGATCTGCAAGGACTCAAGGAAGTGCTGACAGGCATACAGGAAGGGGACATGACACTTCTCATTACAGAGACGGCTTATCCATCTCCTATGGCGACTCAATTCCTGGCCGATTACGTCAACATGAAGGTTTATGAAGGCGATGGTCTGAATCTGGAGACGCAAGCTAGCCTGCTGGCAATCAGCCGTGAGCTGGCAGGTACGTTATTTGGCCCGGAAGCAGTAAAAGGCGTGTTGTCCCCAAGCGCCATTCTGGAAGAAGAAAACCGCCTTCTGCACCCTTCCCATACGCCTAACAGCGCAGCCGGACTGCTGGAGCTGCTGAAGCAGCACGGGGAAAGCAGCCTGAAGGAGTTAAGCGAAATAGCCGGCCCAAAGACGAGAGAGTGGGTGATGGAGCTTATCCACCAAAACGCGATTGCCGAATTGACTTCCGGCAATGGAATAGTGCGTTGGTATTGCGCAGAGGAAGAGACGATGTACAAGTCGCTTGATGCGAAGCCCGAAGCTGCAGCATTTGTACTGAACCGTTACGTGGAGGGAGTCATGTCTTTTTCGTCAGACGATTTGACGGAGCGTTACCCTATTTTGACAACGGCACGCGCCGAGGAATGGATACAGTCTCTGAGTAAGCAGGGACGTATCGTGCCAACGCCGTTCCAAACCGGAAGGAATAAGGAGAGCTGGAGCGGCAGCAGGATCGTGGAACGTTTGATCAAAACATCGCTGCGCGAGGCGAGAAGCCAGGTACAGCCCGTAAATCCGTGGCGATGGTGCGGCTTGCTGGCGGAACGCCAACATGTTGGGCAAGGAAACGCTGTGGGCGGCAGTCTAAGCATAGTGGAGACTTTGCGGAAGCTGCAAGGCTTATACATGCCTGTATCGCACTGGGAGTCGCTTATTTTTCCCGCACGAATTCCTAATTACAGGAAGGAAGAGCTGGACATGCTGTGCTCGGCGGGGGAGCTGATCTGGCTTGGGGAAAAAGGGGAGGGGCGCAAAGAAGGGAAAATCGCATTTTTCCTAAGCGATCAAGCTGGATTGTTTGCGCCGATTGTTGAGCGTGCAAGCCGGAACCAGACTGCCCATCCTGAGCTGCTGGAGCTGTTGAAGACCGGGGGAGCTGCATTTTTGACGGGTTTAAGCCGCAATTACGGCAAGCCGCCAAGTGAAACGTTGAGCGATCTGCTGGAGCTTGTATGGGAAGGCCATGCCTCCAATGACCAGTTCGCTCCGCTTCGAGTGAAGAGAGGAAAAAACGGCGATCTTGCCCAAGGCGGGTCCGGCTTTGGGCGCTGGTATTGGACCGGAAGCTTGGCGGCATCGGCTCCGAGCAAGCAGCCCCAAGGAGCGGAAGCAGATAGCAATGGAAGCAAACGGACTAAAGAACTGGCAGAATCCGCATTGGGCTGGCTGCATCAGCTCCTAGAAGGGTACGGCATCATTACAAAAGAGCTGATTCATGCCGTATCGCCTTTTAGCTGGGATGACATGCTCCCTCTGCTTGGAAAGCTGGAGGAATGGGGAACTGTCGTTCGAGGCCGTTTCATCGAAGGCCAATCCGGCATGCAATTTGCGCCTCCGGGCATTGCTTCCCGATTGACCGAGGCGGCAAAAGCCAACGGCGAGTTGACGATACTGTCGGCGCTGGACCCTGCCAACCCCTTTGGATTGATGATGGATTGGCCGGATACTCCCGGCATAACCTGTGCCCGGAAAACAGGAAGTTATCTGGTTGTAGGCGACGGGAAATGGCGCTATTGGATCGAAAACAATGGCAAACGAATATACAACATGGAAGAGGATTATGGAAAAAACAGTGATGACACCCATCAATTGCGCAAGGTTTTCAGTACCATACTTCATACTCAGCGCTTGACCAAAATTGTTATTGATAAGTGGAACAATAAACCTGTTGCGGAATCCGAGGCGGCAGATCTGCTGCAAAGCATAGGAGCGGAAAGAGATGGAAAATCGTACGTGTTATGGATGAGCCGGCTGCAGGCCAGGTCTTGAGTCATCGTATGAGAAAACCTTTATTGAAGTCTCTCGAAGATGAGTGACCGCTTAAAGCGGCAAGTTTTATCGCCAATACGAGCAAGAAAACGCCGATTCCGGCGCCCATGCGGCAAACCGGAATCGGCGTTTTGCTATTTTACGGATGCAATTGTGAACGATGGAGACACCATCTTGACATTAATTCATTTAGTGATTAATATTTATAAAAGTTAATAGTTTAGTTCTAAAATAAAATGGAGAGGCGGTGATTGAAGTGAACTCTTTATCCGGCCGATTTTTCAGATCCATTGTGTTGCTGCATCGGGGCCTCAAGTCGGAAGCTGTTAAACGGATGGACTCCGAAATAACGGGAGCGCAACTTTTCCTGCTGCATGCAATCGCCGATCGCCAAAAATGCAAGCTGACCGACCTGGCGGAACTGCTGGACGTGAAACCTAGCGCTGTAACGGTGATGATCGACCGCATGGTGAAATGCGGATATGTCATCCGCGTCCGCGACAGCCAGGATCGCCGTGTTATTATGGCGGAGTTGACTGATAACGGCTATGCGGCGTTGACCGCAGCCAGAAATATTCAGCTTGAAATCACGGAGCATTATTTGGACATCCTAGAACCGGAGGAAAGAGAAACGGTAACCAATCTGCTTGAAAGGCTGGCGGCGGCTTACCATAAACCAGGGGAAGCCCCGAACAATGTAAATTCAACTAAATAATTCTCAGCAGCAGGCTAAAGTGAGAAAGATTCCGGGAACAACAGCGATCGGAATAAACTTTCACACGACGGCCATACTTCCTGAAAATCATTAGTTGAATTTATATAGTTAACGTCATTAATTAACAACTCGTTTAGACGCTTTTTACAGAAAGAGGGAGAGACATCATGGAAGATTTATCGCCAAAACGGAAAATGACAATTATGTTCGCCATTATTGCAGCTATGTTTTTTTCCGCTATTAACCAAACCATCGTCAGCACGGCAATGCCACGCATCATCGCTGTTCTGAACGGGATGGAGCATTACAGCTGGGTGATTACGATTTATATGCTGACCTCAACGCTATCCACCGTACTGGTCGGTAAGTTGTCAGACATTTATGGCCGGAAGCCGTTTATTCTGAGCGGCATCGTTATTTTTATGATAGGGGCCTTTATGACCGGCCTATCCAAAACCATTTTTGACATGATCCTGTACCGCGGCATTCAAGGCGTTGGCGCAGGCATCATTATGGCAACCGTCTTTTCGGCGGTTGGCGATTTGTTTCCGCCAAGGGAGCGGGCCAAATGGACCGGCGTAATGATGGCCGTGTTCGGCTTCTCCAGCGTAATCGGCCCTGCGCTTGGCGGATGGCTGGTTGACCATTTTGCGTGGAAGTGGTTGTTCTGGATTTTCTTGCCGCTGGGACTTGTTGCTTTCTTTATGATCTTGTTCCTGTTCCCCAAAACGGAGAAGAAACCGGCGGAAAGCATCGATTATGCCGGTTCGTTGCTTCTTAGCGTTGCCATTATTGCGTTGTTGTTAGGCTTTACATGGGCCGGAACGAAATATGATTGGGCCTCTTTCCAGATTCTCGGTTTGTTCGCAACAAGCGTTGTTTTCACCTTGTTCTTCATATTGGTTGAACGAAAGGCCAAAAGCCCCGTGCTTCCGTTGTCGCTTTTCCGCAACGACATTATTACCGTTTCCAATGTGGTAGGTTTTCTGATGAATGCCGGCATGATGGGCGCATTGATTTATTTGCCGTTTTTTGTGCAAGGCGTGGAGGGCATTTCGCCAACCTACTCCGGCTACGTTACGATGCCGATGTCAATTGCGATGGTGATCCTGAGTTCAGTAATCGGGCGGTATATTACCAAAACGGGAAAATATAAGCGTTATGCGCTTACCGGATTGCCCATTATGGTCGCCGGCATGTTGATTATGGCGTTTATGAACAGCGTTTGGGTGGCCGTAATCGCCATGATTGTTTTTGGTACGGGATTGGGTATCGGCATGCCTATCTTTTCGCTCACCGTCCAAAATGCGGCTCGTCCCGAAGAGCTTGGCGTCGCAACGGCTTCTTCGCAGCTGTTCCGCAACCTGGGCGGCACCATCGGCATTGCGGTGATGGGTACCATCATGCAATCCAGCCTGCTCAAAAATATGAAGGAGGCGTCCGCTTCGCCAGACGGCTTTGACTTTGCATCGCTTGACCCAGCGCTTGCATCGCAGCTTGCAGAGTTCCAGCATCCCGAGATGCTGCTCGATCAGCCCAAGCTCGTTGAGCTTCAAAACACATTGCCAAGCGATATCCAGCCCCTCATTGCAAAAATGATTGATACTCTGCGCGAGGCGCTAAGCTCGTCCTTGTCGGTGGTGTTCCTGTGGGGAACCGCATTAATCGCCGTAGCTCTGCTGCTTACGTTTTTCCTTCGGGAAATTCCGCTTCGCACATCCAACCGGATGCCCGACAACGAGCCGCAAGCTTCTTAATTCCGGAAGGGCTTTTGCTTTTCAAATTATCGAAGCGTAAAGCGGTGCTTGCCTGGAATCCTATTTCGTAGAGACCTTGCCCCAAAATGGGGAAGGTCTCTTTTGTCTTTTACATTTTCTATGTTGAGTTAACCCTCCGTTACCGATTATAATAGTCAAGTATCAAGTCTAACGGAAAAGGTGTCATAAATGAGCATATTAAATGTAGAACGTTTGAGCCACGGTTTTGGCGACCGTGCTATCTTTAACGAGGTTTCCTTTCGATTGCTGAAAGGAGAGCATATCGGACTGATCGGCGCCAACGGCGAAGGCAAGTCCACCTTCATGAATATTATTACCGGCAAGCTTCAGCCTGATGACGGCAAGGTGGAGTGGTCCAAGCGCATGCGCGTCGGTTATCTGGATCAACATGCCGTGTTGACCAAAGGCATGACTATTCGTGATGTGTTGAAGGGCGCATTTCAATACCTGCTGGATATGGAGCAGGAAATGAACGATATGTATGGCCGAATGGGCGAGGTTTCGCCCGAAGAGCTTGAGCAGCTACTGGAGGATGTGGGCACAATCCAGGATACGCTCACCAATCAGGATTTTTATTTGATCGATGCCAAAGTGGATGAGACGGCCAGAGGCCTCGGTCTGACGGATATCGGCCTTGACAAAGATGTCAACGACCTCAGCGGCGGTCAGCGGACTAAAGTTCTGTTAGCCAAGCTGCTATTGGAAAAACCCGACATTTTGCTGCTTGACGAGCCCACCAACTATCTGGATGAAGTCCATATCGAATGGTTGAAGCGTTACCTGCAGGGCTACGAAAATGCGTTTATTCTGATTTCCCACGATATTCCGTTCCTGAACAGCGTAATCAACCTGATATACCATATGGAAAATCAGGAGTTGAACCGATATGTCGGCGACTATGACCACTTCATGGAAGTGTACGAAATGAAGAAGCAGCAGCTGGAATCCGCCTACAAGCGCCAGCAGCAGGAAATCTCCGATCTGAAGGATTTTGTTGCCCGCAACAAAGCCAGCGTCGCTACGCGCAATATGGCGATGTCGAGGCAGAAAAAGCTGGACAAGATGGACGTCATCGAACTGGCTAAAGAAAAGCCAAAGCCGCAGTTTAACTTCAAGGAAGGCCGGACAGCGGGCCGCGCGATCTTTGAAGCAAGACAGCTTGTAATCGGCTATTCGGAGCCGCTGTCGCGCAGCCTGGATCTCCGTATGGAGCGCGGTCAGAAGATCGCACTTGTCGGCGCTAACGGCATCGGCAAAACGACGCTTTTGCGCAGTATCCTGGGTGAAATCAATCCGGTTGCCGGAGAGGTGGAGCTAGGCGATAATTTGCAAATTGGCTATTTCGAACAAGAAGCCAAGGAAGCCAATTACAATACATGCATTGAGGAAATCTGGAACGAGTTCCCGTCCCTGAATCAATTCGAGGTGCGCGCCGCCCTGGCAAAATGCGGATTGACCACCAAGCATATCGAAAGCAAAATCACCGTTCTCAGCGGCGGAGAAAAAGCCAAGGTTCGCCTTTGCAAGCTCATTAACCGCGAAACTAACTTGCTGGTGCTCGACGAGCCGACGAACCATCTCGACGTCGATGCCAAGGAAGAGCTGAAGCGAGCGCTTAAAGCCTATAAAGGCAGTATTTTGCTTATTTCCCACGAACCTGATTTTTACCGCGATGTCGTTAGCAACATCTGGAACTGCGAATCGTGGACAACAAAAGTATTCTAATTCAACAAACGTGCCGAAACCCTTCTTGCCAAACGCAATGAAGGGTTTTTTTTGAACAAAGATGTCAATTAATCGTCAAAAAATTTTCGATTTCGTGAACCCAGAATGATGCTTGTCCGCAGCATGGGAATATAGGTATAATAGCTAAGGATAAGATTACCGTAGAAAGTGGGAGCAGTATGGGGCGCAAATGGAATAACATTAAGGAAAAAAAGGCATCCAAGGATGCCAATACAAGTAGAGTCTACGCAAAATTCGGCGTTGAAATTTATGTGGCAGCAAAAAAAGGCGAGCCTGATCCTGAATCGAACCGCGCATTAAAGGTCGTATTGGAGCGGGCCAAAACCTATAACGTGCCCAAAGCGATTATCGACCGGGCGCTCGACAAAGCAAAAGGCAGCGCGGACGAAAACTATCACGAGCTGCGTTACGAAGGCTTTGGGCCAAACGGCTCCATGGTTATTGTAGATACGTTGACCAATAACGTGAACCGTACCGCTCCTGCCGTGCGCTCTGCCTTTAATAAGCAGGGTGGCAGCATGGGCGTCAGCGGCTCCGTTGCCTATATGTTTGACGCAACAGCCGTTTTCGGCGTTACCGGCAAGTCGCTTGACGAAGTTATGGAGCTTATGCTTGAAGCGGACGTTGATGTTCGTGACATTCTGGAAGAGGATGAAGCCGTAATCGTCTACGCCGAGCCTGACCAGTTCCATGCAGTTCAAGAAGCTTTCAAAAGCGTCGGCATTACGGAATTTACTGTGGCTGAGCTGACCATGCTGGCTCAGAACGACATCACGCTGCAGCCTGACGTGCAGGCGCAATTCGAAAAGCTGATTGACGCGCTCGAAGATTTGGAGGATGTACAACAGGTTTACCATAACGTTGACCTGTCGGAATAGGGAAATCAAATCAATCGGCCCACTGTGGGCCGATTGTACGTTAAGGGGACGCTGTATCTCATACGGCGTTCCCTTACTCATGATTAGGAAAAATTTGATCAACCGCTTTAAGTGCATGTTCAAAAAGTTCGCTTTTCAGTACCGAGAAGATGACTTGAAGCTAGGAATTGAGGAGCGGAGCGTAGTGATGGCTACGTGAGGACCTCAAATGTTTCCGGAGGAACATACTACGTAAGCATACGCTTAGTTCGGCTGAATGTCATATTCGATGTCGGCCATGCTGTTAGGCACGCTTCGTAGTGGAAAGAGGACTTTTTGAACAACCGCTTTAAGGGAGAGTGCAATTTCATTGACTTCAGGCATCTTTGCTTCACAAACCAATTCTTTTCGCTATAAGCTTGTTCTATTGTTAGCTGTCGTCATTGTTGCAGGCATGAGCCAAGGGTTGCTGCTCCCTTTATTGTCTATTCTGCTAGAGGATGCCGGAATTCCCGCAGACCAAAACGGCATGAATTCGGTCGCGATGTATATCGGCGTTTTTGGCATGATGTTTTTTGTGGAGAGGCCGGTAAGGGCTTGGGGCTATAAAAAAGTAATTATTGCCGGCATCGCATTGGTCGCCTGCTCGGTCCTGCTATTCCCGCTAACCAGTTCGCTTGCCGTCTGGTTTGTCCTGCGGCTGCTCGTCGGAGTTGGCGACAGCGCCCTGCATTACGCGACGCAGCTCTGGATTGTAAGTTCCAGCCCTGCGGAGAAACGCGGCAGATACATTTCGCTTTACGGCATGGCTTATGGCCTCGGCTTCAGTATTGGTCCGCTTGGCATTAACCTGCTGCAAATAGGCAGGCCTGCGCCGTTTCTTGTTTCGGGCATTATCTTTTTAAGCGTCATGCTTCTGGTGTTCAAGCTTCCGCAAGAAAAGCCGGAAATGCCGCAGCGAGGAGAGGCAGGCCGAAAGCGGTATTTGACAACCTATCGCCTTGCATGGTTTGCGCTGATTCCGGCGGTCCTGTTCGGTTTGGTGGAGTCATCCATGAACAGCACTTTTCCGCTTTACGGATTGCGGACGGAGCTTGACCAGCATTGGATTTCGTTGCTGCTTCTTGCGTTTGGAGCAGGAAGCTTGATTCTGCAGCTGCCATTAGGCATTCTGAGCGACAGGGCAGGGCGAAAACCGGTGCTTATGCTTTGCGGAATAGCGGGTTCCCTGTCTTTTTTGGCAATTCCGTTTGCGGACGGCACCATCGCTATTCTCATGCTTCTGTTTATCGTCGCCGGCGGAGCGGTAGGTTCCTTTTTTTCGTTGGGCCTGGCCTATGCTGCCGACATTCTGCCGAAGGAAATTCTGCCAGCCGCCAATGTGGCGGGTTCGATCCATTTTAGCATCGGCAGTATTTTGGGTCCGCTGCTTGGCGGTTACGGCTTGTCGTATTTATCGGATAACAGCGTATTTCTGCTGCTTGGGTCGGCATTTCTGCTCTTTTCGCTGCTGGGATTCGCTTTCCGGCCGCAAACTCGTCCCCGATCCATCTCATAAATCTATTGCAACATAGCCTCCGGCACCCTATGATGGTAGTGACTAAGAAATACTTGGGAAAGACATTAGCAGGATGGTTCCTATTTACGGCTGATACATACATTAGATACGATCAGGAGGCCTGTCAAAATGAGTACGATCTTGCTCGTTAAGGATAATAGAATGAACCGGGACATGCGGTGACAACGATAAACAACTTCAGTCAAGCCAAAATCCTTATTGTGGATGGACAGGGAAACAATATAGATCTGTTGGAACGCATCCTGTCCCGTGCGGGATATACCCGTCTGCACTGTACGCCAAAAGAGGCTGATTTGCAGCAGACGCTTGGGGAAATCGAACCCGATATCGTTCTTTTGGACATGCAAATGCAGGAGATGGACTGTCTTCAGGCGTTGGCTTTGATTCGGGAGCATACGGGCGAAAATGCATTTTTGCCTGTTCTGATGCTCATGGAGGATCATTCGCCAAGTCTCAGACAGCATGGACTGCAAGCCGGCGTAAACGATTTTTTGGTTAAGCCCTACGATAAGACGGAAGTGGTTCTGCGGATTAATAACCTGTTGAAAACACGTTCGTATCACATACAGCTCCAACTCCAAAACAGCAATTTGGAGGAAAGGGTCCGCGAAAGGACGGAGGAGCTGAAAAAGGCAAAAAGAGAGACGTTGAAGCTCCTTGGGCGGATTGGGGAATACCGGGACGATATGACCGGCAGTCATACCCAGCGCGTGGGCAAGCTTGCGGGACGGCTTGCAGAAAAAATCGGCTTATCCCGGGATCATGCCGATATGATCGCCATTTCAGCGCCGCTTCACGATATTGGGAAAATCGGTATTGCCGACAATATTTTATTGAAGCCCGGCCGCTTTGAACCCCATGAATTTGAACAAATGAAGGAACATACGATCATTGGCGCCAATATGCTGGAGGGCAGCTCGTTTACCGTACTGAAGCTTGCCCAAATCATTGCCAAAAGCCACCACGAGAAGTGGGATGGCAGCGGTTACCCTGAAGGGCTTTTGGGGAAGCAAATACCGATTGAAGCGCGCATCGTGGCCTTGGCGGATTTTTATGATGCATTGACGCACGAGAGGCCTTACAAAATAGCCTGGAGCCATGAAGAAACGCTTGTGGAAATCAAACGGCAGCGCAGCAAACATTTTGACCCTGAGGTGGTAGACGCCTTTATGACGATGATGAGCGATGACATAGAATAGCGGGTGAGCGATCGAGTTGTTGACTACCGGGTCAAGAACTGCTATGCTCATGTTATGAGCAGACCAAGAGAATTCGACGTTGACCGTGCGCTGCACCAGTCCATGGAGGTTTTTTGGACAAAAGGGTTCAAATCCACTTCATATGACGATTTGACGCGCGCAACCCAAGTGAAGAAGCAAAGCTTTTATTGCCTGTTCAAAGACAAGAGAGCTTTATTCATTAAGGCGCTTGCTCTATATCGCGAGCAAAGCGTTGCCGTAGTGAAGGAGCTGGCGGCTGAAGAAACGCCACCTTTGGAGAAGCTGAAAGCCATTAGCGACGCAGCTCTTCACCGGAACAAAAATTCGGATTGCCGAGGTTGCCTGATGGTCAATTCCGTGTTGGAATTCGGTACGGAGGACGAGGAAGTAACCCGGGAAATCAAAGAAATGTTTCATGAAGTGGAGCAAATTATAGAAATCGTTATACAAGACGGACAAAAGCGGGGAGCCATCACGAGCCGCCTCACGAGCAAGGAGCTTGCCGTCTACTTGAACAATGTATGGAGCGGCATCAAAATGATGGAGAAGTCTGGTTCTTCCGAGGATCGTATTGATGTCGTTCTTAACGCGGCTTTGGCGCTGCTGGAGCCGTGAATTTTTTTGCCAAGTTATTGACTGCGAAGTCAATAACGGAGTCTAACGAGCCGGTACATAAAGTTGAGGAGGTGAGAATTTGAGTTACAGGACTTGGACAATGTTCCAGTCAAAAAAATCATTTAACAAGGTAAGCAGCGTCGTATTGGATGCTTTTCTTTTTGCCATGTTGTTGACTGGTAAGTCAAAAAAGATGGAGACAATATAAGAAATAGAGATACAAACACATAACGGAGGGATTCCTTTGCAAACTGCCAAATCTGTCGAAGCTTTATTTACACCGTTCCAAGCCGGAAGCTTAACGTTGTCCAACCGAATCGTTATGGCGCCGATGACCCGCCAGTTTTCGCCGGAAGGCGTTCCGGGTGAAAATGTTGCCGCCTATTACAAGCGTCGCGCGGAAAACGGGGTAGGCCTTATTGTAACCGAAGGCACGATCATTGAGCATGCCGATGCCTCGGATCAAGGTAATGTGCCTCATATTTACGGCGAAGCCGCGCTGAAAGGCTGGTCTAAAGTGGTTGAAGCCGTGCATGCTGCAGGCGGCAAGATCATTCCGCAAATTTGGCATATGGGCGCAAAAGGCCAAGTCAATGATTATTCGGCGGCCGAAATTGCCGAGATCGTGGATTCCTTTGCCCGTTCGGCAGCCGCAGCCAAGGAAATTGGCTTTGACGGCATTGAAATACACGGGGCGCATGGTTATTTGATCGATCAGTTTTTCTGGGAGAAAACCAATAACCGCACCGACCAATACGGCGGTGACTACTTAGCGAGAGCCACGTTTGCGGTCGAGGTGATTAAGGCTTGCCGCCAAGCTGTGGGGCCCGATTTCCCTATTGTTTTCCGTTACTCCCAATGGAAATCCAGCGAATATACCGCCAAACTGGCTAAAACGCCGGAAGAGCTGGAACAGTTCCTGAAGCTGCTTAGCGATGCGGGAGTTGATGTATTCCATTGCTCCACGCGCCGCTTCTGGGAGCCCGAATTCGAAGGCTCCGATCTGAACTTGGCAGGCTGGACTAAAAAGTTGAGCGGGAAACCGGTTATTACGGTTGGTTCCGTTGGACTCGACACTGATTTTATGACCTTGTTTACGGAAGGAAAAGGCGGCAATACACAAGGTATCGACGACCTTATCAAGCGTTTGGAAAATGGAGAATTTGATCTGGTTGCTATCGGGCGGGCCCTGCTGAGCGACCCTGCTTGGGCAAACAAAGTCCGTGAAGGCCGGCTTGACGATGTATTGCCTTTTACACGGGAATCGTTAGCCTCTTTACATTAATGCTGCCTGAAGACATTCTTCGGGAAAAATAAATAAGCTCATGCATATTTCATGATGCGCCAAACCATCCTTTACTTGAATGAGACAAGAAAGGATGATAAAAATGAGCGTATTGTATACAGCGTCGGCTACGGTAACGGGAGGCAGGGAAGGCAGGGTGCAAACCCCTGACAGCGTGCTCGACCTGGAATTGTCCATGCCAAAAGAGCTTGGAGGAAAGGGAGGCAGCGGCACCAATCCGGAGCAATTGTTTGCTGCGGGTTATGCTTCCTGTTTCGACAGCGCTCTGCAATTGGTCATTGGCAGAAAAAAAGTGAGCGACGTAACTGCTACGAAAGTGACCGCGCATGTATCATTGCTGAAAGACGAGACCGACAGTGGCTACAAGCTAGGTGTAAAGCTGCAAGTCACCGTTGCGGGAATCGGGCAAGAGCAAGCCAGTGAATTGGTCGCTGCGGCCCATGCCGTCTGCCCGTATTCCAAAGCGACCAGAGGCAATATCGACGTGGAAACAAGCAACGAGTAGCCTCTTTGCGTTAGGTATCCCGTTTATTGTGGTTATCCGTTATTTACTTATTGGAGAGAGAGGACCCGTACAGTGAAGTGCATCGTAATTGGAGCAGGCATTATGGGGGCGTCCACCGCTTATCATCTTGCCAGTATGGGGGCCGAGGTCACGCTTATCGATCGCCAGGATAAAGGTCAAGCAACGGATGCGGCCGCCGGCATTATTTGCCCCTGGGTATCCCAACGGCGCAATAAAGCCTGGTATCGCCTGGCGTCTGCGGGAGCGCGTTATTATCCCGATCTCATCGCGGAGTTGGAAAAGGCAGGGGAAAGGGAAACCGGCTATGCCCGAGTCGGCGCATTGCTGCTTCATGACAGCGAGGATAAACTGGCCAAGCTAGAAGAAAGAGCAAAGCTGCGCAGGGAAGAGGCTCCTGAAATAGGCGAAATCGCATCACTCGACGGTTTTGCGACAAAGTCGCGTTTTCCGCTCCTGGCGGACGACTATCGCTCGGTATACATTGAAGGAGCCGCGCGTGTCGACGGACGAGCGCTAAGGGATGCGCTCGTCCGTGCCGCCGTTCGGCATGGAGCTATGTTGCTGCGAGGGGACGCAGTGCTGGACCTCGACACAAATCGCGTCAAAGGCGTTAAGATTGGCGACAGGGCCTATGAAGGGGATGCAACGATTGTGTGCGCAGGCGTCTGGGCAAAGGAGCTTTTTGGACAGGCGGGGATCAGCTTTCAAGTAACGAGCCAAAAAGCGCAGATTTTGCATCTCCAGACGCAAAGCGGACATCCAACAAAACATTGGCCGGTAGTCATGCCGCCGACCGATCAATATTTGCTTGCCTTTGACCATCAAAGGCTTGTTGTTGGCGCGACGCATGAAAACGATGGGGTGCTAGTGGACGAACCAGTCGCAACGGCAGGCGGATTGCAAGAGGTGTTAAATAAAGGCCTTGCGGTTGCGCCAGGTATGGCTGATTCCGAAATCGTGGAGACGAGAGTTGGCTTTCGGCCCTTTACGCCGGGCTTCCTGCCGATTGCGGGCAAATGTCCGGGCTTAGAGGGATTGTTTGCAGCAAACGGGTTAGGCTCATCCGGACTAACGGTTGGTCCTTTTTTAGGGGATCAACTGGCTAAGCTTACGCTAGGGCTGCCGTTTGAGATTGATTTTAATGATTACAACTTGCAAGTTGCCATCGGATAACGAGCTTTTGGCCAAGAATGAGTTAAATTGCTCGGAAAAAGCAAAATACTGCTTGATATTTACATTTCATCGTATTATTCTAGTTCATAACAACGATGACTTGCAATGGAAGCAACTTATCCAGCGGATTCCATCGGAATCCGCTTTTCTGCGCTTCAATACGTTCATTCATTCCGGAAAGGAAGTTTTTTAATATGAACCTGGGGATTATTGCTCCAGCCGAAGAAAGCAGCTTTATTCTGGCTCAGAAGCGAAAGCTGCATTTTTTGGAGTTTTGCGTAAACGAAGGGGACGATGTAACGGCATTTTGCGACCGGGTTGGCGAGCTGTCGGCGTGGAAGGAACAATATGACATACAAATTGGCTCCATTGGACGCTGGAAATCAATAAGGATTGACCGAAGCGGTGACATCGTCCAAGATGAGCTTAAGCGCTGTTTTGAGCTGATCGATGTCGCTTCAGAGCTTCAATGTCCCAGCTTTGTCGTCGGCTGCAATTACGTGGACGAGCTTTCCCTGTACGACAATTGCACAGCGGCAATTCGTTTTTTTGGAGAGCTGCTGACATATGCAAGCTCCAAAACCGTCAACATATCCACATACAACTGCCGAAAAGTCAATTTCGTGCATTCACCCGACGTTTGGCGGATCATCCACGGCCATTTGCCTCAGTTAGGCATCAAATATGACCCGTCGCATGCACGTTTTTTTGGCGGAGATTATTTGCAGGAAACGTTTGATTGGGGACATCGATTCTATCATGTCCATCTCAAAGGCTCGCTTTTGATCAACGGCGTAAAGGTGGATGAACCACCTGCCGGCATGGATCAAACGGATTGGAAGTCGTTTTTGGCCACGCTCAGGGCGGTTGGCTATAGCGCAGGCCTGAGCATTGAACCGCGAAAGTCGGCGCTGCCTGATGAATTGGCGGACAGGGGCGTTGATTATTCGGCATCCTATTTTAGAAAACTGCTGCTTGAGTCTGGTCATGAGGAATAAGACGGAGGTGAAAAAATGACGAAAAAATTGAAATATGCGCTTATCGGCGCAGGCGGAAATGCCGAGAAAAAACATATTCACGGTTATCTTTCGCTGGACGATGTACAGGTTGTCGCCATCTGCGACATCGATTTGGACAAAGCCTCAAAAATGGCGCAAAAATACAATGTTGCTCGTGCTTATCAGGACTACAAAGAAATGTTCGCAAAGGAAAAGCCGGATATTGTCAGCATCGTTACGCCAAACTTCCTGCATGCCGAAATCACGGAATTTGCGTTGTCGCAAGGCGCGAATGTCCATTGCGAAAAACCACTTAGCATAAGCGCTGAAGAAGCGAATCGCATCCTTGAGGCACGGGACCGGTACGGCAAGCTGGTTATGATAGGCTTGAATAATCGCTTCACCAATGAAGCTGTTTTTCTGAAAAAGTGGATCGATGATGGCCATTTGGGGGAAATCTACAGCGCCAAAGCCGGTTGGGTGAGAAGGAGCGGTATTCCGGGCAGAGGCACGTGGTTTACGGACAAAAAGCGTTCCGGCGGTGGTGTTTTGATCGATTTGGGCGCCCACTACCTGGATCTGGCGCTTTATTTGATGAATCTTCCAAAGGTATCCTATGTGGCAGGAAGAACTTATCAAAATTTCATTCATACGACGGCGCGCAATCGAAACGGCTACAAAGGGATTGAAGGAGGCGTCTTCAATGTGGAAGACGCAGCTATTGGTTACATTGGACTGGATAACGGGGCATCGCTGTCGTTTGATTTTAGCTGGGCTTCCAATATTGAGGAAGACCGGTTTTATGTCGAGCTTATGGGCACCAAAGGCGGGGCAAGCCTTGTCAACGGCACGCTGAAGCTTTTTGGGGATAGCTCCGATATTTGCCTCGATATTACGCCAAAGCTGAAGCTGAATCCCCAGTTGCAATTATTGAATGAATTCCGCCATTTTGTTGATGCCATTCATAAACGCTCCAGTACGCTTGTTGCTCCGGCGGATGACGGTTTGTATTTTGCTGAAATTGTAGACGCCTTCTACGAAAGCGCAGCAAAAGGAATTCCGGTTCAAGTCTTGTCAGGATATCCAAGCGTCTTGGTCTAATCAAAGAAACGGCAATTCCGATATCGGAATTGCTTTTTTTACGGGGTACCCTCATTTAATCATTCGTAAACGAACCAAATTCGGTGATGCTTAATTTATAATCGAACGTAATTTCAGTTTTGCTGAATATGTCATCCCATTCTTCTTTGACCTTTTTCCATATATGGGGATGTTTGATTGACAATACTTCCCCAAAACCGGCAACATCTGTCTTGTAGTCGGTCTGAAGCTTACGCATTAGCGTGTTAATTATGTTTTTAAGCTTGGCTTTGAACAATTCCTCTACATCTTTTACATTTGATTCCTTTTGCGTATACTGACCTCTGCTGTTCCAGATTTCAATCAGGCGGCCTTCGGTTTTGATGGAAACGTGAAACGCGATTTTGTTGCCGGATACGTCTGCCTTGATTTTGCTTTTCATCGCCTTTATTTCGTAAGTAATGGGTTCATTGTCCCGGTCGTAAGTTTTGATAACACCGGCATGACCTTCATTTTTTATCCAAGCCAAGCCTTCGGTATCCTCCTGATTCAAATTGCCGATCCATTGGCCGCTAGAGCCCTTAATGATGCCTACACCGGAAAATTCGGTTTCTCCTTTGGCCGTAACCAGGTTTTGCAGAACAAAGCTTTTTTTGGCGTACATCAGGGCATCCAGTCTGGATAACGTTACGGCATTAATAACCTTGCTTGTTCTAGACCTGTTGCGAAGCATGCCGGATATGTGGAAGGATGGGATCTCGTTAGGCTGCGAAGAGTAAAGGGTATCCTTGGCCGGTCCTCTGCTAATGAAGACCAGGGTACTAGGCCGGATGTCATTATCTCGCAAAACAAAATCCATTAATTGTTCAATGGCCTGCACCTTTAGCAGCTCGGCGCAAATGACGATGACTTTCAGGTGATGGCCGATGATCGGGCGGTCCCGGCGAATCGAAAATTGACGAAAAATTTCAAGGATAGAATCGCCGCTAGCTGAAGTATTCAAATAGTGCTTTTTGGTATCCGATTTTTTCTTGTCTTCGCCGCCTGCCGATTTTGTCGGTACGATTTGGATAGTGGCCATCACTTTATTCCTTTTGGAATACCGCGCGCCTTTGGCTTCAAACTCTTTTTCGACGGGAGCCGGTTGACCGACATCCAGAGCCAATCCAGCGTATAGGGCCAAGTCCTCGATCTCCTTGCTGCTCCAGCAGCCCGTCAGAAGGGCAGGAAGGAGCACGATCAGAATCAGACACTTGACTAACCTAGACATGCTGCTTCAATCCCTTCACTCGAACCCACCATACAATGCTAAGAAGCACGGTTACCAAAAGAAATAGCCACACACCCATCACTCCAATTGCGTCACCTAACGCAAACAGGTCCTGACGGGTTTTGGGCACCATCGTTGCTAGAAAAAGCAATGGAACCATCACAAAAATCATCGATTGGAAGGGGCGCTTAAAAAGTTGAGATACACCTAGCGATGCCTGGAAAAAGAAGCTGCAAAAATTGCAAAACATCTGCATCAGCCAGATAACCATCAATGGAAACTCAAGCCGTTCTACAAAAAATCCCGTTATTTCAAAACTGCGAATTAAGTCGATCGTTGGCCAGGTGCTTGTAATAACCGAATTGATCGAAAGACCTCCAACGACAAGAATAATGGTGAGGAAGTACAGTCCAAAAGGGATGGCAATACCGCCAAGCATCGCTTTTGCAGCTTGCTTGGGGTTCTCCATAAAAGCAACAATGGTCATGACCACCTCGCAACCGGTGTAGATCAGGATTGACGACTTTAACCCTTTTAGCACCGGCATAATTCCTTCGCCCAACACTGGCCTTAGATTGCTTACTTCAAATATCCGAAGGCTGAATCCATAGGAGACAATCAGAACCAGGATGGTGATCGGAAAAACGATTTGATAAACACGAGCGATCGAGTTAATGCCGCCGCTGACGAGATAAGCACCCGCCCAGATAAAGGGCAAAACCATCGCCCAAATCGGCGTTCCTTCCAGAAGAAAAAATAAGCCTACTTCAGCCAACGAGCGAATTTCAAACCCAGCGATTATGATGAAATACAGGACCAACAGCATGCAAAGGATTTTTCCCGGCCATTTGCCAACTATTTTACCTGCGAATTCAAAAATGGTCTGTCCCTGAAATTTAAGACAAAGACTTACCATAAGCAAAATAACCGGCATAATGATGATACCGCCAAGCAAGATCGTAATCCAGGAATCCGGCGATTCCATGGCTTGGGTTACGCTGCGCGGCATGGTCAAAATACCGGCGCCAAGTACGGTGTTGGTCAAAAAAACAGTTGCTTGCGAGGTTGTGATTTTATCATCGGTTCTCTTAAACAAACGAAGACCTCCCGGCTTATGATTTTTTTCGTTCATTTTTTGTTTTCAGCATGGCTGGCCGCCTTTTCATCAAGGAAAACGGTGCGCGAAGGAACACATCCTTCCAATCTCGCAGACGGTAAGGCGTAACTGGCGTCAAATACGGAACGCCAAAGCTCTTGAGCTTGGTTAAATGACTGCACAGGAGAAGGAAAAACAAGATGGTTCCGTACATGCCGAGGAAAGCGGCAAAAACCATGCCGACAAAACGCAGCAAACGAAGCGTAAAGCCAGCGCTGTACGTAGGAATCGAGAAGGAGGAGATAGCTGTAACGGCTACAACAATGACCAGAAACGGGCTAACTATGCCGGCTTGCACAGCAGCGTCGCCGATGATCAAACCTCCGACGATGCCCATCGCCGGTCCAATCGGCTTGGGCAGACGGATGCCGGCCTCCCGCAAAATTTCGATAGCTACCTCCAGAATCAGCACCTCGATAACAGAAGGAAACGGGACGCCTTGCCTGGTTTCGATAATCGTCAAGGCAAGCTCGGTCGGAATGAGACCGGGATGGAACGAAATAAACGAAATATAAAGCGCTGGCGACATTAATGCAAGAAAGGCTGCGAGAAATCGCAGCATGCGAAGAAGCGAGCTGGGCAACCAGCGCTCGTAATAGTCCTCCGGCGATTGAAGCAGCATGCTGAAGGTGGATGGAACGATTAAAGCAAATGGCGTGCCGTCAAGCAATATGCCGATTCGACCGGCCAATATTTCATTGATGACTCTGTCTGGCCGCTCCGTATTTTGCGTTTGCTGGAAAGGGCTTAAATAGTTATCCTCGATCAACTGCTCGACGTAACCGGATTCCGCCAGAAAATCCATATCCATTTTTTCGATGCGGGCTTGAACCTCGCGCAGCAAATCTTCGTTGACGATATCCTTCATATAAGCGATTGCAAGATCTCTCTTCAAGCGGGTCCCGACCCGATAAGATTTCATCACCAACTGGTCGCTAAAGCCTTGACGCCGTAGCATGGACGTATTTTCGCTAAGGATTTCGGTAAAACCTACCCTCGGTCCACGCAACAGCGCTTCGGATACGGGCTCCATAACAGGGCGGTTCGCTCCGTCCGGCAGCTCGATCAATAAACCTCGCGGAAACCCTTCAATTAATAAGCCGGTATGGCCAAACAATACGGAACGGTTAAATGCGCCAATATCGCCGGCTTCAATCAAGCTGTTAATAGGAAGGATAGCTCCCGCATTAAGCGGCAAGCCCAATTCCTCTGCCGTAGCCTCGAACATCAGAAATTCAAGCAGCTTCAAATTTAGAAGGCGATCATTTTGCATGCCGTCCACATAAACCAGCAGGCCTCGGCAATTCATCTTGGCCATCGGAAATTCCCTTGTCCGAAAATCGCAATTTTCACCAATGAGGTCTTTGATGATCTGAATGTCTTCCTCGTAGTTCCCCGTAAATGGTACATTTTCTTCATGCAGCTCCTTTTTTTCTACAGCACGATTGACGTTTGGTCCAGGAGCTTTCCCCACAAAATGGTAAAGCTTCCTATACAGAAAAAACATCAGAAGAGGAACCAAAAGCGCAATGATGGCTTGAGCAAAAATCGTCCAATCAGGGATATATTTCATGATGGCTGACATGGGCTGTATCCCCTCCACAGGAAATTGCCGGATAGGCGCTTTTGTTGAAGCTTTCCAAAGTTTGCTTCTTTTTATGCAAGTTGCCCCATTTAAGATGAAGCTGCAACGTCCAAAGCATTAGAATTATCCTGTTCATCGTCGAAGAAATCATACTACATTTATAAGGAACTGAAAGACGAATCGCCAATGTGGCTAAAGTGTTCAAGAAAATAGAATGGAGAAACAATAGAGTGGACGTTCTTTTTGATAGTGAACAAACGGCGGAATGGTTAAAGGGGTTTGGGATATGGGGGGCTTTAATCAGCATAACGCTCAATATCCTCATTAGCGTTGCCGGCGTATTGCCATCCGTTTTTTTATCCGGCGTAAATGGGATTGTTTTCGGGTTGTCTGCCGGTTTTGTCATCTCGATTATAGGGGAAACGTTAGGCGCTTTGATCTCGTATTGGCTTTATCGAAAGGGGATTTCAAAGCTTCGGGGAAGAAAAGGAAGTCGTCAGGGCAAATGGAGCAGGGCGTTTGCTTCGGCTAGACCCGCAAAGCAATTTGTCCTGATGTTGATCGCGCGGATCATGCCGTTTATCCCGTCAGGCGCAATTACTTTTGCTGCTTCGTGGTACAGGATGAATGTCTATTTATTCATGGCGGCTACAGTGATAGGGAAAGCACCTTCGATAGCTGCGGAAGTATGGCTGGGTCAGGGCTTGTTTTATTGGATCAAAAATAGCTGGTTTTAGTCGGAGAGCCGCGCCTCTTCATTTGAAAACAAGAGAGGCGCGGTTTGTGAAGAGGAATGCTGCTGTTGGCAGCTGATACTTAAACTGCTAGACGCCCATACGGATGTTTTTAACCGATTTCGACTCCAGAGAGAAGTGTTCGTATACTCGTTCGCCGCCTTGCCCCTGGGGAGCTTGAGCCAATAAACCAACCTTTACTGTGTCACCCACCGGCAAACTGAAGAAACGCATCATATCGAATTTTTCGCCATCCAGGGAATAATGAAAGGCAAAGGAATTGCCCAATCTAGCGACCTGCAGCCAAACCTCTTTACCGTCGATATTACAACCGTTGGCGTCGTCCGATACACCGTTGGTCACTACGCTTACTACGGCGTTGGTGTCGAAATCCGTTAGCTCGAAACAGGCTTTGGCCCATACCTGCAGGTCTTTCATAACCATGACAGAAGCGGAGTCGTACGTATCCCTGAACTCGTGACTCGTCTTCACTTTCATGACGAAATCTCCGGTTACCTCCGTATAGAAAAAAGGCGCGTTCGTTAAATTTTCGGGCGTGATTCCAACTTCGGCGGTTGGAGTATGGTTGCAGAAAAAATCGCTTTTTTCAGGCGCGTGCATGATAACCGCATCATTTTGAAAAGAAATCCTGTTTTCGTTCACCCATTTAAAGGCTTTGAAATCGGCTTGTCCCATAATGAATCCTCCCAAGTTACATCAAATGTAAATCCATACAGTAGCATTATAAAAAAAATCGGAGGAAAATAGTAGTACAATCATCTTCAATTATGCAACTATTCCATTATTCTTTTGCGCTTCAAGCTCCGCTATCAGCTTATCGCCTTCAACGTCCAGATTAGGGAGAATGCGATCCAGCCATTTCGGCAGTGACCATGCCTTGTCGCCAAAGAGGGACATGACGGCAGGCACCAGCGTCATACGAATCGCAAACGCATCGATTAGGATGCCAAGCGCCAACGCAAAGCCGATTTGTTTGATCATAATATCATGCGTAAAAATAAAGCCGGCAAAAACGGACACCATGATGATGGCCGCCGCAACTACGACACGGCTCGCCATCTGGTAGCCAAGTCTGATGCTTTCATGTCCGCGATGGCCGTGCACATAGGATTCCCGCATCGAAGAAACGAGGAAAACCTGATAATCCATAGCAAGGCCATACAAAATGCCGGTAACCATAATCGGGATAAAGCTAAGCAGCGGTCCACCCGTATCAAAGCCGAACAGTTCATGACCGTAACCCCATTGGAAAACGGCAGTCGTTAAACCAAAAGTCGCCAATATGCTGAGCAAAAAGCCGATCGTTGCCTTGATTGGAACAAGGATGGAACGGAAAACAAGCAACAATATGATCAAGGACAAAATAACAATGATACCTACATAAACAGGGAATACTTCCGACAATTTGGCGGACATGTCGATGTTGACGGCCGTAAGACCGGTTACGCCAAGCGTCACCCCGTATTTGCCGGCAATATCGGAATCCCCGGAACGCAGCTCTTCCACAAGCTTTTTCGTGGCGGGATCGGATGGACCGGAATCCGGAATAAGGCTTAAAATTGCCATTTTTCCATTTTCGCTAACACCGGCGGGATTTACGACAGAAACATGCTCAATTTGCATGAGTTCTTGTGCAAGACCTCCCAATGTTTCCATGGTTACGAACTGGGAGGCATCCTCAGGTTCGGCAACGATCAGAAGCGGCCCGTTAAAACCTTCGCCAAAGCCTTTTGCAATGACATCATAGCTCTGCCGTTCGGCCGTATCCAGATTGGCGGTTGCACCGGATGGCATGCCAAGCTCCATTTTGGCAACCGGGATGGCGGCAGCTCCCAATAAGACGATTACGCCAACAATGACAAGCCAGCGGAATTTGATGACGCCGGAAACCCACACATTAGCGATTTTGTTCTGCTCTTTTGCCGCTTTCACTCCATATTTTTCACGTGCCTTGCGCGAACAGATGCGTTCTCCCAGCAATCCCAGCAAAGCGGGAAGCAGCGTAAGAGCAATCAGTACATTAAACAAGACTGTAATGGAAGCGACGATGGCCATCGTGCTCAAGAAGGAGATCCCGATGACCAGCAGACCGAACAAAGCAATGATAACCGTAAGGCCGGCGAAAAATACCGCGCTGCCTGCCGTTCCCACTGCCCGGCCAGCCGCTTCGCGAGCGGAGAGCTTCTGATCGAAAATAAGGCGTCTCTGGCGATTGACGATAAATAAGGCGTAATCAATGCCGACGGCAAGGCCGATCATCAAGGCCAACACAGGCGTAAACGAGGTCATCGTCACAAATTTGGAAGCTGCGAACGCGCCGCCAACACCTGCTGCTACGCCAAAAAGCGCAATCACGATAGGGAGTCCGGATGCCACGACGGAACCCAATGTCAGAAACAGTACGATTGCGGCTACAACCAAGCCGTAAATTTCATTGGTCCCGATTGGAATCGAGTTTTCTTTGAGCGAATCGCTTGGCAATACGGTTATGGACGTATTTGCTTCCGCATGCATAGCTGCATCAATGATAGAAGCCGTTACGCCTTTGGGAAGGGATGTTTGCTGCACAGTAAACTGAAATTGAAAAAGAGCGATATTGCCTTCACTGGCGATCAATACGCCGGGAATCGGCATGCCGTCGATCATAAGCGGACCGTAGGGAGGAAGTGCCCCTTGTTGTGCTGCGGCACCTCCCGCCGCCGCAGCGGCTTGTTTCTCCATCATTTCTTGTTGCATCGCAGCCGCGCCATCATCGCCGCGAGCCGCCATAAGCTCAGCGGGATTAATAACATAATCTTGATTATACACTTCATTAATGGCGTTAATCATTGCCGCTGCATTAGCTTCGGTATCAAGCCGTTCGCCATCCGGAACAAGGAATATCACGCTGCCTTGTCCGCCCGACGCTTCGGGCAATTCCTTCTCCAATTTGTCCAGTATCTTCTGGGAGGCCGTGCCTTCAAGCTTAATATCGGACGAAACGTGGATGCCATTGGTGGCGAGCAAAGCTCCAACCAGAGCAAGGACAAGAATCCAGCCAATGATAAAGAACCAAGGTTTGTCATAGGCTTGCTTGCCGATTCGGTAAAGTAGTTTTGACATGATACGGATTTCTCTCCTATTCTGTTATCTATTCTAAAACCCGTGTCGCAAGTAGTTGAATGCGGTATCGATGTATTCGTCGAATGTTGCTATACCCTCATTTTCGCTTGCAGGAGCACCAGGAAGCTGTACTTTCACGCTGCCGTCAAGCATTGGAAGGATGATCGCGCAAACGGAGCCGGCCAAAATGTGGCTGTAGCCTAATGGATACCTGTCCTTGAACAATTCATCCAATGTTTCTTGAGCAGCCGTTTGCAATCGATGAACCATTGTCAACGTATACGGAACGAGGCTTGGATTTGTTTTGGACAGCTCCAGAATTTGATGGACGCGACGAAGCACACCTTCAGTTAATTGCATTTTGATAAATTGATACATTACTTCAATCGGCACGGAATCCTCGGGAAGCGCATGAATCATATCGATGTATTCATCATGGCCGTGAATGACTTCCGCCGCCATCACAACTGCTTCTTCCTTGCAGGAAAAGTGATTAGCAAACGTTCGTCGCGAGTAACCGGCCTTTTGCACGATGTCTTCGACGACAAACCCATCTAGCCCTCGCTCCATCGCTAAGTGAAATGCTGCTTCCGACATGGCGCTCGCCGTTGCTTCTTTCTTTTTTCTTCTCAAGCTTTGATTCACTTCTTATTCACCTCCAACTTGCCATTTATAGAATGGATAATGTTATTCTATCACTTAGTTGCCCATTGTGCAATTTTGCTCATTGGGCATTTTATGTCGCAGTTAGGTGCATGCTTTGCCAAAGATGCGGCTCCTCCGGTAAAGCTGTATAATAAGGAAAGTTCAGTTATTTAAACCTATTATGGTGAGGCTAATTAAAAGGGGCGTAGCGGCAGCTATGAAAAAAAGATTTGTCAACAACGATGGCTCATCCAATCAAAAAGCTTTTTCCGATTTTCGGCAATGGCAAAAGGAGCGGCGCGCCAAAAAGAAGGATTTATCCTACATCATTCCGCGTGTCAAGCCCGACCTGGAGCTACTTTCCGCCAACAAAACGGAACCAACCGTTACCTTTATTGGCCATTCCACATTTTTGATTCAACTGGGCGGCCTCAATATTGTGACCGATCCGGTGTGGGCGAACCGAATGGGGATGGGAGCCAGGCTTGCGAAACCGGGAATCGCGATTAAGGATTTGCCGCCGATCGACGTTGTGGTTTTGTCGCATGCCCATTATGACCATCTGCATTTGGGCAGTTTGCGCCGTTTGCCCGGCGACTTCATTCTTCTTGTGCCGGAGGGTTTGCAATCTTGGTTTCGCCGAAAAGGCTTTGACCGCGTGCAGGAGTTTTCCTGGTGGGACGATAAAAACGTTGGAGGGGTTACGTTTGGTTTTGTGCCAGCAAAACATTGGACGCGTCGAACCCCATGGGATACAAATACTTCGCATTGGGGCGGCTGGATTATGACTTATGGCGAGGATTGTTTGTATTTTGCAGGAGATAGCGGATATGACGATATTTTCGTGCGGATTGGGGAGAAATATCCCCATATTTCAGTTGCGTTAATACCGATAGGGGCTTACGAGCCGGAATGGTTTATGGGGAATTCCCACATGACGCCGGAACAGGCCATCCAAACATTTGATGACGTCAAAGGCCAGGTTTTTATCCCAATGCATTATGACGCATTTCATTTGGCCGACGATACGCCAAAGGAGGCGTTGGACCGGCTACTGGCAGAGTGGAAGCGAAGGGAATTGCCTGATCAGAAGCTTTGGATGATGGAGCTAGGAAGGACGATGAAGTGGCCTTTCGCTAATATTTAATGTCATTAATAAACGCAGAAAAATCATTAAAAAGCCTGCATGGTTATGGAACCAGCGGGCTTTTTGCGTAGAATAGAATTCTTTTGGGTTAGGCGCAAGCTTCAGCTTGAAACCGATTGTCCGATGAACGGAATGGAAGGGCGCACGGTTTGCATCGCTCGTTCCTTGGCTTCGTCCAGTACATGCGTATAAATCTGCGTTGTCGAAATATCTTCATGTCCAAGCAGCTCCTGCACGGCGCGCAAATCCGCTCCGTTTCGCAACAGATCGGTTGCAAACGAATGCCTTAGTTTATGGGAGGATAAAGCTTGTCCCGCAAATTGAGGGTATTCTTTGACGAGCGCTGCAAATGTTTTTTCCGCGACAGCTTGAACCATCCGTTGACTGATCCTTCGCCTGAATTGGGATACAAAAAACGCCGAGGCGTCTTTTTTGCTTCGCGGTTCGATCCGTTCGCTCAATGCCGACTGCAGCAGCTGGCTCAATTCAGGAGGGAGGGGGAGATAACGCCATTTGTCGCCTTTCCCCAAGACACCCAGAATGGAGCCTTCCCGATCAAAATCCGATATGTTGAGGCGAACAACCTCGCTAACCCGAAGCCCCGCATAGGCCATTAAAGCCATAATGGAAATATCGCGAACCAAATATCGGCCTTTCACGAGATGGAGGCAAGCATCCAGAAACGGTTTTTGCAAAAAAGCCGGTTTTCGGTTTTTTTCCACTTTTGCTTTTTCGATATCCATGGCGGGGTTGGAGCTTGCTTCTTTAAATTTAATCATAACCTTGTAAAATAGACGGATCGCAGATTGGCAGCGATTCCGGTACCGAGGACCTGCGCCGCTTTCCCGGACACGAGTCAAATGTTTCATCACATCGATATCGGAGACTTGATGGATGTCTTTTCCATCTATGCTGACAAGAAAATGTCTGATGTCATGCAAGTAACCTCGCTGCGTCGCTTTGGAATATTCGCGGTCTTTCATATAAATCTCAAAAAGGTCAACTTCGCGCCGAAATTGCTCTATCTTTTCGCTGTACTCCATGTCATTTTCTCCTGAATAATCGATTTAATCGGAAATTGCATTAAATATAGATTTAATGCAATTTTAGTATAGCAAAAATGGCCATTAAAAACCATGCCGCTCTGGAAGAGCTTTTCTGGATTGATGCAAACCGCTCGTGGTAAAATTGAGTTATCTTCATTTTTTAACTTATACGTTCATTAACGATAAAGGAGATCGCCATGCAGCCGATACAACCACAAGATATTCAAACCAGAATTGATCATCTGGCTGATCAGGATTTATATGTACATCTGGAGCTGACAACGGGAGCTTATGCAAGTCACCTGGACAGCTCGCGTCACCCCGCATCGGCCTTTATTTCCAATGCGGCAATTCGTTATTCTCATGGTTCCATTTCCGGGGCAGGGCCTTATCGGGTTGGTTTAAAAACATCGCAAGGCTGGATATACGCTGAAGGATTAACTCATGTTGACGAGAATGAGCAGAGCCGTCTTATTCTCGCTGGCCATGACAGTCAAGGGAAATTGATCGTCGCTTTGCAATTGAGCCGGGAAAGCTTCTGAATCGGAGGAACAAAAGAAAATGACTAATCAACTAACGCACCATCAACGTATTCTGGTTGTTTTTCCGCATCCCGACGATGAATCGTTTACTGCGGCGGGAACGCTGGCGATGGCGATCGAAGGCGGCACCCAGGTTACCTATGCCTGCTTGACTCTGGGGGAAATGGGACGAAACATGGGCATTCCGCCATTTGCCAACCGGGTGACCTTGCCTTCCATTCGAAAAAAAGAGCTGGAAGAGTCCGCGCAAGCAATTGGCATACAGGATCTGCGAATGCTTGGTTTCCATGACAAAATGATCGAATTCGAAAATCCCGATTTACTGGACCGTGTACTTACCGATCTGCTAAAAGAACTGCAACCAAGTCTCGTTTTTACCTTCTACCCGGGATACAGCGTTCATCCCGATCATGATGCAACCGGCGCCGCAGTGATAAGGGCGATCGAAAAGCTCCCCGCAGCCGAAAGGCCCGTCGTCTATTGCAGCGCGTTCTCCAGCGGGCACGAGGGAGTAATCGGGAAAGCGGATATCATTATAGACGCAAGCAAATTCCTTCCGCAAAAAATGGCATCGATCAAAGCGCATCGGACTCAATTTCAGGCAGCGGAGCTGGTTGGAAACAAGGAGCTCGACAGCGAAGAAATCAAGGCAAGATTTGGCACTGAGACATTCTGGACGTATCGCTTTAACTAATAGGATCCATAAATATAATTATGTAAACTACTGGCGAATGTCGGTAGTTTTTTTGTCACTGTTTTGTAAAAGAAAAATACAGGATAAAGATCTATCATCTCCAAGAAACTTCATCTATAATGGTAAAATGAGTATAATATGGTAATGAAGTTAATGGGGTTAATTATTAATCGACGTTTATTATTGGCGCATTTGATACGGGTTAATTTTAAAGGAGGAATCGTAATTACAAATCGACCCGGAACCGCTTACAGGTGATATTATGAATGCGATCGGCCATCCTGAGATCGTTCCATTAGTGACGGCGGCAGATCGGTTTTTTGTTACGGTATCCAGCAATCCGAATGATCCAGAGAGGGATCTGGGCATAGGCCAAGTCGCTTTCCGCTTTACGCTTAACGTACCTGGCAAAAATGGCGAAAGGCAACTTTCCTACGAAGCTAATAATACTTCCGACAATAATGAGCTCGCAATCATTTACATCGGAGAAATTAAATATGAAGGTTTGCCCAATGAAATTCGCCACCCTCGCATTGGACATCAATTGACCGACTTGTTTTCCTCTGTTAGGGATTTCCCGGCGAAGGCTTATCGAGAGAGGACTCAATACGGGGCGGAGCAAGCGGATATGTATCAAATCCGCTTTAATGATGGCCTCCTTATGGCGGAGAGTTTATCTTATGACAGGAACGGACCCGTAAACGTCAATAACAACAGCGGGATTCCGTTTGTAATTACGAATATGCAGTGGGGAGAAGTTGTTAATGAGTCGTTGGATGTCGACAATCCCAGACGTTATCACGGCATGGGAGGTCAAAATGGAGTTAACCTGCAATATTACCCTGTTTTGCATATGAACGGGAATCATTGATTTAATCTGCGTAAACGGTAGGCGTTTGCCGCGATTTCGCGAAGATCCCCGAGAATGCTGTAATTCGCCCAAGCACCTGCCACAGCGCCAATGCCCGGAACCATTTGCAGCATTTTACGAAAATCGATGGCATCGCGGTATTCCTTCTGGAACGTCTCCCAATCCATCTGCTTGGCATAGTCGCCATCCGATTGCCACATTGCCTTTTCTCTCTCCCAATGCTTGATGGAATACAGCAACTCCGCTCTTTTTTCCGGCCCCGAAAAAGCCATCTGAAACACCTTCAGCACAAAAACCCGTTCGGAAAAATTCTTCGTGTCGTAACCATAAACATGGGCAAGCTCAAACAAATATTTCATTTTGATCGCGATTAAAGCAGGGAAGTCCACCATGCTGAGCATAATACCTCCAGCACCTGTGCCCGCGCCTTCAGCTACCGCGATTTTTTGATAAAGGGAAAAAAGCTCGCCCGCCTCTTGATCGGCATGCTCCAGATTCGTAAATGCCAATACGGGTCTACGGGGTGTATATTCTGCGCCAAACAAAGCTGTACGCACTATGGATTTAATCGTTGTTGTAATAATAGCGTGCATCTTGGGAGGAATGAGCTGATTGATCCGGGCTCCTATGGATTTCGATGCCTTCTCCAGCAGGCCTGGCGTTTTGAACAAGCTGCGTTCCCATTCGGCAAGTTCATTACGTACCTTTTGTTCATAATTCATAATCAATCGCTCCTCTATAAGACTTCACTTCATTGTAAAATCGATCTGCCTCTTGCGAAACAGACCACAGCAGGTTACGCGGCCCGACAAAAGTCCAGTATGTTAGCTCTTTAGAGAATTTTCCCTATGGCGACAAAGATGTCACGATTGCAGGGGGTAATGTCCCGATTGCGTAATGTTTGAGGCTGCCCTTTGTTCTAAAGTATAGTCATAACATGATTTTTCATGAAGGGGGCCATTCTTATGTTGTCTATCGCTCAGCTCACTTGCGAATACAAGGTTAATCCAATTGGCATTGATATGGAGAATACTCCGCGAATCAGCTGGAAGCTTCACTCCGATACCAGAGCATGCCTGCAATCCGCTTACCGTATTCAAATTTCCTCCTCCGATAATTTTGACCAGCTGTTATGGGACTCCGGCCAACTCAATTCAACCCAGTCCCTGCATGTAGAACTGAATGGACTGCGTTTATCCTCCAGGACGCGCTACTATTATCGTGTAAAAGCTTGGGACAATACCGGGATGGAAAGCTATTGGTCAGAACCGGCTTTTTTCCAAACCGGCCTTCAAAATCCCGGGGAGTGGGAGGCGGAATGGATTGCCGCGCCTGCTAATACATTGCGGGATGGCGTTTGTCCCCAACTCCGGACATTTTTCAATGTCCAGGGAGAGATTGAAAACGCAACAATCTATGTTACCGCCTTAGGTCTGTACGAATTGCAGCTTAATAAGGAACGAGTAAGTCATCATTATTTTACGCCGGGATGGACCAGCTACAACAATCGCTTGCAATACCAAACCTATGATGTGACGAATGATTTGCATAGAGGAAAAAACACGCTGGGCGCTTTATTGGGAGACGGCTGGTACAAGGGCTACCTTGGCTGGCGCAACGATCGCGAAATGTATGGCTCCAGGCGGGCGCTTTTGCTGGAGCTGCATATTCGGTATGCCGATGGCTCGCAGCAGCATGTATATTCGGATTCCAGCTGGCAGGCCGCAGAAAGTCCTGTGTTGATGTCCGATATCTATATGGGCGAACATTATGACGCACAATTAGCCTACGATTTGAATGATGAAAGCGCAGAGCGCTGGCACTCGGTGGAGCAAATCCAGCACAGCAAAACCATTTTGGTCCCGCAAGAAAACGAACCTGTAACAAAAATTGAGTACATCAAGCCGATCAAACTATGGCATACGCCGGATGGCGAGTTGGTGCTTGATATGGGCCAAAATATGGTCGGCTGGCTCCGATTTGAGGTCAAAGGCAAAGCTGGTCAAACCGTCGAGCTTATCCATGCCGAGGTGCTCGATAGCAAAGGCAACTTTTACCGGGAAAATATAAGGGCGGCGCAGCAGCGAATTCAATATACATTAAAGGGTGACGCGAAGGAGACCTTCGAGCCCCATTTTACCTTTCAAGGTTTCCGTTATGTCCAATTAAAGGGTTTTGGCGCAGAGGCAGCGCTTGAGGATTTCAACGGGGTTGTTCTTCATTCCAAGCTGGAACGGACAGGTGAATTCGAATGTTCGGACCCTCTCGTCAACCGGCTGCACCATAATATTTTGTGGGGGCAAAAGGGGAATTTCCTGGACGTTCCTACCGATTGCCCGCAGCGCGACGAGCGAATGGGCTGGACCGGGGATGCACAAGCCTTTGTTCGCACGGCTTCCTATCTGATGAACACCGCTCCCTTTTTTACAAAATGGCTCCGTGATTTGCAGGCGGATCAGATGCCGGAAGGTGGCGTTCCGTTCTATATTCCAAATCTGAAGGAATCCTATTCCATTGAATCCAATTGGGGCGAAACTCATCATTCCTCCGCTGCTTGGGGGGATGCGGCCACCATTTGCCCGTGGACGATTTATGAAATGTATGGGGACAATCGGCTTCTGGCGCAGCAATACCAGAGCATGAAGAAATGGGTGGCCTACATTTACGCCCAAGGCGACAATCCTTACCTGTGGAATACGGGATTCCATTATGGTGATTGGCTGGCTCTTGATTCTGATAAGGGGGGATGGGAGGCTAATTTTGGAGCGACCGACCGCCACTATGTCGCCACTGCGTTTTACGCGTATTCCACATCTCTTGTTCAAAAAGCGGCAGCAGCTTTGGGTTATAATGAGGATGCGGAGTATTACCAAACGCTGCACGGACACATTGTTCAAGCCTTCCGCAATGAATATGTCGCCTCTGACGGCAGCCTTACCGTGCTTACGCAAACTGCCCATATACTGGCGCTTCACTTCGAGCTAGTGGATGGTCCAGTTAAGGAGCGAACCGTTCAGAAGCTGAAGGAATTGCTGGCCGATGCCGGAGATCATCTGAAGACGGGTTTTGTTGGTACGCCTTATTTAAACCCCGTTTTGAGCTCAACAGGCAACAATGAACTGGCTTATCGGCTGCTCTTTCATACCGATTATCCTTCCTGGCTTTATCAAGTGACCAAAGGCGCAACGACGGTATGGGAGCATTGGGACGGCATTAAGGAGGATGGCAGCTTTAAGGATGGGGGAATGGTGTCGTTCAACCATTACGCCTACGGCTCCATCGGCGAATGGCTCTATCGCTTTGTGGCGGGGATCGGACCGGATGAATCTCAACCTGGCTTCAGACGGGTGCATATCAAACCTATGCCGGGTCCTGGGCTGCGCTACGTCAAAGCAAGCCTGGAGACGATGTACGGCACGGTAGCATGCAACTGGAACTTGGCGGAAAATGGAACTATGGAGCTTCAAATTACGATTCCTGCCAATGCAACAGGCGAAGCCATTTTGCCTGGCGCCAAGCTTGAGGGATTGCTTGAAAACGGAGGACCCGTTGTCAAGGCTGACGGCATATCGGGTATAGAAGTCTGCGATGGGGGCGTTAAAGTGGAGCTAGGCTCCGGCAGCTACGTTTTTTCATACGCGGTATAACATCAATCCTTTTCATACGTCAAAAAGAAAAAAACGTCTCCTGGCCATACCCGCCGGGAGACGTTTTAGTTATTCAGCTTGCGGAATTCCGCAGGCGATTTGCCCACAACCTTTTTGAACACCGCATTAAACGCTCCGCTGTTGCGGTAACCGACCAGCTCGGCGATATAGCTGATTTTGTAGGAGGTATGCCGCAAAAGCTCGCAGCTTTTTTGAATGCGGGCATTCCGTAAATAAGCGCCAAACGGCTGGCCAAAATGCTTTTGAAACAATCGCTGAAGATGTCTGCCGCTCCATTTGGAGCTGACCGACAAATCACTTAGCGTGATAGGAAGCGAAAGATGATTTTCAATATAATCAATGATAATGGAAAAGTCTGCGACATTAGGCTCCGCTCCTGCTGAATCTTTATTATTCAAGCGATAAACGGCAATAACAAG
Organism: Paenibacillus sp. CAU 1782; assembly: GCF_054551715.1. Taxonomy (NCBI): domain Bacteria; kingdom Bacillati; phylum Bacillota; class Bacilli; order Caryophanales; family Paenibacillaceae; genus Paenibacillus; species Paenibacillus sp. CAU 1782. Next base: position 771,109 of record NZ_JBTOLL010000001.1, on the reverse strand, counting down.
CTGGCTTAAATACGCCTGCATCAGGCTTGCGAAACCGGGACCAGGGACCAGCTTTTCGCGATACATCGCCATCAGGAGTCGTTCTATTGCGCCATCACTGTCAAAAACAGAGAAATATGACTGATTTTGGTTAGCCAGCTTCGTTAAGTGAACGACAATGTCTTCCTCCAGCAGCCGGGATAGCTGCTCCACCATGTCTTTGCCAAAAAGGCAGTTGTAAACAATTAACGGCTGTTCAGAGCCGCCGGGGGAGGAAGGCCGGAAAACATGGGAGGCGCCTACCGGAATCGCAAATAGCATTCCCTTGTGGACGGGAAAGGTTTCGTTTTGGATATAATGAAAGCCCTTACCTTCTGCAACATAGCAATATTCAATAAATTCGTGAGAGTGAAATGGGACCTCAAAGTCTTCCGGATATCGAACGATATCAAGAAGAGGGTGGTTGCGCAAAAAATAATGGCTTTCAAACAGCGTTGTGGCTTGATTCACCGGAGTTTCCTCCTTTTCTTAGAAAGAATAGTTGCTCTCATTATAGTTGAACAAAGGGGCAAAATCTACGGATTCCCTTGGCGAAAAGATAGCATTGACAGGACACCGAATGGTGCCTATAATCTAAACGTCACCAAAAGGTGTCTAATTTGTGTCCGAGTTGTGTGCCCGATACATAGAAGAGATTGATCGAAACAACGATCCCCGGGTCATACTACTTAGGAGGTGGTGCCATGAGCGTAAATGCCCCGTCAAGGGATGTATTCGACGCGTTTGCGGATCCGACCAGACGCCAATTGATCGGCATGCTGGCGGAAGCGAAAGATAAACCGCTCCATGAGCTGACGGCAGGTTTTTCGATGGGCCGTACAGCCATATTCAAGCATTTGACCATTCTGAAAGAAGCCGGGCTGGTGCTGGACGAAAAGGTAGGGAGAGAAACTCGTTTTCGGCTGAATGCAGCGCCGCTCCGGGAAATTCATGACTGGGTGGCTTTTTATACAAAGTTCTGGAGCCCTAATATGATGCGATTGAATCAAATAAAACACGACTGGAGCAATTGGTGCGGAGAGCTTGAAAAGCTGTTGAGTCGTTAATAGCAAGATATAGAAGAGAAGCGAAAGGGAGTTGTGCATGAACGAGAGCAATCAGGAGTTTATCGTTTTAGCGGGTGCGCGAGAAAACAATCTCAAGAATGTATCCTTACGTATTCCGAAGCGAAAAATCACGATTTTTACCGGTGTATCCGGTTCAGGCAAATCTTCGATCGTCTTTGATACCATCGCTGCGGAATCCACACGTTTGCTGAACGAAAATTTCAGTATGTTTGTGCGCAATTTTCTGCCGCGTGTCCCGCAACCGGATACAGACGCAATTGAAAACTTGAGCATGGCGGTTATCGTAGACCAGAAGCGACTCGGCGGAGGTTCCCATTCCACGATGGGTACGATCACCGATATTTCCCCGATTCTTCGCCTTCTTTTCTCACGGGCGGGACAACCCCATATCGGCGAGCCGCATTTATTTTCGTTTAACGATCCCCAAGGGATGTGTCCGGAGTGCAGCGGTCTGGGCCGCAGGTTGGGCGTCGATATAAGCAAAGCGGTGGATATGACTAAGTCGTTGAACGAAGGCGCGATTATGCTGCCGGATTATTCGGTTAGCGGCTGGGAATGGAATATGGTTGTGCAGTCGGGTTCCTATGATATCGACAAAAAGCTAAGCGACTATAGCGATGACGAGCTGGATCGGCTGCTGTACGGCAAGGCCAAAAAGGTTCAGATGGATTTTGCGGGCAAAGCGATGAACATAACGGTTGAAGGCGTTATCGAAAAGTTTACGAACAAATACATCAAGCAGGATGTTAAAACAAAGTCGGAGCGTACGCAGAAGGCCGTTGCGCCGTTTATCACGGAAGGCCCATGCAGCAGCTGCAAAGGAGCAAGATTGAGCCAAACAACGCTTGGCTGCCGGATTAACGACCTCAACATTGCGGAGATGTCGTCCATGGAGGTTGGCGGACTCATTAAGGTCATCCGGGAGATCGAGCATCCTGCGGCAGGGCCGATCAGCAAGGCGCTTTCCGAGCGGCTCCAGCATCTGGTCGATATCGGTCTGGATTACTTGACGCTCGACAGGGAGACCGATACATTGTCCGGCGGCGAATCACAGCGGGTCAAAATGGTTAAACATCTCAGCGGCAGTCTGGTGGATGTGACGTATATCTTCGACGAACCCAGCGTTGGCCTGCATCCCCGCGACGTACACCGGTTGAATGAATTGCTGCAGAAGCTGCGGGACAAAGGCAATACGGTCATTGTTGTCGAGCATGATCCAGACGTCATCAAGGTAGCGGATCATATCGTTGATGTTGGTCCTCATGCCGGCAGCCGCGGAGGCAACGTTGTATATGAAGGGAGCTATCAGGGACTGCTGGAATCCGGCACGCTGACGGGCAATCATATGAAGCTGCCGCTGCAGCTGAAGAGTGAATGCAGAAAGCCCACGGGGACGCTTCCCATCCGCAATGCCAATTTGCATAATTTGCGCAATGTAAGTGTTGACGTGCCAACCGGCGTGTTGACCGTTGTTACCGGTGTGGCAGGCTCGGGCAAAAGCACATTGATCAACGAAATATTTCTGGGTCAGCATCCCGACGCAATCGTGATCGACCAATCTGCGGTTGGCGTATCCACGCGTTCCAATCCTGCGACCTATACGGGAATTATGGATGATGTACGGAAAGCGTTTGCTTCCGCAAACAAAGTCAACCAAGGATTGTTCAGCTTTAATTCCAAAGGCGCATGCGAGAACTGTCAGGGACTTGGAGTGGTGTACACAGACCTGGCTTTTCTGGATAGCGTCAAGCTGCCATGTGAGGTTTGCGGCGGAAAACGGTTTAAGGAAGAGGTGCTTGCGTACAAGCTGAACGGCAAATCGATTGCCGAAGTGCTGGCGATGACGGTTGAGCAGGCGCTCGAGTTTTTCCAGTTAAAAGAAGTGGTTCGCAGGCTCCAGGCGATGAGCGATGTGGGACTAAACTACATTACGCTAGGCCAACCGCTAAGCACGCTTTCGGGCGGTGAATGCCAGCGCATTAAGCTTGCCAGCGAGCTGCACAAAAAAGGCAGCATTTACGTGATGGACGAACCTACGACCGGTTTGCATATGTCGGATATCGGACTGCTGATGGGCATTATGAACCGACTGGTGGATGCCGGCAATACGGTGGTCGTTATCGAACATAACCTCGCCGTCATTAGCCATGCGGACTGGATCATTGATATGGGACCGGACGGCGGCAGCAGAGGCGGTCAGGTCGTGTTTCAGGGCACGCCGGCTGATATGATTGCTTCGGAGCAATCGATTACCGGAAAATATTTGGTTTGAGGGTAAAGGCAGAGAGGCTCAATTTACGTTATAGGGGGAGACGCCAATGGGATTTAGCGATTTTTTGTCCATATTCAAAAAGCGGGAAATAACGTTTATCGAAAGCGTGAAAGAGACCGAAGATGTCTATTCCTTTTTGTTTGCAAAAGACAAGGACTTCTCTTGGAAGGCTGGCCAATACGTTTTGGTTAGCATTAGGCACAAAAAGATCAAAAACGGTACAAAACCGTTCAGCATAGCATCCTGAACCAACTGGAATCGGAGGGAGCTACGGGGAAACACAACATCCGGCTGCTCTATTTGGATAGCCAGGAAGCCTATCCTTTTAAAGAAGAGATAGATCGGCTGGCAGGGGCTTCTTCATTATCAATAAGCTATCTGGCATCCAGAGAAGATTTGAACCGGGAAATTGAGGTTTTCGCCTCCTCGCATAAGAGCGAGGGCGGCTACTTTGTTGCGGGGCCTAAATCGATGGTTGACTTCATCGCTGCCTTTTTGCAAGATCATCAAATTCCGAAAAAAGTAATCAAAAAGGATGCTTTTTTCGGATATTAAAAGCTGCGGGGAAAAGGGTTCCTCCGGTTAATTTAAAGCAGTGGTAGTCTAGGACATGATAAAAAAATCTCAGACTACCACTTTTTTTATTGGAATAACGTGCATCGTTAGTTATGTTATTCCTTTTTAACGAAGACCGAGTATCTTTCCGGTTCTGCAAAACTCAACTTTCTAGCCAAATTGATTGAAGCCAGATTATGAACGTCACAATCCCATCTCGGTATTAAATTTCGATTTAAACACTCTATTATAAAAGCTTCTGCAGTAAATTGAGCCACTCCTCGACCCCTAAAATGATCATTGGTAATAATATCTATCTCCGCATATTCTAATGACGAAAATATTGACACACATTCCCCTGCGGGCACATTGTTATGAATTACAGAGAAACCGAATCCTTTCTGCATAAAATTTTCTACCGATCCCCAGTATTTAATGATATAGGCTATGTTAAAATTTCTATTCTCATAAAGCCTTGCTTCATTTGTCTTATTTAGTTGAAAGTTATCCGGTAAATTAGCTTTACTTAATTTCAAAAAATGGTTCTCATTAAAATCAAAAGAATACCTTTCCAATTGTTTCAATTCAGCCCCGAACAGTTCCTTGATTCTCTTGTCCCAATTTTCAGATGAAGAAAACAAAGTAAATCTTTCGTTAGTAATCTTTCTACTCTTAAATTTGTCAATAAGAAAGTCTGAGAAGTTATCATTTTTCTCGTTCCCAACAACTACGTATATACCCGAAGAGGTTCCTATTAGTGCTGAACACTCATCAACAACCAATTCTCCTGCAATATAATTATCTAGTACCGAGTAAGCGAATGTGGGAATAATATTGCTTTTATTTTCTCTTAGTATATCTTTTACGAAAATTGCAGAAGTTAAGTACTCGTTCATTCCAAACAAATCCTTTCCAACTATTCTTATAGCGCTAGAAATATATAATTATATACATAATAGTTGACTCAGTTAGACAGATAATCAATTAATCTGATAATAATATAATTACTTTGCCTCGACAACTTTAAAGATAAGGTAATGATTTTTCAGTAAACCAGCCTGCCCGTTATATGAATGAAGCTAGCCCGCCGACTGGTTCGGCAGTCTTTTTTATGAAACGTTTATTCGTCTTGTGCGGTATTGTATGTCTAAAGGATTATTGGAGCGAGGTGTTTCGGCAAATGGCGATTATAGAAACGGAAGATGCTTTAAGAGAGGAACTACGAAAGGTCGAGCAATGGGAGAAGGATCAGAAGGGGCTTTTTTTCTGGGATAAAATCGGCAGATTGCCATTTGTGCTCCTGGATCGGCTTACGCCAAAGTTTATACAGGACAAAATCGGAACCGCGCTCGACGAGGTTGGCCATTATGTGCAGAGCGGCGGGAAATATTTGATCAATAAAGAACGGGCATACCGCACCTTTTTCCCGCAAGGGGAGTGGAATGAAGAAACCTCGCTGGAGGAAATCGGACAACTTCCGCTGTCCATTATGGATGGGGAGGCGGACAAAATCATAACCTCAAGCAGTACAACAGCCGCCGTGCAAGGCGCAACCACGGGAATCGGCGGCATCTTTACGCTCGCCATCGACATCCCGCTTCTCTTGGGAATTTCGATAAAAGCGCTGCAGGAGGTTGCCATGAGCTACGGCTATGATCCAACCGAAAAGTCCGAGCGGATTTTTATCGTCAAGTGCATGCAGTTTTCATCCTCCGACATCGTGGGCAAAAAAGCGATTCTGGAAGATCTGGCCGCTTTCCATACGGGCGAAAAAAGCGGTCAAATGATTTCCCAGCTGCAGGGCTGGCGCGAAGTCATGCTTACGTACCGGGATAACTTCGGATGGAAAAAGTTATTCCAGATGATCCCGATCGCCGGCATGTTGTTTGGCGCTTTTTTGAATCGCTCCAGCCTAAAAGATGTTACCGAGACCGGGAAGATGATGTACCGCAAACGCAGAATTTTGGAAAAGCTGCAGGCTGCGGAAAGTATTCAAAAACTCCCCTGAGATCAGGCAATTCGTTTTTTACTCGGATGCTCCACGCAAAAAAATGCCGACGATCTCTTTTGCCAACGCTAGATTGGACTCATATTTTTGCAGGGTGTCCTTCCGGTTGCCCAACAGCATCATCGCGGAAAAGGTGTGGGCCAGAAACATAGGGTCGTTGGCCCGAAGAATACGGTTGTCCATCGCTTCCTTGAAATGATCGGCCAATACCTGGTAAATATGATGCTCGGCCCCTCTGATTTCGTGTATTTGCTCCTCGTTCAGAAAGGGTTCCGCCTCTCTCAGCATCGTTTCAATTTCGGCATGTGGATTGGTTAACCGCGCTTCGGCTACGGAAACCAATCCCGCTTCCAGATGCTCCGCTTCAGCCAAAATACGGGCTATATGCTCATGTACATGATTCAATACGGTTGTAACCGCCACTTTAAATAATTCCGGTTTACTCGTGAAATGATAATAGATGGAGGGTTTGGATACATGGCATGCTTCCGCGATTTGGTGAAGCGATACCGGTTCATATCCGTACTCCATAAACCGTTTGGATGCCGTTTGAATGATCATTTCTTGTATGGGCAGATCGTCTTTTGCATGCTTGGGTCTTCCAGGCGCACGTTGCGAGTGATTTTTTATCATAACTACCTCCATGAATATTTTATGACATCTCATCATTTTTATCAAAAACATCTTGTAAATTTACCTACCGGTAAATATAATTTAATGGGATCAACCAAATCCTTCAATGAAAAAAATCATGGAATCATCAAAAATGCGGGCAGGTGAAGACAATTTGAGAAACATCATTACATTAAAAAGGCTTAGTTATGTAACAACATTGTTTATGTTTTTTGCGACATTTGGCGGAGGTATCGTTACCCGAACCGAATCCGGTCTAGGCTGCGGGACAGAATGGCCGTTATGTCATGGGAAATTTGTTCCGGCTCATACGCTCGCTTCCTTTATCGAATACACGCATCGGCTGGTTAGCACGACAGCGGGCATTTTGGCCGTAGCCGCGTTTATCGCTTTCCTGGTGTATTGCAAGCATCGGAGAGATTTGCAATTTTTTGCGGGGTTAACGCTGATTTTTGTCATCATTCAAGGCGCGATGGGAGCTTTGGCCGTTGTTTTCTCGCAATCTCCACCCGTAATGGCGCTTCATTTGGGCTTTGCTTTTATCGCTTTGGCCAGCTCATTAATGACGAGTCTTGGCGCCAGGCAAGAGGAGAAGATGGGGGGACTTGCTAAGTTTAAGCAAATGCCGCGGACAGGCAAGCCATTCCGCAATCTCGTGTGGGGCTTGACCGTTTATTCCTATCTGGTTGTTTATACGGGTGCTTTTGTCAGTCATACCGACTCGGCAGGCTCCTGTACCGGACTGTTTTGCACGGGTAGCAACTTGCCGGAACTGGCAAGCGGAATAAGGATCGAAATGATTCACCGCTTAGCTGGTATGCTGTTGATGCTGCTGATCGTGGTGCTTTGGGTATGGATCTACAAGCACTATAGAAGCAACCGCGAATTGATGATGCAAGCCAATTTCTCTGTTGCTCTCATCTTGTTCCAGGTTCTGACCGGAGTCGCGATGTTATTTACGCTGAGCCGCCCGGAAGTGTATATGTTTGTTGTGCTTGCTCATATGACTGCCATTGCCGTTTTGTTCGGCATGCTCACTTATATGAGTTATCTTGTCTGGAGGCTGTCAAAACCAGCAGAAATTGAAAACCGCTAATTATTTGTTAATCTAAAGGAGAGTTTCCCTGTGGCAAAGACAAAACGAAAAAACATATGGCTGCGCATACTGTTATGGGGCTTCCTATTAATTGCGCTTATTGTTGGCGGCGCACTCCTGTATCTTGACTCTCAAACCTATGCCCCCTCCAATAAGGCGGAGTCGGCCTTCCAAGGCAATACCGAGGTTGCAGTAACCGAAGTGAAAGACGGCTTTAAATTTGAACCAGCAGATGGAAGCGCCATTCAGCCCAATATTATTTTTTATCCAGGCGGTTTGGTCGAGCCCGAGAGTTATTCGCCGTTTGCAAGCGAGCTTGCTAAGCTGGGCCATCGGGTATACATTGCGAAGATGCCGCTTAACCTGGCTATATTCGGACAAAATAAAGCAGATTCCTTCGTGAGCGAACATCCGGGCGAGTCTTATATAATCGGGGGACACTCGCTAGGAGGGGCATTTGCGGCAAGATATGCAAACCAGCATAGCGATAAGCTTATTGGCATCTATTTCCTGGCGTCGTATGCCGATGATGGAGGAACGCTTGCCGATACAAGCCTTTCCGCGCTGCAAATTACAGGGTCAGCGGATGGCGTTCTGAATTGGGAAGAATGGGAAAAAACCAAGTCTAATCTCCCTCAAAACACAGCCTTTGTTTCGATTGAAGGCGGAAATCATGGACAATTTGGCTCCTATGGTAAACAAAAGGGAGATAATGATCCCCAAATTGGTGAGGCGGAACAGTTGGAGCAAGTAATTGAAGCTATGCAGAATTGGATAGAGCAATTATCGCAATAGAGGGTGCTGCAAAAAAGCTCCGTAATATGAATTGAAAGCCAAAGCTTGCTGGAAAATCAGCAAGCTTTGGCTTTTCTTATGGCTGCAAATAATCAAGTGAGAGCTTTCCGGACTTCGCCGGTATTTTGGCTGCTCTTCACGTTATGTTTTGAAATCGCGCTTTTCATCCAAAAATACATCCCCATGCCCAGCAAAGTTAATAGGCCGCCCCACCATTGGAAGTGCGAAATGGATTCTCCCAGCAATAAAAAGGCAAGCAGGATGGCGATGACCGGTTCACCGATAATGCCTACCGAAACGGTGGTTGCCCCGATTGATTTTAACAGGATGTTGAAAATATATTGACCAAATATCGTTGGAATAATCGCAAGCAAGAGGAAGTACGTCCAATCGGATGCCTCGTATTGAATCAACGATTGGTTGTTGACTAGATTGTAGAGCAGCAGAACGAAGCCTCCAATGGAAAATACGATAACGCTGTACAGGTTGGCATCCAGTTTGCGGCTTACTTTCTGTCCTGCGAGCATATAAGCCGACACCATTAATGTCCCGATAAGCGATAAGCCGTCCCCGATCAATGCTTCCCGCGATATGCCGATATCCCCCCATGCAATAATGATCGAGCCCAGAAGCGCTGCCAGCATACAAACGATGGTTAGCGGGCCGATTTTTTCGTTAAACAAAAAATAAGATCCGATCATAACAAAGAGAGGCTGCAACGTCAGAATCACCATGGAGCTTGCGACGGATGTATAAACCAGCGACTCCATCCAGAACAAAAAATGCAATCCGATAAAGATTCCGGCTAACGTTACGGTGAACCAATCCCTTTTGCCCATATCCAGTGAACGGAGCTTTCTCCAGGATACAAAAGGAAGCATAATAAGCACGGTAATAAACAATCTGTACATTCCCGCCACGGACGTTGGCGTTTCCGAAAAAAATTTAATCAGAATAGAAGAGATCGATACAGACAAAATGCTAATAAAAAGCAATAGATAAGGATGAAGGGATAAAGACGGCTGCTGTTGCTTAAACATGTTTCCTCCCGGATGTCTGACAATCGCCTATGCATAGGTTTGATTTGGAAATTCAAGGCCGAATATAATATTATCATCGCGCTTTGCTTTTTTGTGCAATAATATCTTTAAATACTATCGAAATATCGTCAAAAGTAAGAGGTGCCCCGTGAAGAAAGAACTGTATGAAGCTATTCAATACCCCAATATGTCATTTCCATTTATCATGTATACCCACACACAGCACGAAACCGTGCCAAAGGGAAGAGGCTTTAACGATTTGCACTGGCACGAGGAGCTGCAGATCACCTTGGCAACAAAAGGGAAGCTGACGATACAAGTGAACGGTATCCAGCATGTATTAGAAACAGGCCAGGCCATCGTCTTGAACAAAGGCGTTCTCCACATCATTACTCAGCTATCGCCGAACGGCCAATATGTCAGCTTTAACTTTCCCGAGAAGCTTCTTGCCTTTTATTCCGAAAGCGCCATGGAGCAACATTATGTGCTTCCTTATACCAACTCCAACTTAGCTGCCTATGTCATTAAGGGCGATGTTCCTTGGCAGCAGCAATTCATCGGTTTGCTGCGAGAAATGAAGCAGACATTTGATGGGCCAAAAGCGTGGGGATGGGAGTATGAAGTTTCTATCCTGACTGTTAGGCTGTGGCTGCTTTTTATTGCCAACATATCCTTGTCGGCTGAAGAAACGTCGCACTACAATAAGCTTCAGCAGGAGCGGCTTCAGTTGATGCTGAGCTATATCCATCAGCATTACAGTCAACCGGTTTCGCTGAAGGAAATTGCCGACGTGGCGCATTTAAGCGTCTCGGAATGTACGCGCAGCTTTAAAAAAACGGTACGCATGACCCCTTACGATTATCTGGTCAGATACCGGATCAAAAAAAGCTGCGATTTATTGCTATCCAGCGACCATACGATTACCGAAATTGCTGAGCTTGTTGGTTTTAATCATGTAAACCATTTTATTCAGTCGTTTAAAAAACAGCATAATCAGACGCCTAGAGCGTTCAGGAAAATGAGAAATGAACCGGTTTGACTGAGACGGGCCGTAAGTTAAGCCTTGGAGCAGCGGACCTGGTGGAAAACAGCTTTAATTATTTTCCACCTTTAACCGGAAACCACCTTATGTTACAGTGGCTATATAAGAAACCGAAAGGAGTGGGGACAATGACAAATGACATGATGTATGTGCGGGTTGCAAGTTACGGTCCTCATGGCGCGTTGCGTTAAGCTCTTAAGCTAATCGCCCTGGGGACCCGTGTCTCCGGGGCTTTTCTGCGTCTTTTTGAGGATGCAGCAGCAGTTAAGCCGCCGGTCGCTAAGATCGCGGCTTTTTGCGTTTCATTTTTTTGATTTGGAGGAAGCAATCATTGAATTTAATTGAATTGGGTTGGCATTCTGGTTATGACCAACAATTTTCACCCTATCGGGAGCGGGGGTATGCCGCAGGGCGTGTCATCAAAGAGCACCGTCATTTCTTTCAAATCGCTATGGAGGACGAAGAAGTGCTTGGCGAAGTATCCGGAAAAATGAGGTTTGACGCGCTGGAGCGGGCTGATTTGCCCGCTGTTGGAGACTGGGTCGTTTTGAAGCATGAGGGAGGCAGGGGGATTATCCACGCTATTTTACCAAGGAAAAGCAAGTTTTCGCGGAATACGGCGGGCGCAACGTCGGATGAACAAATCGTCGCCGCCAATATCGATACCGCGTTTCTTGTTATGGCTCTGCATCAAGACTTTAATCTGCGAAGGCTGGAGCGTTACCTGCTGCTGGCTTGGGATAGCGGCGCAACCCCTGTTATTGTGCTGAGCAAAATCGATTTATGTCAAAATGCCGAAGAAAAGATCGCGGAAGTACAAGGAATAGCTCCGGGCGTTCCTATCCATGCGATCAGCGCGCTCCATATACAGGGCTTGCAGGAGCTGCAGCCTTATTTGGGCCAAGGTCGCACGGCTGCATTGATCGGCTCCTCCGGCGTTGGCAAGTCAACACTCATCAACGCGCTTGCGGGCAGTGACCTGCAGCGCGTCAATGAAATCAGAGAAGCGGACGGGCGCGGCAAACATACAACTACGCATCGCGAATTGATTGTGCTTCCGTCAGGCGGCATCATTATTGACACGCCAGGCATGCGCGAGCTGCAGCTCAACGCTTCGGAGGATGGTTTAAGCTCGGCTTTTGAGGACATCGAAGGGTTAATGGAGCAATGCCGCTATCGGGACTGCAAACACCGCGACGAACCGGGCTGCGCCATAAAGTCGGCTCTCGCAACGGGCAAGCTTGACCCAAGCCGCTACGACAACTATCTTAAAATGGAGAGGGAGCTGGCTTATGCAGAACGGCGGGAAAATGAAAAGCTGAGAAAGATGGATAAAGCATCCAAAAAGCTCCGAAAATAAATGAGCAACGACTGCTCTCAACAAATGATAAGCGGTGTGATAGGGTAGGAGAAGGAAAGGAGGCGACTGGATGAAAGTGATCGATTTGTCAATGTTCATTACCAATGATATGCCTGTTTATCCAGGCGATCCAGAGGTCAAAGTCAAACTTCTGCATACCTATGATACACATACCTGGGAATTGCGCGAACTTTGTATGGGGAGCCACACCGGAAGTCATGTAGACGCGCCCTCGCACATGCACTCTGGCGCCGCTACACTGGACGATCTGCCGCTAGAACGATTTTTTGGAGCATCGCAGCTTGTACGATTGGCGGATTCCGTATGGCCGGAAGACCGCGGATTATTTTTCATAGGACCGGTAGGGATTGAAGCCCTTGAGCGGTTAACGGCGTTGCGGCCGCCATTCGTTGGCGGTGAACTATCTGAAGAGCTGGAGAGGGCGTTGTTAGGCAGCGGTATCCTAACGTATACAGGACTTCAGGGTTTAGAGCGACTTCCGGTCGGGAAGGACTTTATGTTTTACGGATTTCCTCTTCGTATTGCCTCTGGCGATGGTTCCCCTGTACGTGCTGTTGCCATAATTGACGATCAAGTTGAAGTTGTAGAGTAGGCAATAACCTAATTTTGATTTTCTGAATTACGCCGATTAAATAGAATGACATCCGTCATATGTTTAATGACATTAAACAAACATATATATAATTATGTAAACAAAAATTCAAAAAAGCTATTGTTAGCAGCGGCCGATCAACAAAAAAAGCCGATCACGTTGATCGGCCGCTAGCTTTTGTTAAATTATTTGCTATACCTATCGACATCGCTCATTGATCTGGAGTGCCTGAGTTGATAGGAATGGTAGGTGTCCACGCTTTTGACTCGAATGACAGACGCCCATACGCTGGTTACCAATACTAGCAGCCCCATCAGAGCATATGAAATCTTGTGATAATTAAAATAAAACCCCAAAACAATGCCAGCGATAGACAGAAGAAGTATGATCACCGGTGACCACTTAAATAGTGTTTTCAATCCCTTCTCCCCCCTTCTAGTTATTTACATATTCCAATAATAGCATATCAAGCCCTGGCATTAAAGTATGACATACATCCGCCATGTCATTATCTTTACTTAAATGGGTAGTTATGGTATTATCCCTTTCTACTAGATTAAAGGGACGTGATGTCATGATTATTGAACAGCGTGAATTCAACGTAAAAGGACTAACGTACACAATCCGACCGGCAGAGAAAAACGATGCAAAAAAACTGTCCGAGCTGCGACTGCAAATTGACGGCGAAACGGAAAACATGGATAGAGAGCAAGGGGAAGGGATCATTGATGAAGCGGGATTCCAACGCCTTATTGAAGCTGATACCAATCATCCCCGACATTTGTTTTTAGTCGCCGATCTGGATGGGAAATTGATAGGCTATTCTCGGTGTCAAGGAAATGACTTAAAACGGTTTACTCATAAAGTGGTGTTTGGTTTGGGGGTGCTGAAGGAATTTTGGGGATATGCCATCGGTAAAAATATGATGAAAGTAAGTATTTCATGGGCCGATTCAATCGGGATAAAAAAAATCGTGCTGGATGGTGTGCTTGAGACTAACAAAAACGCCATTGAACTATACAAGAAGCTCGGTTTTGAAATCGAAGGTACGATGAAAAAGGATAAGTTGCTTGCCGACGGAAAATATTACACCAGTTACATCATGTCAAGATTTAATGAGTAGGGCCTGCAAATAGAAATCGCCTCAGCACAATAATTAACGTTATTAAATATATTCTTTCACTTAATGTCATTAAGAATACATAAACATGTTTATGTAAACAAATAAATAAATGACTATTCAAAACTTCGTCTGCAAAGTAGTGGAAATAGACTGCTGTGTACAATAGCTAATCGCTTTGGCAGTCAATTGCACGTTTAACCTGCGCCTAGCTTGACAGCTGGAAAGTCAAGGGATACGCTTTTAACAGGAAGGTAGAGCATCTAATGTAAATGGGGTAAGGAACATGACGATTTCATCTGTTGAGCAACACCGCAAAGAAAGCCCTAAAATGGTCAACTGCATGATTATTACCGTTTCGGATACAAGAACGCCGGAAACAGACAAAAGCGGAGCGCTGATGCGCGAAATGCTTCAGGAGGCGGGTTATGCGGTAGGAGCGTACCAGATCGTAAAGGACGATTATGCTGACATACAGGAAGCCGTCCGCAGCGGACTTGCCAATGAATCAATAGAAGCGATTCTGCTCAATGGCGGTACGGGAATTGCTTTGCGCGATACATCCTACGAAGCGATTAGAGATTTGCTGGACAAGGAGATGCACGGCTTTGGCGAATTATTCCGCTATTTGAGCTATGCCGAAGATATCGGTACGGCTGCGATCCTAAGCAGAGCCATTGGCGGCGTAAGCAGCGGAAAGGCCGTCTTCTCCATGCCTGGATCAACGGGAGCCGTTCGGCTTGCGATTAGCCGAATCATCGTTCCGGAGCTGCGGCATGTCATGCGCGAAATTTATAAAGACATCAAATAAGGCGTTTAGCCTATCATCATCCAGCGTAAGTGGACATCTGATTCCAAGGAATTGAGATGCCCACTTTTTTCTTGGTTGTTCTTAGTGATATCGTACGATTTGACACCTGCTACTGCCTTTTAGGGTAGTTCCGATATTGCTGCGGCGTCATGCCAAGCTTTCGCTTGAATACCCGGTGCAAATAATTGGCGCTGGAAAAGCCGTTGTGCAGGGCCAATTGCTCGATTGTTTTGCGGCTTTCGCCAAGCTCGCGGCATACATGGTCGAGGCGGATGCTTTCAATGTAGTCGCTAAAGGTTGAGCCGGTTTGCGATTTCAGAATGCGCTGCAGCTGGCGCGGGCTAATATGAATCACTTCAGCAACCGCCTCCAGCGTCAACGGCTCCTGATAGTTGTCCTTCATAAATTGCTCGGCAAGCCGGCAGCGATAGCGGTTAATATCCCGCGAAGGAAGCTGCAAATGCTCCGGTTCGGGAAAATAAGACCGTGCCGTGCGCAGCAAAATTTGGATGATACACTGCCGGATGACGGTTAAGAGGCCTGGCTGGTTTTCATACCAGGCACGATAAGCGGCAAGAAAACATTCCATCGCCTTGAAGCGATCGTGGGAAGGACGTTGCGGAATAAGCCCCAACTGGCGCACGCATGCCTCGGCTTCCCGCCACTCGGAAGCCATTCCCCAGCCTGCGGCGGGTTCGCCTTCGTCAAGACGGACAATTTGGACACGCAGGCACAACTCGTCCATACCTTCCTTGGCGTCAGCCTCCTGATAATGCATAACGCCTGGCGCCGTCACATACATCATGCCTTCGCCTACACGGCAGGGCATATTCTCCAGAATGACCATTCCCGAGCCGCGTGGAACAAAATGAAATTCGTATTCCTCCGAATGTTTGTGAAACCGATCGATTTTGCCCGGCGGAAACGTAGTGAGGTGGAAGCGGACGACGCAAATGCCGTAAGGTCCCCAGCGAAAATCAGCCTGCACATGCTCCAGCGCATGCCGCTGCTCCTTCATAAGCCGGTAAGGGTATGTGTGATCGCCGTCCGTGGCGTCTTCGTCGATCACGGGTGCAAGGTTTTGCCGGATAGCCGGCGTAAGCGGTTCCGTTCCTCTTCGAAGCTTGGCCATTGCCGTTCCTCCTCCAGTTTATTGTTCACATTTAGTTGATTGCAGATGAACCGAACTTCCTAAGCGCGCAGATTGTGATGCCGCCTCCATCAGCCGGGTCAGATCCAGCGCCGCTGCAAGATTGTCATCGGCTCGTGTGCCGTTGCGGATGTGGTTCACCCATTGCGCAAAGGCGCTTGGCCGAGCGGCTGGCATGTCGTATTCATGCCACAGCTTTGACTTTTCATCGTCAAGCAGGGCGCTTTTGTACATCAGCTTGCCATCCTTGGCGCAATAGATTGCGCTGCCTTCGGTGCCGTGAAGCTCCAGCGTAAAAGGCGACGACCGGTTGACAAAGCCCGCTTCCACGATGCCAATCGCGCCGCTGCCGTACTGCAGCGTAACGACGGCGTTATCTTCAACTTCCTTGCCGGTGCAGTAGCCAAAAGCGGCACTGATCGAAGCAGGCATGCCGAGCAGGAACCGTACAATTGACATCGGATGGCACCCAAGATCCATCATAGCGCCGCCGCCCGCCTCCGCCAAGCGGAAGAAACCTTCAGGCAAATAGCCATGCGGTCCGGCCTCCGACGGCAAAGCGCCGCTATGCGACAGGCGAGCGCGAGCTAGCGTCAGCCCGCCAAGCAAGCCGCTATCTGCAAGCTCTCGCATGCCCAGCACAAAAGGGAGGTTCAAGCGCGGCAGCGAAACGACCATCGGAACCCCGGCTTCATCCGAAGCCCGTATAACATCAAGGCAATCGGCTTCGCTCAGCGCAATGACTTTTTCTGTAAAAATCGCCTTGCCTGCTTTTGCGGCAGCGATCAGCACTTCAGGATGCCGCGTTGTTGCTTCGGTTACGATAACTCCGTCGATGGCGGGGTCGTCAAGCAGCTGCTCCAAATTGTTGAAATAAGGGACGCCGTGCAGGCTTGCTTCCCGCTGGCCGCGCTCCGGGTTTTCGTCCCAAACGGCAACCAGCTCGGTATCGTGACGCTCGATCGCCAGCTTGGCGTAATCCTTGGCATGGACATGCCAAAAGCTGAGTACAGCAACGCGCAGCTTGGGTAGTGATCCATTTGTTGTCATAGGAGCAGCCTCCTTAATCAAAATAGATCGCTTCGCCCGTGCGGGACGACTCATAAATCGCTTCCAACAGCTGAGATACAACTAACGCTTGTTTCGGCGTAACAACGGGCTCGGTATCATGAACGACAGCGTCGATCCACATGCGCATTTCAACATCCTGCATCGACTCGCGTTTGCCATCGTAGAAGTCGACGCCTTTGGGATCAAGCTTGAACTGTTTTTCATACAGCTTCCCATGGGACTCTCCGTTAATGCGCAAGCCATCCGTCATATCGGCTCCCGCCTCGGTGCCGCTAAGCGTGCAACGCGCCTCGCGCGTATCAAGCGTATTGAGCGCCCAGCTTGATTCCAGCATAATGGTGGCGCCATTTTTCATAATAATCATGCCAAAAGCGGAATCCTCGACCTTAAACTTGTCGGGATCCCATGGTCCCCAGGAGTTGGCCGCATTCGCACGCTTTGACAGCTTGTGGTAGGCAGAACCCAATACAACGCTTGGCTCATAATTGTTCATCAGCCAAAGCGTCAAATCCAAGGCGTGGGTGCCAATATCGATAAGCGGCCCGCCGCCTTGCTTTTCTTCATCCAGAAAAACGCCCCAGGTCGGCACGCCTCGTCTACGGACCGCATGCGCCTTTGCAAAATAAATTTCGCCAAGCTCGCCTTCCTCGCACATTTTTTTGAGCAGGAGGCTGTCCGAACGGAAGCGGTTGTTATAGCCGATTGTGAGCTTTTTGCCCGTTCGATTGGCCGCTTCCAGCATCAATACAGCATCGGACGCTTTCTTGGCCATCGGTTTTTCGCACATCACATGTTTGCCGGCTTCCAGCGCCGCAATGGTTATTTCGGCATGGGTGTCGTTGGCCGTGCAGACGTGAACAACATCGATATCCCCCCGTGCGAGCAGTTCCCGGTAGTCCCCATAAACATTGGCTTCCGGCGCGCCAAACTGATCGGCAGCCTTTTGCGCCCGATCGATATAGATATCGCAAAACGCGACAAGCTCAACTTGCTCCATTTTCTGCAAGCTTGGCAAATGTTTACCGTTCGCAATGCCGCCACAGCCGATAATAGCCACTTTTACTCTCTTATTCATCACGTTTCCTCCTAAGCATAACATATTCTCGGGCTCATTCTAGCACGATTGGAAGAAGGGAGATAATGAACGATCACGACAAATTGGTGTGCACGATCGCGACATTCTTGCCGATTAACATAATCTTTAAAGTAACGAGGCCATAAATGGTGTTATGCTTTGGACAGATTATTTGCCATAGTATTGCCACAATCCCCCCAAAATGCGGTATGATACCTTCAAGGTAAATATGCCGTAAGCAGACAGGGGGAACGGGAGCTGTCCAGCATGCGTATTTGGAAATGGCTGTGGAGCAGCGTAACTAACAGTTTTAAGCTCAAGCTGATCGGCAGCCTGTTTTTTATCATTATCGTAGCCTTCGGCATTGCCAGCTTGTACACGTATCGGAGCAATCAGCTATTGTTCCGGGAAGAGCTGAGCAAGCAAGCGCGCATCACAAATCAGGAAGCGCTTTCAAAGCTGGAGCTGAAGGTTCAGGAGATGAAGCGCATCTCGCAATTGCTCGTATTTAAGGGCGAAATCGAAGACATGATTACACGCTACAACCGCTACAAGGACAACGACAAGTTTCAGCTTTATCTGGAAATGCAAAGAATCGACGAGATGATCAATCAGCTCCGGTCCGAAGCGCCTTATATAACGGGCCTGTACATGCTGGATCCCGATGGCGAAACCGCCTATTACCGCTACAATACGCCAGCCATCAACGAGCCGAACAAAAGCTCGCTGGATCGGGTCAGGCTGAATCTTGCCGAAACGTCGGGCGAGCTCATCTGGATGCGGATGCCGCTGCCAAGCGAAATTGAACCGGATGGCTTTCGCAATACAATCGTTGCCGCACGATGGATGATTAACAGCTTCCAGCAGCGGTACGGCATGCTCGTTATGTCTATTGACGAGTCGTATTTGGCGGAGGGGCTGCAGGAGCTTACGAAGGACGGAACGGGCATGGTTTATTTGTTCAACCGTTCCAACGAGCTGCTGTATGCCAATGACAAATCGTTAAGCGAGGAAGAGCTGAAGGGCATCAGAGAGGCCGAGAACTCCAAAGTTATCGGCGGAGAGCTCTATTCACGCAGCGAGTCTCTTAATCCGCCCACAGACTCGTTTCTGCTTGTCAGCTCCAGGTCGATGGACAAAATCGAGGAACAAAACCGGCGTATTTCGGAACATATTATCATTGCTGGTTTGCTTATCGCTTTTGTCGCTTGTCTGCTGATCGTGTTGACATTGGAGCGGCTGCTGCTTCCGCTTGCCGATCTGCTGAAAGGGCTTCAACGGCTGCGCTCCGGCAAATTTGAAACACGGATCAAAGTGGGCACTAAGGACGAGCTGGCCTATATCGGCGAAAGCTTCAATGCGATGGCGGAGCATGTCGAAGGGCTGATCAAGAAGGTGTACATGACTCAGCTTAGCGAACGGGACGCAGAGCTCAAAGCGCTTCAAGCGCAGCTCAACCCGCATTTTTTGCATAATTTTTTTAACGAGGTGTATTGGAAGCTGCAACTGCAGGGGCAAAAGGATACAGCTGCGCTTATAGCCGCTGTGTCGGAAATATTGAAACATTCGCTCATGCCCGTGCATATGCCGACGACAGTGGAGGAAGAGCTGCGCCAAATCCGTAATTACGTCAAAATTCAGGCCGAGCTGTTCGAGACGGATTTTGAATTTGGCATTCATGCGGACGATGCGGCTCTAAGCGGCGGGATGATGCGTTCGCTGCTTCAGCCGCTAGTCGAAAATGTATTTATGCACGCCTTCCGCAACCAGCTCGATCATAAGGTGCTGCAGATCAGCGTCCGGGAGAAGGAAGGTTTCCTGTGCATTGAAATCGCCGATAACGGCTGCGGGATGGACCGGGAACAAATCGATCAGCTGCTGTATGGAAGGGAATCCCATGTGGGCGAAAACCGGCGCGAAAGCATCGGCGTACGCAATGTCGCCCGGCGTATCGAGCTGCTGCATGGCGACCCTTATAGACTTGAAATTGACAGCAAGCCAGGTCATGGAACGATCATGCGTCTTTATCTGCCTGTAGAATCAGCCAACGCGGCGGAGGCTGCCGCAATTTGATCATTATTCGTCTATTTCGAAGGGAGCGAAGCAGGATGGGCTACGGAAATGCGATGGTGGTTGAGGACCAGTATCATTTTCGCAAAGGTCTCGTCAAAATGATCCAGGAGAGCGAGCATAAGTGGCAGGTCGTAAGCGAAGCAAGCAACGGGATTGATGCTTTAAAAATGCTGGAGGTGCACAAGCCGGATCTTGTGCTGACCGATATTCGGATGCCGGCGATGGACGGCATTGAATTTGTGACTCAAATGCGTCGGTTGCACCCGGATATGATCGTTGTCATTTTGACCGGTTATAAACATTTTGAATATGCGCAGGCGGCCGTTAAGCTTGGCGTTATGGATTTTCTCGTTAAGCCTTGTACGGAGGAGGATGTGCGCGCCATGCTGGACATGGCGAGCGAGCGTTTCAAGGCCAGCTTGGCTCGAGAGACCCAGGGAGAAGCAGCCCGGCCTGAAATAAAACTCGATGGCGCAGTCGGCAAAGCGATCTCCTATGTTGAAATGCATTACGCCGACGATTGCCGGATGACGGAGGTAGCCGGACATGTGCGTCTTAACCCCAGCTATTTCAGCATGCTGTTCAAGAAGGAAACGGGGGAAAGCTTCACTGGCTACGTTACGAGATACCGTATGGAGAAAGCGATGCATTTGCTTCGCACAACGGATATGAAGGTGTTCGAAATTGCCAGCGTGACGGGTTTTGGGGAACCAAACTATTTTACAAACGTGTTCCGGCAGCACTATAATCTGTCGCCGAAGGAATGGCGCAGACAGCAAGGTCTGACGTAATTGCCGGGATGCTACAGGGATAGGAGGCGGAGTTATGGGATACATCGACAGGCGGATCATTGCCTTTGCGGCTGCATGCGCCGCAGCTGCGGTAATGTCCGGCTGCAGCTTGATGTTCGGAGACGCCGGAAGCAGCGGTGAACGCCGGGCGGATGACCGAGGAAGGGTATCCGTGGGCGTGCAGGATAGAGGTTCGGTTGCTTCATCCGAAGGTTCATACGAGAACAACCGCTGGACGCGGTGGATTGTGGCAAATGCGCCCGTAAACGTCGAATTCGTGCCCGTTCTCCGAAGCGAATCGAAGAAGCTGCTTAGCGTGATGTTCGCGTCGGGTTCTGCGCCGGATATTATCAACGAAACGAACGCGCCGTTCCGCAACAATTTGTATGAGCAAGGCCGGCTGCTCCCGCTGGACGATCTGCTCCAATATATGCCGAATTACGCCAAGCTGCTGGAAGAGCATCCGCAGCTGCGCTATGCCGGCACGAAGTCGGATGGCAAGCTGTATGAAATCGGCCGCGTCAACGAAGCCAATCCGCTTCATGTCTTGTTTATACGCCAGGATTGGCTGGATAACCTTGGGCTGGACACGCCAAGAACAACAGAAGAGCTTATGGTTGTTGCAGAAGCGTTTGCCAAGCGCGATCCCGACGGCAATGGGAGGGACGATACGCTGGGCTTAAACATTAGCTACGCGTCAGATGGTGCCGTCAATGAAATATTCGGCATCCAGCAGGATCATAGCTGGGGCTTGAAGGATGGCCTCGTTGTCCGGCAATGGGACAAGGAACTGGCGGCGCTAGGCTTCAAGAAAGAGCTCTACGAC
Source organism: Paenibacillus sp. CAU 1782 (assembly GCF_054551715.1). NCBI lineage: Bacteria > Bacillati > Bacillota > Bacilli > Caryophanales > Paenibacillaceae > Paenibacillus > Paenibacillus sp. CAU 1782. Next base: position 749,672 of record NZ_JBTOLL010000001.1, on the reverse strand, counting down.
GCCGGCGCGATTGACCGCGATTTCATACGGGATAAGGACGGAAGCAAAGCGAAACAGGATTTTATCTCCGGCAAGCTTGGCATTTACGTCAATTACAGCATGAACTGGTTTGAATTCACGACAAGGGACCTGATCTCGCTCCAACGCAATGATCCTGCCGCGGTTGTTGTGCCGCTGGAATATCCATCCTCGCCATTTGGCCAATATACGGGGGCCATCGACAACCCTTACCAGATGACGACTGTATTCAATATTACGACGAAGGACCCGCTGGCGGCAGCTCAATATATCGATTTTATTCTGGAGCCGGATACATCGAATCGGCTGTTCAAGGGCGAAGAGGGCGTTCATTGGGTAGCATCCGTGAACGGAGGTTGCCCTGTTTACACAGACGATTTGAAATGGCGGACGGAGGTGGGCTATGCCGCTGCTTATGGCTTGTTCTTGAGCAGGGGAACGGAAAAATGCCATTTTGTCGAAAATCAGTTTAACCCCGATGATGAAGTTCAACGGAAGGGATTGGAGATGTACCGGGAGGCGTACAAGCTGTACCTGGACCCTGAGAAGGAATACCCTGGTTTGACGCTTGGCGACCATGTACCGGGACTGCCTAATGAGCTGGATGAAATCCGGACAAAAGCGCTGAAGGAAACGACGGATTTTTACGTCAAAGCGATCGTAAGCGGGGAGCGGTACAGTGCGGAGCAAGCAGTTGAAGACGCAAAGGCGGCATGGGCAGCGACTGGCGGCGACCGCATTGTGGCATATATGAACGAATGGTATGCCGCTAACAAGGAAACGGCCTTTCTCGCCGACGATGTCTGGACAGTTGTCGCCAGGCAAACAAAGGTGTCAGAGCAGTAATCAATCCTTATATTTCTCCCCCTTGACTTTACCCTGCACGGGTGATTATATACTCCCAATAAGAAAGAAATCGTTCCAATAAACAACGACAACCCAGGACTTATTTCCATGTCTTTGGCTTGTCGTTTTTTCAGCGAAAAAATGTAAGCGCTTATAAAAATGACGTGTAAAGTTGTTGTAAAAGCAGCTCGTCACCTTAAAAATTTATAGTTTTCCCGGCGGCTTGAAAGCTGCCTTTTCATCCCCTTTATTTCTCGAAAAGCCTTGATACTACGCGATTTTCCCTCATTTGCAATCACTAAAACCTCTCAAAAAACACCTGATATATTTATAGTTGAATCACCCTATGGCGTCCCCTAGAATCGTACTTAAGAAAGCGGATTCCTTACGCTGGAGGGGGACAAAAGATGGAGATGGGAACGGCGAAAGTCATGACGATCAGACTAAAAAAAGAGCCGTTATGGAAGCGGATGTGGAAGGAACGATGGCTGTATATTTTGATGCTCCCCGGAGTCGCATTTTTTGTTATTTACAAATACGTTCCGATGTGGGGCGTCTTGATGGCCTTTCAACGATACCAGCCTCATTTGGGCGTTATGGGCAGCGAATGGGTGGGCTTGCGGCATTTTGAGCGGTTTTTCTCGGAGCCTCAATTTTGGACGCTGCTCCGTAACACACTGTACATCGCGATACTCGACACGGGCGTCTTTTTTCCGCTCACCATTATTCTTGCGCTTATGCTGAACGAGCTGCGTTCGGAAATATACAAGCGCACTGTGCAAACGCTCGTTTACGTACCGCATTTTCTGTCCTGGGTCGTTGTGGTTGGCATCAGCTACATTTTGCTGACCACCGAAGGAGGCATTATTAACGAACTGCTCGCCCTGATGGGTATGGATAAGGTGCAGTTTCTGATGAGCGAGTTCTGGTTCCGGCCGCTTATCATCCTGCAGATGATCTGGAAGGATGCCGGATGGGGGACTATTATCTTCCTGGCCGCACTGGCGGGAGTTAATCCCAGTCTGTACGAGGCGGCGCGCATCGACGGGGCCAATCGCTGGCGGCTTCTGTGGCATATTACGCTTCCCAGCATCCGCAGCGTCGTCGTCATCCTGTTGATCCTGAGACTGGGCAACTTTATCGACCTTGGCTTCGAACAAATCTTTCTGATGCTGAATGCGATGAACCGCGAAGTTGGCGAAGTATTCGACACTTACGTCTATCAGGTCGGCATGCAGCAGGGACAGTTCAGCTATAGCGCCGCGGTGGGATTGTTCAAGGCAGTGGTTGGATTAATTCTCGTCGTATCGGCCAATTGGCTGGCAAAGCGGCTTGGAGAGGAAGGGATCTACTGACATGGTGAAGGACACAAGCTTTGGAAGCAAGCTGTTCGACAAAATCAATATTACGGCGCTTGCCCTTTTTTCCCTGGTCACGTTTCTGCCGTTTCTGTACGTCGTGGTCGTCTCTTTCTCAACCAGCACAACGCTCATTCCCAAAAGCTTCTCCATCGAAGCCTACAAGTATATTTTTTCGGCGGACACCTTTACGAGAAGTCTCCGGGTGTCGATCTTCGTCACGGTAATCGGCACGTTGTTCCAGCTTATCATGACGTCGCTAATGGCGTATTCGCTGTCGCACCGGAATTTGCCGGGCAGAAGTATCGTATTGCTGATGGTGCTTTTTACAATGCTCTTCAGCGGCGGCATGATTCCGACTTATTTTGTCGTAAAGGCGACGGGGCTGCTGGATTCGCTGGCTGCACTCATTATTCCCGGCGCGATCAGCGCGTTTAACCTGATCATTCTCAAAAACTTTTTCCAGAGCATACCGGAAGAGCTGAAGGAGTCCGCCAAAATGGACGGCAGCCACGAGCTCGGCGTATTATTCCGCATCGTGCTGCCGCTGTCCCTGCCCGCAATGGCCGCTTTTGGCCTGTTCTACGCGGTCGGCATCTGGAACCAATATTTCAGCGCGATCTTGTATCTGACCGATGCGAACAAATATCCCGTTCAGGTCATTTTGCGCCAGGTCATCATCCTGACCAACGGCTCCATCGGCGATACGGCGGAAATCGAAAACGTGCCGTATTACGGCAATTCGATCAAAATGGCGGTTATCGTCATTGCGACCGTCCCGATCATGATGGTTTACCCGTTTCTGCAAAAGCATTTTGCCAAAGGCGTATTGCTGGGTTCGGTTAAAGGATAGTGAAGGCTTAAGAAATTAAGCCGCCGCCAATCTTTTAATAGATCAATTTTAGAGGAAAAGAGGGGTTCACATTGAAGGGATGGATTAAAGGTTCGCGGCAAAGTCTGGCGCTTCTGATGGCTTCCACTATGGTTGTGGTAAGCGCCTGTTCCAGCGGAGGGGGGGCCGGCACTGTAAACTCGACCACAGGAAACGAAAAACCAACCGCTACAAGCACATCTACCGGAGAAAATTCCGGGCAAGCCGAGCAGGAGCCGCTGGCAATCAAGCTCATGTACAACTTCGACGGGGTTGAATTCCCTAAAGAAGGCAACGATGTTCAGAAGTATATCGAGCAAGCGACAAACACGAAGCTTACGGTTAGCGCTTTGCCAGGCAGCTCCTATGAGGAGCGGCTGCCGATTATGATCGCCTCCGACGATATGCCCGACGCTTTCCCGATACCAAGACGGCATCAGAAGCTGCCCTACGTTGTTAACGCAGTTCAAGCCGGCCTTTTCTGGGAAATCGACCCTTATCTGGAGCAGTTCCCGAACCTGAGCGCAATTAATCCCGTCATTTACGAAAATATCGCTTACGAAGGCAAAACATACGGATTGCCGCGTGAAAGAGCGCTGGCTCGCCGCGCACTTCAGTTCCGTTCCGATTGGGTTGCCAATGTAGGCTTGGAAACGCCAAAGACAATCGACGATTTCTACAACATGCTGGTCGCGTTCAAAAACAACGATCCCGACAAAAACGGCCAAGCCGACACAACGGGCATGACGGCAAAGGAGGTTGGACTTTGGTTCGCGCCTTATTTCGGGGCTCCCAACCAGTGGAAAATCGAAGACGGAAAGTTTATCCGGGACGTGCAAACGGAAGAATTCCTGAACGCATTGAAGTTTGAGAAAAAGCTTTACGACGAAGGTTTAATGAACAAAGACTTCGCCGTTATCGAGCGTCCGGAATGGACGGGAGCGGCGGAAAACGGCAAAGCCGGCGTCCGCGTTGACGTAACAGGCTCTACAGCAGGCCTTGACTCAGTAGCAAAAGAAAACTTGGGCCCGGATGCGGCCTTCAGCATGATCAGCATTTTGGAAGGCGAACACGGCAAACGGATTAATATGGAGGGTGGCCACAACGGCTTCTTCCTGTTCCCGAAATCCAGTATTAAAACAGAAGAGCATCTGCTGCGCGTCCTGAAGTTTTTTGACGACCTGGCAGGCGAAGAAATCTCCAACCTGTTTGTATGGGGCCTCGAAGGCGTTCACTACGAGCTGAAAGACGGCAAGCCGGTTGCAATCGAAGACAACAAACATGGCGACGAAATCGGCTCCGCGTATGCTGCGCCGCTGGGAACATTGGCTCCAGCCACAAATGCAATGCAAGGCGAATTGTCGGAGCTGGGCAAGCTTGAGCAGGAGCTGAATGCGGAAAATGCGGAGTTCGGCATTGTTGATCCTACGATGCCGCTTATCTCGGAAACCTTCCTGGAGCAAGGGGCTCAGCTTGAAACGATTCTGTCGGATGCCAATATCAAATTTGTAATGGGTTCCATTACAGAAGAGCAATGGAAGGGCGAGGTTGACCGCTGGCTGAAAAGCGGCGGAAGCAAAATCGCGCAGGAATACGAAGAAGCGCAAGCCAAGTTGAATTAGTTCTTCAAATTCAATAATGGATATAATCAGGGAGTTTGGGCCGAAAACCCAAGCTCCTTACCTGTACGTTCACCAACCTGAAGATAACCCATAATCTGCAAACGGAGGGAACACAATGAATCAAATGGTGCATAAAAAAGGTTATTCTTTTTCCACAATGTGGAATCTCAGACGTCATAGCAGCGGAAGAGACATGATTCAGGAAATCAAAAGCTTGGGCTTTAACCAGGTCGAGCTTAACTATAATGTAAACGATGAGCTGTTATCCACGATTGTGCCGATGATTGAAGGCGGCGACATCGCGATATCCAGCGTGCATAATGTCTTTCCATTTATCGACGACAAGGATTACGATACCGATTCGGTCATGCTTGGCTTTGATGATCTCGACAAGCGCCGCCGGGCCGTTGATTTATTAAAACGCTCCGTCGATTACGCATTCCGTTTTGGAGCAAAAGCAGTTGTTGTCCATCCGGGCGAGGTACCGTTCCATTACAATATCGATGCCGCGCTTAAAAAGCTATGGGTGGAGCAAGGCAAGGATTCACCCCAATACCAAGCGCTTTGGAGCGAAATGATGGAGCGCCGAAACGGGCTGGCCCCCATCCATGTCGCGCGAATTACGAAATGCTTGGAGGAAGTGTGCGAATATATTCAGAAGCACGGACTTGGCATCAAAATCGGCATCGAAACACGCTCCCGCTGTAACCAAATTCCGACACTTCAGGAAGCCAATCAGATCATAACCGAGCTAAATGGCGCGCCCGTCGGCCTGTGGTTTGACATCGGCCACGGCATGATGATGGAGCGGATGGGATTGTACGAAACTGAAAGGGAAGTCCAGGCATTTGCCCGCGAGGGCAAGGTGCTTGGCGTCCATATTCATGAAACGGTCGGGATTGTCGACCATTGGTGTCCCTATATCCACAGCCAGGATTCCTCCGGCTTTGACGTTTTTTTGCCGGTTATCCAGGCCGCGGAGCTTAAAGTATATGAGCTTCGTGCCCCATGCAAAATAGAGGAAATCGAAGCAAGCTACAGGATCATGCACGAAAAAATCGAAAAGCTGTCCCTTTAATTGCCGAGGCAGCCGCAACTGAAAGAAGGAATGCCAGATTGGCCACGGATCATTATGTATCAGCCTGGTTAGGCGAATACGAATGGCTGTTTCGCTTATTCGTCAGCTGCTTGCTGGGCTTTATCATCGGGCTTAACCGGACGCATAAACACAAGCCAGCGGGAGTCAAAACTTATATGTTTGTTTCGGCGGCTTCCGCCTTGATCACGATTGTGTCGATTCAAAGCGTAGGCATGTACGCGGATATACGAGAGCATACGATGATGGACCCCATGCGGCTTGCCGCCCAAATCGTAACGGGCCTCGGCTTTATCGGAGCGGGCATTATTTTGAAAGACGGCATACGTGTCGTGGGCTTAACATCGGCGGCGATGATTTTTTTCACCGGCGGGGTTGGCATCGGCATAGGGGCGGGTTTTTATACCGTGGTTGGGATTGCGATAGCGGTAACGACTTTGTTCGTGAAGTTTGGGGAATGGATCGAGAAGCGGGAGAAAAAAGCCGACTTAAAAAGGGGGGCGGCGCAAGCGATGGAGGGAGCAGTGGAGGAAGCGGGGTAACTTGCCTGAAGGTTATATCGATCATAGAAAACTCTTCCAATATTGATGACTTTCCGGCATAATCGAAGTAACATGACTTAAAATCATCAGGCTATTTATAGCCTCCTGCCATGTAATGCATCATAAAGGAGAGATTTGGAAGTGCGCCGTTTTCATTATGTTTTAATTCTTTTATTGCTTATGAGCTATTCGACTCCCGTCTTCGCAGCCGATTCCAATTCATCGCATGCTGATCGGCAATCTGTTCATAACCCTTCCATCACCATCAACGGAAAAAACATAACCTTTGAGGGCCCTCTGCCTGCTCTCGTAAATGGAAAAACCTATGTCCCCGTCCAGCTTTTTGAGCATGCTGAGATCCAAGCAAATATATGGGAATTTCTCAACGGGAAAGACCCTAACTTGACGATTTCATATTCCAATGAATCACTAAATGTTTATTTGGATAGACGCGAATACATGGTTTATACGTATATGCCTGATGGCGAACGAAAACAAACACCAATGGAATGGAGCAGTCCCGCTCCTTACTTATTAGATGGTGACATAATGGTTCCGCTCCGCTGGATTGCCGAACGCATGGGTATCACTGTGGAATGGAATGCTCAAACTAGCACAGCTATACTGACCACTGACGAAATCTTTCGCGCGGAACTCGATTTGCCGGAGGAATGGGAAGAGTGGCTTGGCGAGAAACCCATGAAGATTGATGATCCTACAGGATTGGCGATAACAGAGGATGAGTTGTCGGAATATGCAACTTCAAACGAGCTTTTTGTACTAGATTCACGCATCGTTGATAAATATACGGCAATTTTCCTATATATCAGTGAGGAAGATGGATCGCAATCCCTTACTACGAAATACGTCGAACGTTTAAGGAACGGAAGTCTGGAAGGAAACATATCTGTAGGGGTAGGAAAAAACGATAATGACATTACTTTGCGAAGGAGCGGGCATCTCCTTGCAATCGGCATGTTTGAACAAGGCCTGGAAAAGAATTTCACGCATTTCAAGGTCGTTTATTATCACGATGGCGAGCGCAAGGAAACCACTCATTCGATTGCAGGCAAACAAGGACTTTTCTTCGAGCTTCCGAATGGCGTTACCGGCGGGACAATTACATTTTACGGTGAAGATGATTACGTCTACGAAACATACTTCTATTAAGACCTTGCGGCCTGAACATGTTTAGCATTGAGGAGACTACCATGAGAACCAAGTTTGTATTTGACGTTTTTCCTGTTCTTGCAACCGAGCACTTTACCCTGCGGTCTGCAAGGGAGCAGGACAGCCTTGATCTTTTTGCGCTATATTCGCAAGAAAAAGTGGCTCAATATTTGCCGTTTCCTCCTTTTGCATCCGTGGATGATGCAATGGGAGAGATCAAATGGTATTCAAAAATTTTAGCGGAGCAGACGGGCTTACGCTGGATGATTGAGGACGCGAAGAGCGACAAGGTTATAGGCACCTGCGGATTCCTCAATCGGGAGGCAATCCATAACCGTGCGGAGATCGGATACGACCTTCATCCCGATTATTGGGGAAAGGGAGTGATGACCGAAGTTGCGCGTGCCGTATTGCATTTTGGCTTTGCACACATGGAATTAAACAAAATCGAAGCGAAGGCAGACCCGCAGAATGAGGCTTCAAGCTCGTTGCTGAAAAAACTGGGTTTTCAACAAGAAGGACTGCTACGAAAGCATGAGTTTGAAAAGGGAAGATATGTTGATCTTGCTGTGTTCTCAATATTAAAAAGTGAATGGAAATAAGCAAAAGCAGGTATAGCGCCATACTTTCTAATCATGCATTGGAGGATGCGTGATAAGAAAGTTTGGCGTTTTTTTGCTGGAATTGTAAGAAGCAGATTGGCAATCAGTTCATTAAGCTAGCAGGCAGGATAATCAAACAAGATAAGTGGAGGTTTTATGTTTCGCATTTGATCCATATTGCGTAGTAAAAACAATAGCCCACTAATCAAGGTAGCGGGCTATTGTGGCGGGGAAGATGATTCTAATGTTCAGAGTTCCAGTTGTAGATTATTAAGGATACTTTCCAATTCTTGCTTAGTAATACCATTTAAACTTTTTAGAGGTAGCGGAAGACTTGGATAGTTTGAGAGTCCCTGAATCTCCGCTATTGTAGCAACGACACGTAAACTGCCATGCTTTTGAAACATCTTCCAAAGAGGTAGAAGGTACGCAGATTGAATTTCGGCTTCAAAAGATTGTCCAGCAAGCGCTAGACGAGTTATTTTTGTGCAAATATCAGGAAATAGTCCCCCTAGTACAGAAAACCAGGCATCACATCCAGCGTTTAAACCAACAACTGCAAACGGATCACCACTAATTCCTATTGTAACGTCAGTAGGTATTTGAGAACGCAAGCTTTCTACTTTCTTCTTAGCTGTATCTAAATCCTGAATCCCTGGTATTTTTATGGACCGGACATGTTGTAACTGAGTAATTTGTCCATGCAATTCATCACTAAATCGGAAGTGTGTTGTACTTGGGTTATCATAAACGCACAACGGAATTGAAAGGGATCTTGTCACAGTTTCGTAGAGGGAGAATACCTCATTCTCAGTAAGTTGCTGATAGGAAACAGGAGCTAAGAGCACAGCATTTGCCCCAGCCTTTTGAGCATCATCGGCTAACTGGAGAACATCTCGTGTACGTAATGCACTAACCCCAATCATTATTGGTATTCCCTCGGAATGCTCAATTGAGATTTGAGCAATACGCATGCGTTCTTCTCGATTGAGATAAATATAACTGCCGGTTGATCCCAAAACACCTATTGAATCTACATTCGCTGAAGTTAGACGTTTAAATAGCTTTATAAAAGTGGCTTCATCGACCCCAGTTTCATTCATCGGGGTTAGAGGAAATGCAGATAAGCCCGTAAACATCATAGTCACTCCTTTTAAGGAATCGTTTATATATATTATTTATAATAAGGCTTACTCACAGAGTTTAAAAGGTACAGAATTTTATGTTTAAACAGGGGCTGTTTTTTATCCTTAATGAACAGTACGACAGGCAAGGCGAATTAACGATCCAAACTATGTAGTAACATTATCAACAATCTCTGCACCAATTAAGTGTTGGACATCCTAAATAACCAAAAAATGAGTAAAATGATTCCTGTGATTCGGCCTATAAACACGTCAGAAAAATTAGCTTCTTTATTCTCTTGTAATATGTGGTTACGAAGCTTCAAACCAGCGGTTGGAAAAATAATAAGTACAAGTGAAAAAGCGATAAAAAATAAATAAAAAATAATCATAAATCCCAACTCCTTTTTCTGTAATACGCTTAATCGTAAGTTGGGTAACAGATATTTCCAAAAAGATTGTAAGACAAAGTACAACGATTGCGTCCCATTGAAATAACAGGTCATTTTGCGGGATTATTAAAGAATGAATAATACAAACGAGACACGATAGTTCCGCAAGACTTTTGCACCGGCACTTTCTCTAAGCGATAACGTCGTTCCGATTAGTTCGGATGGTTATCCAATCTGATAAATGACATGACTGATCAATCGTACAATACATAGTCGATAGGGGGTGGATTACGCTTATGTGCAGTTTGATTAGGCAGCGTTTCTTTAGCCACCGTAACCCTAGAGAAAAGCTGGAGTGGAAACGAGAACACGTCCATTTCCCTCCAGCATTTTCTTTTTGGTACGATTAGACGGCTCTTTTAGCAAGAGGTGTCATCAGTTTCATAAGCTTTAATGATAATAGCTGAATTATGTCCGCCAAAGCCAAAGGAATTGGACATGCCGATACGGAGCGGGACATGCCTGGCTTCATTCGGCACATAATCCAGATCGCATGCAGGATCATTTGTTTGTAGATTAATAGTAGGCGGAATAACTCCCTGTTGAAGACACTTAACCAATGCAATTGCTTCAACGCCGCCGGAAGCGCCAAGCATATGGCCCGTCATGGATTTATTGGCGGTAACGGGAATGCGATACGCTTCGTCCCCGAACACCTTTTTGATAGCTGCCGTTTCGGATCGATCGCCAATAACCGTGCTTGTAGCATGGGCGCTAATTACGTCGATGTCAGCAGGTGAGAGACGTGCCTCTTTCAATGCCAGTTGCATGGCTCTTGCCGCCCCGTTGCCGTCCTCAGGCGTTGCTACCATATGATAAGCATCCGAACTTGCGCCATACCCTACAACTTCCCCCAAAATAGTTGCACCTCGCGCCAGCGCATGAGTAAAGGATTCCAGTATAACGATTCCGGCTCCTTCAGCCATCACAAAACCATCACGCTCCGCGTCAAAGGGGCGGCTTACTCTATCCGGTTCAGCATTACGGTAGGACAGGGCGGTTGCATTAGCAAAGCTGGACAGCGCGATTTCCGTTACGGCAGCTTCGGCTCCTCCCGCAAAGATCAGATCCGAACGCCCGGCTTGAATTGTGAAAAATGCTTCGCCAATGGCCGTATTTCCGATTGAACAAGCTGTAACCGGAGCGAGAGTTGGTCCCAAGGCTCCATATTTAATGCTAATCAGCGCAGCAGCCATATTGGGAATCATCATGGGCACAAGCGTTGGGCTAACTCGTTCCGGTCCACGCGCAGCAAGCTTTTCGCTTTGGCTCATCAGTGTCTGAATTCCGCCGATTCCCGAACCAACATATACTCCCATACGCTCACGATCGATTTTCTCAAGGTCCAACTCGGCTTGTTGAATGGCTTGCTCTGCTGCAGCAAGTGCAAAATGACAGAAACGATCCATGCGCCTGGCTTCTTTTGCCCCAAACCATGTAACGGGATCAAAATTCTGCACCGTACCAGCAATGGCGACCTTTTGACCAGAGGTATCAAATGCTTCGATTTGCCGAATGCCAGACTTCCCTTCAACCAGGCGGGACCAAAACGTCTCGATATCGTTGCCAAGGGGCGATATGACGCCCATACCCGTAATGACGACTCTTTCCATAAATAAAAGCCTCCTTCTTCGTTTAAATCCTTGGATATTAAAGCTATAATGTCATGTAAGATATCCTATTACAAGATAGCGTTTATCCTAGTATAAATACTTCTATCCTTTAGGATGAAAGGAGAAGGAATCATGAACTCTCAGGTTAGATTGCAAGCATTATCGGCATTTCTTAAGAGCCAGCGGGCCAAAATATCGCCTGAAACGGTTGGTTTTCCCTCTATTCGAAGGCGCACGCCAGGTTTACGCCGCGAGGAAGTTGCTCAACTCGCCGGTGTAAGCACAACCTGGTACACCTGGCTGGAGCAAGGGAGGAACATTCAGGTATCCCATTCGGTGCTCGACTGCGTTGCAAAAGCGTTGCAGTTAAATGGAGATGAACGAAAATATTTATATTCGCTTGCCTTTGAAGGAGGCGATGAACCTTATTCCAGCACGCTGGAATCGCTCCAACTGAGTCCTTCGCTGCAAAAGATCATTACGGAACTAAAATATTGCCCGGTCATCGTGTCAGACCGAAAATGCAATATCGTTGGATGGAACAAGGCGGCAGAATATGTTTTTCTGAATTTCAACCAAATCCCTCCCGAGGAACGAAACATGATCCAGCTTCTCTTCGACCGCAGGGAATTCCGACGGCTGGCAGTTAACTGGGAGCAGTTCTCCAGCGGTTTCCTAGCGATGTTCCGAACCTATTATGGCCAATATGTAGAGGATGAATGGTATGATCAGTTTCTGAAGCAAATGAGACAGACCCATCCCGAATTTAACCGGATGTGGGAGCAAAGCCAGGTAAGCTATGCCCCGCAAGTACATTTGGAATTTCGACATGCGAAAGCAGGCAAAATGGTTTATGAATTGTTGTCGTTAAAGGTGTACGGTGTTGACGATTTACGCTGCAGCATCTATACTCCTGCCGCCGACACGCCTACTGAAGCCAAACTGCGGCAGCTTATGGCAGAAGAACAAATACGATAAGAATTCATGCAGCAGGAAATTGCACTTGACGATATCGGGCTTATGGCCTACCGCCATAAAGGGTTGCATATCACCTCATAGTCCGTTATAATTTCCATTAATCAAGAACCCTTGGAGGAGATCGCATATGGTTACCGTTATGCTAAATCAACTTCATCATCACAATCAGCGTTAGCACGCCTGTAAAAAACAGGGTGGGCTAACGCTTCTCGCGTTGGCCTCCCTGCGGCATACCAAACGCGCAGGACCATGAGGTCCTGCGCGTTTTTTTATTTTTTTCAAAAAAGAAAGGGGACCACAACCATGCAAAATGTAAAAGGTACGTACGATTTTATCGGTCAGCAGCAAGCCATTAGAAAATATGTGCAAGATACTCTTCTGGAAGTGTTTGAATGGTATGATTTTGATGGAATGGATTCAACGATTTTGAGTGAGCTTGATCTTTTGACTTCGAAATATGCAGGTGGCGACGAAATCGTAAAAGAGATGTATCAATTAACCGATCAAGGAAAACGAAGTCTGGGACTCCGATATGACTTGACCATTCCGTTTGCAAAGGTGATTGCTTTAAACCCCGGTATTGAGCTTCCATTCAAGCGGTACGAAATCGGGAAGGTGTTTAGGGATGGGCCTGTCAAACGCGGTCGTTTACGCGAGTTTATTCAATGCGACGTCGATGTTGTCGGTATAGAGGGGCCAGAAGCGGAAGCTGAACTCCTGCAATTAGCAGCAGAAGCGTTTAACAGATTGGATATCCCCATTATTGTAAAATGGAACAATCGGCGATTTCTTGGCGAGGTACTTGAATCGGTTGGTGTACCCCCTGAAAATAAGCTTACCGTTATGTTAACACTCGACAAAATAGAGAAAATTGGAGCAAAAGAGGTAGCTAAAGAGCTCGCAAGCAAAGGCGTCGATAACCGTTGCATTATTCGGCTTTTGGAATTAATCAATTTGGATAACCCAACGTTTGAACAAATTGTTTTGACATGTGGCATTCAAGGGAATACCGGCGCTCAGGAAGTTGTGGCTCTCCAGAATCTTATTCAAAAAGTAGGGTTAGTTCAAACCTGCAAGTTCGATCCTTTTCTTTCCCGAGGACTTTCGTTTTATACCGGAACGGTTTATGAGATTTTTGATGCTTCAACTACGTTTTCTTCAAGCTTGGGAGGCGGAGGGAGGTATGATGACATCATCGGCAAATTAGTCGGTAAAGAGGACATTCAATATCCCACTGTAGGTCTGTCGTTCGGAATGGAATCCATAATGGAAATGATCAGCAATCGATTTATTCAACCATTGCAACGCGCTACTGTTGTCGTTATACCTATTGGAGACACTATTGCGGAAGCCTTAAAAGCAGCAGCTGAAATAAGAAGCTCCGGTATACGGACTCAGGTAGACACAAGCAAACGAAAACTGAAGAAATCTCTTGCCAGCGCTGCGGGCAAAGGAATTCCTTACGTGATTTTCATCGGAGAAGACGAAGCATCTGCCGGCAGCTTGCGCTTAAAAGATATGAACGAAATGAGCGAAACGGTTGTCAGTGTAACAGAAGCCATACAAATGATAAAGGGAATGACAGTGGAAAGGAATTGAACCTCGCTATGGGCAAGCTTCATCGGGATTTTTATAACCGCGACGCATTAACGGTCGCAAAAGAGCTTTTAGGCAACATTCTCGTTCACGAAGTTGATGGCGTTAAACTAGCAGCAGTAATCGTTGAAACGGAAGCATACGGCGGTACTGAAGATAAAGCCGCGCATTTTTACGGAGGAAAACGTACGCCTCGAGTTGAGGTCGTTTACGGCGATCCCGGCTTCTCGTATGTTTACCTGATTTACGGCATGTACCATTGCTTTAATGTCGTGACCGGCGGCAAAAATGATCCTCAAGCGGTGTTAATCCGTGCCTTAGAGCCGCTTGAGGGCATCGAGCTCATGGCTCTTAACCGATTCGGCAAACCCCTCCAGCAGCTAGCCAAAAGAGAGGTTCTGGGCCTGACGAACGGACCGGGAAAGCTATGCAAAGCTTTGGCGATTGATAAAAGCCATTATGGCGAAGATTTATGCGGAAGTCGGTTGTATGTGGAAGAAGGGGAAAATGAGCCATCGTTCCATACTGTTACTGCGAAGCGGGTTGGCATCGATTACGCGGAAGAAGCTAAAGATTTTCCGTGGCGTTTTTATATTCAAAATAACAAATATGTATCCGTTAAATAGTCAACCGGGACTTTATCTAGACTAATTAACGTGCTAAACTAAATAACGAACAGTAAGCGCTACCAAAATATTTTATATTCCATCATTTCAATTTGAAAGGATGATTCAGGTGAACGTGTATAATGATGCTTCGGATGTTTCAAATCCGCGTGGCGGCATTAAGCTGCAAGATATTCCAGCACATGACCCCTTTGTCGTTGCCGACAGCGCAACGCAAACCTATTATTTGTACACGGGGGGAAGCCCCAGGCTAAACGGGATGGACCGTTACGGCGTGCTTGCCTACAAAAGCAAAGATTTGGAGAATTGGGAGGGGCCGTATGTTGTATTCGAGGTGCCCGATGACATATGGGCAAACCCGCAGCATGGAGCATGGGCGCCAGAGGTTCATTTATATGAAGGACGCTATCATTTGTTTGTTACGCTGCACAACAATGACCGATCGCTTCATGGAGAAGGATATGGAGGTTATCCGCTTCAGTGGCGCGGATCTGTGATTGCCGTTGCTGACTCCCCGTTAGGGCCGTTCCAATTGACGAAACGGGATGCGCCTATTGTTAGTGAACAATTAATGACGTTGGACGGCTCATTATACATAGACGAAGAAGGAAGTCCGTGGATGGTATACTGCCACGAATGGGTGCAGACGGCTGACGGAACGATCGAAGCGATCCGACTGAAGGAGGATCTGACAGACCGGTCAACTTCGGAGCCGATTCATTTATTCAACGGCTCTTCAGCTCCCTGGGATAATGGCGAGCTTTTGGCCGATGGGTCAACCTCTGTATATGTAACGGATGGCTGTCAGCTGTATCGGACAAGCGATAATCGGCTTATCATGTTGTGGTCTACCTATGAAAAAGGCAGCTATGTCCAAACTATCGCCCGTTCCGTCACTGGGAAGTTAGAGGGACCTTGGGAGCAGCTGGAACCGCTCGTATATGAAGATAGCGGCCATGGCATGTTATTCCAAACATTCCAAGGAGAGTGGCGTCTCATTCTTCATTCGCCATTCCCGATGCCGCAATCCAGATGCAAGCTGTATGAAATGACCGATACCGGCGAGACTTTTATCGTAAAGTCGGCTATTGCTTGACGCCTAACCCTTTGATCCCATGATTCAGCGCTCCTGCTGATCGGGCGGCTTACTCCATTCTGAACCTAAACTTCCTAGGCGACACGCCAACAAACTTTTTAAACTGTCTCATAAAATGGGTATCGTTTTCGTAGCCGCATGATTGGGCGATTTGCGCGATCGGCAGCTCGCTGTGATCCAACAGATATTTAGCATGCTCTAACCGGGCATGGATGATATCCGTCAAGACCGAACAGCCAAACAACTCCTTATAGATGTGTTGGAAATACGATTTGCTCAAATTCAAACGCCCAGCCAGCTCCGCTACGGAAAATTGTATATGAGGCGAGAGATAAAGATCGTTGCGCAACTCGGTAAATTGGATGTAGTACCGTTGGAGCTGATGGGGAGCCGTTCTTTCCCGCAAGTCGCTCAGTTTCATAAAAAAGGACTGGAGATCGCAATTGATGATCGATTCGCGCAGTTTTCCGCGAAGTCTTGAGCTATTCTGGAGCTCCATCATACATCTGGAAATCAACTGAGGATCAGATGCCTCAATGAGCGCATCCAGCGGGAAATCGATGTTCTGAAGAAATTCGTGAAAATCAGTGCCGTTGCAATGCAGCCAATCGTTAACAAACGGACTTTCCAACTCGCGGTATTCATGTGGGGTATGAGGTTGAAAAAGAATAAAGGTATGTTTTTCAGCAATTATTGTCTTATCGCGCACCGTCACTTCCGCTCTGCTTTTAAAAAATACAAAGGTGTAATTTCCGGAGCCGTTCGGTCGATTCCTCAGGATTCCTTCATGGTGTACCGTATGGTAGCCGCAAGAAAACAACTTAAGCATCTTTTCTCCCCCTCAGCACAATTGGTCAGTTTTTGATGATTATAGTTCATTGAATGACGGGAAACAACCCACTATAATTCTTTTAAAAATACTGACGAATTAGAGGGGGTTACTTAAGTGTCGGCCGATCGAAAATATTGGGTGGATACCTTGGTTCAAATTGCTCATCCCGTGCTCAATGCCTTATCGGAAAAAAAGCTTGCCCTTGTCATGCCTGTTGAATCAAGCGGAGAGAACCGGTCCGAATACACTTATTTAGAAGCTTTGGGTCGAACGCTGGCTGGAATTGCGCCTTGGCTTGAGCATGGGCCGCGATCAGGCGACGAAGGAGAAATTCGCGGCAATATGGCAGAATTGGCAAGGCGGTCCATCGAAGCGGCAACCGATCCGTCTTCACCAGACTTTATGAACTTCACAAGGGGCGGACAACCTGTTGTTGATGCCGCATTTCTTGCAAATGCGCTGCTCCGCGCTCCAAAGGAGCTTTATGAACGTCTCGATGAGAAAACAAAAGAACATGTAAAAACGGCTTTGCTTGCAACTCGCGCGATACGTCCCGTCTTTAGCAATTGGCTGTTGTTCAGTGCCATGATCGAAGCTGCTCTTTTTCGTATGGGAGTTGAATCATGGGATCGCATGCGCGTGGATTATGCTTTGAGGCAGCATGAGCAATGGTATAAAGGCGACGGCGCATACGGCGATGGCCCTGCCTTTCATTGGGATTACTACAACAGCTTTGTCATTCAGCCCATGCTGATTGATATATTGAATACGATTGGAGATCAGTTTGAAGATTGGAAGGGACTCCGATCAAACGTGCTGGAGAGGGCGGCTCGCTACGCAGCCGTTTTGGAACGAATGATATCGCCGGAAGGCACTTTCCCGCCGTTAGGGCGTTCGCTTTCCTATCGTTTCGGCGCTTTTCAGCATCTGTCCCTGATGGCTTTGAGAGAAGAATTGCCTGCAGAGCTTGAGCCTGCCCAAGTGCGCTGCGCTCTCACGGCTGTAATCAAGCGACAGATTCAGATGCCCGGCACGTTCGATGAAGCAGGGTGGCTCCGTATCGGCTTCGCCGGCAGTCAGCCTGAAATAGGCGAAGGCTATATATCGACGGGCAGCTTATACCTGTGCACGACCGTGTTTCTTGCGCTAGGCCTGCCGGCGAATGCCGATTTCTGGCAAGGTGAAGCCGAGTGGACCTCGCTGAGAGTGTGGTCCGGAGGAAGCGTGAAGCTGGATAATGCTATAGTCGGCTAGACGAATAACTAATTTTCCCAAAGATCATGCAACGTCAAATGTCCAAGAAAAAATAAAACGTTTCTCCGATGCATGGATTTTATGGAAACATTTTGAACAAATGTTGCGTCTATACTCATGAATGGAAGCTGCAATTATTCCGTCTTCCAATCACATGAGAGCGAGGGAGAAACGATGCAGGCAAAATGGAAAAAGGGGCTGCTAGCCGCAGGAGCGGTTGTTGTGGCTGGCGCAGGAGCAGCCTGGCTTCTGCTAGGAGGCTTGGACCAGAACATACCTCCTGATGAAGAAACCAAGCCAATTCTGGCAATGGAAGCTTCTGCAGAACCAGCTCCTTCAGCTTCGATGAGTCCCATCAGCCAAACGCCGGATGGTGAATTTGCGTTGTTCACCGGCTCCGAGCAGGGCGGGCATTCGATCATTACGATTGAACGGAAGGATGGAACCCGCCAAACCTACGATTGGCCGTTCGTACGTGAATGGGGCGAGGCGTCCCCGTTGTTGAAGTACAGCGATCTGAACAACGATGGGACGGATGAACTGGTTGTCCACTGGACCGGCATTGCGTCCGACGGGGAACAAATCGAGAATCTTCGTGTAATCGACACCGAGAACTTTAACGAATACACGATGCCGTTAATCGAAGAACTGCTTACTGACCGGATCGATTCGAAGGTGACCCCATTGGATGGATATGCCTGGGTTGAATTGATAGTTGACGAGCAACGATTTCAGAAAGTGCTTGGAGGACAGCCAATCGAAGGTTGGGGAGACCACATTAATGTTGGCAGAAAGCTGACCTTTCATATTCAGGAGCAACCAAATAGAACGTATGCGATAGTCGAGCTGTATGCCGGAGGCGGCAAGCCCGGAGTCAAGCTAGGCAACTTGGAGATTGACCTTATGGTAGAGCCAAATGATCGTACCGGGGCGGAAGAGCTGTTGACCATAAAGCCAAACGCCATTCAATACCTGCCCGTTAACACCGCAGTCAATGAAATCCCCCTGCTTGCCATTAAAACAGGAGACGACTATGTGGCTCTGCAGGATTGGGATGACCAAAAGGATTTAAAGCAGCTTCTCGGGGAACCAAGTGCTGAGCAGATCAAGCAATTGGGTGAAGACGCCGGGACCTATCAAGGCATGTATGTGAAGACGCTGGCATACGACGGAATGGAAATGACCATGAATTCTCCGAACGGGGAGCGGTTTTATGTAGTGAACATGAAGGTCAATGGACCCGCGTATTCAACTTCTTTGGGGATTACAGTAGGTGACCCGGCAGCACTCGTGCTGGAGAAATATCCGAACGCAATCATTGCCAAGGATGGCCGCAAGCCTCCAGACAATTTTGCGTATGCGGTTAGCGAAGACTTTTATATGAACCTGTATATCGACATCAAAGAAGGCATCGTAAACGAGCTATATTATGAATATCTGCTGAATTAAAGCATAAGCAATCCACGAGTCGTCGGGCTAACTCCCACGGCTCTTTTTTTACGTTATAGTCAAAAAATAAATTTCAATTTACAAAATATCTATCTGCTACAAACAATACGAAAACACTTTATTGCTAAAGTAACGAAGTTGTTTAAGAAATATATTTTATAAAAAAGGAGAACAAAATGATTAAAAAATGGAAAACATGTTTATCAGTCCTATTATCAGCCGCGTTACTGCTTGGCGGCATCGGACAACCGGTACAGCAAGCGCAAGCGGCAGAGGAGCAGCCCATTGTTTGGATGTCCAAAAATGCGGAATGGAAGTACCTTGATACCGGTGTGGATCAAGGAAACTCGTGGCAAAGCAGCTATGGGGATAAGGATTGGGCAATCGGCCAGGCGCCGCTTGGCTTTGCCGCCACAACGACTAAATTCGGCAGCTTGAATACAACGATAAGCTTCGGCTCAGATAGCAGAAATAAACATACCACCTCTTATTTTGTGACGAATCTAAATGTTGACCTCGATGAGATCAACAGCTATGGCCAGCTGCTTGGCAACTTCGGAATCGACGACGGAGCTGTTATGTACGTGAACGGCACGGAAGTTTTTCGGGCCGGCATGCCTGAAGGAACAATTACTTATTCGACCTTTGCAACTTCCAATAAATCAAATCCGGTTCTCTACAATGAGATTGATTTGACCGCCCCGCTAAAAGCAAACCTCCAGGACGGGGATAACGTCATTGCGGTTGAAGTTCACCAATCCACGCTCACAAGCTCGGATTTGTACTTCGATATGGAGTTAACCGCTATGCTCGACGCCCCTCCATTGGAAGTAAGCAAAGTAGTGGTTACGTTTAATGGCAACCCGCAGACATCCAAAGGCTTCGTCTGGTATACGCCATTGACATCTACCCGCAGCGATTTGGAGGTTGTGGAAAAGACAGGCGGGCAAGCGGATTTTGGTAATGCCCAAGCCTTTATCGGCAACGCCAAAACGGCAACAAATTCGATTGCCGAGCATGTTCATAAGGCCGAAGCCGCCGGCTTGAAACCAGACACGGAATATTTCTTCCGCGTTGGCGACAAGGATTTAAATATATGGAGTGAAACAGGAGTATTCGAAACCGCTCCTGCGGAGAAGGTTCCATTTACATTCATTGATTTGACAGATACGCAGGCAAAGGAAGAGGATGAAGCTATTTTATCCGGCCAAACGCTGGAAAAAGCTCTTGCAACGGTTCCCGATGCTAAATTCGTCGTTCATAATGGCGATGTAGTGGAAAACGGAACAGCCGAAGAAGAATGGAACTGGCTGCTGGGCCACTCCCAAAACAGTCTGCTTCGCACAACGATTGTTCCGGCTGCAGGCAACCATGAACCAAGCGGCAGCTCATTCTTCGAGCATTTCAATTTGCAGCAGGCTGAAAATTCCGCTACCGTGTCTGGTGCCTATTATTCCTACGATTACAGCAATGTTCATTTTATCGTACTTAATACAAACGAAAATTCTTCTGAATATGCCAACATGTCGCTAGAACAAGTCGAGTGGCTGAAGCAGGATGTTGCCAAAGCAAAAGAAGCAGGCGCTGAATGGATCATTCTTAATATGCACAAAGGTCCTTATACGACAGCAAGCCATGCAACCGATACCGACATTATGGGTGCAACCGGATTACGGACAAAAATTGCTCCGCTGATCGCAGAGTTAAAAATCGATCTGGTGCTGCAAGGACATGACCACATCTACGCCCGGACCAAACCGATTCAATCGGATGGAACAGCAGAGGATGTTGAGAAAATAACGGAAACCCTGAACGGCGAATCGATTGAATATGCGGTAAAACCGGATGGAACCATTTATTTGATTCCGGGTACAGCTGGAGCAAAGGTGTACAAGAAAAACACAAAAACCCAGCTTGGCGATGATTACTTTAATCTGTTTGAACGTTCTGAGGAAAACCACTCGCAAAAGTACGCAGACACGCCGGCTGGCGTAACGGGACAAGTACAAAACTTTGTAGGCATTACGGTGGATGGCGGCAAGCTGACAGCCGTATCGTATGAAATCGACCAGAATCTGAATGATGCAAAACCTTTTATTATCGATCAGTTCGGTATTATGAAGGATAACGCCGAGGTACTGGAGAAAGTAAGCAAAGTGACGGTTACTTTTCACGGTAATCCAGTTCACGACAAAGGCTTCACCTGGTACACAAGCCACAAAGTAACGGGCAGCGACCTGCAGGTCATTGAGAAAACGGGTGAAATCGCCGATTTTGCTGAGGCGACTACTTTCCAGGGCCGTTCCGCGGCTTCGACAAACTCGCCTTCCGAACTGGTGCATAAAGCGGAAGCGACTGCTCTTAAAGCCAACACTTCTTATTTCTTCAGAGTGGGAGACAAAGAAGCCGGCATTTGGAGTGAAACGGGAACCTTTGCTACAGCGCCGGAGAGCGGAGCATTTACGTTTATCGACTTGGCTGACACGCAAGCAAAAGACGAGGAAGAAGCCATTTTATCGTCCGAAACATTGGCTAAAGCTTTAAAAACAGTGCCATATGCACAATTTGTCGTTCATAACGGCGATATTGTCGATAAAGGCATTGTGGAGGATCAATGGAACTGGCTGTTGGGCCATTCTCAGAATAGCTTGCTGAATACAACGATCGTACCGTCAGCGGGCAATCACGAGGACAAAAACTTTGCGTTCTACGAGCATTTTAATATCAAGCAGCCTGAAGGTTCTGCAATCGAGACTGGAGCGTATTATTCTTACACTTACAGCAATGCTCACTTTATTGTTTTGAACTCCAACGAGGATTCCGAAGAGTATGCCAACTTCTCCGTTGAGCAAGTGGAGTGGCTGAAGCAGGATGTCAAGAAGGCCAAGGAAGCTGGCGCTGAATGGATTATTGTCAACATCCATAAAGGACCGTATACAACATCCAATCATGCAACGGACAGCGATATCATGGGCGAAAATGGCGTCCGCAACAAAATTGCTCCGTTAATGGCAGAGCTTGGCATCGATTTTGTACTGCAAGGGCATGATCATATCTATGCTCGCACCAAACCGATCAAAAAAGACGGCTCTGCCGCTGAGACCGAAATCATTACGGAACAGCTAAATGGACAAACGATCCAGTATACGCTCAACCCTGATGGTTCGATCTATCTGATTCCTGCAACTGCGGGGCCAAAGGTTTATTTTAAAAATAAGAAGCCTGAGCTCGGAGATTCTTATTACGACTTGTTTGAACGTGCAGAAGAAAACCATGCGGCTAAATATGGCTTTGACGGAGACAGAACGGATCGTCCGAAACGGGGCCAGGTTCAAAATTTTGTTGGGATAACAATTGACGGCAACAAGCTGACAGCCGTATCCTACGAAATCGATCAAAACTTAAATGACGCCGAACCGTTTATCATTGATCAATTCGGCATCGTTAAGCAGAAGTCGACAGGTCCGGTAACGCCGCCGGTTACAACACCTGTAACACCACCGGTAACCGGTCCCGTTGTAACACCAAATCCAACCCCGACACCAACAGTGACGCCGAGTCCAAGCCCGGTGCCGACACCTGGAACAGGCGGGGGAGAGACGCCTAGTCCGGCTCCAGCCACAACCTTTAAGGACGATAAAGGGCATTGGGCAGAGGAAAACATCAAAAAAGCTGTTGCAGACGGCTTGATTACCGGTTATGATGACAACACCTTCCGCCCAAATAAAGTGGTGTCCCGAGCGGAATTTGTAACCATCCTTGGACGGGCGCTGTCGTTAGAGCCAGTCAGCAATCCGGTTGCTTTCAAGGACATGGACAAAATTCCATCCTGGGCACAGGACCATGTAGCAAAAGCCGTTCAAGCAGGCATCATTAACGGCTATTCCGACGAGACATTTGGCCCTGCCAATGCTCTGAATCGCGCAGAAATGATTACCATGATTATTAGAGCAGCAGGCATTAAACCAGATGCAAATGCAAATGTTAGCTTTGCCGATGCAAACGATATTCCAGCTTGGGCTATCCCTTATGTAGCTACGGCCAGCCAAATGGGATTGACGAACGGAGTAGGCGGAAACCGGTTTGCTCCGCTGAAGAGCGCAACGCGCGCAGAAGCGCTCACGATTATTTTGGCGTTGCAGGAACAATTGAATAAATAAGTATTACGATGGGGAGGACGTTGCATCACAATGATGCGATGTCTTCTTTTTTTCGTTTGTTCATACTCCGTTCATATTGCCGTCATGTGGGGGACATGTTGCTTGGTTACACTTAAATAAGTCGTTAAGTCGACACTACAGATATAAGGACAGGAGAAGATGGACGTGACAGAAACGATAACAACAAAAGCTGGAAATAAGGGCCGCAAGAAACGGCGTTTATGGCTAAAAATAATAGGTGGCATTGTCGGGGTATTCGTGCTCTTCTTGGGCATTACATTTGTTGTTCATACAATAAGCAACGGGATCGAAAAGAAAAAAATCGAATCCTATGGCCAATATGTCGACGTGGATGGCAAAAAAATGAATGTGTCCATTCAAGGCAGCGGCGAACAAACGATTGTACTCCTTCCGGGACAAGGAACTCCGTCGCCCGTACTTGATTTCAAATTGCTGATCGATGAACTAACTTCGGATTACAGAGTTGTGGCTCTCGAGCCTTTCGGTTATGGATTAAGCGATAAAACGGAAAAGGCAAGAACAACGGAAAATATCGTTAGCGAAATACACGAGGCTGTAGAGCAGCTTGGCCTAGATCGTTACATTCTTATGGGACATTCCATCACTGGACTTTACGCCGTTTCTTATGTGGAGAACTATCGTGATGAAGTTACCGCTTTTATCGGTATCGATAGCAGTGTTCCGAACCAGCCCGGCATGGATGTTAAGCTGCCTTTAAAAACCATGAAGTTTCTTCAAGATTCCGGCCTTATGAGAGTGCTCAAAAAAGTGAGTGGAGATTCATACAAGTCGCTGGCATACGATGAGCATACCAAAGAACAAATGAATTTGATTTCGAATCAAGTTTCGAGCAACCCCACATTGATAAATGAGCTGAAGCACCTGGGGTCTAATTTTAAAAACGGAGAGCTGCTCACTTATCCTGAAGAATTGCCGATGCTGCTTTTTGTTCAATCCAATAACGAACACAATGACCAATGGATCCCGCTGCATGAAGAGCAGATCAAACAATCGGCACTGGGCAAAATGATTCCGATGGAGGGCTCGCATTACCTGCATCATACGAAATTCAAAGAAATAGCAGAAGAGTTCAAAGCGTATATGAAAGAAATCCAATAACTATATTCGGTTCAAAAGATTTTGGAGACGAAGTAGTAGTCGATACTATACTAAACTAAGCACCTTCAAGAGATTGCTTTCATGTCTACCGATATGGGGCACCTTTGAAGGTGTTTTTTGCGTAAGCTGGCCCAACGCAGAACAAAAAACTGACTTTCGTCATATTGGAAGTGACCATGTCTACCTGTTTTCAACACATACATCTTCTATAATTTGGACATTAAGCCTGATCGTGAAATCATCTTTAATGATCCCAATAGGAAATGAGGTTTTGAAGTAATGAACAGAAATATGATTTGGGGAATCGTGTTACTAGCGCTGAGTTTGTATTTTAAGCCGCTATTAGCGATAGTGGGGCTGAATGAAAGGATATTGGGATTGTATTGGCATGGTGAAGCAGTGTTTACATTGAATCCAATCATCGTTCAGGTTATTCTCGGTGCAATTGGGATCATGATGCTAATGATCGGTGTTAGGCAAGTTGCAAAACAGAAGAATACATAGTTGAAAAGAATTGAAGACCACAAAAGCATTAACTATCCAAATGTATGTCAAGAATGCTTTAAGTTAATCAAGACATAGTATCGATAGTTCCTTCCCCTTATTATTTGTTATATGAGTTGCTTATTAATTTGATTGAGGGAAGGGAAGCATAATGGAACGAAAATTACCCTTATTTATTGTGACTGGAGCTAGTGGTGTAGGGAAGACGACAGTCATGCATGAACTCCGCTCACTACTGCCTGAATTCAATGTTTTCAGCACAGATTTAGATAATTTTGGTATAACAGCAGCTAAGCTCGACTACCAGGACAGATTCAACTTATTGCTTCACTTTGCTCATGCGACGGCTATGTCTGGCAGGGGTACAATTATTTGCGGTACTATTATGCCATGGGATGCAAAGAAATGCGAAAAATATGATTGTTTCAGCGAAGTATGCTTTATAAACTTACATTGCGATGATGCTACGCGCAACAGCCGACTTCGTAATCGGGAAGATAAGGCTATGTGGAGCGATGATATGCTTAAACAACATGAACAATTTGCTCAATGGCTCCTAGACAATGCAGAAACTGCGTACAATCCACCTATGCCAACAATCGACACGACATCTACTCCTACTTCCCACGTAGCTGAGCAGATTAAAAGATATGTCATGATTAATAATAAGCTTCAAAAACCAGAATCGGATATTTTTATATAATACGCATATGATTTTCAATGAATGCAAGTTCTTATCCAAATTCAAAAACAAGAACTTGCATTCATAATTGAAATAAGACTACAACATATTTCATCTTTCAATTTACTTGAAAGCACCGATTCAACCCTTTCAAATTGTTCAGTTAACAAGTCGATTATTTGAGACAAAGTTGGAGGCTCAATATTCCAGTCAGAAGGATGTTGACCTCCCATAAAGTTGCCAATTTGTCAGTGACCAGCGTTGCTTTTAGAAACATAAGTTGAGACTCGTTGTGACAGATTTGCCAACGTACGTTCAAAAAAGGAATCATCATTAAGTGCTCTACTCAAAATTAATCCTCCTTGAATACTAGCAATTGTTTCCTCTGAAATTTGGTCAGCAGTCTCTTCAGAGATACCTGTTTGAACTAGTGCCGCGCTTAAGGCCTCAATCCATCTTATAAAATATTGCCGAATAACAGCAGCGAATCGATCTCTTGTTTCGTCCAAAGCGAATGCGCCAATAAGGCATATGCGCTGACCAGATTGAAAATAAGAATCGACCTCTTGCCACATATGATCAATGGCTGCCAGGGGTTCATTCTTTTCGAGCGGTTCAAAAATGTTCTTGATAAACCATTGATCAATATGAGCAAGAATTTCAGCAGCCATCTCATCTTTTCCACCCGGAAAGAAATAATATAAGCTTCCTTTAGAAAGACGCGTACGGGCTGTAATTTTACTCAAAGATGCACCCTCATAACCTAATTCACGAAATACCTCAGTGACGAGAGGGATGACATCCGATTTTTCAAAAACAGTGCGAGTCATAGGTTTAACTCACTTAGGCTTGGATGTTCAGGGGGGCGCGTGCCGAGAGGCCAATGAAACTTTCGTTCCTCTTCCTTAATCGGCATGTCATTAATCGAAGCAAATCTACGCTTCATCAAGCCGTCGTCAGCGAACTCCCAATTCTCGTTACCGTACGATCTGAACCAATTGCCACTATCATCATGCCATTCATATGCGAATCTAACTGCAATACGGTTATCCGTAAATGACCAAAGCTCCTTGATAAGGCGGTAGTCCAGTTCCTTGGCCCATTTTCTAGTTAGCAAAGAGACAATTTCTTGGCGGCCTGTTATAAATTCGCTCCGATTTCTCCAATAACAATCCTCAGTATACACAAGTGAGACGCGCTGAGGGTCTCGGCTATTCCAGCTGTCTTCTGCCATACGAGTTTTTTGGATTGCTGTCTCGCGAGTGAATGGGGGAGTTAAATTATTCATTAATTTTTCCTCACTTTCTATACCGTTTGTATCAGTATAAACCGATCGGTTTATAATTGCAAGTTTACATCCCACATTCAATATCAATTTAAACAGACTGTCACATCTAAATTTAAATTGACCGCGCGGCATTCTTGTAGTCCGATACCGGCAATATCCGGCACAATGACACGGTAATGTTCTGCCGAACTTTAATCCCATTTGAAATGGATTAAACAAGCTCGTCAATAAGATACTAGTAAAATGGTGAAGAAGATGAATGTACTTTTGGACAAATGGCTGAAACATATGGGATCGTAATAAAGGAGAACTGAAAATGAGAAAACTTGTTCTATTTCTGCACTCATCACTTGACGGTTTTGTCGAAGGGCCGAATGGTGAAATGGACATAAGCTGGGTTTCCTACGATACTGATCTGGAGAAACACGCGAAAGAAATTCTGAGTACTGCCGACACTGTCATTTGGGGGCGTGGGACTTATCAGATGATGCACAGTTACTGGCCATCTGTGTCTTCGGACCCAGCAGCTTCGCAGCATGAACGGAATCATGCCGAGTGGATCGAAAAGACAACTAAAATCGTTTTTTCCAAGACACTGGAGAAAGTGGAATGGAATCATTCAAGACTCGTGAAAGACGGAGTAGAGGAAGAGATCAATAACCTCAAAAAGCAGCCAGGCAAGGATATGGTCATCCTCGGCAGTCCTAGATTCGCACACCACCTTATGCAGCTTGACTTGATTGATGAGTATAAAATAACAGTTTCTCCCATACTGATTGGTAAGGGATTACCGTTATTCCAAGGTCTTAAGGAGAAAATCAAGCTTAAGCTAATCGAAAACAAGACTTTTGATTCTGGAGTCGTAGGTCTCGTCTACAGACGAACTTAGAGAATAGCTCAATTGAGAACAATCATTTGGGTAAGGAATTTTCGTTTTGAAGTCGCTAATTTAGCGACTTTTTTTATCGGTACAAGTACTTGTCCCGAGCCAAAAGTTGGCAGGCAGTCCTTACCCAATAACCAAGATGAGGGGCTGTGGAAGACTGGTTAAATCAATTTTTTGAAGGGATGGAACATATATTGCATATTACAATAATTGTATAAATAGAGTAGTATACCTCTTATGTATTGTTTAAAAGTTAGGACGATTTTTCTAACAACATCGTTGTCAATGCAAGGATAACCCAATGTTCCGTCGAATTATTTCAGATACGATAAATTCTTCAACTCCATTCACCAACATAAAATCAAGAATTTTTACAATATCAAATCAGTAATGCGGAATTAACTAATGTCGATCGTAAACTTTGTATGAAAGAGGTCGCCTTGATGCAACATAATAACTCCTTAGAAAATAGTCAATCTTATATTGTTAGAACTGCACTTTCATCTGATTTAGAAGCAATCTTGAAAATTTATAACCAGGGAATCGAAGATAGGATTGCTACACTGGAGACAGAAACAAAGAATATGGAATACATGAAAAGCTGGTTTGAAGATCACCAGGACAGATATCAAATACTAGTCGCAGAAGATGAAGGCCAGTTGGCAGGTTGGGCTTCATTAAATCGGTACTCTCAACGTAGTGCATACGACGGTGTCGCAGATCTGTCGATCTACATATCGCGTGAGTGTCGCGGTAAAGGTTTTGGTGGCCATTTGTTATCAGCCATTGAACAAACAGCAATAGAAAAACAGTTTTATAAAATCGTCCTTTTCACATTTCCCAATAATATTGGTGGTCAGAAATTGTATCGTAAACATGGTTATCGTGAGGTCGGGATCTTCGAGAAACAAGGGATATTAGATGGCAATATGATTGATGTTATGGTCATGGAAAAGATGTTAATGAATTAAACTTACAATTGCTAAAGGTGAAGGAAGGGGCTTAATTTAAGCTCCTTTTTCTTTTGAATTGAACATCTGATAATACATAGAAAAAAATAGAGAACAGAAATCAAAGCTTGACATACGAATAAACATATAACAATATAGTTATATGCTTATGGAGAGGTGACTATGAATGGAGTTTGATGAATTAGCTGATGTATTAAAGGCGATTGCGGACCCAACAAGGCTAAAAATGATCTCTTTACTGCGTACGCGAGATTGTTGCGTATGCGAACTGGTTCCCATTTTTAATATATCGCAACCGGCGATATCGAAACATATTAGTCGCTTAAAATCCGCCCAACTAGTAAGTGAAACCCGGAAAGGGCAATGGGTGTTTTATTCGCTCAATGAACAGCCTTTAAAGGATATTGGCTTTGCGCTGTCCAATCTCCCCGATTTATCCATCGAGCTGCAAAAGTTGAAGCAACAGGGCCTGCTGGTCAATTGTGAATAAAGGAGGTTGGATGATGAAGGAACAGGTGAGTAAGCGACTTTCATTTCTTGATCGCTACCTTACAGTATGGATTTTTGTTGCGATGGCTTTGGGTATCGGTATTGGGTATGTTTCACCAGAATTTACGGGGATGTTAAATAGCTTTCAGGTAGGAACTACGTCTGTCCCTATTGCAGCGGGGTTGATTCTAATGATGTACCCTCCACTAGCTAAGGTGCGCTATGAAGAAATTGGCCATGTATTTCGGGATCGAAAGGTTTTATTGATTTCCTTAGTGCAAAACTGGCTAATAGGTCCCATTCTTATGTTCGTATTAGCGATTGTTTTTCTTCATGATTACCCGGAATACATGGTTGGTCTAATCATGATTGGGTTGGCTCGTTGTATTGCCATGGTCATTGTATGGAATGACTTATGTAGAGGAGATACAGAATACGCAGCTGGCTTGGTCGCCTTTAATTCCATTTTTCAAGTTTTGTTTTATTCGGTCTATGCGTATGTGTTTATTACGGTTCTGCCCGGTTGGTTTGGACTCGAAGGCATCGTGGTGGACATTACGATGTGGGAAGTGGCCAAAAGTGTTTTCATTTATCTGGGGATTCCGTTTCTGGCCGGAATGACGACACGTTATGTTTTTGTGAAGGCGAAGGGGCGGTCTTGGTATGAAGAGGAATTTATTCCGAAGATTAGTCCAATTACATTGATTGCGTTATTGTTTACGATCGTCGTTATGTTCTCCATAAAAGGTGAAATGATCATTCAATTGCCGCTTGATGTGGTTAGGATTGCCGTACCATTATTGATTTATTTTGTTGTTATGTTCCTTATTTCCTTCTTCATGGCGAAAAAGGCAGGGGCCAGCTATAAAATTAGTTCATCTCTAGCTTTCACGGCTTCGGGAAACAATTTCGAGCTTGCGATCGCAGTGGCCATCGGCGTATTTGGATTGCATTCCGGTGCTGCCTTCGCTGCCGTCATTGGTCCTTTAGTCGAAGTGCCGGTGATGATTGCTTTAGTTAACATTGCTCCCCGTTTTCAACGCAAATACTTTTCAAAAGAAGCTGGTTAAAAAAGAATTGGAGGAATCATAATGTCGAACAAAAAAATCTTATACTTTTTATGTACGGGGAATTCGTGCCGGAGTCAGATAGCAGAGGGATTTGGGCATCACTATCTTAGCGAGAAATTCGATGTGTACAGTGCCGGCATCGAGGCGCACGGGTTGAATCCAAAAGCGGTTAAAGCTATGGCGGAGAAAGGAATCGACATTACAAATCAAACCTCGGATATTATCGATCCGGATATTTTGAATAAAGCCGACTTTGTGGTTACCCTTTGCGGAGATGCAAATGACAAATGTCCGATTACACCGCCGCATGTCACTCGCTTCCATTGGGGCTTCGACGACCCTGCCAAAGCAACGGGAAGTGAAGAAGAGCGGTGGGGTGTTTTCCAGCGCGTTCGGGACGAAATCGAGGCTCGAATCAAACAGTTTGCCAATGATGGGAAGTAAAAGAATATGGCTAGGAAAACATCTGGATAAGGAGCACAGCTTATGTCAAAAAATTATCATGCATTAGTAGAAGATCGGATCTTTATGGGCGGGGCTGAAGATGTCAAGGATATGGTGACCGTTGAAAATTGTCAAATCATTGTTGATCTAAGGGAAGAGGCAACAGAGTGTTCTTATCTAGAGCCTAATGTGACTTGGGTAAAGGTAGCCATCGGTGACAATGCTTTGATCCCGCAAGAAGATTTATTTTGCCAAGCCATTAATCATGTAGTGGATGCGTACAATAGTGGAAAAAAAGTAGGCTTTCATTGTGGCGGCGGCAAGGGGAGAACTGGAGCTGTCTCCATAGGTACTCTGATTGCGCTTGGAAAAGCGAAGACGATTCAGGAGGCAGAAACGATGGCTGCAGCCATTCGTCCAATCATTAAAATTCGCTAACCTCAGCACGAAGCTTTAGAGAAAATCTTTGGTGAATGATTGTGCAAGGGCTCATTGTCTTACTACGAAAGTCAGTCCCGATTCACTGATCGGGACTTTTTGTCAGCAAAATAAAACATTAGATCAACGTAGGTTTTTAATAGACAGTGGGTGAATAAGTAGAAGTTATTTTAGAATCAGATAATAAAGATGATAAATGTTGACACTGCATATTAGAATTCATGTGATACAAGGGATAATCCAGATTTACTTACATATGTACAAAATACGAGTTTTGTGTAATAGTAAAAGAAAATTCAGGTTAATGTTCTTTTAAATTCCGTATTTAGTTTTTGTATAGCGCTCACCTTATCAAACTTGATTTCTTTCTTTGCCTATCACATTAGTGGCATACCTGTTCATCCCGTTATTTATTTTCATGTTTGTTTTTACATTTTTTATACTGACACGTAGAATTGTTTCCGATCTAGTTAAACTGGAAAGCGGTCTGCAAATTATTTCGGAAGGAAACCTCGATTACCGTGTTCCTGTCGTGCGAAAAGACGAAATCGGGAGAGTTGCTGAAAAAATTAATGTGATGACGGAGAGGCTTCAAGAGCAATTAGGAAAGGAACGTGCAATTGAGCAATCAAAAATGGAATTAATAACTGGTATTTCGCATGACCTCCGCACGCCTCTTACCAGCATAATTGGTTATATTGAGTTATTACGAAGCGATTCCTTTCAATCAAAGGATGAATATATGCGATTCATTCAAAATACATACAATAAAACCATCCATTTTAAAAAAATGCTGGACGATTTGTTTGAGTATACGCGTCTTTCCTCTCATGAAGCGCATATCGAAATGCAAGAAATCGATCTCTCCAAACTTCTCGCTCAGTTATTATTTGAATTCGAACCGCTCGCCCAAGAAAACGATATGCAAGTGGCCATGGAGCTGGCAGATCCACCCGTCAATACTTTAGTGGATAGCGAAAAAATAGCACGAGCTATCGATAATTTGCTAATGAACGCTCTTAAATATTCCATAAAACCGGGAACCATAGGGATCAAACTTCAAGCGGATCCATCATTTGCGACGATATCCATTGAAAACGAAGGCCCTCCCCTTTCATCCGAACAAGAGCAGCGGCTGTTTGAGCGCTTTTATAAAGCTGATCTCGCCCGCAGTAGCGAAGGAATACAAGTTGGTGCGGGTTTGGGCCTATCTATTGCCAGAAATATTGCCGAATTGCATGGAGGATCACTAATGCTTTGGCATCAAAATGGCCATTATGTCTTCTCTTTAGCCATTCCGATTAAACTCTCTCTTGAGGGTAATGTTTAAGTTTGTTTACTAATGCTAATACTCGGTTAATTTTCGTTTCGTCCTTTTTGGCAATTTCAATATAATTGATTTGTTCTCGCTTCAAATAATCAGGTTGATTCAGGAAAATACCCAGGATGTCATTTTCACTTAGCTTTTCCTCGATATAAACAGGTAAAACGATATTTCGTTTTTCTTCGTTTTTTTGAAGAATGACATGGAGAGAATCGCCACGCTCTTTACGTACCGTTCTTCGTATGAATTCATTGTATACAAAATAATGCCCGTTTTTTGACGGTAACAACGTATGGTCAAACTCATGCCCGTCAATGTTGATCTGAACAGGCACTTTACCGTTAGTGCGAAACAATTCGCTTACCGAATAGGGAAAATATACGACTTTCCATTTGATTTTCCCTTCCAGCATCTTTATCTCGCTATCAAATTCATAGACCATTTTGAGTGTCACTCCTTTTATAAAGAAGCTTAAAACCATTACCATCTGATCGCTCATGTTTATTAATTCGATTCTCATAATATAGTATCATGACTATATTCTTGTTTTTATAACAAAAACCTCCTTCCTGAATGGTGTTCGATTGTCAAATTTGTGAATATCCTCATTCTCCCATACTGTCCTGCAACGCTACTTTCATACCTTTACAAGCTGTTGCTCCCAATCCATACATTCACGCAGCCTTTGGCTGATGGTAGCCGGATAACGTTTTGTATCGCCTTCAAACAAAGCCAGCGCAGGAATGGTATACTCTTTTTTGCTTTTGTCGATGCTGGCCCAGTCCCAGCCAACCTCATGTACGCCAGAGCTGCCGTTTAGGCCGGGGTAAGCCAAATATTCCGTTTGTCGGGCGTACTTCAGCATGGCATGCTCCAATCCAAGCGGTCCCCCGCTGGTGGCAAAAAGCCCAAAGGAACCCCATAACGCATCATATCCATCCTCGCCCATTAGCAGCTTATCGGGGTAACGTTCGGAAAACGTTTTTGCAAAAGCGGCTATGCCTTCGTAGGGAGAATAATCCGGCGCATTGGACCAGCGAATAGCCCCGTCAAGAAAAATGCCGTCAAAGTCATAATCGCTCATGAGCTCATCGACTCGCGCCAGCATGTGGGCTTGCAATTCAGGATGGCCGTAATTCATAATGTACCCCATGTTTTCTTTTGACAAATCGCTGTTCCAATCAATCCAATCCTGCGCATGCGGCTCTCCGTTAGCATCTTTCAGCGTTGCGCCTAACAAATGATGCTCTTGCAGAAATTGCCGTGTGGCCAGATTGGGGCCGCCAAGCATCGGTATCACCTTAACGCCAAGCGAATGCGCGGCTGCCACTAATTTTCGCAGTCCCTCTGCTCCGCCTAGACGATCACCCGGCACATGCGAAGGATAGGTGCAATAATAGCGGCCATCCCATGCCGGCAGAAATGCGAGTACATGTTTCCCTGGAATCTCTTTGCAAATATCGCGGAGTTGCTCCTCCATGTTGTTGAATGTGTTGAACACATATCCCGTCCAATGCTCGCCATGAAAGTTGACGACAACCTTAATGTCATTTAGCCACTGCAAATCTTTCCGATCCTTTAATGGCTTAATACCGAAGTGTTGCTCCAGATCGAGGCAGCGCTCGGCTACCACTTCTGCTCTTGTTTGCACCATCCCCATTTTCCACGGAGGCAGCGTTATTTGGTTGGTCCATTGCCTGCGATCCTCTTCATGTGAGAGCTGAAGCACAGGGGCTTGCTCCTCCACATCGTAATAAGCCGCAAAGCCTTTTTTGCGTACTTGGCTATCCTTGGACAGAACATACCATTCCTTTGGACCGTTTTTTTGCGACGACCTTTCTCCTACAATAACAAGTGGCATCATTGCATCTCTGCCGGGATAACTTAGCGGCTGAATGCCGGCGGGATGTTTGAACTCACGCCTTCCCATATTTTCGGAATCCGTTTCAAAATAGCCGATCGAGAGGCCTATAACATGGATTAGCAGCGATTTGCATCGTTCCGTTGCATGTTCGCCGCGTCCGCTGATCAATATGGATACGTCATCCGTGTTTTTCTCAAGTATCAGCTCAAGGTATCCTTCGGCGGATAATTGTCCTCCGGCTGCCGATAATTGATTTGCAGTAAGTTTCAGCTTGCCGCTATTCTCGACTATCGTAATATGCTCCAGCGAGGGGCAATACAGGTTGCTCTCCGTTGCAAGCCTTATAGCAAAATTCAAACCCCCGAAGGAGACGTAACTATCGCCAAAAAAATATCCGATCGAATACAAATCAATCAACTCCTCTGACATTAAAAATGTTAAGTGTTGATTTGATTTTATCGATAAAATGATACAGAATAATAGTAGATATCCAAACGTTTTTCGTACAATCTAAACCTGCTCGAGAGGTGCACACATTATGTATTTCATTAACTTTAATGCGCCGCCGCTGCCTCATTATTTGATTGGCGGGGCGCAAACGCTGAAAAAAGGCGCTTCTCATGCCTCTAGATCCGGCATCGGAGTATTCGATATGCTGATTGTTGCAGAAGGTGCTTTATATATCGGAGAATCAGGCAGGGAGTGGAAACTGGAGAAGTGGGATCTATTGATTCTGCGGCCGGACGCTCATCATTATCCTGCCGCGCCTTGCAGCGAAGATACGCGGTTTTATTGGATTCACTTTCAAACGGGTCAGTCGTGGGAAGAATTATCCCAACAATCGATGGAGGAACAACCTGCTGAATTGGGGAAATACAGTCATTTTGGCAATGCCTACTCCCTTTCTATACCTAAGTTCTGGTCTATTAAGAATAGTGACGATGTGGAAAAAGAGATCGGGGCATTACTTTCCTTAAACAACAAAACGTCAAGCGCGCGTTGCTGGGACCAGCAGGCATCCTTTCAAAGGCTGCTGCGGATGATCTGCCAAGAAATGCACGATATGCGCGTTTCTGCTGGCCAGCGATTAGCGGAGAGCGTAGCGGAATATTTGCGAAGCTGCTACAAGGAACCTTTACGAAACGAAGCATTAGCGGACCAGTTTCATTTTCATTCCATTTACATAACCCGAGTTATGCAGCACTATTACGGCTGTACGCCGCTCCATTATTTGCAGCGCTTTAGAGTGGAACAAGCAAAACTGATGCTGGTGAATACAGACTGCAGCATTGCCGAAATTGCCAGCGAAACAGGATTTGAAAGCAATACCTACTTTACCCGCTGCTTCCGCAAAATCGTACAAAAGACACCTCGGGAATATCGCAGTCAGTTCCGGATCACTCCATAAATGACCGTACCTTCTCAGTGATCTCTTTTGAATTCGTATGGTGCAGGTAATGCGTACCTTCCATCTTGACGAGTTCTCCATTGTTGGACTGTTCGATTTGCTCTTCGTGCAGAGCAATCCATCCTTCAACTTCCGGATCGTCTGCCACAACAAACAATAACAACGGTAGATCTGCGGGGAACGACAACTGCTGAGCGTCTTTGAAGTTGGATGCAGTATGCTGCATCTCATTCAGCATTGTAGCGTTGCTTTCGTTTTTATTGGCTAACAGCTTCATCTGTTCTACTGTGTGCTGATCAAAGTCCAGTCCGGCATAGGGATCTGGACCTACGCTTTTCAGTAATCTGTTCAGTCCAGACTTCTTGAGAAAATCAAGCGCTTCTATTGGGACGTCGTCTTCCATTCCCGGCTGGGTTGGCACGCTGGTGTCAATCCCAACAAAAGCAGTCACTTCTTCAGAGAAATCATTGATATATTGCAGTCCATACACGCCAAAAATGGAATGGCCCATTAGCATGTAACGATTAATCTGAAGCTGCGATAACGCCTCGTGAATCTCGCTTGCAATATTTTTCGACGTTCTTTCTTTATCCGTTTGATCGCTTAACCCATAACCAAAAGGCTCTACAGCAACTACGGTATAATTACGCGAAAGCTCATCAATAAGCATCTCAAAATCAAGCGCCGGCGCAGCGGTCCCATATCCAGGAAGAAGGACGATGGTTTCTTCCCCGTTCCCTTGAATCAGAACATTCATCTTTTTGCCATCCACTGAAACCTGCTGCCTGTACGGCTCAATTTTTTTCAGCTCGGACTTATTGCTAAACACATTCACAAGATATACCGTGAGAAAGAACAACCCCAGAAGAAGAACAAATCCTCCAACGATTTTCAGTAATAGGCTGCCTATTCGACGACCAATTGACTTTTGTTTCTTCTGCTTCCATTCCATCGATTCTGTCATGTCCATCTTCTCCTGTCCATTCTGTCGGCGCTTCTCTTAAGGATCGCTGTACACATTTTAATCCATGAAGATGTATTCTTCATGACATCAATATGAACGGAAAATGAACAGATAAGAGTTATGCAAATAAAGGGTTATCCTGCTTCATCGGCAGCGTCACGCTAATGGTTGTGCCTACGCCGAATTGGCTTTCAACCGCCAGAGCGCCTCCATGGAGCGAAACGATCTGCTTGACGATGGCAAGCCCTATGCCGCTGCCATTGTTCTTTCGTTTATGCGAACGATCGGCCTTGAAGAAGCGGTCAAAAATATGCTTCTGGTCCTCTGGAGCAATGCCGATGCCATTATCGCGAATCGAGACGGTGACAGAGTAAGCGTCCTGCTCAATGACGATGGAAACAGTCCCGTCGATCTCGGAAAACTTGATGCTATTGACGATGATATTGCTCCATACCTGATTCAACAGCTCATAATCCGCAGTTATTTTTGTGGTATGCAATTGAAGATCAAATCCTATATTCCGAGCCGACCATTGCGGCTGGAGCAGAACAATGACCCTGCGGATCTGTTCATCCAGGCTGTATTCACTTGGCTGAAGCTGCTGAGAATGCGACTCAAGCAAGCTGAGCTTTAACAAGCCGTCATTCATTCTGGACATTCTTTCCGCTTCTTCAATAATAATATCCAGGTAGCGCCCTCGCTCTTTCTCTGGCAAATCGACCCCTTTAAGCGCAATGGCATAACCGGAAATGGAGGTTAGCGGCGACTTGATCTCATGAGAAACATTCGCCACAAAGTCTCTTCGCATTTGCTCCAGTTGACGCAAGTCATGCGTCATTTGCTCAAAGCTTCGCGCCAAATCGCCAAGCTCGCCGGATTGCTTAATATTCAGCTTGACGTCAAAATCGCCTCTAGCAATCCGTTTCGTTGCTTTAGTCAGCTTGTTGATCGGCCTTATCAAATAAATCGAAGAAATCAAAATCAACAAGCTTCCA
The DNA here is from genome assembly GCF_054551715.1 of Paenibacillus sp. CAU 1782. Lineage (NCBI taxonomy): Bacteria > Bacillati > Bacillota > Bacilli > Caryophanales > Paenibacillaceae > Paenibacillus > Paenibacillus sp. CAU 1782. Next base: position 711,900 of record NZ_JBTOLL010000001.1, on the reverse strand, counting down.
ATCAGTAAGAAATAGATCAAAAACGAATAAATCCACCTAATCAAAAAGGCGGTCGAAGGCGGTGTCAGAGGATCGACAAACATCGCTTTAACTCCGTCTTCCGTTTGCAGTGGAAGCCCCAATAAAATGGCGGAAACCCCGTTGGAGTTGACTTGAACCATGCCCCCGGCCAACACAGTCTTGATTTGTTCCATCGTTACAGTAGCCAGCGTATGATCATTCAATGACCCGTAAGACTGTACTTGCCCGCTTTGATCGAAAATACGAATATAATAGGAATCCAGCTGCTTCATATCGCGCAGATAAGATTCTGCTTCATCTCCGGGCAATGATTCGTATACCCGCACAGTATCAGTCCCAAAGTTTAACAAAAGTGCTTGAAGATTTTCATTCAGCTTTTCTTGAAATACCCAAACCGCTACATAAAATGCGATCACCGAGCCCGCAACAACAATTGTAAAAAAGGTAAGCACCATACGGAGGTACAGAGACTTGATCATGCTTTAACCTCAAGACGGTAACCAAGGCCGCGTACGGTCTCGATAGAGAAATCTTCTGTTTCGGCAAAACGCTCCCTTAGCCGTTTAATATGTACATCTATCGTACGATCGTCTCCGCTGTAATTCAGGCCCCAGATTTGATCGATCAACTGCTCCCGGGTGTAGACCTGACCCGGCGTTCCCGCTAGCTTGAACAGCAGCTCGAACTCTTTTAGCGGCAGCGCGATCGTTTCGCTCCCTCTTGTCACCTTATAGGTCTGCCTGTCCAGCGTAACCCCGCCAAGCTGAATCATCTGTGTTGTGCCGATCCGGTATCGTTTCAGCAGAGCCCTTACACGAACCGTTAATTCCAGCGGGTCAAAAGGTTTCGTTAGATAATCATCCGTCCCAAGCTCAAAGCCTTTAACTTTTTCCCAGGTTTCGCCTCTTGCAGTCAGCATCAGCAAAGGGAGATCCGGATTGGCTCTGCGAAGCTCCTTGCATAACGCCCAGCCGTCCATAACGGGCATCATGATATCAAGCACAACAAGATCAATCGGCATCGAGCCGTACAGCGACAATGCTTCCTTGCCATCCGCCGCTTCGACTGTCGAAAATCCATCATTGCGCAGAAATAAACAAACTAATTCACGTATATTATCATCATCGTCAGCAACCAATATTGTTGTCATACGGTCCCGCTTCCTTTCTTTCTCATGCGTATATTCATAGGTGCAGAACCAGTATATCAAACGAAGCAGCGACAGTCTAAGACTTAATAAAGTCTTTGACTGCCGCTGCTGTCATTCAACAATTTTCAACATGCTAACCTTCAATAATACCAACATGCGTGTATGGATAATCCATTTGCTTCTTAATATTATCGATCTCTTCATTTCCTAAAAACTGTTCAATGACATATAACCCTAAATCTATAGATGTAGCTACGCCACCGCCTGTTATCACATTGCCATCCCGAACAATTCTTGTTTTTATGACTTCCGTACAATAAGGCTCTAACAGCTCATAACAAAATGGATGTGTCGTTGCCTTTTTATTTTGTAGAAATCCTGCCGCCCCAAGGAGTAAAGAGCCCGTACATACTGAGATTTTATACTCGACATTTTGCGCTTTCTTTAACCAATCAATAAAATCTTCATCAAACCTTAGCGCCCTGGTTCCTAAGCCGCCGGGAACAAACAACATATCATACTTCGATAGATCCGGGTTCACCACATTAACTTTAATTCTCATGCCCAGCTCATCCGTTATTTCCTCTTTAAGCCCGCACAAATCCCAAGTTGAATCCTTTGTAGGTTCAAAATATTTAAGTCGAGTAATGACATCATAAAACCCAATCAAATCTAAAAATGTGATTCCGTCGAAAAGAACAAATGCTATCTTCATTGGATCACTCCCCTATTAGATATCGATTCGAGCAATAACGGAATGATCTCCCCTCCACGGTTAGGCAATTCCCTAAGCCTTTGGACGGCCGTCGTTTAAAGCGCGGCTATAAGCCACTACGTCAGCATAAGGCAATTTCCCGCCAAAAATATCAAGCGCGCTGCCGATCGTCAAATCCAGCTTTCCATTAGACAAAGCATCGAATTGCTCCATATCGGCAAGGGACCTTGCTCCGCCGGCATAGGTTGTCGGGATGGTGGTCCAAGCAGCCAAATCACGAACCAGGCTTTGCTGAATACCGCTTTGCTTGCCCTCCACGTCTACGGCGTGGATGAGAAATTCGCAGCAATACGATTCAAGATAAGCGACATTGGCCGGATTTACCTCAAAATCGCTGTACACCCGCCATTGATCCGTCACGACAAACCATTTGCCGTCCTTTTCCTTGCAGCTCAAGTCAATGACCAGCCTGTCCTTACCCACTTCGGACAAAATAGCATCCAGATTTTCCGTATTCAGCCCCCCGCCTTGAAAAATATAAGAGGTAACGATAACGGCGCTTGCTCCTTTTTCCAGATAGCCCGAAGCATTTTCGGCCTTGATGCCTCCGCCGACCTGAAGTCCCCCGGGATAAGCCTGAAGCGCCCTAGTCGCAGCGGCTTCGTTTCCCGGACCAAGCATAATAACATGTCCGCCGGTCAAGCGGTCATTGCGGAACATTTCGGCATAATAAACGGAATCATGTCCGGACACAAAATTTTCAACCAAAGAATCGTTTAACGTTTCGCCTACAATTTGTTTAACTTTTCCGTCGTGCAAATCTATGCAAGGTCTAAATTTCAATGTTCTGCCTCGTTTCCGTTTCAAGATAGGCGTAAAATGCCTGCGGCAGCTTGCCCTTAGCAAACGCCTGAAGCTCCAGCTTTTATTGTGACACACACTTTCCCGTTGCCGCAAGACCGTAGGCCTCCGAATTGCAGATTATCTTGACTTCCCTGCTCCCGCCTTCTGCCCCGGCTCATTCTGCTCATGCTCCAGCTTGGGCACAAACAAGGAGAGCAGCAGCACGCCAACGCATAACCACGCCACCCAAACAAAAATCTGGTGCAGGCTTCCCTCCAGCACAGCGGGATCAATATCATTGGCTTCCCCGGTATGCAGCAGCATTCCAAACAACGTAATTCCCAACGTCTGCCCCAACGTACGGATAAAGTTGTTGCTTGCCACTGCGGCGCCTCTAATCTCGGCTCCGACAGAAGAAGTAACGGCAATGGTCATCGAGGTCAGGACAAGCCCGAAGGAGATGCCCGCGCAAAATGTAAACAGAATCAATAGCGCAATCGGCGTTCCGCTGCTAACAAGCGCAAAACCAGCGCTGCCAATGAGCAGCAGGCATGCCGCCAGCAGGCTGATCGCCCGAAGCCCGATTCGGGCAATGAGATTGCCCGCCAGGATGGAGCCGAGCGGCCAAGCGATCGACAACGGAATCATCAAGATTCCAGAATACGTCGCGGAATACCCCGCCACCCCTTGAAACCACAGCGGCAAATAAAAGATAACGGCGACATTGACCAGACATAGCAAAAAGCTGATCGCATTCGCCATGCTGATAACGGGATTTCGGAACAATTGAAAAGGAATCATCGGTTCCGGAGACTTTTTCTCAATCACGGCAAATGCCGCAAGAAAAACAACCGCTACCGTTAAAAACGGCAGTACTTCCGCCAAACCGGCTTGTTGTCCCGTCTCGCCTCCCAATTGACTTAAAGCGTAGAGCAGACCAAACATCCCGATGGCAAAGGTGATAATGCCAGGGTAATCGATATATTTCTTTTTGCGTTCGACCTTATCCTTCAAGGATACTGACAGCAGATACAGTGCAACTACGCCAAACGGCAAATTCATGTAAAATATGGCACGCCATGACACATAATCGACCAGCAAACCGCCAATTAATGGTCCTGATATACCGGCAATTCCCCAAATACTGGACATCCATCCCTGGACTTTAGCCCGTTGCTGGAAAGGATACAGATCGCCGATAATGGTATAGGGAATTGTCGTTAACGCTCCCGCTCCCAGTCCCTGCAGGCCGCGGAACAAGATAAGCTGATTCATGGATTGCGCGATGCCCGATAGCATCGATCCGCTCAAAAAAATGGACGCTCCGATGATAAACATCGTTTTGCGACCGTACAAATCCGATAATTTGCCATAAATCGGCGTTGTAATCACACTAGCAAGCAAATAAATAGAGATTACCCAACTGTACAACTGAACGCCGGACAGCTCCCCCGTAATTTTGGGCATGGCTGTTCCAACGATGGTACCTTCAATGGCCGCCAGAAAGGTGGCGACAAACAATGCAACCGTTACTTTTTTTCTGGAGCCGGATTGGCTGCTTGCATTCATGGTTTTGTTCCCTTCGCTTGACTTCGGCAGAGAAACCTATGTAGAGTACCTTTAAACGGCAGACTTTTTGCATTGCGTCGAACAGACGGAGAAACAATGGCGCAGTACAAAATGATTTCGCTGCGACTCGTCAGCACCCCAGAATGCGGGATCGCGGAACATGCCAATCAACGCGCTTTTGGCCGCGCGGCTTGCAGCGCCTTCATCGGATAGCAGCTTGAGACATACCGTATAGGCAGTAGCTTCTACACCTTTTAGAATCTCTATTTTAGCCTGAAAATTGCTCATCTTCCATAACCGCCTTCCGAATCCTCCCTTACACTATTCTCCATTGTAAAGGTGATATTGGGACAAAAGGTTACGAAAAGGTTAAAATGGTTATCAATGGGTAAACAGAGAAACGGTTTCCCATTACCAGCGTATAACTTTACGTCCGGCCTATATTGATGTTGACGCCATATGGCCTATGGCCATTGCCAGGCAGTCGCCGGATGAATCTTTGAAGAATAGGAAGCGTGTTGAATGGCATATGACTTGCTGTTGGCAATAATTGAACGGGTCGGCTATGCGGCCTTGTTCCTGGTTCTATGCCTGGGTTTGATTGGGCTGCCTATTCCAAACGAAACCGTCGTAATGACCGGCGGCGCTTTATCGGCTTCCGGCGTTTTGTCGCCGGTTCCCGCATACATCATGACGTTTCTTGGCATCTGCTCCGCTATGTCCTTCAGCTATAGCATCGGTCGTTTTTCGGGCTATAAACTGAATAGCTGGTTTCGGAGCAAAAAGAATATCGGGCGGTTTATTGAACGAGCCGAGGAATTAAGCGGCAAATTTGGCGGATATGCCATCAGCATCAGCCTTTGCTTGCCGTTCCTTAGACATGTAACCCCTTACGTAGTCGGGGTCAACAACATGAAATACAGCCGGTTTGCCATGTTTGCTTACCCTTCCGCCTTGGTCTGGACCTCGATCTATTTCTATCTGGGCTCCGTCGTAGGCGACAAGGCCAGAGAGCTTGCGGACCTGATCTATCAATACGGGGTGTGGGCAATTGTATTGCTGGGCCTTGTAGCCGCTATCGTTTTGGCCTCCAAATACACCCAATACCGCAATAAGCATCGGGATAAGCAAGAACACGGAGATATAGATTCTTCCCTTTAAGCCGCAGAAAAAGCCTGCTTGCGCCACATTCCCGCGGCAAGCAGGCTTGCCGCTTCCAGCTTTATTTTCCTACCTTATAACCTCTATTCTTACAACCGAACGAGCTTGTCCTGTGCAGCCTGTACAAGCTGATCGAACAACTCATCGTTTTCCTCTAATTCGTCTTCCAGCTCCAGCAGCTGCTCCTCATTGCCGGATTCATTCAGGAAAAACAACCCATAACCCCATTCGGTCGCTTTTCTGCTATGCAGCGTCATTTCATATTGATTAAGGTGGCCCTCCACGGAAAAATGAACCTTGCCGACATAACCGCTGTCTTTCGTGTATGTCATGGAGGCTTCAATGATATTGATGACTGCCATTCCCTTACCTTCCTTTCCATTCCCTCATTGTATTTCGAGCATGCTCCAATTCCTATGTAGAATAGCATAGCCAAGATGCCTTCGCAATGTTTTCCAATTCAGACGGAGTCATGCTGGCGCAGGTGCGGAATACTTCCATTTCCGCTAACGTCTACTCTCCTTCCTGCATACGATACATTACGGTAACCGCTTGGACGGCTATCGCCTATACGTGGGAGGATGGGCATATGACAGTTGAATTGACGGCGCTGCATTGGGTGTATCTTGCATTTGTAGTGGGGATTATCGGCTTTATGCTGATTCGGCGGGACACGACGTTAATCTGCGTAGCGGGAATATTGGGAGTGGGCATTCTTGCCACGACTACCGCCCAAGGCTCTGTCAGCGGTATTTTCAACAGCTTTATTTATGCCATTAAGGAATTGATCGGCACCATTTTAATTATTTCCATCATCGTTGCCATGAGTCGAATATTGATCCGTACAGGCATCAACGAAATCATGATCGCCCCGTTTGCGCGGTTGATCCGGACGCCGGCGATGGCTTTTTGGGGCATCGGTCTCATCATGATGGTGGCTTCCCTCTTTTTCTGGCCGTCGCCAGCCGTCGCGCTAATCGGGGCGGTATTGCTTCCCGTAGCGCTTAGAGTTGGTCTTCCGGCGCTTGGAGCCGCCATGGCGATGAATTTGTTCGGACACGGGATTGCGCTTTCGGGAGATTATATTATACAGGGCGCTCCGAAGCTGACTGCCGATGCGGCGGGACTTCAAGTGAATGAAGTAATGGCTGCCAGCATTCCTCTGGTTCTTGTCATGGGAACCGTTACAACCGTAGCGGCTTATTGGATGATGAAACGCGACCAACGTCTGGGGACATGGAGAAGCGGTTTGATTCAAAGCGCAAAAATAGCGGAGGTCAATCATTCTTCCAGTGGAAATGAAGACTCTAGCGGCGAGGAAATCGAAAGCGTTTTGTCCCCAACGTCCAAAAAAGTGCTTGCTGCGGTAATTCCGCTGCTGTATGCCTTGAATGTTGCGGCGATGTTTGCGCTGGATCTTCAGGGCGGGGATGCCACCGCGTTAATTGGCGGCACGTCAATCATGATCATGCTTGTGATTACGATGATGGCGCATCGAGGCAAAGGTCTGGAGAAAACAACCGGTTATTTAATCGAGGGCTTTTTGTTCGGGTTTCGTGTATTCGGTCCTGTCATCCCCATTGCCGCCTTTTTCTACCTGGGCGATTCCGGCTTTTTTGAATTGTTCGGCTCTCGCCTTCCGGAAAGCTCCAGCGGCATCGTGAACGACTTGGGCATGGCGCTTGCTCATGAAGTGCCCGTAAACGGCGCGGTAGGCGCCGTTACGCTGACATTGGTTGGCGCGGTGACGGGGCTCGACGGATCGGGCTTCTCCGGCATATCGCTAGCCGGCTCTATCGCCCTGCTCTTCGGGCAAGCTATCGGCTCCGGTGTGGCGACATTAACCGCGCTGGGCCAAGTAGCCGCAATATGGGTTGGCGGCGGAACAATTATCCCATGGGCGTTAATTCCAGCAGCCGCCATCTGCGGCGTCAGCCCGTTCGAGCTTGCGCGAAGAAACATCAAGCCTGTTCTGCTCGGTCTTGCCGTTACAACCATCGTTGCCATGTTCCTGATTATTTAGATCAGTTGATTGGTCAAGGTCGATCAGCTGGTCTGCGCCGATAGATGATAATCGCTCCCGCGACCGCAACCAACGCCGCTACGGCCAGCGCAATCCACCAGAGGAAACTGCTCGCATTGTCTGCTGCAGCTGGTTGCTGAGGCGGCGTTGAGCCTGTTCCAAGCTCGGTCAGATCCGCGCTGGCCGAGTTAAAGTCAACCGTTCGGCTGCATAGGCTTACATCCAGCGATTTGCCGTTATCGCGCGCATAGACCAGATAACGTTTTCCTTCTTCAAACTCAAAGCCACAGCTCGCTCCGCTTTCTGCGGAGGTTACGCTGAGGGTAGAGGTGACCTTTCCCTTCCACACCTCATTGACTCGAAACGTCCAGGTAACCGGGTCAGCCGATGAAGAAGAAAAAATAGTCGACGGCCTTTTCTTTCCCGTAACAATTCCTTCAAACACGGCATCATGATTGGCCAGCGTTTCCTGAACGCTGCCATTCACCACGCAGCTGCATGCGCTTGCCCGCTCCGGCGGCGCCGCAAGTATCCCGATGGCTACCGCAATAATGAGTAACATATAAAAGCTTTTGCCCCGAATTCCAGCCATTGTTCTGCTCCCCCTTCTCTATATGCGAAATGACTGTTCATTAATCCAACGCAAATTATGGAAAAAATGTTGCACAAAAAGAAAAAAGGCCGATGTATAGCCGGCCCTCTTCAAAAATCAACGCTTCAGCAATTCTTCGTCAAACCATACATCTTCGTAATCCTCCGCAATGATAAACCGCCAACCTGGCGAAAGTCCCAAATATTTGCTGATTTTGGGGTCCCATTCGTTTAAATGGGCCACATGGAGCGGCACAAAAAAATCATCGGCTTCCGAATATTCATCCGCCCATATGTACCAACCCGTTGTATCGCCTTCCGGCAACAGGCGCAATCCGTGAATGGGCTCAAGCCCCTCCTTGACATTCCAGGCAATGCCTACCTTAAGATGCAGCTCGCTTTCCATATAATCGGCCCTATATTTCCGGCACATACTCTTTTGTTCCGTGATGTATAACTCCATGTTAAACGCTTCGCCCATTCCTCAACCGCCTCTCATACCTTTCATTTCCATTCTCTCTTTTACCCCTGTGCTCTGCCACACTTAGCGCTACTTCAGCTTGCCCGGACAAGGTCAAGATGTCAAGTTCCAACAACACCTGGAAGGCATACTCGCTTGAGAACGCGCATATCTATTTCCAGTTCAGTTCATTTCTGCGAAGAAGAGGTGGGCAAAATGGAAAATAACCGCGGCAATCCGGGGCCTTTCCCCTATATCCCGCAGCCTATTCGGCCGGACGGCGCTGGCGGCGTGGACCGAGGGCCCAGAGACATCATGCGGGATTTGCAAAATCCCGATATGCTCGTGCCTCCTATAACGGATGCGGGGCTAATCCCGAACTTGCGCTTTTCGTTCTCCGACACCAATATGACCCTAAACCACGGCGGTTGGTCAAGGGAAATTACGATTAGGGAGCTGCCTGTCGCAACGACATTGGCGGGCGTCAACATGAGTCTGACTCCCGGCGGCGTTCGTGAGCTGCATTGGCATCAGCAGGCGGAATGGTCGTACATGCTGCTGGGGCATGCACGAATTACCGCCGTTGACCAGAATGGACGCAACTTTATTGCCGATGTGGGTCCAGGCGATTTGTGGTATTTTCCGCCCGGCATTCCCCACTCCATTCAAGGGCTTGATGACGGATGTCAATTTCTGCTCGTATTCGATGACGGGCATTTCTCCGATTTAAACACCTTGTCCATTTCGGACTGGTTTGCGCATACGCCGAAGGATGTCCTTTCGGCTAACTTCGGCGTTCCGATAGAAGCCTTTTCCAATATTCCTTCGCAACAGGTATATATTTATCAGGACAAGGTGCCGGGTCCATTGTCTACACAGCAAGTTCAGTCCCCGTATGGCACCATTCCGCTGTCCTTCAAACATTCCTTGCTTGCGCAGCAGCCGATCCAAACGCCAGGGGGAAGCGTACGCATCGTCGACTCCTCCAACTTCCCTATCTCAACAAAGATTGCGGCTGCGCTGGTTGAGATACAGCCTGGCGCCATGCGCGAGCTGCATTGGCATCCCAACAACGATGAATGGCAATATTATCTTTCCGGGCAAGGACGCATGACCGTTTTTGCGGGCAATGGCTCGGCAAGAACCTTTGATGTCCGCGCCGGAGACGTCGGCTATGTTCCGTTTGCTTTTGGCCATTATATTCAGAATACAGGCACGGAAAGCATCTGGTTTCTGGAAATATTCAAAAGCGCCCGCTTTCAGGATGTTTCGCTTAATCAATGGATGGCGCTTACTCCGCCGGAACTGGTTAGCGGCAATTTGAATGTTGGTCCCGAAGTGATCGACGCGCTTAGAAAAGAGAAGTGGCCAGTCGTCAAATATCCGGGGTTTTCCTATTATCCCAAACCGCGTTGAAGCAGCTTTACACCTATCATGCCTATCTCATCCTATGACCAAAGTCTAATGGAAGTGCCTATTCCGTTCTCTGCGAATAAGCAAACAGCCGCCAAGATTGTCCCGCAGGGGACAATCTTGGCGGCTGTTTAATCAACGCTGCGGAGAATTAACTTCCTTTGGGCAGCGCGTGTTTGTCGGTTAAAGCATTACTCTGCGGAAACCTCTTTACGCTCCGCCGTGGTCTTCAACCGGCCCGGCCAGAAAGCGGCTTTGCCGATAATGGACGTAATGGCGGGCACCAGGAACGGCCTGACGATAAACGTATCCATTAAGACGCCAATCGCCGTAATGAGGCCGAACTGGACAAGCACCTGAATCGGCATTGTAGCCAGTACCGCAAAGGTAGCCGCCAGAATAAGTCCGGCTGAGGTGATGACGCCGCCGGTTTCGGCTACGCCTTCCTTGATCGCTTGCTTCAGCGGCATAACCTTCGCTTTTTGCCAAATGCTCGAAATCATAAAGATATTGTAATCCTCGCCCAGCGCGATGAGGAACACAAAGGAATACAGCGGAATCGAACCTTGAATGGCTTCAACGCCAAAGCCGTAATGCAGAATAATCCAGCCCAGGCCAAGCGCTGCGGCATACGACAATAATACAGTCAAAATGAGGTACGCCGTTGCGGTAATGGACCGCAAATAAGCAAGCAGCAGCACCGCGATCAACCCGATGACAAGCGGAATAATAACGCGATTATCGCGGTCGGTTACCGCTTTGGTATCGTATTGCTCTGCTGTTTGGCCCCCAATCCATACCGAGGAATCAGCATTTGTTACCCCGTCCGCTCCAAGCTTTGCAGCAGCGGCATCCCTAAGCTCGGGAATAGCGGCCATTGCCTCCAGCGAATAAGGATTGATATCCAGCACAACGCTGTACGACGAATAAGTGCCGTCGATTTCGCTGATCTGGCGTTCGCCGACATGGTCAACCGCCGGATGCGCCGCCAAAGCTTCACGCAGACCACTATCCGCTCCTCCATCCTGTACAATTACAGTTACCGGAGCTAGTTCGCCTGGCGTAAAAGCTTCGGCAATGGTGTCAAAGCCTTGCCGTGACGGCATATCCTTCGGAAAGGATGACAGCAGGTCATACGTAAACGAAATTTGCGTGGCAAATGTCGCAAGCAAACCTAATACAAGCGTGCAGCTAACCACAACTCTCCATGGTTTGGCGACAACGAGATTCCCGATTCGGGCCCCCATTTTCCGTTCCGGGTCATGAGGCTTATAGGACTTGCCTTTCTTTTTCGCGTGCTCGCGCTCCTCCTCCGTTGTGCGCGGTATGAAGGGGAAAAACGAAGCCCGGCCGATAATTGCAAGCAAAGCCGGCACAAGCGTCAGACTGGCAATCATCATAATGAGGATTGAAAGACTGAATGGCACCGCAAACCGTTCGTAAGCTCCAAACTTTGCTACCAGCAAAGCCAAGAGCGACAGAACGACTGTAAAGCCGCTCATGGCGATTGCGCCGGATGCGCCTTGGAAGGAACGGCGGAGCGCTGTCTTGCGGTCGCTGTCTTTTGTAAGTTCCTGACGGAATCGGGTTATAAAAAACAAGCAGTAATCGGTCCCCGCGCCAAAAAGCAGCACAGTCATAATGGCGATGGCCTGGGAATCCACCGCGATCCAGCCCTCTCTAGCCATCCAGCCCAGCAGCGGACTTGTAACCGCGTAAGCGAAGCCTACCCCGACGAGCGGAATTACGGCAAGGATTGGCGAACGGTAGATGAGCAGCAGCAGCACGAGCACAAGCAATACTGTCGCTAGCAGCAGCACGAAGTCCGCATTCAGGAACAGGTCCGTTGCGTCCACCGCAATGCCCGCTGGCCCGGTAATTCTGGCGCTCAGCTCATTGCCCGCATCGGCAGCGGATAGATCGCTTCCCGCCGATGTCCTGATCCTCTCCTGAAGCTCGTGCAGACTTTCCTTGAGCTCCTCGGTTTCCATTCCTTCCTGGAAGGGTACAGGCTGAACCAGCGTGCTTCCGTCCTCGGAAGCCATGCCTTGCAGAACAGGCGGAGGCAGCTGATGAAGCGGAATACCCGCTTCCTGCCCTTGCAGCGGAGATGCCTCGAGCTGCCGGGAGGTCTCAATGATGAGACCATAATCTTGCTCATTCAAGCCGCCTTCACGGTGCCAGACCAGCAATGCCGGCAATCCGGTATTGGCCGGAAAATACTCCTTCATAAGCGCTGCCGCTTGAACAGAAGGACTGTTGTCTTGCAGGTTTGGCGCATTGTTCCGTTCCTCATCGCCTACGGCAGGCAAAGCGACTGTCAGAATCACGGCAATGGCGATCCATATGACAAGCGTCGCCCAGCGAGCTTTTGGACCGGTAAACAGCCCTCCTATTTTATTGAACATTTCCTCTTCCTCCCTTTCATCTCTCAGCGCTTGTTCCAAAAGACCATTTTGGGTCACGATGCATGCCTGACAGCATTCATGCGCTAACCGGACTTTTTAAACTCGCACTTACAACCGGTTTCGTATACAATATGGTTATGAATAATACAATTATATATACTCGAAGGTTAATTAATCAACAGCCTTTTTGAAAAAATCTTGAATTGGAGGACCAGGCCTTGAACAAATCAATCGGCAAACGCAAACCGGGCCGGCCGAAAGCGACTGAATCGCCACAAACCATGGTGCAAATCCTGCGGACTGCTTCTTTTCTTTTTATGGAGCAAGGGTTTGAGAAGGTCTCGCTTGAGACGGTAGCCAAGGCAAGCGGCATCACAAAAGCGAGCGTTTATTATTATTTCAGCAACAAGTCCATTCTATTTACAGAATGCTTGTTATTCGTGCTCAAAATCGCGCATGACAGCACCGCCGCCATCATCAACGGACCGGGAACGCTGCGCGAACGCATGCAGGAAGTTGCTGTGAGACATATGAAAAATACGCATGTCGATTTTGAAACGATGATGCGCGAGGCATCGCTCGGTTTGTCGGAGAAGCAAATTGCGGCCATCCGCAAGGGAGAAGGCATGCTGCACCAGGTGCTTCAGCATGCTTTTGCAGAATCGGTAAGCAAAGGCGAAATCATTCAGTGCGACCCTATTCTTCTCTCTCACCTGTTTACGTCAATGCTGACTGTGAGAAATCGCAAGGAAATTGTGAACGATCTGCAAACTGTGGAACAATCTGCCGCGGACATCGTAGAACTGTTGTGGAGCGGACTGGCACCCCGCTAATGTGGTTGTTTAACACTTCAATCATCCAGTTTGTTGCCCGAAGGAGGTCCTGTTATGTTTAAAACAACGATTGGCCGACTCCGGATGATCGGAATTATTGAAGGCATCTCTTTTTTGGCCCTGCTTTTTATTGCTATGCCAATGAAATATGTGGGAGATATTCCGGAAGCCGTCACCATTGTTGGCGCCGTTCACGGGTTGTTGTTCGCCCTCTATTACTTGGCCGTCATCCATGTCTGGGTTGAAAAAAGCTGGCCCCTTGGCAAAGTCGCGCTGGCCGCTATAGCCGCCATTTTGCCCTTCGGTCCGTTTGTACTGGACCATAAAGTATTGAAGCACGAAGTTTAGGCCGTGGAGGCTGTGTAACGAAAAAACGCTTAGACGAAAAAAGGTATCCAATATGTCCCCAGGGACAAGCGGATACCTTTTTTCAATGATGACAGAGTTTTGCTTATAGGATGATCCAGGCAAAAAGTGCGGCAAGACCAAAACGATAATAGGCAAACCAGCTGAGCCGGATTTTTTTCATCATATTGATGAAGGTGACAACCGCGATCATGCCGACAACAAACGCGGCAATCAGCCCTACGGCGAATAACGGCAGGTCGTTCAGCGTCAGAAACTCCCGGCTGCCCACCAGATCAACGGCGCTTGCACCCATCATGATGGGAACAGATACGATAAAGGTAAATTCAGCCGACGCCTTCTGGCTTGTGCCCGTCAGCATGCCGCCGGATATCGTGGAGCCTGATCTGGAAAAGCCCGGCCAAAGCGACAAAATCTGAAAGCAGCCGATCAGAAACGCCTGCTTGTACGTGATGTCGTCCAGTCCCTCGGACTTGACCGGAACCTTGGTTCGGTCGGCCACGATCATTAATATGCCTCCCAAAACCAGGCCGATAAGCACGGTTTTGGGACCAAACAGATAATCCTTGATCAATCCATGCAGCAGAACGCCCAACACGCCGGCAGGCAGCATGGCAAGCGCGATATGCAGCGCATTCAGCCCGCTTCCCTTGCGAAAATTAAAATTCAACAGCTTGATAAACCGGTTTCGGTACAGTACCAGCACTGCAAGCACCGCACCTAATTGTATGACTACTTCAAACGTTTTGGCTCGATCGCCGGTAAAATTCAGCAATTCCGCCGTCAGAATGAGATGCCCTGTCGACGACACAGGCAGAAATTCCGTTAGCCCTTCAACAATCCCCATAATAATGGCGTGGATCAGATCCATCACTTTTGATGCGCTCCCCTCGGCAATCGGCGGTTTTTCTTAACGGCTTGGCCTTACGTTATATGTTTATGCATGTCCGTACTGGCTCATTTCATTTTCTTCTCTTTGCCCCGGAAAATCAATCTCATCCTGATCTCCATCATTGTCAAATTCATCGCGAATTTCGCCGAAAATCTCCTCCACGATGTCTTCGATGGTCAATAGTCCGGACGTTCCGCCGAATTCATCCAGCAATATAGCCATATGCGTCCTCTCCAGCTGCATTTTGCGCAACAAACGGTTGATGGGCAGAATATCCGGCACAGCCAGCACGGGCTGAAGCAAATGGGAAAGCTCAGGCACGCTAGCTTCCCCGCATCGCAGGAACAAATGTTTGGTGTTGAGCAAACCGACCACATGATCCTTATCCCCGTCCGTAACCGGATACCTTGTATATTGCTCTTCCTGCATGATCGCCAGATTTTTGCTGTAGCTGTGGTTCAGGTCCAAACAAATCATTCTGCGGCGAGGCACCATCACGTCGCGGGCCAACGTATCGTCGAATTGAAACACATTATTGACATAAAGCAGCTCGTTTTCGTTAATCAGGCCGCTTTCATGGCTCTCCGTTAAAATATGGCGGATCTCCTCCTCCGAATGCGCTTCATGCTCGGAAGCGGGACGGAAGCCAAGCAAGCGAACCAGGCCGTTGGCCGAGCCGTTCAACAGCCAGATAAAGGGATACATCGCTTTATGGAACATGATGAGATAGGGAGCCGTAATCAGGCTGAGTTGCTCTGCCTTGTGGAGGGCAACCGTTTTGGGCGCCAGCTCCCCCAGCACAACATGCAAATAAGTGACGATCACAAAGGCGGCGGCAAACGAAATAACCGTGCCTGTCCTTCCTTCGACGCCAAGGCTTTGCAGCAGCGGCCTTAGCACATGCTCGACGGTGGGTTCGCCAAGCCAGCCTAATCCTAGCGAGGTGATGGTAATGCCAAGCTGGCAGGCGGACAAATAGCCGTCCAGATGGCTTGTTACCTGCTGGACGGCTTTGGCGTTGCGGACCCCTTCATCGGTCAACTGCTGCACCCGGCTCGCCCGGATACGGATAATGGCAAATTCGGAAGCGACAAAAAAAGAAGTGAGCGCCAGCAGCGCCGCAAACAGCAACAAGTTCATTAAGGCTACGCCCCTCGCCGAGGAAATTGGGGAACGGAGCCGCTTTGCCGCAAGCAGACCTCACGCATTTAATACCTCAATACGTCGGTCGCGTTGGCAAGCTAACCCATTCCGCCTATTCAGCGTTGCCTCATTTCGCCTTCGGCATACCTCGATAGCCTCCACCGCGCCTTAATGCTGCGTATAGAAAGCCCATTATACAACGCTTCTACAACGAGCTGCACCTCATTCAACATGCCTGTGCCGCTTACCACGGCACATCGTCGGGATTGCTCCCGGCGTCGGAGCTGCCATCAAAGCCGCCGCCGCCTTCGCCGTTGCTGGAATCGCCGAATTGCTCCTCCGGCTCATTGGTGCCAATTACCGGCAGCAAGTCTTCCAGCTCGCCGGGGTTCAGCAGCTCCACAGGGGACATTCCCTTTTCGAACAAGAAAGAATCCCCTTCGATAACCGCTACATATTTGCCATTATGTTTGGCAAAATGAATTGCTCCGCCAAAGTCGGACAACAATCCCTTTACCGTCACCCCGCCTAGCTTAAAGGCAAACGGCAAATCCGGCTTTTGCTCCACAAGGGCTGCCGCTGCGGTTTCCACCTGCTCCTGCGACCACCACTCCTGCAGCTCCCGCTTTTCGCTGGCGGCCCATAGCTCAACCGCATTTTCCTCCTGGCTCCGCTCGGTCCCTTCCTCCTCCTGCCATTTGTCCGCGATGAATTGATGCACCATTTCCACCACTTGCTCGCCGATTACCTCGGGCAGCGGTTTTTCGTAGGAAACGTATTTCAGGAAGTCCTCAAAATAGCGGGCATGGGAGGCCTGATGAATTTTCAGCTCCCAATGCTCCAGCACACCTTCCTCCGGCATATGCGGATATTGAATCGACTTGATGCTGCGCGCGCTGATTGCCATTTCCACATGGGAAATGAGATTTCTTTCGTCGGCAATACGGGCGATTTTGGGCTCAAAATCACATTTCAGCAGAAACAGGAAGGGCTCGTTGAAAAAGGTATGCAGCTGGGCGCGCGCGATAATAAAAGCGCCGCCCCTTACCGCGCTGGTATCCATATAGATCCGCACCAGCTCATCCGCAATGCCGATATAGCGCTCCTGGGTGTCCGCGTCTCTCAGCCGCTGGAACAGGTTATAGTTGCCATTGCTGCCAAGCTCGTAGCCGGGTTCAACCATAAATCTGCCGATTTTGGTCGGAGCGTTTGGCGTGTTGGGATTGCGCTCCGCTTTGCGTTTAATAATGCGGACAAACTCCTCGTCCAGAAACCGCTTCAGCTCGCTGTCTTCATAATCATCGGCATCCATCGTCTGGTAATGCTTGAATCGTCTGCCTGACGTGTTGTTGTCCTCGCCATCGTTCATAATGACAAAAAAAGATAGATATTGCATTCGCAAATCCACGCTGCATGTCCCCCGTCAACGTATATTTCATTCCTCTTTCAAAAGCAATGTCCTCTCGCCGCGATACAACAATTTAAGCTTGTGAAGCGCACGCGTGCAGGCAACATAGAGCAGCTTCGCATCCATTTCGCTATACGACTCGGCTCCCGCATCTGCAATCAGCACGGCGTCAAATTCAAGTCCCTTGGATAAATAAGCCGGAACCACCGTCAAACCTCCGCCATAGGTCGGCTGTTTCGTTTGCACCAGCGATACCTCCATGTCCCGCTCGCGCAAATACTCATAGATGTGCTGGCATTCCGCCGCCGTGCGTCCAATGACGGAAATGGTGTCCAAGCCGCCTTCGCTCTGCCAACCCGATAGCGTAGTGTGGATAGCCGCTAACCAGGCATCGCCGTCGGTTTGTTCCACAACAACCGGATCACCGCTCCGGAACACCGGAACCGCCGGTTTTACGCCGCCTGTCATGCCGCCCAATATGATATTGGCGAACTCAATAATTTCCATAGTCGAACGGTAGCTGCGGTTCAACTCAAAAAATCCCGTGTCGTTATCTTCAAACAACGATTGCAGCTCCTGCCATCGTGTAATGCCGACGTAGCTGTGAATGCCCTGCTGCAGGTCTCCCAGCACCGTCATGGACACATTTCGCTGACATAGCTTCAATGCTTGCAGCTGAAGCGGCGAATAATCCTGCGCTTCGTCGATGACGATATGGTCAAAGGCTGCTTTTTGCAGGCCAAAAAGCTTGAGATGAAGGTAAGCAAGCGCGGCCAGATCCTCTGAAGCAGCTTCACCTTTTGCCAGCGTCGCGGCGGTCGCTTTTGCCAGCTTTGCGGGAATGGCGGCTGACGCTTTTTTGCCCTTGAACAACGAAGCATACAGCTGCGGGGCCGTGTAGGACGGTATACGTTTAACGAAGGTATTTAATTTGGCCAGCGCCGCCGAACGTTTCTTTTTGTCGGCAATACCTCGCGCCTTCAGCTCGGACTCCAGCCAACGCCTGATCCGGCTGGCCAAGCGGTCTCGCTTCTCCATCAGCGACTCTTCGCCGTAATCCGTCTGAAACCATTCCTGCATTTGCTCCGGCTTTAGCTCCCACCCCTCCAGCGGAACAAACGAAACCTCCGGTACGATGCCGCTGCGCAGACCATCCAGCGCTTCATCCAAAATCGCCTTAAACGCAAGGCTGCCTTTGAAAGCGCCAGAAGCGTTTTCCAGATCTTCGATTGTGCGCTTCTCCTCAAACCAAT
Source organism: Paenibacillus sp. CAU 1782 (assembly GCF_054551715.1). Classification (NCBI taxonomy): domain Bacteria; kingdom Bacillati; phylum Bacillota; class Bacilli; order Caryophanales; family Paenibacillaceae; genus Paenibacillus; species Paenibacillus sp. CAU 1782. The sequence goes on along the minus strand of NZ_JBTOLL010000001.1, from coordinate 693,651 downwards.
AGGCCAGCGACTCTGAAGGATCGCTTGGTTTAAGCTCATGCTGCAGCAGCTCCATCGTCCAATCGGTAAAGGTGGTTTGGCTGATATCGCCTACGCCAAGCTCCGGCAGGACGCCGGAAATATAGTCGAGGAACATCCGGCTCGGAGCAAAAATAATCATTCGTTCCGCCGTGATGCTTCCTTCATATTGATAGAGCAGGAAGGCTAAGCGATGCAGGGCGACCGTCGTTTTTCCGCTTCCCGCAACGCCTTGAATAAAAAGCGCTTTGTTCCGCTCCGCGCGGATAATAGAGTCCTGCTCCCCTTGAATCGTCGATACGATATCTCTTAGCTTGTTGTCTTTGTTTTCTCCCAGCCGGTAGAGCAAAAACTCGTCGGAGACTCCGCTCTCCTCCTGTCCTCGCACATAGCTGTCCACGAGTCGAACTAATTCCTTATTGCGAACCATCAGGTTTCGCTTCAAATGGACATAGCCGCTTATTTCGCCATCCGGCGATTGGTAGATCGCTTCAGCCTCGCCGCCCGTAAAGGAATAAAAAAGGCTAGCCGCAGGAGCTCGCCAATCAACCACAAGCAGCTCTCCGCCGCCGCCGTCTTTGGCAACGCCGGCTTTCCCGATATATAACGGCTTTGGATCGGCCTCCGCGTCCTTGCTGGGGGTGCCGTCTACTGCGGTTTCCTGGAAATCGAGACGGCCAAAATAAGGCTCGCGAACCGCAATTTCCAATCTGCGTTTCCGTTCTTCGTTCTGAAGGTCCAACATTTGCTCCGTAAAATCGTGGCCGGTATATCGCGGCCCGAATTCGCCAAGCTGCTGAGTAATGTTATCCAGCGTCATCTCAAGCCTTTGCTTCTCCAGCAACAAGTTCCTGTCTTCTTCCATTTGGCGCTGATCTCCTTCCAGGATTAAGTTTGGACATACATAGCAAAGGGCTGAATCCGTCTATGAATTCAGCTCCTCCGCATGACCTTCATTGCCGCTCGGCTAAAGCCGCAAACAATAAGGATTCTTCCAGTTCGATGATTGGCCTAATCCGCCAAATTTTTGGCGAGCATCCAGCCCAATACAATCAACAAAATTAAATGTATTGCCAGCAGATAGGGAATGCCGACCGAAAAAGCGCGATGCTGCGTCTTATGACGCCACCATTTCATGCCGGCCCATACGCCTGCCGCGCCACCTATAAACGCAGCCGTGAAAAAGTGCTTTTCCGGCACTCGCCTTCTGCTATCGCGCCTAACGGCGCGCCGTTTGTCAACGCCCATCAGCACAAAGGTATAGGCGTTCAGTATCATCAAATAACCGCCAAGCAAATAAATCAGCAGCATGGCAATATCGCCTCCTCTCCCTGAATGCGTCCTCAGCCCTTTTGCTGCGGCGTTGTCCGAGGTTTGGCCCGGTTGGTCGGGGTAGCCTCGTAGGGATTATCCGGCCAATAATGCTTGGGATAGCGCCCTTTCAGATCCTTCTTCACCTCAAAATAACCGTTGCTCCAAAAACTCGCCAAGTCCTGCGTAACCTGAACCGGCCGCCCAGCCGGAGATAAGAGATGCAGCGTCAGCGGCAGTCTGCCTCCCGCAAGCCGGGGCGTCTCCGCAAGCCCAAACAGCTCCTGAAGACGCACCGCCGCAAAGGGTTTGGCGGGATTGCTGTAATCTATCGGTATTCTCGAACCGCTAGGCACACTCCAATGGAGCGGCGTTTCGGCGTCAAGCTCGGAACGCTGCTTCCACGTAAGCAGGCCTTCCAGCAGGTTCGTCACATTCATTTTTTCCAGTTCGGCATACGCGCGAATGCCCCCAAGATGCGGCTTCAGCCAATCCTCCAGCGAATCCATCAAGGCATTCTCCGAAACATCGGGCCACTCTCTTGCACCGGCAGCCTGCATCGCCCACATTCGATGGAGAAGTCCTCGCGCAGATTTGCTGAAAGGAATGAAGGAAAAGCCCCTTTCACGGATTAGCTTTAGCCACATATCCCCTGCGCCCTCCGGATCAAAGCCGCCTTTTAACGGGGTTTCCTTCAGGATGAGGGTACCAAGCTTGAGCCTTCGGCGGCCGCGAATGGCGCGAGCCTCCTCCTCCCACTCCAAGCTTTCTTCCTCTGTAATAAAAGATGCCAGCTCCTGCTGCAATTCCTCCCGGTCAAGCAGATCGGCCAATAAAATACGGCCTTCGACACCGGCATCGTCCAGCTCGCATACCACCAGGTACGGCGCCTGCGACAGCTGCTGATCGGCGCTCAAAGCGGCAGCGCCCCGTCCGGCTGCAAGCAGATATCTGCCGTCGCTTCTGCGCTGCGCGATCCGATCCGGGTAAGCATGGGCAAGCAAGCCGCCCGTTGTGAGGTCTTTAGCTCCGCCGCTGCCCGTTGATGAGCGGCCTGAAGGCGCTGCTGCAGCCATGTTGTCTTTGAGGCGAGTGCCTGCGTTGTCATATTCTGTGACCAGACCGCCGCTGCGCTCAAGCATGGTCTGCCAGCGCTCCGCTTGGGCCAGCAGCCTTTTCAGGGAGGGATCGCGGTCGCCGCTCTCCAGCCTTCTCAGCCGGAGTCCGATGTCTACGCTGCGCTCATTGGGCAGAAGATTGCGTTCGCTCAGCAGAGCAGCCAAACGGCTGGCAAGGCCAAGCTGCCCCGTCTCCTTGCCCCGCAGAAGCATGGCGCCTAGCCTTGGATGAAGGCCAAGCGACGCGATGGCTTTGCCGGCTGCCGTTGGCCCGCCAGCCGCTGTTAGACTACCCAGCGCTTGCAGCAGCTCCGTCGCAGCCCCATAAGCCGGAGCAGGCGGAGGCGTCAGCCAGCTTAACTCCTGCGGATCATTCACTCCCCATACCGCAAGCTCAAGACGAAGCGCCGCCAAATCGCTTTCCGCTATTTCGGGATTGCCGAATTCCGGCAAAGCGCTATGTTCGGCTTCACTCCAAAGGCGGATGCATAAGCCCGGAGCCAATCTGCCGGCGCGGCCGCGGCGCTGATCGGCAGACGCCTTGGAGACGGGCACCGTCTCCAGCCTGCTCATGCCTGTGCGCGGCGAAAAACGGGATACCCGCATCAAGCCGCTATCCACAACAATGCGAACTCCTTCCACGGTCAGACTGGACTCCGCGATCGAAGTCGCCAATACGATTTTCCGCCCGCCTTCCGGAGCAGGCGCAATTGCCGCAGCTTGCTCCTCCAGAGACAATGTGCCACGCAGCTCCCGCACCGAGGTTCCGGCAGGCAATCCGCGATCCGTCAATTGTTTTGCCGTTCGGCGTATTTCCGCATTGCCTGGCAGAAAGGCCAACACATCGCCATCCCTCTCTAACAGGGCGCCCATGATTGCAACCGCCATCTTCTCCTCCAGCTTTTGCTTGGCACTCGGCAAGGAGTGGCGCGTCTCCACGGGAAAGGAACGACCTCGGCTTGCAATGACCGGAGCCCCGTCCAGCAATTCCGCTACACGTTCCGCATCCAGCGTTGCTGACATGACTAGAAGCCGCAAATCCTCCCGTAAAAGCCCCTGGCATTGCAGGGCCAGCGCCAGACCCAAATCGCCATGCAGATGCCGCTCATGAAATTCGTCAAAAAGGATTGCGCCGACGCCTGTTAAACCGGGATCCTCCTGAAGCATTCGCGTCAGGATGCCTTCCGTCACCACTTCAATAACCGTGCGTGGGCCAACCTTGCTATCCAGCCGGACGCGGTAGCCTACCCGTTCGCCTACGCTTTCTCCAAGCTGCTTCGCCATAAAGGCAGCTGCCGAACGGGCAGCCAGCCTGCGCGGCTCAAGCATAATGATTTTGCCGCCGTCAAGCCATGGCTCATCCAGCATGGCAAGCGGAACTCGCGTCGTTTTGCCCGCTCCCGGGTCAGCTGTCAGCACTGCGCAATTGCCGTTCTGAAGCGCAGCCAGCAGCTCCGGCAGCACCTCGTCAATTGGAAGAGGTTGTATCACCTTTTTGCTCCCACCCTGTTCATTTAATCATGGACAATTCGCAGCATTTGCACGACTGGGCGATTGTCTCCGCGCAGCGCCGTTTCACCGGCTAATAATTGAGAGGAGCCGTCTCCGTCCAGAAAAATGCCGTCTACCAGCTTGTCCCCGCCAATCTGCTCTTTGATCGCAGCGCGAAACTGCTCTAACGTGCCTTTTGTTTCACTAACGACCAAATACAAAACTCCGTCTTGGTCGTAAACAGCTCCTGAACGGAGACGCATATCGTCCGGAAACGGCGCGTTTTCCAATAACGCCGCTTCCCTCCATGCGGAATCGTCATTCAGCGTCATGCTGATGCCGCCTTGCGCCCAGAAGTTTGAGGGGTCGGTCACGGCCAGTTCGCTCCATGGACCGGCTTTTTGGACAGACAGCAAATCTGTCGCTCCGTCCCAAATGAGCGTACCACGGCTATATTTGACATTTTCGCTGCCGCTGCCATACGCTCCCGTTTCGCCATTCATTGCTTTGCCATTCCTGATGCTGATGCTGAGCAAATCCTGACCATAAAAAAAGCCGCCATTGATGCCGGTAAACTCTCTGTCCGCCACATTGGCGTTAATGACAACCGGCTCGACATTTTTGGGGTCAGTCATCAGCACGTGAAGCTCCATGCCTTGCGACGACTGGGCCGTCATATAGCGGTAGCCGTTGTTAAGATCAAGCATTTGATTTCTTGCATCGCGGTCTAGCAGGGATGTCAGAAGGACATAAAACAAAATCGCGGCAACAGCCGCAATAACCAATAAAGAAACCAGGACAACGATCAGTTGCTTGCGTTTTATCCCCTTGGCCGCCGAAACTTCGCTCATGTCATTCTCTCCGTTTCTATTGTTATCAGTCTTCTAGTTTAATCGGTTTATGACGTAGTTGTCCAGCTTCTGCAGGCGCTTCTGCTTACGAGTCGCACCTATTTAGGAATAGGCGCGCCTAGCGGGACGCTTTATGCTACAATTAGTGATAATCGTTATCACTATATATGAATGTATACAGAGGAAAGGAGCTTGATCCCGGCCATGAAATCCGTCTATTCTGATTCATCGTCACCGGCGACGTTTTTGCTGGTCGATATTTCCAAGCTCAGTCCATCGAGCCTCCCGCCTCGCCAGCCATCCCTGCATCATCTTCTCTACATCGTTTCAGGCAATGGCAGCCTCAACCTTTCGGACGGGCACCCAGAAGGTGCAGAGAAACGTGATGCGCATTCGCCACAAAATGCAGCTGTTCATTCCCTCTATGCCGGGAGCTGCTTTATGCTTACTCCGGATCTTCACTGGACTCTGGAGTTTCCCGAGGAGAATCAGCTTCAAGGCTTTGTGCTGGCGTTCGATGGCATCGTTCTGACCGGCAGACAGCAGCCCGCTGGACGGCTTGGACGCGAGCCGTTCCGCTTCCCCTATTCCGGCCAGGTCTATCACTATGAGCAGCCCTCCATCCGGGAGCAAATTCAAGCGTTGTATGACAGCCGCGCAGGTTCACCATCGTTTTCCCTTTACGCCTGGCAGCGCGATTTCCTCCAGCTGCTTGACCATATCCGACAGCAGGTTGATACGATTGAATCGGACATAAATGCCTCTTCGCTGGAAGAAGGGCCGATCGACCGAACGATCCGTTATATGAAGGAAGCTTATTCCCGCGAGTTGACGAGGGAGCATCTGGCGGATATAGCCGGAATGAGCGCCGGTTATTTCTCCGCTGCCTTTCGCAAGCAAACCGGCAAAAGTCCGATGGACATGCTTGCCGAAATTCGGATCCAACGCGCGAAGGAATTGCTGCTATGCTGCACCTACCCGCTTCGCACGATAGCCCAAACTGTCGGCTTCAGCACCGAGTTCTATTTTAGCAGCCGCTTCAAGCAATTGACGGGGTTCTCCCCCACCGAATATGTCAAGCGCGACAGAGTACGAAAGCTTGCCAGCTCGCAGCTGATTACCACTCAATTGCGCCGTGCCGGCAGCCGCCCCGTACCGGAGAAGTCGTCGGAGCGCATCGTCGGGCTTTTTCTTGAGGATCATCTGACGGCATTAGGTGTAAAGCCTGTTCTGCAATATGCCTGGTCTGGCTACTATCAACGCTATCTCTCCCCTTATCTGGAGGATGTCGATAAGCTGGACGTGGCTCGAATCGACTTCGGCCGGCTGCGGCAAGCGCAGCCGGATCGCATCTTGCTCGGCTTTTCCCATTTTGCGTCGGAAGGGAGATACGAACAGTTTGCGGGTATCGCGCCAACCATTGTTTTTCAGGATGCGCATGACAACTGGCGTTCCATGCTGACCAGCCTCGCCCAAATTATTGATCGCGAACGCGAAGCGAAGGAAGTCATTGCCCGCTATGAAGCCAAAGCCATGGAGGCCCGTTCGGTTCTCTCCCGTAAAATAGGAGGCGGAACTGTCGCGTTGCTAAGGCTTCATTTTCGCCATGGCTTATGCCTGTACGGCGGGTTTGCGGGTTACACCAGCCCTGTACTGTACGAAGACCTGAGGTTGGCCATGCCCCCGTTGCTGCAGGAATGGCAAAGGAACGGGATACAGCCCGTTACGCCTATAGCGCCCGAAGTGCTGGAGCAACTGGATGCGGATTATTTGTTTCTAATCGTTGACGACGGACAAGCCGTACTATTGGAGGAACTCCTGGCCAGCAAGCTGTGGAACAGCCTTCGAGCGGTGCGCAGCAAGCGTGTTTTTCAAGGCAACACCGATGTATGGATGACGTTTGGCATTATCGCGCATGAGCGAAAAATAGAATTTGCTCTGTCTGCCCTGAACTAGCTGAACGGCTAAACGAGCCGCTCCAAACGCAATCTGCCAATATCATAAAGAAAATCTGCTTTTTCACTATGGTTTCTTCAACTTGGGGCGTGCTAAACTGTTTTAGCAGTGAGAATCTTTATCAAGTAGAGGGGATACCATAATGAACGTTTTACAACCGGGCAAGCCATTATTGAAGTTAATTGTGCTGATAACGCTACTTGCGCTATTGGCCGCTTGCGGCAGTACGAAGAATGAAAACAGCGGCACTGCCGCAGAGCCATCGACCAGCGAATCAAGTCCAGTAGCTTCCGGAACCGGCGATACCTCAGAGGAGCCAGACGAATCTGCCCCCCGCCTCTTTCAGCATGAATTTGGAACCATTGAAGCGCCCGCCAATCCCGAACGAATCATCGCGCTTTATATGGAGGACTATTTGGTCGCTCTGGGACTGAAGCCGATTACGCAGACGGTTATCGGAAACTTTTCGCTGAAGTATCTCCAGCCCTATATCGGCGATCTTCCCAAGATCGATACAAGCGCAATCGATTTTGAGGCCGTTTTGAGCGCTCAGCCGGATCTTGTCATGTTGGCCTTCCCCACCTACGCGAACGAAGGGAAATACGAGTTGTTTGAAAAAATAGCGCCAACCTACGTCTTTGCCTCCGATACGCCGGACAATTGGCGCGATGCGGTGCAAACTGTCGGGCAGCTGACCGGAAAGACGGCTGAAGCCGATAAAGTGCTTTCCGATTACGCCGCCAAAACCGAAGCGGCCAAATCTAAATTAAAAGAGAAGCTTGGCGATGAAACCGTTGCCTTGATCCGCGTCCGCAGCAACAAAGAATTGCGCTTGTACGGCGGGCCTGGCGGTTATGCCGGTAACGTGCTTTATACCGATCTTGGCTTGAATCCGCCGCAGATTGTTAAGGATCTTGTCTGGGGCGAGCAGAGTATGAGCGTTATCTCGCAGGAAATCATCCCGCAAATCGATGCCGACCATTTGTTTCTGACCTATGACGAAGGCGGCAAGGAGCTTGCACAGGAAATATTGGATAGTGACATCTGGAAATCGCTCCCGGCTGTACAGAAGGGTCAGGTGTACGAGGTTAGCCTGGATCATTGGATGACTTATGGTCCCATCGCTTACAACCTGAAGGTTGACGACGTGCTGCAAGCATTGGCGCCTTAGATCCCTAGCATTGGGGTAGCCCGTGTCTGGCAAGCCCCGCATCTACTATGCTTTCATTACGAAAGGAGCCCTATTATGTCCTCGCAAAACTATGAAATCATCACTCGTACGATCCGCGAGAGAAGAACGGTCAACCAATTCAAACCCGATCCTATTCCAAGAAGTTTGATGCTTGAACTTCTTGAGTCAGCCGGCTGGGCCCCGTTCCATTCTCTTCGCGAGCCGTGGCGCTACATTCTTTTTGAAGGCGAAGGCCGTAAAGTGTTTTCCGACGCCGTCCTCTCCACCTATGCCGAGGAAAAGCGCAAGCAGGTTGGCGAGCGCGTTGCTCAGGTGTACTGTCAAGAGGTGCCGCTGCATCTGCTCGTGCTGATTGAGGAGGAGCCACGTCCCAAGGAATGGGAGGAAGCGCTTTGCGCGGCCAGCACGCTGATTCATAATTTGCAGCTGCTGGCCTGGGAGCAAGGAATCGGGCTGGTATGGAAAACAAATGATTATAACTGGGACCCGCGTTTCCGAGCCGCCGCAGGAGTCAAGCCGGGACAAAAGGTGGTTGGCACTCTTCATCTGGGGTATTTTGACCGGGAAAAGCTGCGCCGTCCCCGCCCCCGAAGGGCGGTTGCCGATTTGTTAACCATAATTGACGGCAGCATTGAAGGCAACAGTATTAACACGTAGTCATTCGCCGCTTGCAAAAAGCATCGCTCCTTCCAGACGGAAGCGCGATGCTTTTTTGTGATCTCTGTAAATTGCCTTACGATTCAATCCCACCTATGTCAAAACGGTCTACCGGTCAAGCGCTCTATCGTCCAGCGGATAGAAAATGAGGTTGATCGGGAACGCCGAGCCGGCTGGAGGACTGAATTCGATGTCCAGGCTTTTTTCATGACCCGTTGTTTTATGCAGCATAATCATGCCGTCAAATGCCGTTAGCACGCCCGAAGCCGGCACTTTAACCATCTCGCCGTTGATTTTGAAAGGTCCCTTAAACGGTCCGCCTTTTGCCAAAATCATAATCGCCATACGCCCCGGATTGTCGGAATGGATGCGATAAACTGTACCATAGTTGCCTGGCAATGTAGCGTCTGTGCCGCGCTGTGGATCATACCCGGTTTGGAACGGATCTGTTTTACCGTCGCCAATAACCAGCTTTGCCGGTTTTTTGAGCCCTTCCTTGGACAAATTTACCTTCCAGTCAAAACCGGCAATCTGGAATGTGCCGCGAATATGGCCGTTAAACGGCAGCTTCGTCATATTCAGCATATCTTTTGAGACGTTGTCCGCAGCGGCAAACGTAAACGCAACTTCACCGTCCGTCTCGACATCGTACATCAAATTAACTCCTTGCCCAGGATGGAAATCCGGGTATTGCTTATAAACAAACGTTTCGCCTGGCGGCACCACCATCATTTCATCCTCAGTGTCGTCCAGTAAAAAATCGACCATCGCTTCGCTGCCGATCAGATGCGCATAGATAGACGGGAATACCTCGCCCTTATTCGTTGTCGTGATCGTAACGGGTTTGTCGCTGTTATTGGTTGCCAAGATGGCAAAACCGACCTTCTGTCCCGTTCCGTTGATATGATCCGCGTAAAGTCGGCCTTTGCCGTTAATGACATCCTGATAGAGAATGCCGGTTTCCGTAAAGGTTTCCGGGCTGTCGCTCATCAGCAGCGTACGCGATTTGTCCTCCGTCACCTGCTTCGCCAGATCAGGAAGATTAAAATAATTTTTATACAGCGTATTCCAATCCGTTGCTATGTAACCGCCAATCGGCTTTGTATAAATCGGATATTCCGCTTCCGACAGATACGTTTCGTCTTCAACAATGAGATAGCGGGTAAAAGGCGCGCTGCTGTTCCCGTTTTTGTCGGTTGTCACCAATGTTATCGGGTACGTGCCAGGCTCGAAGAATACCTCTTCCCTTCCCGTCCAGTCGAGTTTCAGTCCTTCCGAATCGGGGTCATAGCTCAAATTAATATATTTGACGGGTTCACCGGTCCGGTAGCTGCTTTTGCCAAACGAAAATTTGGCGACCGGTTTGGAATTATTTTGATCCGGGTCAAAATTGCCTTCCGGCTTGCGCACATGAAGCACGTCCACCCGGCGCAGCTCGGCATTGTATGTATAGGTCGCTCCCATATAGTCCGAAAGCCAGGTCAGCTTGATCATTAATCGGCCGTTTATCAGCATCGCGACATCGTCGAAAGGCTGTGCGAAGCCGTTGACCCAAGCCTCCTTGTTAACGGTATCCAGCAAAATTTCATGCGTGGGCGTTTCCATCAGGATCGTCCTTGTTTTTTCCTGCCATTCCACCTTCATGCCAAAAGCATCGCCCAAAAATTTGACCGGTACATAGGTTCGGCCTTTACGTACAGTCGCCGGGGAGTCCAGCGTCACCTGCTGGCCGTTTAGAAAAGCTTCATTGTTGTCGATGTAAAACACAACATAATTGGTTCCCGCCGCGATGGTTGGTTCATTAGCGGCGGCATGGCTTAGCGGGGCGGTTAGCAGCATGGCGGATAAAAGCGCCACGGCGACTTTCCTTTTTGCTGCCCCTTTCAAATACGGCATTATTGCATCTCCTCTTCATCATTAAATAACAGTCATACGAATAGACGAGGATTTGTGAAAAAAGTTGCTGCTTCTCCGCTCCATACCCGTTGCCGATATTTTTACTCCTTAAAAGCGTTGCCAAAGTCAGGGAGTTTCACACTTCGGCCTCTTAACCAAAGTACACCGGTGTCGTTTGAAAATTAGTTCTCAAGTATTTTTTCCATGATCACATTACCATCATTGTCCTCAATGACTTTATAATTTAGTTTATGATATAAATTGTAGGCTGGTTCATTGAATTTAAATACACTAAGCTTGAGTTTTCTCATTCCTTTTTCTTTGGCGTCCTTCTCAATCCATTTCATCGTTTCAAATCCATATCCTTTATTTCTGTAATTTTGCATAACCAAAAAATCGCAAATGAATCCTGCTTCGTCCTCTTTTTCATACCAAATAAACCCAACGTTATCTAAGCTGTCATTTATCATTACATATAAAAAATTATTTTCTGTTGATAAACCCATTGGAAGTATTTCATTGAATTCTTTTTCAGCACTTTCAATTGCATCTTCTTTATCGCTGCTCATGTTGGATTTAATCAAATCTTCTGCATAGTCATTAACGGACCACTCTTTAAATTTCTCAAATTCATTTTCTGACATGTTTCGAATCTTTATCATTTTTAATAACCCCTATTCGTTTATTGTAGAGAATCCAAAATCAGCCCAGCGCATTGTTCGGAAGAGTTCAGATGTGTGTTTACTGTGAAATGATATGGTATATGTTGCGCCATAATGTCGTGCTGCCATTGAGATTGGCCTTCGCCCCGGTTTCCACGCTCAATATTTCGTTGGCGGCAAATTTCTAACGGACAATACACTTCAATGAGGTAGAGGGGATATCCAGCGAATAGCTCCTCTACTTTTTCATAATGCGGTTTCAACTCCGGCCTCTCGACCAAAATGCCGTCAATCAGCACATTTTTGCCATGATCCGAAAAAAGCTTGGCGGTATGATACATCATCATAATAGCTTCGCTCAAATATTTCCAATAATCCTCGCGAAGATAATGATCGCCGATCATTTCCTCAAAAAGATCATTGGCAACAACATAATAAAATTCCTCCGAGCTTGCCTGGATGGCATCAACGATCGATGTTTTTCCTGAGCTCGTAACCCCGTTTAAAAATACAATTTTTCCTTTTTCCACTTGTGCAAGCCCCTTTCCTGTTTAAGTAATTTCATTTTAACGGTTAGAGAGTTACAAAGGGGAAGAAAAAATAGCTTTAAAAGAACTGTACCTGTTAATACTTACTTCTACTGAACAGCTTCCATCAACTCAAAAAAGTATTTTGACTCATGCGTTTGATTAAGCTTGAACCAGGAATGCAGTGCCTCCGGCAAAAATACATCCAGCGCCTTTAATACATGTGCTGCAAATTCCAGCGGGGCTATCCCTGTGGCAGTCACCAAATTGCCATCCGTCACTGCCGGTTCATTTTCATAGAATTGTTCTCCTCTATATTGGGGACAAGCTACTTTTAAATAGTCCAAATTGTTACTTGTATGTCTTCTGTTGTCAAGCATTCCCGCATTGGCAAGCCCAAATGTTGCTCCACAAATCGCTGCAATCATTGCACCTTCCCCAAAGGATGCAGAGGCCTTTTCCAATAAAGGCTCATGAATAGGATCACCCCAGGTGTTGCCCCCTGGAAGTATCAAAACATCAGCACTTCCGATATGACATTCCTCCATCGATAAACGTGGTAGAATGGTTACTCCCCCCATTGAAGTAACGGGATTTTTATTTATGCCTACGGTTACCACCTCCAAAGGGGCCAGTTCTTTTTTGAAATACCTTCCTGAATTTAATTCCGCAATTAAATAACCCGTTTCCCAGTCCGACATCGTGTCAAATACATAAAGGTACACGTTCCTGTTTCGCATATTATTCTCCTTTAGAAAGTGGTTTAAAAAGCTCGCTTTTGATAATTGAGAGCCCTTTTTGTTGATACCGCCTATTATAAAAAAACTTCACTGACAACCTTCGTCAGTGAAGTTCTAATCTTGATAATGTTTTTGTAATTCATTAAGCACTTCGATGATTTTTTTCTTTAAGCCTAGCGGCTCAATGACTTGAATGGAAGGGCCATAGGGCAAAAGCAAATTCGGTATAAAGTGATAAACGGCCTCTTCTGTCAATAAAAACAGAACCCGGTTCGAGCTCCGTTCTTTCAAATGATGCGCCAAATACCAATGTTCACAAAGGTTATCTAATGCACTGGTCTTTCCTCCAAGAACTAACGGCATAAGCTCAGCTTGATTCCCTGCTTCCGGAATAAGGTTGTTCATAAAAAATTCGCCTGCCGAAAAAGGCTCCGGACGAAGGAAAGACTTTCCTATTTGGATCAAGCTGATGATTCTTCCAACTCTAAAACTGCGGATTTCCTTTTTCAAATGACAAAATGCAATGACATACCAATTCTGATTCCAATAGATGATGCCATAGGGATCGACCAATCTGTGCTTGGGCTTTGTTGCTCGACCCGAATGGTACAAAATGTTTATTGAAATTTGGTTAATGACGCCTTGCTCTAACTCCTTCAATACAGGTTCTACTGCCGATTTTTCAACAGGAGATAAAACCTCGAGCCCCTCTAAATGCTGTCTAATCCTTTTATCCTGATCCTGATTGGAATGCATTTTTAGCTTTGATGTTGCTCGCTCCAGATCTTCATCCAAAAAATAACCGGCATTTTTGGCAAAATCAGCGGCTTGCAGCAAAGCCGTTTTCTCTTCAACAGTAAAAAGAAGCGGGCTCATAATAAAATCATTTAACAGGCTGTATCCCCCGTTATGCCCCGCGTCTGAAATAATGGGAACGCCGCTGGCAGAAAGGGCATCAATATAACGGTAAACCGTCCGGATATTCATCTCCAGCTTTTCAGACAATTGTTTTGCAGTCATTTTCCTGCCTGATTTCAATAGCCAAAGGATTGCCATCATGTTATCGATTTTTGACATGGTACCTACCTCATTATTCTTTCACGTAAAAAAAGACATTGCCAAAATGATTATTATATCTTCTGTAATCGGCGCTGCCTTTTAATGTTATTATGGACGGATACGCGTTTACTCTGCAGCGCTTCAATAATGAAAACAGCTCTTGCTGCACCGTGCAATAAAACTTCCCGGCTTCATATTGAACCAGGAGCGGAGACTGTTGTGACAGGGAATCCTTATCGCATTCCTCCGAACGGTCTGCGCACCCGCTTTCAATGGGCTGAATGAGGCGCAGCGGCAGCTTCACTACTCCGAAGAAAAGGGGCTCGCCCTCCAGAATATCCTGGCATTCGGAACCCTCTTTACTGGAAAATAGGAGATAACATTGAATCCATTCTTCGATTAATCCGACACCCGCGTATTGAACAGCCGATGCGACGGTTGGATAATAGGCCAGGTTGTTTGGTGTTTTTTTTGAATAAATAATCTTTTTGATAGAGTCCAGGGACAGAAAATATTCGTCCGCCAGCTCTGAAACCGTTATGCCGTGGGCATATTTGTTGCGAATCATCCGATTTCGTTTCAGTAACTGATCCCGGTAGCCGGAAGCTTCGCCCCATCCCCGCTTATCATCTCCAGCTGGAAAATAAAGCAGTTTTCCCGCCGCGTATTTCTGTACCTCCGCAAACAATTCCTCAGGGAGGATGTCTCTGGCATTTTCATATTTCATTTCATCACCACTGTTTATAATGCGTAAATTCGGTCCCTCAGCTCACTGATTGATTTCATAATGCTGGCACACGATATTTCATCATCAATTGACGCATGCCACCTCAAGCCATGTAATCCCTTCAAATACCCCATACACAGAAACCTTTCCTTGAAATCCGGAACAACGATACCCTTTTTATCTAAATAAGGAATAAGCAGCTCCGGGATTTTCATGTATGGCTTATTGAGATCCATGATGGCGAAATCCACCAGGAAGTCGCCAATTCCCGCAAAAGTCCAGTCCGGAAATCCAACCGTTGATTTGCCGTCGGTAATCATATTTTCGAAAAACATAAAGTCGTTGACCAAGTAGCGGTGCCCTTCACAAAAAGAAATGCGGGATTCTATCTCCTTATAGTAGTGCTCAAAAAACTCCCGCTCCAGCAGCGTCGTATTAAACATCTCACGCCAATTATACCAATATCCTTCTTTGTTTTCCGCAAAACTGTCAAGTATATATTCTCTGCTTGTTTTATGCTCCGTCTTTCCCTGCTCGTTTAATTGACCATAACCTTCCACGTCCGAAATATCTGATTTATGAATTTCACTGATTTTATCAAAAAACAACTCATGGCAATCCTGGAACTGCTCAGGGGTTAATTGGTCGGCGACAATTCCATTCGGCGTCATATTTACTTTTTCTGATAGGATCGATTTGAGGATGCTGTCTCGGCTCATCGTTGTATCTCCTTTGCTACTCATCTTCATTGCATCAGGCGCGCGTCTGACCTAACCATACAATAACCCCTCCGTTGTGTAAAAAATAGGGCGTAAATTGTTTAAGGCAACTTTGCATAATTTTAGGATTTATTGATGTTGCAGCAAAAATCGACGAATTGTCGTGTTCACATATTCCTTTTGCTCCAGCATCAAACAATGCCCGGCGCCGTCTAGGATGTAGCTTGTAGATTGGGGCAAAACATCACTAACTTGTTGTTTAACCTGCTTGGCATCGTAGATTTTTTCCTCGTCTCCCACCAAAAATAGGACCGGGGATATAAGATTATGCCACTCCTCTTTTTCGATAACGCGAGGAACAACAGGCAGCTGCGATTTTCCGGCGTTACAGGTTACTCTTTTGTGTTCCGGCAGCTTCCAGCACCGTTTGATAAACAGCTTCGCCGATGGCGCAGCCTATCGTTGTAGCCGCCCCGGCATAAGCGTGAACCGCTCCATCCAGAGCCTGCTGGCTAACGCCAATCGCAATCGCGTCGGTTGTTGTTCCGGTAGCCCCGTAGCTCGTTCCATGCTCCAAAATACGCAGATCCTGAAGCGCTGCGGATTTAGCTTCTGTTGCCGTTATGACCGCGTTCACCATAGCCGATTCCGTCATCGCGCCTTGGATCGCCAGCATCGTGTTGATTGTTCCGGGGCTGTAGGCAGAATACGTTTGCCGGGACACGCCCGCTCGTGCCGCATTCCGCGTACCGGCCGTTGTGCACACCAATAAGTTGAAACAATCGCCTTCCACCTCTTGAATAGAGGCTTGTTTCAGGTTGGCAGCCGTTATAAACGCTATCGTTTCCTCGGCATTTAGTCCCCACAAAGCGCAGCGGCTGATAAGATCCAGACGCGGATTATCGCAATTGTAATTGATCGGAACATGCCAGTTGACCATTGTTTTTGCCCTGGAAAAGCCACCCGGAAGGATGGCGCTGCTTAACGTGTGGAGGTGAATGGGCGCATGAAGCTGAATACGATCTTCAATAAGTTCCAGCGAAAGCCCGGGCCAAAAGCGTGAGCAATAGCGGTTATCGCTAACAAAAGGCTGCGTCATGACCGCGCCCTCCCTTTAAGTCCAGCGATTTCATAAATAAGCGTGAGATTCAGATGGTTTCTTGCATGCTCCGCAAGCCGGTCGAAAGCCTCCTCACGCTTGCTTCTGAACTGAAGAGCTGATGGCAGCTCCGGCCAATTACGCAGACGGCGCAATCCGTTGAGCCAGTTTCTGCGGAAGTCGTCATTATGAAAAATTCCGTGTATAAACGTGCCCCATACCTTCCCGTCTGCGCTGCTTAAGCCTTCCTCTTTGAAAAGGGAAAATCCGGTTGCAGCTTCGGTATCGCTCTCTTTTACCAAGGTCTCCCGTATACGAAAAGGCTTGTGCAGGAGAGCAGCGTCATTCAGCATGGTCAGTTCTCCCATATGGATTTCGTATCCCGAAATCGGATAGCTCTCTCCATTACCTCCAAAAACGGCCCTTCCTTCAACTCGGACCGTCTTTTTTTCCGATGCAAATACCGTTTCAAACGGAAAAACATCCAATCCCCGCATGACAGAAGTTTCGTCTTCTACGCCAAGGCGGTCAATCAGCTTGACCCCTAACATTTCATAACCTCCGCATATGCCAACAACGGAGCCTCCGCTTTCCATATAACGAATGAGCGGTTCCTCCAGCCCCTGTGTTCTCAGCCAACGCAGCGCTTCAAATGTATTTTTGCAGCCCGGCAGCAATACGGCGTCTGGCTCGCCCCATTCCTCCACACTCTCTACATAGCGCACAAAGACGTCCTCTTCCGCATCCAGCGGATCAAAATCGGAGAAATTGGACAAGGTCGGCAACGCAATAACCGCTACATCAAGCCTCTGCCTCGACGATCCCGGCAAGGCCCCTTTTCCGCGTTTGGCTTCATTTAGCGAAAGTGAATCCTCCGCTTCCAGCCCAAGCTGCGGCAAATAGGGCAACACCCCAAGCACGGGTTTGCCGGTTTTCTCCTCCAGCCAGTCCAGCCCCGGCTTCAGCAAAGCGATTTCGCCGCGAAACTTGTTGATAATAAAGCCGCAAACGCGATCCCGCTCCTCCGGCTCCAATAGCTCCAGCGTTCCTATAATGGAGGCAAAAACACCGCCTCGGTCTATATCGCTGACAAGGATAACAGGCGCATCTCCCCACGCAGCCATGTTCATATTGACAATATCTCGATCCTTGAGATTGATCTCGGCAGGACTTCCCGCACCTTCCATGACGACAATATGCGAGGATTGCCTTAACCGGTGCAACGATTCCCGCACAATCGCACCGGCTATCGGCAAATACTGCTCCCGATAAGCTTTGGCTTTTAAATTGCCCAGCGGTTTGCCGTGCACAACGACCTGCGAAGCCATCTCGCCGGATGGTTTCAGCAGAATCGGATTCATGTCGGTGGTCGCGGCAATTCCGCAAGCATCCGCCTGCATGCCTTGCGCCACGCCAATCTCCTTGCCGTCCAGCGTTACATAGGCGTTAAGCGACATATTTTGCGATTTAAACGGCTTCGTTACGTAACCATCCTGCGTAAAAATGCGGCATAATGCCGTGGTGACTATGCTTTTGCCAACATCGGAAGCGGTTCCCTGAACCATAAGCGTGGCGCCAAGTTGCGGCTTGGCAGCCGATTTAACATCACTTGGAAGACTGCTTGCATCCGTAGTCGAATTGTTACTATGCAAAAGATTATTTTCATGTTCTACTAAACGTTTATTTCCCGTTAGAAGCTTACTCCCGCTTGCAAGGTTGTTATCGGATAACGGTGAAGTCTCCTTTATAAGCAAGCATGCATCCAACGCTTCCAGCAATCGAAGATTGTCAGCCCTAAGCTTGACCGCTACCCGGATGCTGCCGCTATCAAGTCCTGAGAACCGCGAAGCATTGCGGATCAATACGCCAAGCCGGCCCAATTCCCGCTGCAATCGTTCAGCATCGAAACCAGAGTCTGGGGGCAAATGCAGCAGCAAATAATTGGCGGAGCTATCGCATACGTCGAAGCCGCGTCCTTGCAGCTGTTCAGCAAGCCACCCCCGCTCGCTCGGGAGCCACTCCAGCGTTTTTGCCGCAAAATCCTTTTCGCTTAACATCGTGATTCCGATTTCCTGAGCCAGCGAGTTGACGCTCCACGGAACCTGAAGACTACGCATTGCCTGAATTAGTGAAGAAGAAGCGGCAGCATAACCAAGCCGTATGCCGGGGATGCTGTAAAACTTCGTCATGGAGCGGGTTACGATCAATCGCTCGTGAGAAACAACATGGCGAAATACACTCCAGCTTTGCTCGTCCGGCACAAAATCCATAAAGGCTTCATCGACTAGTACAGAGGCACCGCTGTTCAATAACATCTTAATTAATCGCGGCTCGACCAAAGCTCCCGTAGGATTATTAGGGGAACCCAACACGTAAAGCGATGCGCCCGATTCCGAAATAGCTTTGCGCACCTCATCTTCTGTAAGCCGGAACCCATTGCTTCGCTGTAACGGCATTTCATAAAGCTCGCAGCCGATTTTGGACAATGCATCGCCATATTCCTGAAAGCAAGGAACGGCGATAGCCGCCTTCTCAGGACGAAGAACGCGCACCGCCAGGTCGATTAGCTCCGCTGCACCGTTCCCCACCATCAAAGCTTCCTCTGGAATATCATGGTGCAGAGCCAGCTTTCGGACAAGTTCACGAACGGCAGGATCGGGATAAGCCGAAATCCGCTTGGCGTAGTCTAGCAAAACTTCGCTTACTGCAGTCGGCGGTCCTAACGGATTCATATTGGAACTGAAATCGACAAATGCGTTTGGTTCAAGGCCAAACTCCTCCCTTGCCGTTGTCAAATCCCCTCCATGTCCATAACGCTCCAGCATGCATCATCACCGCTTTCTTATAGTAGCAGAAGCAGCATAACCAACAGCACGGCTGCTTCCACCGCTTCATTCATTGCTCCGTACGTGTCTCCCGTTAAACCTCCAAGCTTCCGGTTTAGCCATACCGCCATTGTGCCTCCAACAGCAAGTGCAGCAACCGCACACGGGGCTGTAATCAAAATCGTCTCTTTTATATTTATGCCAATAATCATTAATGACGTTAATGATGATATGACGGCTATAATTGCCGCCATCAGCGCTTTTGAATAATTAACGCCACTAAATAACCGTCCCAGGCCGCTCTCAGGAGTAGCCGGGCGCCAGAAAGCCATAGCAATGGTCATCCAGGTTCGGCTCCAAATCGAAGAAAGCAAAATAGCGGCAATCAGCGCCGCATTGTCGCCGTTCATTGAATGTTCGCTCGCAGCAGGCAACTCCGTCAGAATGGATATTTTTAAAAACAGAAGAAGAACAGCGGCCAATACGCCCATTGCGCCGACCCGGCTGTCCTTCATAATTTCAAGCATTTTTTCTCTGGAGCGATGGCTGAGCACTCCGTCAGCCGTATCCATCCACCCGTCCATATGAAGGCCGCCGCTAAGCGCTAGCCACCCCGCCAAACCAAGCGCCGCCGCTGGTCCCGAGGGAAGAAACTGCAGCAGCAGCCACGACCATAGAGCTGCTATTACGCCAATAGCTGCACCCGCGACTGGAAAATAAACGGCGGAAAGCGACAAAATCGAGCGCTCGAACGGAACATTCACCGGAACCGGTATGCGGGTCAGAAATTGAAAAGCCGCCGCTATAGCCTGAGCTTGTTTTTTTATAATAGACAAAGCCATAAAACAATCACTCCTATCCAGACCAATGCGCTTACCATATACAATAAGGAAACGGTGGAGAGAATATCTTTTGGTTTAATAGGCCGGGTCGCCCAGCCCATGACAGCGCGGTTACTGGTTACGCCGCCGTATGTATTGGTGCCTCCTAATTGAATGCCGATAGCTCCCGCCACAGCGGATTCCGGTATGCCGCTATTGGGGCTGGGATGGCTCCGGGCGAACCTTAGCATGGAGTGAACGGCCTTGCCGCTCTTCATGCCCGGGAGCAGAAGCGCGGAAAAAGCAAGCAGCAAACCGCAAAGCCTTGCCGGAATCAGGTTTAGCACATCGTCGGTTCTTGCGGAAAACCAGCCGAAAAAACGGTATTTTTCATTTCGGTAACCGACCATAGAATCCAGTGTGTTTGCGGCCCGATAGGCCATGGCAAGCGGAGCGCCGCCCAACAAAGCAAAAAAAACGGGAGACAGGAAGGCATCAACCGTATTTTCCGCCACCGTCTCCACGGCAGCGCGCGACGTTTCCCCTTCGTCAAGTTGACGGGTATCCCGCCCCACAATATAACCGGCATACTTTCGGGCTTCCGCCAGATTACCTTCCGACAGCGGCCGGTAAACTTGCATGGCGGCCTGTTTCAAGCCTTTTACAGCAATAGTTGTGGAAACAAACCAGGCGGATACGGTGTAACCAACCCAGGGATGAACCCAGTTCGCAGCCCAAACGATAGACCACATGATGCCAAATGACAATCCAATTGTGGATAAAGCCAACACAACACCTAGTAGTCTGCCCGCAAAAGGGCTGCTTTGATAGCGTTCCCTGCCAAGGAAACGTTCCATGGCGGAGATAAAGCGGCCTATCCAAATAACGGGATGAGTCGGCCATTTGGGATCGCCTACGATCCAATCGATTAGTATGGCCGCAGCCGCAATAAGCAGCATCTCCTGAAAGGAGTAGATGAACATCAAAACTCCTCCAGCCTAAAGGCAAGGGCTTTTATATCAACCGGAATGCCGGCTGTTACCAGAAAAACCCGGCTGCTTGACGCCGCAATGGCTTGATTAAGGCGACCCGCCTCATCGCGAAAAGCTCTTCCAAGGGCATATTCCGGCACAATTCCGTTCCCCACCTCATTAGTCACGGCCAGCAGCGGGAAGGGATACCGCGCGATTGCGTCGGCCAGCTTCTCCATCTCATTCTGCAAGCGCTGTGTCTTTCCCCTTTTGGATTGATCCTGTAGTTGATCCTGAGGTTGTTCATGAGAATTGCCCTGATTTTGGCGGCCGCCCGCTTCGGTTTCAGCAACCACATCCTCCAAAAGCAGCATGTGGTTGGTCAGCCACAGCGTCAAACAATCAAGGAGAACAACCGGCGGCTTTTCATCCCGTGCTCGAAGCTCCTGCACCTCGTTTTCCAGCTGTTTGGACAATTCGTCCAGCAGCTCGCCAACCCGCAGAGGCTCTTCTAATGTCGTCCAGGCAAAACCGTCCTCCTCGCGCTGAACCTGATGACGGCCAATCCGTTCTTTCATTTCTTGGTCATAAGGCTGACAAGTCGCTATGTAAATCCCCCTGCTGCCAATATGAGCTGCGTAGGCTTCGGCAAAACGGCTTTTGCCGCTGCGCGCTCCCCCGGTTATTAAAACCGCCACGGCTACCGCACCTCCGTATGGCTTCCCGAAATCCCCGCGCTGTCAAAAGTCGCCATTTGCCCCATTAATGCTAATGACGCATCAAGCAAATGGAAGCAGAGCACTGCGCCGGTTCCTTCTCCCAATCGCATATCCAGCGTCAGCAAAGGACTTAAGCCAATTTCCTTCAGCAAAGCGGGATGTCCTAGCTCCTGCGACACATGGGAGCCGATCATATAGGGAATACAGGCCGGAGCCAGCCTTGCTGCAACAAGCGCTGCGGTGGAGGAAATGTAACCATCGATAACAATCGGACAACGTCTGGAGGCCGCTCCGATAATAACGCCGACCAAACCGGCAATCTCCGCTCCTCCAACCTTGCTAAGCACGTCCAACGGCTCATTACGGTCAGGTTTGTTGACCTCAAGCGCCTTTTCAACCACAACGCGTTTGCGCAGCAGGCCTTCATCCGAAATTCCAGTTCCCCTGCCCACTGTTTCCTCTGGCGAAAGACCTGTCAATGCCGAAACAATAGCAGCGCTTGCCGTCGTATTCCCGATCCCCATCTCTCCCGTGGCAAACAATGCAGTGCCGCTGTCAGCAAGCTCATTTGCCGTATCCAAACCCGCGATTAATGCAGACAACGTTTCTTCCTTCGTCATGGCGGGACCTTTGGTCATATTAGCCGTACCCCAAACCGCCTTGCGGCTCACCAGTCCGGGATGCGATATCGGCGAAGCTACACCCACGTCCACACAGACAACTTTAGCGCCAGCAGCCCGGGCCAACACATTGACCGCAGCGCCTCCGTTCAGAAAGTTCAGCACCATTTGCGGCGTGACCTCCTGCGGAAATGCGCTGATCCCTTCTTCACAAACGCCGTGATCACCGGCCATAACCACAACCGCCCGGCTCGACAAATCCGGCCACAGCGTTCCCGTCACTCCAGCCAGCTGCGCTGCAATCTCTTCCAGCTTGCCCAGACTTCCCGGCGGTTTGGTCAAACGATCGGAATGCTGTCTGGCCTCCGCTGCGGCAGCTTCATCAAACGGGCGAATTTGGCCAATTGCCGTCAGCAATTTTTCGCTCCCAAACAGCGATTCTAGACCATTAACCGTCTTATCCTTCATTACTTATCCCTCCTTACAAAGCAGTTCTTCTAAATCCGGGCTGAAGCATAATTTGCGGCGCTCCGGTGAGCGGATGATTAATGATAGTTGCTCCGGTGCCGTACAGCTCCCGAATTAACTGACCGGTGAGCACTTCCACTGGTTGGCCCTTTGAGGCGACCTTGCCGTTATGCAGGGCGATCAGCTCATCGCAATAGAGAGCCGCCAGATTGAGATCATGCAGAACGGCTATAACCAGCAATTGTTTTTGCCGCTGCCATCCCTTGACGATATCCAGAAGCGCAATCTGGTACCCGATATCCAGATAGGTGGTCGGTTCATCCAGCAACAGGATGGTAGGCTGCTGTACCATCAGCTTTGCCAGCGCAACCCGCTGACGTTCGCCGCCGCTCAGCTCTATCAGCCTTCTTTGCTGGAGATCCATCAAACCCATCGCCTGGAGCGCTTCGTCAATGATGGGAGCCGGGTCATCTTCCTCTCCCCCCAGCCAGCTTTGATACGGAAACCGGCCCATGCCGACTACTTCTCTGACCGTAAAGCCAGCGGGAGGCAGACCGCCCTGTTGGAGCACGGCAAGCGTACGGGCCAGATGCTTGCGCGGTATTTCGCTCATCTCGCCGCCATTCAGCATCACCGATCCGCCGACGGGTTGGGCTGTTCCCGCAAGCAGTTGAAGCAAGGTTGACTTGCCGACGCCATTTGGACCAATAATGCCATAAAAACCGCCAGGCCGGAATGATAAATTGATGTCGTTCAACACTTCATTGCCCTGTACCTGTTGGCTCACATTAACGAGTTCAATACTCAATGACCGTCACCTCTCTCTCCCCTCATTCGGCGGTTCAGCATCCAAGCGAATACCGGAGCCCCTACAAGAGCGGTAATGACGCCTAGCGGAAGTTCCTTTGGAGACAACGCCGTCCGGGCAAGCGTATCAGCCCACAGCATAAAAATGCCGCCCCCGATTGCCGACAACGGGATCAGCAACCGGTAGTCCGGTCCCAGCAGCAAACGAATCAAATGCGGAATAACAAGACCGACAAAGCCGATGACGCCGGATACGGAAACAGCCGCCGCAGTTAGCAGAGTAGAAAAAATGAGCACCATCAATTTGGTTTTCTCCACCCTGACGCCCAGATTAGCCGCATGCCGCTCGCCAAGCACCAGCAAATTCAACGACTGGCTATAAAAAAACAATACGGGAAGGCCAATCGCGAGGAACGGCAGTACCATATAGACATGACTCCAGCTGCGCAGCGCAAGCGATCCCATGATCCAGAACAGAATCTGATTAATGACACCTTGCGACATCGACACCATCAACGAAACAAATGCGCCAAGAAAGGCTTGAATAATGACACCTGACAAAATAAGAGTTTCAATGCCCATAACACCCCGAGAGCGCGATAATGCAATAACCGCAAGCAACGCCGTAATGCCCGTCAGGAAAGCGACAAGCGGAATCGTCCAGATACCAATCGCAAATTGCAGGCCGAATAAAATAATAAAAGCCGCCCCGACAGAGCTGCCGGAAGCGACGCCAAGTGTATAGGGATCTGCGAGAGGATTGCGCAGCACGCCCTGAAAGCCGGCTCCCGCAAGCGCCAGGCAGGCTCCTACAAGCACCGCCAGAAGCACTCTGGATAACCGAACCTGCGTAACTACAGCCACCTCGCCCTGGCTCCAGCCATGATCCTGATCGGCCAGCCATGGAAGCTGGTGAATCAGGATGCCCCATACATCGGCGAAGGAAATGCCTGCCGAACCGATCGACAGACTAGCTACCACAGAAACAGCAAGAAGGAGCATAGCTGCTCCTCCATAGCCTAACACTTTAAGTTTCATCTTACTTCACAAGGTCAGGATGAATGACCTTGGCTACTTCCAGCAAACCGTCAGCCAAACGAGGGCCAACGCGCACAAGCGGATCATTGGATACCATGTACATTGCGTTGTTTTTAACTGCGTCAATGGCATCCCAGCCTGGACGACCTTCGATTGCCGTCAGAATAGAGCTTTTTTCTTCGCCAAAATCAGGATAAATAATAATCGCCGGGTTTTGTGTAATGACTTCCTCGGCATTCACTTCATGCCAGCCAGGAACAGCGGATGCGATGTTAACGCCGCCTGCAAGAGTAATCAACTCATCAAGGAACTCGCCCGAACCAACGGTGTAGCCTGGCGAAAACTCAAGAAATACCTTTTTAGCTTCTGCGCCTTTTACCGCGTCAGTTACTTGTTGCTTCACTTGAACCATATGCTGTGCAACCTCGCCTGCTTTTTCTTGCAGGTTCATGATTTTGCCCAGTTCCTCCACTTTTGCTACGACTGCGTCATACGTTTTGGGATTAGTAGCATATACCGCGTAGCCCAACTCGCGAAGTTGAGTGATCGCATCGCCGTTCATGCTGGAGTTCGCCAGGATCAATTCCGGGTTAAGAGCGGCAACCGCTTCAATGTTAGTTGTCATATCGCCAATCTTTGCAATGGAATTGGCTTCTTCAGGGTAGTTGCTCCATTGGTCAACGCCAACAACCGTCGAGCCGCCGCCAATCGCAAAAATCGTTTCCGTCTCGCTCGGCACCAGTGTAACGACTGCGCCCGGCGCTTTTTCAAACGTCAATTCCGTTCCTGTTTCGTCCGTTATCGTCAGCGGATATTCCGTCTGGGCCGCAGCCGGTTCTTCTGCTTCCGGCGTTGTCGAAGGTTCTGCGCTTGCTGTTTGCTCTGCTGCGCTGGACTCGCTAGGCGATGGGCTAACTTCAGCATTGCCGCCGCCGCATGCTGCGATCAATGCCATCATCAGGACCAGCATTACCGCCATTGCCGATTTCATGTTCAACTTGTTCAACCAATTCATTGTAATCATCCACTCCTATTTCTGTTTAATGAACCTTTTCAAACCTTCTGTATTGTTCGCCCTTCTGGACAAAAAAGGGCTAAACGCAAAAAAAGGCAACCCCGACCCCCTTGTGCCGGAAATGCCAAAGTGAAGCCTGCGACAACATAGCCGCAAAGCCAACTGCTTCTCCAACACCTCCCTAAGTCCACGTAGGTTTCAGCGTTATGCAATGGGGCAGGTCTCCTGACTTGGACAAAAAAACGGCGTCTTCCCGAAGCATAACGCTTCAGTGACCAATGCTGTTTTTCCGCCGCAGCTTTAAATGCGGCAATGTCCTTACAGTGGCGGGTCCGCGCCGGATTTACACCGGCTTCCCTATTAAGTCTCAGCCAAGCGGCAGCCCGGAAGTTACGAACCTGCGGCTTGCGTTATTGGCTTTGACACCCAATTGCGATACATATGCTTGATTCAGTAGTAACTATACACGGCAAACCCCAGTTTGTCTATCCCTTTAAGAGGATGTTCAAAAAGGTTGCTTCCCATTACGCGGCATGCCTGGCGGCTTGAGCGGCGTCGAATATGGCATTCAGCCGGAATTTCCGTTACTCACGTAGCTGCCACTACGCTCTCCCTACATGTACGCTTGTCTTTAATCGCTCAAAAGCCCTCCGTCGGTCTGACTCTCGGAAAATCACCCAGATTAACCAAAATGATATAGGTACAAATCTTCCAGATTAGGCCGCACCGCTTCATACGTATATCCCTCTGGCAAAGTCTCGCTCACAACTCGAACTTTGATTCCTTGGCTATCGGTGTAGATGTTGCTGACGCGAAACTGCCGCTGCAATATGCCAAGCTCCTGTTCCCCCGTGAGTCTCACCTCGAACACATGTCCCTCCATCGTCTGCAACAAACGGGCTGGCTCATCCATCGTCAACAGCTTTCCCTGCCGAAGCAGAATTACTTGTCTGGAAATATATTCAATATCCGTCACCACATGTGTAGCGATAATAACAATCTTGTTAATCGCGATCGTTGAGATGAAATTGCGAATATTAATACGCTCTTTCGGATCTAGGCCCGCTGTTGGCTCATCCAAAATAAGCACGGCGGGATCATTAAGCAGCGCTTGGGCAATCAAAATGCGCTGCTTCATCCCTCCTGAATAGGTGGACAAGCGCTTATGTGCCTGATCGGATAGACTCACCACTTCCAACAGCTCTGGAATGACTGCCTTCGCGCGTTTCCTGTTTAATCCTTTCATGGCAGCCATGTACCATAAGAAACGATGGCCCGTAAACTGGTCATACATCTGCTGCTGCTGGGGCATATAGCCCAGCACTTCGCGATATTGCTGCCCCAGCTCATTAATATTTCTATCATTGTAGAGAATCGCTCCGCAATCCGCCCGCATGTTACCAACAATTAGATTCAGTAAGGTCGATTTCCCCGCTCCATTTGGACCTAATAGACCATACACCCCGCTGTGCAATTCTAATTCAATGCCGTCAAGCGCTTTTACCCTCCCACCGTTATAACTCTTGCTGACTTCCGCAATATGCAGCTTCAATCGACATCAGCCCCTTTCACGGCATAGTCTCGCGTGCTACGTGCGCGCAAGTGTCCAGCTTCCCATAACCCTGCCCTCCCAATCAGGTAGTAACGCCAGGCCAGTCCTAAACAGACAACCAGCAGGAGAACAAGCGACGTGAAGTAAACAACAATTGCGCCAATGGACTGTGTTCCAAACATGCGAAAACCCAGCTGCGCGTAATGCAAAGTATACTTCGTCAACTCGTCATAACCGAGCCATGTCAAGAAGGTCGGACAACAAACTAGCACGAATCCTGATAGCAAGGTTAGTGACAACTTCTTCAACACTTGCGAGAGCAGGAGCATAACTGCGCTCATCGTTGCCGCGCCTAGCCATTGACCGAGAATGACGAGAATGACCAGCCCACGTAGATTAAGCTGTATGGACAACTGCTCATAGGGTTCTACATTTTGAATCGGAGCCTCCCAATCCAGCGCCGGATAAAGACGGGCTACATTCACATACTGGGCGGCATAAATAATCGCCAAAAGAAGCGTGATGATCGCTAGACCATAGAACCATGTGGTTAAAAATAATTTCCATCTTCCATGCCTTGTAGTCTTAAGCAGGGCCAACATCTGACTGCGTGTATCGAGCGTATAGCTGCCGGCCAGCAGCAAAGTCAACAAAAATACCACAATCATGGTATTAATCGTATCCCGATTGTTATTCTGAAATAAGTAATCGGAGGCATACATATTGACCATGTAGGCCGTGATGCCACGTGTTTGCTCATTCGCCTGAACAGACTGATATTGATTGTAAAGTTTGTTAAAGGCATTGTTACTGAGCGATAGCTGATTGGCATCATCCTGCGTTTGTCGTGTATCATCAGAGATACTGTCATCTGTCTCTTGCATTGGCACATCGAGCGTTTGCAGATCACTCCATGCACCATTACGCCGTTTCATTTCTTGCTCGATGTAAGCCGCCTTATCGGCTGTAAGCAAACCACCGGCCTGTTCCATATAATCATTGTAATAATATTGATCATTATCCATGATCAAACGTGCATTATGGATATCTTGCCAGCCGATCAACAATGCGACCAGTACAATCAACCATCCCCTGGCTGTCCCCCATTGCTTCAACGATTCCTGCCACCAGATCGCAATGCTCTGATGGAGTGGAGCGAGTGCCCGCATCATTAGCTGTCTGATACGGTACCACCACTGAAAACCGCCAATCCTCTGCTTGCCGAAAGACCGATCCAACGCAATTCCGGTAACTGCGGGAAGCGCAACCACCAGCAAACCAATCACAACGACGGACACCCAGAGATTCGTAAACGGGTAGCCAAACAGATTTAGATTGACATAGTTCGTTAGTATGTGAGCCATATCGAAGAAGGCAACTACATTAATATACTTGAACAGATTCAAATACGAAGCAGGATGGATGAACGTGTATGCCAAATAACTCGCAGCCAGCACCAACGCCAGCGCCAGCAAGGACTTCCCTGGATGTTGGAACAAGATGATAAAAAGCGCAATCAATAAGGCAAGTACAACACTTACAACCATCTTCCCCAAAAGAAAAGCAACCAAATATTCATGAACGGTAAGCGGCAGATTCGCAAACTTGAACGCATCCATCGATTGAATATAGCGTGATCCGTCGCCTATACCATAAAGTTGACTGGATATTAGAATTACGCTTCCATAAAAGATCATGGCAATGACAAGTGCTGACCCCGTAAGCATCAATAACTTAGCGATGATCAGTCTGGCATGACCGTTTTTCATTGTGCGGAACAAGAGCAGTTGTCCTTGTTCGCGCTCTGTATTGAAGAGGAATAACGCTAATAAGATAAGGATCGTCAATAGCATCATATCGGTCACGCGATAATGCGTTGCGGTAACAACGCCATAATCAAGACCTAGTTGCAAAGAAATACCCTTGACACGTTCGAAGTCCTGCGGTGTCTTCATAATATTCCGATACGAGAAGCTATGCGAATCATTGAAGATCGAATAGTTCCGCATCTTCTGTGCTTGTATTTCAATCTGGTTCACATAATCCGGATAAGTTTGCAGAGCATTAACTTGTTCCAGAATCGTCTCATTAAAAACAATATGATGCATCAACAACATTGGGTTGTTGACATATTCACTTGATGAATACTGCGCACCATAACGTAGATAATTTTCATCGTTCGCAAAGATACGCATGGCTTCATTTTCAGGATCTCGTTCGATATTGTTAGCAATGAGATACGCGGATAACTGATCACGGCTCACCAATGCTAACTCATAAGCTGCTCCAACAGATAACTCGCGAAATCTAGCTTCATAATCCATGTATTGAGCATGATTTTCGATAATTTCCCTATGCTGCTGCAGCTCCTGCTGAATATAGATCAAACCGTTACTAACCAACAGCAAGGAAATGAGAATGATTAAGATCTTCCTCTTACTTAGTTTCACCAGTTCATACAGAAGTATCTTCACTTGGTTCCCCTACCATTTCGCCAGTCCCCGCATGCTAACTTCGGCTTCATCTCAACTAACTTGATCAAAATGTTTCATAAACTGCTGTTTCCATCAGCAACTTCAATTTTGCGCCTCCACGAACATTTAACTGCGATTTATCCAATACATAGGTTCTTTGTGTATCAGAATCTGTAGCTTGGAAAAACATATAGCGATCATCTCCAACAAGCCCCGGGCTATAATTGGTCAGCATCGATATGTCAACGGTATTCACTTCTTTATAATTCCAATCATATACAACCATCTCTTGCGCAATATCAGCGTAATCCGGGCTCTTAATAAGCCAACTTACTGGATTGAGATAGAAGTAACTCTGATCTGCATACGCCCATGATATAAGCGGCAAGTTTACCGGTACGATGGACACGTCCTGACCATCCAAATCCGAGTTATGGATCCGCCATGCTGCCGGATCCTTCGGGTCGACTGGATAAATGTTCGAGAATAGCCTGTTCCCGTATATTCCATATATGGCAACCCCACCTTCAGAACGATGAGACAGCTTGATTTCAGGTATACCCGAAATAGATAGATTTCCTTGATCATCAGTGAACAAAACATTGGATTCCTGCGTGTTGATGTCATACCCTATCGTTCTAAATATATTGCTGCCAGAATCCATGAAATAAAGCATGTTCCCATATGCGGTAAGGTCATTGATAGTATGACCAGAGCTTAACGAGTACAAAATAACCGCTTCTTTGTCAGGGTTCGCCAAAGAAACGGATACAACAGACGGTTTTGCCACCTCATCAACCGTCATCAGGTTATTCACATAGAAGATTTGATCGCGATGGATAACAACAGGTAACGGCGGAGCGTCAAACTTTCGTATGACCTTTCGATTCGTCCCGTCTTTATCCATACGAATCAGCGCATATTGTTTATCATGAAATGAGTCTTTATCCGTCCGCTCAATTCGCTCAACCATATAGAGTTTATTTTTGTAGTAACTTATTGTAGCAGTAGCAAATGACTCACCGTCCGTTCGCACAAATGCATTGCAATTACGCGGTACATGTGTAGCGCTATCCGGTGTGCAGTCATTATTAGGGTTGTTATCCAACAAAATAGGCTCCATGTTCTGTTTATCCATGTAATATAAATAAGAACCATTGAGTATATAGTAGCCATCTGCACTCGCTGCAATTCCCTGACCCTTGCCCTGCCAATGAAAATGGTATTGATAGTCGGTGTCAAAGTGATAGGGTGATTGAGCCTTATCTTGGCTTATGACGGGTAATATATCATCGTTGTCATTTGAACGACAACCCAACATAGTGATCACAAAACAGATACTTATCAAACATTTTGTGATTTTACGGATGATAATCAATACCATGCCCCCCACGAATGAAATTTAGATCAAGTGAGTACCTGGATGCTCCGATCCGAAGTATCTATATGCAAATAACTTTACCTCTAGTTCATGTCGATGAAGTTTCATCTCCAATTCTCGTTTTCAATCAATTTCATGCAAAGAGAACCATCATTAAAGAACTAACCATCACCCGTCTACCAAACAATCATTTTCCAACAAATATATTCTTTTAATTGAATCAACTAACAGATACCCAATATCCTATTAAACCATATCTTATATTTGTTTATTCTGTCAAATATTATATGTTTCATCAATAAAAATTACACATGTACCTTACCATCTCTGCTTCCACCTTCAATTTAACCCTCTCCTTGAGCAGTAATGGCGATACGATGAACTAAAAAAGAGAGCGATCCAAAAGGACGCTCTCATCAGAATTTCACAACACTCGCTAATCCCACACCCGACTCAACTTATCACAATAGAAAGCAATCGCTTTCTTGTACTTTTGAATACCGCTATCACTACTCGTATCTGCTAATTGCTTCAATAAAATCTCCATTGCTTCACTGTAAGCATTCTGATTGAATCGTACCATCGCATAAAATACTTGGAATTCTCTACGATCGGGGTACATGCTAATGGCTTCCTCGAAAATGTGCTGGGCTTCTTTATACATGCCCAAAGCTCGAAGCGTGCTGCCGAGCCCTACATATGCGCCTTGTCTTTCCTCATCACGCAAATCCAATTCAAGGGCTCTTTTGTAATAGGGTATTGCTTCCTTTT
This sequence comes from Paenibacillus sp. CAU 1782, assembly GCF_054551715.1. Lineage (NCBI taxonomy): Bacteria > Bacillati > Bacillota > Bacilli > Caryophanales > Paenibacillaceae > Paenibacillus > Paenibacillus sp. CAU 1782. Next base: position 662,166 of record NZ_JBTOLL010000001.1, on the reverse strand, counting down.
CTAATTCCATTACATCATGAACCCAGGCACATTGATACCAAACCGAAGGGTTCAGCGGATCTTGATTGAGTAAGTCAAGCAATAACGTTTTTGCTTCCTCTAATTGACCGGACTCTCTTAAATGAATGGCTCTTTCAAGTTTGTTCATGTTTATGTTTTTCATCCCTTATAATCTACCTTCATTTCATCCAACTCCAACGCTCATGCAGCTGCCGCTACGCTTTGCTCCTTAATCCCGCTCGTAGATGGAGCCGATCCGGCTGGCGAACAGCTCGGTGTAAACCTTCTCCGCGTAAGCGTCCGTCATACCCGCGATGTAGTCGGCCACTAGCCGTTCCCAAGGCCATTCTTCCTTTTGGCGCTCGTAGCTTTGCACCCAATCCGGAGGCAGGATCAAACGTCCGGTGTCGATATGCTGGAGGCTATCCCACAGACGCTTCAGCATATTTTCGCTGCGCTTCTGCAGCCTTTGCACGCGAAAATCTTTAATCATCGTCACCCAAGCAACCTTTTTCAATATTTCCATGATGCGCAGCATTTCCAGATCCTCTACGCCGTCTTTCACAAAGGTCACGCGCTTCCAGCCGCTTTTGGGATCGTCGATAATGCCCACCGAGCTGGCAAAACGGCTAACCCAGCGCGCTTTCATCTCCCGTCTGGTACGCGAGGATTCCCGGCCATATTGAACAAAAACGGAATGCCACTGGCGGTAATAATCCTCCAGCACTCTTGTCACCATCGCCTTTAGATCGGTTTTGGCCCATTGCACCGATTCCATGCTGGCGGGATCGTTCATGATTTCGCCAACTACGCCGTTAACCAGCCAATCATCCTGGAAAAAATCTTCTGACAGCAATATTTTTCCGGCGCGTATGCCGTCTTCAATATCATGGGTGGAATAGGCGATATCATCGCACAGGTCCATCAGCTGCGCTTCCAGCGTGCTGCATCCCTCCGGCATCCCCCACAGATCTCTGAGGTAGCTGATGCCGGCCCATTCCATGGGATAAACCCCCTTCATCCGGGAGGGATGGTTCAGGCAATAAGGATATTTGTTGATCGCCAGCAGCACGGCCGCCGTCAGGTCAAGCCCTCTTTCGCTGCCCGCCCGTTTCTCCAGAAACATTAAAATTCTGAAGTTTTGCGCATTTCCTTCATAAGAAATGCCATGGCGTTCACGCAGGATATGATCCAGCACCTCTTCGCCCTTATGTCCAAAAGGCGGATGGCCCAGGTCATGGGCGAGCGCCGCGCATTCCACAACCTCGGGCAGCAGCATCAGGCCGGGATGTTCATTGTTCGCGAGAAAGCCGTACGTTTTGGAGAGGCGCCTTGCCACCTCGCGCGCGATTTGCGACACCTCGATGGAATGGGTCAATCTTGTACGGTAATAGTCTCCGGAGCCCGCTCCGAATACTTGAGATTTTCCTTGCAGCCGGCGAAAAGCGGGCGATTGGATCAGGCGCGCATAATCCTTTTCGTATTCGTCCCGGTCCTCGCTGGACAATGTGTTGTCTGTATCATGCAATCTAAGTTTGCGAATATTCATCTTCATCACCATTTCTTTTTAGAGGTTGTTCAAAAAGTACGCTTTCCATTACGAAGCATGCCTCGCGGCATAATCAGCATCGAATATGAAATTCAGCCGAAATGTCCGGTGCTCACTTAGCTCCCACTAAGCTCCGCTCCTCCATTTCTAGCTTCATCTCATCTTCTCGGTACTGAAAACCAAACTTTTAGAACCCGCACTTATAATAAAAAAGCGGCGCAAGCCGGATGGATTACCGGCGATGCGCACGCTTTGTCAAGCCTATTCCGTTCCGAAGGTAACTCCGGAGCTTTGCAGCATTCTGCGGTAGGCAATGCTCAATCTGTCGCATTTGAGATGCAGCTCTGCCTGCAAATCCAGCGGCAGCAGCTCAGGCTTCTGATTTTCCACGATGACTCGGTCCTGCTCCAGCAGCAGGTCCTGGAAGGATACGAAGGTTTCCTCCGGTTCATCCAGCGCGTAATTGCGCTCCATAATCATAAATGCCGTGCTGTGGCCGATATTGCGTGGCAGTACAAATAAATAAAGATGAAACCGGTCGTCGCAACCATCAATCCGCTTGGTCAGCGAGACGCTCATGGGATGATAGATTTCGTAGGTGTAGAAGGTATTGACCCCAACGCCTCTTCCGTCAGGATCGGGCTGATATACTTCGATTTCGTCGGTTGCAAGCGTCCCTCCTGCTTCATGCACGCGATAATCGTTAATTTCCGAATATTCGCTGTCGCCGAGCAGCCCCCCATGCACATACATGAGATGAGAGACGTCCAGAAAATTTTCTACGACGCGCGGGCCAGCCGCTTCAATTTCGTAAGGCCCCATGTATACCTGGACAAAATCCTCCCGCAAGCCGTTTTGCCCGATAACGGGTTCTTCGGTTGCCGGACTCCCCAGACACACCCATATGATACCATAAGCTTCAAGACAGCGAAAGCCGGGCGTTGCCGCCTTGAGCGGAATCGCTGCGCCTTCCGGCAAGGACGGGATGCGGGTGCATTTGCCGCAAGTATCGTACGTCCAACCATGGTAAGGACATACGATTTCGTCTCCGCTCACCCTGCCAAGCGACAGGGGCACGCCACGATGAATGCACAAATCCTTCAAGGCGTGAACGCCGCGCGAAGTGCGGAACACAACCACACGCTCATTCAGCACTTCAACAGCCGCCGGAGCTTCTCCAAGATGAGACGACAGCAGAACGGGATGCCATAAATGAAGAAGCGCTGGATCTTGCAAGGTTTGAACCGTCATATCGGAGCTCCTCCTCATGGCTGTTATTTCGGGATCGTGCCTTTAATGCCCTTGACAAAATAGTCCATGATCAAAATATCCTCCTGCTTCAGGAACTCGCCTTCCGCAACCTTCAATTCGTCTCCCTGATCGTAGATCGGCCCGGTGAAGACTTGCAGCTTTTCATCCAAAATGTCGGTTTTGGCGCTGTTCACAAGCTCCTGGACGTCCTGGGGAACATTTTTGCCAAACGGGGCGATATCCACCATGTTTTCTTTAAACCCGCCATAATAGGAATGGCTTTCCCAAACGCCGTCGATCAAGTCCTGAATCACCTCTACGTAGTAGGGGCCCCAGTTCAAAACGGGATTGGTTACATAGGTTTCCGGCGCGTAGCGGTTCATGTCGGAGTCGTTGCCCATGCCCCAAACGCCGCGCTCCTGCGCCGCCTGAATGCCGGCGGGCGAATCCTGGTAGTTAGCCAGCACGTCGACGCCTTGGTCCAACAGCGTAATAGCCGCCTGGCGCTCCGTCGCGGGGTCAAACCACGTATTGCTCCAAACTACCGACACTTCGATATCGGGATTGACGCTTTGGGCGGCCAGCGTAAACGCATTGATCGTATAGATGACCTCCGGTATCGGGAATGCTCCGACGTAGCCGATTTTGTTGTTTTGGGTCAGCTTGCCTGCCGCCAATCCCGCAAGATAGCCGGGCTGGTACCCCTTCCCTTGATAGGTTGCGAGATTCGGCAACGTTTTGTAGCCGGTTGCGTGCATGAATTTAACGTCGGGATATTTGCCAGCCACATTCACCATGGAATCCATGTAGCCAAAGCTGGTGCCGAAAATAATATCATTTTCTTGAGCAAGCTCCTCGAAAACGCGCTCGGCATCCGGACCTTCAGGGACATTTTCGACAACGGTCGCTTTAATGCCGAAGGTTTCCTCCACCATCTGGCGGCCTTTGTCATGCTCAAAGGTCCAGCCCCCGTCACCAGGCACGCCGATATAGACAAATGCAACCTTCGGAAGCTCCTTCTCGGCTTCGGGAGACGCTTCAGCGCCACCTGACTCTTGTGACGGAGACGGGGATGGAGACGGACTTGGGCTTGCGGCGGGCGCGGATGCCTGCGAACAAGCGGCGATGAACAGCATCATTAGGGATAGTGCGGCAACGGCCGTTTTTTTGTACATGTTTTTCATTTGGTTTCCCCTCTCCATTTATATCTAGATTTTGCAAGACTTCACCGCGCGCAAGATGCCTCCATAACCCGTACAGCGGCATAAATTGCCCGACAATCCTTCTCGTATCTGTTCGCTCGTCGGACTGGAATGTTCATCCAGCAAAGCTTTAACGGATATAATCATGCCCGACGTGCAATAGCCGCATTGAAACCCTCCTTCCTCCAAAAAGGCTTGCTGAACGGGATGAAGTGTCTCCCCTTGGGCCAAGCCTTCAATCGTCGTAATCGTTTTTCCGCTGCACTGATAGGCCATGACCAGGCAGGAATTGACGGCTTTTCCGTCCAACAGCACCATGCAAGCTCCGCATCGGCCAAGCTCGCAGGACACCTTGGTGCCTGTCAGGCCCAGAGCCTCTCTTAGCAGCACAACCAGCTTATCCGACGGCTCCGCTGCAACCTCCGCCTCCTGGCCGTTTACGCTTGCCCTCCAGATGTATCCGCTCATGGCGATCCCACCTTTTCGCTCAACAGGTCGGGCAAAACGCCGCTCAGCTCCTCCCTTGAAATGGGAAGTTTGCCGATGGATATCCCGATGGCATGATGGACGGCAGCCGTAACAGCCGGCGCAAGGACCACGGAACCAACTTCGCCGATGCCGCGCGGCCCGTACGGATCATCTTGCGGCAGCTCCTGTATGGCATCGATTTGAAAGCCTGGCGATATGTCGCAAATGCCGGGTATCAAATAGGTGTCAAAATTCATGGTCCGCGGGACCCCATCGCTAAACAACACATCCTCGAACAACGTAAAGCCTTGCGCCATAACGCTCCCTCCTTCGATTTGCCCGACATATCCCATGGGATTGACGGCCGGTCCCGCCGCCACGGCATGATATTGATCCAGCACTGAAACTGCTCCGGTCAACAGGTTAATCTCAACCTCCACGGCAGCTGCGGTAGCCGTGTACAGATAATGGCCGCCGACGACAGGATCCGGCGTTACGGGGAAATGAAAATCCGCCTCCAGCTGTATTTCCTCTCCCGCAGCGGCAGCCAACGCCGCATACGTAATCAGCGGAGAAGCCTTATTTTCAACATACCCGTCAAAACCGTCCGCATCTGCTTTGCGCCAAACTCCTCCCGGTCCCGTCCGAAGCCCGGCGGTCGGCAAACCGTAGGTTTGCGAAGCTATTCGACACAGGATCTCCGATAAACGCGGAACCAGATCCTTAAGCGCCATATAGGCAACCGTCGTGGAGCGGGAAGCCGTGCTGGAGCCGTTATGCGGCGTACGATCGGTATCTCCGATGACGATGCGCAAATCGCCACGGTCGCAGCCCAGCATCTCCGTTAGCATAATTTCCAGCGTGGCCGTTATGCCTTGGCCGAACTCTTCAAAGCTGAATGCCGCCTCCAGCTTGCCATCGGCGCTTAAACCCAGCCTTCCGCCTCCGGGATCCGGTATGCCGTAGCCAAGACCGGAGCCATGCATGGTCATTGCCGCGCCGACACCCCGTTTTATCCATGGCGGCGATTTTGGCTCGCCTTTTTTCACCATTTCCCTTCTCTGCCAAATCGACGAGCTTGCTACGGATTGCCACACTTGATCCGGTCCGTCGTTTGGCAGCACCGTTTGGCCAAGCGGCCCGGGATCGTTCCGCTCTCTCAGATTGATCCGTCGCAGCAGCCAAGGGTCCATGCCCGAAGCTGCCGCAAGCCGGTCCAACTGGCTTTCAAGCGCGAAGATAGACTGGTTGCCGCCGAATCCGCGAAATTCGCCCGATACTCCGTTATTGGTAAACACGGAAACGCCTTTTACCGAAACATGGGGGATGCGGTAAGGGCCAATGCTTTGTTCGGTCGCAAAATTGAGCACAGGTCCTCCCAACGTGCTGTAGGCGCCTGTATCCGCCACGATCGTTACTCGATGGGCAAGCAGCTTCCCGTTGCGGTCCATGCCTGTTTTCATGATCAGCTTCATCGGATGGCGCTTGAGGCCTGCCGTTACAGATTCGCGGCGGGAATTGTGTATTTTGACCGGCTTTCCCGTCGCCAGCGCCAGGAGCGAGCCATATGGCTGAACGTTTAATTCATCCTTTCCGCCAAAGGAGCCGCCGATCGGGCTGGAAATGATCCGGATCCGGTCCTCCGGTATAGCCAAAATGCGGGAAAGCTGCATCCGGTCCTTAAAGCCATGCTGGGTAGCGGCGTACACGGTCAGCCGTCCGTCCTCCTCCGGCACAAAAAGTCCGCCTTCCGTCTCCATATAGGCATGCATCTGGCGTGGCGTATAATAGATGCCTTCCGTTACGTGCGCGCAGCCCTCAAAAACCTGCTCCGGCTCTCCCCGGCTATAATCCGTCCTATGCAGCACGTTTCCGCCGGGATGAAGCAGCGGCGCATCCTCCAGGAGCGCTTCTTCGGGATCGGTCACGACGGGCAGCGGTTCATAGTCTACTTGAATGAGCGACAGCGCGTATAATGCCTGCTCCTTGGTTTCAGCCGCAACGGCGGCAATCGCATCCCCGGTATACCGCACAACCTCGCTGCAAAACACCGGCTGATCAGGGTTGACGATGCCAAAGCCGTTTAAGCCCGGCACATCCTCGTGAGTCAGCACCGCCGCCACTCCGGGCGCTCTGAGCGCTTCCTCCTTGCGAATGTCAATAATTCTGGCATGAGGATAAGAGCTTCTCAGCACCTTTCCGTGCAGCATGCCCGGCATAGAGAGATCGGTCAAATAGCTCAGGCTCCCCGACACCTTTGCCGGGCCATCCGGCCTTGTTTTCCACCGCTTCCCTGCGGATTCCCGATTAAGCAGCATTCACATCCCCCCCTTTCCCATTAGTAAAACGCTGGCTTCACAGCTCCAGAAGCGTCCACAATCTCGCGGTTAAAAGATTGGCGGAAACCTCCTTGCGGTAATCCGCGCCGGCAAAGGGATCGCCCGCAACAGCGCAGCCCTCTCTGATCAGGGTGTGCAGGGCAGCTATGGAGGAACGGCCCAGCGTCTGGCCATTCAGGTAGCGCTCCGCTTCGTACAGCCGATGCGGCAGCGCCGCTCCCCCTCCTGCAACCAACCGGACCTGCCGGAATCTGCCCTTTCGATCAATGCTCCCTATTGCCGCAACGGTTACGACGGAGGGGGTAAAGGCTTCCCGCCTGCCCAGCTTTTCAAAAAAGCTGAAACCCCGAAGCTCCACTTGCTTTTCACTTGCCTCACCTTGCGCTGCATTGCCGACCACAGTTGCAGTACCGGTTTCATTTGAATGCCCGCTTATGCTTCCGGTTCCACTTGCCGTTCCGCTTCCATCTTCTTTTCCACTTGAGTATCCGACTCCATTTGCAATTCTGCTCACGTTTCCGGCTGCGCCTGTCCTTTCGCTTGCAGGAATAGCAACTTCAAGGATTAAAGCGCCGTTTTCCCTGGCGTGGCTCCCTCCTTCCAGCCAGTCCACTAAACTCATGATTTCCGGCTCAGGGCCGCCTCTGTATAAAACGAGCTCGGCATCCAACGCCAACAAAGCGGTAACGGCATCGCCCGACAAGCTGGCAATATTCCCTCCCAGAGTAGCAAGCCTTCTAATCGAAGGCGCCGCAATGGCTGACACGGCTTGAACCAAGACAGGGGCATGCTCAGCCAGCACGCAGCTCCGCCTGCAATCCTCCAAGCTAGTCAACGCGCCGATAACTAACTCCTCTTTTTCCGCGTCGAATGCGATCCCACTGTATTTCTTGACGCCATCCAGGCCGATCATTAGCGACGGCGCCGGAGCAACGCCATTTTCCCACTGCGTCCTCAGCAGCGTGCCCCCGGATACATAGACGGCTCCCGCGCCGCCTTCCTGCTTCAGATGCCACGCCTCCTGGAGCGAAGAAGGTTCAGCAACCTTCACCGTGCGATTTCCATAGTGAACAGCCATATGGGTCCGGCCTCCTTCCTCAAAACCTCTGCTCGCGCACATATGCAGCGCCAAGCGCCTTGGGCTCCGGTGACGGCCGATGCCGCCCCCGCCAGCCCACAATCATCAGGATAAGAATCGTTACGAGATAAGGCAGCATTTTTAGAAAATAGGACGGGACTCCGATATCCATTAATTGAAGGCGGAAGCCCAAAGCGTCCAGACCGCCAAACAAATAAGCTCCGCCCAAGGCATAGAGCGGATTCCAGGCCGCCAAAATGATTAATGCGATGGCGATCCAGCCTCTGCCGGAGGTCATGCCTTCCATCCAGTTCGGCGAATACACCATGATCAGATATGACCCGGCAAGCCCCATCAGCATGGCTCCGCCAATAACGTGGAGATACCGCGTCAGGCCCACCCTTAGCCCCATGGCGTCGGAGGTGGCGGGATTGTCTCCGATTGCCCTGAGATGAAGCCCCCACGACGTTTTGTACATATAGAGATAAAGCACGGCAACGAGTCCAAAGCTGATCCAGACAAAAAGATCCAGATTGGAGAAGATGGCGCCCGCAAAAGGAAGCTTTTCCAGCCATGGCATGGAAACCCGCGGAACCGCCACAGCGAGGGCCGCGCCCGCGACCGGCTTGCCCAGATAAGCGCTAAGCCCGGTTCCAAAAAGAGTCAGCGCCAAACCGCTGACAATCTGGTTGGCCCGCAGAGTCACACAGAGAAAAGCATGGGCGAGGCCGATTCCGCCCGCGGCGGCCAGCGAAGCCAGTACGGACAGCAGCATATTGCCGGTCCCCACGAAGGTCAGGCACGAAACAACCGCGCCGATCAGCATGGTGCCCTCCGTCCCCAGGAAAATGACGCCGGAGCGTTCGCTCAAGATGCCGCCCAGCACGGCGAACAAAAGAGGCGTACCGGATGAAATTGCCGCAATAATCAGATAAATGTAAAAATCCATCCCCATAACCTCCTACCATCACCCAAACTGACTCCGGCAAACGATTTTGACCGATGAGCTTGCAGACCACCCTGACAGATGACCTCGGCAAAGAATGATCAGCGGCGAACCAAACGGTATTTCCCCAACATTTCACCGCCGATCAGCGTAATGAGAATCGCGCCTTGCAGCATCATCGACATGGATGAAGGCAAACCGATTGTCTGAACGCTGTAGCCTCCCACAATCAACCCCCCAACAAACAGCGAGGTCGGGATCATGGCCCAAGGATTCAGCTTGGCCAGCCATGCCACGATAATGGCGGTATAGCCGTAACCCGGCGATATGCCGTACATGAGCCGGTGGGCAACGCCGGACACTTCGCTCATGCCTGCAAGTCCCGCCAGCCCTCCGCTAATCATCATGACGAGCAGAATATGGCGGTTGATAGAGATTCCGCCGTATTTGGCAGCATTCGGATTTGCCCCCAGCACCTTCATCTCGTAGCCCCAGCGCGTTTTGCTGAAGAAAAAAGCAAATGCAGCCACCGCGACGAGCGCAAACAGCAAGCCATAGTGGAGCCGCGTCCCCTGAAAGGTCATCATTTGCTGCTCCGGCAGAAAAAGCGGCGTGCCCGGAAAATTAAAGCCGGCGGGGTCTCGCCACGGTCCAAAAACAAGATAGTCGAGCAGCAGCAAAGCGACATAATTCAGCATCAGCGAAGTAATCAGCTCGTTAACGCCAAAGTAAGCGCGGGGCACTGCGGTAAATAAACCCCATACCGCGCCCGCTGCCATTCCGGCTGCCGCCATCACGGGAATGTAAAGCCCTCCCGGCAGCGACGGCATATAGATCGTGACGGCTGTTGCCGCAATGGCTCCAGCCACCAGTTGGCCTTCTGCGCCGATATTCCAGATGGAAATGCGGTAAGCTACCGCTACGCCAAGTCCGCAGAGCAGAAGCGGTATGCTTTTGACCAGCGTTTCGCTAATGCCGAAGGAGCTGCCAAATGCGCCTTTTGCCATTTTGGCGTATACCGTCAGAGGATTCATTCCGTTCAGCCAGATAAAAATCGCACAGATGGCGAGCGCCGCAAGCACCGAAGCAAGCGGCATCCACCACGCTCCGCCCCTTTTAAGGTGATCGTATTGCAATTCAAACGGCAGCTTTAGCGAAGCTATTTTGCGCCTTTCCGCCTTGCCAATGACTTCAGCAGCCGATTTCCGGTTCATACAGCGGCCTCCTCCGACTGATTCAATCCCGCCATCATACGGCCGATCTTTTCCTTGTCCGGCTGCGCTCCGGCAACTTCCCCAACGATAACGCCGTTATACATGACGAGTATGCGATCGGATAGACCCATGACCTCGTCCAAATCCTCCGAAATAAGCAAGACGCCCGCAGCGCCGCTGCGCAGCTCCAGCAGCATGGCGTGGACCGCCTCCGCAGCGCCGACATCCAGTCCTTGCGTGGGATGTACCGCCACCATCAGCTTAGGTTCCTGGCCTATTTCGCGTGCTAGGAGAAGCTTCTGCTGATTGCCCCCGGACAGCTGTCGGACAGGGCTCTCCAGGTCGGGCGCGCGGACGTCGAAATGGCGGACTAAGCCTTCGCTCCAAGTGGCGTTGCTTTTTTTCTTGAGCAGTCCAAAGCGGGAGCGCTCGGTCCTGTCATAGGTTTTCAGCAGCAAATTGTCAACAATGCCAAGACTGCCGGCAAGACCGCTTTTCATCCGGTTTTCCGGGACGTGGGCAATGCCTTCCCGAATGCGTTGTCGAATGGAACTGCGCTCCATCCGTCTGCCAAGGTAATGCATGCGGCCTCCAGCCCATTCCCTTAGCCCCGTCAGCGCCTCCGCCAGCTCCAATTGACCGTTGCCGGCTACACCTGCGATCCCGACGATTTCGCCTTCTCGCACCTGAAAGCTGACCCCATCCAATGAACGTCCTCCGTGCTCGTTGGCCACCGTCATGCCGTCCACTGCCAGCACAATATCCCCGGGCTTCCTCGGCTGGAGGGACAAACCCTCCTTTATCTCGCGTCCAACCATTAATTCAGCCAGCCGGGAGGCGTCGGTGTCCTCCGGATTACATTCGGCCACCGTTTTTCCGCGGCGCATAATGGTAATGGCATCCGCCACGGCCATCACTTCTTTTAATTTGTGCGTCGTAATCACCATTGTTTTGCCGCTTTTTTTCAAGTCTTGCAGCGTTGCGAACAACACCTCCGCCTCGCCAGGCGTCAACACGGAGGTAGGTTCATCCAGCAGAATGATATCGGCTCCCCGATAAAGCGTCTTGACAATTTCGACTCTCTGCTGCTCCCCGACGGAAAGACTCCATACCGGTTTTAACAAATCAACGCCCAAGCCGTATGCGCTGCAAATCGCATCGATCTCCCGGAGCTTTTTCTTGCGCCAGGAGCCCCCGCGCCAAACTTCGCCCCGTTCTCCCAAAATAATATTTTCGAGTGCGGTCAAGGTGGGAACAAGCCGGAAATTCTGATGCACCATTCCGATGCCAAGCGCCATCGCGTCGCGCGGCGATGCAATTCGGGCCGATCTTCCATGAATCAGCATTTCGCCGCTGTCCGCTCTGTAAATACCCGTCAGCAGACTCATAACCGTGCTTTTTCCGGCTCCGTTTTCGCCCAGCAGCGCATGGATTTCGCCGCGCTTTACCGAAAAATCTACGTGATCGTTTGCCAGCACCTCGCCAAAGCGCTTGATTATTCCTTTCATTTGAATGGCATATCGGCTCACCGCTCCCCCTCCTCTTTCCTCTGCCCCTTCAATGCGATGTAGTAACGATTCAATTCTTGCAAATCTTCCTCTGTATCAACATCCAGCAATCGTCCGAAGTCTGGAACCAAAACTTCGTCGCCTCGCCATTGGTTGTCTGCCAGCAATTTCCGGGCGCCCGCGTCACCATTCAGCTTTAACAGCTCGCCATACATGCTGCTAGCGAGCAGAATGGGAGGTTGCCTTGTAACGCCGTCGCTGCTGGCGACGTAATCAAGTCCCTTTTGGCCAAGGAAGCGGCAAATCAAATGATTGATCATGTCACCGGTGACCAGCGGCTGATCGCCAAGCAATATGACCAGGCCACGCGGCAGTTCCCCGGATAACCGAATCGTCTCCAAGCCGCTCCGTATGGAATGCGACATGCCCAGTTCAGCTCCCTCCGCTTCCAAAATGACACAAGGTTTTCCAATACTGTCCGGTCCCCGAGAATAAGGCTTCAGCCAGCTTCTATCGCTCCCCTTGCGGATAACGACATAAACAGAGTCGAGCCGCGAATCCAGCGCGGCAGCAAGCCCCATGCCGCCTAATGTCTCTCCGCCCGCGCAAGGCCATTCGATATCAAGCTTGCTTCGCCCCATCCGGCTTGCGCTCCCGGCTGCGAGGTACAATCCCGCTATCCCGCTCCCCATGCTTCATCCTCCCCCGCCTGACGCTGATCAGCTCCGCAGCTATGCTGATTGCGATTTCCTCCGGACCGTCTCCCGCAATGGGCAGCCCTACAGGGTAATGAAGCATTGAGGGAGCCGGCTTGCCGCCAAGCATCCGCTCTGTGCGCGATGTCGAACCCATCAGCCCGATGTAACGAGGGGAGCCGGCAAGCGCAAACTCCAGAAACTCCCCATCCCGCTGAAACTGATGGCTCATTATAACGACGTAATCTCCTTCTCCAACGTCCAGCTTGCCCCGCAATTCAGAGGGAAAGCCGCAAACAATCTCTGCGCCGGGAAACCGTTCAGCCTTACAGACGCCTTCCCGGAAATCGGCCACGGTCACCCGAAATCCGGCCCGCAAGGCCAGATCGCATACCGGCTTTGCATCATCTCCCGCGCCAAACAGCACCAATCTTGGCTTGGGATGCCATAACATAACGATGTTATTGTCTTCCGTAATCGAAAGGGAGTCGCTTTTTACGCCAGATTGGCCCATTTGTGACCATGAGGAATCTCGAGCGGATTGGTTGACGTGCGTCCGTTTTACAGCACCTGAGGATTGCTCCGAATGTTCCGATTGAGCAGCGAGGGAAGTTTCTTTGGTGTGAATCGGTCGGACAACAGCTGCGGATAGCTCATCGTGTGCAAGTAGCGATGTACGGTCTGCCAGGAGAGCCGAATATCGGGAGGGCAGCAGGCTGTCATCCATATGGCGGACAAATATGACTGAGCCTCCCTTCTCCAAAAGCTCTCCAGCCTCGGAGAGCGCCTTCAACAGCGGGCCGGTTACCGGCTCCAGCAAAATCGTTATTTTCCCGCCGCAGCCAATCGCCTCCCCCCACGAAAAGTCGTCGACGGATGTCATATCGTATAACACCTGCTGCGGCTTGCCCCCGCCGAGAACGGCGGGCACATATGCCGCCAGATCGGCTTCCAGACAGCCAGGACTTAAACTGCCCTCCTTGCCGCCTCCCTCCGCCAACACCATCATTGAGCCTGCCTTGCGGTATGCATGGCCTGCCACATCAACAATGCTGGCCAAAACACAACGACCCGGCATCCTTAATGCCTCTTTGACAACATCTGCGGCGTCCATCTCCGCCACCTCCCTTTCGTAAAGGATGAAAGGCGAGCATTACCCTACGCCAGCCTTTTCAGAAGCCGTTCAATGGAACGGTCCGCTTCTCTCAGCACGGTCTGCTTATTGACCGTGAGCAGGGATTTGTTCTCCATCAACAGCTTGCCGTCAACCATGACGGTATCCACATCGCTGTAGCCAGCGGAATAAACAATACGGGAATAGGGATCTGCCTGAAACGAAGGATAGGCATGAAACTCATCCAGCTCCAGCAAAATCAAATCGGCTTTTTTGCCTGCTTCAATGCTCCCTATTTCCTTCTCCATCCCCAGCACCTCCGCGCCGCCCATGGTCGCCATGCGCAGCACCTGCCGCGCATCCATCACGGTTGGGCCGTGAAGCGTCTTCTGCACAAGCGCCGCCATACGCATCTCCGAAAACATATCAAGCGTATTGTTGCATGGCGCTCCGTCAGAGCCGATGCCCACATGGATATGTCTGCCAAGCAAATCCGGAATCTCCGCAATGCCGGACGCCAGCTTCAAATTAGAGCCTGGACAATGCGTTACCTTGACGCCTCGATCCCGGATAATCCTCTTTTCATCCTCGTCAAGCCAGACGCAATGCGCCAATATCAGATCCGGCGAAGCAAGTCCGATATGGTCCAGATAAGCCACGTTCCGTTTCCCTCGCTCGCTCTCTACCAAAGCGATTTCGCCAATATTTTCAGAAGCATGGGTATGCACCTTCACGCCATATTTCTTCGATAAATCCCGGACGCCGATTAACAGCTCCTCGGTGCAAGAGACAACAAATCGGGGACAAAAGACGTATGAAATGCGGCCGTTGTCCCTTCCGTGCCATTTTTCCAGTAGCTCCACGCTGTCGCGCAAGGATTTCTCTGTATTCTCCTGCAGCGGAAGAGGCACCTCGGTTCCGTGATCCATCATCACTTTGCCCGACAACGCCCGGATCCCGCTTTCCTCGATAGCGCGAAACGCCGCGTCGGTATGATGCACTGTCTCCATATCCAGAATGGTCGTTGTGCCGCTGCGAAGCAATTCGCCGATTCCAAGCATTGCGGAATAATAAACGGACTCCTCGTCATGTGCCGCCTCCAGCGGCCAAATCCGCTTTTTCAGCCAATCCAGCAACTCCAGATCGTCGGCGCGCCCGCGAAACAACGTCTGGCAAAGATGGATATGGGTTTGAACAAATCCCGGGAGCAGAACCTTGCCAGCGGCCTCAATCACCTTGTCTGCGACAGCATCAAAGGAGCCGCCAACCTTCGAAATGACACCACCTTCAATCAGCACGTCACCGGTTTCCACTGTTCCTTTTTCGTCCATAGCTACGATTTGCGCATTTTTAATCAAGATTGATGACATGTTAATTTCTCCTCTCGCCGCATTGGGCCCAGCGGCAGCCGCTCTATGGCTTGAAGCCAGCCTCCCAATCAGCTTCCCCGGTAAGTGGTATAACCTCCGGGCGATGCCAGCAGCGGAATATGGTAATGGCTGCCGTTTTCTTCAACAACGAAACGAACGGGAATAACCTCCCAGATCGTTGGCATAAAGCGCGTATGGGGAGCATTTCTGAAATATTCCCCGATATAAAACCGGATTTCATATTGTCCGGATTCCAATTCATCTCCGGCAAGCAGCGCCCCTTCGATTCGGCCATCTCCGTTCGTCAGCCCGCTTGAAGCCAGCGCCGCCCCTTTTTCCTCATTCAGACGGTACAGCTCAATTCTGACGTCTTTGGCCGGTATGCCGGCAGCGGTATCCAGCACATGAGTGGAAAGTCCCTTCATTATCCTTTGCCACCTCCAACAATCGCTCTGTCCATTTCCATATGCTGAAGTCTGAACAGCGCAATTTTGAACACTTCCTCCAGCGCCTTGCGTTTTTCCTGATCCACGCTGCTTTGCATGCGCGACTGCATAGAATCGGCGATCATATCGGCTGTCAGCCCTCGCACCGCTATAATAAAAGGAAAACCGTATTTATCCCGGTATTTCCGGTTCAACTCGCTGAAAATGTAGGCTTCGTCGCGCGCAAGGCGATCCAGCCCCGCCCCGCTTTGCTCCTTAACGGAGGACTCCGTCATCGAAATTCGAGCCCCCAGCTCGGGATGGGCATTCAGGAGCATAAGCTGCTCCTCGTCACTGGCGCCGAGCACGACCTGGGCCATTTTGCTCAAGAAATCGGCTCTCCCCGCAAAAGGAAGCTTCTCCCATGCACGCTCCGCCACCCATGGCGATTTTTCAAACAAAAAGCCAAACCGCTTCACAAATGCACCTTGCTCCATCCCGTTGCCTTCCTTCACCCATTCCTCCATCATTGCCGCCTCCCTGGTTGCATCGTCATTGCTGCATTGTTAATGCTGTTCGTAGAAGTTTTCCGCAGCGGCAAGAGCCAGCCCCTCCGTCAGCCCAAAACCTTCCTCTAATAAAGCAAGCTCCATTTCCTGAATCGTTTTTATAACACGCTGCCGATTGGCTCCCGGACCGATCGTTGCCAATCTCCAAATATCGACATCCAATCCCGGAGGTGGACCCGCAATTGCAATACCCCGCCCCCATAGCCGATTTTTTGTCGCATCTCCCGATACCCCTTCCGGAACCAGGACAACCGCCATCATTGGGAGATTGCCCTCGCCAGCGCCGAATGGCCGTAGCCCCATCGCGAGAAGTCCGGCTTCCAGCGCTCCCGCATGCAATTGCTGCCTGGCGAATCTGGATTCTATTCCCTCACGAAGCGCTATGGATAATCCTTCCCTCAGCGCCCGCAGCCCGCGATGGCTTTCCAGTCCGTCTCCTTGACGCGTCATTTCCCGCTGACTATCGGCCCGTTTTCTGGCTTCGTGGCTTCTGATGCTCCATCTGCGGCCCGCAAGCCGCGCTTCGACTCTTTCGTTATAGCTGATCTGTTCGATCATATCGGGGATGCAGAGGCATTTGCCGGGACCACCCGCAACGGCGTCGACCTGCCAATCGTCAATCCGGAGCGGAACGCAGCCCGATGTTGCGCCTACATCAACAAGGAGCAAAATATCAAGCTCTTGGCAGGCCTTTCCGATTTCCTCGAGGCTTTGCATTTTGCCAGTCGTCAAATCGCCATGGACCAGACTAACCAAAGCAGGCCGCCGCTTTTTCATCTCTTTTACAATTTCATCGGGATCAAATATTCGACCCCACTGCTGCTCCATCGTTACAACGTCAGCACCGCAGCGCTCCAGCCGCCCGGCGAGACGCAAACCGTCTCCTCCATAAACGGGCACAAGAACCGTCTCGCTATGCCGCAACAGCTTCTCGGCCAATAACTCGGTTCCCGATCTTGGTACCCCGCTTCCCGTAAACGAAAATCCGTTGGAAGTCTGCAGCAGCACTTTCAGCATGGCTGTTGTTTCTTCCATAACGGCTTCCAATCCGCCAGGCGAGGTCTCTTCCGCGTACATGGCCCGATAAACATCGGGATGGATCTCCACAATATCTGGTGTCATCAGCATACAAGGATCAGGCGGCATTCCATTTGACTTCATCGCCCCACCCCTTTATGTCATATTACCTAACACATTAAATTGAATTGAACTTATCATATGACGGGATCGAACATTTGTCATTGTACATTTTCACCAGTGTTTGCCCCTAGCTTCGTGCAAGCTATCTAAATATAGCTGACATATCCCTTTCCCGAACGTTAAAAACAGGTTATTATATGTCATATATACTAACATTTAAGTGAGGCGAATGTTATGCTGCTAAAAGATTTATTGCAGATTCCGTCCCTGCGCAACACGCGAATTGCCGCAGGCGTTAACGGCTTAAGCCGCAATGTCGTGTCGGTAAACATGATGGACGCCCCCGATATCATCCATTATCTTCGTCCCCAAGAACTGCTCCTGACCACTGCATACGCAGTCAAGGATCAGCCGGAATCATTAGAGGAGCTTGTGCACCAGATGGCTGGCGCCGGATGCGCCGGTCTCGCCATTAAAACCAAACGGTTTCTGGAGGAAATTCCGTCATCCGTCATTGAAACGGCAAACGATCTCCATTTTCCGTTATTGGAGCTATCTTTGGACTATTCGCTAGGCGAAGTGTTAAACGGCGCTTTAAGCAGCATTTTGGAAAATAAAACGGATGAGCTGACTTACGCTTTGGAGACGCATCATACCTTTTTCAACTTGATTCTAAACGGAGAAGGTTTGAGCGAAATTGTGGAGAAGCTGTCGCAGCTGATCGCTGCTCCCGTTGTCATTTTGGGTCCGCAGCTGGAGCTGATTAGCCTGTCGGTGTCCAATAAGCCCAACTTGAAAAGGCTAAACGATTTTTTGGCGGGAAAACCGGGCAATAAACAGCCGCTGGCTGGCGGTTTGTACCACGTACTGGCGAGCGATGGCTCCGGAAACGATGGAATCATTATGCTTCAGCCAATCCCCACCTACCAGCGGCAAGGCTACATCGCCGCTTTCCCAAGAGATGAAAGCCACCAAAAGCTGCATGGGCTGGCGCTGGAGCAGGCGGCTAACGTATTGGGCTTTGAAATGCTGAAGACGCAAGCCGTCAAGGACCGGGCGCGCCGTTTCAAAATCGATTTTTTTACGGAGCTGGTTCAAGGAGACATCCAGTCAGAGCAGGAAATTATTCACCGGGGCAAGCAATACGGATTGTTTCCCGGAGAGTCCATGTTGTGCATTTTGTGCGGCAGAGAGGGAGATGAACGGCAAACGCCAGGCAGGAACGACCCGGGAGCCATGGAGAAAAAAGCGCGCGAAACCGACGCCTTGTATCAGGATATCAGCAAGCAGCTTCAATTATTGAAAAGCGAGGGTGTCCTCTTCACGTTAAAAGACAAATTTGTACTGCTGCTGCATGGAAAAGAATGGATAGGCTCTGCTGCGGAAGGCAAACTGCGATTGGCGGGACAATTGACGAATTTAGCGGAAGCGATCGCCTCAGCCAGCGCCGTCCAATTAAACTTCGGGATAAGCAGCCCCTTTTCCAAGCTGCTGGATATTCCAAAAGCGTTTAAGCAAGCGACGGATGCCTATAAATTGGGACGAAGCCATAACAAGGCCAAGTTCGTCCAGTTTTATCATACGAAGGAATTGGTTGATCTGCTGAAGCTGATTCCCGTTGACGATCTTCAGGAATTTGTGCGGGATACATTCGAGGATTGGAGCGGCATCGAAGAAAGCGAGCAGTTGGAATGGCGGCGCACGCTCAGCGTTTTTTACGACAATCATTGCCATATCGGCGAAACGGCCAAACAGCTGTACATTCATCGGAATACCGTGCTGTACCGGCTCAACCGGATCGAACAGCTGACGGGGGCGCAGGTGCGCAACCCCGCCGACAGTTTACGTATCCGAATGGCGCTGCAAATCAAGGAAATGTTGATGTAGAAGCCGACGCAAGCCAGGCCAACTGGCTTGCCGCCATTTTTTGCAGCAGCTCTTCTTTTTCGGCAGCCGGCAAAAAAGCCGATTTCACGCCATTCATGACGAGGCCGCATAACTCCTCTGCAGACAGGCGGAAATGCTGACAGAGCTCGCTGTACTCCTTGGTGATCGTTGTGTCCGACACCGTCAGATTGTCGGTATTGACCGTTACGGTAATGCCTCTTTCCATATAAAAGCGAAGCGGATAGTCCTCCCAGCTCTCCACAGCTTTGGTCTGCAGATTGCTTACAGGGCAAAGTTCAAGAGGAATATCCATCTCTGCGATCAGAGACATGACCTCGCTGTTGTCCCGCATCCTTATGCCATGACCGATTCGTCTTGCGTTGAGACCAAGAACGGCTTCTCGTACGCTCTCCGCGCCGGCTGCTTCGCCAGCGTGAATGGTTGCTGGAAGGCCCAATTCCCTGGCAAGCCGGAATTCTTCCGAATACAGCTCCGCCGGATAGGCCGCTTCCGCGCCGGCCAGGTCAACCGCCACCAGCCCGCGTCCCAAATGACGTGACGCTGCAGAAATAACTTCCAGATTCATCTCTCCGGTATGGCCTCGCAGACAGATGGCAATACAGCGGGCTTTTACGCCAAAGCGCCTCTCTCCTCTGTTCAAACCCGCTATGACGGCCGCTATGACCTCATCCGCATTAAGACCGGATTCTGTATGAAGCTGAGGAGCAAACCTGACTTCAATGTAGAGGCAATGATGTTCCGCCGCTTGTTCCACAACCTCGAATGCAGCCAGCTCCAAGGCCTCAGCCGTTTGAAGAAACGGACAAACAAAATCAAACTTTTCCAAATATTGCGCAAGCGAAAGGCATCCTTTGTCCGCTTTCATATAAGGGAGCAGCTCTTCAACAGAGTTGGCAGGCAGGCTCGCGCCGCTTTTTTGAGCCAATGCCAATATCGTTTCCGGCTTTACGCTTCCATCCAAATGCAAATGCAAATCGACCTTAGGCATCATCTTCAGCCAATCATACGATACATTTTCTGACATTGACTTCACGTTAGAGTGGGGCTCGCAGTGTATTCCAGATGTAGTTCTCATTGCCATTCCTCCCTGCCTCCAGATTTTTATCTTATACTATATAACAAAATCATGCGATGTGTAAACATATTTGACGTCAATGGGTTACATTCCATATTTTCCAATCTCTTCATTTCCTGGCCTGCAATGCCGATATTATTAGTATGACCTTCAAGATGGAAATGAGGAGAAAAAGATGAAAGTACCTGCAACAACAGCAAACTGGATTCCCGAACATCTTAAACGCGGCACAGCCGCATCCTTGAGCAAGGGAGATCAATTCAAACAGGCCATTGAATCGATAGGCCGAGTCGAAAACGTTGATCTGCTGGACATCAGTTCCGAAGGAAGAGAACTGGCTGCCGGAGACATCCAGCACAAGCCGGCCGTGTATTGGGGCGGCACCGAAATCAATGCAGCCTTGGACAAAAGCCTTCAGGGTCAGCCGGAGAATATCAAAGACGGCGTGAACAGCATTATTCAAAATAATTTTTATCCGCAAGGAGATCTCAGTCAGGACGAAAGGAATGCCCTGCTGGACGCCGGAATGGCGCAAGCCCGCTTTATTGCCGACAACTACATAAAAGACCCTAAAAACAAAGATTTGTTTCTGAGCACCATTCAGCAGATTGGGGCAATAGCCAAAACAGGCGAAATGGATGCCTCAACCGGCCAAATGAAGTATGCAAACCTCCCGAGCCGCCCAGCCGGCGCGCCTGAGGATTATATCCACCCTAGCGAATTGATGGAACGATTCGATCCGCAAACTTTTGAGAAGTATAAAAACGCGACCGATATTACAGAAAAACTGTCCATCCTATTGAAATTTGTCAAAACGTCGGGAAGAAACCAGGAATGGCGCGATGAATTCCGCGAAGAAACCAAAGCGCTCAAGCAAAAGCTGGCTGATACGGATACGGGAAGCCGCTTCAAGAATACCGACACTTCCTCCCTTTCCGCTTTTGTATCGGATATGTTCAAGCGCATACAGCCAGCCGATTCTCCTGCGCTGACGGCAAATATTCATGCATTTGCCGCCATTTTCGGACAAAGCAAGCCTTAAACCAATTTCCGCGGCCTATGTCGTTTAAAAGCCGCAAAAAAAGAGTCGCGCATCCCCCCCCCTTGCTGGGAGCGCGGCTCTTCTATCGTTAAGGCTAATTAATACGGGGCGTGCCTATGATCCGGTAGCAATCTCTCCCGGCCAAGCCAGCATTCCACCCACGACATTAGCTACCTCGAAACCTTGCAGCGTCAGAAACTCGCAAACTCTGCCGCTTCTGGCTCCGCTTCGGCATATGAACACAACTTCCCCTTCGATGTCATGCACTTCATGAGCACGGGCTTGAAATTGGGACAGCGGAATACTGCGCGCTTCCTTGATGTGCCCTTCTTCCCACTCATCGGGCTCCCGGACATCAATCAGATTCAGCCCTTCGCCGTTTGACAACCTTTCAAAAAGCTCTTGAGACGAAATTTCAGCATGCATTGTGCCATCCTCCAATCTACTTGCGGAACAATTCCGCTTAGGTGTGTATGCTAACCCGCTTAAGGGCATCATTCACCGTCTTTCACCCCATACTGGCGGTGTCTAACATGTTCCCTAGACAGAATTGTAACTGTTCGGAGCCCAACTGTCCATGCCATTGTATAATCGATCACATATGGGTATCCATCTGAACCGGCATGACCGCAACCTTGTTAGCGTTTGTTTTTCTGCTTGGCCGCAAGAAGCCGGTTTATCGTTTGGGATTTAGCCGAGGACTGCCCGGCTTCACCACCCCCGCTCTGTGCTTCAGGAGATTGCTGCGAAGGCTGTGCCTTGGCCCCAAACACACTCTGACGTCCTTGATCGGTTACATCATTCTCCAACGATCCTCCATTACTCTTGCGTTCCGGTGACGGCACGGTCGTACTACGTCGCTCAGCCCTCACAACATCCGGCATTCGTGTATGTCCCTTTGCCTCATCGTGCGGCGTATTCGCATCCAGAAACTTCCGCTTCTGTCCCGTTCGCTCGCGCAGCTTGTGCAAGGAGACCCCCGCAGGGCTTGCGCCAGCAGCGCCTTTAGTATTTCCCGCTGAAGAACCGGTAGTCAGCTTAACTCCCGACAGCCATTTGCCCCAAGGCACGGACAACCTCCGCAACGCAATATCAAGCAGCCAAAGCAAAAGCGCAGCAATAAGCAGAAGTCTGCTCCAATCATAAGGCAGCTTCGCCTGTATGGGAGCTTCCCGGAATGCTTCAGCAGCATCTTCAAGCGTCATAACACGGCCGCCGGTTGTGTCTGCAAGCTGGTTCAACAGCTCCAAACCTTCCTCCCCGCCAATCCGGTATTCCGGCGCGTAGGGTACAACAAAGCCGACAGTGGAACCACCCGCCACCGCAGAAGCACCCTCAGCATCTTCTGTTCGGGTTCCGATCTGCGCCAGATAAGCTCCAGGATCAGGCGTTGCCACTTTCCCTTCGTATCGGCCAGGAGCAACCGGCATCAACTCCAGTACGGATGCGGTGCCTCCCCCGCTTTCCAGCATTGCGACCAGCTTGTCCGAATCGCCATTGCCCAAACCCGCCGCATCATCGCTTTCAACCACTACGGTAGCCGTCCCTCCGTCGCGTTGCAGAGAAATTTGATACGGCTGGCTTTCAAACTGCGGGAAGGTCCACTTCACCCATTCCGCGAATACGGCGGGAAACCGGTCCCAGGTCATCCAATCGGGCGACCATTTGCCAGCGGCATCGCTAGTCCATGCAAGGCTTCGTCCCGAGCCGTATGTCCAACGCGCCAAGACGGGATCGCCGTCCGGAGACCATAAGGCCACCTCGGCGAGCTCTTTTGCCGTTGTTGCGATATACGCCTGAAGGGACGGAAGACCGTTGTGCCATAGCCTGGACCAATCCCCCGCTTCCCCGGTCTTTGGCGTAAAAGCTCCGTCCACGATGTAAGTCCGGGACATGAGTACCGTTTCACGGCTAAAAATCGCCGGAAGCGTGCTTTGATCGGTCGTATAGTAATATCGTCCGTTGGCATTTTGGGCAAGACGCTCCAGCAGCGCCTGATCCGAGCCTTGCCCGATCGCTACGGTGGAGAGAGTCATCATTTCCTCGTTCATAGCGTCCGTAATGATGTTGTAGTTCATTTGCGTTGCGGATTGCCCATCGGTTAACAGAATCATATGTTTTCGCTGGGCGTCGATTTCGCTCAACGCTTTATACCCTTCGTTCAGGGCGGAATAAATTTCGGTGCCTCCGGCAGGCTGAATACCCTTGATTTTTTCGATAACCTCGTCGCGCTGATCCAGCTTGGTCGGCTCAACAACCCACCACGGAGAAGAGTCGAATGCGACAACGCCTACCGTGTCCTGATCCCGAAGCAATTCGATCGTGCGCATGGCGGCTTCCTTGGCCAACTCCAACGGCCCATCCGCCATACTGCCGGAACGGTCAATGACCAGAACGAGGCCAAGGCTTGGCATTTGCTTTTTGCCCTGCAAATCCATATATACCGGAAGCGCGCGCTCAATGGGGGTTTGGAAATAACCGCCCAGCCCGAAGCTTTGATCGCCGCCAAGCATAACAAGGCCGACTCCATATTGGGACGTCGCTTTGCCAATCCATTCCATAGGCTTCTCAGAGATGCGCGTTGCGGGCACATTGTTCAAAATAATGCTGTCGTATGCAGCATATTCCGCCAACTCTACCGAGAGTTGCTCCGGCATAATCGTCCTGTATGCAATAGCGGACGATTTAAGCGCCGCTTCCAGATTGGCGGACGAACCCGTTGTTCCCTCCACGATCAGCACCATGGGCGGACCGCTTATGCGGCTGAACGCATAGGCCTCGTTATTTAGCGGCTGTTCGTCCCCGTCCGCAAATACTTCCGCGCGGAACCGGTGAAAGCCAGCTTCCAGCGCCAAGCTTTGCATCACAAAACGGTTGCTGCCACGTTCGACCTGCACCATTGATGTGCCGATTTCCGTATTATCCTGATACAAACGGATTAGGGCTTCCCCGGCGAACGTGCTCTGAAGCTCCACCTCGAGCGCAAAGGTTTCGCCTTGTCCCAAATTTTGGGGAACTTGAAGCTCTTCCACGGACACGTCCCTTGTCTGACGGGAGGATAAATGCACGACATCAACCGGAATGCCCGCATCCGATAAAAGCCTTGCGCTTCTTCTGGCGTCGCCTGCATTTTCCTCGCCGTCGGACAACAACACGATCCTTCCCCCGCCATTGTCGCGCAGCAGGGCGCCCGCCAGCTGCAGCCCTTTGGCCAGATCGCTGTAACCGCCGTTCAGCCCGGTATGAAAGGTATAACCCGTTTCACTTGGCAAATCATCTGCAGACATCGCTTTGTCGATAATGGGGTTGGCGCCAACCGAGATGATTCCGCCAATATCGTCTGCCTCCTTGTTTCTCCACGCCTCGCCAATCCAGGCGCCAATCGCGTTTTCCTGATTTACGCTTGCCGAACGGTCGGCAACAAACGCCACATTGACGTGCTGAAGCTTGCGATACGGCTGCAGACCGGCAATTAATGCAATAATGAGCAGCAAGATCAGACTACGGGTACTGATTGCCGCTATTTTGCGGATGCCTGTTAATCGCGGAGCGGCGGCGGCCATCCACCATATATATACTCCCCATGGGAGCAGAAGGAACAGGAACCAAGGGGCGTTAACCTGTATGCCCACGCCGGTACACCTCCCATTCCGCAACCAGCAAAAGCAGGAGCAAGCCCATGACGGCTGCCGTGAGCGGCAAATTCGTCATAGGTTCATCCGTGCCGGTTTGTTCTTGAACTGATTCTTGACCGTCATTTGGAACAGCAAGCTTTAGCTCCAGCTTTCCCTCCTGAAGCGGAGACAGCTCTTCGCGGCTGGCCGATAGTGCTAAAAAGCGTTCTTGCAGCAGCAGGCCCGAATTGTCCTCCTCGGCCAATTTGTACAAGCCGGGTATCGCCGGAGCTTCATAAACGCCCGCCCCCAGCCCCAACAGCTGCCGAGGCCGCCGCAACGCTTCGTCGTCAGCGGCAAACCCCGTCTCCCATGGCTCTACCGGTATCCAATAGGCAGTAGCGGTTTCGGGATGCAGGGAAAGCTCGATTCCTTGCCCTGCTGTGGCATAACCCAAATGTCCTTGCCCTCCATTCATCCAACCGGCGGCCTGCATGATTAAAACGGGAAATTCCGGACGAAGAGGCAAATCGCTGTCCTGAAGCCTGAAGGTGAATCTCAGCTGAGGCTTGCCGTTATGATTTCCGGCATAAATAGCCGGAATTCCGCCATAGGTTAATACCGGTCGTCCCCAATCCACCTCGCCGGCATCCGGTTTGGCGAATCGGGAAATATGGGTATCCTGGAACGATAAATAGGCTGTGACCTCATGTTCAAGGATATCGACTCCTGTACCGGCCGGCTGGGCTATTTCACTGCCGCTGCTGCCGGGGCGGTCAATAATCCACAACGGCTTGTCCGCCAGCAACTTCTGCCAGGCAGCGTTATCCTCGACCTTATCCAGCGTTCCGTCAAGCAAAATCCACCCAATCTCCTCCCCCTGCGCGCCTGAAGGCGGCTCCGTTTCCGGGAGCATTCTGACCGGCTGGACGCCGGCAAGCAGCAGCGCCTTCTCCAGAAACAGATTGCCTTCGGTAACCAGCAGAACTTTAGGCGTTGTTTGAACGGCGGGAAATGCATAGGCAAAATTGTCGCCGACCCATGCATCCGATGTTTTCAACTCAGCTTTATAGTAATCGGCAGGTGGAAGCCCCCGGGCTTCGCCGCTATTCCATTCCCCCGACTCGGCCGAGATTTCAAGCAACGCTACCTGCTCGCGCGCTCCGTCCTTCTCATAAGCATAAAGGTTAACGGTAAAATTTTTCGTCGTAACGCCATCATTGCGAACCGTTATAACCGCTTGGTTATAGCCGGGCCGGGAAACGTCCTCCTTCATGCCAAAGCTGAGAATGCCGACATTGCCGGGTTCTCCTTCGATCATGGAAACAATGCTCCGGGTTTGCAGCGGAAGAGCGTTGCTATCCGCAAAGTCATGCCAATTGCCGTCTGTAAAAATAACCGTAATACCATCATCGCCATATTGATGGATCGAATCCGCAAGCGACAACGCTGCTGTGTTGTCCGAATAACCATAGGTCGGACTAATGCTTCGCAAAATGTCCTTGACCATATCATGATCGGTTTCGCGCGATGCCAGCACTTCTGGCTGGGAGCCGTTGACGACAATGGATACCTGCCGCTTAGGGGGCTGCTCGTCCAGCCATTGCTCCGCAGCGCGCAGAGCAGCGTCCAGCTTGGTGTCCGATGAACCGGATTGCCCCTGAACGTCGGGCTCTAGTCCATTTCCGCCAGCGGCTGCTTTAGCGGTCATGCTGCCGGAACGGTCAATCAGCATGACTGCATGCCCGCTCTGGGTGATTGACCGCGTTATAACCGGCTCCATCAATGCCAAAACAAGCAGAAGCGCCGCCAGAAGCTGCATAAAAAGCAGGAGCCTGCCCCGCAGCTTTTGCCACGGCGAATTGGCCTCCTGCTCTTGAAGCACGCGCCGCCATAACAGATGGCTTGGCACCTTCGTATTTTGATATTGCTTCTTCAAAATGTACATGACTATAATGGCCGAGCAAGCTAACGCAAACAAGGCCGATGAAGCCGATAAAAACTGCAAGCAGCCCCCTCCTCTCCCGGGATTTCATTTATGCAATAGTCAGGTTTTAATGGCTCCGGGGACAGCCGCAAGCCGCTGCAACGCGGTTTTGATCGGGATGCTGGTGTCAAGCGAAACAAAAACAGCGCCTTTTTCGCCGCAAATAGCCTTCAGCTCCTGTTGATAAGCTGCCGCTTCCTCCCGATACCGTTTCAGAATCCGGGGCGATACCGCAACTTCCTTGCCCGTGCCAAGCTCGCTGTCGATCAGCCTTAGCTCGCCGCTTAGAACCGGATTAAGCTCTTCCGGATTCAGGACCTGCACAAGCACCACGCTTTGTCCCGCAGCGACAAGTGACAGCAGCGTTTCCTGGATGCCGCTTTCGTAAAGGGCGTCCGTAAACAGCCAGCTTACTCCGGAACGGCGGGGCAAAGCCCCCGGCTGCCGGAAAGGAACGGACATATCCAAATACGGGAAAGCAGAGGCTTGTCCCTGATTTTGGCCAGTCTGCAAATCCTCCCTCTGAGTCGCCTCCGCTTCTTTTTCGCCTTCCCTGACGGCATCCGCCAAATATCGGAACAACTTGGCGGCAGATACGCGACCGCGCAATGGCCCAAGCTCCCGCTTGACGCCTTGCTCGTCAAACTGGCGAACAATCAGCCGGTCATCTCCGCACAATGCCACATAGCCGACGCATGCCGCAAGCCGCATCGCGTACAGCAGCTTGCCTTCACCGGCGCGGGTTGCGCCCAGCATGGAGCGCGACACATCCATATAGAGATGGAGATGAAGCTCCTGTTCATCCCAATATTGGCGCATAAAAGCTTTGCCCGTCCGTCCATAGACATTCCAGTCAATCCGCCTGACATCATCGCCGGGAGCATATGGCCTGTAGTCGGCAAATTCCTGAGAGCCTCCCATTGTGAAGGAGCGGCGTTTGCCCGCAAGCGTCCCGCGGATTCTACCGCCCGCAGCTATGCTCAGCCTCTCCAATCCCGACAGCAGCTCCTTTTCCGGAAACAGCAGCTTGTAATCGGCATCACCCTGAGAAGAACCGGGGTCAAGCCGGCCGCCGTTCATCGGCTTGCCTCGATTTCCGCAAGGATGGCTGCGCTCATCTCATCACTTGAAATCCCCATTGCCTGCGCTTCATAACCAAGCACGATACGATGCCTAAGCACGGGCGGAGCCGCCTCGCGGATATCGTTCCAGGACACATGCAGCCTGCCGCTGCAGAGAGCCCGCACCTTGCTTATCGCAATCAGCGCCTGCAGCGCGCGGGGACCGGCGCCGAAGCGAACATGCCGTTTCACTTCCTCTGGCGCATCGGCCTCCCCGGGATGCGTCATCATAACGATGCGCACTGCCGTATCCAGCATTTCCTCGCTGACCAGCAGCTCTTTGGCTGCCAACTGCAAAGCTACCAGTTCATCTCCATTCAACGCGGTTTGAGCTTTTACCGCAACGGGCGAAGTCGTCCGCACCACAATCTCCTTTAGCTCCTCCCGCGTAGGGTAACGTACCCCGATTTTGAGAAGGAAGCGGTCAAGCTGCGCTTCCGGCAGCGGATAGGTGCCCTCCTGTTCAATTGGATTTTGCGTAGCCAAGACAAAAAAGGGCTTGGGCAAAATATGCGTTTCTCCGCCCGCAGTTACCGTTCCCTCCTGCATCGCCTCCAGCAAAGCGCTTTGCGTCTTGGGCGTTGCACGGTTGATCTCGTCCGCAAGCACCAGATTACCAAACAGCGGACCGGGTTGAAACCGGGAAACAGCAGCGCCTTGCGTTGAAAAATCGATCAGATTTGTTCCTGTTATATCGGACGGCATCAGGTCGGGGGTAAACTGGATACGCGAAAATTTCAGTGCAACAACATCCGCAACCGTCCTAACCAGCATGGTTTTGCCCAAGCCGGGTATTCCTTCAAGCAGAGCGTGTCCGCCGGCGATCAGACACCAGAGCAGCTGCTCCACCACCTCGTTTTGCCCTACGATGACACGGCCGATTTCTCCCTTGACGGCCGCGATTCGGCTAGCCGCAGCCTCCAATTGCTCCTTGCTTTCTATCATTGCAGTTCCCCCTCTAGCGATCCGGCTGAATTTCGTCAAAATATTGCTTTACCTTATCCTGCAGGCTAGCGGGAAGTCTTGTGCGACCCAACGTTTTTTTGGCCTCGGCGGCATATTGACTGTATACATCTTCATAAGGCCGGGTCGTGCCGTCAATAACAGGAGATTGTCCGCCGGTTTGCGTCTCCCCTCCCGTTGTTGGCCCGCCGTCAACCTCCACATTGCCTTCTCCCTCCAAGCTTCGCGGCGTGGTCACCAGGTCGCGGCCGCCCATGCCGATTCCCGCGCCGCTTCCAGAGCCAGCGCCAGATCCCTGGCCGCCACTGCCGGAACCTGCGCCTTGCCCACTGCCGGCTCCTTGTCCGCTTCCAGAACCCGATCCTGCTCCCTGGCCGCTTCCGGCTCCTTGTCCTTCAGCGCTTCCTTGGCCTTGCCCGGGACTCTGGCCGCTACCTTGGCTGCCGCCTTGAGCCTGGCCTCCGTTTCCTTGAGTCCCTCCCGGGTTTTGTCCCGAGCCCTGGCTGCCAGTTTCACCGCTTTGGCCTTCGCCTGAGTTTTCGCCGGATCCGCTGTTAGAGCCGCTTGAACCGGAACTGCCGATTGCTTCGCTCCAGCGCGACGGGACGTCGCCTCCCTGCTGAGACAAGCCTTCAGCCAATTGGGAGCCGCCTTCACTGATGCGGTCAGCCATCGAACGCGCAAGCTGTTCCAAAGCGGCTTTGGACACCCCTTCGCCCAATGCCTCTTGAAGCGCGCTCAATCCGTCATTTTCTCCCTCCGCAGGAGATGATGGTTCGCCATGCCGAACCTGTTCGGCCGCTTGCTGCAATGCCTCCTGAAGCGATTCGGCTCCTTCCGCATCCTGCAGCGCCGCCAATTCCTCCAGCAAGTCGGCAAGCTGATCGCGTTCCTGCTGCGACAGTTGAACCATTTCGTTGCGCAACCTCTCCACCGCTTCATCAACGGCTGCGGCATCCATTTGTTCCAGCGCTTTTCCAAGCTCCTCTAATCCGCGAGTTTGACTCATCTCTCCAGCCATATCTTGAAGTGATTGGATCGCTTGTTTTGCATCCTCGGCGATTTCGCCCAGCTTCTCCAACGTTTCCGCCAGCTCCTCCAGCACATCGCTGTTATCCAGACCAAGAGCCTCAAGCTCCTTCCGCAGCTCCTCAAGCGTTTGCTCCAGCTTAAGGCGATCTTCGGCATTCAGCGCAGCCTCGGTTGACACTTCTATTTCCTTGTCAATCTCCGACTGCATTGCCTCTAGTACCGCTTTGGTTTCCGACAACGCCTGCGCCTTATCCTTCATGGGATTGGGGTAAAAGAGCAATACTGCGGCAATCAGCCACAATGACATCAAACCAATCGCCGTCTTCCTCCATTGCCTCCAGTGAGGCCAAGGAAGCCTCTCCTTTAGACGGGCGACATATTCACCCGCCGCTTCAGATGCCGCTTCCCGCTGCAACCGAACAATGGCCTCGGACGCGCTTGATTTGCCCTCCAGCACATCAAGCGCGGTGATCACGGCGTCTTCTCCTCCGCCATGATCCACGGCTCGCGCCGCCTCCCTGATCGAAGCGCGCCTCCAAATGCCGATGGCTATGCCCGCTCCAAAGCCGCATGCGGACAAAACCGCCAGCCAAACTTCAACATGGAGCATGGGAAATAGCCTGCCGGCTCCTAATAGAAGGACGCCCGCGGCACTGCCACCCAGCAATCCTGCGGAAGCAAGACGCACGCCGCGTTGAAACGATATTCTGATCTGCACCTTGTTGAGTAAATTATATAATGGTTCCCGCTCCATCGCTAACGCCCCCTTAGAGGAAGTTCAAAAAGTTCGCTTTCCATTGCGAATCATGCCGAGAGGCATGGTCGGCGTCGAATATGGAATTCAGCCGAAAATTCCGCTGCTCTCGTAGCCTCGACTACGCTCCGCTGCTCATTTTCTAGCTTCGTCCCATCTTCTTGGCACTGAAAACCGGACTTTTTGAACCTTTATTTGTATGAGGAAGTTCAAAAAGTTCGCTTTCCATTGCGAGTCATGCCTGGCGGCATGGTCGGCGTCGAATATGGAATTCAGCCGAAATCTCCGATACTCACTTAGCTTTCACTAAGCTCCGTTTCTCGATTTCTAGCTTCGTCCCATCTTCTTGGCACTGGAAACCGAACTTTTTGAACCTTTATTTGTATGAGGTCGTTCAAAAAGTTCGCTTCCCTTAAGCATGTTTCTTTCAGAAACTGCCGTATTATTTCTTCTTGAGTCTTGGTCTGAGTTTGCGGACGGACAACCAGAGCGCAAGGGCCGACAGCACGCTGTAGATAATCATAAATTCTTGCCACAACGCCATAGGAGCGCCTTTGGTTTGCCCTCCGCTCCACCGGTTAATCGTATACACCGAATCCGAGAACGAAGGGTCCAAAATGCTGTACAGGGCTGTAGCGGGATTAAGCGCCAAAATATGTCCGATCCACGTGTAGCTGCTTGTGCTTATTCCTTGATTGGCTGCCGCTTGTTGCGAAATGCTCAGCATGATAAAAAACAGAATAGCCGTGCCGGCATAAATAAACAATGTGATGCCGTATGTGGAAATAACGGAAATCATCGTCCGTTTCAGCAGCGTCGAAAACAAGATGCCGAAGGAACCCAATACCAGCATCATGAACAAATAGAACACAAAAACAAGCGCAAGCTGTTTAGGCGACACGCCGCCGTACAGGAACATAATGCCGTAGATAGGCAGCGTGCTTACCACGATCAGCACCATAAAGCTCAGCGAAGAAACTAGTTTGCTCAGGATGATGGTGGTCGAGCTTTGCTGCGTCGTAAGCAGCAGGTTAAGCGTCTGCTTTTCCCGCTCGCCGCTTATGACGCCGGCCGTAAGGCCTGGAGCCATAAACGAAATCAGCCCCAATTGCGCAAAGCTCAGAAAATAAAACAATACTCTGCTCTCCTCCGGGTTATACATGCCGCTGCGTCCCGAAAGCTCCTGCGTCAAAAAGATGGCGCTTAGCGATATCAAGCCAATCGCCAGCAAATAGAAAAACAACGTCCACATCGCTCGCGGCGATCTCATGCGAAGCCGGAATTCCTTATCCAGCACGGGGTTGATCATTTTGATGCGCCAATGGGTGAAGCCGCCGGCTTTTGCCGATTTTTGTACGCTCATGACTCGTCTGGCCCCCCTCTTGTAATTTCCAAAAAGACATCCTCCAGATTGCTTTGCGCTTCGCTGAAGGACACGATCTCAAAACCAGAAGACATCATGTCTCGCAACAGTTCCGCCTGCTCCAAGTCACCGCCGCCGAAGTGGACGTTAATGCCGTCTTCTTCCTTAAGAAGCTTGTTGACATGATTGCGGTCGCGCAGGAAATGCTCCGCTTCATCCAATCTGTTCAGAAGCCTGATATGCAAATACCGCTTGACCCGCAGACGGTTTTGAATTTCTCCCACATTGCCGACCGCTCTCATTAATCCGTGTTCGATAACGCCGATTTCATCAACCATTTCAGCAAGCTCCGGCAGGATATGGGATGAAATGATAATGGTTTTGCCCATCGTTTTTAATTCCTTCAATATTTCCCGCATTTCGATCCTTGCGCGGGGATCCAGACCGGAAGCAGGTTCATCCAGAATGAGCAGCTCGGGATCGTGGACAAGACAGCGGGCCAGGCACAAGCGCTGCTTCATCCCCCGCGACAACGTATCAACGTACGCATCCTTTTTGTCGCTCAGATTCACCAACTCCAGCAAACCCGGAATCAACTCGTCGCGCTCCGCTTTTGGAATACCGTAGCTAGCGCCGTAAAAATGCATATATTCCATCGTTTTGAACTGATCGTACACTCCGAAAAAGTCGGGCATGTAGCCAATCCGTTTCCGCACCTCATGGGGATGTCTGGTAACGTCAAAGCCGTCAACCTTTGCATAACCGTTGTCCGGCGCCATCAATGTGGCCAGTATAGACATCGTTGTTGATTTGCCGGCGCCATTAGGTCCAACAAACCCGAATACGGTGCCTTTGGCAATGGTCAAATCAATTCCTTTTAGCGCCTGAAAGCTTCCAAACGACTTGGAAAGGCCTCTAATCTCGATCATGGGAGCCGATTCCTCATGGTTTACTGATGTATTTCCCATTAGTGAAGCACCTTCCCTTCCATGGAGATTTGAGGAAAGCCGATATCTCCCTCAATCGTTGCATCAAGCTTGACCTTAATGGAATTGCTCTCCGTCATATATTCGCTCGGAGCGCCAAGCGAACCGTTCATCTCAATCCACTCTCCGCTTTCTTCATGCCAGATACTCCATACCATGCCGGATCCGCGATTGCCGCCGTAAAATGTAAAATCAATGCTTTCATAGGCAACACTGTAACTGTCGGGAACAAAATATTCCAGAATAAGCTCTCCGGTACCGACATTAATCATTCCGTTGCCATAATTATTAAAGTATGAAAGCGAATTGGAAGCAACCGCTGGCTGCATTGCTCCCGGAGGCACGGTAACGGTCCCGTCACCGCGAATGACGCCATCCAGATTTCTGAACATCACCCTCAGCCTATCCGTTTTGACTTTTTCTCCATTTACCAGATACGGGCTTTCATGATCCACCGCAAATCCGACAACAACCGGCGCATTTGTATTTACCGAGCCGTAATTATTCAGCAGCGCAGAATTCAGCAGATCGCGCTCCCTGCCATGATCGTCGTTGCTATCGGGGTAAACGTTGAAGCCATAGCTGTAATAATTATAACTCCCGGAGGAAAAGCCTGCCGGCTGCGTCGCACTGCCGCTTTCGCCGATTTTCAAATCCCCGATCGGAACGGCAACACCGGCGTAAAGCAAATGAACATCTTTTAGATCGGATGCCGTGTTGTTGGTGACATGTACCTTCATGGAGCTATTCGTCTTTTCATAGGCAATATCCAGCGATCCCGTTTCTTCGGGATCCGCCAGTCTCTTGTCCATCAGCAGCTTGCGTGTAGACCAATAAGGAACGGATCGCCATGTCACTTCGGTTCCATCGGCCTGTGACCGGATCAGATTGGTGCCGCTCTCCAAATAACCGCTTGCGCCCATCGAATCTTGATACAGCCTTAGCTGCCGTGTTCCCGGCAAGTCCATGCTGACTGTACCGCCCGATGGACTGAATAAAGCCGCTCCGCTTGATACAAGCGCCTTGCCGTCATCTGTAAACTGAATCATTTCGATAACGTGCGAAGAGATATTCCGCTTGTCTCCGGAACCAACCAAAAAGATGGAGACCCCCATCACAATAGACAACGACGGAATGAGCCACCAGCTCCATTCCCTGCGATCGGCTTTTGCCAAAATCAGATAGAGAATCGGCGCCACGATTATGACATATACGCTAAATAGAAGGATAAGCAATCCAAACGGCGGCGTTTTGATGGATGGAAATTGATCCAGCGTTCTCCGCAAATCCCAATATAAATTATCGTAAGGCACCGCGTTTTTGCCTTGAATGCCGCCTGGCGTCAACGAAATCTGCATAATTCTGGACCACAGCGTTGCGCTTCCAGGCCATGTTGCAATGGGCTCAAGCGCCGCATCAAAAGCCACGTATGCAACATCGCCAAGGCCATAATCCTTGTTGACCGCGATAGGGTAATCGCCCTCGCTAAACAAAACATCGCCTGCTACAATATTACCCGTTGAGACTGTAAGAGGTTTGTCCCCGCTGTAACCGGCGCCTCCGGCTGCTTGAAGCGTGGTTGCCGCCTTCAGGTCCACCTGTGCGGTTCCAGTCATTTGAAACGGAGCTAGATCCTTAAAGGGTTCCGCTGTCTTCGCATACCCAGCGCCGCCGGATAAAACCAGCATACCGCCTTGTGCTGTCCAGTCCTGAATTGCCCGGATCTGACCTTCGGTCCAATCGGCCCCGATATCATTAATGACCAAAACGTTCAGCATGCTCAGCAAATAACCTTCCTCCGGCACGTCTTGCGGCTCTATAGGAAGCACCTTGAGATCGTACCCCTTTTGGTTCAGTGATGGCATGTAGTTCAATGTATCGGGGTCCCGGGAAACGACTCCTATCAAAAAGCTGCTTGTGTTTCTCCCCGTTACAAATGTATTGCCGAGCAGCTTAACTTCCTTGCTGTTTTTGGCTTTGTAACCGCCTTCGTGAAAGGTTAGCCGGTTAGTATCCTTGCTCAAATCCGTTCCCGGAATGCCAAAGTTCAAGAGAACCGGACTTCCTGGCGGCAGCTCGACGGCTTGTACGATATCGGCTGATACGCCTGTTGAGTCCAAGTAGGAAAAAACCAGATCGCCTTTTATCGGCTTGTTCCCGTCATTGGTTAATGTTACGTTGATGGGAATCCATTTTGAATCGGTATAGTTCCCATCTATGCCGACGTTGCTGCTTACCGATATTCCGGCCGCCTCGTCTCCGTAAATCCGCTCGCCGGATATTGG
Organism: Paenibacillus sp. CAU 1782; assembly: GCF_054551715.1. Lineage (NCBI taxonomy): Bacteria > Bacillati > Bacillota > Bacilli > Caryophanales > Paenibacillaceae > Paenibacillus > Paenibacillus sp. CAU 1782. Next base: position 627,168 of record NZ_JBTOLL010000001.1, on the reverse strand, counting down.
TGCATATAGCAGCATTGCGGCCATCGCCAGCGCTCCCAGCAGCCATGTTGTTTTTCGGCTCCACACTTTCACTCTGCAACCCCTCTTCATTCCGAATTGTTATCTATCATCATTTTAACGTATTTGTCCCCTAAATTGTTGCATCAAATTCCAGTTTTTTCATTAATATCATTAACTATTTGTGGAAACAAAATGGAGATGTCCGCTAAACTCCATAATAAAAAGTTGAGCAGAAAACGCAAGTTTTCCGTTCAACTTTTGTGTGTTCTCTATTATTCGTCTTTTTAACCGATCATTTCATTAGATTATAAAAGCAATTGCTATAAACACATAGCTCCATTTAAAATCTCTTTCACAAACGACATAAATGATGCCTGCCAATACGGAAAAAAACATCGTGAATAAACCGCCATTTACTCCTTGAAGAAAGATATGCGTGACACCCCATGTCAAAGCTAGAAACAGACCCCCGCTCGGGATGTTTTTGCTTATTGCAAATTGGTGTTCGGCGAAGCGTTGACCAAAGATAATACATAACACGATAAGTGCCGATTCGCCTAAGTAATAGAATAGTTGCAACAGATACGTGAAAATATCTCCTTGCGAACCATTTTGAAATTCAACTAGCGGCTTGAAACCATCAAAACCAATGAATGTAGCAATGGTTATCATAACGATTAAAACCAGAACGACTAAAAGCTTACGTCCCGTTGGTTGATGTCTGACCGCAAAAACGTCGTAAGCAAATTTCTTTTTTGAATAATGAATCAGTAAATATGAAAAAGCAAACCAAAAAACGCCCGTCACAATAGAGTGTAATCCTTTACTTAACGCCTCTACGTCAAATATATGAATAATCATCCCTGGCAAGAGCTCTAAACTAAATCCAGCAAAAGCATACAATCCTAACCACAGAAATTCAATAGGCTGAACCTTTTTTGCATTGCCGGCATCTGAGATCATTTTTTTCTCCTCTTTTCGGCATTTTCCATGATTATATATCATGCACAGAAGAGGTACATCAGACAAAAACAGTACGATTGTATGAAGAAAATAAAAAACACCTCCAAGGTTAATATCACCATATTTTTCAACATGGTTATATCCCTCGAAGGTGTTTTCATTTGTCACACGTTATGGTCGCAGTTTCAAACCAGACTTTTGCCCTCTACCTTACATTTCAGGGCTTATTGGACAGCCGGCGTGGACTGCTTGCGGGATTTTTTGCGATTCAGGAATTCATATACAATCGGAACGATGATAAGGGTAAGCAGCGTCGAGCTCGTCAAACCGCCGATGACCGTTACCGCCATGCCTTTGGAGATCAGGCCTCCGGATTCAAAACCGAGGGCAAGCGGCAGCAATGCGCCAACCGTTGCGATCGCCGTCATCAGAATGGGTCTGAGTCTGGTTACGCCAGCCTCCAGAAGCGCTTCGCGCACCGATAATCCTTCGTTCTCTTTGTGAATAACGCGGTCTATGAGCACGATGGCATTGGTGACGACGATGCCGATCAGCATCAATGCTCCAATCAACGCAGTGGCGCTAATTGTTTCGCCTGCAATATACAGTGCCAGCATTGCTCCGATTATCGTAAACGGAAGCGAGAACAAGATCGTCAGAGGCGTCAATCCTCCGCCAAAGGTCAATACAAGCACCAGATATACAACTGCAATGGCCGCCACAATAGCAAGGCCGAGCTGCTGGAAGGTTTCGTTAAGCTGCTCCGTCACGCCGCCCATTTTGATTTCAATGCCGCCAGGCAGATCCATCTCATCAATCAATGTATTCAGTTCCTTGGAAACGACGTTCAGATTGGACGATTTTACATCTGCTGATACTTGCGTATAAATACGGTCATTCAGACGCGTAATCGTATTGGGGGATTCTCCCTCCTGAATGGTTACGACATCTTTAAGCGGAACCTCCATGCCAAACGGAGAAGCCAGCATTACGTTTTCCAGATCGGCACGGCTGCCATACGTTTTTGCATCCGTTTTGACATACACATTAAATTGAGAGCCATCCTTTTCGATGGTTGCCAATACCGGACGCTGACGTTCGGGACTAAGAGCCATTGCAATTTGACCCGCTGTCAATCCATAACCGCTTAACGCTTCACGGTCGGCAACGAGTTTATATTGCTCATAGGTTTCGGACAAGCTGGAGCTGATATTGTCAAGATCGCTGCGTTCGCCCAGCTTGGCCATCAGTTCATCCACAACGGGCCCCAGCGAGTTCATGTCCGGGCCGAATACTTGCAAATTAATGGTAGAGCCGCCAAGCCCTCCGCCGGTGAAGTCTTGTTGCTTCCACTCGCCTCCGCCATTTAACTCCTGCAGCAGCGGCACGATTCTTGCTTTTTCAGCGGTAAAATCACTATAGGACTCATCGTAGCTCAGGTTAAACAACGCTTGTCTGGAAGCGCCGGGGCTAAACGGATTTTGTCCGCCGATGGAATATTGCACGATATTCAGGCCTTCCCGGCCGATTAACACCTTTTCGGCTTCAAGCGCCATATCCTTCACATGCTCAAGCGTTTCACCCGGAGCCGGATTATAGGTGACGATCATTGATTTTTGCTCGTCCTCCGGAAGGAAGCTTACGCCAACAACATTGTACAGGAGCCCGCTTCCCACCAACAGCAGCAGAGCCGCTCCGAATGTAATCAGCTTATGATTCAGCGACCAGTTCAAAACGCCCTTGTACCAAAGCGCCAATTTGCCTGGCTTGTCGTCATGCCCCTTGCCTTTTTTGATGCCGTTTTTGAACATCATGTGGGCCATCATCGGAACGACGGTAATCGCCACGATAAGCGATGCGGCAAGCGCAAAAACAACCGTAAGGGCAAATGGCATGAAAATTTCGCCTACCATGCCGGAAACAAAGCCCAGCGGCAGGAATACAGCCATCGTAACGATTGTGGACGACATGATCGGCACAAACATTTCTTTGGTGGCGTCAAGAATAAGCGCTTTGCCGCTCAACTTCTCTGACGTCATGGACATTCGTCGATAAATATTTTCAACAACAACAATGGAATCATCGATTACCCGTCCGATCGCAACGGTAATCGCTCCAAGCGTCATGATGTTAAGCGTAATGTCCATTTGCTTCAGCACCAGCAGCGCCATCACGATCGAAAGAGGGATCGATACGATGGAAATGATGGTGGAACGAATGTTGCGCAGGAACAGCAGGATGATGAATACGGCGCACAACGCGCCGATAACCGCCTTGCTCAACATCGTGTGAACGGAATCTTCAATCGGTTTTCCTTGGTCCAGCGTCAATTGAATGCTGAGCCCTTTGTTTTGAGCTTCAAGTTCTTGTATTTCCTTTTTGACCAAATTGGCGACTTCGACCGTATTGGCATCCGCGGCTTTGACAATGCTGATTCCAATCGCTTCTTCACCGTTGGTTATGGAGATCGACTCCGCCTTGTCATTCACGGACAGCTCTGCCACATCGCTGAGCTTGACGCCGGGAATTAATGCCAGATTGCGCAAATCATCTTCAGATACAATGTTTCCATCCACAAGCACGGCTTTTTCCGTATTGCCGAATTCAAAAATACCCAGCGGCACCGATAAAGCCGATCCCTGGATGATGCCTTTTACCATATCTTCGGTCAGGCCCGCCGCCTCAAGCGCTGCGGCATTAAAAGACAGTTCGCCTTCCGTAATATTTTGACCTGATACTTGCACGCTGCCTATGCCATCCAAACCTTGCAGTCTTGGCACAATGCTTTGCTCAACAGTCTCCGTCAGCTCCTTTAGCGACTGATCGCTGCTGGAAAGACTGAGCGAGAGAATGGGAAATGAATTAAAGCTAAGCCGGGACACGCTTGGTTCAACGGCTCCATCCGGCAAGGAAAGTTCGTTCAATACTTTGCTGACTTCGCTGACCGCTTTGTCCATATCCGTTTCGAAGTCGTATTGAATAATAACGGAAGACGCGTTTTCATAGGAGGTTGAAGTTATCGTGTCAACGCCGTTCAAATTGCGAGTGCGCTGCTCGATCGGCTTGCTGATCTTCTCCATCACTTCTTCCGGCGCAGCGCCGGGATATACAGTCGTTACGCTTACGATAGGTATTGTAATATCGGGGATCGTCTCCATCTTCATGCTTGTGCCTGCTTGCAGACCCGCAACCAGAACAATTAACGTAATGATCCATAGCGCAAACTTGTTATTCAGTGAAAATTGGATAATGCTTTTCAACCGTACCACTCCTTCTCTATATTGTTGCAGCTACACCTTAAATCGGTAGCCGACTCCCCAAATGGTTTCGATGTATTGCGGATTGGAGGGATCATGCTCAATCTTCTCCCGCAACCGCCGGATATGGACCGTTACGGTCGCGGCGTCGCCATTGGAGTCCAATCCCCAAATTCGCTGGAACAGCTCTTCCTTCTCGAAAACGCGATTGGGATGTGAAGCCAATAGAACCAGCAAATCATATTCTTTGGAGGTGAGCATGACCTCGGCATCGTGTATTTCCACACGGCGCGCTTCTTTGTCAATCAGCAATCCTCTGATCCCGATGATATGGCCGCTTCCGTTTTTTTCTTTGCCGGAGGTAAGCCTTTCGTACCTGGCCAGATGGGCCTTGACGCGGGCAACCAGCTCGCTTGGGCTAAACGGTTTGGTCATATAATCATCGGCCCCGAGGCCAAGGCCTCTTATTTTATCGATATCCTCCTTTTTGGAGGTTACGAGCAATACGGGCATATCATTGCCCGCTCCGCGAATTTGGCGGCAGATTTCAAATCCGTCCATTTTGGGAAGCATCACATCCAGAATGATGAGATCGAAATTTCCGCCTAGCGCTTTTCTGAGCCCCTCATCGCCCTTGCTTTCAATGGTAACGGAAAAACCATGGCTTTCCAGGTAATCCCGCTCCAGCTCCGCAATCGCCAGCTCATCCTCGATTATCAGAATCTCCTTCATGTTCTGTCACCGCCTTGCTCTCTCTAAATTTCGGCAGCTTAAGCGTGATCGCCGCCCCGCCGCCTGCTCCGGATTCGGCTTGGACCGAGCCGCCATGGCCCTCAATCATCTGCTTAACGATGGCAAGTCCCAATCCGCTGCCGCCGGTTTCGGAATTTCGGGATTGCTCCGCGCGGTAAAAGCGGTCAAAAATATAAGGCAAATCCTCCGCGTCGATCCCCGGTCCCGTGTCCTCCAATACAATCCAGACCTCGTCTCCGTTATCCTTGATAGCAACCGATATCACTTTGTCCCCCGCTTGCTGATGAGCCATATATTTGACGCTATTGCCGATTATATTGACAAATACGCGGTTCAGCTTGTCGGGATCGGCCGCAACCGGGAGCGCTTCTTCGGATACAGAAGTGCAGTGAAGAGCTACACCGTCCTTCTCCAGTTCAAAACGCTGCTCATCCATAAAATCCTCCACGAAACGGCGCATATCCACGATTTTAAAATCATACGCCACCTTGTGCAAATCCAATTTGGAAAACAGGAATAGCTCGTCGATCAGCTGATCCATATCGCTTGCCTTGCGGTAAATCGTCGCGATGTAACGTTGTTTCATTTCGTCGGTGCTGGCTATGCCGTCCATAATGCCCTCCACATATCCTTTGATTGCGGATATCGGCGTTTTTAAATCATGGGATATATGAGACAGCAGCAGCTTTCGGTTTTCTTCGTATTGAAGGCTCTGGTCAATGGACTCCTTCAGACGTACCCTCATGTCTTCAAACGCTGAACCAACCTGGGCGATTTCGGTGCCCGAGCCCTTCCCGCACACGCCTCTAATATCCAGCGATTGATCCAGCTCGCCTTCCTTGATCCGCAACGCCGCCTTACGCAGAAGCTGCAACGGCTTAATAATGCTCCGGGATACAAAGTAGGTCAACATCAGTCCCGTCAATGCGATAAAAACCAGCATGATGGAGAGGCTGAGAGGATGCCAGAATAGCGGATACGGCGCCGTCCTGTGGAGCAAAACCGCTTTACCGGGGCTTCCGTCCGGATATTGAAATTCAATCCCGTTGGATGAAAAGGGATAGAGCTTAAAGTGATGCTCAGACGGATAACGGTCAGCAATAGCCCCCCAATCCTCATCAGGCGCCAGCTCGGTAAGAAATGGAGAAACCTCGACCACTTCATCATTTTTCTCCAAAATAAGTCCAGCCCATTGTTCGCTCAGCCTATTTTGCATAGACTCCACATAGCTGCTGTCTTCCAGCTTCCCCGGTTCATTCCGAATAATGTAAGAAAACTCGCCGTATACGCTGGCCTGGTTAAAGCGTTCCTCCACCTGCACGTTTTCCAATTCCCTGATATCCTTGACTCCTGAGTAATGCAGAATCATAAGCGCTAACAGGACCAATAGAATAAAAGGAACAAACGCCATAGCCAGATACGATAGATACAATCTTAGCCGAATGGACACGGCCTCACTCCCTGCAACTATGTATTTATTAGGGCATGTTTGCAAACACGCCTTAGGCCTAACGTAATCATAAAGGCCATTTCTAACGGAAAAGAAAATAAAAGATTACAAAATTATTACGTTTTTGCAGGCAAACCTTACGTTATACGGTATTGGCTGGCTCCGGTTCCCTTTAAACGCATGTCAACGGCTTAAAAAAACCGTGACATCGGCGCAATCATGGTCTACATTGATACAAGAAAGGAGCTTGCTACTGTGACTACATCAACCGGCGCCATGCAGCGGCTGCTGTTTACTATTGTAACTCTTCTATACTGGACGTCCATGTATATCTATGTTCCAACCCTGTCACCCTATTTGAAAAACTCGGGGTATTCTCTTCAGTTTATCGGAATCGTGCTGGGCAGCTACGGCTTTATTCAAATGTTGATCCGGTTTCCACTCGGCATTGCATCCGACCGCATGGGTCGAAGAAAACCGTTTATTCTGCTGGGCATGCTGACCGCTGCCGGCAGCTGCCTCCTGTTCATGATCCCCGATTCATGGATCTGGCCGCTTGCAGGCCGGGTCGTCGCGGGCATCTGCGCTTCGACTTGGGTCGCCTTTACGGTGATGTATGCGGGCTATTTCGGCAGCGGAAGCACAGGCAAAGCAATGGGCAACATCAGTTTGATGACTGTGGGGGGACAAATGCTGGGCATGCTGTTAAGCGGCGCGTTAGCTGACCGTTTTAGCCCTAATGCTCCGTTCCTGCTAGGCGCTGCGGCGGCTGCATGCGGACTTTTGCTTGCTTTAGGGCTCAAGGAGCAGCCCCCGGTACAGAATGGGCAAGCCGCGATGTCCTTTTCCAAAATAAAAGAGGTTGTCATCAATGTTACGCTTCTGCGCGTATCTTTATTGTCCATTCTCGCCCATGGCATATTGTTTATAACCATGTTTGGTTTTACGCCATTAAAAGCGGCTGAGCTTGGGGCAAATGGCGCTCAGCTTACCCTGCTCGTTTTTTCATTTATGCTGCCGCATGCCGTGGCTTCATTTGGGAGCGCCGCGTGGATCGTGCCTAAACTGGGCTATCAGCGAACGTTGCTTGCGGGATTTGTCTTAAGCGGAATCTGTACGGGGCTGATGCCTTTTATGTCTTCCATGACAGGCCTTTACATTACGCAAGCGCTCAATGGCCTTGGCCAAGGCCTTCACCTGCCTCTGCTGCTTGGGCTGGCGATCGCGGATGTCGACAACTCCAATCGGGCGACCGCAATGGGAATGTACCAGGCGCTCTATGCAATCGGGATGTTTTCGGGCCCGTTTCTGGCAGGCTGGCTGAATGAAACCTGGGGGCTGGACAGCGGATTTGCTTTTGGCACCATGCTGGCCGTAGGCGCCGTCTTGCTGTTATGGCGCTGGGCCGCTTCCGAACGTCGCCGCTCCGGCAAACTATGGGGCCGCAATGGGGGCAATCAGTCAAAAGCAGCCACACAGGACATGGGGGCTCGAAATCATGATTAAAAATAATGCGAATAAGGGAATAAAAGCACCTCCTCTGTCTGAGGAACTTGCCAATCCCCGGCCTGCGTTCTCCCAGGAATACACAATGCCCCAGCTTGTGCTGGATATTGGCGGAGTGCTGGCAACCAACCTGGCGCCTCGTTTCTGGAGGATGATTGCTGATGCCTCAAGTTTAGACCAGGAACAATTATATGCTGACTACAAAAAGGATATCGGCCCCGGGTTATGGAGGGGAACGGTCAGCGAGGATCAATTCTGGGAATGGCTGGACGGGAAAACAGAATCGATCGGCGCTGAGCGCTACAGAGCATTTTTGAATGAATGCCTGGTCCCGCTTCCTGCTTTATCCATGCTGGCTGAATGGCGTTTGCATGCCGATATTCATATTTTAAGCAATCATGTCCAGTCATGGGTTCTGCCCCTGTTGGAGCCGTTTCGCGCTTCTCTCGGGCATGTCATCATCTCCAGCGCCATCGGTTATGAAAAACCGCAGCCCGAGCTGTTTCAGACTGCGGCAAAGCTGCTTCCGCCGGGGAGTCCTGTGCTGTTCGTGGACGACAGCCCAAAAAATTTATTGCAGGCCCAACAATCAGGGTGGCATGTATTGCATGCGGACGAAAACGGCCTATGGACGAAACAAGTCCGGCAATGGCTGCTTAACGCGCCTGTACTCCGCAATTAGTTCATCCACAATAATACGGCACAACTGCAGGAGGCCGCCAGCAGAAGCAAGATATCGCTGCGGCCCGGACGCAGACGAAAGCCGTAAACCGGCTTTTCCCTCTGAATCCCGAACCCTCGCGCCTCCAAAGCATCTGCCATATTTTCCGCTAGACGAAGAATGCTCCTCATATATGGAATCAGCATAACCTTCAATTGGGATAATGGCAGCCCTTTGGAAGCTACTTTTCCTCTTGCCTTTGAAACTCGCCGGAATCTGCCCCACTCTTCCATTAGCAGCGGGATAAAGCGAAAAATGAGACTGACCAACATTGTAAAGGAAGATACCGGAACCCCAAATTTCATTAACCATCCAAAAGTCTGATCCAGCGCCCTTTGCAAACGGAACGGCGTAACAAGGCCAAGCATAGGCATGCCAAGCACCATCATTAAAAAAAGCTGGGATAACCTGATCGCAGTCGCCTCGGCGCCGGACCAATCAAATGTTAGCGGTCCGAATCGCAATCCCGCAATGGCAACCAATAAGGCCGATAGGATGGCGACGCCGCGAATAACAGGCAACCAGTGCTTGAACAGAGGCCAGCAAGGACCAGCTAATGCCAGGGTAACAATTCCCGATGCGGCAATGCCTGGCCAAGTCCCTTGCGTCAGCATGCATGCCGTAATCATCAAATAAGCCGCCATCAATACGCGCGGATCAAAAGTATGCGGATGCAGCCATTTTGCGCCTTGTCGTACAGGAGCTGATTGGACTGTATGTCGACGATGCTCCAGAGCCTCGGCCGCTTCATTGGATGAGTTCCGTTTAATATGAGCCGCTTCGCCTCCGGTTTGGATCTGGGGATAGGAATCGCTATCCATATTTGCAATATGGCCTTCATGGCTTTTCTGTTCCTTGTTGCGCCATGCGGCGGCAAGACGTTCGGCCATAACAGCCGGCTCCTCCCGGCGGGGCAGTTCGTGGGCTTCAGCTGTCCTAAGCATACCTCCATCCAGTACCAGCGCCTGATCCGCCAGCTCAAACAGCGCTTCCGGCTCATGGGTTGCGATGATGGCTCCGCCCCCCTTTGCTTTATGCAAGGAAAGAACCTCAGCCAACTGTTTTTTCCCCTTTTCGTCCAAGCCCGCGGTTGGTTCGTCCAGGAGCAGCCACGCCGGATTGCTAACGAGCAGGCAAGCCAATGCCAGACGCCGCTGCTGCCCTCCGCTAAGACTCCACGGATCCCGCTCCAGCAGATCGTGCGGAAAACCTGCCGCCTCTGCGGCGGATGTGATTAAATCCCCATGCTTATCCCGGGAAACCGAATAGGGGGTAAGGCCGTATGCGATTTCCCCGTACGCAGTTGGTTTGAACCATTGCGATTGTGATTGCTGCATGGAAATGCCAAGCTTCAGCAGCACATCCGCATTCAGCCTTTGACGGCGTTTTCCCTTCCAAAGGCTATCTTGTCCATGCCAAATGTCTCCCGCCGCCAGCTCCCTTAAACCCGCTAAACTCTCCAGCAGGGTTGATTTCCCGGCACCATTTCGTCCGACAAGCAAAGTTATGGTCCCGCCGGGGAAAACGGCGCTTATGTCGTTCAGCAACATGCCGCCTGACTCATCAGCGATACTGACATGGCGTAAAGTCAAATGTTCGCCGGATAGATCTTTGGCTGAAATAAAAAAGTCATTAGCTGCAATAACGTCTTTATCTGTCATAACGCATCACGGCCTCCTCAAGCTCTCTCCGGTTCAACGGAACAGGCTCAAGCGCCATGCCGTGTTGAACCAATTCACGGGCGACCTGCACCGCATATGGAGGCATAAAGCCGTGCCGTTCGCCGGGACTTTGGCCCGACTCATCTCTGCCAAACAATTGATGGGCAGCCTCGTCAAATACAATGCGACCCGCTTCCAACAACAAAACCCTGTCAGCGGAATTTAGCTCATCCAGCAGCTGGGTCACCCAAATAACCGTTACACCGCTCTCATGCAGACGCCGAACCTGGCTTAATACATAGGCGGAAGCTTCGGAATCCAGCATGGCCGTTGGTTCATCCAACAGCAGCATGGAAGGAGCAACCGCCAGACAACCGGCAATAGCCGTCAACTGCTTCTGCCCCCCAGACAACGTATCCATTTTCTGATGAAGCCGTCCTCCGAGCCCAACCTTGGCAAGAACTTCTTCCGCTTTATTGATAATTTCGGCTTCAGGGCATCCATGTCTCTCCAGCATGAGGACAACATCCTCCCAAGGCGTGGAGCCAATCAGGCCCGCATCGGGATGCTGCATCACTATAGGCGCAGCTCCCTGCAAAATATCGCTTTGCTGCTTCTCTCCGCCATACCGAATGTCGCCTGTAACCTCAAAATGATGGATTCCTGCCACTAATCTGGACAACGTGCTTTTTCCGCTGCCGTTCATTCCTATCACAGAAATCCACTCGCCCTGCCGAATACGCAAATTTATTGCATGCAGAAGACGGACCTCTTCCGATCGGTCACGCGACTTTACTGTAACGGACACATCCTCCAGTTCAACTATGAGCTGTTGCGTCACTTTTTTCCTCCGACCTCTTCCCAAGTTCACTTGGCTATGCTAGAATCCTATTTGTTAACCTAAATTCATGATAATAGGTTAACAATAAAATAACAAGACTTTGAAGGAGACTTTCCCTACCATGCAAATCATTAATATTCGCGGGTTAGTATTTACGGCCTTATTTGCGGCTTTGTTTATCGTGCTTAGCATGCAGCAAATGCGACTGCCCATATCCGCCATTCCCATTACGCTGCAGACGCTGGGCATTATATTTGCAGGTCTATTCCTGAAGCCCAAATACGCTTTCGGAAGCATTTTTGCCGTTATTCTGCTGGCGCTGCCAGGTCTTCCGTTGTTCGGCGGCAGAGGCGGCTTGTCTCATCTCCTGGGACCAACCGGCGGCTTTATTTTTGCGTTTCCGTTTTGCGCAATGCTGACCAGCGTAGCTATCAACAACGTTTTTGGCAACGAAAAAATAGGACGTAACAAGCCGCTACTGCTTGTTTTATTGTTCCTTATCTTTTTTGTAATCAGCTCCGTGCTTTGTTACCCAACAGGGCTGTTATGGATGAAACACGTGCTTGCCGATTATACATGGACAAAAACGTTTAACGTTGCTTTGACCTTCCTTCCGGGAGATGCCATTAAATCTGCATTTGGCGCTATCATCGGCACGGCTATGTATACTTATATCAAGGACTTCCGTTCACGGCTTCAACCCCGTTAATAGCGAAAATAAAACTTGCGCCTATTAAAATGCCAAAAACCTTCAGCGCTCCCTTCGCTTTCCGAGGAGTTCTGAAGGTTTTTAGTTTAATCAGTCGCTGCACTCCTCGGGATCCGGGAGCTGCGCGTCTTCCATATTGATTCGGTCCGAAACAGTATCACGGATGACCGTCACGACCATTTGAAGTAAATAATTGATGTCGCTTTGGCTTTGCTGGAACTGCGAGACAATCGGTATGCCATCCAGTTCATCCTGAAGTGTTTCCATTTCGGCCTCGATTTTTTTGACCATATCCGCATTTTTAAAGGTAGTTTCAAAGGCCACAACTTCTTTTTGCTTCTTCTTGATCTGAGCAATCAAATCCTGAATTCGCTTGTTTCCGTTGATCTGCGCTTCGGCCCTGCGGTATTGCTGGACTTCTGCCGAACCGTAGATAACCTCGGCCAGTTCCTTTGTTTTTTGCAAAATATCCTCTTTGACAATCAGATCGCGAGTATGAAAGGAAGGAATCGCAGGACCTTCGCCATGATTGCATCCGCCGTGATGATGATCCCCGTCATGCTCTTTGTCTTGACCTGTCTTAAGTCCCTGCTCTGCCATCGTATTCGCTCCTTATATGCCGTTAACCAACGGCTTGTTCTGAAGGGATGCCAATTGGCTCCGCTTTAATATACCAGGTTTGCGCATCCGTAACTTTCGCCTGCACAAATTGGCCAATCCATTCCTTTGGACCCTCCAGGTGAACGAGTTTGTTGGTCCGGGTGCGTCCCGAAAGCACATTGGGATTGTTTTTGCTTTCGCCTTCTACCAGCACTTCAATCGTCTGGCCGATCAGCTCTTCATTTTTCTCTCTACAGATGGAGGCCATTAAGTCATTGAGGCGCTGAAGCCGTTTTTTCTTGACTTCCATAGGGACATTATCCTCCATGCCAGCGGCCGGAGTGCCTTCCCTCGGCGAATAGATAAAGGTATAGCCAAACTCAAAACCAACCTGTTGCACCAGCGACATCGTATCCTCAAACTGCTCGTCGGTTTCGCCAGGGAAACCTACAATGATATCGGAGCTGAGTACGACATCCGGGATGGCGGTTTTGATTCTGGACACGAGATCCAGGAAGCTTTCCCGCGTATATTTCCGGCTCATCCGCTTCAGCACCTCGGTGCTTCCGGATTGAACCGGAAGATGAATATGCTCCACCAGATTGCCCCTGCCTCCCAGCACCTCGATCAAATGATCGTCGAAGTCGCGGGGATGGCTGGTCGTAAAGCGAACGCGAGGAATATCGATTTGCGAAATATCCTTCATCAGATGTCCGAAACGATACTCAATGTCTTCAAAATCTTTGCCATATGCGTTTACATTTTGCCCCAGCAGCGTGATTTCTTTATAGCCCTTGCGCGCAAGATCGCGAACCTCCGCAATAACATCCTCCGGCCTCCGGCTCCGCTCCTTGCCCCGGGTAAAGGGAACGATGCAATAGGTGCAGAACTTGTCGCAGCCGTACATGATGTTGACCCAGGCGCGCAGACCTTCGCGTTTTTTAGGCATATTTTCAATAATGTCGCCTTCTTTGGACCAAACCTCCACAACCATCTCTTTGCTGAAATATGCGGACTCCAGCAGGTTAGGCAGACGGTGAATATTGTGGGTGCCGAAGATCATATCGACAAAAGCATGCTTTTGCAAAATACGGCCTACGACGGATTCCTCCTGGGACATACAGCCGCAAACGCCAAGCAGCAGACCCGGCTTTTCCGTCTTGAGCACCTTCAAATGGCCAAGCTCGCCAAACACCTTGTCCTCCGCATTTTCGCGGATCGCGCATGTGTTCAGCAGGATGACATCCGCTTTGCTTCGATCATCGGTCCAGAGATATCCCATCTCTTCAAACATGCCCTTCATAACCTCGGTATCATGTTCGTTCATTTGGCAACCATAAGTCTGAATCAGATAAAACTTGCCGACCCCCATCGTTTTCAGATGTTCCGGGATCGAAAAGTCGTAATGCACCTGAATATCTTCTTTGCCCCGCTTCTTCTCATCTCGATAGGATGGCGCGGAGTTGATTTGGATATTGCGTCCTTTTATCCGGTACGTCGTTTTTCCCTCTTGCTCATCAATCACTTTGGCATCGGAAAAATCAAAGTATTTGGAGTAATCTTTTTCGGTTTTCTGGAGCTTTGAACCGGTCTCCTTCATTGGTATCCATGACCTCATTTCATAATCCGTCAATTCAAGCGAACGTATAATCTATAATTTCGGTTCATTTTAAAGAATGTGTTCAAATAACCGCACAAGCATCAATAAAAAATTATATCACAACCGCCTAATCTAATCCATAAAAGCGACGGTCAGTTCTCCAACTATTTGTTTGGTGCAACAAATAAAGGCGCGATCACGGATTGGTAAAAGCTATCCGCTACTTGCTGCGATGTGTATCCCTTGTCGCAAATTAAATGGGTATACATATGCGGCGACAGCATTGAAATGTAGGCATGCGCCGTAAAATCGGTATTAATGGGATGCGCCAGCTCATCGCTGGTTGCGCTATTGAGCAGCTTTTCCAGCAGGCCGTGCATTTCACGGTATGGCTGTGATTTGAAAAAGTCTTCTTTATTTACAGCCGGCGTATTTTGGGCATGAATAACACCAAGCCACTGCAGCTTTTTATCTAAAAAATACACCATGATATTCACGATTTGCTTAAGACGGCTGGCAACGGGCTCATGCTGCTTCTGTTCGACGATTTCCCGGATCCGGCGAAGCAGCTCGTTAAAATTGCCATGCATCATCTCCATGCACAGGTCGGCCTTATTGCCGTAACGCCGATAAAGCGTCCCTTGGCCGATTCCCGCTTTTTTGGCAATTTGGTGCATGCTAACGGATTCGACGCCATGTTCGTCAAAAAGCTGACTGGCCGTTTTTTTGATGACATCTCTCAGTTCCTCACTGGAACGTTGCGGATTTCCAGTCGTCATTGTCATTTCCCCTTAAACTAAAATTAAACTTTATCGCATTGACTTTTATCACAAACGTTTGTATTATTCTTAGGTGCGGACAATTGTCCGCTAAAAAATCCTATCTCTATTGTAGCCGCAGCAGCTTATGTGGTCAATGAAAGAAGGAGCCCATTCGGTCAAGCATCCAAGGAGGAACATCGATGTCAACATCTGCTTCAAACCCCAAAAACGAACAAGCGGTTTCCATCAAAAGCATAATGCTTCCGCTAATCGCTATTATCGTGGGCATGTTTATGGTCATTCTTGACGGAACGGCGATGAACGTAGCTCTGGATCAATTTATGAAGGACTTTCAAAGCAACTTTTCGCTCGTGCAGTGGACAGTTACTGGATATGCGCTTGCGCAAGCCGCAGTTATTCCGCTCGCAGGCTGGCTGTCAGACCGTTTTGGCGCCAAAAAGATTTTTCTGATTTCGATCGTGCTGTTTACGTTGGGATCGCTGCTTTGCGGCATCGCCGGTTCCATTGAGCAGCTGATTATTTTCCGGATTCTTCAAGGCCTCGGCGGCGGCATGGTTGCGCCAATCGCAATGGCCTTTACGTACCGGCTTAGCCCTCCCGGCAAACAAGGCGCCGTTATGGGCATGATCGGTATCCCGATGCTGCTTGCTCCGGCTCTTGGTCCGGTTGTATCGGGTTGGCTAGTGGAATACGCAAGCTGGCACTGGATTTTCCTGATTAATTTGCCTATCGGCATTATCGCCGTTATTGTCGGCATTCGTACATTGCCTAATTTGGAGCGCCAAATCGTGCCATCCCTTGATTTGCTGGGCATGATATTTGCGCCGATCGCATTTGCAGGCCTTGCATACGGCATCAGCTCCGCTGGCGGAGAGCATGGCGGCGGCAACGGCTGGACCGCGCCGGAAACGCTGACCGGCCTGATTGTTGGCGGCGTTGCCCTGATTATTTTCATTATTGTAGAGTTGAAGCGGAAACAGCCGCTGCTTGAGCTTCGCGTATTCAAATCCAGCGATTTCACACGCGGCATTTTGCTGCAATGGATTGTGCAGATCGCATTGTTTGGAACCCTGTTTCTTATTCCCGTCTTCCTTATTCAAGCCAAAGGCTATACTGCTTTTGAAACAGGTTTGATCCTGCTGCCTCAAGCTTTGTCCGCTGGTATCGGCATGCCGATTGGCGGCAAGCTGTTCGACAAGTTTGGCGCAAGACCCGTTGTTTTGTTCGGCTTGGCTTTGATAACAACTGGCGCTTTCCTGTTGTCCAACATTTCGTCCGGCACAAGCATTCCGGAAATTATGCTTCCGCTTGTACTGCTCGGCATGGGCATGGGCTTTTCCATGATGCCGCTTAATACGCATATTATTCAGTCTGCGCCTAAACATCTCGTTGGCCGGGTAACTTCGTTAACAAGCGCCGCGCAGCAGGTTATGAGCTCGTTCGCGATTGCCGGATTGTCCACCCTGCTGGCTGACCGCGTCAAACATTACAGCACCGTTAGTCCCGGTCCTGACATTCCGTATTTCTCTTTTGGCGACGTATTTTTTGTCTTAGGCTTTGTTGCGGTTTTCGGCATGCTGGTTGCCCTGCTGCTCCGCCGGCCCAAAAACCAAGGCGAATCCGACGGCTCTGAATCCGGAGCTGAAATGAACATGATGATGGGTCACTGATTGCATCCATCAGCCTCAATAAACAAAAAAAAACGGAGCCGGGATAAAATCCCTGCTCCGTTTTTTCATATTCGCCCCATATGTGAGGATTAATCGATAATTTCAGCGGTATCCCCGTTTTTCACGCCTGCCGCATTTGCTTCATCGGTGTCGATGTGCATGTCCAGCGCAAAATCATCCGAAACGCGTGCAATCACATGTTCGAAAACAACACCGCGTTCTCCGCCTACGCGTACGCGAAGTTTGGCTTTATCCGCAATTCCGAAACGCTCGGCATCGCTTGTATGGAAATGAATATGGCGCGCTGCAACGATAACGCCCTCTTCAATAGTCACTTCACCAGCCGGGCCTGCAATCGTGATGCCCGCAGAACCTTTAATATCGCCCGATTCCCGAACAGGCGCTTTGACGCCAAGAGTAAAGGAATCCGTCTGGGATACTTCCAGTTGAGTCGCTTTACGAGCCGGACCCAAAATTCTCACTTTCGGAAAAGTTCCTTTGCTTCCCGTTACGCTTACCGTTTCATTGGCGGCGTATTGTCCCGGTTGAGACAACGGCTTCATCTCGGTTAGTTGATACCCTTTGCCAAACAGGATTTCAACATGCTCCTGAGACAAATGAATATGTCTTGCTGATACGCCTACCGGTACTTTCTTTTCCATTCTGTACACTCTCCATCCTCCAATATGTCTTCCAAACCAATCAAATGAACCTTTCGTTGGCATGAAAATGCCTTCGACCTCTCTATCATAGCATTTATTGGTTTTCAGAAACAAGCAATCAGAAGTGTCCGGTTCATTACAGTTTAGCGAAATACCGGTGATGGAGAGTGCTCCGCCTCCCTTTTCTTTTGTTCAAATAGGCAGATGGCGTTCAAAAAAAGACCACGCATTTTGCGACATAAATCCTCTGGTCTGCTCCTCAGTATATCGCTTGAGCAGCTCATTGCGCAGGTTATACAGCTCGCCAGGGTGGGAAAGACCAGGCACATGCTCATCAATGCCGTCAAAATCCGAACCAAGCGCAATGGCTTTTTCTCCGCCCATACCGCAGATATGATCAATATGGCGCAGCACATGTCCAACTGTCGCTAGTCCGCTTGGCTCAAGAAACCAGGGTACGTACGTAACGCCAATCAAGCCGCCGCCTTGTATTAACGCTCCAATCTGGGCATCGGTCAAATTGCGGGGATGGTCGCATACCGAGCGAGCGTTGGAATGAGACGCAATAAACGGCGAATCCAGCAAAGACGCCACCTCCCAGAAAGCCCGCTCCGACAAATGCGAAGCATCCAGCAGCATTTCCAAATCGCGGCATTGCCTAACAAATTGTTCCCCCAAGGCGGTTAATCCGCCTCCCCTGGTTTCCATTATTCCGTCTGCCGCCCAGTTGGCTCCGTTCCACGTTAACCCGACCGCGCGTACGCCTAACGTGTGCAGCAGCCGCAGCAAAACGGCAGGATTGTTCTGTAAAGGGGCTACCCCTTCCAAGGAGAGCATGGCCCCAACAGCCCCTTGAGCGCGGCATTTCCGCAGATCCTCCCTGCTCCGGACAAAAACGACACCAGGACAACTCAGCACCTTTTCGTAGAACAAATCTACGCTTTCCAATAAAGGATACAGTCCTCTATCATCCAAACGCGGCGGAATAAATACCGCAAACACTTGCAGCCGGCTCCCGCATTCGCCAAGACGCTCATACGTTACATCCAGCCCCTGGGAACCATTCCCCTGAAAATTCAGCTCTTTCCTGGTCATCAGCTTAAATAAAGCATCACAATGCAAATCCACGCTTTCCATTGCAAGCCCCTCCCAAGCAAAAAGCCCGTTTACAGTCGTAAACAGGCAAGTAGCTCCATGTATTTATTCTGATCCTTTATCTGCTTTATCGCGGTTCGACAATCAGCTTAATCGCCGTACGATCTTCCCCGTCGATGACGATGTCCGTAAATGCCGGAATACAAATTAAATCTACGCCGCTTGGAGCAACAAAACCTCTGGCAATCGCTACCGCCTTGATCGCTTGATTGAGTGCGCCGGCGCCAATGGCTTGAAGCTCGGCCCCGCCGCGTTCCCGTAGAACCCCAGCCAACGCGCCAGCAACGGAATTAGGATTGGATTTGGCTGAAACCTTTAATACATCCATGAAAAGTACCTCCCCTAGAATGTTGGATGGTTCCCACTTTTTAAATAATATTCGAGAGAGGTGGAAAAATTCCTGCTTTTCGGGAGTAAAATTCACTGTAGATTCTGAATTGCGAGATAATTGAAACAAAAAGGCTGCTTTACATCAGCAGCCAATCCTCTTCGGTCAGACGAATTTTTGTTACTTTTTGCGCCTTGCCCGTTGCATCATCGATTTGGACAACCAGTCCATGCAAATGCCATTTCCCTTCATCAACTACAAACCGTGAAGGCAGCCCCGTCAAAAAGCGATGCAGCACAGCTTCCTTCTCCATGCCCAACACGCCTTCCTTGGAACCGGTCATTCCTACATCCGTGATATAAGCCGTTCCGCCTGGCAGCACGGTATCGTCATTGGTCTGAACATGGGTATGTGTGCCAAGAACAACCGAAGCTCTTCCGTCCAGATACCAGCCCATAGCGATTTTCTCTGATGTTGCTTCCGCATGGAAATCGACCAGAATGGTCTTTGTACGGCTAGAAGCTTCCTCAATAAGCTCATCGGCTTTCAGAAAAGGACAATCATTCGGCGGAAGAAAAGCTCTGCCTTGAAGATTCAAAATGGCCATGCTTTTGCCGCCGCCTTGAATATAGGCCATGCCTCTGCCCGGCGCGGCCGGCGAGAAGTTGGCTGGGCGGACAATCCGGGGTTCATCGTCAATCCATTGGAAAATATCTTTATTATCCCATGTATGATTGCCCATCGTAATCCCGTGTACGCCCCAGTCAAAAAACTCTTTAGCAATCGTTTTTGTAATCCCTCTGCCTGCAGCGGCGTTTTCTCCGTTTACGACAATAATATGCGGGTTATATTTGCTCCGAAGCGCCGGTAATGTCTCTTTAAGCGCGCTTCTGCCCACATTGCCGACAATGTCACCGATAAACAATATATTCATTAACAGGTTCCTTCCTGAAAAGAACAGAAAAGTGGCTGACAGGCAGCCACTTTTCCGAACAACATTTTTATTTGGCGTATTCCACTGCCCGCGTCTCGCGAATAACGGTAACCTTGATATGTCCCGGATAATCCAGTTCACTCTCGATTTTTTTCGTTATGTCGCGAGCAAGACGGAATGCTTCCGTATCATCAATTTTCTCAGGCTGCACCATAACGCGTACTTCGCGTCCTGCTTGAATCGCATACGATTTTTCCACGCCGTCGAAGGATTCCGTAATGGCTTCCAGCTTCTCCAGACGTTTGATGTAGGTTTCAAGCGTTTCGCGGCGTGCGCCAGGTCTAGCCGCCGACAATGCGTCAGCCGCACCAACCAGCATTGCAATAACAGAAGTTGCTTCTGTATCGCCGTGATGGGATGCAATACTGTTGATAACAACGGGATGCTCTTTGTATTTTTTGGCCAGTTCCACGCCAATTTCCACATGGGAGCCTTCCACTTCATGGTCAAGCGCTTTGCCGATATCATGAAGCAATCCCGAACGTTTCGCAAGCGTCACGTCCTCGCCCAACTCAGCTGCCATAAGGCCAGTCAGATACGCAACTTCCATGGAGTGCTTCAGCACATTTTGTCCATAGCTCGTCCGGTATTTGAGTCTGCCCAATATCTTGATCAAATCAGGATGCAATCCATGCACGCCAACCTCGAAAGTAGCCTGTTCGCCGTACTCGCGAACCCGCTCGTCAATTTCCTTGCGGGATTTTTCGACCATTTCTTCAATGCGCGCTGGATGGATGCGTCCATCAGCTACAAGCTTCTCAAGAGAAGTTCGGGCAATTTCACGTCTAATAGGGTCAAAGCCCGACAGAATGACCGCTTCCGGTGTATCGTCGATAATGAGATCGATACCAGTCAATGTTTCCAGAGCGCGAATATTCCGGCCTTCGCGACCAATGATACGGCCCTTCATCTCTTCATTCGGCAGCGTAACAACGGAAACCGTCGTTTCTGCCACATGATCGGCCGCACAACGCTGAATCGCCAATGAAATAATATCACGCGCTTTTTTGTCGGCTTCTTCCTTAGCCTGCTGCTCGATCTCTTTGATCATTTGCGCGGTTTCATGGCGTACTTCCTGCTCGACGTTGGTCAAAATAATCGACTTGGCGTCTTCCATTGTCAAGCTGGATATACGTTCCAGTTCGCTTTGCTGTTGTTTGTAAATACTGTCAATCTGTTCCTGGGTTTCTTCGATTCGTTTTTCCTTGTTGGCTACAGTTTCTTCTTTGCGTTCCAAAGTTTCCAACTTTTTATCCAGCGACTCTTCCTTTTGTAGCAGCCGTCTTTCTAAACGCTGTACTTCGTTGCGCCGCTCGCGAATGTCCTTTTCAGCTTCTGTACGGAGTCTGTGGACTTCGTCTTTCGCCTCAAGCACCGTTTCTTTTTTCTGTGCTTCTGCGTCCTTTTTTGCGTTTTCCACAATTTGAACCGCGGCTTGCTCAGCACTTGAAATTTTTGCCTCGGCAATCGACTTTCGAGTAAAATAACCAATCCCAAAGAAAATTGCGCCAACAAGGATGCAAACGAGGATGAAGATCCAGGTGTTGATGTCTCCCATCTTGTTCACCTCCTTGCCGCATACACCAAGGCATTGCTTGGGATGATATTTGGTTTTAACCGGCTTCCATACCGTTTCATCGTACACATTTTGACGAAAATAATACTTTTGAATCAACTTTTGGAAGAAAAATCGATTCAGCCGTAAAGGATTACACTTTCATTTTATCTTTTCATAAAAACAGTTGTCAAGCAAAAGCCCCATCTTCTTCCTCAGGTGAAGAATGGTCTGGCTCCCAGCTTACACCCTTCAAAGCTTCTCGCACAATATGAGAAGGAAATCCCCGACGAAGCAAAAAGGCGGTCAGCTTATTTTTCCGGTCGCGAAGCTCGCCTTTTACGGAACGGCTTTTTTTAAGAGCCAGCTTTTGGGCTGCCTCCAGCTCGCTGCTTTCATCCATTTGGGACAATGCGGCAGACGCAAGTTCCTTTGGCACGCCTCTCTGCTGAAGCTCCTGTCTGATCATCAGGCGTCCCTTTAAACCGGAGTTCATCCGGCTTGCAGCAAATTGCTTTGCATACTCTTCATCATCTACCAGATTTTCATTTTCTAAACGGTCAAGCGCATGCTCGATATGCTGTTCATCCATTTCCTTGCGTTGCAAATATTGCTTTAGCTGGTTTCGGGTCCTCGGCTTTGCTCCAAGATAACGCAAGCCCAAGCTATATGCCTGATGCTGCAGGTCCTTGATGACGATTTCTTCAATTAGCTCCGGGGTAACCACGCTGCCCTTAAACAATCGGTAGGCCACCATGATATCTTCATGCAGGGACAATAGAAGTTTTCCCTCAGCGGCGTACAGCAGATACCTGTTCCTTGCTTCTTTGTCCACTCGCACAGTTATAATTTCCAACTCTTCTTCGCTTGCGTTCTGAAGATTTTGACTCAAAACTTGTTTTCGCTCCTTCCACTGCCATTACAACATCAATGACACAAAAAGCCTCGCCACTCTTGGTAGAGCAGCGAAGCTTCCTATGTTTTATCCGTTATTCCACTTCTTCAAAATCCTCATCCTCTTCGTCCTGTGAGAAGTTGGCAGGTGTTGCCGTTGCGGACAAATTGCTTGCATCGCGAATTCTCTTCTCGATGACAGCTGAAATCTCCGTATGCTCCTTCAAAAACTGCTTGGCATTTTCACGGCCTTGTCCAAGACGTTCTCCGTCGTAGGAAAACCATGCGCCGCTTTTTTGTACGATGTCCATCTCTACACCGATATCAACCAAGCTGCCTTCTTTGGAAATGCCTTCGCCATACATAATATCAATCTCCGCTTGCTTGAACGGCGGAGCCACTTTGTTCTTAACGACCTTGATTCGAGTACGGTTGCCGACCATATCGTTGCCTTGCTTGAGCGTCTCGACACGGCGAACATCCAGACGTACGCTGGAGTAGAATTTAAGGGCTCTTCCGCCCGGCGTTGTTTCCGGGTTGCCGAACATAACGCCAACCTTCTCGCGAAGCTGGTTAATAAAGATCGCGATCGTTTTGGATTTGGAGATGGCACCGGACAACTTCCGCAGTGCTTGCGACATAAGGCGTGCTTGCAAACCTACGTGGGAGTCGCCCATATCTCCTTCGATTTCAGCTTTTGGCACAAGTGCCGCTACGGAGTCAATAACGATGATGTCAACAGCTCCGCTGCGTACCAGCGCTTCCGCAATTTCTAGCGCCTGCTCGCCGGTATCCGGCTGCGAAAGAAGCAATTCATCGATGTTGACGCCAAGCTTGCTGGCATACAGTGGATCAAGCGCATGCTCCGCATCGATAAAAGCAGCTTGTCCGCCAATGCGTTGCACCTCTGCGATAGCATGGAGAGCAACCGTTGTTTTACCAGAAGATTCAGGTCCGTAAACTTCTACAACTCTTCCTCGCGGCAAACCGCCGATTCCAAGTGCAATATCTAGGGCAAGGGAGCCGCTGGGCACGGTCTCAACCTGCATATGAGTTGATTCACCCAATTTCATAATGGAGCCTTTGCCAAATTGCTTCTCAATTTGACGAAGGGCGTTGTCCAAAGCTGCGCGACGATCCGCCAACACACTCACATCCTTCACGATTTATATTGATATCATAACTCATTTCCGAAGCTTTGCCAATCCTTTTTTCGAACAAACATTCGTATTTTTTATTGCGGATGAAACAGCCCTCTAAACGGCCGGAAAAAACAGCCGCCGCAAAAGCAGGCTTCATTCATCGCCCCCGCGTTCCCCCATTCCGCAAAGTTTGTAGTGCCTGAATTCCGAATGGCACGCTGCCTGATAGATTGAGAATGAACATAAAAAAACCGCAGCAAAGTAATCTTCGCCACGGTTCTTCCGATCAACTATTGTCCATTATACGCCATGATTCTTCATTTGACAACCTCATTTACTTAAGCCCGCAGCGCCAGCCACAGCCTGTAAAGCGCCGCTTTGACGGCTCTCAGTCTGATCATGGAGCGTCCGCCGCTCATCTGGACCTTATGGACAACGGTTTCTTTGTCCCGCTCCGCTATAGCGAAATAAACAAGCCCTACAGGCTTGCCCTCCGATTCCGCCGGGCCCGCCACTCCAGTCAAGGATACGCCAAAATCGGCATCGCAGATTCTGCGCACGTTTTCCGCCATAAGCGCGGCCGTGGATTCGCTGATTGCGCCGGGAGCGCCTTCTCCCTCCAGCTGCGACATAGGGATGCCCAGCAGCTGGTGCTTCATCGCGTTGGTGTATGTAACCACGCCCCCGACAAACTCCCCGCTGCTGCCCGGCACGTTCGTCACCAGCTCTGCGAACAGTCCTCCGCTGCAGCTCTCAGCGCTTGCCAGACGCCTTCCGGATGTCCGCAGCAGCTGCACGATCTCCGCTTCGATCGGAACGTCCTGCTGGGCGTATAGATGCTCTCCGACGCGTTCGGTGATGAGATCGACGGCTTTTTGAATCCGCTCGTCGGCTTCCTGCGAAGTCGCCGCTTTTGTAGAGACGCGAATGGATACTTCGCCCTCCTTCGCATACGGCGCCAGGGTAGGATCGTTTTGCCCCTCGATCAAATCCAGCAGCTTGGCTTCCAGATTGGATTCTCCAATACCTGCAAATTTGAGCAGACGGGAGAATAGAGGACGCTCTTCGCCCAGCATGGAGCGAAGCCAGTCCTGAGTAGGACCTTCCAGCATGGGAACCATCTCTCTAGGCGGTCCCGGAAGAAGCACGTACAACGTTCCATCCTGCTCCAGCGCGTTTCCGACCGCCAGCCCCGTTGTATTTTCGAGTGGGTGGCTGCCTTGCAGCATATGGGCTTGCCTGCGATTGCTTTCGACCATATCCATGCCCCGCGAAGAGAACAGATTCCGTATAGCGTCCATGGACGGCTCATGCATGATCAGCTCCCGACCCAGGTAGTCGGCCAGCACATCTTTTGTCAGGTCATCCTGAGTCGGACCCAGGCCGCCTGTGAAAACAAGGAGATCCGCGCGGCTCCGGCCGATCTCGATGGCTTGCCTCAGCCTTGCGGCATTATCGCCTACAACCGTCTGAAAATATACATCAATGCCAAGCTCCGCCAATTTCAGCGACAACGCCTGAGCATTCGTGTTGACAATTTGACCCAACAGCAATTCCGTTCCAACCGCAATAATTTCAGCTTTCATCCACTTGCTCCTCCTCTTGGTTCTGGCAGTTTTTCTCGATGGAAAAGCACTTCTCCGTCCTGCGGAAAAGTGCTCTTAAAGATTCGCTCGCCTTTAATAACGGTTAAGCCTTATTCAACCGGTATCAGTTTTTTGTTTTTCATAAAATAGTCAAAACCGGAATAAAGCGTGATGGCCGCTGCAACCCAACTGGAGATGATGTCGAACGGAAAATCAAATAACGCAAACGGGAAATTGTTAAGCAGCAAAGCGATGATCATCGTAATTTGAATGGCCGTTTTCCATTTGCCCCATTTGCTCGCCGCCATGACCGTGCCTTCCAGAAGCGCGATCTGACGCAAGCCGGTAACTGCAAATTCGCGGCTGATAATAATGATGGCGATTAACGCATTCAACTTGTCCATCTCTACCAGCGAAATGAGCACGGCAGCAACCAGGAGTTTGTCGGCTAGCGGATCCAGCAATTTGCCCAGATTGGTAACGATTTTGTTTTTTCGGGCAATGTAGCCGTCCAATCCATCTGTGCTTGCCGCTACGATAAAAATAATCGCGGCTACTAATTGATTATATGTAATCGTATAGTCAGAAATGGAAAACGAGCCCAAATTAACATTGATCAGCAAAAAAAACATAATGACCGGCACCAAAAAAATACGAGCCAGCGTTATACGGTTGGCTAAATTCACTTACATTCCCTCCCCGGAACATTCAAACCAGCATACAGACTCTGTACCGCCGCATATGGGGGCGGACCTGCATATTGTCCCCGGGCTGACATTTCCGGAAGCACGGGCAATTCCCGCAGCAGTCTTTTCTTCAAACATCCCATTCACTTCCAGTTTCTGCAAAATTGATTAACGGTAGTTGGTAAACTGAAGCTCCACAGGCAAATCCGCTCCGCGCAACATGGCAATGATAGCCTGCAGATCATCCCGGCTTTTTCCCGTAACGCGAATTTGGTCGCCTTGAATCTGACTTTTTACTTTTATCTTGGAATCACGGATCATCGTATTGATTTTTTTGGCAACGTCCTGCTCAATGCCTTGTCTGAGCTTGATACGCTGGCGCACTGTGCCGCCGGAAGCCCCTTCAATCTTTCCAAAATCCATATTTTTGATCGGAACGCCACGCTTGACCATTTTGGATTGCAAAATATCCACTACGCTTTTAAGCTTGTAGTCATCGTCGGAGCCAACCACAATATCCTCTTTTTCAAGCGAAATGCTGCTTTTGCTTCCTTTGAAATCAAACCGCGTTTCGATTTCTCGTTCCGCTTGAGTAATTGCATTTCCTAACTCCTGCATATCCACTTTGGATACAATATCAAAAAAACTTTCCGAGCTCATGCTTCACTCTCCGTTTCCATGCCTTTATTTATTCATTATTCCGCTGTTTGCGTTCCTTCGGGAGATTCCGCTCCTTCAGGCTCGGCAATTAGCGGCTGGAGCAACAATTTTTTGGATGCGGCTCTGTCGCCGTCGGGCACCAGCACCCCGTTAACCGTAATTTCCGTAAAATCGGAACGGCCAACGTTAATGTAAAGCGGTCCGGTCAAATCGTATTCCTGAACGGCTCCGTCTTCGGCATTTGCGTAATACAGCTTTTCGCCGCCAGCGCTTCCGGTCCGCACCTCGACCCAGTTTCTGCCGCCTGTTACCTTCAGCTGCACTTTAAAGGTGCCGCCTGCCGGTCCGATATCGAATTGATCCGCTTTGCCTACCTTGCTGCTGAACGTAACGGTAGTCGGCGATTGAGTAGGCTCCGGCGTAGCGGAAGGCGAAACCGAAGGCGTTGCCCCGCTGCCGCTGCCGCTGCTATTATCCGGCGGAGGGCTTGCATTGTCCGTAATCGGCGTCTCCTCCAGCTTATTGGTATCGGTGTCGTCTTTATTGATCACGTAGAACCAAATCAGGATGACAATCAGAATAAGAAAACTCCACATGAGCAGATTAAAGCCGAATCTGCCCAGCCGGTCGGAGGTTTGAGCTTTGATGCGACGGGGCTTTCGGGCCGGAATCGGCTCCGCATTTTGCTCCACGGGAGCAGCAGGAACCTCATGCTGATATAAACGCAGCACTTCATCGGGATCCAGACCAACCGCTTCCGAATAATTTTTCACAAATGCGCGCACGTAAAAAGTTCCCGGCAACACGCGATAATCCCCGGATTCAATTGCTTCCAGGTACCTTTTTCTTATTTTCGTCAGTTCCTGTATGTCTTCCAGCGATAAGCCCCGCTCTTCCCGCGCTTTGCGAAGCAACGCGCCTAAATCAGACATGAAAAAGCCTCCTTTCCAAGCGTAAGCGGCGGAGTGCGCCATTACGCTCTCCCTCCCGCTTCGCAAGCATCAATCCATATTAAAAATCGTCAGAATAATGTGCGGTAAACGTCTCGTATGTAATCTCTTCATCCGGCGTATTGCGCAGCTCCACGATTAGATCAAAATGACTATAGTCATAATGCGATTCCTTAATGAAAATATCGGGATGTTCAATCACTTTAGTGGAAGGCATTGACATAATTTCCTGCAGCAGAGCATAGTGACGCTCGTTGGAGCGAATAGTGCTTACGATCCCGTCAATGATAAAAATATTGTTTGGCTGCATTTCCTCTTCCGAAAGCTGGCTGCGCACCGTTTGGCGAAGCAGCGTAGAGGATACAAAAGTCCATCTCTTGTTGGAGCAAACGCTTCCCGCAATGATGGATTCCGTTTTGCCTACTCTCGGCATGCCGCGCAAGCCAATGACGTGATTGCCGTCCCTTTTGAAAATTTCGCCCAAGAAATCAACAAGCAGACCCAACTCGTCACGCGTAAACCGGAACGTTTTGCGGTCATCGGAATCCCGTTCAATATATCTGCCATGGCGAACCGCCAAAATATCCACAATCGTTGGAGCACGCAGCTTGTTCACTGTAATATTATCCACTTTTTGCAGCATCTTGCCAAGCAGTTCTATCTTTTCTTCATCGTCCGTTTGCAGCAGCATGCCCCTGGTCCGATCCTCGACCCCGTTGATCGTCATAATGTTGACGCCAAGCATACCGAGCAGCGAAGCGATATCCCCTAACAAGCCCGGGCGGTTCTTATGTATTTTGTACTCCATGTACCACTGTTTTGTCTCCAAGATGCTTTCACCGTCCTAAACTTGAATGATATAAGAAGTTGTGCAAAAAGTCCACTTTAGATTCTGTGCGGTCTTTCTATCCGATCTTCATTTTACTATCCCACAGTCTATTCTACAAATTTCGCCACAATCCTGCAAACGGAATGGATTCATTGCAGAAAAGCCTCCCGTCAGGAGGCTTTTCCGCTTGGTATGATGCCTGCTATGATTGTTCCGCGACCTTCATCATCAAGCGCGCTATCGTTTTTTTGTCGGCTTCATCGCCAACATCCCATAGCTGCTTTAACACTCGCTCTTCATCATTGCGGGGATCCACTTTTTCGTCCAGGAAACTTCCGACTTCAAAAGCCAGCTTCGAAATGGTGTCCTCCGACATCCCCATTTTTTTGGCTTGCTCAATGCGGTCGGCCAAAAAATGCTTCCAGGTTTCAAAGTTCGTCAGAACAGTCGACATGCCTTTTCGCCTCCTCGGTTGGTGTGAAAAAGAATCATCAACAGTCATTAGGATAGCCCCGGGAGGAGAAGTTTATTCGGTTTGCCCATTGGCATCTCCTGCTTGCGCAGGTCTATGTATGCCAGCCCCCATTGGGGCTGATGATTTGTCCCGTGATGTAAGAAGATTCCGGCAGTGATAAAAAATAAACCAGAGACGCAATTTCATCCGCCGAGCCAAAACGTCCCGCCGGTATTTCCTGCTCCAGCGCCGCTTTTTCCTCAGGATTAAAATTGTCCATCATCAATGTATCCACGACGCCGGGCGCAACCGCGTTAACGGTCACGCCGGAGGGCGCCAGCTCTTTGGCCAGCGCCTTGGTGAAAGCGTTCATGCCGCCTTTGGTCGTGGAATACAGGACTTCGCATGATGCGCCGGACATTCCCCAAACCGAGGATACATTAATAATGCGCCCGTAACGCTGGGACACCATATGCTTCATAAACAGCTGGGTGCAAAGAAACATCCCCTTCAAATTTACAGCCATGACATCATCCCATTCCTGCTCGCTCACATCGCTCAGCAGCCCATAATGGGCTATACCTCCGTTGTTGACCAGAATATCGGGCTTGATGCCGTGGCTGTCAAGCTTGTCGCGCATCCGTGCCAGCTGATCACTTGATTTCAGATCCGCTGATATGGTCATTACATTGGCTCCAAGCATCATGCAGGCTCTTGCCGTTTCATTCGCCTGCTCATGGGACTGCAAATAATGTAAAACAATGTTAACCCCTTCCGATGCAAATCGTTTTGCAATCGCGGAGCCGATCCCCCTGCTGCCCCCCGTAATCAAAACCGTCGTTTCCTGCAGCGTCTTCATTCCGAGGGCTGCTCCACGATACATACCGCAAGACGGTCAAAGTTGAAATGTTCGCGAAGCCGCTTGTTCACTTCATCCAGCGTGCAGTCTTCATAATGGGTCAAAACCCGGAACATGTCGCTTTCACGGAACCGGTAACGGGTAAATTCGCCCGCGATAGCTTCGGGGGAGTTCAGCATACGCAGGTAACCGCCAATTTTTTTTCGTTTGGCGCGTTGGAAAGCTTCATCTGTTATTCCGGCTTCTTTGGCTTCTTTTATCGCAGTTTGGATTTCCGAAAGCAGCCTGTCGGGATCCGGCGTATCGCCGCCCATCGCAGAAAAGCCATAGTCGCTTGTGGAATTGTATTCATGTCCGAAGGAATCCGAAATGAGCTTCTGCTCGTAAAGCCCTTGATAGAGCTTCGAGCTTGGCCCCAGCAGCGCTTCCATCATCAGTTTGGCAGCTATTTCATGTCTCAGCAGCTCGTCGCCTGTAAAGCCCGTTTTTTGCTCCTTGAAGCCAAACATGCATTTAGGCTGCGATACAGAAAGCTTCACAACTTTTCGCGGCGACTGCACTTCCTCCGGCTCTTCCTCGAAAATCCGGGAGATCGCTCCTTGATCGGGAAACGACTTGCTGCTCTGATTATCCCTCACAAGACGGAAAACCTCTTCCGGCTGAACACCGCCTACGACAAACAGAAGCATGTTGGACGGGTGGTAAAAGGTATGGTAGCAGCTGTATAACGTTTCTTTGTCAATCTGCCAGATGGACTCCGCCGTTCCTGCTATATCGATCCGGACGGGGTGCGTTTTGTACAGCGATTCGATCAGGCCAAAATAAACGCGCCAATCCGCATTGTCGCGGTACATGTTGATTTCCTGCTCGATGATCCCTTTTTCCTTATTCACATTTTCGTCCGTAAAATAAGGATTTTGCACAAAGTCGATCAAGGTGCTCAAATTTTCATACACCTGCTCGCTGGCGGAATATAAATAAACGGTCCGGTCAAAGGAGGTAAACGCGTTAGCCGAAGCGCCTTGCGAAGCAAATTTGGCGAAAATATCTCCCTCCGGCTCTTCGAACATTTTGTGCTCCAGAAAATGGGCGATGCCGTCCGGCACCTTTACCGGTTCGCCTTGCCCAACCGAAAAGTGATTGTCAATGGAGCCGTAGCGAGTGGAGAAAGTGGCATAGGTCTTATTAAAACCTTCCTTGGGCAGCACGATAACCTCAAGGCCGTTATCCATCACTTCGCGGTACAACGTTTCCTGTACATGTTGGTAATCCAGCTTTTCCATGAGTTACGCCTCCTTCCGGTTTCGCAGGAAATAGACGGTTTCCAGCCGGACTCGCTTGCCGACCTCTGCGACGTCTTCCGGCGTAATAGCAGCGATCTGGGCCATTAATTCATCCCGTGTCCGCCGGTTGCCGCTTACTACACCGTTAAAATCGTAGGCAATCATCTCGTAGGCGGAATCCTGTATCTCGCGCAAATGTCCCGTAATCATTGCTTTGGTCTGATTCATTTCCAGCTGGGACAGCTCGCCCTTGGACATGCTGGCCAATTGCTCAGTAATAATAGCCAGCGCTTTATCATAATTTTGAAATTCGATGCCAGACTGAATGCCGCAAATGCCCTTATGCCCGTCAAGCCTTGAGGATGCGTAGTAGGCCAAGCTTTCTTTTTCACGGACATTACGGAACAGCTTGGAATGGGGATAACCGCCCAATATGCCATTGTACATCAGCATTGCCGCATAAGCGTCGTCTCCGTATGTAACGCCGGTTCTGAGGCCCATGTTAAGCTTGCCCTGGTTGACATCCATTTCCTCCACAACGCATCTTGTCTCTTTGATGGAATACCCCTTGTCGGGCGCGCTATAGGCGCCGGGCTGCCTCGGCTTCAGCTTAAAGGCTTTGCCTGCCAGCTCGGCAACCTCTTCAAGGGTCGTATCCCCTGCAACGTACAAATCAAGTGCGGCATTGTCCAGCCAGGACGAATAATGCCGGTACAGCGCTTCCGGGGTTATGCCGGCTATCTCATCAATGCGGCCCAATGCCTGCAGACGATACGGCTCATCCTTGCACATCTCTTCTACGCAGCGTTCAGCGGAATAACGAATTTTATCGTTAACAATGGCTTGCAGCCGATTCCGCAGCGTTTCCTTCTCCGATTCGACGTAGGCGCCGCGAAATTTCCCTTCCTCCAGAAGAGGTTCGCTCACCACATCGCCTAAAAAGGTTAGAGCTTC
Organism: Paenibacillus sp. CAU 1782; assembly: GCF_054551715.1. NCBI lineage: Bacteria > Bacillati > Bacillota > Bacilli > Caryophanales > Paenibacillaceae > Paenibacillus > Paenibacillus sp. CAU 1782. The sequence goes on along the minus strand of NZ_JBTOLL010000001.1, from coordinate 595,664 downwards.
CGCCAACAAGGAATGATTAGTGGATACAAAGCGGTCATTAATTACGTCCATCCGGAATTGCACGATCTGGGCATCGCCCCTTTTGTACACGTCAAATCCAAAACCGGCTCCATACATATCATCCAGCTTTTCCCGAAAAGCAATACTTTCCGGTGTTGCGGCCGTGCCTCTCCTGAGCACAAACGGCGACAAGGCGACCGGCGTTACCGTTTCCTCGTGAAGCGGAACACCGGCGTAAAGCGATATGGCAAATGTTTTGAAAACCTTTGTCGGAAGAACATGGAGGTTGATTGCGCCAAGCTGCCCTCTTTGAAATTCACTCACGCGTCATGCCCCTTTCAGGTACGCTTTTTCATTATTTTACTTCACACTAAATGGAAGAAGCAACCACCTCTGCACTTGGCAGAAATGACTGCTTCCTTCAGCGGCTGATCTATGTTTTTACATACAGAAAATGTGTTTGCCGATGGTCTTGAATTGAGGCCGGGTCCAGATCCATTTGGAGGTGGCCGTTTCCGGGTTAAAATAATACAGGCAGCCTTGCGTGGGGTCATTGCCTCCAATCGCATCCTCCACTGCTTTTCTGGCGCTGGCATTCGGCGTTAAATAAATTTGGCCGTCATCCACCGCCGTAAACGCCCGTGGCTGAAAAATGACCCCGTAGACCGTATTGGGGAAGTTTTCATCTTTCACGCGATTCAGAATAACGGCCGCAACAGCCACTTGGCCTTCATACGGTTCGCCGCGCGCTTCGCCGTACACCGCGTTGGCCATGATCTGAATATCGTTTTCGGTAAGGCCAAGCCGGTTCGATTTCTGCAGCGGCGGATTCCCCGCAGTGGCTGAACCGCCTCCCGATGATCCTGCGCCGGCGGAACCTCCGGCAGTGCTGCCCGGCTTCCAGTTTTTCGTAGCGTCGACCAGCTTCTTTTTGGTCGCCGCACCAACGACGCCATCGGATTTTAAGCCGAATTTCCATTGAAACCAGGTAACCGCGCCTTTGGTTTTGGAGCCAAATACGCCGTCAATGGCCCCGTTATAATAACCCAAATACGTCAAACGGCCTTGCAGCTCATTTACATCCTGGCCGCTGGAGCCAACCCGGAGCGTGGCGCCCGTAAAAGCTGCCTCCGTTCCTCCGCCATATCCCTTAAATAGAGAAAAGGTGCCAAACAGCAGCATAACGATAACCACCGTTACCGTTAATAAGTAATGTCTCATGTCGGAATCTGCCTTTCTCTTGCAAGTTAGTTTGCTTCAGGAAGCGTTGCCTGACTCTAGTATGAGAAAGATAACCGCCTTCTATGCAAACTCTTGCCATGGGAAGCCAGTTCCGGACATAAAAAAACCGGCAACCAAACTAACGGTTGCCGGTCCAGATCAAATCAGGAGCTTATCTTATTGGCTTCGAGCATTTCGGGCGTAACCAATACTTCCCTTGGTTTGCTGCCTTCGTAAGGTCCAACGATTGATTTGGCCTCCATCTGGTCAATCAGCCGAGCAGCGCGGGTATACCCAATTCTCATGCGCCTCTGGAGAAGCGACACGGAAGCCTGCTTGGCTTCTACGACGATTTGCACGGCCTGGTCGAACAGCTCGTCCAGCACCACGCCATCCTCGGTGCTCTCATCGTCAATTTCCGGAACAAGATCTTCCTTGTACTCCGCTTCTCCTTGATCGCGCGCGAAAGCAACCAGCGCTTCCACCTCGCTGTCGGACAAAAAAGCGCCTTGCACGCGGGTTGGCTTGGATACGCCAACCGGCAGGAACAACATATCGCCCCGGCCCAGCAGTTTTTCCGCACCGGCGGAATCCAGAATCGTTCTGGAGTCCACTTGGGAAGAAACGCCAAAGGCAATCCGGGAAGGAATATTGGCCTTGATAACGCCCGTTATAACGTCTACCGAAGGACGCTGGGTCGCTATAATCAAATGAATGCCCGCTGCCCGCGCCATTTGGGCAAGGCGCGCTATCGCATCCTCGACATCATTTGCCGCTACCATCATCAAATCCGCAAGCTCGTCGACGATGACCACAATGTAAGGAAGAACCGCGCTTGGGTTGCCCTCCATCAAGGCATTGTATCCTTCGATATTGCGGGTAGCTGATTTGGAGAACAACTCGTATCGCTTCTCCATCTCTACTACAATTTTTTTGAGCGCCAGCGACGCGCGGCGCGGGTTGGTAACGACCGGAGCCAGCAGATGGGGAATGCCGTTGTATACGTTCAACTCCACCATTTTGGGATCGATCATAAGAAATTTGACTTCATCGGGCTTTGCCTTATACAGAATGCTTGTTATAATGCCGTTGATGCACACCGACTTGCCGGAACCCGTTGCTCCCGCTACAAGAAGATGGGGCATTCGCGCCAGGTTGCCTACAATCGTCATGCCGGAAATATCCCTGCCAAATGCGATGGACAACTTGGAAGTCGCATTCTGGAAAGCCGGCGTTTCCATCACCTCGCGCATTGTCACGACGGAAACCTCGGAATTGGGAACCTCGATGCCAATTGCGGATTTGCCCGGTATCGGCGCCTCCATCCGAATGTCCTTGGCCGCCAGCGCCAGCGCAATATCATCCGTCAGTCCCACGATCCGGCTTACTTTAACGCCGGTAGCAGGCTGGACTTCATAACGGGTAACGGCCGGTCCCCGGACTACGTCCAGTACCTTTGCCCGTACGCCAAAGCTTTCAAGCGTGGCTTCCAGCTTGCGCCTTGAATCGTACATATCCGCGCCTTCGGCGCTTTTACTCATCCCGCTAGGCTTGTTAAGCAATGAAAACGGCGGCAGACGATAAGGCTTGGGTGCTGAGATATCTACAGATTGAGGCTCTGCTATCGGTCTGCGCGGAGCGTTTTCTCCTCCGGCGGTCAGAAATTCCGTCTCCGTTCCCTCAACCAATTCACCGACCACTTCGCCTTCATGGTCTTGTTCCGGGTCGAGCGGGAGTTCCTCTCCAGATGGCTGCAGACCGGATTCAGGATGGAGATTTTCCCGTTCGTCGTTCCACTGTTGCGCAGCTTGGAATGGCTCTTGCTGAAGATCATCTTCATTATGTATGGCTTGTTCCCATTCCTCCAGCTTATCCGGCGCCACGGCCTCTCCTCCCCACGGAGGCAGTTCTTCGCTGTGATGATCCTCGTTCCGCATTTCCTCCTGAACTTCGCCCGACTGTTCCCACGGCCCTGCTTCTTCTTCACCATAGGGATAACTTTCGTTGCCGGCCGGCGGCTCTTGCTCCGGAAGCTGCCATTCATCATGATGGCCATGATCGGTTTCCTCACTGCCCTGCTGCTTCCATGCAAAAAAGAGCGATTTCCTTTTTTTCTGCGGCGCAGGCTCGTAATGATCGTCGTCTTCAATAACGTCAGTATCGTTTGCCATGACGTCGCCGCTGCGGTCATGCGCTGCGGCAACCGGCGCCTTGCGACGTCGGCGTTTGCTGCTCTTCAGTTTGGCGAAAAGCAGCTTAAGCACTCTCTGCAGCCGTTTTTTCAACCAAGAAATAAGCTCGACATAAGATTTGCCGGTAATCAGCATCAGCGCTATCGCATACATGACGAAATTAATGATGAAAGCGCCGTAATAACCAAACAGAGAAAATAACATGCCGTAGAGAAGCGCGCCAGTGTATCCGCCGCTTATCGCTTTGTCGCGTATGCTCTCTCCGGGAATCGCCTGGGAAACCAACAGCTCCTCCTGCAACGACTCGTTTAACACACTGACGATGACGCCGCCGGACAAGGCCTCCCGCTCCACTCCCGCAAAACGGGTATTGATTTCGGTAATCGCGCTGCTAAGCGCCAATGCCAGAACAAAAACAAGCAATCCCGTTCTCCGGCTTGTCCAGCCACGCGGCCAAGCGCGCTTCACCATTACGCTAAGACCTACGAAAATGCCGACAAGCGCCAGCACAAAATAAAACTTGCCCAGGATCAGCCCGAACAGTTTTGATAAAGCGCGTCCCACTGTTGCCTCGCCGGAAAGCGCAATAATTGAAATCGTAATAAGCAAAATGCCGTAAACTTCATATTTAAGCGTTGCGGCAACCGACTTTTTTCTTCTCTTTTTTTTCGCCAATTCCGTCACCTCTGGTTTATCATTATAGCACAGTTCAGAAGGACGGACTATTTTCAATTGGGCAGCATCCACTAAGATTGGACTTTAAGCCCATATTGGATCAATGAACCGGGAGTATATTGCGGATCCAGATAATCGTCAAGGCGACATTCCAGAAGTCTGACTACCCGGCCAACGCCTGGAGCGACAGGAACCACCTGCATCCGTATTCCTCCTGACCAAACCTCCAGAAATTCATCCCGTTCTTCCTCTTTATTTTGGAGTACAAGCTCAAGCGGCATTGTTGTATACAAAGTCATATCGTCGCTCCTCCTCCCATAACAGGCGGCTGTCCAGCTAGCGGCAGCGGAGGCAATGGAGGAACGGGATTGCTGATATCCGGGGTTTGCCGTTTTTCAGCAATGAGGGCGTTCAGCGTCTTCAACGCATCACCCAGTCCTCCTACTGCATCAATTAGGCCGTATTTAACGGCGTCGGGGCCGATAATCGTAGTTCCAATATCCCTCGTCAGCTCTCCGGTTTTAAACATCAGCTCCTTAAAAGCATTTTCGCTGATGCCGGAATGGGAAACAACGAAACGGACAACTCTGTCCTGCATTTTGTCCAAATATTCAAAGGTTTGAGGAACGCTAATGACAAGGCCGTTTAGCCTTATGGGATGAATCGTCATCGTTGCCGATTCCGCAATCAAAGACCTCTTACCCGAAACCGCGATTGGCACGCCGATGGAATGGCCTCCGCCCAAAACAAGAGTAACCGTCGGCTTGGATAAGGAAGAGATCATTTCCGCAATGGCTAGCCCCGCTTCCACATCGCCGCCCACTGTATTGAGGACAATCAACACACCTTCGATTTTTTGGTTTTGCTCCGCCGCTACTAACTGCGGAATGATATGTTCGTATTTTGTCGTTTTGTTTTGTGGCGGCAAAATCAAATGTCCCTCAATTTGGCCGATGATGGTCATGCAAAAAATATTGGATTCCGACGGTGCAGGCAGCCCCGTCGTGCCAAGCTGCTGGATGCTTTCCGTCAGCGGCGCCAGCTTCCTTTCGTCGCCCGCAGCGCCCGGCTGCTGCTCTTGTCCGATTAATGGATTAGTCCCAATCTGGCTCATATTTCACTTCTCCCTTGTACTAATGCCCATTTTTGAATACGCGCCCTTAGTATGGAGCGGGGCCGGGATTTTATTCATGAAGGGCCTGAACATTCCGCAAACGCAAACAATCGCTCCCAACGCCTACGAAGGCGCACAGGAGCGATTGTTTCATGTGATGGGTCGGATCGTGTTAAACCTCCATGATAATCGGCAGAATCATGGGGCGGCGCCGCGTCTGTTCGTACAGGAAACGCCCAAGAGCATCTTTTACGTTTGTTTTAAGTGAAGCCCATTCATTTACTTTGTCGTTCATCAGCTTATTAAGCGTGGATGTAACGATACGATTAGCCTCGTCAAGCAGGCCTTCGGATTCGCGGACATATACAAAACCGCGGGATATGATGTCCGGACCGGACAAAATGGTGCCGTCTTGCTTGCTTAGCGTAACGACAACAACCAATATGCCGTCTTGAGACAGAAGCTTGCGGTCGCGCAATACGATATTGCCTACATCGCCTACGCCAAGGCCGTCAATCAACACATTGCCGGCTTGAACCTTGGCGCCTTTGCGGGCGACTCCACCCTGAATTTCAACGGTATCGCCATTGTCGACGATAAAGATGTTTTCGCGTTCGATTCCGATTGCTTCTCCCAGCTTGGCGTGCAACCGGAGCATCCGGTATTCGCCGTGGATCGGAATAAAATATTTCGGCTTAATCAGATTAAGCATCAGCTTGAGTTCTTCCTGGCTGCCGTGACCCGAGACGTGAACGCCGGATACGGAGCCTGGTCCATAAATGACATTGGCGCCTAAGCGGAACAATTCGTCGACTGTACGGCCAACATAACGCTCATTGCCAGGGATTGGCGTTGCGGCAATAATAACCGTATCCCCGGGCAAAATATCAACCTTGCGGTGAGTGGAGCGAGCCATGCGCGTAAGCGCAGACATCGGTTCGCCTTGGCTGCCCGTACACAAAATGACCACTCGGTCTGCAGCCAGCTTGTTAACTTCCTCTGGCTCAATCAACATGCCTTCCGGAATGTTGAGATACCCCAGCTCCGATGCAATGCCGACCACATTGACCATACTTCTGCCCACAACCGCGATTTTGCGGCGAGTAGCAATGGAAGCGTTAATGATTTGCTGAATGCGATGCACATTGGACGCAAAGGTAGCAACTACAACGCGCTGCGTGGATTTGCGGAAGATGTCTTCCAGCTCGTCCCCTACTTTGCTTTCCGATGGCGTATAGCCCGGACGCTCTGCGTTTGTGCTGTCGGACAACAGGGCAAGCACGCCTCTGCTTCCGATCTCCGCAATACGCTGCAGGTCCGCGAATTGATCATTTACAGGCGTATGGTCAAACTTGAAGTCGCCTGTGTGAACAACGATGCCTTCCGGAGTATCCAGGCATACGCCGACGGAATCCGGAATACTGTGGTTCGTTTTGAAGAAGGTAGCGGTAATAGAGCCCAGCTTAACCTCGGAATCCGCGTTGATCAGAATCCGTTTGGTATCGCCCAGCATCCCTGCTTCTTTCAGCTTGCCTTCGATAAGACCTAGCGTCAGCTTGGTTCCATATACAGGCACGTTCAGATGACGAAGCACATAAGACAAACCGCCAATGTGGTCCTCGTGACCATGTGTAATCAGGATACCGCGAACCTTGTCGCGGTTTTCCGATAGGTAGGAAATATCGGGAATAACAATATCAATGCCCAGCATATCTTCCTCCGGAAATTTCAATCCGGCATCTACTACAACAATATCGTTATTGTACTGGACTACGTACATGTTTTTGCCAATTTCGCCTACACCGCCTAGCGCAAAAATAAGCAGCTTGTCCTGGTTATTCTTTTTTGACAATTGAATCTATACCTCCTGACAGTTATTGGAACGTGACTTAAAACTCCGCAGGGAGGGGATGTTACCGAATTTTCGTTCCATGCAAGGCGCTTTTTCGCAGGCTTACCGGGGTAAGTCAAGGAAAAGTAACGCAGCATGGGGCGAAAAGGCGGTGATAGAGGCCCCTAAGCGGGATTTAAGACACGTCCTAGTAAGCAATATTAAGTAAACGTCAGATGCCGCTCTGACGGTTTCTTCCAACTTTTCACTTGCCGCACCCAATCACTTGAAATCATTATACATGATGAAAAAGCTTCAACACAAGTGACTGCCTGCCCTTAAATTGAAAATAGATTTCCTAAAAAAAAACCGATGCAATCCGCATCGGCTCTTTGCAAGGATGATGGCAACTATTGAATTAGTTTGCGAATAAATTGCTGCTCGGCTTCATCGGCGTCCACAAGCGGCAGCCTTACCCCGCCAACAGAAACGTCTTTTAGGCCAAGCGCGTATTTAACCGGTACCGGGTTTGGACATATAAAGAGGCCTTTGAATATAGGGAACAGCTTGCCGTGCAAAGCAGCAGCCAGCTTGGTGTCCCCACTCAGGTGGGCATGAATCATTTCTTTCATTTCCTGGCCGATCACATGGCTTGCAACGCTGATAATGCCGTAAGCCCCCACCGATAAAGCTGGCAAGCCAGCGCTATCTTCGCCGCTGTATACTCTGAAGCTTTCCGGCGCGCCGGCCGCAATCAGCGTAAGCTGCTCCAGCGATGCGCAGTCTTTGGTCGCAACAATGTTAGGGATTTGAGCCAGACGAAGCGTAGTTTCCGCAGAAATATTGACAGCCGTTCGCCCTTCGACATTATAGAGAATGATGGGAAGATCAACAGCTTCCGCAACAGCTTTGAAATGCTGGTAAAGACCCTCCTGAGTCGGACGGTTGTAGTAAGGAGCAACCAGCAACAGTCCGTCTGCGCCGCAATCCTTGGCAGCTTTGGACAAGTGGATGGAATGCGCCGTATTGTTGCTTCCGGTTCCGGCAATTATTTTGCAGCGGCCGGCGGCGTATTTGACGACGAACGAAAACAATGCTATTTTTTCATCGTCGCTAAGCGTCGGGGATTCACCCGTTGTTCCGCATACGACAAGGCTGTCGCTTTTTTGCTCGTCGATTAAATAATCAATCAGTCGTTCCGTTGCGCTCCAGTCAATTTGCCCCTCCGCATCGAAGGGGGTCACCATTGCGGTTATCAATCTTCCGAAATCCATTGATACTCCTCCTATATGCCTACAGTGATAAATGCAGTTCAAACTTGGCATGCAGCGAACGCAGCGCGTTCACCATGTCGCTTTCGCGAACCAGCACCCAAATCGTGGTATTGGAATCTGCCGATTGCATAATGGGAATTCCTTGCTCTGCCAGCGCTTCAACGATTCTGGCCATAACGCCCGGCTGCCCGTTCATGCCTCCGCCGATGACGGATACTTTGGCGCAGCCCGGCACTGCAACTGGAGCAAAGCCAGCTCCCTCCAGCAGTTCCACCGCTTTTTGCGCATCGCGGTCAAACACCGTATACAACGCTCCGCTTGGCGTTACATTAATAAAATCAACACTGATATGATGGCGCGCCATCGTCTGGAATACTTGAAGCTGCATGTCTCCCGCTGCACTCTGCGCATTAACCGAAATTTGCGTTATTCCGGCTACATGAGCGATTCCTGTAACATGACGGTCCTTCACCAAAGAGCTTCCGCCATATTCCCCCTTGTCCGTTACCAGGGTGCCGCTTTCCTCCGTAAAAGTGGAACGCACGCGAATGGGGATCCTCGCCTGTTGTGCAATCTCAACAGCCCTAGGATGAATAACTTTGGCTCCTTGTCTTGCCATGTTGCAAATCTCAGCGTACCCCACAACGGAAAGTTGACGCGCTTCGCTAACAAGCCGGGGATCGGCGGTCAAAATGCCGTCGACATCGGTATAAATGTCAACCATATCGGCATGAAGCGCCGAACCTAATGCGGTTGCCGAAGTATCGCTGCCCCCTCTGCCCAACGTTGTTAACTCGCCGCTGTCCGTAATGCCTTGAAATCCGCAAACAATGGCAACAGCACCGTTGTTCAGATGTTTTGTTACATGTTCAGGCTCTATCCGTTTGATTCTTGCGGATCCAAAATGATCATCGGTCCGGATTCCGGCAGCGCCGCCTGTAAGCGCCACCGCAGGAATCCCTCTTTCCAGCAGCAGGCTGCACAATGTTGCGGCGGAGATAATCTCGCCGCAAGCCATCAGCATATCCCGCTCCCGCGCTGGCAGCAGGCCCCCGCCGCCTGCCTCCAGCAACGTATCCGTCGCGTAGGGAGCTCCCTTGCGCCCCATCGCGGATACAACTACGGCCAGACTGTATCCATTGTTCCGCTCCCGAATAATATGTCCGATAACGCGCTCGCGGGAATCAGCGTCGGCAAGCGATGTCCCGCCAAACTTTTGAACGAGGATCCCCATTACAGGCTCCGCTCCACGAGAACGGGTTGAAGCTGTTTCCCCTGCAACGCCGCTTCGCAAGTCTCCATAACCAAATCCATTTTGGCTACAAGCGAGTTTGGTTTCTGAATCGGATTATCCTGGCCAAACGGAACAAAATAAATATGTTTAGCCACCAGCAATTTTGCGATGTTGGCGGCATTTAAACCAAGTCCGTCGTTTGTGGAAATGCCCAGCACCACCGGCCTGCTGTTGCGCATCTGCGCCTTGGCAGCCATAAGTACGGCACTGTCCGTAATCGCATTGGCAAGCCTGCTCGTCGTATTTCCCGTGCAAGGAGCGATAACCAGCACGTCTAGCAGCAAGGAAGGACCCAGCGGCTCCGCCTGAACGATCGTTGAAATAATTTCATTGCCGGTGATGCCCGTTAATTGCTCCTGCCATTCCTTTGCCGTGCCAAACCTCGTGTCGGTCGTAATCAGCGTTTGGCTGACAATCGGCACAACATTGGCTCCGGCATCCACAAACCGCTTGATCTGCGGCATCACTTCAGCAAAGGTGCAGTGAGACCCCGACAGGGCATACCCAACCGTAATTCCGTTCCAATTCATATCCCATTCCCCCGCTTATTACTGTCGTCCATAATCAACTGAGCCAAGCAGTCCGCTATAATAAGTCCAGCTGTTTTGGGTGCGACGATACCGGGGAGTCCGGGAGCGAGCATCGCTTTAATGCCCCGCTTCTCGGCAAAGCGGAAATCCGTTCCGCCTGGCTTGGAGGCAAGGTCAATAATGACGGCCCGCGAAGGTAAATTAGCGATAATTTGTGCTGTGACTATCATAGTCGGAATTGTATTAAAAAGCAAGTCAATATTACCCGATTCAGCCAACAAACTGTCCATATAAAACGGCTCAAATCCCATCTCTAAAGACCGTGCAAAATGCTCCGAACGCCGGACTCCGACCTTGACGCGCGCTCCTACTCCCTGGAGTGTCCGGGCCATCGTGAAGCCGGTCCGGCCAAACCCCAGCACCATGCAGACGGAGCCGTGAATGGTAATATCGGTGTGCTGGATCGCCATCATCAATGCGCCTTCCGCCGTCGGGATGGAATTGTGAATCGCCACATCATCCCGGTCAAGCAGCTCCGTCAGCACAAGGCCGCGGCTTTCGCATAGCTCGCTAAGATAAGGTTTAGCCATCCCGGTGTACACCTTGCAGTGCTGGGGCAGCCTTGCCATATGGCTAGCGGTCAGAATCATTTCGCGATCGCTGAACACAGCAGGGATTACGCCTTTGTCGTCGGTGCCGACAACTGGCAGCACGAGGGCGTCCACCCCCTCGAACAGCTCTTCGCCGAACTCTCCGTGAATCGCTCCGTCAAGCGGAGAATGCAGCCCGTCAAAGCCGCATACCGTCAAGGAAGCGTCAAGCATGCCCAGCTTGCGGATGACCTCCAGCTGCCTGGCGTCGCCTCCAAGCAAAAGCACCTGAACGCCGGTAAGCATCAGGCTTCACTCCTTTCTGGCCAGTGGATATAAAGCATCTTATGCCGTTGCCCAAACGGGGGTGAGGAAATGGGAAAGAAAAAAAGCCGCGCTCCCGGGCTGCCTGAACAGCAATCCGGTAACACGGCTCTGCATAACAATATAATTGCAAATCAGTTTTCACTTCACTCCGGTGTGGCCAAACCCTCCGGCTCCCCTGACCGTATCGGGAAGCTCCTCAGCTTCCTGAATCTCAACCTGGGGAATTTCCTGAAAGACCATTTGAGCGATCCGCTCGCCCCTTGTAATCACAAACGGCTCTTGGCCATGGTTAATCAACAGCACTTTGACTTCACCACGGTAATCCGCGTCAATGGTTCCCGGGGAATTCAACGAGGTAATGCCGTGCTTAAACGCCAAGCCGCTGCGAGGACGAATTTGCGCCTCCAGATTTGCCGGCATTGCCATGGCAAAGCCCGTTGGAATCAATTTTCGTTCGCCCGGGTTCAGCGTTACGGGTTCCCCGACTGCAGCCTGCAGGTCAAATCCTGCGGCCCACTCCGACATTTTGCGAGGCAACTGAATATCTTCATTGCCTTCAAGCCGCTTAAACAGAACTTGATACAAATTGGTCCCTCCTCAATCCCGAAGCATCCTTGTCGCTATTGCCCACCATTGCAACCGCAAATGGCTGGGACAATATTCTGCGGGTTACTTCCTGTATATCTTCCATTGTCACATTGTCAATTCGGGCAAGAAGCTCATCCAGCGTATAATGGCGTCCCAGCATCAGCTCGTTTTTGCCAATTCGATTCATACGGCTGCTGGTGCTTTCTAGGCTGAGGATCAGCGATCCCTTCAGTTGCTCTTTGCCCCGGAACAACTCTTCCTCCGAAAGACCTTTGACGGAAAGCTCTCCAAGCTGCTCCATAGTGAGATCCAGCACTTCCTTTGTTTGCTTCGGAGCTGTGCCGGCATAGATGGTAAACAATCCGGAATCTGCATATCCCATATGATAGGAATACACGGAATAAGCAAGGCCGCGTTTTTCTCTGATTTCCTGGAACAAGCGGGAGCTCATACCGCCTCCAAGCGCGTTGTTCAGCAAAATCATGGCATATAGCTTGGCATCCCGATTGGAGCAGCCCGGGAATGACAGACAGAGATGGTTTTGCTCCGTCTTTTTTTTGTAGAAAATATAATCCCCTTGAAACGCCGGCGCATCCGGGACGATTGGGGAGCTATGCCGGGAGAAAGCGCCAAAATGCTTCTCCAGCAGCTCCAAAATGTCCGCTTCCTGAATATTGCCCGCCACGCTGATCACTACGTTTTCGACCGTGTAACGTTCATTTATGTACGATCTAAGCGTATCGGAATTCATGAGCAAAAGGCGCTCTTCCAGGCCCAATATCGAATAAGCCAATGGATGATCGCCAAACGCAGCGCGCGAAGCTTCATCATGGACCTTGTCATCCGGAGTATCCTCATACATGGAGATTTCTTCCAGAATCACGTTTTTTTCCTTCGCCAGTTCGCCTTCATCCAGCTGCGAATTAAAAAACATATCGGCTAACGCGTCAACGGCAATGGGCAAATGCTGATCCAGCACCTTGGCGAAATAGCAGGTATACTCCTTTGAAGTAAATGCATTGACATTGCCGCCGATACCATCAAACAAATCGGCAATATCTTTTGCGGAGCGGGTATCCGTGCCCTTAAAAAGCATATGTTCGATAAAATGGGAAATCCCATTATTGTCTTTGGTTTCATGGCGCGATCCCGTTTTGACCCAAATGCCGAAGGAAACGGATCTTACCGTAGGTATGTATTCCACAACGACTCGCAATCCATTGCTAAGATTGTATTTGTTCACCAAGCGTCCCCCTATAAGTTCGTGAAATTCATGAATGATATCACTATATCAGAATCTCCCTATCCCCTCAACATTTGGAGCCAGCCGCGCCGGGGATAAGGTTTCGCTTACCGTACCTATGGCATACCCTTTACGTTTGGCAGCTGCGATCATGCCCGGCAACGCATCTCTGGAGGATTTTGTCGGATGCATCAAAATCAGTGCTCCCGGCTCCAGCTTCCGATCGATTTTGGCAACGATGGAATCAGGCGGCGGTTTCTTCCAGTCCACGGTATCGATGGTCCATAATACAGTGTGCAGCCCCAATTCCCGGGCGATTTGCACGGTTGTTCCGTTGAAGGAACCCGATGGCGGCGCAAACCATTTGTTCTGTACAGCAAGCTTTTCCTTCAGCAATTTTTCCGTTCGGCTGATTTGGTTGTATTGCTCGCCGCGGCTTAACGTAACCATATCGGGATGGGAATATGCATGATTGGACAGCTCATGGCCTTTGGCCGCAATTTGTTCCGCCAGCTCCGTATTTTTGGCTAACCAGCTGCCATCCAGAAAAAACGTCGCTTTTACATTTTCCCGCTCCAGCGTCTCCAGTATACTGGGCAAATACTCATTGCCCCACGCCACATTTACCATAAACGAAATCATTTTTTTGTCGGAATTTCCTCTATAGATCGGCTGGGCGCCTAGCTGCTGCAAGTTGATTCGCGGTTCAATTTCCTTATACCGATAGACGATGGAGCTGCCCCTTGGCGATGACAAGGTGTCCAGATAAGTTTGTTCGATATCCACCTCAAGACCGTTATATCCCGGTATAGCGTGCCAAACCCGGTCGATCCGTGCATCCACGGGAGGAATTCTGCTGCTCTCCGCAAATTGCACAATGGTGTTGTATAGCTCAAGCTTGTCTTGCTCGTTCAGCGACGGAGCTGCAAGAACCGTTGTTGCGTCGCTTCCCTTCACTGTTGCGATAAAGGAGCGGACATCCCCGTTCATTTTAATAAAAACAAGCAGCATGAGCATACTGGCTGCGATTACCGTTGCTTTTCGCAAAAACATGTCCTTCACTCCCGGTCCGCAGCTTAAATCTGCTGCGCTTGTCTCTTACGACCAAGTTTATGAGACGGCGGACAAGAATATAACCCCCGCAAAAAGCAGCGCACAGCAAAAAGAGACAGATGGACTCTGACTCTTCGGCAAAACTGTATGGAATTTGAATGTTTTCCGGCGATTACGTTTGGCTTGTCTCAGGAGCTGTCAGCAGCACTTTACGCGACAGGTTGACACGGCCTTGTTGATCAATTTCAGTAACCTTAACCGTAATTTGATCGCCGATTTTTACAACGTCTTCGCATTTAGCCACACGTTCCGTTGAAAGCTGCGAAATATGAACCAGTCCGTCTTTGTTAGGAAGAATCTCAACAAATACGCCGAACTTTTCAATTCTCTTGACTGTGCCAAGGTAAACTTCGCCAACAACAACTTCCTTCACAATGCCTTCGATAATGGATTTGGCTTTTTGGTTCATCTCTTCGTTGGAGGAAGCGATAAATACCATGCCGTCTTGTTCGATGTCGATTTTCACGCCTGTTTCTTCAATGATTTTGTTGATGATTTTGCCGCCTGCGCCAATAACATCGCGGATTTTGTCCGGGTTAATGCGAAGCGTCAAAATTTTCGGAGCATATTTGGACAGATTGCCGCGCGGCTCTTTCATCACTTCAAGCATTTTGCCCAGGATATGCAGACGTCCAAGACGAGCTTGCTCCAGCGATTGCTGCAGAATGCTGCGGTCGATGCCGTCGATTTTGATATCCATCTGAATAGCCGTTACGCCTTGAGCCGTACCCGCTACCTTGAAGTCCATGTCGCCCAGGTGATCTTCCATGCCCTGAATATCGGACAAAATGGAGAAATGCTCGCCGTCTTTGATCAAGCCCATCGCGATACCCGCAACCGGAGCTTTAATCGGAACGCCTGCATCCATCATTGCAAGTGTGCTTGCGCAAATGCTTGCTTGCGATGTAGAACCATTGGATTCCAGTACCTCAGATACCAAACGAATGGCATACGGGAACTCGGCTTCAGACGGAATTACTTTGGACAATGCCCGTTCGCCAAGCGCGCCATGACCGATTTCTCTGCGGCCCGGAGGACGGAGCGGTCTTGCTTCGCCTACGCTGAAAGGCGGGAAATTGTAGTGATGCATAAAACGTTTGGTTTCTTCCGGCGAAATGCCATCCAAAATTTGAACGTCACCCATAGCACCCAATGTACAAATGCTAAGCGCTTGCGTTTGTCCACGTGTGAACAAGCCGGAGCCGTGCGTACGCGGCAAAATCGAAACGTCGCAATCAATTGGACGGATTTCATCCAAACCGCGACCGTCAGGACGGACCTTGTCATGCGTAATAAGACGACGAACTTCTTCTTTAACGATATCGTACAGTACCTCTTTAACATCGCCAAGCAGTTCAGGAGTCCCCGCGTATTGCGCTTCAAAATGAGCTACGGCATCGCCGTTAACAGCATCGATTGCTTCTTGGCGAGCATGCTTTTCGGGTATGCGAATGGCTTCTTGAAGACGCGCGGATGCGAATGCACGAACAGCAGCATTCACTTCGGCGTTTACGCTATGCAGCTTAACAGCCATCTTTTCCTTGCCGGCAACTGCCTGCAGGTTGTTGATGGTTTCAACGATACCTCTGATCGCATCATGACCAAACATGATTGCTTCCAGCATCACTTCTTCGGAAACTTCGTTAGCCTCGGCTTCCACCATCATGATGGCGTCTTTTGTTCCGGACACGACAACAAAAATGTCGCTTTGCTCCTGTTGCTCAACAGTCGGGTTAATGACGAACTCCCCGCCGATACGTCCCACGATCACGCCGCCGATTGGGCCGCTGAAAGGCACATCGGAGATCGTCAAAGCAGCTGAAGTACCGATCATCGCAGCGATTTCCGGCGAACAATCCTGGTCAACGCTCATCACGATATTCGCGATTTGCACATCATTACGGAAACCATCAGGGAATAGCGGGCGAATAGGCCTGTCCGTCAAACGGCTGGACAGAATCGCTTTTTCGCTTGGACGTCCTTCGCGCTTGATGAAACCGCCTGGAATTTTGCCTACAGCATACATACGTTCTTCATAGTTAACAGTCAACGGGAAGAAATCAAGATCCTTTGGCTCCGTTGAAGCTGTAACGGTACACAAAATAACCGTTTCCCCATATTGCACGGTCACGGCTGCATTAGCTTGCTTCGCCAGGCGTCCTGTTTCCAGAATAAGCGGCCGTCCGCCCAACGTCATTTCAACACGTTTTGTCATGTACGTAAATCCCTCCTTTTCCTATTGCAAAAAGCAACCCGACACCCCCTTGTCCAGTTCATCCGGACGGCAGGACAATCAGGTTGCTTTTCGATACGCAGCTTAACGGCGCAAGCCGAGTTTTTCAATCAATGCGCTGTAACGTCTAACATCTTTGTTCTTCAGGTATGCCAACAACTTACGGCGTTGACCTACCATCTTGAGCAAACCACGACGCGAATGATGATCCTTCTTGTGCGTCCGCAAATGATCAGTCAAGTTAACAATGTTTTCCGTAAGGATAGCAACTTGAACTTCAGGGGACCCTGTGTCGCTTGCGTGCGTCTTGTGAGTCTCGATCAGTTCTTGCTTGCGTTCTTGAGTGATAGCCATCCTTGTTCACCTCCCTCATTATAATCGCCATTGGCCTCGCCGCCGTCGGTGAGAACGATCAACCAAGCCAAGGTTCAATGTACGGCTCCATTGCAAAACAATGGGAAACAGCCGCAACCTCAAACATCATAGCATATATAAATGCCAATGTACAGCCAGACAAAAAAATAAGCCTGCAAGAGCCTTGTCAGAGATTGTACGGATATATGAATAATTCCCCATTTTCTTGCATCTTAAACCATTCCTGTTGCTGGAACAAAAAATCGCCCCAAAGAAACTTTTCAGCTCCTTCGGGACGATGCTTGATTATTTCAAATGCTGATGAAGCCAAGACTCCGCCGTATCCCGGTCAAGCCCGATTTGCTGAATCAGTTCGGCTGCAGAAGAAAACTTCCGCTCCGCCCGTATAAAATGCCTAAACTGTATCTTCATGCTCTGACCGTAGATTTCGCGGTTGAACGAAAATAAGTGAGCTTCCATTACCGGCTTAATTTCACCCGTATTAAATGTTGGTTTCATCCCGAAATTCAATACGCCGCCATGCCGCTCTCCGTTTATCCATGCCGTGATTGCATATACGCCAAGCCGAGGCTGAACGTATGCGCCGTCAAGCTCCAGATTTGCGGTAGGAAAACCGATAGTCCGCCCTCTTTTGTCGCCATGAACAATAACGCCAGACACTTCATAAGGTCTTCCCAGCAGTGTATTTACCACTCCAAGTTCGCCTTGCTCAAGGGCTTCCCTCACGCGGGTGCTGCTGACCTTTTGCCCTTCCAAATGGAACGGCTCCACGATGTCAACGGAGATAGCGGGATTGCAAAGCTCCTGAAGCGTCTCAGCCTTCCCCGCTCCCTTGCTGCCAAACGTGAAGTCAAAACCAACAAAGGCATGAGCGACGCCGAGCGGCTCCAGAACGCTATCTACAAATGCTTTTGGCGGAAGCGCCGCAAACTCGTGATTGAACTTCATAATATAGACGACTTGCACGCCAAGTTCAGCAAACTGCTCCATCTTGATAACAGGAGGAGTCAGGCAGCTGAAGTAATGCTGGCCATGGCCCAATACTTCCTTGGGATGAGGCGAAAAGGTTAAAACCGCAGGCTTTAAGCCACGTTCCTTACCTGCATTGACCGCGCGCGCAATGACGTCCTGATGACCGCGATGTACGCCGTCGAAATGGCCGATGGCCATTGAAAGCTGCTGAATCGTTTCTCCTGATTCCGTTCCGGAAAGCGGATAAGAGATATGAATGATTTCCACAGATGACACACCTGCATTCCCTGATTGACCATGACGGGAAAACAATCGTTATCTTTCACCGGCAGGCCATACGTAATGTTAACTACTAAGGCAAAAATACCTTGACCGGCACAAAAAGTCCCGCTTCAACATCGCTGCGGTAGATACCCAGAAAGGTACCATTGCCGTCGTACAGACGAGCAAGTCCGTCCTGATTCAACGTCTCCGTGACTTCAGCGGCATCAAGCGGCAGCTTTTGTCCCAACAAAGCCTTTTTGGCAGCCCAAGGAGGGAGCGTGCCCGCAGGGATATGGGAAATCCCCTGGTCGGCTGGAATTAGACGCCCTTCAAGCTCGCCCGCGTCCGCTAGCTCCTGAATTTGCTCCAGCGTCAAGCAGCTTTCCGCCGTAATCCCGCCGGACATGGTGCGGACCAGCTTGGCCATTGTTGCAGGAAGCTCAAGAGCTTTGCCGATATCAACACATAGTGTTCGTATATAAGTCCCTTTTGAGCAAACGACCGAAAACGCAATTTCAGGCTGATCCATGTCCAGCTTTGCACTCAACAATTGAATCTCGTGAATGGTAACTTCTCTGGACTTGCGCTCCACCTGTTTGCCTTCGCGAGCAAGCTCGTACAATCGCTTGCCGTCCACCTTGACGGCGGAGAACATCGGCGGCACCTGCTGAATGGTTCCTTGAAACCGCTCCAGCACTTCCGCGATCTCCTCCTGCGTCAATGCGCGGACGGGACGCTGCTCAATAATCTGGCCGGTCATATCCTCCGTGTCAGTGGCAATGCCAAGCTTCAACACGGCTTCATACGCTTTTGGCCGTTCCTGAACATATTCCACCACGCGGGTGGAACGTCCTAGGCAAAGCGGGAGCACGCCAGTAACCATCGGGTCAAGGGTTCCGGCGTGGCCAATCCGCTTTAACCGGAGGATTCGCCGGACTTTTGCGACAACGTCATGCGAAGTCCAGCCTTCCGGCTTCCAGACTGCCAAAATTCCGTCCATGAATTAAATCAACGCCTTTCTTACGGCTTCCACCATTGCGGCCATAGCCTCTTGCAGCGGCCCTTCCAAACGGCAGCCCGCTGCGCGGACATGTCCGCCTCCGCCAAACGCTTGGGCGATAGCAGCTACGTCAGCTTTGCCTGCGGAGCGCAAGCTGGCTTTAACAGAACCGTCTTCCGCTTCCTTGAACAAAATGCCGACTTCGACGCCATCTACATTGAGGGCATAATTGACGATTCCCTCCAAGTCTTCCGGCACCGCGCCGATTTCGCTCAAATCGTTGCGGGTAACATAAAGCCAGCCAATTTCCAGGTTGTCGCTAAACACAAGACGGCTAAGCGTTGTTTGCAGCAACCGCAGCTTGGCGATTGTCATCCGCTCCAATAACAAGTCCGCAAGCTGGCTGCCGGAAACCCCTATGGCCAGCAAGTTTGCCGCGATTTCCATCACACGAGGGCTTGTATTGGAATAACGGAAACCGCCCGTATCTGTAAGCAATCCGGTATAAATAGCGGTAGCGCAATCCAGATCCGGGGTGAAGCCGGCCCGCAAAATCAAATCGTACAAGATCTCCACTGTTGCCGCTGCGTGCGGAACGATAACGTTCACCAACCCAAAAGAATCGTTTGTGGGATGGTGATCGATATTCAAAATTTCAGCCTGCGGTGCAAACAGCGCATCGGTTGCGCCTACCCTGCGGTAATCAGCGCAGTCCACCGTTATAACGGCATCAAAGGAGCCCTGTAGCGGGGACTCCTTCAATACGTTGATGTCGTGGAAACGATGCAAATATTGGAGCCTGGAAGGAAGCGGGCTTTCATTGACCAGTACAAACGTCTTGCCCAGCCGCTCCAGCAGCCATGACACCGCCACGGTAGAACTGATGGCATCGCCGTCCGGCTGTACATGAGAAACAACAAGAAAGGAAGAATGCTTCCTTATAAAAGCCAATGCGTCATCCAGCTGCTTGTTGTACTTTTCAGCTTCCGTCACTTGTCGCCGTTCCCTGTATTAATGCTTTCCAGCAGAGATTCGATTCTGCTGCCGTATTCAATACTGCTGTCGAACTTGAACAGCAGCTCCGGCGTATGGCGAAGCTTCATTCGCTTGCCAAGCTCGGAACGCAGGAAGCCCGTTGCGCTAGCAAGCGCTTTGAGCGTAGCTTCCTTCTGTTCGTCGTTGCCCAGCACGCTCAAATAGATGCGAGCCTGAGACAAATCGCTGGTTGTTTCGACGCCGGTTACCGTAATAAATCCGATGCGCGGGTCCTTCAACTCCGATTGAATAATTTGGCTCAATTCCTTTTTAATCTGCTCACTTACTCTTCCGACACGGATTTTTGCCATGTCTTATCACCTCTCTACCGTTTCCATGACGAAGGCTTCAATCATATCTCCTTCTTTAATATCGCTAAAGCGTTCCAGCGTTATACCGCATTCGTAGCCTTGCGCCACTTCTTTGGCGTCATCCTTGAACCGTTTCAGGGAATCGACCTTGCCTGTATAAACGACGATGCCGCTGCGCACAATGCGCGCTTCAGCTGAACGAGTGATCTTGCCATCAACAACCATACAGCCGGCGATTGCGCCAACTTTGGTTACTTTAAATACGTTACGAACCTCGGCATGACCGATAACCACTTCTTTGTAAATCGGATCAAGCATGCCTTTCATCGCTTGTTCGATCTCGTCAATCACGTTATAGATGACGCGGTGCATGCGAACGTCAACCTTCTCCTGCGCAATTGTAGCTTCGGCCTGCGGGTCAGGACGAACGTTAAAGCCGATCACGATTGCGTTGGAAGCCGATGCCAGAATAACGTCGGATTCTGTGATTGCGCCTACGCCGCTGTGAATGATTTTGACGCGAACGCCTTCGATGTCGATCTTGGCCAGAGAGCCTTTAAGCGCCTCAGTGGAACCTTGCACGTCACCTTTGATGATCACGTTCAGATCCTTGATTTCGCCCTCTTTAATATGGTTGTACAGATCGTCAAGCGTAACGCGAGTATTTGCGCCCATCTCCGACTGGCGGTGTTTGATGGCGCGTCGTTCAGCGATTGCCCGAGCTTTGCGCTCATCTTCAAATACCATAAACGGATCGCCTGCAAGAGGCACTTCCGTCAAACCGGTAATTTCAACAGGAGTGGACGGACCCGCTTCTTTCATGCGGCGGCCGCGGTCGTTGACCATGGCGCGTACACGGCCGAAACAGTTGCCCGCTACGAATGCGTCTCCTACCTTAAGCGTGCCGTGCTGAACCAGAATCCGCGCTACAGGGCCTTTGCCTTTGTCGAGCTCGGCTTCAATAACAGTCGCGCGAGCGCGCTTGTTAGGGTTCGCCTTGAATTCGTTAACTTCCGCAACGAGCAGAATCATTTCCAGAAGCGTCTCCAGGCCGATGCGCTGCTTAGCAGAAACTTCTACGAAAATGGTATCGCCGCCCCATTCTTCCGGAACCAGCTCATATTCGGTCATTTCCTGCTTGATTTTATCAACATTGGCTTCCGGCTTATCGATTTTGTTAACCGCAACGATAATCGGTACGCCAGCGGCTTTTGCATGGCTGATAGCTTCCACAGTTTGCGGCATAATGCCGTCATCCGCAGCAACTACGATAATGGTAATATCCGTTACTTGTGCGCCGCGCGCCCGCATGAGCGTAAACGCTTCGTGGCCCGGAGTATCCAGGAACGTAATTTTTTTATGGTTGATCTCGACTTGGTAAGCACCGATATGCTGCGTAATGCCGCCCGCTTCGCCGCCGGTTACATTGGTTTTGCGGATGGCGTCCAGCAAGGTTGTTTTGCCGTGGTCGACGTGGCCCATAATGGTAACAACCGGAGGACGACCAAGCAAGTTTTCTTCCTCATCCGTTTCTTCAACGGTTTCAAACGTATCTTCTTCAACCGGAATTTTCACTTCTACTTCAACGCCGTATTCGCCTGCAAGCAACAAAATGGCGTCCATGTCGATTTCCTGGTTAATGGTAGCCATAACACCCAGGAACAACAGCTTTTTGATAACCTCGGACGCGTCTTTATGAAGCAGTTTGGCCAGTTCGCCAACCGTCATTGTGCCGCGGACGATAATTTTCTTCGGTGTGTTGTCGATTTTTTCACGCGGAGGCGACTGCTGCTTGCCTCTGCCTTTTCCGCCACGGTTGCTGTTTCTGCCAAAACCGCCGGAACGTCCGTCTTCAAAACGTTTTTGTCCGTTTCCGCCTCTTGCTTTATCTTTGTTGAAACGGTCATCGGAGCCGCTGCGCGGCTGCGTGCCTCTGGAATCAAAGCTGCGGCTTTGTCCCTGGGAAGGAGCAGAGGAAGTGCGATTGCCTGCACCGCCCGTGGAAGCTCCGCCACCTTGACCGCCTCGGTTTTGGCCGCCGCCTCCGAAGGAGCGGTTTCCGCCTTGACCGCCGCTATTGCCGCCTTGGCCAAAGCCAGAACGTTGGCCGGAGCCGCCGCCTTGGCCTGCCGGACGATTGCCGCCTTGACCGCCGGTTGGGCGATTGCCGCCCTGGCTGCTTTGCGGACGGTTACCCGTACCTTGTCCGCCGGATGACGGACGGCTGCCTTGGCTTGAGCCGTTGCGATTTGAACTTTGGCTTCCTTGCGGACGATTATTTCCTTGGCCTTGACCGCCGCTGCGGTTCTGACCTTGACCTTGTCCTTGACCCGCGGGCCGGTCGCCCTGCTGTGGTCTTGGCTCACGTTGTTGTTCCGTTGGTTGTGTTTGAGTTTTCGTATTAATAGAGTTCATTGTCCCCTGTCTGTCTTGAGTTGTATTTCGATTGGCGCTTTGCTGCGACTGCGACTGCGGCTTTGCAACTGACGATGCCGATGCCGTACCGCTTTCTTGAGCGCGCTTTGCCGCTGCATTTGCCTTAATGTCGCGGAAAAAGCCCTCGACCTTGTGAACCATTTCATTTTCCATAACGCTCATATGATTATTGACGGGCAAGCTCAGCCGTTTCAATATCGTAATGATTTCTTTGCTGCTCATATTGAGGGATTTGGCGTACTCATAGACTCGCAGCTTGTCTTTATTGTCCTTGCTGTCCTGTTTGTTGCTCAATAGAATCCACCTCCGTATTTTGGCTCAGATGATGTGAGATCATTTTTCCGAATTGCACATCCGTAACGGCCAGCACTACGCGCTCGGACTTGCCAATCGCCTTTCCAAGCTGTTCACGGTGAAATGCCTCGGCGAGTTGTATTCCGTAGGTGCCGCATTTATCTGCGAACTTTTTTTTAGTATTGTCGGAAGCGTCTGCCGCGATGATAACCAGATGCGCCTTGCGGCCGCGAACGGCTTTCAGCACGATTTCATCGCCGGATATTAGCTTCCCCGCACGCATTGCCATGCCAATCATCGACAGCGCTTTATCAGGCTTCATCCTGCTCCAGCTCCTTTGCAGCTATAAATTCGTCCTCTACTGCTGCAAATTGCTTCTCCAGGCTGTCGTAGATGTCATCGCCCACGGGCAATTTAAGCGCACGGTCAAGCGCCTTGCTTTTCCGGGCCAGCTTGAAGCAGCTCGCCTTGCCGCACAAGTATGCGCCGCGCCCGGCTTTTTTTCCTTTGAGATCGATTTCCACCTCGTCGGACGGTGTCCGCACGACCCGAATGAGCTCCCTCTTCGGCATCATTAATTGACAAGCTACGCATTTGCGAAGCGGCACTTTCCTCGGTCTCATGTCACACCCTCCTCAAGCAAACCGCTAGTCGATGGAGACAGAATCCTGATGCATCGTTCCCGACGCCGTTTTTGGACGACCGTACTCCTGCTCCGCCTGGGTTTCGCTTTTGATATCAATTTTCCAGCCGGTCAGCTTGGCGGCTAGGCGGGCGTTTTGGCCCTTAATGCCGATCGCAAGCGAAAGCTGGTAATCCGGCACGATAACACGCGCCATTTTTTCATTTTCAAACACAATGACTTCCACCACTTTGGATGGGCTCAGCGCATTGGCTACGTATTCCTCGACGTTTTCAGACCAACGCACGATATCGATTTTTTCGCCCTTCAGCTCGCTGACGATCGTCTGGACGCGAATGCCCTTTTGACCAACGCAGGAGCCAACGGGATCAACCTCTTCGTTGCGGGAATGAACCGCGATTTTGGAACGGAAACCCGCTTCGCGGGCAACGGAGCGAATTTCAACCACGCCGTCGTAAATTTCCGGAACTTCCAGCTCGAACAACCGCTTCAGCAAGCCAGGGTGGGTACGGGACATAATAATTTGCGGCCCCTTGGTTGTATTCTCCACCTTGGTAATAAACGCCTTAATTCGATCGCCGTGCTTAAACTTGTCAGTCGGCATCATTTCGGTAAGCGGCAGCACAGCCTCAACCTTGCCCAGATCAACAAACAGGTTGCGAACGTCTTGACGCTGCACGATTCCGTTGACGATATCCTCTTCTTTGTCGATAAAAGCGTTGTAGACCAAACCGCGCTCCGCTTCGCGAATACGCTGCATGACCACCTGTTTGGCCGTTTGCGCCGCAATACGTCCGAAATCCCGAGGCGTCACCTCGATTTCGGCGATATCGTCGATCTGATAATGAGGATTGATTTCCCTGGCGGCTTCCGCCGCAATTTCAAGGCGTGGATCAAGCACTTCATCCACAACCGTTTTGCGTGCATAAACCCGAATAACGCCAGTATAACGATTAATATCGACTCTCACGTTTTGCGCGGTGTTGAAGTTGCGCTTATAGCTCGAAATCAATGCAGCCTCAATCGCTTCAAGCAGCACTTCCTTGGCTATTCCCTTGTCTCTTTCGATCTCTTGCAAGGCTTCAATAAAATCCATACTCATTGGAATGTTGTTCCCCCTTTCATAATAGAAACCATGTTAAAATACGACGGCCAGACGGGCGCTGGCTACCTTGCCATACGGAATGGACACTTTTTTCTTTCCTTCTTCCACAACGACAACATCGTCTTCGAAGGAGAGCAGTCGCCCTTCAAATTCTTTGGCTCCGCCAACCGGCTCGTACGTCGTTATAAAAACATGCTTGCCAACCGCCTTGCGCACATCTTCCGGTTTCTTCAGCGGCCTTTCGGCTCCGGGCGACGAGACCTCCAGAAAATAAGCTCCGGAGATGGGATCGTTTCCGTCCAGCTGTTCGCTGACATATTCACTTATGCGCCCGCATTCGTCTATGTCAATGCCGCCTTCTTTATCCACGAAAATACGCAGAAACCAGTTGCTGCCTTCCTTGATATATTCGATATCGACCAGTTCAAAGCCATTGTCAATGAGGTAAGGCTGCACCATGTCCTCAATGACGGATTTGATTTTGGATGTGCTCAACTTGAATGAACCTCCTGTTTGTGGCTGCGCCGTGCGCAACGTATAATACCGTAATACAAAACGTAAAGAGTGGGTTTCCCCACTCTTCTGCATCAAGATTCTATCCCCATCATTGCCACAAAAATTATATCATAATCGTAAAATCGTGACAAGAAATGATTTCTAGTTCTAAAACAGGGAAAGCTGATTGGATTCCGGCAAGCCGCGGAAGCAGCCCATGCCGCCAAGAACCTCAATAATGGTTTTGGTCGCTTTGGACTTCATTTGGAAATCCTCGATGGACAGAAATTCCCCTTCCTCTCTGGCGGCCGCTATATTGCGTGCGGCGTTATCGCCGATGCCGGCAATTGCCGCAAACGGAGGAATCAGACTGTCGCCGTCCACCTGGAATTTGGTCGCATGAGAGCGATACAGGTCAATCGGCTTAAAGGAAAAACCCCGCGCCGTCATTTCAAGCGACATCTCCAATTGGGAGGTCATGGCTTTTTCCTTTGGCGTAGCGCTGAAACCCTTGCCTTCAATTTCGATCAGCTTGCGCAGGATAGCGTCATAGCCCTGGCACAGCAGCTCCAGATCAAAATCGTCGGCCCGCACGGTAAAGTAAGTCGCGTAATAATGGATCGGATAATACAGTTTGAAAAAGGCGGTCCGCACGGCGGAAATAACATATGCGGCGGCATGCGCCTTCGGAAACATGTATTCAATGCGCAGACAGGAATCAATATACCAAGCCGGCACCTTGCAATTTTTCATTTCCTCGATCCACTCCGGCGTCAAACCTTTGCCTTTACGTACGCTTTCCGTTATTTTGAATGCCAGCCCGGCATCCATTCCCGCTTTATAAATGAGGTAAAGCATAATGTCGTCACGGCAGCCAATAACAGTTTTGATGTTGCAGGTGCCGTTTTTGATCAATTCCTGCGCATTGCCAAGCCATACGCCGGTGCCGTGCGACAAGCCCGAAATTTGCAGCAAGTCGGCAAATGACGAAGGCTGGGTTTCCTGAAGCATCTGGCGCACAAATTTGGTGCCCATTTCCGGCACGCCATAGGTCGCCACCGCCGAGCGGATCTTCTCCGGAGCTACTCCCAACGCCGTCGTGGAGTTGAACATGCTCATCACTTTGGGATCGTTCATCGGAATCGATGTTGGATCCACATCCGTCAGATCCTGCAGCATCCGCATCATCGTGGGATCGTCATGTCCCAGAATATCGAGTTTGAGCAGGTTTTCGTCGAAGGCGTGATAGTCGAAGTGGGTCGTTTTCCACTCCGCGCTGGTGTCGTCGGCCGGGTATTGAACCGGCGTTACATCCTCTACTTCGATATAATCCGGCACAACTACGATGCCGCCGGGATGCTGCCCCGTGCTGCGCTTGACGCCCGTACAGCCGCTTGCAAGCCGCGCGAGCTCCGCTCCGCGCCATTTTTTCTGGTGCTCTTCTTCATATTTCTTGGCAAACCCGTAAGCCGTTTTTTCGGCAACCGTACCGATTGTCCCGGCGCGAAACACGCTTTTTTCGCCAAAGAGAACTTTGGTATAGTTATGGGCCACCGGCTGGTATTCACCGGAAAAGTTAAGGTCGATATCGGGAACTTTGTCGCCCTTAAAGCCCAGGAACGTCTCGAACGGAATGTCTTGCCCTTCGCCCTTCATCGGCTTGTCGCAATGCGGGCAAAGCTTGTCCGGCAGGTCAAAGCCGCTTGGCACGCTGCCATCAAGAAACCATTCGCTATGCTTGCATTCCGGGTTTTTGCACAGGTAATGGGCTGGCAGAGGATTAACCTCCGAAATGCCCAAGAAGGTGGCAACAACCGACGATCCTACCGAACCCCGCGAGCCTACCAGATATCCGTCCTGATTGGACTTTTTAACCAGTTTCTCCGAAATGAGATAGTTGGCCGAAAAGCGATATTTGATGATCGGAACCAGTTCCTTCTCCAACCGGTCGATAACTACCTGCGGCAAATCTTCGCCGTACATCGACTTGGCTGTGTTGTAGCATGTGCTGCGGATTTCCTCGTCCGCCCCATCAATATTAGGGGTAAACAGTTCTTTCGGAAACATGTCGTAAGCCTCAAACCGGTCAGCGAGCTCCGACGTGTTGGCAACCACAACCTGGTGCGCCCTTGCTTCGCCGAGGAAGCTGAATTCCTGAAGCATTTCCTCCGTTGTCCGGAGATGGGCCTCCGGCTTCCGCATTCCTTTGAGCGGACTAAAGCCCGTTATGCCGTGAATCGTAATATCCCTGTACATTTTGTCCCTTGGGTTCAGATAATGGACATTGCCTGTCGCAATAATCGGCTTGCCCAGGCTGTCGCCGATTTCGCATACCCGGCGCATTGCGCCTTCCAGCTCTGCGCGGCTGCCTACCAAACCTTTTTCCACCAAATGCATGTAGAAGTCAAGCGGCTGGATTTCCAGCACATCGTAGAACTCGGCGACCTCCGTCGCTTCCTCCTGGGACTTGTTCAGCACCGTTTCGAAAAACTCGCCTTTTTCGCAGCCGGATATAACGAGGAGACCTTCTCTCAGTTCCCTCAGCTTGCTTTTTGGTATGGTTGCGACTCTTTTGAAATGTTCGGTATGGGATAAAGAAATCAGTTTGAACAGATTTTTTTTGCCCACTGCATTCAGCGCGTAAATATTGCAATGAAACGGCCTTGCATTGGACAAGTCAAGTCCGACATAGTCGTTCAATTGGTCCAGATTGCGGATGTTTCGTTCCGACGCATCCCCGATGAGACCAAACAAAACGCCGCCCAACGCCACGGAATCGTCTACAGCGCGGTGATGGTTTTCCAGGCTGATCTTGTATTTGTCCGACAACGTATTCAGACGATGATTCTTCATCGTTGGATGAAGGAATCTCGCAAGCTCCAGCGTGTCCAATACCGGGTTTTGCACCTCGGGCAAACCTATCGATTTGCAATTCGCCTGGATAAAGCCAATATCGAACCGCGCGTTGTGGGCAACCAGGACATCGTTTCCGATGTATTCCACAAATTCGCGAAGCTTGGGTTCCAGTTCCGGCGCATCCTTAACCATGTCGTCGTTGATGTTGGTCAATTGCTGGATGTGATACGGAATTTTTTCATGCGGATTAATAAAGGTCGAGAAACGGTCCACTTCCTTGCCGTTTTTCATCCGGACACCCGCAAGTTCGATAATTTTGTTGTTGACGACGGAAAGGCCCGTTGTCTCAATATCGAATACGATATAAGTGGTGTCGGCCAACACCTCGGAGCGGGGATTCAGCACCATGGGAACCGCGTCGTTGACAACATTGGCTTCCAATCCGAACAGCACCTTCATCCCATGCTTTTTGGCGGCTTTTACAGCGTCGGGATAACATTGAATGTTGCTGTGATCGGAGACGGCAATCGCTTTATGGCCCCATTTGGCTGCCATCTTCACATATTCACCGATAGGCGTTACCGCATCCATGGTGCTCATGGTGGTGTGCAGATGGAATTCCACCCGCTTTTCCTCTGCATTGTCCATCCGGTCTTTAGGCGCCCGCACCTCGTGAAGGTCGTTCGGCATCATGACAAGCTCGGGCTCCTGCATAAAGCGGTCGTATTCGATACGGCCCCGTGCTTTCACCCATTTGCCATTGGACAGCTGGGACAACACTTTTACGTCGTCCTTGGTTTTGGCAAACATCTTCATCGCGACGGAATCCGTAAAGTCCGTCACGTTAAATATAAACAATGTGCTGCCATTGCGAAGCTCTTTGACGTCCAGGCCAAACACCATGCCCTGTACCGTTATTTTCTTTTCTTCATCCTGTATATTCATAAGCGGAACGGGTTCTTCCCGAATATCATAGCCAACCGCCAACGGCACTGCCTCTTCGCCTTCAGGTCCCGGCTCCAGAGCTTCCGCGGCGCTTTCAGCCATCAATTGCTGGACGGCCTCCCGTTCTTCCTGCTCGATTTTCTGCATAAATTGATCGTAAACTTCCTGCCGCGGCTCGCCGACGGACAAGCTGACTCTGCAATCACGATCGAAATGACGTTTAAAAAAAGAAATGATGGCTTGATCAACCGACTTCCGCTTGGCGAGCTCCAGTCCCGTCGCATCCAGAAGCGATAGCGTAATGGCGCTGCCCTGCGCCTCCATGGAGGCCTTGGTTAACCATCCATTAACAGAGGACATTTCGCGTTGCGCCCACTCCAGAAAAAGCGGCCAATATTGCAAGATAATATTTTCCGTCTCCACGACGTCATCATAGTTCAGAACAAACGAAACCGCGGCGATATGCTGAAACTTGTTGCGTACCGCCTGGCAAAAGCCGTTAAAGGCCTGTAAAGGAACCATGGACGCTTTGCTTATGCAAAACGTCCACTCCTGATTGGATTTGCCAACGATTACCTGATCGATTTGACCATCCTGAAAATAGTTCTGAACAAGCTCCAGCGGCAAGCCTGCCTGCTGCAGCAGAAGCTCGAAGCTTTCGCGTTTGGATAATTTCAATGCCGATCTCACCCCTTGTTCAGTTTAAAGCTTAAATGGAATTTGGTGTGTCTTCAAACTCCGCAAGGAGCGAAAAGGCGGTGATCGATGCCCTTGAGTGAGTTTGAAGTCACGCCTCAATAAGCGCGGGCGAACACTACGGTGTGTTTGGCCGAATCGCCGCATACAAGACAATTTGATTTATGCGTGGAAGGATTAAATGGAATGTTGCGGCTTGTAGCGCCTGTTTCTTCCTTCACTTGCTTCTCGCAAGCTTCGGAACCGCACCAGCCTGCTTCAACAAAGCCGCGTTGCTCTTCCAGGAAGCTTTTCATCTCATCCAGCGTATCAACCGAACGGGAATTGTTTTCACGGAAGGACTTGGCTCTGTTAAACATCTCCGTATGGGTTTCGTCGAGCATTTTTTGGACTTCTGCAACCAGGTCGGCTTGCTGTACAATGCGCTTTTCACCGGTGATGCGTGATACTAGCACAACAACGCCATTTTCCATATCGCGTGGTCCAAGCTCCAGACGGAGCGGCACGCCGCGCATTTCATATTCATTAAACTTCCAGCCCGGGGATACGTCGCTGCGATCGTCGACGCGAACGCGAACACCGGCTTTTTTCAATTCGCTATAAAGCTCGTCCACGCGTCCAACAACTGCTTCGCGAGTTTTTGGAGGGCCGATCGGAATCATGATCACTTGAGTCGGCGCTACTTTTGGCGGCAATGCCAAACCACGGTCGTCACCATGCACCATAATAAGCGCCCCGATCAAACGGGTGCTGACGCCCCACGAAGTGGTGTGGGCAAACTGCAGCGTATTTTCACGGTCCAGAAACTTGATGTCAAACGCAACCGCAAACTTGGTTCCCAGGTAATGCGAGGTGCCAGCTTGTACAGCTCTTCCGTCCTTCATCATAGCTTCGATGGAATACGTATCAACAGCTCCGGCAAAACGCTCCGAAGGCGTTTTTTCGCCTTTAATAACCGGAATAGCGAGGAACTCTTCCACAAAGTCCGTATATACCTGAAGCATCTGCATCGTTTCCTGGCGCGCTTCTTCTTCCGTCTCGTGAGCCGTGTGGCCTTCCTGCCACAGAAACTCGCTTGTGCGCAGGAATGGAAGGGTCCGCTTCTCCCAACGCACAACGTTAGCCCACTGATTAATTAACAGGGGCAAGTCGCGATAGGACTGAATCCATTTGGCATACATATGGCCAAACATCGTTTCCGAGGTCGGGCGGATGGCAAGGCGCTCCTCCAGCTTTTCGCCGGCTGCTTCCGTCACCCAAGGAAGCTCGGGATTAAAACCTTCGACATGCTCTTTTTCCTTCTGGAAAAAGCTCTCTGGAATAAACAGCGGAAAATAGGCGTTGCGATGTCCCGTTTCCTTAAAACGTCTGTCCAGGTCGCGTTGAATATTTTCCCAAATTTCATAGCCCTCGGGCCGGAAAATGATACAGCCGCGCACAGGCGAATAATCCATCAGTTCTGCTTTTTTGATTACGTCGATATACCATCTCGAAAAATCTTCGCTTTGCGGAGTAATCTCCGTTACAAATCCTTTATCCTTAGACATGGGCTGGCCAGCTACTCCCCTCGAACTAAACGTAATATATCATTATAGGTGACTACCAGCATGAGCAGCATCAGCATCGCAAATCCGACAAAATGCACCATGCTTTCCTTGCTGGGGTCCAGCGGCCTTCTGCGAACCGCCTCAAGTCCCAAAAAGATCAATCGGCTTCCATCCAGCGCCGGGATCGGCAATAGGTTGAAAATACCGAGATACAGACTGAGCAGTGCGGTCCAGGATGTCAGCTGAACAATACCCTGTCTTGCGATTTCGCTGGTTACTTCTGCCGTTCTGACGGGCCCGCCGATATCGTCGAGCTTGAACTGCCCTGTAATCAACATTTTGAAGCCGTCAAAAATGTATACCGTCATATCCTTCATCAGCGTGGCGGAGCGGGTTATCGTCTCGCCAAAAGTCGCTTTCCGAAGCTCATACTCCGGCGTTACGCCGATTTTTCCGATACCCTTGTCATCCGCAAGCGGCGTTACATTGAGCTGCATGCTTTGGCCGTTTCGGACAATATCAAGCGTAACGGTTTTGTCGACCGATTCGCCGATCACATCCACCATCCGACCAAAATTGGTTCCGATCTCTTCTCCATTGACGGCAACAAGAATATCGCCTTTCTGAAGCTGAACGCTTTCCGCCGGGCTGCCGGATGTTACCGAACCAACCATCAACTTCTCTGCAACACCAGCCATCTGGACATATGCCGCAAAGAGCACAAATGCCAAAATAAAGTTCATCAGCGGACCGGCAAAAATCGTCATGGCCCGATGGCGAAGGGGTTTGCTGCCGAAGTGGCGGTCGATTGGCGCCACCTGCGTTTCTTTGCCTCGCGAAATAACCAGCGCCTCTCGATGGACGCTATACCGTTCGCTATCGCCCTCGACATTCAGCGTTATGCTCAGAGCTCTTTCCAAATCAACGGCTTCGACCTCGCCCCTTACGGCGCCGCTGCGCTCATCCAAGCGGTCCAGGTATATGCGGGTTACCTTATCGTCCTTCAGGCGGACGGCAATCGTCTGCCCCTCCTGAACCTCAACGATTTCGGGATCTTCGCCAGCCATTCGAACAAATCCGCCCGCGGGTATAAGGCGAAGCGTATAACGCGTCTCTCCCCTTTTAACGGAGAGAAGCTTGGGCCCAAAACCAATCGCAAACTCGCGCACCAGAATACCTGTGCGTTTGGCAAAAAAGAAATGTCCCCATTCATGAATGGTCACAATAACAAAAAACACCAGCACGGTCATAAAAACGACCTGAATTGTTCCCATGTATGGATTTCCTCCTGTTCGTTAAGGCCTGTACATAGATTATCATTATTCTCCCGCCCGAAACAAGAGAACCCCTTTTTTGGATTCGCTTTACGTGCATGTTCCAATTGCTCGTTATATACTTGCTGCCTCCGAACGCGCCCAGCTGTCAGCTTCCTTAATGACATCGAGCCCCGTAATCGGAAGCACAGTATGTCTCGCAACCGTAGTCTCCAATACTCTTTCGATTTCCAGGAAAGAGATTTCACCGTTTAGGAAGCGTGCGACCGCCACTTCGTTTGCTGCATTATAGACGGTTGGCGCCGTACCTCCAAGCCGTCCGCATGCATACGCCAGAGCCAGGCATGGATACCGCTCAAAA
The DNA here is from genome assembly GCF_054551715.1 of Paenibacillus sp. CAU 1782. NCBI lineage: Bacteria > Bacillati > Bacillota > Bacilli > Caryophanales > Paenibacillaceae > Paenibacillus > Paenibacillus sp. CAU 1782. The sequence continues at coordinate 562,830 of NZ_JBTOLL010000001.1, read as the reverse complement.
TCCATTTCGCGGAAATTCAATTTGCCGATGGCGGCAAGATCAAGCCTGCCTGTACCTGATGCATGTCGCTCCGGGAAAGTTAGCGCATATTGAATCGGAACCCGCATATCCGGCAAGCCGAGTTGGGCTATGATGCTATGATCGGAAAATTCCACAAAAGAATGGATGATGCTTTCCGGATGAATCAATACATTGATCTCATCATAGGACAAGCCGAACAGCCAATGGGCCTCAATCACCTCAAGCCCTTTGTTCACCATCGTTGCGGAATCAATCGTAATTTTGGCGCCCATGGACCAGTTGGGATGATTCAAAGCCTGCTCAACCGTCACACCCTGAAGTTCGGCACGGGTGCGGTCGCGGAACGAGCCGCCTGAAGCGGTCAGCGTTATGCTTTTCACATCAACCCGCCGTTCACCGTTCAGGCATTGGAAGATGGCGGAATGTTCACTGTCGACCGGAAGTATGGCAACGCCGCGTTCCTTCGCCCTGGCCATCACCAATTCACCGGCGGTCACCAGCGTTTCCTTGTTGGCAAGCCCAATCGTTTTGCCTGCGTCAATGGCGGCCAGCGTTGGAATAAGCCCCCTGCTGCCGACAATCGCGGTAATCACAATATCCGCTTCGCCAAAAGAGGCGGTTTCCACCAATCCCTCTTCTCCATAAAGGACTGTCGTTACTGGGGATACATGGAGCTTTACCTCGTCTGCCAGCTCTTTGGTCGCTACGCTGACAAGGGCGGGCTGAAATTCCTTTGCCTGCGAAATGAGCAACTCGCTGTTGCTTCCCGCTGCCAAAGCAACTACTTTAAACCGTTCAGGACTATTGCGCACGATATCAAGACATTGGGTGCCGACAGACCCTGTTGAACCAAGCAGTGCAATTTTTTTCACGATTTTACCTCCAAGCTATGTACCGGACTCACGCTACTCGGCACTGAAAACCGAATCTTTTGAACATGCATGTTAAGCCGGAACGAGGCCGGTAAGAAGCAGTAGCGGGAACACGATCAGCCAACTGTCGCAGCGGTCGAGCACTCCGCCATGTCCCGGCAGCAGTTTGCCCGTATCCTTGATACCCCGGACTCTTTTGTATGCGGACTGGATTAAATCGCCAAACTGCCCCGCAACAGCCGCTACGGCGCCTATTAACAAGGCTCGTCCAATGCTTGCGCCGTCCGGTCCAAAAAGTGCGAACGCAGCGCCAACAAGTAGAGACAGCACAACGCCGCCTAATGCGCCTTCAATTGTTTTGTTAGGGCTTATAGCCGGCCACAGCTTATTGCGTCCGATTGCTCTCCCCGCAAAATAGGCTCCGATGTCGGATGCCCAAATGCACGAAAACGATAGGAACGTCCAGAATAAGCCATTGTTTTCAATCAGGCGCATATCAATCATAGCTGCAAAACCAAACCCAACATAGATGACGCCTAAAATCATTAGACCTACGCCATCAATGGTCGTTTTGTTTTTGGTTACGACCGTTACGGCAAACATCAAAAACGCCAGCACCCATACCACGGTTGACAACGGAGGCAGTTCAACGCCCCATTGCGACCAAGGCAGCACAAACAGCGCAACGCCGGCATAACCCAGCAGCGCAAGAGGATGAAACGGCGAAACGCCATTCATACGCACGTACTCGGTAAAGCCGATTATAGCCAAAAGGATGAGCAGTCCGGTATAAAACGCGCCTCCAACAACAGTCAGAGCCACAAACAACGCGCCAGCCAATATCCCCGTTATTAATCGCTGTTTCAAAGAATCGTCACACTCCATCAACTGCGTGCTACAAACCGCCGTACCTGCGCGCACGCCGCCCATATTCCGCTATGGCTTCATAAAAATGCTTTTCCGTAAATTCAGGCCAATATACATCCGTAAACCATAGCTCGCTGTATGCCAACTGCCAGAGCATAAAATTGCTCAGACGCAGTTCACCGCTGGTCCGAATAAGCAAATCAGGGTCCGGCAGCGTTGTGGAGAGCAGATGACGCTCCATCTCCGCGTCATTGATATCCTCCGGCAACAGCTTCCCGTCCCGAACATCCGCAGCAATTGCGCGGACGGCATTCACCATCTCCGCACGGCTGCCGTAATTCAGCGCAAAATTGAGCACAAGCCCGGTGTTATTCGCTGTTTTAACGACGGCTTCTTCCACTGCTGCAAGCGTATGAGGCGGAAGCTCGCTGCGATACCCCATCATTCTGACTTGAACATTATTTTCAATCAGCTCTTCAAGCTCGATCTCCAGAAATTGCTGCGGCAGCTTCATCAAGAAGTCCACCTCGGCTTTAGGACGTTTCCAGTTTTCCGTTGAAAAAGCATAAAGAGTCAAATATTTAACGCCAAGGTCATTGGCCGCCATTGTAATTCGTTTGACGGCTTTCATACCGGAGTGATGGCCTGCCACTCGGGGCAATCCGCGCCCCTTCGCCCACCGGCCATTGCCATCCATAATGATGGCTACATGCTCCGGCACGTGCTCGAAAGTCGGCGAATCGGCAGACGGCACGTCTTCCCGCCTTTGTTTGCCCCAAAAGCGCTTAATCATCCCGCTTCCTCCCAACACAAATGAGAAAACCCCTACCGCGCCTTCACTGATGAAAGGCTGCGTTTAGAGGCAAGTTTATCGCCAAAGTACATGCTGTATAATGATGTGATAAAAGCGAACCCCACCTGACGGAGGGGCATAAAAAACCAAACTTTTAAACTTCCATAATCTCTTTTTCTTTGCCGGACAATACTTTTTCGACTTCAGCAATAAACTTATCCGTCGACTTTTGGATGTCCTCTTGATGACGGCGCGATTCGTCTTCAGAAATCTCGCCTTTTTCCAGCTTTTTAATATCATCGTTAGCATCGCGGCGAATGTTGCGGATCGCCACTTTGGCTTCTTCGCCAAATTTCTTCGACTGCTTCACGAGGTCAGCACGGCGCTCTTCCGTCAATGGCGGCACCGAAATACGGATAGCGGAACCATCGTTGGAAGGCGTTAAGCCGAGATCCGATTTCAGAATCGCTTTTTCGATAGCAGCTACCGAAGATTTATCCCAAGGCTGAATCATCAGCGTGCGGGAATCCGGCGTATTAATGTTGGCCAACTGGTTAAGCGGCGTTTGAGCACCGTAATACTCCACTTGCACCCGATCCAGAAGAGCCGGGCTTGCCTTGCCGGCGCGCAGTGTAGAGAGGTCGCGTCTCAATGCGCCGATGGCTTTGTCCATCCGATCTTCCGCGCTTTTTTTGATGCTTTGCGGCATTATTTTGCACTCCCTTTCACGATTGTACCGATTTTTTCTCCCAGCACAACCCGTTTAATATTGCCGTTCTCCGTGATGGAGAAGACGATAAGCGGAATATTGTTGTCCATGCACAAGGAGGATGCAGTCGAATCCATTACCCCGAGGTTCCGGTTCAACATATCCATGTAGGTAAGTTCTTCAAACTTCTCAGCCGTTTCATCCTTGAACGGATCGGCCGAATAAACGCCGTCTACCTTGTTTTTCGCCATCAAAATAACTTCCGCTTCAATTTCAGCAGCACGCAAAGCGGCTGTTGTATCGGTGGAGAAAAACGGATTTCCGGTTCCGGCGGCAAATATAACGACCCGGCCCTTTTCCAAATGGCGGATTGCTCTCCGTCTAATATACGGCTCGGCAATTTGCTGCATCGCGATTGATGTCTGCACGCGCGTTGGCACATCAATTTGCTCCAGCGCATCCTGAAGCGCAAGCGAATTCATGACCGTCGCCAACATGCCCATATAGTCGGCCGTAGCACGGTCAATTCCTTTGGCCGAACCGGCAATCCCTCTCCAGATATTGCCTCCGCCTACGACGATTGCAACCTCTACGCCCAGGTCAATTACTTCCTTCACTTGATTGGCAATCGATGAAATGACAGTAGCTTCAATGCCGTAGCCTTCCTGGCCGGACAACGATTCTCCGCTCACCTTCAGAACGATGCGTTTATATACTGGATGTTCCAACGTTTCTACCTCCATCATGCACCTCAAAAGCGAGGCTGTTCGTATTAAATTTGAATAGGGTCGGGTTGATACTCTCTGATTCCAAAAAACAAGGCGGGGCGGACGCCCCGCCCCGCCTTTGCGATCGGATTAAAGTTTCGCTTGAGCCATAACCTCTTCAACGAAATTGTCGACTTTTTTCTCCAAGCCTTCGCCAAGTTCGTAACGAACGAAACGACGGATCGTGATGTTTTCACCGATTTTGCTGATTTTTTCGTTCAGCAGCTCGTTAATCGTTTTGTCCGGATCTTTAATGAAAGACTGCTCCAGAAGGCAATACTCTTCATAATATTTCGAGATGCGGCCTTCAACGATTTTTTCCACGATTTTTTCAGGCTTGCCTTCGTTCAGGGCTTGAGCCTTCAAAATTTCGCGTTCTTTATCAAGCTCTTCGCCGGAAACTTCTTCGCGGCGAACAAACTTAGGATTAGCAGCAGCGATTTGCATAGCGATGTCTCTAGCAAATTCTTTGAACTGATCCGTTTTGGCAACAAAGTCTGTCTCGCAGTTAACTTCAACGATTACGCCAATACGGCCGCCGGCGTGAATGTAGGATTCTACAACGCCTTCTGTTGCAACGCGACCAGCTTTGTTAGCTGCCGCGGCAAGGCCTTTTTCACGAAGCAATGCAACCGCTTTGTCGATGTCGCCGCCTGTTTCGTCGAGCGCTTTTTTGCAATCCAGCATGCCCGCTCCCGTTCTTTCGCGTAGTTCTTTTACTGCGCTAGCGCTTACTGCCATAAAAAAATACCTCCCGTTATTGTGGATCGTAATTTTGTTCAAAAAAAGGGTAGTGAGAGGTTTTCACCATCTGACCACCCTTTGTTGTTTGCTTCATTGTTGGTTATGAAATCCTAAGCAGTTGTTTGCTCGCCTTGGTTAGCTTCAACGATTGCGTCAGCCATCTTAGCAGTCAACAATTTAACGGCGCGGATAGCGTCGTCGTTGCCAGGGATTACATAATCGATTTCGTCAGGGTCGCAGTTTGTATCTACGATACCAACGATTGGAATACCAAGTTTGCGAGCTTCCGCAACAGCGATACGCTCTTTGCGTGGATCGATGATGAACAGCGCGCTTGGCAGACCTTTCATGCCTTTAATGCCGCCCAGGAATTTCTCCAGACGATCTTTTTCTTTGCGAAGAATGATAACTTCTTTCTTAGGCAGAACCTCGAAAGTGCCGTCCTCTTCCCACTTTTCAAGTTGTTTCAGACGATCGATACGCTTTTGAATCGTTTGGAAATTCGTCAGCGTGCCGCCGAGCCAACGTTGGTTGATGTAGAAGTTTCCGCAACGCTCAGCTTCTTCCTTAACGGAATCTTGAGCTTGCTTCTTTGTGCCTACAAACAGCATAGTGCCGCCTTCAGCTGCAATCGATTTAACAAAGTTGTATGCTTCGTCAACTTTCTTAACCGTTTTTTGCAAGTCGATAATGTAAATGCCGTTTCTTTCTGTGAAGATATAACGATCCATCTTTGGGTTCCAACGACGAGTCTGATGACCGAAGTGCACCCCAGCTTCAAGCAGCTGTTTCATGGAGATAACCGCCATTCTTCAACACCTCCTAATAATGGTTTTGTGTGTCCCTCCGCCGCTCGCATTTTCTGTCGTAACCTTCGCCGGGCGAAAGCAACCTGACAGAATTGATTGGCGTGCGTTTTTAACACCGTCAATTAATATACCATATCTGAGAACGCGGTGCAACAATTGGTTGGCAATCTCTTCATTTAACCGCGCCACAGAAGGTTATCCAGCTTCTCCGCTTCTTTGGGAGGCAGCGGAATTCCCGTAATGATTTCAATTACGTCATCACGCGAACTCACTCCCGGAGGAAATAAAAAATACCCGGCGCGAACAACCTTGTTCCGGGATTTCATTTCATTCGCAAACGATTCCGCCGATTCCAGCACGCCTGCAGCCGCCAGCATTTCTGCCGCTTCGGTCAGACTGCTTGCATACGGGATACGCACGATAACGGAAGACGATTCATTGTGGCCCGGATCCTGCGAAGCAGGCGTGGACGCCTCCGACTGGGCGGTCTCTCCGCCTTGCTCGTCTGTAGATTCAGGCGCAACATCCGGTTTCTCTGCAGAGGTTTCCTGATCAGCTTGTTCCGGTTGCGGGGAAGGCTCCGGCGTTGCCTGCCCGGCATCGCTTTGCCTATCATTATTGGAGGAATCCAGTTCAGGTGACGAAGACGACGTCGCCAAAGGCTGCTGCGTCGCCTGCTCCAGTTCTCGTCCGATACCTTCAAGCCCGCGCTGGCTTGCTTCGCCCATATAAAAAAGCTCAAGCAGCAAAGCTCCAATAATAATCCCCAATCCTAACCCGATCAAAAAGGAGCGTTTATTAACCATGAACGCCTCCCTCTTGCTTGGCCAAGCCGATGATAAGAGATACTTCTCCTTTGTTCATGCCCAGTTTTTTGGCGATTGCTTCAATCGATTTCCCTTCCCGGTAAAGCGTAAAAAGCTCGCCGTATCGGGATTCAATGGAGCGAGTGGGAACGGAATGCTCTGCAGCCACTTGCACTTGCTCAACCGCCATTGTTCCAGCGGGCGGAGCAGAAGGAGCAACAGAGGCCATTTGGCGGCTTGCGGCCGCCTCCTTAATGAAAATTGCAGCAGCTTGAAGCTGACCGTCCAGCTCTTGGCAACGGAGCTCCAGATCAGCGATGCGCTCTTCGAAGGCGGCATGGGCCTTCCGGTTGCTTTGCTGGGCGTTTTTGACCAGCTCCACCAGATCTTCATTGTCTCGCTCCATATTTTCCATAAACTGCTCCAAAGCCGTTTCCATGTTCTGCGCGCTTTGGCCGGGCGAGCCGGAGCCAGTCGCTCGTTTGGGCAAAATGATCGCGAAAACAACAACCACAGCTCCTAGCAGCACGATATATTGCCAAGCATCCATAATAATCAGCCTACCGCCCTTCGATAGTTCCTGCAGCTCTTTTAAAGCTACAACTTGATGTCCAAATGATGTCCTTTATAGGGATGGGCCGGTTCCTGCGGCTGCTCTTGCTCGGTTTCCGCCGACGCCTTTTTTCCTTGCCGGCCTTTGCTCCCTTCGCCGCCCTCGCCGTCTTTGTCCGTTCGCATGCTGCTTTTGGCTGTGTTTTCCGTTTCCGTGCTTTGCGTCCGAAGTTCTTCAGTACGTTTGTTTGTACGGTCTGCCAAAATGTTTTGTTCGGTGATCGGTCTTTGCGCGGCTTGCTGCTGCATGCTGCTGAACTCTTGCGTACGAGGTACCGATATTTGCAAGTCAAGCGGTTGAAACGTCACTTGGACCACCCCTTCCGAAATAGACGTTTGGCTTATCCTTTTGGCTGGTACGGCACCAGAGCAATATCGCCTTCCATCAGCCTGAATGAAATGCGCTGAGCGCTATCCTTAACAAACTTGGTATAACGTCCGATCACGATTTTTACGCCTGGAAAAACGGTTCCGCTTACATCAACTCTGGAACGGCCTGTTTCTTCAAGCGTTTTTTCGATTTCAAACATGCGCTCCTTGGCTTCTTCAATCTCTGCGGCATTTTGACGTTTGGTCGTGTTCAGCTTGATCCTCATAGCCAGTCTGTCCGGAGAAAGCTGGCCTGCTGCCGCAAGCTGGTCCAGAATAACCAGAGCTTTTTCTGTTTTTTCAAGCGCCTCGTGATTGGTTTTGATGGATGCGCGCAGCTCCAGCAGCTCCTCGCGAAGCTGAGGATTGACCCCCACCTCAATCGCGGTCGTGGTCGACATGGCGTTGCCTACCGTACGCGCGGTCACCAGTTCGCCAGCCTGTACCGAGCCTCCAACAATAATTCCTTTAGCGCCTGAGCAAACGACGCTTTTTCCCGCTTTAACAATGGAATGCATGATGCTTTGACCAACGATTACATCTTCGCCTGCATAGACATGGGCGTCCTGGATAAAAGCGCTTTTGATGTTGTTCCTTGCTTTGACATGTCCTTTATTGCTCGCCAAAATGCCGCCAGTCACTTCGATGGAGCCTTCCGACTCCAGCTCGGCCCCCTCCACGCCGCCGATGACGCGAATATCGCCGGAAGCGCGGACGCGAAAGCCGTTGAGTACGTTGCCCCGTATAACAACCGTTCCGACAAAATCAATGTTTCCAATTCCATAGTTGACATCGCCGTTTACTTCATACACGGGAAAAACATTAATTTTCCCCTTTTCGGTAAGGGTGATCAGGCCGTCGATAGCGGCATAAAGACCGGCACCATCACCGCCAGGAACGACATTTTTGCCAACTTTGAATCTTGCGCGTTTGCCAAGCTTGGGCGGGATCATCTCGCCGGTGACGGTTTGTCCCGGCGGTCCAGCCGTTGGTTCCACAAGTTCCGCTATCAACTGGCCCTTCATAACGTTTTTAAGCTGCGTTACCTGCTTCAGGTCCACATTGCCGTCCTGGTCCTCTGCGGGACGAATGGAATCATCTCCCATATTAACGGTAAACCGAACAATGCCATCTTTGCCGTTCTCAGGGTTTTGTCCCTGCGCGATAAGGGTTTGCTCTCTGCAATACGCAAGCGGGTTAATGCTAATCTGTGACAGCACATCGCTGCGGAGCCCATGGACAATCCCTTTGCTTCGAACAAATAGTTCCAACTCTGCTGGCGTGCAGGCAAACTCATCCGTCATCTTACTAAATAATAGAAAGGCAGACAGCTTGTCTGCGGTTGTCTGAACTTGCAAATATGATTCCAGCTGGTGATTGTCCACCTTAATCCCCTCCTTTGCTTAATGCTGCATCAGTTGATCTTTATGTTTAGCCAACGCTCCCCTAAGCCTCAATATGGCTTTGGAATGGAGCTGGGAAATTCTCGAAGGTGATAGCGACATAACCTCGGCTATCTCGCTGAGCGAAAGCTCCTCGTAATAAAAAAGCGAAACGACAATTCTTTCTTTCTCCGTCAATCGTTCGATGCCTTTCACAAGCGACTCTTTCAAATAGAATTCGTGAACCTTGTGATCCGGGTTTTTCGCTTTGTCATCCACAAGCAGCGACATGCGCGTTTCGGACTCTTCTTCGCGGATAGGGTCCTCAAGTGAACAAATCGTAGCTACGGAGATATCTTGAAGCATGGTCGTAAACTCTTTTTCGGTTACGCCCAGGTAAGCGCTGACCTCGTTATCGGTGACAGAGCGCATATACTGCTGCTCCAAATGCTGGTAGGCATCCTCAACCCGCTTTGCCTTTTCCCGAACGGATCTTGGCACCCAGTCTCCCTGCCTCAATCCATCGATAATCGCACCGCGAATACGCCAGGAGGCATAGGTTTCAAACTGCAATCCCCGCATATAATCAAACTTTTCGATTGCGTCAATAAGTCCCATTACGCCGTTGCTTGCAAGGTCGTCCTTGATGACGTTTTTGGGCAAGCCAATCGCCATCCGGTTTGTGACATAATCGACAAGCGGCAAATAATTTTCAATTAGCGCCTTTTTGGCATCGAGCTCTCCTTGCTCTCTCCATGCCTGCCACATCCCGATGTTAGTCAAATGAGGCGTTTTAAGCTCAGTCATCGACTCACTCTCCTGTCAGGTGACGTAGTACGTGTGCCAACTGCTCCGGGCTTTTGTTGTCTGCAGTGACCAGTTGCGGAGGATTAAGCGGCTTAAAGTCGCCACCCCGTCCTTCGCTTTCCGGCACGGCTTCCGCCGCTGCCGCTGTTCCTGCTCCGCCCTGCATTTGCGCTTTCAGCAAATCGTTTAATTCGTCAGGGTTGTCCGGCGTTGTGTAATCAAGCTGCGTGCCGGCATTTTCGGTACCTTCGTCGTGCGCCGCCAAGATGCCCGGCGGTTTTAGAATGAAGCCAAGTATAGCACGGGCTGCGTAAGCCAGAATAAAAAAAGCAATAAACGCGTACAAGCTTCTGAGCAGCATAGTGGTCAGAGGATTGCTGCCAATAGAGAACATGACGGTCAGTCCGGCGCCCAAAAACCCAAATCCCGTATTCCATCGCCAAGTTCCTATCATACTAAATCTCCTTTACTCCGTGCTGCATGCTGCGGATAAGCAATATGCCGCTGACGCTGTCAAATTCAACCGTTCTTCCATAGTTGCCGCCCGTATCCTGCGATCGGACGGGGATGCGATAACGCTGCAGCAAAACCAGGCAGGATTCTACATTGCGTGGTCCAATACGCAGGGAGTCTCCTTGTCCCGAAAAGGCAAACATCTGAGCGCCGCCGGCCATCTTGGCCTCCATGCGAGGCACCTTGGCTCCGCTGCTTTCCATACGCTGCAACAACAATGGTATTGCCGTATCCGCATATTTCGCTTCATTGATTTGTGCTTCCCTGGCAATTTCGGAAGAGGGCAGCATGACATGCGCCATACCAGCCACTTTTGCCACAGGGTCAAACAAGGTTAATCCTACACAGGAACCCAGTCCTGTCGTTTTCAGGATAGCTCCGGCCAGTCCAATGTTGAGATCCGCCATCCCTACTTTTACAAGAGTCTGTCCCGTCATTCCTGAACGACTCCCAGAGCCTTAAAGATTTTGCCAAAGGAATCCGGATCGGGAATAAGGAAAAAATGTCCTTCGAGAGACTGGCGGTCTTCCAGAAATTTGGATTCGATCAGCAGGGCGGAATCGCCCATTTCGCCGTATTGCATCAAGCCGTAGCTAAGAATGGCTCCGGCCATATCATGCGCCATTGCAGGAACGGATGGCGACATCGGAAGCTGTGTAAGATCGGCAAGGGCGGACAAGTAAGATCCTGCCATGATGTTGCCGATTTCGCATAACGCCGATAGCTCCATCTCCGAATATTCTTCGCCATCCAAATGGTTAATCCCTACCAATTGGTTCAAAATTCGTTTAGCCGACGGCTCATCGATAATAAAAAACAGGTTTCCAGGCGCTTCGCCTTCAACGCGCAGAAATACGGCCAATACGATTTGTTCCGCGCCGCCCACGCAATCCGCTACCTGCTCAAAAGGAAGCAGGCTAACTTTGGGCACCGCCATATCAACGGGTTTGTCCAACAGCTTGGATAACGCGGTAGCGGCATTGCCCGCGCCAATATTGCCGACCTCCCGAAGCACATCCAGTTCAAATGCTTCAAATGAATTGAATTTAGGCACGATTAAACCTCTAACTGCTCAAGCTGAATAATTTCGCTTTTATTGAGCACTTCGGACAGATTCAGCATGATAAGCAGTCTTCCTTCGCTCAGCTTGGCGATGCCGCGCAAATATTTGGCCTTGATGCCGCCTACGATTTCCGGAGGAGATTCGATCGCGTCGCTGTCAATATCGATTACATCATTTGCGGAATCTACGATAAAGCCCACTTCCAGCTCGTCAACCGCAACTACGATAATACGAGAATTTTCGGTAGGCTCAGTCTGTTCCAGACCAAAACGTCCACGCAAATCAATGACCGGCACAACTACACCGCGCAAGTTGATTACGCCTTTAATAAATGCCGCAGTTTTTGGCACTCGCGTGATCGGGGACATCCGTTCAATCGTGCGAACCTTGTCCACTTCAATGCCGTACTCCTCTTGGCCAAGCGCAAATACGATAACCTTCAATTCTTCTCCCATCGCAATAACCTCCTTATTTGATAAGCGCGTTTGGATCAATAATAAGCGCTACATAGCCGTCGCCCAGAATGGTTGCTCCGGAGATGCCGTATACGTTTGTCAAATATTTGCCAAGCGACTTCAATACGATTTCGCTTTGGCCGATAAATTCGTCTACCATTACCGCTGCCCACTTTTCGCCTTTTCGGATAACGATAATTTCCGTTTCCTGCTCCCGGCTTTCGTCATAGTCCGGAGATTCCAGCACCTGGCTAAGCGAAACGAGCGGAATGATGGAACTGCGGAATTGAATCATACGGTTGCCGTGCACGTTCAGGATTTTATCCCGTTGAATGATGCCAGTCTCCACAATGGAAGACAATGGAATCGCATATTTTTCGGAGCCAAGCTTGATCAGCATGGCGGAAATGATCGACAGCGTCAGAGGCAGCTGAACCGAAAATTTGGTGCCCTTGCCGTATGCCGAGGTGACAGTTACGTTGCCGCCAAGCGAGGTGATTTTGGTTTTCACCACGTCGAGTCCTACGCCGCGTCCCGAAATATCGGAAATTTTGTCCGCGGTGCTGAAGCCTGGCGCAAACAGCAGCATATTGATTTCATCCGGCGAAAGCTTGTTCGCCTCTTCTTCCGTTACGACGCCGTTTTTGATGGCAATGGATTTTACTTTTTCCTGATTGATGCCATGACCATCATCTTCGATTTCGATGAACACATGATTGCCGCTGTGATAAGCTCTCAAATGGATGGTTCCCGTCTCTGGCTTGCCTGCGGCCAAACGGTCCTGAGGCATCTCCACGCCATGGTCGCCGGAGTTCCGAATGAGATGGACGAGCGGGTCGCCGATTTCATCGATGACGGTACGGTCAAGCTCTGTTTCCGCACCGGTGATAATCAGATCCATTTTTTTATCCAGCGTTTTGGCAAGATCCCGCACCAGACGAGGGAACCGGTTAAATACGGTGTCGACTGGCACCATGCGGAGCTTCAGCACGATATTCTGCATATCGGATCCCACACGGGACATATGCTCCACCGCTTCCGTCAAATCGGTGCGTTTGATCTCGCTTGCCAGCTGCTCCAGCCGAACCCGGTCAATCAACAGCTCGCTAAACAGATTCATCAGCGTGTCCAAACGTTCGATGTCAACGCGGATCGTACGGCCAAGGCCGCCCCCCTGCTGGGATTGGTTTTGCGCTGCAGGAGCTTTCCTTGTTTGCTGCTCCGCTTGCGGTTGAGGAGATGCCGCTTGAACAGGCTCAGCCGGCGCTGCCGCTGCAGCAGCCGGAGCCGCCGTGAGTGCGTTTAGCGACTCCACGTCCAACGGAGTTACCGTAACGGACGCAATTTCGGAGATATTGGAAATTTGCTCGGTAAGCACTTCGACAGAAGCTGTGGATATCGTAAATACCGTAAACGAACGATCGAATTTCTCTTGCTCCAAATCCTGTACGGTCGGCTCGGACTTCACAATTTCCCCGTTTGCTTCCAGCAAGTTGAATACCATATAGGCGCGGGCCGCCTTCAGCACGCAATTTTCGTCTATCGTGACTTGTATGTAATAAGGCTGATGCCCGCTTTCCATCGACTGCATCATAATGGAGGTTTGGAATTGGTCCAGCAGAGCAGTACCCAACTCCGCGCTTGCCGCATCTTGAACGGCTGCCGCCGACACAGCCACTTCTGCCGCACCGCTCCGGTAATCGCTGTTTACGATTTTTTGCAGCGAAGCAACGATGGACGTAACATCCGCTTGCCCTGTGCCTCCGCCAACAATGTCATGAACCATGGCCTCCAATGCGTCAAGCCCTTTGAACAACGTGTCAAAAATAAAGCTGTCCATCTTCAGCTTGCTGTTGCGCACCAAATCCAGCACGTTTTCCATTTCATGCGTAAGCGACGCAAGGTCCTCGAACCCCATCGTTGCCGACATTCCTTTGAGCGTATGAGCGGAACGGAAGATAGACTGAACGATACTCAGGTCTTCGGGACTGCCTTCCAGTTGAAGCAGATTTTCATTTAAAGATTGAAGATGATCGTTTGATTCGTCGATAAACATGGACAAATACGCATTCATATCCAATTTCCAGCACCTCCTGTTAGTGTATTCGTTCAATCACTTCCTATTTGGACACTGCACTCACAAGCCGTGAGGCAATATGCTGCAGCGGCAATACCGTTTGGACACAACCGACTTCAACCGCGGAACGCGGCATCCCGTAAACAATACATGTTTCTTCGGCTTCCGCAATCGTTGATGCGGCGCCGCTATTGGCCAGCGACTTCATGCCTTTGGCGCCGTCGCTGCCCATGCCGGTCATAATGACCGCATGTCTGGTCAATTCCGTTAATGGAACAAGCGACTCAAACATGACGTCTACGGACGGCCTGTGGCCGTTGACCTGCGGCTGGCTGCCCAGTTGAATCCAATATCCCAGCGAATCCCGGGCAAGCTCCATATGATAGCCGCCTGGGGCGATGTACACCGTGCCCGCCGTCGCGCGCATGCCTTGCTCCGCCTCGACAACCCTTAAAGCGCTAAAGCTGTCCAGGCGCTGCGCAAGCGACTTCGTAAACCGCGGCGGCATATGCTGAACCACCAGCACAGGCGCCGGGAAATCGGCAGGCAAGGAGCAAATGACTTCATGAAGCGCCCGCGGACCGCCCGTCGAAGTGCCGATTGCAACCAAATGCTTGAAGGAACCAGCCGCTTGCGGCCTTGACTCCGGCTTGGGCGGAAGCGGAGCTTCCTTGGGCCGGGCGAAGTTCGGGGCAGGCTGCGTTGTCGCCGTTTTATCTTCAACGGTTTTCTTGATCCTTTCCGCCAATCCGGCAATACCGGAAACAGAATCTGCTTTAGGCGGAGCTTTTGGTTCAAGCGCCTTGCGATCAGGCACCGGTTTTTGCAACGGTTCCGCTTTGCCGAGCGGCTTGGGTTCTGCAACGATGTCCTTCGCTATAAACCTGCCAGGCGGCAGGTCTTGTTCCATCTGCGCCGTCGCTTTTTGCGGGATCGTCTCCGGCGGGGTTTCCGGCGAAGATAAGGCAGCCGTACCGCCCGTTGCTTCAGAAATGACGGTGCGGCTCGCGGCTTTAACGGAATCAATCGCCGCCCTCAGTTTGTCGCGCAATAACTCGCCAACTTGATAAATATCGCCGGATGCCGGCCCGGATGGCTTGCGGATAAAATCGAATGCGCCGTATTCAAGCGCCATGATGGTATCCCTTGTATTGGCTTCACTAATGCCTGACAACATGATCACCGGCAGCGGGCAATTTTTCATAATGTACTGTAGCGCCTGAAGGCCGTTCATAACCGGCATTTCGAGGTCCATCGTAACCACATCCGGCTTGTAGCGGGTTATGGCGGATACCGCTTCTATACCGTTAACGGCAGTTGCCACGATCGTAAATTGCTTGTCCCGCAAAATAAGATCGCCTATGATGGTCCGCATAAAGGCGGAATCGTCGACAATAAGCACACGATAAGGAGCCATCTTTTTTCCTCCTTCATTCAAAGGATTACCTTGATAGTCTGAATAGTTTTGTCAAAAATCCTTTGACGCCGCCATCCGCCTTGCTTTGCGGAATCGCCAAGAACGATTGGGCAATCCCGCCTACGGCAGCTGCAGCATCACAGTCCGGATATGCGAGAAGAAACGGAACTTGTCGTTTTACTGCTTTTGACACATGGCTGTCGTCAGGAATCATTCCCAGCCAAGGCAATTCCAGCTTGAGAAATTGACTTGCGACCAGTTGGAACTTCTCTGCGGTCTCCTTGCCTTCCCGGTTGTTGCTCGCCCGGTTGACGATCAGCCTGAACTCTGCCTGCACGTCCTTCATGCCGCTTACCATCTTGATAAGGGCGTAAGCGTCGGTTATCGACGTTGGTTCAGGCGTCGTCACAACCAGCGTTTCTTGGGCCGCCGCAATAAACTTTACCGTTTCTTTGGACAACCCCGCGCCTGTATCAAATAAAATAATGTCGTATTGATCATGAAGCTTTTCGACCTCCGTGGCAAAGCGGTTAAGCTGAGCTTCGGACATGTCGATGAGATCGTGGAAGCCCGAGCCTCCGGCAATGTAATGCAAACCCTCGGATCCGAGCTGAATAATGTCCCAAATGCTTTTTTCCTGCTTCAACAGATGGTATAGGCTGTATGTCGATGTTCGGCCCATCAAAACGTCGATATTGGCCATTCCGATATCGGCGTCGAACAGTAGGACCTTTTGTCCCAGCCTCCTCAAGGATAAAGCAAAATTCAAGCTAAAATTGGATTTGCCCACCCCGCCTTTGCCGCTTGTCACGGTAATGATCCTGGCGGATTTGCGTTCCCTTTCGGGATCATGCTGTCTAATGAGATGTCTTAAAGCCTCCGCCTGATCATTCATGCCGAGCCTCCCCCAGCAACATCGCTATGTAGGACTTTGCATGAAAGGGAGCGATGTCGTCCGGGACGGTTTGGCCGCTTGCCAAATGGGTCGGGTGCAATTCAAACCGGAGGATCAGATTCAGAATGGAGCCATAAACTTCTGTTTCATCCAGCTTTGTAAATAGTACCTTTTGCACGCCGTATTGAATAAAGCGTTCTGAAATAGCAACCATATCCGCCGTTTTTCCGGTCATGCTGAGCACCAGCACCGTTTCACCGGGCTCGCTTGACTGAAGCAGGCTGTTCACTTCCGAAACATGCAGCTCGCTGCGGAAATTGCGCCCCGCCGTATCCATGAGGATAATATCGCGTTCCTCCAACTGTCGATAAGCTTTTGGCAAATCCATTGGCGAAAATACGACTTCCAGCGGTACATTCAAAATATTGGCATAAGTCCTGAGCTGATCGACGGCGGCGATTCGGTAGGTATCAGAAGTAATAAATCCGACCTTTTTGCCCAGCTTGATGGTTTGCTCCGCCGCAAGTTTGGCAATGGTAGTTGTTTTGCCAACCCCTGTCGGGCCAACAAAATGCACAACGCGAGCAGTTGGATTAATGACCTTATTGTTGAAGGGTTCAAGCCATTCCTCCAGCTTCTCTGCCGACAACCGCCAAACCGTTTCGGACTCAAATTCCTGGGACTGTTGGCTTTGCTCTTCCTGCAGCCAATCCAGCAGCTTGTCTATCAGCTCTTCGTCCACCTCTTGCTTCAACAGCCTTTGCTTCAACGCCAGAATAGGCGGAGACATGGCATGAAGATCGCTGCGATCCTTCGAGAGCTTTACCATAAAGGAGCGCAGCTCGCGAATTTCATCAATAATAAATTGTTCCTTATCCCCCTGCTTGTCCTGGGGGCCTTCGGGCTTAGGGGACGCTGGTTTGGGTGGCTCGGCAACCGCGGTCGCCGAACGTTGCGCGGTTTGCAGAATCTGCTCTACCACGGCGGCCACTTCCGGTGCAGGTTTTCGCTGGGGAGGCTCAGGCGCTTTAGCAGCGCTTGTTTCCACCGCAGCAATAACCTCCATCTTTCGTTTGCGGAACATCCCCATAAAACCGCCAACCTTGATTTCTTTTGTTTCCAAGATAATGGCGTCTTTGCCAAGCTCAGTGCGAATGAGGGAAACCGCTTCGGGCAAGGCTTCTACTATGTAACGTTTCACTCTCATAGATTCACCACCCCGATGCTTTGCACTTCAATATTAGGCTCAAGCTCGCTGTAGGAAAGAACGGGCACTTCCTGCATTGTGCGTTCCAAAATCTGCCGCAGATACATCCGAATGGTTGGCGAAGCCAATACGATCGGCTGCTGCCCGGATTGGATTTGGCGGTTTACGTGTTCTCCTAACCGCTGGTAAATCTGCTGAGTCGAAACGGGATCAAGCGCAATGTAGCTTCCGGTATCGCTTTGCTGCACGGATTCCGCAATTTTTTTCTCGAGCTGCGGGCCAACGGTAATGACTCGCAGCGTATCGCCGCCCGGCGAAAACTGCTGAGTGATTTGGCGGGAGAGCGACTGGCGGACATATTCCGTCAAAATATCGTGGTCCTTCGTATATTGGCCATGGTCGGCCAATGATTCAAAAATCGTAACCAGGTCCCGAATGGATACTTTTTCTTTCAATAGCTTGGATAGCACCTTCTGCACATCGCCAACGGTCAAAATGGAAGGAATGAGTTCATCCACCAGCGCCGGGTAGGACTCCTTGACGTTATCGATCAGGAGCTTCGTTTCCTGGCGTCCGATCAGCTCGTGGGCGTGGCGCTTGATGATTTCCGTCAAATGAGTGGCTACAACCGAAGGAGGGTCAACCACGGTATAGCCTGACAGCTCCGCTCTTTCTTTGGTAGCTTCATCAATCCAGATTGCCGGCAAACCAAACGCGGGTTCCGTCGTTTCAATACCGGATACGGAATCATCCTCAAAGCCGGGACTCATGGCCAAATAGTGATTGAGCAGCAAATCGCCTCGAGCCACGGTATTGCCTTTGATCTTAATGACATATTCATTGGGCTTCAGCTGAATGTTGTCGCGTATCCGAATTACCGGAACGACAAGGCCAAGCTCAAGCGCGCATTGCCTCCGGATCATGATAATCCGATCCAGCAAATCGCCTCCTTGAGTCGTATCCGCCAGAGGAATCAATCCATAACCAAACTCGAATTCGATTGGATCAACCTGCAAGAGACTGATGACGCTCTCCGGACTGCGAACCTCTTCGATCTGCTGTTCCTCTACCATCATCTCGTCTTCAACCTGCTGACGATCCAATATGCGCTGCATATAATAAGCCCCGACAGCAATCGCAATAGCAAACGGCCACGTGCTCAAAACGCCAATTGGCGTTAAACCCAACACGGCAATTGTTCCCGCCGCGATATAGAGCATTTTGGGATAACGGAAAAGCTGACCTGTCAGGTCATCCGCCAAGTTGCCATCCGAAGCTGCGCGAGTAACGATCATGCCCGCGGCAGTCGAAATCAGCAAAGCGGGAATTTGCGAAACCAGGCCATCACCAATCGTCAAAATGGAAAAGGTTTCAAGGGATTCGCCAAAGCTCATACCGTGCATCGCCATACCGACGATAAAACCGCCGATCAAATTGATGATCAAAATAATGATCGTAGCGATGGCATCGCCTTTAACAAATTTGCTGGCGCCGTCCATGGAGCCGTAAAAATCGGCTTCGCGCTCAATTTTGGAACGCCGTTCGCGCGCTTGCTGCTCATTGATAAGCCCGGAGTTGAGATCCGCGTCGATACTCATCTGCTTACCCGGCATCGCATCCAGCGTAAAACGTGCGGCTACTTCGGCAACGCGCTCCGAACCTTTTGTAATAACGATAAATTGCACAACGACAAGGATTAAAAAGACGATAAACCCGATCGCTACCGCTCCGCCGCCGACCCAGCTGCCAAAGGTCGCTATGACCTCGCCGGCTTCTGCATGCGTCAGGATGCTCCGCGTCGTGGAAACGCTAAGCGCCAGCCTGAACAAGGTCGTAATGAGCAATATCGTCGGGAAAATGGAGAAATCCAACGCTTCTTTTGTATTCATCGCAACAAGCAAGATCATAAGCGCAAGCGAAATGTTCATTATAAGAAGCAAGTCAATCAGAAAAATCGGGATCGGGATAATCATCATGAGCACGATCCCGATAATGCCTATAATTATGAATAGATCTTTAATTTTCATGACGTCGCCTCCTCCCGCCAAATGATGTCTACTTGATGCGACCTTTTACCTTATATACGTATGCCAGCACTTCCGCCACAGCCTGGAACAGATCCCCCGGTATGACATCCCCGATTTCGGCCCGTTCATAAAGCGCTCTGGCTAGCGGCTTGTTTTCCATCGTAATGACGTCGTGCTCCTTTGCGATTTCTTTAATCCGCAAGGCTACATGATCCATCCCCTTCGCCAGCACCTTCGGCGCTTCCATCTGCGATGCGTCATATTTCAGGGCGATGGCAAAATGCGTGGGGTTCGTAATTACGACGTCGGCTTTTGGCACTTCCTGCATCATGCGCTGCAGCGCCATTTTGCGCTGCCGTTCGCGGATGCGGCCTTTAATCAGAGGGTCGCCCTCCGACTTTTTATACTCGTCCTTAATATCCTGCTTGGACATTTTAAGGCTTTTTTCATGCTCGTACTTTTGGTACATAAAATCCAGAAAAGCCAATACAATCAACACAGCGCCGATTTTAATGCCAAGATTAATCGTAATTTTTGCTGCAAAGGCAAAGATGGCGGGGATCGGCTGCATCGGCAATAGCAGCAGCTTTTCCCACTCGCCGGCTATCGTGGAATACACCATAACCGCGATAATCGTCACCTTGAGAATGCTTTTTAAAAATTCCGCAAGACTTCTCATCGAGAAAATCCGCTTGAAGCCTTGAATAGGATCCAGCTTTTTAATATCCGCCTTAAGCGATTCGCCCGTCAACAAAAAGCCGAATTGGGCAACGTTGCCGACCACGCCAACAACCATGGCGATTGCAAAAATAGGGAGCAGAAGCAACAGAACCTGCCAAATGATGTTCAGAAACAATCCCATGATGTTTTCGGTAGTCAGTTCCATCGTCAGCCAATCCTCAAACAGGCTTCGGAACAGCCCCATCACTCCGGAGCTATAATGATCACCCAGCATGAGGAACGAAGCGAACACAAAAAGCAGAATAAACGCGCCAGGCAAATCGGCGGATTTGGCAACTTGACCCTTTTTACGGGCATCGCCTCGTTTTTTGGGCGTTGCTTTCTCCGTTTTTTCCTGGTTGAACAGCTGGAGGTCAAGCTTTAAGCGATAGTTGCGCATTACGGCTTCCCCCCTATTCTCCGGATGGCGGCCCCTGCACAATGCCGAACAGTTGCTCTAGAGAATCAAACATAATCGAAAAGAGCTTTTCAAACAAAGCACCCATGCCCGGCATTATCAGGATCATAAGGAATATGCCAATTAACAATTTCAGCGGCAGGCCAATAACAAAAACGTTGAACTGCGGTGCGCTTTTGGTCAAAAAACCAAGTCCAACGTCGGTCAGAAACATGGCCACCATAATGGGAGCGGCGATCTGGATTGCAAGTACAAACGTGGTAGCAAAGGTCCGCACAAGAAAGTCTGAAATCCCGCCGCTCATCATGATGCTGTAAAACTCGTTGGAAAGCGGCATCCAGGTATAGCTGTTCATCAGCCCTCCCAGCAAGTAATGATGGCCGTTCATCATTAGAAAGACAACAAGCATTAGCATGTACTTGAAATTGCCCATCAAGGGAGCCGATATACCGGTATGGGGATCAACCACATTCGCCATCGCCAAGCCGATTTGCAAGTCCATAATGCCTCCGGCCATCTGAACGATGGCAAAGAACAAATACACTACAAATCCCAACAATACGCCAATAATGATTTCCCGCAGCACCGCCAGCACGTATTCTTCGTTCGGCATGGCCGATTCGCCTACTCCGTAGGTCAAATAGACCATAAGGGAGATAAAAAAGCCAAGGCCGATTTTAAAAGTATTCGGCACGCTTCGCGACGAAAAAATAGGCGCCACGACGAAAAAAGCGGTAATTCGACAAAATATTAACAAAAAAATAGGTGCTCCTTGAGCAATTGCACTCATCAGCTCACAGCCTAACCGATGTAGTTATGTAAGTTGCTGAACAACCTGTAGGTAAAATCAACAACTGTGTTTAAGATCCACGGCCCGAATATAATGACGGCAATAAATACCGCAACAATTTTGGGCACAAACGCCAGCGTCTGCTCTTGGATTTGTGTCGTAGCCTGAAAAACACTAATGAGCAATCCCACTACAAGAGCCAATACCAGCATGGGGGCACTGGCCTTTAATACCGTGTATAAAGCGCTGCTGGCCAGGCCGATAACAAAATCCGCGCTCATAACGCGTCCCTCCCGCCGTCATGTTGTATTAAAGCTCAGCAGCAATCCCCTGACAACCAGATACCAGCCGTCTACCATTACAAACAATAGCAATTTGAACGGCAGAGAGATCATAATCGGCGGAAGCATCATCATGCCCATCGCCATCAATGTGCTGGCTACAATCATGTCGATCACGAGAAACGGTATAAAAATTAGAAAGCCCATCGTAAAAGCTGTTTTGAGTTCGCTGATGGCATAAGCCGGAACCAGTACCGTGAGCGGAGTCTCCTGAATGGAAGCCGGAGGTTCCGTTTTGGTATAGTTCAGAAACAATTGCAAATCCTTTGGTCTGGTGTGGGCGCCCATAAACTCTTTCATAGGAATTGCCGCCTGCTCAAAAGCTTCCGTCTGGGAAATTTCTCCCTTTAGGTAGGGCTGAAGAGCTACATCATTCACCTGACCGAAGGTTGGAGCCATAATAAAAAAGGTCATAAACATAGCCAGTCCGATCAATACCTGATTGGGCGGCATTTGCTGCGTCCCTAGCGAGGTTCGGACAAAGCCGAGCACGATTACGATTCGAGTAAAGCTGGTCATCAAAACCATAATCGCGGGAGCTATGCTGAGCACTGTTATAAGAAGAAGCAGCGACAAGGCACTTGTACCCGGCTGGTCTCCCGAACTGTTGCCAATATTAATCGAAATATCCGGCAGCGGCTCCGCAAAAGCTTGTCCGTGAATGAACAGCGACAGCAGAAGAACCGTCAATAGGGTCAGCGTCTTCTTATTTCTCATCATCCATCAACCGTTCATGACTATTTTGAGTTTTGAGCAGCTGCTCAAGCTGTTGCTTGCGTTGCGATTGTCCATTAAGCTTCCCGTCCAGCATTTGCTGGAAGGAAGAACTCCCGTTGTCGCCGTTTTTATTGGAATCGGCGGCTTTACCCCGCCACTTGCCCAGCAATTCGGCGACGTTTCTGGGTCCCCACACGGCTGTCGTTTCCTTGTCCAAAACCTTCAAGATTTCGTCGACTTGCGCAGCATCATCAACCTTGTCCAACAAGGTGACAGTATCTCCTACGCCTACGATATAAATAGTTCCGGCGATCTCCAACACCTGTACGGAACTGTTTTGCCCTAAAGCTATCCCGCCAAGCGAACGCATGGAACGATTGATTCCCCAAGCACGGCTCCCTTTGGAAAGCCATTTGATCACGATCAGTATCAGCACGATGACAATGGCTAGCGCGACCATCAGCCATGCAACGCTGCCCATCATATCCCCCGGACTGTCGAACGGAATTTGCGATTCCAAATTATCCGTCCCATTATTGCCGGATGCGGCAGCCATTCCAGGGAAAACCGTCGATGCCGCGGCCGTTAGAATGGCCGTCCGCTTTTGCAGTACGCTCATTAAGGCTGTCCTTATCCCAAAGCTTTCTTGATCGCTTCAATTACGCGATCCGCTTGGAACGGTTTTACGATAAAATCTTTTGCGCCTGCTTGAATCGCATCAATAACCATCGCTTGTTGCCCCATGGCGGAGCACATAATGACCTTGGCGCTGCCGTCCAGCTTCTTGATTTCCTTCAATGCCGCGATTCCGTCCATCTCAGGCATCGTAATATCCATTGTGATAAGGTCCGGCTTCAATTCTTTATATTTCTCTACTGCTTGTGCGCCGTCTGGCGCCTCCCCTACTACCTCGTAACCATTTTTCGACAAGATATCGCGAATCATCATGCGCATAAACGCTGCGTCGTCAACGATAAGAATCCGGTTTGCCATCTTCATTTCCTCCCAGGAGTTATTGTAATTTTTGAATTCGGTCCCATTGACTAACGATATCCGTTACACGGACGCCAAAGTTTTCATCGATGACGACAACTTCGCCCTTGGCGATCAGCTTGTTGTTGACCAAAATGTCGACAGGTTCGCCCGCCAGTTTGTCCAACTCAATAATAGAGCCTTGGGACAACTCGAGAATATCTTTGATTTGCTTCTGGGTCCTCCCTAATTCTACAGTGACCTTCAGCGGTATGTCGAGCAATAAATTTAGATTTGTTGTATCTGGCCCTTCATAAGCCTGTCCGCCGAAATTCGCAAACTGGACAGGCTGCACATTCACGTTTCGCGCAGGCGGTCCAGCATAAGCAGCTGGACTAGGATAGCCGGCTGGAGCCTCGTAGTAAGGCGCTTGCGGCGGGTATCCAGGCGGTGCTGCAGCCGGTTGCGGCGGAGGCTGGTGGTAAGCTGCCGGCGGCGGCGGGGCTACCGGAGCCGCTGCTGCTGCGGTCTGCTGAACCGCTGCTTGTGTCTCTGCCACAGCAGGCGGGGCCGCAGGTGCCGGCGGGGAGCTCTCTTCCACGCTTCCCATCAAGGTCGATACCATTTCCTTGGCAAAGGAAACTGGTAGCAATTGCATAATCGTAGAATCTATCAAATCCCCGATTGTCAAATGGAAGGAGATTTTGATAAATACATCCACCGGAGGCAAATGATCCATGCCATTGCCGGCGTCTACATCCAAGATGTCGATGCCTGGTGGCGAAATGTTGACAAGCCGATTAAAAATGGTGGACATCGATGTTGCCGAAGAGCCCATCATCTGGTTCATTGCTTCCTGAACAGCGCTGATGTGAATTTCATTCAGCTCTTCCGGCGTAACTACCCCTTCTCCGCCTAACATCAAGTCCGCGATAATCTGTGCGTCCTGTGTACGAATAACGAGAGAGTTGATGCCCTCAAAACCGTCCACATATTCTACGCTGACAGCAACATGAGGTTTTGGAAAAATATCGCCTAGTTCCTCGCGCTTGACCATCGTAACCTGAGGCGTCGTAATATCTACCTTTTTTCCCAGAAGCGTCGACAATGCGGTAGCCGCGCTGCCAAAAGTGATATTGCCGATCTCGCCCAGAGCGTCCTGCTCGATTGCCGACAAGTAATCCGACAGCTGAACCTCGTTAGCAGGGGCCGGAACATCGTCGGGCTCGTTAGAGGACTGCCGAAGCAACGCATCGATCTCCTCTTGGGACAAATAGTCTTTACTCGTCATAATCTTTTTCAGCTCCTTCGCTTACAATTTCGTCCACCTGCACAGCCAGCTTGTCTCTAATGGAACCCGGGCTGCCGATAAACTTCAGCTTATCTCCAACTTTTATATTCAGTCCTTCATCAACCGGCTTGTTTAAGGTCAGAACATCACCGATATTTAAGGTCAAAAACTCGTGGATGGTTATAGATGTCTCGCCCAGCTCCGCTACGATCGGCAACTTGGCTTTATGCAAGCGCTGCTCCAGTATTTCGACCTCTTCGGGCGCCCGTTCCTTCTTCTGCGACACAAACCAGTGATGCACGGACAGTCTTGGCATAATTGGCTCCAGTACGACATGCGGGATACATAAATTGATCATGCCGGTTGTATCGCCGATTTTTGTACTGAATGAAATCAGCGCGATCGTTTCGTTGGGAGAAACGATTTGCATGAATTGCGGATTGGTTTCGAGCGCCTCGAGTCTTGGCGAAATGTCGATAACCGTTTTCCACGCTTCCTGCAGGCTGTCAAAGGTTCTGGCGAAAACTCGTTCCATGACTGTTGTTTCAATTTCAGTCAAATTGTTGATTTTGGACGGTGCGGTTCCTTGTCCGCCAAGCATCCGGTCCAGCATAGCGTAGGCGACATTGGGATGCACCTCAAGGACCATGCGGCCTTCCAGCGGCTCCGCTTCAAAGATATTCAAAATCGTCATTTTGGGTATGGACCGAATAAACTCGTCATAAGGCAACTGCTCTACGTCTACTACATTGATCTGAACGAAAGTGCGGAGTTGCGCCGAGAAATAGGTTGTCAAAAATCGCGCGAAGTTTTCGTGAATGCGGGTCAAGCTCCGTATATGATCCTTCGAGAAACGGACTGCGCGTTTGAAGTCATAGACGCTGACCTTTCGTTGAACTTCTTCCTTCTTCAAGTCTTCCGCGTCCATTTCACCGGACGACAGAGCTGCAAGAAGCGCGTCTATCTCATTCTGCGATAATACATCAACCAATTCTCTCACCTCCTTCGGGAATATCGCGCCGAGGGCGTTACAGTTCCGTAATTATGATATCTGTAATTTCAACCTTGATCATCTTCCCTTTGGGGAGGATGGGATTCAGCAGATTGAGCAGCTTGGTTTCCAGCGCGTCTTCGCCTTGCGAACCTTCCAGTTCGCTAGCTGTCGTATCGGCCAAAGTCCGGCTGATGACCGGTTTAATTTCGAGATCCAAAATCTGATCAAATTCCTCTTTCGTTTTTTTGCTGTCCAATTGGAAAGCAAAGCTCAAAATAACAACATAATTTTGATCCTTCAAGTTCCGGCGGTATTCTGTTAAAACAGACGTTACCTCGACTCTTTCTTTGGCCGACAAGGTCTCCACCTTCACTTCAGGTTTCGCTTCTTCTTTGCCGTCTTTGTCACCAAAGAAGCTGTTATAAGCGATAACCGCCACAATGGCGATCAGTACAATCGAGAGAATAATGGAAACTAACCAAGGCAGCATTTTTTTCATGATGCCGGACCCTCCAATCTATCCAACTTATGGTTCGCTCCTACAAGACCGATCGTGCTCAGGTACTGACTACTCAATGAAACAATTTCGGCGGCCTTTTCCTTAACCACAAGCTTGTTGCCTGTTGTGAGCGAGATTACGGTATCTGCGGCCTCTTCAACCGATTCAATCAAAAGAGCATTGATAACAACCTTCGTACCGTTCAAACGCGTTACAGGAATCATTAAGCGGCCCCCTTTATGTAAGGGAGGCTGAACCAGCCTCCCGGCTTGCTAAAAAAAGAATTAACGTTTCAGGTTAACGACCTCTTGCAGAATTTCATCGGAAGTACTGATGATGCGGGAGTTTGCCTGGAATCCGCGCTGCGCTACGATCATTTCCGTAAACTCCGCCGTCAAATCAACGTTGGACATTTCCAGCTGACCTGCAATAACTGAGCCGGTTCCGGCGTCGGCATCATTAGCCGCAACGATTTCGAATTCCCCGTCCGGATTCGCGTTAACAGTCACCCGATATAAATTGCCGCCGACTTTTTCAAGACCGCTAGGGTTAACTACCTTTACAATACCAAGCTGTCCGCCTTCCATTGCTCCATCAGCGGTTACCCCGTTAATCGTGCCGTCTTGACCGAAGCTGAATGCTGTAATGGTATCGTCAAGAACGATTGGCGCTCCGTCGACGCCAAGTACGAACATGCCATCCGCAGTAACAAGCTGGCGTGCCGCATCAATAGTGAAATTGCCGGCGCGTGTCAAAAATTGCTCTGTGCCGTCTCCGGCCGATACAACAAAAAATCCGTCGCCGTCAATCCGCAAGTCCTTGGCATCATTGGTTGTCATGGCGCTGCCCGCTGTATGAATCGTATCGATTGCGCCAATAGAAACGCCCAGACCGATTTGGCGTGCATTTACGCCGCCGCGAGCTCCATCTTCAGGCGCCGTTACGCCGGATACGGTTTGGCTCAAAATATCCTGAAACATAACCCTTCCGGCTTTGAAGCCGACCGTGTTGACGTTGGCAATGTTGTTGCCGATTACGTCAAGTTTGGTTTGAAACCCTCTCATGCCGGAAACGCCTGAATACATTGATCTCAACATGGTTTCAATTCCTCCAATATGGGGTAATTAGTTCGCAAATGCGGCTGCATCTGTCGGTCCGCAGCCGCAGGCCTCCTGAATGGTCCAGCCTTATTTTAAAATAATTGCGCTGTCGATCTGGGTAAACACGTTGCTTCGCATGCCGCTTTCATCCATTGCCGTTACAACGGTGCGGCTTGGCACGTTAACAATCATGGCGATATCCTTATAAACAATAAGAGAATCGCGAGCGCCCTTGGATGCCGCATCATCCACTGCCTTCATAATTTGGGACAGCGACTCCGGCTTTAGCTTAATGCCGCGCTGCTCCATTCTCATTTCGGCATGGTGGCTGAATTTGAGCACTTTGGATTGCAGCAGGTCATGAAATTCGCCGCCTTGCCGTTTGACCTCGGCTTGCGTTTTTTGATAGCTTTTGTCAACCTGCAAAGGCGATGGACTTAGAGGAAATAGATGTCCGACCTTCATGCTGTCGCTCATGCTGTCTCCACCTCGCCGTCCTCTTCAGCCGATTCCGAGCCCGAGCCTTGTCCAGGCTGATCTTCGGAAATGGAAATCAGGTAATCCAATGCTACCTGGCTGTCGCCGATTTTGGCGTACAACACGCCGTCCTTGGATAAAATGGAGTCGACTTTGCCATTTAAGGACACAATCTGCCCATCCTCACTGTACTCCTGCCACTCTACCCACTTCCCGATCATGCTGGAAGCAGAGCCGATGCTTTGCCGCAGCTTGCCGATTTCCGTCGCCATGTTCATCAACTGCTCCACAGAAGTAAACTGCGCCATCTGTGCGATAAACTCTCTGTCCTGCATTGGCTGCATAGGGTCCTGATTGCGCAGCTGCGTTACCAGGATGGACAAAAACTGATCCTTCCCAAGCGTGTTGGATGATGACTTGTCCGCTGCTTTCTGGACGTTGTTCTGATGATAGTTGGGCCATACATTATTAGTAGATACACTGCCGGCCATTACTGTTCACCCCCGTTCCTGTCTCATCGGAAATGCGCTAAGCCGTTTCATTTATGCTTCTTCCAAAGCCAAGGCCTTGGATTGCAGCCTGTTCGGCAACTTCCGCCTCAAAGGCGTTGTCCGTTACACGGTCGTCCTCCTGCTGATTCTGAGAATTGCGGAAAGGATTGCGATTACCCTGCTCCTGACCGTTTTGCCCTTGAAGAACCGAAGCGGATTCGCTTTGAGTAACTTCAAGCTTGTCAACGTTTAAGCCTTGAGCCTGCAACGCCGATCGCAACTGGGCCATTTGGTTTTCAAGCATATCCTTGGCTTGGGCCGTATCCGTCATGAAAACAGCTGTCAGCACGCCGCCTTGCATCGAAATTCGCACATCCACTCCGCCCAAATGCTCCGGAAAAAGAGTTAAACGCGCTTCTGAAGCTCCGTTCATCGTTCGGATGTCAAATTTCTGGACAATCATACCGCGCATTGTTTCTGCAAAATCCTCAGCCAGAACAAAAGTGCTGGCGGTCTGGCTTGCAGCGGGCATTGGTACATGCTCACGCACCGTTTGCTGAGCCAGCAAAGATACCGGCGATGCTGCAACCAAATCTCCTTGTGCCTGCAAACCGGCATCAGCCTGAGTCGCCAACTCGCCGTTTTGTACAGCTGCCGCCAAAATAGACGGATGGACAGCTTGCTGGGACATACGCTGTAGAAAGGAAGATGCATCCTTGGCCGCAATCGAAGCGGAATTGATCCATGCCGGCGTCTGCGAGGCTTCCTTCTGCGTAGACTGCTGCGATGCCGGGGACGCTTCACCTTTCAACAAGGCAGCTAGTTCTCCCAGTTGCTTTGCAACAAGCGCAACAGGCTCTTGGCCTTGCACTTGCTTCTGCGATCCTTGCTGTAGCACTGTTTGCATTTGCAACAGCGCATCTTGAAGATTGCTCTTCAAGGCCAAAGTCGCGGAGCCCGCTTCCTCTACCGAAGCAGCGGCATTGCTTGCTTCATTCGCTGCTTGCTGCAAGTGGACAGCGGGAAGACCAAGCAGAATCAGCAAAGCTTGCATGCCTTCCAAAGCGGAAAGCAGCTCTTCTTGATTCAATTCGGGTTCTGGCGATCCCTCTTCCGGCTTTGCATCCAGCTGATCGATCAGCGAATCCATTAAAGCCAGCAGTTGTTCCAGTTCCGGCAGCTCCGTCAATGACGAGCCATCCTGAGATTGAGCGGATACTGACCCTACCAAAGCAACCGGAGCCGAGTTTTGCTCTTGAGCCTCTGCCTGTCCGCCCATTTGCTTCACAAGCACCGTTTGAAAACCTGCCGCGCCTTCCGCGCCAGCTGTCGGCTTCACGCTTGCTACCGGCGATGTGCCGCCAGAAGATGGAGAGACATTTGTGCCTGCCACCAATATATCCATTAGTGTTTTTCACCTCCCTTCTGATCTGCTACCACTGAACGATAACCTAAGATCCGGACATCAGTCTGGACATCATATTGGCAGTTGCCGCCTGGTCGATTTTCGACATTTCGCTCAAAATGGAAGAGCGCGCGGTATCGCTAACCGAGTTTAAAATTCTCATTACTTTGCTAGGGCTAACTTCGATCATTTTGATCAAAAGCTCTCCTGCGCTGGCCGCGTTCATAGCTCCAAAGGTTGCGCTCAGTTGATCCTGATCCAAAGTGGAAGAAACGATTGTTTCCGTCGGCTGAGTCGCCTCGTCCAGTCTGGATTGCAGCGCGGCAATTTGAAGATCCTTTGCCTTAACGGCGTCTTTCATCTTCACAGTTGCTTCTGCGGCAACCCTGGCGTCCATTTTTTCCAGGATGCGCACTCGGTCGTCGGCCCTCATTGAAGAAAATAGCAGAACCATTTCATCAACGGTCATGTTTTGTATAATCGGAGCCGCCTTGCTCGGCGTCATCTTGGTGAACATGCTGGCAAGTTCGGCGATTTTGGATGTGTACTGCTCATCCTCCAGCAGACTTTCTTCGTTTGCCAGCTTAAGCTGGGCATTTTCGTCCTGCAAATCCTTGATCGACTCTTCCTGGGCTTCCTTGGATTGGTTGGCGGCGGCTAGTTCGCTTTTCAGCGTCAGCAGCTCCGTTTCCAACTCATCGATCTTTTCATTCAATTTCACCGAACGGACAGTTGCGTCATCCGTGGTAGTGCTGCCCATTGACTCAGGCTTAGGAAGCACGTTTTTGAGAACGGGAATGTTCTGACCGATCTCCAGCGTCCGATTGCGGAAATCGTTGTCCATCACATACAGCATGACGCCTAGCAATACGACAACCACAAGTACCGGTATCATCAAAAACATAAATCGTTCAAAACCGTTGTATTTCTGAGTTTCCTCATTTGTGTCAGCCAATTTCGCTCACTCCCTCTTGCCGGCGTTGCAGCCTTTTACGGTGACGGCATGATGAAACGAACCGTTGCCATTTCATCCAGCTCATTTTGCTCCTTGATTTGCAAGGCATGACGGAAACGTTCCCAGGCGCGATCCTTGGCTTTGAGCCACACCTTTTCGTCCTTCATCTTATCAGCCAGTTTGCCGCGGCACTGCTCTACCGCCTTCTGGGCCTGACGCACATCTTGCAGCTTGCGTTCGATGCAGGCTTGCAAGTGGTCCAGGTATTGACCGACTACAAGCAGTTCCGATAAGGGAACCGCCTGCGTCGTGGCCTGCTGCAGCCTTTCTTCCCACTCTGCCTGGCTTTGCCGAAGCTGGTGGAGGCTCTGCTCCTGTGTCGACAGTTCGCCCAGCGCTCCCGAGAGCACCCATTCCGCTTGTGTTTTCTGGCTTGCCTTAAGGTCCACGACCTTTTGAAAGGAATAATGGAAGGATGCCACCGCAGCGTTCAACTCCTGTGAAATTGATTAATCAAAGACTCTTGTGTTTCGCTCAGCGTCACTTTTTCATTCGTCTTTTGTTTAGTAAAGGCATGAATGTCGTCAATAAACTGAAGCGCCAGATCAATTTCTTTGTTGGAGCCTTGCTGATACGCCCCAATATTGATCAGATCTTCCGAATCCTTATAAATAGAGAGCAAGCGTTTCAGTTCATTGGCTGCATCCTGCTGCTCGTCCGTAACAATTTCTTTCATAACACGGCTGACCGAAGCCAAAACGTCGATAGCCGGAAAATGTCCCTTGTGCGCCAAGTGGCGGCTCAATACGATATGCCCGTCCAGAATGCCGCGCACGGCGTCCGCGATCGGCTCATTCATATCGTCGCCATCAACCAGCACCGTATAAAATGCGGTTATGGAGCCGGCTCCCCCGGTTCCCGCCCGCTCCAAAAGCTTGGGCAAGGCGGCAAATACGGACGGCGTGTAACCTCTGGTTGCCGGCGGCTCGCCGATAGCGAGACCTACTTCGCGCAGCGCCATCGCATAACGGGTAACGGAATCCATCATCAACATGACATTTAGACCGCGATCCCGAAAATATTCGGCTATCGTAGTTGCGATCAAAGCGCCCTTCATCCGAATGAGAGCCGGCTGGTCGGAGGTTGCAACGATAACAACCGAACGCGCAAGCCCTTCGGGACCAAGATCCTTTTCCACAAACTCCAAAACTTCGCGGCCCCGTTCGCCGATCAGCGCAATGACGTTGACATCAGCAGATGTATTACGGGCGATCATGCCCAACAACGTGCTTTTACCAACGCCGGAACCGGCGAAGATACCAACCCGCTGGCCTTGCCCGACAGTCAACAAGCCGTCGATAGCGCGCACCCCAATGCTCAAGGGGTGGATCACTCGAGGGCGTCCAAGCGGGTTGCTGGGAGCGTTATGGGTTGAGTAATGCTGCATGCGGCTTGGCAGAAAACTTCCGTCAAGCGGATTGCCCAAACCGTCCAGCACCTTGCCCAGCAATTCCGAGCCTACCTGAACAGTTAGCGGCTTTCCGGTTCCTACGACGTCGCATCCCGGGCTTATCGCGTGCAGATCGCCCAGCGGCATCAGAATAACTTTGTTGTCCCTAAAGCCAACAACTTCCGCTTTCAACGGCTTGGCGCTTTTGGATGGATAGATGTAGCACAAATCGCCAATGCTGGCATCCGGGCCTTCCGATTCCACCGTAAGCCCAATAACCTGGGTTACTTTGCCGTTAACGCGAACGGGATCAAGCGGCCTGAGATGCTCAAGGTACTTTGACGAATCAAGCTTGATTCCAGTCTGCATTATGACTTCTCTCCTCATTGCTCTGATGCGCCAATTGGATCAGCTCGCGTTTGATTTCCTCAAGCTGGGTATCGATTCGCGCGTCAATGCTGCCAAATGCCGATCGAATGACACAACCATTGTCTTTGACGGTGGAGTCGGGCAGTATTTGCAGCTCGGCCTGAGAATCAATGGCCATATTCAGCTCTTCTCTTGCCGCCTGGACAAATGGAAGCTGCTGAGGCGAAACACAAAGCGTGAT
This sequence comes from Paenibacillus sp. CAU 1782, assembly GCF_054551715.1. Taxonomy (NCBI): domain Bacteria; kingdom Bacillati; phylum Bacillota; class Bacilli; order Caryophanales; family Paenibacillaceae; genus Paenibacillus; species Paenibacillus sp. CAU 1782. Next base: position 530,388 of record NZ_JBTOLL010000001.1, on the reverse strand, counting down.
AACGCCTTGTTCCCTGCGACGAGACAGGGATTTGACAATAAGCTCCAAAGCCATCTCAGGCGCATGGCTCAGTTGCTGCCCGATGATTTTTTCCGCAATTGCGCAGCTAAGCTCAACGAGAAATGGTTCGGCTTCCTGTATAATCTGCTCGCGCATCGCATATGCGCCTCTCAAGGCGTCCGACGCAGCATCCAGATCCTGCTGCCATTGCTGTCTCAGCTTTTCTTCAGCAGCGGCGGCGCCTTCCTGGAAACCTTGCTCGTAACCCGAGGTTCTGGCTTGCTCGAAAGCCGCATCGTCTTCGGATCGTTTTTCAAGCCACCAAACATCAATTTGGGCTGATGCTTCGGTCAGCATCTTTTCGCATTCCCGAGAAGCTTCCTGCAACCTCTCATCCGCAAAAGCCTGCGCGTCTGCGAGGATCTGGTCCCGCAGCGAAATTGTTTCTTCATCAGGTTGGGGCTCAGCCAGCAAACCGTCCTCTTCCGAGTAAGAAGGTGTGATTTCGCGATGATGACTTGCGCTCTGCAGCCGTTTGAGCTGGTCCAAGGAAATCACGCTGGAGGATTTGATCAAATTAGACAATGATATCATCTCCTCCGCCGCGTGCGATAATAATTTCGCCCGATTCTTCTAAACGGCGGATTGTAGCCACGATGCGGGTCTGCGCTTCTTCAACGTCACGCAGCCTGACGGGGCCCATAAATTCCATTTCTTCTTTGAACGTTTCCGCCATACGTTTGGACATGTTGCGGAAAATGGCTTCGCGCACTTCTTCGCTCGCCACTTTGAGGGCAAGCTGCAGATCGGCGTTTTCGATGTCGCGGATAATCCGTTGAATGGAACGGTTGTCGATATTGACGATATCCTCGAACACGAACATCCGCTTTTTGATCTCTTCGGCCAGCTCCGGGTCCTGGATTTCCAACGAGTCCAGAATAGTCCGTTCTGTACCGCGGTCAACGCCATTCAGAATCTGAACGATAGAATCGATGCCGCCAGCATTGGTGTAGTCCTGTGTAACCGTTGCAGACAGCTTTTGCTCCAACACCCGCTCTACTTGAGCGATGACTTCCGGCGATGTGCTGTCCATCAACGCAATTCTGCGAGCAACGTCCGCTTGCTTTTCCTGCGGAAGCGACGACAGAATTTGCGCGGATTGATCCGATTGCAGATAAGATAATACGAGTGCAATCGTCTGCGAATTTTCGTTTTGGATAAAGTTCAGGATTTGCGCCGGCTCTGCCTTTCTGGCAAAATCAAACGGCCTTACCTGAAGCGTGGCAGTCAAGCGATTGATAACTTCCATCGCTTTTGTTTCGCCAAGCGCTTTTTCCAAAATATCTTTGGCATAAGTAATGCCGCCTTGCGATATATACTCCTGCGCGAGACAAATTTGATGAAACTCGCTCAGTATCGTTTCCCGGTCCAGGCTGTCCACCTTGCGCACATTGGCAATTTCAAGCGTAAGCTGCTCGATTTCTTCTTCCCGCAGATGCTTGAAAATTTGCGCGGACACTTCAGGTCCCAATGTAATCAACAAGATGGCTGCTTTCTGGCGCCCTGTTAGTCCTTGCATGCTTTTGGACAATTACAACACCTCTATTCATCCACAAGCCATGTGCGAAGAAGATTGACAAATTCGTCAGGCTTGCGTTTGGCAAGTGTTTCCAGATTTTTGCGAGCTTGATTATCGTTGGTCACATTGTCCAAATCAAGCGTAGGATATTCCACTTTGGACGGAGCAGCCATTTCGACTTCTTCGACAACCTCTTGTTTTCTTCTCCGTGACAGGAAGTAGACAAGTCCGCCGATTATAGCCAGAGCGGCAACGCCAAGTCCGATTGCCCAAGGAAGCGAAATTCCGCCAGTGCCTGCGGCAGTTTGGCTTTCCGCAAAATTTCTTGCAATCAGCGAAACTTTTCTGGTCATTACAGCGTCATTATTAATATCCTGACCAGAATCAGCCAATTGGGCACGCACCAGTGTCGTCAAATAATTCATAATTGGCGTCCGGCTATCCTCATCCGGCAGCACCGTTTCTTCAATACCGATGCTGATGGACAAATCCTTCACAACAAAAGGCCCCGATTCTATGCTGCTGTTAATCCGGTCAACCTCGTAATTACGAATTTGCGAATTCGTTTCCGAAGAACTGCTTCCTTGCGATGATGCTTCATAACCAGGAACATCGGTTTCGCCAGTACCAGCTACACCGCCTGCGGGAGTCGTTGCGCCGGTAGATGTGGAGCTATTGATTTCTTCGCTCACAATAATGCCGTTGTTGTTATTATTTTCAAGCGGCCGCACCAGATTTTCGTTGCTGACCTTCTTGTCGAAGTTCATGCTGCTGGATACGCTGACCACCAGGTTTTCCGTACCGACAATCGGCCCTAGAAATTGCTGGATATTCTTTTTCAGCTCGGCTTCGTATTTACGCTGAATCTGGAACTGTGTTTCTACCAAATCCGCGCTTCCAGCCGCCGCATTGCCAGTCATAGACGGCGTCAATTCGCCTTGCGGACTGGAAATGGTAATGTCCTCAATCTCCAGATCCGTAACGGTGGCTTTTACTAGATTGTAATAGCCGTCAATTGCTTGCTGGGTTGGACGGTAGCCGGGCGTGAATTGCATCACGATCGCCGCCGTAGGTTTTTCCGAATCCGCTGGCGTCAGAAATACGCTTGCCTCCGGAGAACTGATCAGCACCTTGGTGCTTTGAACGCCTTGAAGGCCGTTTAGAAGCTTTTGAACCTCGCCGTTAAAAGCGCTTTGTTTGATAACGTTAAATTCATTCTCCGTTGTTCCCAATTGGGAGGAATTGGCGCTGAAAATTTCAAAACCAATCGAGCCGTTCTGCACCATGCCCTGAGAGCCGACCGCTATTTGGGTTTTGGCAACCATTTTACTAGGCACATAGATGCTTGCCCCGCTTTCGGACAACTGGTACGGAATCCCTTGACCATCCAAATAAGTCATGACCGCTTGTGCGTCCGTCGAATCAAGGTTTTGAAAAGCCAACTCGTATTCGGTGCGGGTGAATACGATGGTCAGCAATGTGATTGCAACCACCAATCCAGCCAGCGACGCGCCCAGCCATATTTTTTGTTTTCTGCCCATCTGGCTCCAGAATTGCGAAAGTCTGCCGCGATATTGGGCGATTTTCTCGTTCACGTTGTCACCTCACCCAATTACTATGCTGATACATATCCTAAAGCTGCATCCGCATCATTTCCTGATAGGCTTCCACTACTTTGTTGCGAACTTGTGAGGTAAACTGCAAACTGAGCTGAGCCTGTTCAGCGGCAATCAGCACTTTCGTTACATCTACCTGGCCGACTAAATATTGATCGTTGAGCTTATGTACGTTTTTTTCTTGTGCGCTCACATTGTTGATGGCCTGCTGCAGCATATTCCCGAATGACTCCGTCATTTCGGCAGGCGTCGCCTTCTGAGCTTGTCCCAGCTCATTCAGCCTGACCTGCGCCGTCTGGCCCAGCGTTACCGAATCAATCATCTCTTCCCTCCTGATCGTGTTAGACTACTACCTCTTACCGATTTCAAGCGCCTTTACGAACATCGTTTTTGTCGCATTCAAAGCTGTAATGTTAGCTTCGTATGCGCGTGATGCCGCAATCATGTCAACCATTTCCTTGGCGACATCGACGTTTGGCATATTCACATAGCCGTTAGCGTCTGCATCGGGGTGGGTGGGGTTATAAACTAATTTGCTTGGTGTTTGATCCTCCTTAATTTGGGCGACTCTCACGCCCTGCGCGGATTCCTTACGGCCAAGCTGCGCGTTTAGCAGAGATGAAAAGGATTGTTGCAGCGGCTCAAGCACGACCATTTTGCGCTTGTAAGGTTGAAATTGACCGTTGACATAACTTCCTCTAGTCGATTCTGCGTTGGCAATATTTGACGAAATAACATCCATTCTCAGCCGTTGTGCTGTTAGGGCCGAAGCACTGATGTCAAAACCTGTTGAAATCTTCATTCAGGCTACCCCCTTCCCTCGATAGCAGTACGAATCATTTTCAGATCATGATTGATTTGCTGAATGTAGAAATTGTAGCTAAGCTGGTTCTTGGCCAAAAGGGCCATTTCCCTGTCACTGTCGACATTGTTTTGATTATTGTTCATCGTGGTTGACGTGTCGGTTATGACCTGGGCTTCAGGTAATTTAGATGCCGAGGACCCAATAGGAATATGCCTGATATCAGTCCTTCGACCCGACAGCTTGGTCGACCCGGTTCCCATTGCCTGCTCCAAAAGTTGCTCAAAGACGACTTCTGAGCGTTTAAAATGCGGTGTTTCGGCATTGGCCACATTGTTCGAGATGACGCGTTGTCTCATTTCTGCTGCATAGACAGCCGCCTCCATCCGCTGAAACGATGCGCCGTTTAGCAGATTCATGTTTGATCACCACTTTCGCTATGAAAATCTCTTTGACATAAGGTATTCAACAGATTATTGCTCATTCCTTCCTCGTTCGACAGATTTTTATTAAAAAAATGAGATTACTTTGTCGATTTTCGCTGACACGATTATCTTCACTAATTTCCTAATTTATTACAATGAGAAAAAAGCCCCATCTTTTAAAAACAAGATGGGGCTTTTCGACCACGAAATTATAATTGAAGCTTAAAATACGCTGAATGGAGCGCATTGTTTCCTGCTAGGCTTTCATTTTTTGAAGCTCCTGCTGCAGCTGCTGATTCAGAATACGGATATACGTCCCTTTCATGCCGAGGGAACGGGTTTCGATGACGCCCGCGCTTTCCAGCTTGCGCAAGGCGTTAACGATAACCGAACGCGTGATGCCAACTCTGTCCGCGATTTTGGATGCCACAAGCAATCCTTCCTTGCCGTCCAGCTCTTCGAAGATATGCTCCACCGCTTCCAGCTCGCTGAAAGATAGGGAACCAACGGCAACGGAAACCACAGCGCGGCTCCGTACTTCCTGTTCAATCTCCTCCGCGCGCTCGCGAAGTATTTCCATGCCCACGATAGTTGACCCGTATTCGGCTAACACAAGATCATCCTCATCGAATTCGCCGGAAGGACGCGTTAGAATCAGCGTGCCCAAACGATCGCCGCCGCCTACAATAGGGACAATCGTCATAATCTCACCGTCGCCAAGACGCGGAAAAGCTTCTGCTATGCCAACATCCGGCTTCACGTTTGTCAACGGTTCCCCCGCATCAAGAAAACGATCGTTGGCTGATGCGGAAAATCTAAGCTCGTCCGCTCCAAGCGAGCGCAAAAAGTCATGGTCATACACGTCGATGGCCGCGCAGCCCAAAATTTTCCCCTTGCGGCTGACCACAAACACATTGCTTTGAATTGTCGTACACAGCACCTCCGCCATTTCGCGGAAGTTAAGCGCTTTGCCGGCTGCGCGTTGCAGCAGCCGGTTCAGCGTTCTTGTTTTGTTCAATAAGCTCATTTCCTATTGTCCTCCCAGACTGTAACCCTTACAAAATATATTGACTTAAATCGCGATCCTTGGAGATGCCTCCCAGTTTTTCGCGTACGTATTCCGGCGTAATGATCATGCTCTCCAGCGACAGCTCCGGCGCTTCAAAGGACAGGTCCTCCAGCAGCTTCTCCAGAATCGTATGCAATCTTCTGGCTCCGATATTTTCCATATTGCGGTTTACGTCGGCGGCGATGGATGCCAGCTCGTGAATCGCTTCCGCGGAAAATTGAACCTCGATGCCTTCGGTTTGCAGAAGCGCGGTATATTGCTTGGTCAGCGCATTTTTCGGCTCTGTCAAAATGCTGACGAAATCATCCAGGCTAAGGCTTGTAAGCTCCACCCGAATCGGAAAGCGACCCTGAAGCTCCGGAATAAGATCGGAAGGTTTCGCGATATGGAACGCTCCGGCTGCAATGAACAGAATATAATCTGTCTTGACTGATCCATATTTGGTCATGACCGTTGAACCTTCCACAATCGGCAAAATATCACGCTGAACGCCCTCGCGGGAAACATCGGGGCCGGAGCCTCTCGACGGACTGGCGATTTTGTCGATTTCGTCGATAAAGATGATGCCGCTCTGCTCCGCTCTCGTGATGGATTCCGAGATAACGTCATCCATATCGATCAGCTTGTTGGCTTCTTCCTGTGTAAGCGCTTTGCGGGCTTCCTTGACCGGAAGCTTCCGTTTCTTCGGCTTCTTTGGCATCAGTTGGCCTAACATTTCTTGCATATTCATGCCCATGCCTTCGGGACCTTGGCCCGACAGCATATCCAGCATGCTTGGAGAGGTGTCCTCCACCTCGATTTCGATCACTTCGTTTTCCAGCTTGCCTTCCGCGAGTTGTTCCCTGATTTGCGCGCGACGCGCCTGCAGCGACTGATCGCCTTCCTTGTCAGCTTCCTCCGGCTTTTCCTCATTGGAGCCGCCAAACAGCATTTCAAACGGATTTTTTGCGGATTTTGGTTTGGCCGCCGAAGGAGCAAGCAGCGTTACGATTCTTTCGTTCGCCAGCTTCTCCGCCTTGTCCTTGACGCCTTCCGTCTTTTCGGACTTGACCATTCGGATCGCAGTCTCCACCAGGTCGCGGATCATGGATTCCACATCGCGGCCGACATAACCAACCTCGGTAAACTTGGTTGCCTCCAGCTTTACGAACGGCGCTTTTACCAGCTTCGCCAGCCTGCGGGCGATTTCTGTTTTGCCGACGCCAGTCGGGCCGATCATCAAAATGTTTTTGGGCACGATTTCGTCCCGGATGGATTCGTCCAGCTTGCTCCTGCGATACCGATTGCGCAACGCAACCGCAACCGAGCGTTTGGCATCCTTTTGGCCTACAATGTATTTATCCAGCTCCGCGACGATCTGGCGCGGTGTCAACGCATCTTTTCCCATGGTTTCATCGCCTCCGCTATCATCTATACGATTTCTTCGACAATAATATTTTGATTGGTAAACACACAAATTTCCGCCGCGATTTCAAGCGATGCTTTTGCCATGTCCTTGGCTTCCATATCAGATGCGTGGCGCTTCAACGCTCTTGCGGCCGATAAGGCAAAGCTCCCGCCGGAACCAATCGCCAATATCCCGTCATCCGGCTCGATAATTTCGCCGTTGCCTGAAATCAGCAGCAAGCCCGACTTATCCATGACCAGCATCATAGCTTCCAGCTTGCGCAAGATGCGGTCGGATCTCCAGTCTTTAGCCAATTCCACCGCAGCCCGTTGCAAATTGCCATGATGCTCTTCCAGCTTGGCTTCGAATTTTTCGAACAGCGTAATTGCGTCCGCCACCGAACCCGCAAATCCGGCAACCACTTGTCCCCGGTAAAGCCTGCGCACTTTTTTCGCCTGATGCTTCATGACCATGCTGTTGCCAAATGTAACCTGACCGTCGCCAGCAATTGCCCCTTTGCCATTGTGACGAACAGCACAAATCGTTGTGGCATGAAACTGCATTTCCATGACGATGCCTCCTTGTATCAAGATCTCATAGTCTACTGTACGGCGATATGCGTCAAATGTTCCTTTTTAAAATCTTCAATCTGATCAAGCGCCCGGGCCGCGATCGCTTCGTTCTTTTCTTTTTTGCCTTTGATCCGCTTTTCAAGCGGCGGGAATAGCCCGAAATTGGCATTCATCGGCTGAAAATGCTTGAAATCGGCAGTCGTAATGTAATGCGCCATACTGCCAAGGGCCGACATCTCAGGAAGCACAAGCGGTTCCTCGCCTTTGGCTACGCGCGCAGCATTGACGCCCGCAACGAGACCTGACGCCGCCGATTCCACATAACCTTCTACACCCGTCATTTGGCCGGCAAAAAAGAGGTTTTCGCGCTGCTGCATTTGATATGTCGGCTTAAGCAGCTTGGGCGAATTGATAAACGTGTTGCGATGCATGACGCCATAACGGACAAATTCGGCGTTTTCCAGCCCCGGAATCATAGAAAAGACGCGTTTTTGCTCGCCCCATTTCAGATGGGTCTGGAAACCAACCATGTTGTACAGCGTGCCGGCAGCATTGTCCTGACGAAGCTGGATGACGGCATGCGGCAATTTGCCCGTATGCGGGTTGATCAGGCCTACCGGCTTCATCGGCCCAAACAGCGCCGTCTGCTTGCCGCGTCGCATCATGACTTCGATGGGCATGCAGCCTTCAAAATAAATCTCTTTTTCAAACTCTTTCAGCTCCGCTGTTTCCGCCGCGATCAACGCTTCGTAAAAAGCGTTAAACTCCTCTTCGTTCATGGGGCAATTCAAATAAGCCGCTTCGCCTTTGTCATAGCGCGAAGCGAGGTACACCTTATCCATGTCGATGGAATCTTTTTCGATAATGGGAGCGGCGGCATCGTAGAAGTAAAAATACTCTTCTCCCAATAGCTCGCGGATACCGCCCGACAGCGCGGGCGCAGTTAATGGGCCCGTGGCGATGACCGTTATGCCCTCCTGCGGAATTTCAGTAACCTCTTCGTTTCGCACCTCGATGAGGGGATGATTGCGCAACCGGCTTGTCACTTCGCCGGAGAAGCCGTCACGGTCGACGGCAAGCGCTCCTCCCGCCGGTACGGCATGTTGATCCGCACAGCTCAGAATGAGCGAATTCAAGCGGCGCATTTCTTCCTTCAAAACGCCGACAGCATTGCTGAGGCCATTGGCCCGCAAGCTGTTGCTGCAAACAAGCTCTGCAAACTGGTTGGTATGATGAGCGGGCGTTTGCTTCGCCGGCCGCATTTCATAAAGAACTACCGGCACGCCAAGGCTTGCAATTTGCCAAGCGGCTTCGCTTCCTGCGAGGCCGGCGCCGATAACGGTAACCTTCTGAGACAAAAAACTTCATTCCTTCCGATAAGGCGTGTTTATAAACACGCCCGCACCTAATTTTTTGAAGATTCTGACGGATAAAGACAAGGATGCAAAAACGGCGACAACGCCGCATGGACAGGCAGGCCCGGCTTATTCAGCCGGGGCCTGTCTTTTTATAAGTTGATGTTAAGCCTGCTCTTCATGCTCCTCATCCAGCACTTCCTCGCTGTAATCGCAGGACACACATTGCAGGCGCGCACCGCTGCGGTTGCGCTTTTCGACTAACATGGCTTCGCATTTAGGACAAGGTTTTCCGGTCGGCTTATCCCACGATACAAAATCACAGCCCGGATATTGATCGCAGCCATAGAAAATGCGGCCTTTTTTGCTGCGGCGTTCGATAATTTTTCCTTCGCTGCATTTCGGGCACGCCACGCCGATATCTTTGACAATCGGCTTTGTATTCCGGCAATCCGGAAAGCCGGAGCAAGCCAGGAATTTTCCAAAACGCCCCATTTTGTAAACCAGATGGCGGCCGCACTTCTCGCACAGCTCATCGGAAACCTCATCCTGGATTTCGATTTCCTTCATCTCGTCCTCAGCAACCTCAAGCCGTTTCTGGAACGATTCGTAGAAGTTGGCGAGCACCTTGACCCAGTCCTCGGTTCCTTCCTCTACATGGTCAAGATTGCCTTCCATGTTGGCTGTAAATTCGGCATCCAGAATTTCCGGAAAAAACTCTTCCATCAGTTGAATGACCAGTTCGCCAAGCTCCGTCGGCATAAACTTTTTCTCTTCCATTGCGACATAACCGCGCTTCTGGATCGTTTCCAGCGTTGGGGCGTATGTGCTCGGGCGTCCAATTCCAAGCTCCTCCAGCGTACGAACCAGACGCGCCTCCGAATAACGCGGCGGCGGCTGGGTGAAGTGCTGCTTAGGCTCGATTGCCTCCGGAGTAATTTCCTCGCCAGGCAATAACGCAGGCAAAAACTTATGTTCTTCTACCGTTCCGTCGTCGTTGCCCTCAACGTAAACCTTCATAAAGCCGGGGAACTTGACCTTGGAGCCGGAAGCGCGGAATACCGTTTCTCCCGCTTGCAAATCGACGGTCATCGTATCCAGAATGGCAGATGACATCTGACTGGAAGTGAAACGCTCCCATACAAGCTTATACAATCGCAATTGATCCCGGGACAGAAAAGGTTTCATGGATTCCGGGTCGCGCAGAATGGAAGTAGGCCTGATCGCTTCATGCGCATCCTGGGCATTGCTGTTCTTCTTCACATAAACACGCGGCTGCTCCGGCCAAAATTCGGCGCCGTATTTTTCGGTGATATACGCCTGGGCTTCTTCTTGAGCCACAGGTGAAATACGGGTGGAGTCCGTTCTCATGTAGGTGATTAAACCAACCGTGCCTTCCTTGCCTAGCTCGACGCCTTCATACAGCTGCTGGGCGACGGACATCGTTTTGGACGCGCGGAAACCGAGCTTGCGGGCAGCTTCCTGCTGCAACGAGCTCGTAATAAATGGCGGTGCAGGATTGCGAAGCCTTTCCTTCTCCTTAACCTCGGAAACCTTAAACGGAAGACCGTTCATAGCCGCCAATACTTCCTGTACATCGGCTTCCTTGCCCAGTTCCCGCTTTTCGCCCCGAATGGAATAATATTTGGATTCAAACGACAGCCCTTTATGCTGCAGCTTTGCCGTGATGGACCAATACTCCTCGGGAACAAAATCCTCGATTTCATTTTCCCTGTCATTGATCAGCTTGACGGCAACCGATTGAACGCGTCCGGCGGACAGGCCTTTTTTCACCTTTTTCCAAAGCAGCGGACTGATCTTGTATCCCACCAAGCGGTCCAGAATACGGCGAGCCTGTTGGGCGTTAACGAGATCCATATTAATCGGGCGCGGATTCTTGAACGCGTCCTTGACAGCTTGTTTTGTTATTTCATTAAATACGACCCGGCAGGTTTCTTTTTCGTTCAACTCCAGGTAATGAGCCAGATGCCAGGCAATCGCTTCCCCTTCGCGATCGGGGTCAGCCGCTAGAAAGACATGTTTAACTTTTTTGCTGGCATCCTTCAATTCCTTCAGGACACTGCCTTTTCCGCGAATCGTAATATATTTGGGATTAAAGTCTTTCTCCACCTCGACGCCAATCTGGCTCTTAGGCAAATCTCGAATGTGACCCATTGACGCTTTCACAATGTATTTGCTACCCAGATATTTACCGATGGTTTTGGCTTTGGCCGGTGATTCTACGATAACTAATGAATCTGCCATACGAGGTGCCTCCTCTCTTTGCGACTAGTTACAATACACAGTATATGGAGCCGGATTGCAGCCCAATTTTCCGTTTTATACATAAATTTAGCAGAAGTGCGTTCAAATGTCCAAACGGAATACCCGATGTTTCATGGAGCTCATCGATCGTAAGCTGCTGATCCTGCAAAAGAGCAAGCACCTTCAGCTCATCTTCGCTATCCCCCGAAGCGGCGGACAACGACTCCTCCGTCCGTGTTTCCGGCTTGCGCAGGATGGCATCGCCAAGCCATTCCAGCTCGTTGGCCACTTGCTTGGTGGAACTGATCAGCTTCGCCATTCCGTCCCGAATCAAGGCGTTTGGACCTTCGCTTTTGGGCGATGAGATCGGCCCGGGGACGGCGAATAATTCACGGTCCATCTGAAAGGCGTATTTGGCGGTAATCAACGAACCGCTCTGGCTGGCTCCCTCCACAACAATGGTTGCTCTGGACAATCCGGCGATGATCCGGTTGCGTTGATGGAATTGTCCGCGATGAAGCGTGGTGCCAAGCGGCGTCTCGGAAAGCAGCAGTCCCTTTTGGGCTATCGCCCGGAACAGGGACAAATTTTCCGACGGATAGCAGGTATCAATCGGCGTCGGCATAACGGCAATGGTACCGCCAGCCTCTTCCAAAGCTGCCAGATGCGCGATGGCGTCTATGCCTTTGGCAAGGCCGCTGACAACGGCAAAGCCGTCTTGAGACAGTTCGCGCGCCATAGCAGCCGCCGTATGTCTGCCGTAAGCAGTGGGTACTCGCGTTCCAACCAGCGCCACAGCGGGGCGTTCCAGCAATTCCAGCCGTCCCTTAGCATACAACACCCACGGCGGCTGTGCAATCTCTTTTAATATAGTAGGGTAATTTTTGTCATAGCATGTGATGATCGCGGTACCGCCCTGTTTTGCGGCCCCAGAGCTTTCCCAATCCGGACTTTGCCGTTTGCCGGCGAGCAAAGCCGCCCCTTTTTCGGCGCGTTCCTTGCGAAACCCGATTTCCTCCAACTGCCCTGCATCCCAGCTTTCGTTGTTCCACATGGCGGCTTTAACGGCTCTGTCGATGTTATGCCAGCTTATGCCGGGTATGTCGTACAACGCAATAATCATTTCTCTTATTTTTTGCTCTGTGTCTTTCATCACAATCAGCCCTTTTCTTGAGAGCCGACCTGCATTCCTATATTGTGCGTTACATTTGCGCGGATTGCAAGTCGGCCCCGCTCTTATAAATGGTTATGCAACAAAAAAAGGCAACCCTTCAGCCGCGTTTGCCACGCAGCGAAAGGTTGCCTACCTTCAATACTATTGGTTGAGCCTATTATACGGCTTTGGGCTGAAAATAGCCAGCGCCGCATTGTTGCATTATTTAACGGTCGTACATTTCTCCAGCAAACCGTGCGCAGTCAGCGCATCAACAAGCGTAGCTCCCATTTCGGAAGGCGTCGGGGCCACCTTGATGCCGCAAGCTTCCAGCGTAGCGATTTTTTCGGCAGCAGTTCCTTTGCCTCCCGAAATAATGGCGCCGGCATGTCCCATACGTTTGCCCGGAGGCGCTGTTGCCCCTCCAATAAAACCAACGACAGGTTTTTTCATGTTGGCTTTAACCCATTCCGCTGCTTCTTCCTCTGCGGTACCACCGATTTCGCCGATCATAATAACCGCGTACGTATCGGGATCATCGTTGAAGCGGCTCAAAATATCAATAAACTCGGAGCCTTTAACGGGGTCGCCGCCGATACCCACTGCCGAGGATTGGCCGATGCCGCGAGTCGTCAGCTGATGAACCGCTTCGTACGTGAGCGTTCCTGAGCGCGACACAACGCCAACATGCCCTACGGTGTGAATATACCCTGGCATAATGCCGATTTTGCACTCGCCTGGAGTAATAACGCCTGGGCAGTTCGGTCCGATCAATACGGTTTTGCTGCCTTCCATATAGCGTTTTACTTTGACCATATCCAATACCGGTATGCCTTCTGTGATACAAATAACTAACTCCAGGCCAGCGTCAACCGCTTCCATAATCGCGTCTGCCGCAAATGCCGGCGGTACATAAATAACCGATGCATTGGCGCCGGTAGCTTCTACCGCTTGGTTCACTGTATTAAAAACGGGCAGAGAAACGACTGTGCCGTTCTCCAGCGTGATGTCGACGTTAGTGCCGCCTTTGCCTGGCGTCACGCCACCTACCATCTGCGTGCCGTAGTCCAACGCTCCCTTGGCGTGGAACAAGCCTGTTGCGCCCGTAATCCCTTGTGTAATGACTTTTGTATCCTTATTGACCAAAATACTCAACTTCACTCACATCCCCTGATTGGATTTCTGTGGCTTTGGAATGAATTGCCCGTGTCGCCTTCCAAATTACTTAACGAGAGCAACGATTTTTTGCGCGCCGTCAGCCATGGAATCGGCAGCCACAATGTTCAAGCCGGATTCATTAAGCATTTTTTTGCCAAGCTCCACGTTTGTGCCTTCCAGACGCACCACGAGAGGACGGTCAAGGCCAAGCTCCTTCGCTGCGGCAATTACGCCTTCAGCAATAATATCGCATTTCATGATGCCGCCGAAAATGTTGACAAAAATGCCTTTAACCTTTTCGTCGGACAAAATGATTTTAAACGCTTCCGTCACTTTTTCTTTGGTAGCGCCGCCCCCAACGTCAAGGAAGTTGGCCGGGTCTCCACCGTAATATTTGATAATGTCCATTGTCGCCATAGCCAGGCCCGCGCCGTTGACCATGCAACCGATGTTGCCGTCAAGGGCAATGTAGCTCAGGTCAAACTTGGACGCTTCGATCTCTTTGGCATCTTCCTCGTCCAGGTCGCGCAGCTCTACAATATCCTTGTGGCGATACAGCGCGTTGGAGTCGAAATTCAGCTTGGCGTCAAGCGCCATAACGTTTCCGTCGCCTGTTACGACAAGAGGATTGATTTCCGCAATAGAGCAATCTTTTTCCACGAAAGCGCTGTACAAAGCGAGCATAAATTTCACGGCCTTGTTGACAAGAGCTCCCGGAATGTTGATGGCGTAAGCCAGCTTGCGCGCTTGAAACGCTCCCATGCCAACCGCAGGATCGATGACTTCTTTGAAAATCTTCTCAGGCGAATGCTCCGCCACTTCCTCGATTTCCGTACCGCCTTCTTCCGATGCCATCATAGTGACACGGCCTGTCCCGCGGTCCAGCACGACTCCGATGTAATATTCTTTTTTGATGTCGCAGCCCTGCTCGATCAGGAGGCGTTTAACTTCCTTCCCTTCCGGGCCGGTCTGATGTGTAACAAGCACTTTTCCCAAAATTTCGCCGGCATAGGCGCGCACCTCGTCCAGGCTTTTGGCAACCTTGACGCCGCCCGCTTTGCCGCGGCCGCCCGCGTGAATTTGCGCTTTAACGACCACTACCGGCGTTCCGAGCGACTCAGCGGCTTCTACAGCTTCATCCACTGTAAACGCTACCTTTCCTTCCGGAACAACAACTCCATACTGTTTCAGCACTGCTTTACCTTGATACTCATGGATATTCATTGTTGAAATCCTCCATTTCACAGACTGTAATCAGTCACCTGTACACAAACATCAATATTGTAGCATTTTTCATTGCATCCTACCTTATATTTCTGGTACAATGCGCAGGCTTTTTTGATATGAATTTGATCTCAAAACGAGAATGAAAGGGTTTACGCTGATTGACAGCGCGATTTTTTCCCTTTATTCTAGGTTGTGTAGCTTAACCTTTTTGAACATTTTGGAGAGCCCACTATTATTATACATGTATAATTAATAACTGCAAAAGTGAGGAAGCACCTTCTTTTGGGACTATTTTCCCATGGAGGTGCTTTTTTTGTGTTTAACGTAATCGACAGCGCCAGCGTATTTGGCGTAGAAGGAACGCGGATATCGGTAGAAGTGGACATTTGCAACGGTTTGCCCCAGGTCAATATTGTCGGTCTCGCCGATTTGGCCATCCGGGAGTCGGTGGAACGCGTTCGGGCCGCAATCAAAAACAGCGGATTCTCCTTTCCCATGGAGCGGATAACGGTCAACCTTGCTCCGGCCGATCTGCGGAAAGAAGGCACTGCCTTTGATTTGGCAATTGCCGCCGGCATCCTGACAGCCAGCGGCCAGCTTGGCCGGGGGTTGTTTCAAGACACGCTAGTTATCGGCGAGCTGTCGCTGAACGGCGGTTTGCGGCCGGTTCCGGGAGTGCTTGCGATGATTCAGCAAGCCAAGGAACGAGGCATCACCTCCGTCCTGCTGCCGCTGGGCAACTGCCGGGAGGCGGGATGGATTTCCGATATGGAACTGTTTGGACTGTCCCACCTCAAGCAATTAAAGGCGGATAAAATCGGGGCGGAGTCATTGCGTAGTCTGGAGTTAGACGGCGATAGTGGTGAAGTAGATCAACCCCAACAAATGCTCAAACTGCCTTCCGATATGTCATTTGCATCTGCTGGAGAAGCTCCGGCTACCGCTGCCA
Organism: Paenibacillus sp. CAU 1782; assembly: GCF_054551715.1. Lineage (NCBI taxonomy): Bacteria > Bacillati > Bacillota > Bacilli > Caryophanales > Paenibacillaceae > Paenibacillus > Paenibacillus sp. CAU 1782. The sequence goes on along the minus strand of NZ_JBTOLL010000001.1, from coordinate 514,831 downwards.
TTGGCGCAAGCCGGTCTGTTTCGGGAGAACATCTCCTGCCTGATTTTGCCGATATTATCGGACAGCGGCATGCAAAACGGGCGCTTCTGATAGCAGCCGCAGGCCGCCACAATATTTTGTTCAGCGGGCCGCCCGGCACAGGTAAAACGATGATGATCCAGGCGCTCCCGGGCATTCTCCCGCTTCTCGATGAAAAAGAGGCGCTGGAGGTCACCAAAATATACAGCGTCGCCGGCAAGCTGCCCCCAAATGCGGAAGGGTTAATCCGGATACCGCCGTTCCGCGCTCCCCATCACAGCGTCTCCAACGCGGGACTGATCGGCGGCGGGTCAATGCCAAAGCCAGGTGAGCTTACGCTTGCGCACCGTGGCGTTCTTTATTTGGACGAGTTAACGGAATTTCCGCGCTCCGTGCTGGATATGCTGCGGCAGCCGCTGGAAAACTCCGTCATCACGATTTCCAGAGCCAAAGCCACCGTGCAATTTCCCGCTTCCATCATGCTCGCGGCTTCTTTTAATCCCTGTCCTTGCGGGTATTACGGCCATGAATACGGAGACAACTATTGCACGTGCAGCAGCACCGCTATAAGCCGTTACCGGAGCCGATTATCCGGCCCGCTGCTCGACCGGATCGACCTTCAACTGGAGGTGCCTCGTCCTCGCGCGCGCGACCACGCCGAACGAAACAGCTCCCCTTCATCCGCCGAGATTCGAAGCATAGTTGAGGCTGCACGGGAGCGTCAGCGGCGGCGCAATAGCGCAGGAGGCGCTTATTGCAACAGCGAGTTGACCGGAGCGGCGCTTCACAAAACTGCCCGGCTGCGGCGAGATGCAGGCCAGCTTCTGGAACAAGCCTTTCAAACGCTCGGCATCAGCATGCGCGCGTACGACCGGCTGTTAAAGCTGTCCAGAACCATCGCCGATGTGGAAGAAAGCGAATATATTGAAACCGAGCATATTGCCGAAGCCATTCAATACCGAAGGACCGACGCATCTGGTGCTCCGAACAACATGTAGGCAAGCAGTGGCTCATCGAGGACATTTGCCATCGTTCCTGAAACGACATTCCTGTGCGCAAAAAACCATCGCCAGGCCGTTACGGCCCTGACGATGGTTTTTCATAATCCAGGAGAACCGGACTTTAGAATGCTCCCTCATAATGGCGGTAGTCCGCAACAGGAGGCAATTGTTCTACGGGAGAAACGCCCGTTCCTGCTCCGCCATGGCTTACGGAGGGGCCGCCACTACTCCGAAGGGAAACCGTAATCACGTCAAAACGGATGGCTCTCTCCTGAAGGCCCTTCTGTTGCAAGTATACGACAGCGGCTCCTCTGATTTTTTGTATTTTGCGGTAATCGACGGATTCGGCAGCCGTTCCGAAACGACCCAGACTGGATACGCCGCGCGACCTGACCTCTACAAAAATAATTCGGCTGTCCCATTCCGCAACAATGTCAATTTCGCCGCTCCGGCAGCGCCAATTGACATCCCTGATCTCGTACCCCTCATCAACAAGTCGCCGGCACGCTTCCTGTTCGCCCCATTTTCCGAGTTGCTTCCGTTGGTCACTCATGACCCTGCTCCGACGCTCTCCGATCAGAACGGTAAACAAAACTTAATATTTCCGCAACCAGCGTATAAAGCTCCGGCGGAATCTCCTGATCGACGTCCAGTTTGGACAACACCTCTACCAATGAAGCATCTTCCTGAACAGGAACGCCGTTTTCCTTGGCTGTTTCCAGAATCCGATCCGCCAGCTGTCCTTTTCCTTTTGCGACAAGCACGGGTGCCGAGGATTCGCCTGGTTCATATTTAAGAGCAACGGCCTTGCGGATCGGCTGCCCTTCCTGCGTTTCTTTTTTGCTCATACCCGGAAATCGACTCCTTTGTAGCGGGTGGACGAGAATTGGGAGATATCCGGCGGTGCCTGCCGCTTGTTTGCAGGCGTTTCAGGAGCCGCTGCTGCGGTTTCGTTTTGTGCCGGGAACGGGTTGCTGCGCAAGGATAGCAGCTGATAGCCAACTCCCTGCATCCGCTCAGCCATCTCGCCTCTGGACGACTCCAGCAATCCGGAGATGCCGGGATGATCGTTCCACAAATTCAGGCTTACAATTTTGTCCGTTATCTGAACATCTACCAGCGTATCGCCCAACGCCTTCATCGACAAATTAAAGAGAAGTCGGCAATTATCGGCATCCAGCTCTCCCTTGCGCCCTCGCCGCGTCTGAATGTGCACAGAAGCGGTTCCGCCTCCATCCTGATCTTTTAACGGAATAAACATGGTTACATGGGTAAAAAGCGAGCTGTTTCTCTCCGGCGACAGCAGTAGCTGTTGGCCGGTAATATGATGGATCAAGCTTTGAATGGTCTCCTTAACCGCTGGAGGCACGTCGCTTCCGCCCGCAAGCGACATCAGCGCGCTTTTGAGCGAATCCTGCAGCGGTGCTGCCGCAGAGGCGGCAGCACCGCTGATTGCTGGACCAGGTGCGGGCGCAGTCGAATTTGCGGCCGGTTCGGCTTGCAAACCAGGCACGGCTGCTTGCCCGCCCGCAGCGCCGGCAGTTCGGGCGGCCGCTGCCGCATTTGCAGCCTGCTGGGAAGCCTCACCTTGGGCGGCTGCTCTGCCTTGGCCTGAAGCCGCCGCTTCCGCGGCTCGCGGCTCTGGCGTGATCATGCCAGCATTGCCCGGCAGTGCCGCACCAGAAGCTGAGGGAGGTTGGCCCTGTGCCGCGGCTGGCGAGGCAGAGCCTTGACCAGGCTGCGCCGCGTTCGTTTGCACTGATTGGGACGACGTCTGCTGCGCCGGTCCGCCCGCTTGAGCAGGAGAAGGCTGCCCTGCCGCATCCCCTTTGGCCGTAGCGGAGGCAGCTGCATTATCGCCTCCCGAAACCGCTCGAGCAAGCTGCAGCTCATGATCAACACCAAGCCATTTCATCATTTGCCCGAGCCAATTTGTCGAACTCGAAGGTGCAGCAGTCGAATGGCCCTGCCCTGCCGTTCCGACTTGGCCGTTGGCTGCTTGGGCGGTATCCTGTCCATCACCCGCTGTCGCTTGCATGGCAGCGGTTGCCGCCGCAGAACCTGCTGCTGTTGCAGCAGGGGCGCTCCCTGCTGTCGCCAGCCCCGCATTAGGGGCTGGCGTTGCTGCTGCCGTGCCTGGTTGCGTCTGGGCGGCCGCTTGGCCGCCTGACTGACTGCCAACCGCAATACCCGGCTGCTGCCCGGGCTGTTGGCCTGCGGCGGTCCCTGCAAGCGTCTGCGCCGAAGCAGCCGCACCTTGTCCTTGCGGACCGGCTGCTCCCGCATTGCTTCCGGCGGTTGAAGCAGCCGTTGTTGAAGCACCGCCGTCCTTGCTGCCCGCCGTTCCGTTCTGCAGCAACGTTTCACCCTTCTGCAGCAAAAGAAGCAAGCGCTCTACTCCTTGCCGGGTTTCGGGAGAAAGAGCTTCTCCACCCGTTTGCTGCAGCAGAGCCGTGAGCTGGCGCTGGAGTCCGTCAAGCAATGCATGTACACTTGTGCCATGCATGGTCTGCCCGACCGAAGCGATCGTTGCGGCTGTCATAGGCAGACCGCGTTTGAATGCGGCTGCGGCTGCATTCATCCACTGCTCCTGATTTTCACCCGGCGGCATTGCGGCAGCCGCTTGCTGAAATGCTTCCGCTGTCGCCCGATTAAAGGGGAAACCCTCCTTGCGCAAATCTTTGATAAGTTCCGTCGCCCAACGTTGATCCGGCAAACCAAGCTGTTTTGCAAAATCTCTCAGCGTATCTTCCATAAGAACGGGAGAACCCGTCTCTGCGTTCTTCAAAACAATCAAGGAGCCAGTCGACTCCGGCTGCACCTGGAGCAAAGCAGATTGTCCGGCCTGCAGCGGCATTTCCAGACGCGCGCGAACCTGTACTCCGTTTATATTGACGAGTGCTTCATTATTTTCCATGACTTGCGTCACGACGCCGCGAACGATTTGGCCCGTTCTCAGCTCCATTGTCCGCGTTTCGCCAGCTACCGCCTCTCCGAGCAGACCCCTCATCATTTGGCTGATATTCATATTGACTTCTCCCCTTGTCTGCTGCGGCATTACGCACTACAAGCTTCACATCTATATTGTTTATCGGTCAAATTGCCTCTTCCTTGAAGAGCCGCGCCGTAGGGGCTCGATTGACACAAATCAAAAAAGCCTGCTTTTCGATTAATGTTCATGCGAAACACGCAGGGAAACATTCCGAAAAACAAGCTTGAGTCAAGATTTTTCAATCAAAACAAGATTCTGCTAACTCAGCAATCAACACATTCCAATACTTATTGACTCATTCCACATCGGCTCTGCGTTTAAAGCTACGCTACGCCTCTTTGGCCTCTGCCCAAGCCGTATCTTGCTGGGTACCGACCTCAGCTTCATCTCCAAGCAGCTTGCGAAGAAAGGTTCGGCGATGAAGGTCGCTTGGGCCATGCTCCAGCAACCGTTCGCGGTGAAGCTTCGTTGCATAACCTTTATGTATGGCAATACCATATTGCGGATAAGCCGTTTCCCATTCTCCGGCGCATAACCTGTCGCGGGTTACCTTGGCCATAATGGACGCCGCAGCTATGCTTTGGCTGTTGGCATCGCCTTTAATAATCGACTTCTGAGGTAAAGCGATATCCACTTTTTCCGCATCCACAAGCAAATAATCACTGGAGATCGATAAGGATTCCACCGCTATTTTCATAGCAAGGCGAGCAGCCTGCTTGATGTTTATTCGATCGATAACGGATGCGTCTACACGGGCAACCGACCACGCCAGCGCCTGATCTGCAATGACGTCGTACAGCTGGTTCCGCTTTTTTTCGGATAGCTTTTTGGAATCGTCGACTCCTTCAATAATCAAGCCAGGCGGCAGAATAACCGCGCCAGCTACAACATCCCCGAACAAACAGCCTCTGCCAACCTCGTCTACCCCCGCAATGCTGGCATACCCTTCGTTCCATAAATCCTTTTCGTATTGCAGCATGTCTTCCCCTCCGTCCGGCCTCTCTTACTTCTCCCTCAAAGGCATATCGTCGTAAGGAGCCTCAAGCGTAATACGGCCCAGCTTGCCGGCACGCAAATCACGCAAAATAATGCCGGATGCCTTCTCCAGATCGACGCGGCCTCCTCCCATGAGGCAACCTCTGCGCCGGCCAATCTCCTCCATAACGGCAACGATTTGCTCGTTGTCGTCAAAGTCCGTTGGCTGCGTCTCCAATCCGTACCTCTCGCTCAGCGTAGGCCAATAACGCTGCACCAATTCACGGGTTGCAAAGTAGGCAATGTCATCCACATTCAAGATCTGCTCCTTAATAGCGCCTGTAACGGCCAAACGGTAACCCGCCTGCTGATCTTCGAATTTAGGCCAAAGAATGCCCGGAGTATCCAGAAGCTCCAAATCCGTTCCGGCTTTAATCCATTGCTGTCCTTTGGTTACGCCGGGCTTGTCTCCTGTAGCCGCAATGTTGCGGCCCGCAAGACGGTTGATCAGAGTTGATTTGCCAACGTTGGGAATGCCGACAATCAACCCCCTCACAGCACGGGGATTCATCCCTTTAGCGATTTGTTTTGCGATTTTTTCATGGAGGATTTCCTTCGTTTTGCCCGGAATTTCATTCACCCGGGTTCCGCTGGAGGAGTCTACCGAAATGACGGCAAACCCTTCATGCTGAAAATAATCCATCCACTGCTGAGTCGTTACGGGATCAGCCAAGTCTGCTTTATTTAAAACGATTAACCGGGGTTTTCCCTGCAAAATGTCATCGACCATGGGATTCCGGCTCGAAATCGGAATACGCGCATCCAGCAGCTCAATGGCAATGTCGATCAGCTTTAATTTATCCTGTATTTGCCGTTTGGCACGGGTCATATGCCCCGGGAACCACTGTATAGCCATAAACTCACCTCAATCCTAATACCTATGCTTAATAAACTCGATTTTGTTTAGCGGCCAGAAAATGACATCGGCTCTGCCAACGATTTCGTCTTGATCCACAAAACCGATGGAACGGCTGTCCTGGCTATCCCCGCGATTGTCGCCAAGCGCAAAAATAGTGCCTTCCGGCACGGTTGTTTCCGTAAAGGAACCGTTCGGAAAATTATATCTCAATCCCTCGCCGTTATACAAACCGCCATTCGCTTTTGCAGCGGCAATGGCTTCCGCAATGTACGGCTCCTCTATTTTTTCTCCGTTAATGTATAAATCGTCGCCTTCAACCCTGACCGTATCGCCAGGCACGCCGATTACCCGCTTGACGAACTTGCGTCCTTGTTGGGGCACATTAAATACAACGACATCGCCAAATTGAGGCTCTTTGAACGTGTATATGATTTTGTTGACAATAAGGCGCTCGTCCGTCTCGAAGTTGGGCTTCATGGACGAACCATCCACGATATACGGCGAAAACAGGAACTGACGAATGACAAATACCAGCACAACCGCAATTACAAGCGCTTTGATCCACTCCACGACTTCCTTATAGGCGCCTCCGCCTTTTTTGGAAGCGGCTCGTCCAGGCATGGCGGATCGCTGTGGCATGGAATCCTGCTGCCCATTCTCCTCGTTGCGCGTCGACTCTTCGTTGTCGTTTGCCGGCTGTTCAGCGTTGCGGTGCTGCAAATCCATAGGTTCCGCCCTCTTTCCTGCGCTAAAATGAGTAATTTGACTTTTGGCAGAAAAACGAAAAGGAGCTTGATTGCGCAAGCCCCTCTTGTCGTCTTTTCTTAACGAATCTCTTTAATTCTAGCCGCTTTACCACGCAGGTTGCGCAGGTAGTACAGCTTAGCACGGCGGACTTTACCGCGACGCGCCACTTGAATTTTGTCGATTTTAGGCGAATGAAGCGGGAACGTTCTTTCCACGCCTACGCCGTACGAAATTTTACGAACCGTAAAGGTTTCGCTGATTCCGCCGCCGCGACGCTTGATTACAACGCCTTCAAACAGCTGGATACGCTCGCGCGAACCCTCGATAACTTTAACGTGCACCTTCAGCGTGTCGCCTGGGCGAAAGCTAGGAAGGTCTGTACGCAATTGCTGTTTCGTAATCTCTTGTACAATGCTCATTGAGTTCACTCCTTCCACCATAGACGTTCATGTAAGCTCCCGGTCTCTCATTGAGCCGATCACCACTTATAGCGGACCGTCCGAGTAATACAAACAACATTAGAAATTTTACCATAATCAATCCGGTAAATCAACCTATTTTTTGTAGAGTGGACTTGCTGTATACTGACTATGAGAAGCTCGCAAAAACTGATACAACTAGCCGAAATGAGGTGCAATATGCTGAACCGTGACGACAAAGGCAATTTAATGCCGCCGCGAAAATTTCGCAAGCTGCATGTTGTGCTGACTGCTTTTCTGTTAGCGACCGGAATGGCGTTTACACCGCCGTCTGCCGGGGCCGAGAGCGGAATTGCGCTTAGGGATACCGCCGGCCACTGGGCTTTGCCCTATATCGAATGGGCCATCGATCAAGGTTTGGCAAAGGGTTATGACGACGGCACCTTTAAACCTCAAAATCTCGTAACCGAATCCGAGTTTCTGGCCATGCTGCTGCGTTCGTACCAACTGGTATCCAGCAGAGACGAAACCGGGGCAAGCTGGAGTACAGCGTATTACAATTACGGCCAGGATTTGGGATGGCCCCTATCCTACAATAATAAACGCGGCGGCTTTAAACGCGGAGACGCAGCCAAACTGCTGGCTTCCGCTCTTAACGGCAAGCCGTTTGGCGAATCCGAAGCCGTGCAATGGCTGCTGGACGAGAGCATTTCCCAGGGCAGAAGCGCCCCGACGGTAAGCGGCTTTGAGCCCCGAGGCAACCTAACGCGAGCGGAAGCGTTGACATTTCTGTACAATGTCAAAGAGCATAGCTCCAGTCTGTCGAAAAAAGCCATTCCGCAAACCCGTGATTCCGAACTGCTTGGGATTTCGATCGGAGACGGCGGCGGCAAACCGGCCGTGCTGCTAGGCCAGCCTCAACGCGTGCTGGAGAGTGAATACAACTTTAGCTGGCATGTCTACAATTCCGATTACGGACAGTTTGCCATGTTCGGTATTTTGGACGATACGGTCGCCGCCTTGTTCACCAACGCGCCAGACGCTTGGAGCGATATCGTAAAGCTTGGACAGCCCCTTGGCAATCTGAACCTGCCCTCAAACGCGGCCAAGTCTAAACGCGAGGACACCTATTACGAATTTCAGCGCAACAACAAGATCACGACGGTTTTTCTAGATACCCAAGACCGCAACAAAATGATCGGCGTATTTCAGGTAGACGGTTCCCTCGACCCAAAAAGCGCAAAGGCATTAGGCGCCAAGGAACAAGCCGCTATGGAGACGCTGCTATTTGATCTCACAAATGCGGAACGGGCAAGCCGCGGACTTCCCGCATTGGAATGGGACAAGCTTGCCGCAGCCGCCTCGCGCGCCCACAGCGCGGATATGGCGGCAAGGCAATATTTTAACCACACGAATCCCGACGGAGCTTCGCCGTTTGATCGCATGAAATCCAAAGGAATAACCTATGGTTTGGCTTCCGAAAATATAGCCGCTGGTTTCGGGAACAGCTTGTTTGCCCACTATTCGCTTCTGAATTCAAAAACGGGTCACCGGGAAAGCATACTGGATCAAAAACTGACGAAACTCGGCACGGGCGTTTCGTTCGGCGGTCCCTACCGCATCTATTATACGCAAAATTTCTATACGCCATTATAAAGCAAAAAGGAATGGCCCTTTGCTACAGCAAAGCAGGGGGCGCATTCCTTTATTTGTTGATTCCGTCTTCTTCGGCTTTTATAATTTGCTCGGCCAGCCATGCCCGCTCTTTAGCGGTAAGCTCGACCTTCTCCAACAGCTCCGGGCGCCGTTGAAGCGTACGAAGCAACGACTGCTCTCTCCGCCAGGTATCGATTCGGCCATGATGCCCTGAGATCAATACCTCAGGCACGCTCCAGCCTCTAAATTCAGGCGGTCTTGTATAATGGGGATGCTCCAGCAGACCTGTGCTGTAGGAGTCCGTCACGGCAGAGCTCTCATTGCCCAAAACGCCGGGCAGCAGCCGCACTACGCTGTCAATCACTGCCATCGCCGGTATTTCACCGCCGGTTAGCACATAATCGCCAATCGACAATTCATCGGTAACCAGATGTTCTCTGATCCGCTCATCGTATCCCTCGTAATGCCCGCAAATGAAAACAAGATGGCTTTCCCTCGACAGTTCCTCCGCTTTGGCTTGAGTAAAGGTTTCCCCCTGCGGACACATCAGAATAACCCTTGGTTTCGTATCCGGGGCAACTTCAAGATCCTCGACAGCGGCAAATACAGGATCCGGCTTCAGCACCATCCCTCCGCCGCCGCCATAGGGATAATCGTCTACCGTGTTATGTTTGTTGGTTGCATAGTTGCGAAAATTAATCGCCGACAGAGCCACCAGCTTTTTTTCACGCGCTTTGCCCAAAATACTGGCGCCAAACACGCCCTCCAGCATTTCCGGAAACAGCGTCAGAACATCAATCTTCATGACTCAGATCAATCCTTCCATCAGCGCAACCGTAACCAGGCGTTCTTTAGGCTCAACCTTAAGCACGACTTCATCTATGACCGGAAGCAAAATTTGGTTGGCTTTTCCTTTGCCGGTCCCTGCCGCTTCCACCACCCATACATCGTTTGCGCCAGGACTCAAAATATCAACAATTTCGCCTAACTCAGCGCCTTCGTCCGTTACAACCCGGCAGCCGATAATTTGATGGTAATAATATTGACCATCTTCCAATTCCCCTTGCGCAGCTTCCGAAATTTTCAAGCTCCAGCCTTTGAAACGCTCTACTTCGTTAATATTGGAGTACCCTTGCAGCTTCATGACATAAACATTTTTGTGCAGGCGCGCGGAAGCCACAGTTACTTCAAGGGACTCGCCGCTTTCCTCGTTTACCATCAACAGCTTGCTGCCTGTAGCAAATCTCTCCTCCGGGAAATCCGTTTGCGGCAATACTTTAATATCGCCGCGGATACCGTGTGAATTCACTACTTTCCCCACTCTGTACCAATTGCCCTTCATGCCATCAGTCCTTTTTAATTGATTGAGGTTGTTTACAAATAGCAGAAAAGGGCCGGGACATTTATCCCAACCCTCCGCGCTTACATCCTATGAAACGATATCTACAATGACGCGTTTGCTTGATTTGACGGATGCCGAGGTGACAACCGCGCGCATTGCTTTGGCAATGCGGCCTTGCTTGCCGATTACTTTGCCGACATCGTCGGGGTGCACGGAAAGCTCGTAAACCGTGCTGCGTTCATCGTCCTTCACCTGAATGCGAACGTCATCCGGATGATCCACCAAAGCCTTCGCTATGACAAGAATTAATTCTTTCATGACAAAGCCCTCCGCTATTCAACAGTTATTTCTGTTGCTTCAGCTCATGGAACTTCTTCAGAACTCCAGCTTTGGAAAGCAAGTTGCGAACGGTGTCAGAAGCTTGAGCTCCTGTTTGCAGCCATTTCAACGCTTTCTCTTCGTCAATCGTTACTTGCGCCGGTACAGCTACCGGATTGTAAGTACCGATTTCTTCAATAAAACGTCCATCGCGAGGGGAACGGGAATCCGAAACAACAACGCGGTAGAACGGTGCTTTATGAGCGCCCATACGTTTCAAACGAATGCGTACTGCCATGTAAATTCACCTCCTTCAAAAAATAGCGATTCGCTTTTGATTACGCGGTATGCCTAGCGGCATAAGCAGCGTCGAACCTGGCCTTCAGCCGAAACTTCCGGTCCTCACGTAGCTCACACTACGCTCCGGTCCTCAGTTTCTAGCTTCATCCCATCTTCTTGGTACTGAAAAGCGAACTCTTTAATCTGTAAGACTTATTGTTTAAAAAGGAAACTTCATGTTTTTGCCCAACATGCCTTTAAGACCTTTTTTGCCGCCTTTTAATCCTTTAGGGCCTTTAGGTCCCATCATGGATGAAAATTGCTTCATCATTTTTTTCATATCATCAAACTGTTTAATCAGTCGATTTACTTCTACAATGGTAGTTCCGCTGCCTGCGGCAACCCGTTTGCGCCTGCTGTGGTTAAGCAGCTCGGGATTTTGCTTTTCATCTTTGGTCATGGAGCGGACAATGGCTTCGACTCTGCCAAGCTGGCGCTCGTCGACCTTCATGTCCTTCATGCCACCCTTCATCTTGCCCATTCCCGGCAGCATGTCCATCAGCTGGTCCAGCGGACCAAGCTTGCGTACTTGCTCCATTTGCTCCAGGAAATCGTCGAACGTAAACTCCGCCGTACGCATTTTCCGTTCCATCTCCGCAGCTTTTTCCGCATCGATGCCGGCTTGCGCTTTTTCGATCAGCGAAAGCATATCGCCCATGCCGAGAATTCGGGAAGCCATCCGTTCCGGATGGAACGGCTCCAGCGCGTCGATTTTTTCGCCCATCGCCGCAAATTTGATCGGCTGGCCTGTCACGGCTTTGACGGACAAAGCCGCGCCGCCACGAGTATCGCCATCCAGCTTGGACAATACAACCCCAGTTAACTGCAGCTGTTCATGGAAGCTTTGAGCTACGTTAACGGCGTCTTGCCCCGTCATGGCGTCTACTACCAGCAGAACTTCGTCCGGCTTGACGTTGACATGGATTTGCTTTAGCTCATCCATCAATGCTTCGTCAATGTGCAGGCGGCCCGCAGTATCGATAATCACGTAGTCGTGGCCGTTATCCTTGGCATGCTGCAGACCGTTTTTAGCGATTTCGACCGGAGACACCTGATCGCCCATCGCAAATACCGGAATATCAATGCTGTCTCCAAGCACCTGCAACTGCTTGATCGCGGCAGGACGGTAAATATCGCCCGCTACCAAAAGCGGCTTGTGATTGCCTTTCTTCAGCAACCGCGCCAGTTTTCCGGAAGTTGTGGTTTTACCTGCGCCCTGCAAACCAACCATCATAATAACGGTTGGAGGCTTATTGGCTTTGGCAAGCTTAGCTTGCGTACCGCCCATCAGTTCCGTCAATTCCTTATTGACGATATCAATGATCACCATGCCGGGCGTAAAGCTTTTGGACACTTCAAGGCCGATGGCCTGCTCCTTGACTTTAGCAATAAAGTCCTTGACCACCTTAAAGTTAACATCGGCTTCCAGAAGCGCCAGACGAACCTCACGCATCGCTTCCGTGACATCGGCTTCCGAAACCTTGCCTTTGCCTTTGAGCTTGCTGAACACATTTTGCAGCCTGCTGCTCAAGCTTTCAAATGCTGCCATGAACCTTCGCCTCCTTCTATCGCAATTTCATTCCGCCGATTTTGTTCCGGCAACGCCCTCCGCGCGGCGAAAACCTCCGATTATTCCAAGGAGCTTTTCCCTATCGCGGCTCTCCATACTGCTGGAGGTAATATCGGCTTCCAGCTGCTCCGCAAAGCTTTGCAGACGCTCATGCCTTGCCAGCAGCCGAAGCTTGCTTTCATAATGTTCAAGCGCACTTTCTGCGCGTTTTAAGTTATCGTATACCGCTTGGCGGCTGACCCCGAGTTCCGAAGCAATCTCGCCTAGCGAAAAATCGTCATGATAATAATAAATCAGCATTGAACGCTGTTTGTCGGTAAGCAGGCTTTCGTAAAAATCCAGCAGCAGGTTAATTCTCGTTGTTCGGGTCAAGGCATCCATATCCTGACTGTTCAACGCTACCGCCTCCTTCGCCGCTGCCGCAAATGCCCGTCAAGTGCATTTACTTGACACTTAAGCAACGAAACTAATCTTACAACAAATGCTGCACCTCTGTCAAGCTTTTGCCCTTGTCACTTTTTACGGCGCCATTATTGTGGGGTATAACCGGAAGAAGTTGCTATTCCCACCGTTCTGGAGGCTGAATCCCATGTAACGGCAAAGTCCACCGCGGCCGCAATATCTCTAAGCTTGATGTAATGGCTTCCACCAATTTTATACGAGGTAAGGGCGGCTTTTTCCCCATCTACAAAAATAGACGTTTGAGACAGTTTTCCTTGCAGCACCGGGAGTTTGCCTGATTGGAGCTGCTTGTCTTGCGTTCCCGAGCTATTGCTCGCCGCCAGCTCGCCGCCGACCGGCGTATACGCTTTTCCCCGCTGCAGGTCTATCCGGTTAAGTCCCTCGTCCCATTTGACCTGAAATTGCTTCTCGGAGCCGTTAAGCGCTTTAGCCACATCCCGCAGCTTGAAATAGTGACTTCCTTCTATTAAATAAGCTTGAAAACCGACTTCGCTGTCATTAACTGTGATTTGGGCTGTTGCCGGCTTGGCTGCGACAATTGCTGCAGGCGGACGATAGGTTAATGACGCACTGCCGGAGAATACGACCCGGATATCTGAAAAGTCGTTGACGTAGCCGCCTTGCTTGTCCAGCACCATGAATGGAAACGTAAAGATTTTATCCTGAATCTCCTCCATTATTTTGCCGGTAACGGAATACGCCACCTTCCCGCTTTCAAAGTTCCGCGTAAAAGATGAAATTTGCCCTTCGCTGAATAGTCCGGGATACGCATCCAGCGTATAGGCGTTTTTGTCCGACGTCTGGACTTCAAACAGAGTATACGTGCCGTCGCTTTCCCGCTTCGGCTTCTCCATCACCATTGCTGTTGTCCGAAACGGCTTGCCGTCCTCGCCAATCCCTTCAACCGTTGCCGTCTCAACGTAACCAAAAACCGTCAGCTTGTACTCCGATGCATTGGCGCCAAGCTCAAACACCTTGTTCTTCTCCGATCCGCTCCCGCTCCCGTATAAGGTCGCCGCAAATCCCATCCACATGATGGACACCGCAGTTGCAATGAACAAAAGCTTGCTTTTTCTCATTTGCGTTCCTCCAGTTGTCTTGAATTGCTCACGCTACCTCTCCAATCAGTATAACAGGATTTAACCAAGATCCCCAATCTTCAATCTACTACCCGAACGGTCAGCCCTGACCCTTAACTTTAAAACTCTATTAAAAAGCCCGCAATGCTTGCTGCTCATGCAGCCGGCTTTGCGGACTTATTCCCACTGTTTGGAGCCCCAAAGGGCCATTCGTACTAGATCAGCTCTGAGCGGTTTCCTGCTCCTCTTCCTCGCGTTTGATCAAACCGGCAAACAGCGCATGCACGAATTGAACCGAATCGAAGGTTTGCAGATCGTTCATGCCTTCGCCCAAACCAACCAGCTTAACGGGCAAATTCAGCTCGTTGCGAATAGCCACAACGATGCCGCCTTTTGCCGTACCGTCCAGCTTTGTCAGAACGAGGCCCGTCACGCCGCTTTTTTCGCCAAAAAGTCTGGCCTGGCTCAGCGCGTTTTGTCCGGTTGTGGCGTCCAGCACCATCAATACCTCATGAGGCGCATTCGGCATTTCACGCTTGATAACGCGGAAGATTTTGTTCAGCTCTTCCATCAGGTTGGTTTTGTTCTGCAGTCGTCCCGCTGTGTCGCACAGCAACACGTCGACATTACGCTGCTTTGCCGCCTGGACGGCGTCGAACATCACTGCCGCGGGATCGGAGCCGGAAGCTTGCCGGATCACCTCAACGCCAACGCGCTGACCCCAAACTTCCAATTGCTCGATTGCGCCTGCCCGGAACGTGTCGCCAGCAGCCAGCAATACGCTTTTTCCTTCGCTTTTGAAACGATGGGCCAGCTTGCCGATCGTTGTTGTTTTGCCAACGCCGTTTACGCCAACAAACAAAATGACCGTTGTTTCTCCCGGCGGCGCCATAGTCAGCTCCGCGTGGTCGTCTCCTTTCAACAATTCCACGAGCTTCTCCGACAGCACTGGCTGAAGCTCAGCAGCATCTTCGATTTTGCGTTTTTTCACTTCCGCGCGAAGATCGTCGATCAGCGTCATGACTGTATTAACGCCAACATCGGCGCCAATCAAAATCTCCTCCAGCTCTTCGTAAAAGTCCTCATCGATTTTTTTGCGGCGTGTAATCAGCTCCTCCACTGCTTCCACAAATGCGGTCCGCGTTTTGGTCAAACCTTCTTTAAAAACATTAGTGACCGCTTCCGCTTTTGAAGCTATGCTTTCTTTTAACTTTTTAAAAAAACTCATGTTTTCTTTCCTCCATCATCGCTCATCTCTTGAGTCGTTTCTCTCTATTAACGAATTATGCCGATACCGGCTCTTCTTCCTCCAGACGGACGGATACCAGCTTGGATACGCCGCCCTCCTCCATCGTTACCCCGTACAATACATCGGCCTCTTCCATTGTGCCTTTGCGGTGCGTAACAACGATAAATTGAGTAAGCTCCGAAAACTCCCGCAAATATTGGGCAAACCGCGATACGTTGGCTTCGTCGAGCGCTGCCTCGACCTCGTCCAGCACGCAAAACGGAACCGGTTTAACCTGAAGGATAGCGAACAACAACGCAATCGCGGTAAGCGCCCTTTCTCCGCCGGAGAGCAGCTGGAGATTTTGCAGCTTTTTGCCTGGAGGCTGCGCCACGATGTCGATGCCAGTGTCCAGCACGCGATCCGGCTCCACCAAAATAAGATCGGCGCGCCCGCCGCCAAACAGCTTTGCAAAAACAACAACAAAATGGCCTCGTATCGCCTCAAAGGTGGAGCGGAAACGTTTCGACATCTCGTCGTCCATCTCTTTAATGACGTGATAAAGGGTTGTTTTTGCTTCAATGAGATCGTTTTTTTGCTCGGCCAAAAACTCGTACCGTTCCTTGACTCGTTCATATTCTTCAATCGCGCCAAGGTTGACTTCGCCAAGACCCGATATTTTCCGTTTGAGCTCCCTTACCTCGTTCCCGGCAATCGTCACATCCTCCGGCAGCGGATATTGCTCTTTTGCAAGCTCGTAGCTCAGACCGTATTCCTCGCTGAGCTTGCGCAGCAGGTTGTCCAGTTCGACATCCTGACGGTTAAGCGCAATTTCCGTTTGCCGCATTTGGTCTTCCACCAAACGGAGTGCGGCCCGCTGCTCTTTCGTTTCGCTTTCGCCCTTATCGAGGCCCGAGACCAGATTGGCTCTTGCCGCGCGCTTCAGATCCGTTTCTTCGGAGCATTGGCTCTTTTTGATGCGCAGCTGATTCAACTGCTCGATCTGGCTAATCGTCTCCTCGCCATGGCGAACAAGCTCTTCTTCCTGCTGCGTCAACAGTCCGCGCAGATGGGCAAGCTCGGTTTTACCCCGCTGGATGTCGCTGCGAACCCGCGAGGCCTGGTCTTCGAAGCTTTGCTTCTCCTGGCTGCGTTTGGCAGCCGCGATCTTCAAATCCGTGAGCTGGCCTTGCAGCTCCTCCTTGGCGGATTCGCTGGCTTTGCGGCGTTCCTCCGCAAGCGTAATCGCCTCCTGCAGTCTGGCTTCATCCGCAGTAAGCTCTTCCAATCGGACTTCAGCTGCAGCCGCGCCCTTTTGGTGACTCTCCATCTCTTGCACGAGAGCCGTCAAATCCGTCGAACCAAGCTCTCGCTGGTCGGTCAGATGTTTCTCTTCCGTCTTGAGGCTTTGCAGTTCGGAACGCAAACCCTGCTCCTGAATCCGGCAGCGCTCGGCTTCGCCGCGAAGCTCCTCCACATTTTGCGAGGTGATGGATTGTTCTTTGCGCAAATCGCTCAGTTTGGAACGCAACTGGTCCAGCATCGTCTGGACTTCTTTGATTTCGCCGTCCAACGCTTCGATCTGCCGGCCGCGTCCAAGCAAGCTGGCTCCTTTTTTCTGCAAGCTGCCGCCCGTCATGGAGCCGCCGGCGTTCACCACATCGCCTTCCAAAGTAACGACCCGATAGCGATAGTTGCAGCGGGAAGCGATCCGGTTGGCCTGCTCAAGCGTTTCAGCAAGCAGCACGTTGCCAAGCAAGTTATGCGCGATAGCGCTGTAACGCTCGTCGCAATCCACCAGCTCGGCCGCAACGCCAACAAAACCTTCAATGCCCGCTGCTACTTTTTTATCGTTTTCCGGCACCATACGCCCGCGAATAACATCCAGCGGAAGGAAGGTGGCTCGTCCCAATTGACGCGATTTCAGAAATCCGATTGCGGCGCGGGCCGTTGATTCATTTTCCATAACGATATGCTGTAGCGCTCCGCCCAGAGCCGTTTCCACGGCTACTTCGATTCGTTGCGGAACGCGAAGCAGCTCCGCCACCGCGCCGTGAACGCCGGCAATGCCGCCGTTGCTTCTGCGGGAAGCTTTAAGCACTTCCTTGACGCCCTGCATAAAACCGTCAAGCGCATCCTGCATTTCCTTCATCGTATCCCGTCTGGAAATATGGCTGTCCAGGCGCTGTTCCCATTTACGGATGGCCGCGGTTACTTCTTCTAACGAGGAAACCGTATTTTTGCTCCGATCGCCTTCCTCAAGCATCCGGTTTCTCGCGTTCTCCAGTGCTTTTAAACATATCGCCAGCTGTTCATCCAGCTCGCTTTTTTTCAGATTAAGCGTATTTTGCTGTTCCATACGTTTGGCTTCATCATCGCTGATTCGTTCCATACGCCGCTGCAGCGTTTCCTGCTGCTGAACGCTGTACCGGATTTCATTGCGGAGCTGTGCCATGCCGTTTAATACGTCCAGCAATTCTCCCTTTAGCCGCTCTTCCGCATCGGCCACTGTGCCGCCGGCAATGCCTTGCAGCTCGGCTTCCTCTGCGGCCAGCTTGCTCTTAAGCTCGGCCAGCTCCAGCTCCAGAGAAGCCGCTTTGCTGCGAAACTCCGCTTCCTCTGCCGTAAGCCCGACAATTCGCTCGTCCTGCGCGGCAATGGACTCCTCTAGCTGCGCTTTATTGGCCTCCAGATTGCGCTTCCGCTCCTTGAGCACCTCGCCGTAGCCTTCGCATTTCTCGGCTTCCTCGCTGATGCCAAGCATAGCGGCGTGCAGCTCGTCCAGACGCTGCTCCAGATCGCGAAGCTGCTGACGCTCATGCTCCAGCAGCGCATCATGCTTGCTGACGACGGTTGAAAGCTGCAGCTGCTCCTCTTGAAGCTTCTCCAGCTTGCTGGTCGCCTCCGACCAGGAAGCGTGAACGCTTTCGATATTATGTACGTAGAGCGAAATTTCTTTGCTTTTAAGCTCTTCCCGCAGCTCTTTAAAATAAATTGCTTTTTCCGACTGCTTCCGGAGGGGCTCCACTTGATCCTCAAGCTCCGTAACCAGGTCATGGATGCGCAGCAAGTTGCCTTCGGTTTCATCCAGCTTTTTCTGCGCTTCCCGCTTGCGAGATTTATATTTGACAATGCCGGAGGCTTCCTCGAAAATACCCCGCCGGTCCTCCGAGCGGGTACTCAATATTTCCTCGATCCGGCCTTGTCCGATAATGGAATAAGCCTCTTTGCCGATGCCCGTATCCATGAACAGCTCTGTAATGTCCTTCAGCCGGCAAGGCTGCTTGTTGATCATATATTCGCTGTCGCCGCTGCGATGAACGCGTCTGGTAACCGTCACCTCGTTGTATTCCAGCGGCAGCGCGTTATCGGAATTGTCAAGCGTCAGCGAAACCTCGCCGTAATTGACCGCCTTGCGCGCATCGCTGCCCGCAAAGATAATATCCTCCATTTTGCCTCCGCGCAGACTTTTTGCGCTTTGCTCGCCGAGCACCCAGCGAATGCCGTCGGAGATATTGCTTTTGCCGGAACCGTTGGGTCCGACCACTGCGGTAATGCCGGTTACAAATTCAAGTTCGGTCCTGTCGGCGAACGATTTGAAACCTGATAATTCGATCCGTTTCAGAAACATGGTCTGGGTTTCACCTCACCCTCCATTGTAGCACAGATTACAGGGCGGATATAAGCGGGGAAAGAGCGCAACGCGAATATTTTAATGAGAATTGATTCCAGTTTTGAGAATAGAAGCTCTCTGAACAAAACAATCCCGATCATTTAACAATTTTGTTAGAATAGTGCTTCCTCTGGAACAATGCTGAGCAGGCTGGTTGGAGTGAATCACATCGAGGACAAAATATAACGGGAGCAGACCCGACTTTGGCGGACTGCTCCCTCTACTGCGTTGCATGCAACGCCAGTTATTTTTCAATCGGAATTACGATTTCATCCAGCACAACAGTCTGACTATCTTCCTTCGTACTATCTTCCTGCAGATTATCTTCCTTCCGGCTTTCTTCTTTCACGCCACTGTCTTGTTCAATCTGCGATTGCTCTGTCGCCTTCTCTCCAGCGTTTCCGGCGTTTTCGGCGTTTTCATTCGTGCTATTATAGTACTTCAAGGTTGGCGTTACGATTAATTCAGAGGCTTCCGGATAGAGCTGCTGGAACGTTTTTGTCATGCTCCATTTCATCGCGGAAACTTCCTTTATGCCACGGCCGCCATTGCCTTGCCCGCTATAGACATTCCCCAAATTATCTACGATGCTCAGTTCAACATCAAGATTATTCCATTTCTGCGCTGTTTCTTCCTTAATCACATAGTCATAGTAGACAGTAAAGGACATTGGCGAATAGATGATTTTTTCAATGGCTAATACAATCTCTTCATGCTCCGCCGGTTGCCCGACCAGTTGGATGGTTTGTTCGGTTGCCGCAAGCTCCAAACCAAAATTCCATTTCCCCTTAATTTCTTTATGCGTGCCGTCGTCTGTCTGGACAATACTGTCAATATTCCAGTCAACCTTAACTGAATCCTCACCGTTATGGTCGACGCTGCTTACCGAAATGATGCCGGCATACCGTCCTTCATCCACCTTTATAATTCGTTGCGAGCCGGTAGCGCCAGACGATTGTTTGATCGTTGGAAATCCTTTAATTCTAATCTCTTCGCCTAAATCCGTTTCGCTCTGAATTGAAAAGGTAAACGTTGTTGTTTTTCCATCAAAAATAGCATCGTTGAGCGTAATCGTAATATCTTGGCTGGTTTTGCTCAAATTTAATTCGGTGGAATTTTCTTTATAGTTGTCATACAGACCGCTATCCGTATTTCCTCGATCTAAAAGTTTGAAGATATCGCCTACAAAAGGGACACTGGTTGCGTATGCTGGGAATGTTAACCCCAGCGCGGTTGCGCCAACGCCAAGCAACACTGCCGCTGCGGCCGCGTTACGCCGCCAATGCTGCCCTTTCTTGACTGGTCGCTTAAGCTTGGAGCGCAACGCCTTTTTTAGTGCAGCGCGTTCGCTTTCGCTAACTTCGGCTTCCACCATCTCTTTTTCATCCATTTTGATCCCATTCAGCATGGTGTAATTTGTTTTCATGCCAAATTCCCTCCCAGTTCCATATGTTTGGCCCTTTCCTTCAGCTTTTTCTTCCCGCGAAAAATCCGGTTGTCTACAGCTGTTCTTGTTAGCCCGAATTTGTCCGCAATTTCATCGCTGCGCATCCCCAGCATATACTTCATTACAAAAATCTCCCGGTCGGTTTCATCAAGCTGGTGCAGCAATCTGTCAATCTCCGCCTGTTCCTCTGCAAGGAACAGCTCGTCCTCGGCCGATTGTGCCAAGTGACCTGTCATATCGGGTTCATCGGTCGCCATCACCATACGTTGGCGCATCGCTTTGCGATAGCTGTCGATTGCTTTAGACCTGGCAATCGCATAAATCCATTTGCGAAAATCACTGGATTCACCGCGAAATTGATCGCTATGGTTCCAAACCGCAAGAAACGTATCGTTGATGCACTCCTCGATCATTCCGTTATTTCGCAGCGGCGCCAGCACCTTGACGATTGTGCCTTTGACCAGAGGCAAATACGTATCGACAATATAATCCAAAGCATCTTCTTTATGCCTTTGCAGACGTCTGACAAAATTAGTTTCGTTCGCTTTCATTGCCCCATATTCCCTTCTTGTAGTGGTAAGAGCTCTTACACTATAAACAACGAAGCCATTCGCAATTATCTCTCGCGCTCATTCCGCAATATAGGGTGCCGATCTCTAAAAAAAGCCAAAAACACCGCAATTATGCGGTGTTAGCGGGGCACTATTTTTCGATGAAAGGAATTATATACCCTTATGCCGAGCTTCAGCTAACACTGAATCAGGCAAACAAACTAATCCGGTTTCCGTCCGGGTCCTGTACAATGGCATAACGCTGTCCCCAAAAGGCATCCCATGGCTCGCGGAAACCGCCTTCGCCCGTCTCCGTTATTTTGCGGTACAGCTCATCCACTGCCGCTCCGCTATCGCATAGAAACGCCAGCTCGATCCGGTGTCCGGTTGGCTCCTCCCAGGTTCCGTAAACGTCCTTGATTACTTCCACTTGGTCAAATGCCAGGCGGAAGCCTGCTTGCTCGACCTCAACATGGTTTTCGCCATCGGCCTCCGCAGGAATATCCAGACCCAGCAGACGGTAAAATTGGAGCGCCCTCTTCATATCCTTAACTACAATTCCGACCATATCCAGCTTAATGCCCATGTTTTTCAGCTCCCTTTTAACGTATATTCAGTTTGAAACACTCTGTAATTATTCTACTTTTTGCCGCCTATCCGGAATAGGAAAAAACGGACATGTTTCAGCCAAACCAATCCCTCCCGGCGGCAAACCGTAAAACCTTTTGAAACTTTTAATAAAGTGGGATTGATCGTAATATCCGAACATATGGGCAAGCTCCACCAGCGGTGTGTGCGGAGATCGTGTCATTTTTCGGAGAACACTTTGGAATCGGATAATTTCCGTTAAGGATTTGGGACTGATACCCAATACATCGTGGAAAGCTCTTCGTACATGGCGCTCGGTGAAAGCCAGCTCAGCTGCCAGCTCCTCCATTGAAATCATCCCATTGCGATCATATAAGGTCATTAAAGACTCCTGCACCAATAGCGACGCAGAGCCGGATGTACCCGCACTCAGCTCCACCTTGGCCAAAATCCGAAGCATCCATTCTTCCGCAATCGCAATCATCCTATATACAGAATCCGAGGCGGCGGACAACAGCTTTTCGGCCAAAAGAAGTCCTTCCGTACCCCAAATATCTTCAACGTAAACATGTGAGTCTTGCAGTTGTCCAGGGGGTTGCCCCATAAAAGGCTCCGCAGTTCCAGCAAATAAACGGATGCCGAATGAAAACTGAGGTCCGGAAATAGTCATCACATCAAAATCGGTCATAAGACCGGTAAAAAATGCGGCGGAGCGGAAGTTTGGCGCCTTTCCATTCACAATAAGGTCAACGCAGCCATCCGGCAATATTCGATGAAGCTGCCGATTTACCCCGCTATCTACCTCAAGTGTCCAAAAACAAGCAACGAAGGAAGCCAGCTTGAAGTTGGGTAGGTATTCCCTATAGCGATAGCCGCTCTGCTGTTGTTCAAGAACGGGAGCTTGCAGGGGACGATGAAGCGCAAAACCTGTCATCGCATTATTTTTCATAGCCAGACCTGTCCTCCTCACACTACACTCTATTTTACCCCAATGTTCGGAAGCGGGAAAGAAGTGATACAATGAAAGAAACAAGCCTGTCAGACAAGTGGGAATGCGGTAGACGACAGTCCAGCTTTGCATGAAGGATGACGCGGGCAAAAAACAGCCCATAAAGGAGAAATCGCATGGTATACGTTGCATTGCTTAGAGGCATCAATGTTGGGGGAAACAATAAGGTTGATATGAAGCGGTTAAAAGCAGCCATGGAGGAAGCCGGGCTAAGTCATGTCGTCACGTATATCAATTCCGGCAATATTATTTTTACGAGCAATCAAGCCGACAAACACGCCTTGGCCGGAGTCGTGGAAAACGTAATAAGCGAGACGTTTGGATTGGTTATCAAGGTATTGATTCGCAGCCTCGATGATTATGAAGCCATGATGAAGGCGCTGCCGGAGAGCTGGCAAAATAACGACGAAATGAGAAGCGACGTTCTCTTTTTATGGGAGGAGGTCGATCAGGAAACCGTACTGGATCAGTTGGTCTTCAAGCCGGAGCTTGAAACGGTCATGTATACGCCGGGAGCCGTCCTATGGTCGATTAGCCGAGCGATTTCTACCAAAAGCGGCTTGTCCAAAATCATCGGAACCAGGTTTTACAGCAAGGTGACGATTCGCAACGTCAATACAACCCGAAAAATCTATGAGCTAATGAAGGAAGCTGCTGTCAAGGAGAGTCTGTAACGGCTCTTCGCTAGAGCGGACTCCGCCCCCAATCGCTACCTAACCGGAGGGTTGGCATATGGCGCAACACACGCAACAAAAAAGCCTCCCTGACCTGCAATAGGCCTGAAAGGCTTTAGCCAACGGTTGCTTTTACCGCGATCAACCGCTATTCCTGCGCCAGCTTGCTCCACGCTTCCGCGGCCGCACGTTGTTCGGCTTCTTTTTTGGTCCTGCCCGCGCCTACGCCGGATTGGTTTTCGCCTAGCAAAACCTCTACGACAAACTCGCGATCATGCGCCGGACCGCGTTCTTCCATAATGCGATATTCGACGGGACCTAAACCAAGATGCTGAACTCGTTCCTGGAGCTTCGATTTGGCATCTTTCATCAGCAAGCCAAAGTCGTTGGACTCGATAAACGGAAACATATGCTCCTGCAAAAACCGCCGGGTCCGTTCGATGCCGGCATCCAGATAGATGGCTCCAACCAGCGACTCGAACAAATCCGCCAGCAGCGCTTGGCGATGACGGCCTCCAAGCTGCTCCTCGCCACGGCCCAGCAGGACGTGTTTTCCCAGTTCCAAACGTTCCGCAAAATATGCCAGCGAAGGTTCGCATACCACGGATGCACGCATTCGGGTCAACTCGCCTTCCGGCCTTTTGGGATATGTAGCAAACAAATATTCCGACACCAGCAGCTGAAGCACCGCATCGCCAAGAAATTCCAGCCGCTCGTTATCTTGCACTGAACCCCGCTTATGCTCGTTTACATATGAGGTATGCGTAAACGCCTGCCTCAGCAGCTTGGTTCGTTTAAAATCGAGCTGCAGCTTCTGCTGCAGCTCGTCAAAGGCTTCATGACTCATACGCCTTCATCACGATCGTGGCGTTATGTCCGCCAAAGCCAAACGAGTTGGACAGCGCCGTCGTCACCTTGGCTTCACGCGGCACATTAGGAACATAGTCCAGATCCAGCTCGGGGTCCTGATTGTCCAGGTTGATAGTTGGTGCAATGATGCCGTTTTTCAAGGTCAAGCCCAGAATAACGGCTTCCACGCCTCCCGCGGCGCCAAGAAGATGGCCCGTCATGGATTTGGTGGAGCTTACGGCCAGCTTGTAGGCATGGTCGCCAAACGCTTTTTTGATCGCCAGCGTTTCGGAACGATCGCCAACCGGCGTTGAAGTGCCGTGGGCGTTAATATATTGGACTTCAGAAGGATCGATACCGGCATCCTTGATCGCCTTGCTCATGCAGCGCGCCGCTCCGTCGGGATCGGGCTCTGTCATATGATGGGCGTCGCCGCTCATGCCGTAACCGATAACCTCGGCGTAAATCTTTGCGCCGCGCGCTTTGGCATGCTCAAGCGATTCCAGCACCAGAACGCCCGAGCCTTCGCCCATTACGAAGCCGTCGCGGTCGCTATCGAAAGGCCGGCTTGCTTTCTCGGGCTCTTCGTTGCGCACCGACATGGCGCGCATGGAACAGAAACCCGCCATGCCCGTAGGGCGAATCGTTGCTTCCGCTCCACCTGCGATCATAACGTCGGCGTCGCCGCGTTGAATCATTTTGTAGGAATCGCCAATGGAATGCGTACCCGTTGCGCAAGCGGTAACCGCCGTGCTATTAGGTCCCTTGGCGCCTGTCAGCATGGACACTTGGCCCGAAGCCATATTGGCAATCATCATGGGAATAAAAAACGGGCTAACGCGTTTTGGCCCCTTTTCCAGGAGAATATTGTGCTGATCCTCCCAGGTGCCAAGTCCGCCGATGCCTGAACCAATCATGACGCCAACCCGCTCAGGGTCCGCATTTTCGCCGATTTTCAGCTCCGCGTCCTCTACGGCAAGCTTGCTTGCCACCGCAGCAAACTGGACAAAGCGGTCCATACGGCGCGCTTCCTTCTTATCGAGGCCATAATCCTCGGGATTGAAGTTTTTGATTTCGGCGGCAATGCGCGTTGGATACGTTGAAAAATCAAATGCCTCCACAACGGAGACACCGGACTTCCCCTCCAGCAAATTGTTCCAAAATTGCTCCAGATCGGAACCAAGCGAGGTCATGACCCCCATGCCCGTAACAACAACTCTTTGTTTCATTGCATTCACCTCTGACCCGCAATATAGATAACGAAACCGTCATCATTTTTTCTATATGAATAGCATCCTGCTATAAATTCGTTAATGACAAAAACATTCATCGGCAATACGTTTTGTATGGAGAGAAGTCCCGTCAAAAGCAACGGGACTTGTCCATCCTTAGGTATGAGATTGTATGTAAGACACTACTTCTCCCACCGTCGTGATTTTCTCTGCATCTTCATCAGAGATTTCCATATCAAACTCGTCTTCTAGCTCCATGACCAGTTCTACTACGTCAAGAGAGTCAGCGCCGAGGTCATCTTTGAAGGAAGCTTCGAGCGTTACCTCTGCTTCGTCTACGCCAAGGCGGTCGATGACAATACGTTTTACGCGATCCACTACTTCGGACATCCGGTTCACCTCCTCCACCGTATTATACGAGAATTGACGTCAAAATGCCATCTTTACCTTTTCAAGAACTACATATACATGCCGCCGTCGACATGGATCGTCTGACCGGTCATGTAAGTCGCGCCATCGGAGGCCAAAAAGCGTACGGCGGACGCAATATCCCCTGCGGAACCAAGCTTCGCCAGCGGGATTTGAGTCAGCAGCGCTTCTTTCATGTCTTGCGGCAGCTTATCCGTCATATCCGTCGCGATAAAACCGGGAGCGACGCAATTTACGGTTATGCCGCGCGATGCCAATTCACGCGCGCTGGCTTTGGTGAGGCCAATGACGCCGGCTTTGGCAGCCACATAGTTAGCTTGGCCGGGATTGCCGAGCACGCCAACAACGGAAGAAATGTTGATAATTCGTCCCGAGCGCTGCTTCATCATGTGACGGGTTACGGCTTTGATGCCGTTGAACACGCCTTTGAGATTGGTCTCGATCACTTCGTCGAATTCTTCTTCCTTCATGCGCATAATTAAATTATCTCTTGTAATGCCTGCGTTATTCACCAGGATGTCCAGTCCGCCCAGTTGCCCGATGGTTTCCTTGACCATGGCATCGAATTCTTCGCTTTTGCCAACATTGCCTTTAAGCACAATGGCACGGCGTCCCAGCTGTTGGATAGCTTGGGCCGTTTCCGCAGCCGCGGCTTCGCTGCCGGCATAATTGACGGCAACATCCGCTCCGGCTTCCGCCAGAGCTATGGCAATGGCACGGCCAATGCCCCGCGAAGCGCCCGTTACAAGCGCTGTTTTGCCTTCCAGTCCTGCAAACATAAATATCCTCCTCCGATTTGCCGTTAGTTTACTTGCAGCGCTTCCAGCGCCGATACGGTATTGACCGAAATGATGCGGACATTTTTATCGATCTTTTTGATGAGACCGGCAAGCACTGTTCCCGAGCCGATTTCCACGAAAGTATCCACGCCTTGCTCTATCAAATAACGGATGCTGTCTTCCCATAACACCGGAGAATACACTTGCTCCACCAGCAAACGGCGGATTTCCTCGCCTTGAACGGCTTCGCGCGCCGTTACGTTGGCAATGAGTGGCACCTTTGCATCGGTTAACGCTACCGCCGCCAATGTATCGCCAAGACGTTCCGCCGCAGGTTTCATCAGCGAAGAGTGGAACGGACCGCTGACTTCAAGCGGAATGACGCGCTTGGCGCCGATTTCTTTGCCGCGCGCTACTATGCCTTCCACGCCGGCCGCGCTGCCGGAAACAACGATTTGACCCGGGCAGTTCACATTGGCAAGCTCTACGACGCTGCCAGTCTCCGAAACGGTTTTACAAAGCTCTCCAAGGGCTTCGCGCTCGGCTCCGAGCACGGCCGCCATGGCGCCTTGCCCGTTAGGAACGGCTTGCTCCATATATTCGCCGCGCGCCCGCACCGTCGCGACCGCATCGCGGAAACGGATGACGCCTGCCGCAACAAGTGCGCTATATTCGCCCAGGCTGTGGCCCGCGACATAATCCGGCTTAATACCGCTCTCCGACAGCAGCTCCAGCATCGCCACGCTGACTGTCAGCAAAGCAGGTTGAGTGTTGGCCGTTTGCTTCAACGCCTCGTCCGGACCGTTAAAAATAATTTCGCTCAGTTGAAAACCTAATGCCGCGTCCGCTTCCTCGAAAATGGCCCTTGCCTTTGGATTGGACTCGTAAGCGTCCCTTCCCATGCCAACCGATTGCGCGCCTTGTCCCGGAAATACAAATGCCGTTTTGCTCATCTACGTTTTCTCCCCCCAAGCTTTACCTTTACCAAATGAGGACGGAAGCTCCCCAGGTCAAACCGCCTCCGAAGCCAACGAATACAAGGCAGTCGCCTTCCTTCACGCGGTCCTGCTCAACGGCTTCCGCCAGCGCTACCGGGATGGAAGCTGCCGACATATTTCCGTATTTGTTCAGGTTGATCATGGCTTTGTCCTCCGGCAAATCCAGACGGTTCATCGCCGACTGAATAATGCGGATATTGGCTTGATGCGGTACCAGAAGGTCGACATCGCCTTTGGTCATGCCGGCTTTGGCCAACGCTTCCTCGGCAGCGCCGCCCATAATACGCACGGCAAATTTGAATACGTCGTTGCCCGCCATATGAATAAAATGTTTCTTGTCCTCAAGACTTTGCTGCGATGCGGGAATGCGCGAGCCTCCGCCGCTAATTTTCAGCAGTTCGCCGCCGCTTCCGTCGGCGCCCAGTTCAAAGGATCGGAACCCCCGTCCTTCAGGCACTCTGCCCAGTACTACAGCACCCGCTCCATCGCCAAAAAGGATGCATGTGTTGCGGTCGGTATAATCCGTAATCCGGGACAATGTTTCTGCGCCGATAACAAGCGCGTGCTTGTACATGCCCGTTGCGATCATGTTGCTTGCCGTCGCCAAACCGTAGATAAAGCCCGAGCATGCGGCCGAGAGATCAAATGCAGCCGCTTTTGCCGCGCCCAGCTTGTTCTGCAACAGACAAGCCGTTGAAGGGAAAAACATATCCGGCGTAATGGTAGCAACGATGATGAGGTCTAAGTCGGCCGCCGTCAACCCGGCAGCTTCCAAAGCTTTCAGCGCTGCCTGATAGGCCAGATCGGAGGTTGCCTCCGTGTCAGCCGCAATACGGCGTTCTTTGATGCCGGTGCGCGTCACAATCCATTCATCATTGGTTTCTACCATACGTTCCAGCTCTTGGTTCGTCAAGATGCGTTCGGGCGTATATTTGCCCGTTCCGATAATACCGACAGGATGCAAACTCATGCTAAACACTCACTTCCCGTTAATTTCTGCGGAGATGGATGATATCAATTCGCCTTGAAGGGCGATTCTTGCTTTGCCGACGGCGTTTTTGACAGCAAGGGCATCGGACGAGCCGTGGCATTTCACGACCAGGCCGTTTAACCCCAGCAGAGGAGCACCGCCGTGCTCCTTGTAGTCCATTTTTTTCTTCAAATGGCGCAAGCGGGGAAGCATGATCGCAGCGGCTGCTTTGGTCAGAAGAGAATGGCCAAACGCATCCTTAAGCGATGAAAAAATCATGCCCGCCGCTCCCTCCATTGACTTCAGCAAAATATTGCCAGAGAAGCCGTCGCATACCAGCACGTCGCAGTTGCGGCTCAACACGTCCCTGGCTTCCACGTTGCCGATGAAGTTAACAGGCGCTTGCTCCAGCAGCTCAAAAGCCGCTTTCGTCAGCTCGCTTCCCTTTTTAGCCTCTGTGCCTACATTAAGCAAGCCGACCCGAGGCTGCGACAGGCCATGCACCTTGGAGCGGTACACGCTGCCCATGATGGCGTATTGCAGCAAATGCTCAGGCTTGGCATCCATATTGGCGCCCAGATCCAGCGCAAGCACGCCTACATCGTCTTGCGTGGGCAGCATAGGAGCCAAGGCGGGGCGTTCGATTCCCGCCATCCGGCCGACTACGAGCAGTCCGGTAGCCATCAACGCTCCCGTATTGCCTGCGGACAACATGGCATCCGCCTGCTTTTCTTTTACGAGCGTTCCCGCCACAACCATCGACGAATCTTTTTTCCGTCTGACGGCTTTAACCGGTTCTTCGTCGCCGCCGATCACATCTTCGGCATGGTGAAGCTTAATGTTTGACGGTTTGCCGCCAGCAAGCAGCGGCTCGATCGCCGCTGCGTTTCCGACCAGCAGCAGTTCCGTGTCCGGCCATTCGGCCGCCGCCTGCAATGCGCCTTGCACAATCAGCTCCGGAGCGTGGTCCCCGCCCATAGCGTCAATGGCGATCCGCATGTTCTATTCCTCCTCCAAAATCTGCTCTCCCGTAGATCTGTAGATGACGAAATTCCCTTGAAACACCATCTCGTCGCCGACATAGGTGAACAGCTCCACCTTCGATTTGCTGCGTTCCCCGGAGATCGAACGGACATACGCTTTCGCTATGCATTTTTCGCCTAGTTTGACTGGACGGATAAAACGGATATCCGCCGTCACCGTCAGCGCTATGGCGTCGTCGATAACGGCGACTGCCAATGAGTTGGCCTGGGCGAAAACATGATGGCCGCGCGCAATAGCCGTTCGGGAGAAAACATGTTCCTCCGCGATTTCAAAAATGGAGATTCCGGACTTGTCCAGTTCCAAATCCACGATCTCCCCGATTACCTCGTGCAGAGGCAAGGAACGGACAGAATCGTAGGAGCGCTCCGCCATCAGCTTCATCCGCTCTCTGAGCTCGGGAATGCCAAGCTCCATCCGGTCCAGACGAATCGTCTGGATGCTGACTTTAAGCAGGCGCGTTAACTCTCTGTCTGTTATAAAAGGGTTGTCATCAATGTATTGGGCAAGCTGCTGATGCCGCTGCCGTTTGGGCATCCGTTCCATTTTCGGCATCGCCTCCGCTCTATATGACCTTATATGTTTAGGAGTTCATTTTATCACCTGGTACTAAACTAGTATATAAAAAAAGTCCGCCGCGCGCAACCGATCGCCCTGAACCGTCTCCAATACCACTAAACAATGGAAATCCTGCTAAAAGGTTATGCAATGAATACAGCCGAACATTCTTATGTAGTAATAAAAATAGCACCTCACCGCAAGATGAAGTGCTATCGCCGAAGCCATATCCTATTGGGAAATGATTTCCTTTGTTTTGTAATATCCGCATACTTTGCATACGTGGTGAGCCAATTTCAGCTCTCCGCATTGCTCGCACTTCACCATGCCCGGTACTGCAAGTTTAAAATGCGTGCGACGTTTGTCGCGGCGAGTTTTGGATGTTCTACGTTGAGGTACTGCCATCTTTCCCACCTCCTTCACAGATTCAAAAATACGCTAGTCTTTAAAAAGATCCTTCAGCGCGGCAAATCGAGGATCAAGAACCTCATTGCTGCACCCGCACTTCCGCTCGTTGAGATTTTGCCCGCATTGCTGGCAAAGTCCCTTGCATTGTTCGCTGCAGAGCGGAGCAAAGGGAATGTATAGCAGAAGAGCTTCCTCCAGAAACGGCTTCAGATCCAGTCTCTCTCCCGGAACCTCTGCAAAATCGGATTCTTCGCCTTCGCCTTCCTCTTCGTCAGACTCATCGCCCGAAACCTGCTTGAACTGCTCCGAGAAAGGAATGACCGTATGCGCGCTTACGGGATCCAGACAGCGCGAGCACGCCATCTCCAGATCAATCTCCATATGCCCGTCAGCGGTAATAAAGCCAGCATGTCCCTCTACATGGATGTCTACATGAAGCGGTCCCGTGCTAAGCACATCGGACTTGCCCTTAAACAGACTGCCGACATCCAGCGATTCCTTTATGTCCGCCTTCAAGCCTTTGGACATCATCTCTTGCATATGAAACTGCATGTTCATCACTCCAAACAAACAAAGATTATTATAGCGATTTACTTAGGCTTTTGTCAACAATTTCACATTGCGATTTTCCTGCATGGACCAAAAACGGGAGACAATAGACCCCCGGCTTGCTGTATCCATAAGCCCGCTGTGCTATAGTAGAGCCAAACCACTATTTCCGCAAGAGGGGAAAATTTTATGACGACAGTTGGACTGATCGTGGAATATAACCCGTTTCACAACGGTCATCGTTATCATTTGCAGCAATCCCGCAAATTAACAGGAGCCGACGCCGTAGTCGCCGTCATGAGCGGGCATTTTCTGCAGCGCGGCGAACCCGCCATGGCGGACAAGTGGCTGCGGACGCGCATGGCGCTTGAGGGCGGCTGCGATCTCGTCATCGAGCTGCCGGTCGCTTACGCCACCCAGTCCGCGGAATGGTTCGCCTACGGAGCCGTGAAGCTGCTAAAGGCCACCGGGGTCGTAGACGCATTTTGCTTCGGAACCGAAAGCGGAAGCCTGGATCCTCTGCTTGCCGCCGCGGATGCAGCTGCGTTTGAGCCTCAGAACTTCAAGGATATGCTGAAGCGGGAACTGGATCAAGGAGTTCCCTATCCCTCCGCTTACAGCTCGGCCATTGCGGCGTTCTTGAGTCAACAGGGATTGGCGGAAGCCGCCTCGTTCCCATTTAGCCAGCCCAATCACACGTTGGGCCTGCACTATCTCATTGCCCTTAACCGTCTCGGCGGCGGGTTGAAGCCTTTTACCATTGCCCGTCAAGGCGCGCAATACGGCGACACATCGGTGGCTGACGGTCCAATCGCCAGCGCCACTGCGCTGCGAAAGCTTCTCTTCGATGGCGGAAGGCTGGACGATATTGCGCCTTACCTACCGGCATCAACCTTCGGCATTTTGACAGATGCCCAAAACAAAGGTATTCCCCCCATTGGCTGGGACCGCTACTTGCCTCAACTGCTGCACGCTATTGCAACAAGCGGCGCTAACGGGCTGCGAGAGCTGCGAGACATAACAGAGGGACTGGAGCACCGCATCGTCAAGTCGCTGGCCGCGATGGAGGGTTTCGCAATGGAAAGTCTGCTGAGCACGCTCAAAACAAAGCGCTACACGCGGACCAGGCTCCAGCGAGCCTTGCTTTCCGTGCTGCTTGGCCATGCCAAAAGCGACTTCACGCGCGCAAAGCTAGCGGACGGCGTCCGATATATTCGCGTATTGGGCTTTTCGCCCAAGGGCCAAGAGCTGCTTGCGGAGATGCGCCGCTCCGCCTCCCTTCCTGTACTTCTTAACGCTTCGCGGTACACGGAGGAAAGTCGGTATCTGGAGCTCGACATCGCAGCGACCGGCGCTTACATGCTTGGCGTGCCAGGCGCGGATTTGCCTTCCGCGATGCTTCGGGATTTCCGGGACAAGCCCGTTAGGACTGCTCGCGGATAAAGCCTTCAATCGCGTCCAGCGCCTCCTGAAGGGTGCTTACTCCGGCAATTGTCATCGGCGAATGGAGCGCAGCCGCTTTTTTTCGGGCCTCCGCTTCATTCCCCGCCGGCACGAGAAACAGCTCGGCTCCTTCGGAGCTGGTCGAAACGACCTTTTGCGAAATTCCTCCAATCTCTCCGACGGCGCCGTCGGGACTAATAGTCCCGGTTGCAGCGATCCGGCGGCCACCCGTCAAATCCCCGGTGGATAATAAATCGACGCCCTGCAAGGCGAATACAAGGCCTGCGGATGGTCCGCCGATGTTATTGGCCGATATATTCAGCTTGTAAAGCAGGTCATCCGGCACAAGCTCCTGTTGCTCCACAAATCCCGCAACTCCCAGCCATGCCGCAAATTGCTCCAAAAGCTCATCTTTAGACCATTCTCCGGTTAACCCGGCGGTCTTCAACGTCTCCATTCCGATCGTTAGATGTTCGCCTTTGCGGCTGACGACAAGCTCCCAATTCTCGCCCGATTGTATATCTTTCTCCCATCGGCGCAACACATCCTCCATGTCGAGAAACGGCGTTTCGCCCTTTGGCCCTACCAATATGTCGCCTTGCTCCAGCAGTCCCGGGTTTGATCCGGCGTTTGGCGAGATTCCTGATGCAATGATGACGGTAGTAACATTATGATAAGGCAACGAAAGATACCGGTATACCGCCTCCACGGCGTTGCTCTGAGAATTCTGCATCACGACGGATAGCTGCTGCACATATTGACTTCGGCTTACGCCGCCGTATACATCGCGCTTTCGCATGAGATCATAGTCGGGTTGAAATGCCGCCTTCAGGACATTCCAAAAATTAGGCTCCGTCAGCTTGACCGCCGTTAGCAAAAATTCGCCTTCGGCTTCTTGTACGCCAGCTTCTCCGTTTGCGGCGGCATCAGGATTGCCGGCGGAATGATCCAAAACAATCATCGGCTCCACGGGTACCGCGATGCCCGGCTGAAACATAACGAAAGGCGTTGGCGCATAAAGCAGAAGCCACATAAACAGGGCTGTTCCGGCTCCTGAAGCCACTACTTTTTTCCATTGAGATTCATTACGTGCCATGTTTGGCGTTCACCTGCTTACAGCGGCATTTTACGATCAGCATCATTGCCGTTCTGGTCTAACCTGAAAATTGAGGCGTACATATGTAAAAACAGGTTTGTCCACGAAGACATAGGAGCTGACTCCCATGGCAAAAACGGTAATGCTGGCAGTATTGTCAATCCTTTTGGTTTGCTGTATCATTTTGCAGCCCGACGCTTCCTTTCAGGCTTCATTAAAAGGTTTATCGATCTGGTGGGACATTGTATTCCCGGGGCTGCTTCCTTATTTTGTCCTCTATGAAATTATGCTTGCTTTCGGATTGGCGCACGGATTAGCAGCCCTCCTGCAGCCAGTGGCGGCTCGCTTGCTTCGCATGCCCGGAGAAGCGGCGATTGGCCTTGCTGCGGGCTGGATGGGCGGATACCCGGCAGGCGCAGAGCAAGTCGCGCGACTCTGCAGAGAAGGCAAGTTAAATAACAGCCAAGGCCAGCACCTGCTGGCCTTGGCCCACATGCCTAATCCATTATTTATGATCGTTATTGTCGGCGCGTCGTTTCTGCAAGCGCCGACTGCCGGCTTGATCGTAGCCGCTGCCGTCTGGTTGTCCGCGATATGGCTGCTGCTGCTCTCCTCGATTTGGCCGCAATCCCCGCAGCCAAAGCAACAGGTACAGCAGCATGACCATTCTTCCCCGAAAGCGGGATTGCTCGCCGCCGCAGCCCTTGCCATGAAAGCGGGCCGGGAACACGATGGCAGAAGCTTTGGCAGAGTATTGGGAGAATCCGTTGCGGCGAGCGTGCAGCGGCTGATGATTGTTGGAGGCTTTATGATCGTAGCTTCCGTGCTGGCCAGGCTGGCTGAGCCATTGCTGATCCCGTTAACCAAGATGGGGTTTCCCTTTGTCGGGCAAGTCCTGTTTGAAGGCCATCTCGGGGCGTATGCCGCATCCTTGTGGAGCACCCCCGGCGCGGGTTTGCCGCTCATTTGCGCCGTCATTGCCGCAGCCGTCTCATGGAGCGGCATAAGCGGCATTTTGCAAGCCGGGTATTCCGTCGGTGGAACCGGACTAAAGCTTTTTCCGTTTATGATGTACCGGCTGAATCACGCCGTACACGCTTTTCTTGTTACCCTTCTGCTATGGGGGCCGGCCGGAAAACTTATTTCAATCATTGTCCCGGGCGGCGGTTTCCCCGTATTGGCGGAAGGAACAACTCGATTGTCCTCTCACGGCCCCATGCCGGAAGCCCATGTTTTCACAGCCGCCAACATGCCGACGCTTTGGCCGCATGCCATCGCCATTTTCATTTGCGGAATAGCGCTAATGTGCAGTCTGTTTGTTCTCTTCAAATGGCGATCACTGAGCCGCAACGGATTTTGAATGGTATGTCTTTATGACTTAATTGGGCTCGATTTGTCACTTCGCCGGTTTCGAGCTGCTTTACAGTTTATTGCATAAGGATCAAAGCAGCCGCTACTCCACAATCAGCCCTAGCCTTACTGCTGCGCTTTGCGCTCGCGGTATTTTTCCTTTAATGCAACCTCCACGGCTGGCGGAACCAGATCATGGACCTCGCCGTCGAATTGTGCGATTTCTTTGACGATGCTGGAGCTTAAATAGGAATATTTAGGGTTGGTCATCATAAAAACGGTTTCGATATCCTTGTCCAACTGATGGTTAGTTGAAGCCAGCATCAGCTCGTATTCAAAGTCCGTAACCGAACGGATACCGCGTACGATCACATCTGCTCCCTTCGAGCGCATAAACCGAACCGTCAAATCGCGAAAGCTGTCGATTTCGACGTTGGGAATATCTTTTGTTGCTTCGCGCAGCAGCTCTTTGCGTTCTTCCACTGAAAACAGCGGGTTTTTGCTGGTATTGTTCAAAACGGCAACCACCAGGCGATCAAACTGCTTTGCAGATCTGCGGATGATGTCCAAATGTCCGCACGTAACGGGGTCAAAGCTGCCCGGGTACGCTGCAATTCTAATCTTTGGCGTTGGCTCGTTATTTTTTTGATGATCAGGATTCATCGACTGTGGCATATTCCTCGCTCCTATCGCTGCTGTCTTTTCCTTCATAACGGTATATGCTGACGGCCGTGTCGCCATATTTGGCCTCCCGGATTTGCTGAAAGCCAGTTATGTCTTTGTCATATTGGACCGCTGCGTCATGTTCCACCACAATAATGGCCTCTTGCTCCAGCATGTCCCTCTCCGCCAGCTCTTCCATCAGTTTGTCCATCGCGGTCATTCGGTAAGGCGGGTCCAGAAAAACCAGACGGAATTTCAAGCCCCGCTTTGCCAACGCTTTCACCGCCCGCTCTGCGTCGTTGCGGTACAGCTCGGCGACATCTGTCGCTCCAACGGCCTGAAGATTAAGGCGTATGATGTCGATGCTTGCTTTTTCCTTATCCACAAGGACCAGCTTTTCAATCCCCCGGCTCCAGGCCTCGATAGCCAAACCGCCCGTGCCCGCATAAAGATCAAGCGCCGCTCCCCCGTCGAAATAAGGACCAATCATGCTAAAAATGGCTTCTTTCACTTTATCCGTTGTAGGTCTTGTCCCATTTCCCGGAACAGCCTTGAGCGCGCGCCCTCGTGCCGTGCCCGCTATGACTCTCACTGCAATTACCCCTTTCACGCTACATTACGCCTACCGCCTATCGTACCACAAATTGTATTTATTAATAAAGAATCGCTGGGCGAATTTCAATGCCGCCAAAACGGGCATTCGCCCCTGTCCTCCATTCCGGCTCGCCAATAAGATATAATGAAGGAGGATGAATATGCCCAACTACCGGATTATTGTAGATTTATCGGATAAAATGCTGCATCTGCTCGATGGGAATATCGTCGTGCGAAGTTTTCCTGTCGGCATAGGCAAAATGGTGACAAGAACGCCAACCGGCGAGTATAAAATTATCAACAAGCAACCAAACCCCGGAGGGCCGTTTGGCGCTTTTTGGATGGGATTGTCCAAGCCGTCCTATGGCATTCACGGCACAAACGACCCGTCATCTATCGGTCGAGAGGTGTCCCACGGCTGCATCCGAATGCACAACGAGGATGTGCTTGCCCTTCAGGCAATGGTCCCGATCGGGACCAGGGTCACCATTCGCCCATAATACGAGGAGGAATGAACATGTGCGGCCGATACACGCTGGTATTGACGCTGGAAGAATTAATGAAGCATTTTATGCTCGACGATCATCGGCTGCAGCCCTTCTCTCCCCGCTACAACATTGCCCCCGGCCAATTGATCCCGGCTATCGTTAACGATGGCCGGAACAATGTGATCGGTCAATTAAAGTGGGGGCTTGTTCCAAGCTGGGCCTCTACCAACAAGGACGGCTCCAAGCTTATTAATGCGCGCGCCGAAACCATAGCGGTCAAGCCTGCTTTCCGTGCGGCTTTCCGGTCAAAGCGTTGTCTCATTCCCGCCGACGGCTTCTATGAATGGCAGCGCCGCTCCGACGGCACGAAGCAGCCCTTTCGCATCGTTATGCGCGAAGGAGGACTGTTCGCTTTTGCCGGCATCTATGAAATCTGGATTGACCACGAAGGCCGCAAACTCGGCACCTGCAGTATTATCACCACCGAACCTAACGAGCTGATGGCGGAAATTCATGACCGGATGCCCGTTATCTTGCAACCGGGCGATGAGCGCGTGTGGCTGAATCGAAGCAGCGACCCTTCCCAGCTGCAAAATCTCTTGCGTCCCTATCCCAACCGCCTGATGGAAGCCTACCCCGTCAACAATGCCGTCGGCAACAGCCGACTCGACAATGAGGATTTAATCAAACGGCTGGTCTGATCGCGGATATCTTTGAACAAAAAAAGCCGGATATGGTCATTTTCAACCACTCCGGCATTCCATACCAATCACTTTACATTAAACGGTTAGCTCTTTGGAGCCCATGCTTTAAAACTAGCGCAATGTGATTTGTGCTTTGTCTCCATCTTGATCCAGATTAATGACGAGGCTGTCTGGGGATTCAGCCACTACGTCTGGCACTTCGATGACGACAAAACCGGTAAGTGATGATAACGGCTTAATGCTGTCGCTGAGATCGCCATCAATCATCGTAATCGTATAGCTGTATTCATATTCGCCCTGGAACAAAGCTTTCATGCTTACGCCCCCGAACATGCTTGTAAATTCAGCTGCTTGCTTGCCGTTATTTTTGACGGTATAGTTCAGTACAATGAATTTGTTGCCTTCGTCGGCACTAGACGAAAAGTATTGATCCTTTACTTTTTGATCGAATGTAAAGGAGTCCAGAACAACTTCCCAGTCACCCAAAGCAAACGTATCTCCGACTGCATAGGACTGTTCCTTAACTTCTTCAACAACAGGCTCTTCCGTTGGCTGCTCAGCCGGCTCCTCAGAAGGCGTCTCCCCGGATTCTTCTTGTACGACAGAGCTATTGGCTGTGTTATTTTTGTTTCCAGCCCCTTCATTTTTTTCAGTCCCCCCGCAAGCCGTCAAAACCAGTGCAACAAGCAATACGACATTTAACAACATAAACTTCTTCATAAGTCTCTCCCTCGCTGGTATAATATGCCTATCGACAATAACATATTCTAATCTCTTTGGACTACCTTTTTTTTGAATTAAATCAATAGATTCA
This sequence comes from Paenibacillus sp. CAU 1782, assembly GCF_054551715.1. Classification (NCBI taxonomy): domain Bacteria; kingdom Bacillati; phylum Bacillota; class Bacilli; order Caryophanales; family Paenibacillaceae; genus Paenibacillus; species Paenibacillus sp. CAU 1782. Next base: position 476,859 of record NZ_JBTOLL010000001.1, on the reverse strand, counting down.
CTCCCTTCCCTTATATACAGGACAGCAACCTGATTTTGTATAAATTCCGAAATCCAAAATCATACGTTAAAGATTGGAGTTCATAATGAGTAAAGTTAACCTGATTCTTCAAAGCCGGCCGCCAGCTAAAGTTCTTATGGAAATCAAAAAACAAACTGGCTTGGGACTGTCTGAACTGAATGCCCGCATTCGGGACCAACAACCTCTAATGGAAGGCAATACGCTAAAAAGCCAGGATATGAACAAGTTCATTAGCGTAATTCAATCACTCCGAAATGAAAATCATCCTTTTGCGCTCTTTGAAACAGTTGGAAATGAAAGAGAAGAGATGCCCTTGGAGTTATTTATGAACAGTATTGAACGTGCGCATCAAATTGCGGCACATAGAGAATTTTTGGACGCGCTGACGATTGAAGAAGACACCGATGAGGAAAATTGAAGCTTTTTTCAAAAGAGGCATTAACTAATGTTGAGCCCCTTTGTTTAGATGTAAGGCATACACAGAACTTGATCCCTGGAAACTTCAGCTCCCTTTTTTCGTATACTAAAAAAAGGAGCTGATGGATGATGGTGGTTGTCTTCCTTGTTATTTTTATCATTTTGACGATCATTAATATTATTTATCCGGCCTTCGGTTGGTACCTTCGGTACGGCTGGATGGTAAAAGGCGAATCCGAACCAAGCGATGCTTATCTGGCTATGAGCCGAATTGGCAGCATTCTCGCCCTCGTCGTTTTGTTAGTTGCTTTGTTCTCTGGAGCATTAGCATTTTAGCTAGCTCGTTGCTAAGATGGTCACAATAAAGTAAACTTGACAAAAAAAAGCACCTCTTAATCAAGCCGCCATTTGGCTGCATCAAGAGGTGCTTCACTATACGTCAAGGCTCTTAGGTTGCCACGAAGAAAATAATGATAAGTGTCGATATCAAAATTAGAACAAGACCAGTTATGTGAACAGCTTTCTTTTTCTTCCTAATCGCTGAAAATATTAGAAACACACACACGGCAGCAAGCAAAGCTTCAAAGGCCTTAATGTAAGTCATTATTATTGTCTCACCTCATTTAAAGCTTAGCATTAGTATACAACAGAACCCCCAAACTCTTGTAGATATTAACATTTAAGGTTAAAATTCAACAAAGGCGGTTCTAATGTTGAGTTTCACGACAAGAAACAAGTGAAAGAAGATGATGATTTGAAAAAAGCTTTAGAAAAAAGGTTTGCTTATTTATATTCTGGTGAATTAGTTTCCATCATTATTTTTGTGCCTGTTAGTTATCTATTAAATAACGCATTTCCTAATCTACAATTGTATAATCTATATTCCTTTTGGGTATCTTTCATCCTCCTGGAGTTTCTTTTATTACAAGGAGCGATTTATTGGTATGTAAAACTTGTAAGACTAAGAAAAGAGAATAACTCGATAACTCCAATCAAGGTTGTTCGACAGTTAAATCATTTAAAAACAGTGAATATGGTTATAATTATGGGCGCAATTGTTGTATTTGCTTTTGATTTCATTAATTGGTATCCAACTTTGCCATTAGGCGGCTTAACAATCGCCTTCTTCGTATATGTTTTTGCAATTTTAGAGTTTATTAACTACTTTTACATTCAACTTTCATACAAAATCTCTGTCATTAATAATTTGTTAAGAAATAAAAAATTGAAAAATTCCTGTATGAATAAGGACTTTAAACGAATTAAGGGATTGAAGCTCAGAGAGCTAAAAAAGCCGCTCCATTAGGAACGACCTTTTAATGCAGGATTAATGCAATATAATGCCTTTTTGCAAAATGTAACCGGTCAGTAAACATATAGCGATCATTGAACAGATTAGTGAGATCATCCGTTCAGTTGAGCCGCCATTTCGAAACAACCGAAGCGCGAGACGAAGCTTGGGCCAGATGAGAGATGAAATCCCTTCCCGCCCGAAAATATCCCCTGCGAGATGACTCCACCATCCGGCTATGATGCCGTAAACGGCCGCTTGTGCAATAAATGGTTGATTAGCTGCGCTTAACACCAGCCCGCTGCTTAAAAGCAGGCCAAATTCCGGAGAGTGTATCATCCCGCGATGCCGCACCGTTGGCAAAAGGATAAAACCGATACCGACCAAAGCTATTACCCAAGGCAAATTAAATTTCCAATATGCCAAAACACCAGCCAACCCTGCAGCGATAAATATGAGGTTGCGCAGCCGCGCAATACAAAAAGCAAGCACCCCGCCGGCAAAGAGCAGTATACTTGCAGTTATGCTCCACAGAAGACCAAATGGCGAGCAGGCCAGCAAGAACCATCCCAATTGGTTGGCAAGTTTTCGGTATTTTGTTGGCAATTGGACCATATTGCTCGCTGTACTTGTTTTATGGTCGAGATCCGGCAGCAAGCTGGCTACCGTAGCAGCGCCCATGTAAGCCGCCACTTCCACTAAAGATAACGTTGATGGGAGAAAAAACAAACCCACAGCTGCACCGGCCCAGCCAACCGAGACATGGCCGACTTTATTCATTTAACAAGCTCCCCCATTTCCAAACGCTAGGCATCGGCAAAGGCCAAATAGCCCGAATATGAACCCTGCAAGCAGCGCATGACGAAATTTTGTTATCTGTAATAGTATCATATTTTACAGAATTACAGGGGTGTTCGCAAACCCTGGCTGTCTGCGATTCGGGATAAGCAACCGTGAAGAGCGAATGATTATCCAGTGAATTTATTTTCCGTAATGTGTATATTCACCGCGAATGCGGACACAATAAAAGCATCGGCATTGAGAAATGCCGTAGACAACCGCGGAGAAGACTTACGTTCCCCATAAGCTCTTCGTCCGGTTTCTCCTCTCCCATGAAAGAGGTCCCCGAAAGGGGACCTCGATTTTTTTTGTACATTAATTACTGTAATTACGGCTGAGAAGGCTGACCGCTGACGCGGCGAAGCTCGTTGGCCAAGCGGTTAAATTCTTTTCGGGCTTCGGGTGAATCGGTTGCCATATATGCCGCGCTCAAAAAACGGATAATATTGTTGGCGTCCTCCGGCTTTAACACTTCCTCATCTCCTCCTTCTCCTTCACTGTTTCCATCAAGCTTCTCCTTGACCATCCCGACAAAATCAAGCCAGCCCTTCCACTCTCCATCGCCATTCATTAGTCGCGGACAATTTTTGCCGCTCCAGTCATAATGTCTGCGCAGCCTGTCAGTGCCCCAGCCGCGCTGGCGCAGCATGGACGCAACAAGCTCCGCCGCATTTTCGAGCGTAGCCGCATAATTGCCGCTTTCACAAATCTCGATGCCGATGGAGGTGCGATTGCCGCTGCTTGCCCCGCTTCCGTCTCCTGCATGCCAAGCTGTTTCGGTTAGCGGGATGCATTCGATGGCTTCCCTTTGGTCAATGACGATATGGAAGGAAGCCGTTGCCGTATTGGAAGGATTGCTCAGCCAGTTTCTTTCATTGCGGGCCGTACTGGAAGGATTGGCCGTGTTGTGGATTGTTAAAGTTGTAGCCAGCATGGCAAGACCAGGACGCCTGTTATGAGGCGTTGTTACCGGTATATGATCAACGATATACGCAAACATCCGCTCACTCCCTATGGCAGAAATAGCTTTTCTCTATAGTTTATGCCGCCAAGAGAGATCGCGAGAGGGCTCGTATGTCATTAACCTAGCAAAACAGTTCTGGCAAGTCCATCCCATTGGACTTTTAAATCCAGCAGCTCCGCTAAATCGCGAACTTTAATATATCCCGTGGAATCGGACAAAATCGTCTCCAGCGCAACGCCGTTAACCGTCGCCTGGGATCCCGTCCATCCAATTCTTGCGCCTAATGTTTCGCCTAACAGCCTTGCGGGAACCCATGTTGTGCCATTTTGCAGATAACCTGGTCCAATAAGCTGTCCCTGATGCAAAACCGCAACACGGGATGCCTCCTGCAGATTTCGAGTGGGCGCCGAAGGAGCATAGCGGGTGCTATCATAGGCTTGCAGCCCGTATTGGCGAATTAGCGCTATAAGCTTGACCGGGTATGCGGGATCGGTTGCGTAGCCGCAGGCATACAACATCTCCGCCTGGCGCTCCGGCGTCCCCGCCGTCCGCACACGCTCATACCGAGGCGTTGCAAGCAGCAAATCCAAATCCTTATAGAAGTGATAGATACTTTTATATGCGCGAAAAGCAGCCCGAGCTGTAATCGTTTTTCCATCGATGTATTCCCAGGTGCCTTTTACCACGGCTTCGCCTTGCCAATAGGGATTGGTTTTACCGCCTCCAACCTTTATGCCTCCAAGATTGTTCCAGGGATGGAGCTCTCCGCCGGATTCCAGCAAGCTTTGCGCCATACGGAGCGATGGAAACATCGTTGAGCCTTCATCCCGAACAAATAAAACGGCTGGGGCAATCGCCGCAAAAAACTGGCTTCTCGTCAGCTTTGCCATTATGTCACTCTCCTTGCACGCTGCATAAAAACAAGCGATATACTACGATATATGCAGGGGCTTGGCACGAAGAAACGGCCCTTTGCCAGTCAAGGCAAAAGACCGTTTCTTCAGCGTTCTCTTTAGGGAGTGTCTGAAAACTCCGCAAGGAGCACAGCCCTTAAATTCGCAGCCGATAAACCGCCGCTTCATAAGGCTTCAGCTCCAACAAATCCCCATTCGGGACGCAGAGAGCGCCACCTTGCACACTGAGACTGCCATCATCTATCCTGTGAAAGCTTTCTTGTACGGAGCGCTCTCCCATGCCGTGATGCCTCGCCACACCATTTCCAATCACCAGCTCACCAATCGCATCCGCAATCTCGGGAGGCAGCATACACGCCGCCGGCTCGCTGGACAGGTTCAGCAGAATCAGCCAGCTTTCATGGGGCGAGGTTCGAGTATAGGCAAAAATTTGAGGGTGGTCGTCCAGCAGCATCCGGAAATCGCCGTATACCATGACCTCATGACTGCGACGAAGCGCAATCAATTTTTGATAATAATAAAAGATGGAATTGGGGTCGCTCAAAGCTTGTTCGGCATTAATCTCTCGGTAATTGGGATTGACATTCAACCATGGCTGACCGCTTGTGAATCCAGCCTGTTGACCGCTATTCCATTGCATCGGCGTTCTGGAATTATCCCGGGCAAGATGCTGCAGCTCAGCCAACACCGCCTCGGGGTCTCTGCCCAGGGACACCTGCTCGGCAAATTTATTTTTCATCGCGATATCATCATAATCATCAATGGAGGGAAACTTTATTCCCGTCATGCCTATTTCTTCACCCTGGAAAATATAAGGCATACCCGGGAGCGTATGCAGCAGCGTCGCAAAACAGGTAGCGGATTCCACCCGCAGGTCCGTGTCATTTCCAAACCTCGACACCACGCGTGTATGATCGTGATTATTCAGAAACTGCGAATTCCACCCTTTTCCCCACAAGCCATCGTACCAGCGCTGCTGAATTTCCTTGAAACGTGCCAGGTCCCAATACGGCATATCATCGCATACTTCAAAATGGAACAGCGTATTCAGCTCTCCGCGATCCTCGCCAACGTACAACACCCCATCCTCCGGCGTGACAAAAGGAATTTCCCCAACCGTAAACACATCGTAATGGCGCAGCACAGTCTCATTCATTTCCCGCAAATAGTCGTGAATGCCGGGATTGTTGCCGAGATAGGAAATATCGCGGGGATTTTCCGAATCGGGAAACCCTTCCTGCTTCGCCAGCAAATTGATAACGTCCATACGGAATCCGTCAATGCCTTTGTCCAGCCAAAATCTCATGATAGCATAGATCTCGTCCCTGACCGCTTTGTTAGCCCAATTCAAATCCGGCTGTTGGGAGGCAAAGGAATGGAAGTAATACTCCCCGCTTCCCGGATCAAACGTCCAGGCGGACGGCTCAAAATAAGATCGCCAGTTGTTACGCTCCTTCCGCCAAATATAATAATCGCGGTACGGATTGTCCCTAGAGGAGCGGGCTTGCCGAAACCATTGATGCTGGTCCGAGGTATGGTTGACGACCAGATCCATAATGAGCTTCATGCCCCGTTCATGAACGGCGCACAGCAGGCGATCAAAACTGTCCATATCCCCCGCTTTTGGCATAATGGAACGGTAATCGGAAATGTCGTAGCCATTGTCCACGTCGGGCGAGCCGTAACAGGGGTTAAGCCAAATCACGTCGACTCCAAGCTTGGCGATATAGTCCAGCTTTTCAACAACGCCGTCCAGATCTCCGTAACCGTCTCCGTTGCTGTCATAGAAGCTGCGCCAATAAACCTGATATACCACAGCTTCCTTCCACCATGTTTTAATCATTTGACCGCTCCTTCGGCAATGCCTTTAATGATGTATTTTTGCGCCGTAAAATAGAAGATGACAACAGGAATGATCGTTAAGGTTAAGCCCGCCATGGCCAAATTCCAAACAATCGTGAATTCGCCGAAGAAATAGAAAGTGGAGAGCGGAATCGTCCGCAGTCCCTTGTCGGACAAGGTCAACGACGGAAGCAGATAGTCATTCCACATCGCGATGACATCCAAAATGGCGATTGTTATCGTGATCGTTTTGAGCATTGGGAATACGATACGCCAGAATACGCCGAATTTGCTGCAGCCGTCTAGCGTAGCTGCTTCCTCCAACGCAATCGGAATCGATTTCATAAAGCCATGATACAGGAATACGGCCAAGCTGGCATGAAAACCAACGTTCATAAAAATCAATCCTTCATGCGTATTCAGCATTGGAATGCCAAGATTGGTCCGAATCCATCCCATCGTTTGCATCAGCGGCATCATCAACGTCTGGAACGGAATAAGCATAGTTGCCACAAACACCATAAAGATGATTTGGCTAAGCCGGTTATTGGTGCGCACCAGCATCCAGGCTGTCATAGAGGCCAGCACGACCACAATAACGACCGATACGATCGTGACATAAAGCGAGTTGCCAAACGCCGTCAGGAAATTCATTTTTTCCAGCGCCTGGGCGTAATAAGTAAAGCTGAACGACGTCGGAAAAGCCAGCGCGTTGTTATACAGCTCCGACCGGTCCTTGAAGGAATTGACCAGCATGATGTAGATCGGCGACAGGAAGATCAGCGCAAGAGCGACAAGCAGAATCTCCGCGATCCATTTATTGACTCTGTTCATCACATCTGCACCTCCCTTTTCTTCGTGATGTACACCTGTACAAGCGTAATGGCGGCTACGACAACGAAAAAGATAATCGCTTTGGCCTGACCGATGCCGTAACGGCTATAACCGAAGATTTCATTAAAAATGTTCATTGCAAACATCTCCGTGCTATTGATCGGCCCCCCGCCTGTCAGAGATAGATTGACGTCGAATATTTTAAACGCGCCCGACAGGGTCAGGAATAAACAAATCGTAAATGAAGGCATCAGAAGCGGAAAAACAATTTTGGTCAACCGATGCCAAGGACCCGCTCCATCGACCTGCGCCGCTTCCATCAGATCGTCCGGAATACCCTGCAAACCGGCGATGTAAATAATCATCGTATAACCCGCCATCTGCCAGGCAAACACGACCACAATGGCATAAAGCGCGTATTGAGGATTCAACAGCCAGTTGAAAAAGATATTGCCGGCCCCGACGTTTTCGCCAATGTATTTAAACGCGTCGGTAAAAATAAATTTCCAGATGTAGCCTAGAATCAAGCCGCCAATCAAATTAGGCATAAAAAAGAGCGTTCGCGCCAAAGTGCTGCTTTTGAGCTTCGAGGTGACCAGAAGAGACAAACCCAATCCTGCCACATTGACGAGCACAAGCGCCATCAGCGTAAATTGGATCGTAATCCAGGCGGAATGCATAAAGCGATCGTCCTGAAACACCTGTGCGTAATTGCTGAATCCAACAAACTCTTTGGCATTAGCCGCAATTCCGTCCCATTTGATAAAGGAGTATGCAATGCCGATAATAAACGGAATAATAACGACCGTTGTAAAAACAAACAGCAACGGCACCGTAAATAAGGCGAACCACGCTTTGTTTTTTATTTTCTTCATGTCCTTCACTCATTTCCGGTTAGAATAAAAAGCTGCCGGCATCCCGAAATGGAGAAAGCCTAACGCCGTATTTCAGGAAGTTAGGCTTTCGTGCCGCTGCTGGGACCCTTACTTATTTGGGGGCTTTAGCCCAAGCTTCGTCCAGCTTTTGCAAATATTGCTCGCCGGTTACGCTGCCATCCAGGAAAAACTCCTGCGTAATCGGAGCCAAATCATTAACAATGATGCCTTGCGGGAAATAATTCAACGCCCATGGAATGGTGTTGCCGTTTTGCGTCGCCTCGGAGACCGCTTGAGACAACGGATCAAGATCAGGAGCTTCAATATTCGTCATGGCCGGAATAAACTTGAACTCGTTAACGATCGTGTTTTTACCGGTTTCACTGTTGAACACCCAATCGATAAATGCATGAGCCGCTTCGATTTGCGCCTCTGTCGCCTTGTTATTGACCACCCACATGGCGGGAAGATCAACCGCCAGCTTGTTGTTTCCGCCAAGCGGCAGCGGCATCATGCTGACATCCAGATCGCCGAAATCTGCCAACATCCCGTAGCTCCAGTTGCCTTGATGAACCATGGCGGACTTGCCGGTCGCGATATCGCCCATCTGGGAATCGTAGGTGACCTCTAGCGGATTAACGGAATATTCGCGAATGGCTTCCATAAACCGGGCGAATTCCTGGAAGGCCGGCGTATCCGCCATTTTGACCTCGCCATTATTGACCTGCTCCACAAAAGCTTTAGGATCCTCTTGAACGGAAAACGGAGTATTGATGATATGCCCGATCAGGAAGTAGGCTTCCTGCGATAAGCTTAAGCCGTTTTTGCCTTCGTCTTTGAACTTTTGCAGAATAGAAGTAAAGGATTCCAGGTCGGTCACCTCGTCGGGCCGCACCAGCTCCTTGTTATACACAAGGCCAAAACCTTCAACGCCAATCGGGACGCCGATGGTTTTTCCGTCAATTTCTACATTCAGTCCCGGCGCAATATTTTTGACATACTCCTCATTGCTCAAATCGGCATAATACGAAGCATATTTTTGCGCTTCCGCTCCAGGCTGCACGCTGAATATCGTTGGTCCTTCACCGGCGTTCAGCTTGGCTTGCAGCTGCGAGATGTAATTATCGCCCGCCGATCCCCACACATCCACCTCATTACCCGTTTCTTCCGTATATTTGTTAGCAAGAGCCTCTAATGGACCGGCGATTTCGACCTTGGATTGGAACAACGAGATTTTTGCCAGCTTTCCTTCGCCTTCCCCCGAACTGCCACCGTCGCCGCCGCCGCATGCGGCCAAAGTTCCCGTAATAAGCGCCGCTGTCGTCAGGACACTTGCAATGCGTTTTGCTGTCTTCATTGTAACGCCCCCTTGGTTTTATTCATGTTGATTTTATAATGAAAACTCTTACAAAGTCAATAAAAAACCTAAATATACTTTGGTGTTATACTAAAATATTTTCATATAAAACCAAACTGTTTTACTGACTTCGCCCAGCATCAACATCTATTTACCGCCTCTTCTCTTTATATATAAAGACAATAGGCATCATTTGAATCAGGATTCCGCAAAATCTTTCGTTTTTTAGATTTGTTTGGGTAAAGGGAACATATCTTTAGTAAAATATCTAGTAAAGTGGTATACTGATTTTACAAGCATAAGGCGGGGAGGCAGCAGCTATGATTGGACTGAAGGAAATTGCGGAGATGACCGGTGTTTCCGTATCCACCGTATCCAACGTTCTAAACGGACGCAAAAACGTTTCGCAGGAAACGCGGGACCGCATATTGAAGTGTTGCGCGGAGCAAGGTTATATCCACGAAGCCGCGGGCAAAAAGAAACCGATGGAGCGTTCCAGGCGGATCGTGTTTATTTTCAGCGATTTTGACCGCGACTTTTATCTGAAGATTATTGAAGGCGTCAGCACATGCCTAACGGAAAATGGTTATGACCTTGTTATTTGCACCAATAAATCCAGCGACAGCTTTCTGCGGAGCAGCTTTGCCAGAGGCACAATCAGCCTGGACGGAAGCTTGACCGACGATTTCCTGCAAGCGGTAGCCAAGCCGGAGTTTCCCGTTGTGTTAATGGATAGAATCGTCGGCAGCGGTCATGCCAACGCAAGAAGCGTCATTGTCGACAACTATCCGGCTATGTGCGAAATGGTACAGGCGCTGGTGGATAGAGGGTTTCGCAAATTCGGTTACCTGGGCGGGCTTGGCCATACGCTGGATAACCAGGAGCGTTTTGCAGGCTTTGCCGATACGCTCCACAAAAACGGCATCGTTTTTGACCAGAAAAATTATTATCATGGCAATTACCGCGAAAAAAGCGGCTATCAGGCGGGCAAGCTGATGTTTCTTGGCAATGATCTGCCGGAGGTACTGGTTTGCGCCAATGACAATATGGCGATTGGGGCGATCAAGGCATTTGAGGAGCGGGGCATCAAGGTGCCGGAGCATATTTCCGTGACGGGCTTTGATGATTCCGATACGGCGGCGCTGGCCGGCTTAACGACCATTTCCATCCCCCGTTACGAAAGCGGGTATTTGGCGGCAAAAGAGCTGCTTGAGATGATTAACGGCTCGGAGGGCTCCTCCACCATAAAAATAAGCGCAGCCGTCAAATGGAGAAAAACGGTGCGCGAAGGTTAAGTAACTGGGTTCTGGCCGATTAGCCGATACCATAATATCGTTTGGTGTTGGAAAGAAGCGCCTTCGCCGTTGCCCGTTCGGTTAGCCCCTTGATGGCGGCAATATCTCTGATGACGCCGCGCGTCATGGAAGGGACCGTCGTATGTCCGGAGTAAGGTCCCTCGAATGGCCAGGGACCGTCCGTCTCCGCCAACAACAGCTCCAGCGGGTACGATTCCACCAGCTTTCGGATTTCTTCCTCGTAGGCAACATCCGGCGTTACCGATATCATATACCCGGCGGCGGCCATAGCCGTAATACTGGATTGACTCCCTTTGAACCAATGAAAATGGGCTTTGGAAATGCCGTAGTTCCGCAACAGTAGCAGCACCTTATCAGCATCCTCATAAACGGCGTGCAGGGCCAAAGGACGGTCAAGCTCTGCCGCCAGGGAAATAAAGGACTCCAGACAATCCAAATAAGGCTTCTCATCGAAAGCTTCTCCGTTTGCTTCCGCCTCGGTTCGCTTGTAATAAGGCAAACCAACCTCTCCGATTGCAAATTTCTCGCCGGATTCATGTCTGGCTTTAATCCATGAGATCAGTTCGTCTCTCGCCGGCAAAGTTAGCGGCTCCTGCTCGGGATGCCATCCGTAAGCGGGCAATATTCGCCCAGAATAACGCTCTGCCAGACGGCGGTTTTCTTGACTGGAACGCAGTCCCATCGACACAGCAACAACAGCCTCTACGCCATCCTCAAACGATTGCTCCAGCAGCTTCTCCCTCTCGCCTTCACTGTATTGATCAACATGCAAGTGAGCGTCAATGCAGCGGTAGGGTTCAGAGGCGCTCCATTGGGGAGCGATGCGGAACCAATCCGGTGCGGCATAACCCCCACCCGGAACTGGCGCGCCTTCCGAAGCAGCATGTACCGCATCCCCTTCTAATATGTCTTTAGGGGTAGTTGTTTTCGCTATCTGCTCCCGCGACTCGTCTCGCGACTCATTGCCTTGCTTTTGGACGCTCATTATACGTTCCTCCCCTCAATGCCTTGAAGCCCGTTATAAATCCGGCCCTTCAGCTCGCTCCACCGAGTGTCGGTCCATAAATCTTCCCGGCGCGGCCGCTCAAACGGCACAACGACTTCATCTACAACTTTTCCCGGAGATGCTGACAAAACGAGAATGCGGTCCGACAATTGCAGCGCCTCCTCGATGCTGTGGGTAATCAGCAGAACCGAGCGCCGGTTGCTCTCCCAAATGGATAGCAGCCATTGCTGCATATGCAATCGGGTCAGCGCGTCCAGCGCTCCAAACGGCTCATCCAGCAGCATTAAAGGCTGCGGCGACAGAAGCGCCCGCAGAAATGACACGCGCTGCGCCATGCCGCCGGAAAGCACGTGCGGATAGGCATTGGCATATTCCCCGAGGCCAACCGCCTCCAGCCATTTTTGCACAGTAGCTTTGTTGGATGTTTTGTCGACTTGTCCGGCAATGCTCAAAGCCAGCTCGATATTGCCTGCAACCGTCCTCCATGGCAGCAGCGAAGCTTGTTGCGGCATATACGCGATATGTCCGGTTTTGCCGGTAGTATCCGCGCCTCCTACCACGACACGTCCAGCAGATGGAGCCTGCAATCCTCCGATCAGACTAAACAAAGTTGATTTTCCGCTCCCGGAAGGACCAATCAGTGATACAAATTCTCCCTCCCCAACGGTTAGGGACACATCCCGCAATACTTCCTTGGCGGAGCCGCCTTCCCCAAAGGATTTGCTTACGCCTTGCACTTCAAGCATGATCGCTCCCCCCTTCCGCTTGCGGCCGCCATTTCACGACAAGACGCTCGCACCATACAATCAAGCCAAACAGCAGCAGGCTGACCACAACAATGAGCAGCGCCGCGGCAAAGCTCCGTTCAGGCATAAACCCTCTCGACGACAGCACCATAAAGCCGCCTAAACCATTTTTGGGGGCCAGCAGCTCGGCAAACACGGCGCTTACAACGCTGTAGGAGACCGCGATTTTTAAGCCGGAAAACAAATGAACCAATGAGCCCGGCAACTCAAGTCGCCAGAACAAGGTCCACTTTCCCGCACCGATCATCGTCAGATAATGCCGCAGCGCAGCGTCGGCATGAGACAAACCGCTCAACATCGCCACTACAACGGGAAAAAAACATACCATCATTACAAGAAGCACCTTTGGCAGCAAACCGTAACCAAATAGCATCGTCATGATTGGGCCCAAAATAACGATCGGCACATTTTGCGACAGGACAAATAACGGATATAGACCGCGTCTTACGCCGGGCAGCAGATGCAGCAAAGCGGCGAGCACAAAACCCGCCGCCGCGCCGCCGCCAAAGCCGATTAAAGTCAGTTGCAGCGTGTAACCCGCATGCATCATCAGCCGGGGCCAGATGGCGATTGCCTCCTGCACCACCGCGATCGGAGCCGGAATGCGCCAGCCCTGGACCCAACCCAGACTGACGGCGCTTTGCCAAAAGAGCAAAAGCGCCGAAAGGACTGCAACTGGGGGCCAAATGGCGCTCCAGCGGCTAGTTTTGTTATTGCCCATCGGGGTATTTCTCCAGCAGACGATCCATTGAAGCCCCGTTTTGCGGATTGTAGTAAATTTTAATTTGCGAAATGACAGAGGCACAACCCATATCCGTCATAGCGGTGTTCATGTCCTGAACAACCGCCAGAAGCTGGGACAATTCGCCCTCCATCGTTGTTTCAAGCGGGGCAACCCGATAGGCTACACCGGAAGCTTTAATAATATCGATTGCTGCATCAACAAAGGGCAGCACGCTGGCTCCCCCTGGCGTGCTGGGCAAAATCTGAATGCTGACTAATGCGTTTGCCATTGGATTCATCTCCTTGGATTTTCACTTTATTCCCCTGCTTATTTAGATGGAAGGAATTCATTCGTAAAGGCTGCTTCAGCTTCCAGCTTGCCTTCCAGCAGTCCGTTTTCAAACATCCAATCGGCATAATTCTGCCAGACGCTCAGCTTCTGCTCGCCCCAACGCGGCGCATCGTCCTGGTAACGGCTGCTCAGCCACTCCTGGCTGGCTTTCACAAGCTCGGGATTCAAATCCGGCTCTGCCTTGATAAGCAAGTCCGCCGCTTCGGCAGGATGTTCAATCGCATATTGGTAGCCTTGCGCAGCCGCTTCGGTAAAGGATTTAACCAGCTCCGGAGAGCCGCTTATCATCTCTTCGGTCGTCACCAGCACCGGCGTATAATAATCCAGCTTTTCGCTGTAATCGGTCAAATATACCATGTTCAGCTGCTCGCCGCGAAGCTCGGCCTCGACGCCCGTCCAGGCATAATAGATCCAGGCAAAATCAATATCGCGCTCCACCGCCGAGAAGAAGTCGCTATCCCCGATGCTCATAATGTCCACTTTGCCAACGTCTGCGTCTTCAGTGCGCATCAACGCATCAATGACAGCTTCCTCCACGGGAGCGCCCCAGCCGCCGTAACGTTTGCCTTCAAATTGTTTGGGGGAATCGATGCCTTTCGCTTTTGGCGATGCAAAACCGGATGTATTGTGCTGAATGACCGCGGCAAGGGATACCAGAGGTACGCCGGCGATTCTCGCCATGGTCACCGACTCCTGATAACTGACGCCAAACGCCGCAGCGCCTGAAGCTACCATTGCGTCCGCTCCGTCCGCGCCTGGCTGCAGAATTTCGACATCCAATCCGTGTTCCTTGAAATATCCCAAATCCCGGGCCACAAAAAGCCCGGTATGGTTCGTATTCGGCGACCAGTCCAGCACAACCTGTACCTTCTGCAAAACCTCCTCTTTCGTTCCCGCTTCATTGCCCTCTGTTCCGACATTGTTTCCAGCTTTGCCTCCACAACCAGCCACCGTCAGCGCAATCGCCGTTACGGCCAATAGCCCAAGCGACCACCGTCCGCGCCTTCCTTTTCCTTGTCTCAACATGTCGATCTCTCCCTCTCTCTATCACGATTGTTTTAGACCGACCATCCTATCTTCATACCTCTGGAAAATGCAAAAAAACGTCCTTCATACGAAGGACGCTAACATTCGCTGCCTCTTTTTCAAAATCGCCCACATTTCCGGCATACGCCAAAAAAACGCAACGTTAATTTGAAAAATGTAGCTTCCTTCCTCCGCCGGCATTATCCGGTTCAGGTATACGGGTCGGAATGATGCGTCATTCCCTCTCAGCCAGCCAATCCAGCTCCCCGGTGCAATATAGGCTTGATCAATCATTCATCATTATAGCAAATACACGGAGGAATGCCAGTTTAATTTTGACAAAACAGAAGTTCGCCTCCAAATAGGACCGCACCAAGGGCTCACCCCCTTAATACTATGGTACCAATGAAAAGCGAAAGGAAGATCATTTATGATTACCATCAGCTTGTGCATGATCGTACGCAATGAAGAAGAAAGCCTCGGCAGATGCTTGTCATCCGTAGCAGACGCCGTCGATGAAATCATCATTACCGATACCGGTTCCACCGATAAAACAAAAGAAATTGCCCGGTCCTTTGGCGCCGTTATCCATGATTTTGAATGGATTGACGACTTTGCCGCAGCCCGCAATTTCTGTTTTGGGCAAGCGACCAAAGCCTTTATATTGTGGCTGGATGCCGATGATGTGATAGAACCCGATGATTTGCGGAAGCTTAAAGCATTGAAGGCGGTTAATCCTTTTCCCTACGACAGTGTGACCATGAACTACCATTTAACCTTTGACCATAAGGGCAACCCCATCTTCAGCCTGCGGCGAAACCGGCTGGTGCGGAGAAGCCGCAACTACCAATGGATCGGACCGGTGCATGAATACCTTGCAGTATCCGGCCATATCCATCACAGCGACGTTGCCGTGACCCACCGCAAGGAACGGGAGCATACCGACCGCAATTTGCGCATCTATCTCAAACGGCAGGAAAGCGGCGAACAATTCTCCCCCCGCGATCAATATTATTTTGCCAACGAGCTGCGCGACAACGGCAGGTTCTCTGAAGCGGTGGAATGGTACGAAACGTTTCTGAGCTCCGGCAAGGGATGGGTGGAGGATGAAATTAACGCCTGCTTGAAACAAGGAGATTGCTACGGTCGTCTATCTCTGCAAGACAAACAACTGGCTTCGCTGCTCCGAACGTTGCACTACGATACTCCGCGGCCTGAATTTTGCTGTCAGCTAGGCGCCGTGTTTATCGACAAAAAGCAATACCAGCAAGCGATCTATTGGTTCCAGCAAGCCATCTCGGTGAATCGCCCGGCCCAGCATATGGGATTTTCCGACCGCGCGACCTCGACCTGGCTGCCCCATCTTCAATTAACCGTTTGTTACGATCGTCTGGGGGAAAGAAAAAAAGCCTTGCATCATCATGAAAAGGCAAAGGACTTCAATCCGGGGCATCCAAGCATACAATATAATGAAAAGTACTATTACGGGAAGTAAGGAATCGTTCAAATGTGGTACAATGGTGTCGCATGTTTATATTTCGACATCATGATAGGAGGCCTGTATGAAAAGACCATGGCGATACTTTTGCCTGGCTCTGCTTATGCTGCAGCTTGCGGGTTGTTCAGCGGCAGGCGGTGACGCGAGCGAAGGCGCGGAAGCCGGGAATCGCCTCCCCGTCGCGTCTGCGGAGGCATCGCCAACACTGCCGGAGCAAACAACAGACGCGCCCGCAACGCCAGCGACCGATGAATCAGCGGCAGCATCGGCGGTACCAACTGAATCGGCTGCTCCTATTGCGGCAGAACCGGCAGGCGAACAAACAAATGCAGCGCCGCTTTATGCCATGACGGAGACATACCGGTTTGCGCCTCTTCAGAAAGACACGCCATCCCAAGTTGTGCTGCTCACCTTCGATGACGGTCCAAAGGATGAAGCCGTGTTAACCAAACTGCTTGATGTGCTCGACAGCCACGGGGCAAAAGCGATATTTTTTGTGAACGGCTATAGAGTTAAACAAAATCCGGAGCTGCTGAAGCTGATCCATGAACGGGGACAAGCAATTGGCAACCATTCGTATGACCATATTAATTTGAAAAAAGAAAATCTTGAAACCGTCCAGAAGCAAATCGGCGAGGTTCAAACCATGGTGGAGGATTTGATCGGCGTTAAGCCGCTGTTTTTCAGACCGCCATACGGCTCAGGCAGCGATGAGGTCCGGGAAACGGCAAAAAACCATGGCATGCTGTACATGACATGGTCTAACGGCTCCTTGGACTGGGACAGCTCCGCTAAAAACAAACCCGAGGTTGTTGTCGCTAACGTGCTCGACCAGCTCCATCCCGGCGCCAATATTTTGATGCACGAGCTTTCCTGGACGGCGGATGCCCTGGACACTCTTTTGACGGAACTGGAGGATCGGGATTATGGCTTTATCGATCCTGCGGATATTGAAACAGCCGCCAAATAGTGCCGCTACTGAGTAAATTTGTTGCCGTACCAGAACAGGAAGACAACAAGAGCAACAAACAATACGAAAAGCAGATTAAAATACCATTTGTAAAGTTTGTTGATGCTCGACGGAAACTTTTTGCGGCGAGGCGGCAGCTTGACCTGCTCCGCCCCGTCCGTCCGGTCGTCTTGCAAGGACGGCGGCATCGGCCGGCGCCCCTTTGCGGAGCGGCTATGTCTTTCTTTCCTGCTCATGGCTCCCTCCTGAAGCGAATAATGAGTCCCATTACAAAGTCGATGGCGAAATGAGCGATGATAGGCGCCCAGATCGACCCGCTTTGAATATAAATCCAGCCTAATCCATAGCTAATGGAAAAAACAAGGCCGGTAGGTATCCAGTGTCTCAAATAGCGGACATGAATTGCGGCAAAAATGATGCTTGTCCAATAAGGGCCGAACGCATGCTGTACGGCGCCGCGGAACAACAGCTCTTCGCAGATCGCCACAACGAGTGAAATCAGGGCGATGTGCCAGACGGGCCGAAGGCGGAATATGCGTTCATTGACGCCTCCGTCATCGGAGACTTCATCCGGCACCCAGCGGGAAATAAGCAAATCTACGGCGACAACGGCGGCCGCTAATCCCAGTCCCCACCAGACAATGTTCAGCGCGGAAGGGATCGACAGCAAATGAATTATATTTTGACGCTGAAATAATATCCACACGATACCGATAATAAGAGTAAGTCCCTGTGTCGCGTATAAGTTAATAAGTAGCATACGGTCATCAATTTCGTCAACATTGACCTTCCGAACCCGTATTTTGCGCAAATCGAACTTTTTCATTGTTTCCCGCCTGTCTGGAATTTTTGTCTTTATACCTATTTACATACATACGAAGGAGAATAACATGGAAAAACGATTGACTACCACAGCAATGATGTTTAGCGTTGGATTTGTGTGCATGCTGGTGTTTGCAGTAGGTGCGTTCTTCTACGGCGTGCAAATCGGCATGGACAAGGGTGAAGCCAAGTATAATCCTGAAAGCGGGAATGCTGAAAACTCGGCAACCTCAGGTTTGCCTTATCAGCAGCAAGACCTTGTGTCCTTCTATCATACTGTATTTTCGCCTTATCGTGAATTTCAAAGCCAGTGGCTTGACGCGATGACCAAGCTGTCGCAGGGTCAAAACATAGATGCGGCCTCCACCTTCTCCAGTCTGGCTAAACTTGCGGATCAAAAAGCGGCCGATGCCAGCGCCTTCGATATGGGCAAATCCGAGCTGCTGGGCACTGCGCAAATTGGTTATGCGCGAAGCCTGAAGCTCTTTAAGGAAGCTGCCTCGAAAGCGGCGTCGGCCTCCAAAAACGCGGAAATGACGGAGCTGCGCAATATTATACTTGAAGAAAGCAACTACAAGGCCGCAGCCAAGGAAGCGCTGAATGCCCAGGTTGCTTATTATACCGCTATGCAGAAATGGGCCGCAAGCATCGATCCCAACATACCGGATGAATACACGGTCAAAAACGCTCTGGCTCTGAAAGATTGGAGCGCTCAGCCGCTCCTTATTAAAAACGTCATCGTGGTCAACTATCTGTCGGAGCGCGGCGAACTTCAAGGCTTCTACCCGCAGGACCTGACAGGACGCGTCGACGACTTTATTCAATCGGGACAAGCTGCCAAAATGAAGCTGCAGACAGCAGGCGCCATCGTGGATTTGCTGCTCTCCACAGATGCGGTCCGTACCGGTCAATTTAATGATTACAAAGCACGTTTCTATCAATCCGAGATGCTGCCACTGCTCCCCTTCTTTCTGCCTGAACAAGGCTGACGGAGGGTGTTCAAAAAATCGACTTTCCATTAGGACAGTCTCAGGATGTTGCTTGAATCATAACGAAATTTTCACAAATGAGCAAGTTTGAGGATTGCATTTCTCCGCTGTCATGCATTAAAATAATAAAGTGACATGACTTCGTGGATTGAACTCTCGAACCGCTGCGCCACAACGGAGCGGGGAGAGGGTTTTTCTTTTCATAACCGCGCAAGGAATAAGGACTTGCCAAACTAGGAGGACTGTGTAGCATGTACAAAGTGTTAGTATCCGACCCCATAAGCGATCTGGGCATCCAGCAGCTTGTGGAAGCAACTGATGTCATCGTGGACAAAAAAACAGGTCTGAGCGAGGACGAGCTAATCGCCATTATCGGTGAATACGACGCTCTTCTGGTTCGCAGCCAGACTCGCGTCACCGCCAAAGTGATGGAAGCCGGCAAAGCTCTGAAGGTCGTTGGACGCGCCGGTGTTGGCGTCGACAATATCGATCTGGATGCCGCTACACAACGAGGCATTATCGTCATCAACGCACCGGACGGCAATACGATTACAACTTGCGAGCATGCATTTGCCATGATGATGGCGCTTGCCCGCCACATTCCGCAAGCTTACATGAAAACAGTAAACGGCACGTGGGACCGCAAGTCCTTCCTGGGTGTTGAACTTCGCGGCAAAACGCTGGGCGTTCTCGGCATGGGCCGGATCGGAAGCGAAGTGGCAAAACGCGCCAAAGCTTTTGGCATGAGCATCATGGGCTATGATCCATTCCTGACGGAAGAACGGGCCGAGAAGCTTGGCGTCAAGCTTTCGACGGTTGAAGAAATTGTTCGCGGAGCCGACTTTATTACCGTGCATACTCCGCTTACGCCTGAAACGCGCCATATGATCGGAAAAGCGCAGTTCAGCATTATGAAACCCGGCATGCGCATCGTCAACTGCGCCCGCGGCGGCGTTGTGGACGAGCTTGCCCTGGTGGAAGCGATCGATGAAGGCATTGTGGCAGGCGCTGCATTTGACGTGTTCGAGGTTGAACCTCCCGTTGCCGACCATCCGTTCCTTACTCATCCTAAAATCATCGTAACGCCTCATCTTGGCGCTTCTACTGTTGAAGCTCAAGAAAACGTAGCAATCGACGTTTCGGAGCAAGTGCTTCACATTTTGCGCGACGAGCCGTTTGTCAATGCGGTCAACATGCCTCCGATTCCGGCAAACCTGCAAAACACGCTTCAGCCATACTTCTCGCTGGGCGAAAAGCTGGGCAGCTTCATTGCGCAATCGACAGAAGGCGGCGTGCAAGAGATTTCCATCAGCTACTCCGGCGAGCTTGCCGATGTGGATACTCAGCCGCTTACGCGTTACATTGTGCGAGGCGTATTGTCGCATCACCTTGGCTCGGAGCAGGTCAATGTCGTTAACTCCATGCATCTGGCCAAAATCCGCGATGTAAACATTGTGGTGAAAAAGTCCCTGACATCCAAGGACTTTACAAACCTGGTTACCGTTTCTCTTCGCACAAAACAAGAAGAGCATGTTGTAGCAGGCACGCTGCTTACCGGCTATGGCCCACGTATCGTGCTAATCGACAACTATCCTGTCGACGTTACGCCTGAAGGCAACCTTGTTCTGATTTCGCATAATGACAAACCGGGCATTATCGGCCGTGTGGGTACATTGCTTGGCACAAACGATGTCAACATCGCAACCATGCAGGTTGGTCGCCAACTGGAAGGCGGCTCCGCCATCATGGTACTGCGTGTAGACAAAGGCGCTCCAAAGGATGTGCTGGATCAGTTGACCAGCCTGCCTGAGCTGAAAACGGCCAAAGAGATCATTTTGAACTAAGAGCCGTTTTGCCCGGAATGTTTCACGAACAACAAGATTTTAGTGGTTGATTCAACAAAAAGCGTGCCATGCGGCACGCTTTTTTTGTCGGTCTTATGGGTAAGCGGTCGCTTTCGCGACGACTCGGCCATAATTCCTTTCTATTTTTGCTTAATAGGTGATGTTATTTCTTACTTGACGGGAGTGCTCGGCTACTATTGTCTTGCCCTTCTACCGGGAGCAGGATCGTAAACGTTGTACCGACGTTTAGGACGCTTTCAACGGCGATTCTCCCCTGATGAAGATCAATCAGATTTTTGACAATCGCCAGTCCCAGCCCCGTCCCGCCGGAAGCGCCGCGTGTTCTTGCCTTATCCGCTTTATAAAAGCGTTCAAAAATGAATGGCACATCCTCTGCCGGAATGCCTTGCCCCTCATCCTTGATCTCCAGTTGAATATATGGCAAGCCATTAACTTCAACAGCAGCTCCCTTAATCAAAATACTTTTGCCCGATGGAGTATGACGCAAAGCGTTATCCAGCAAATTGGTCAGCACCTGCTCCAATCGGTCCTCATCCCCTTGCTCCACCACAAGCGTTGCATCGGGAATATCCATCATAAGCATAACGCCCCGTTCCTTAGCATAAACGCCAAACTTGCGGTGAACGCGGCGTACCATATTGCTAAGATCAATACGCTGGTAATTCATATCGACGTGACCGGCTTCCATTCTTGCGACATCCAGAAAATCGTTTACCAGCCGCCCCATCCGAAGCGATTCGTCATAGATGACCTGCACGAGCTCCTTCCGCTCTTCCGGAGAAGCCACAATTTCATCCAGCAGCGCTTCGCTATAGCCTTGAAGCATAGATAACGGAGTCCTGATCTCATGGGATACATTCGCTACGAAGTCGCGGCGCAGCTTGTCCAGCCGATGCTCCTCCGTCACGTTGCGGATAACGGCAACGGCTCCCCTTATAACGCCGCCGGATTGCAATGGCGCCATCACGACGGACCATACGCTGCTGTGCACATGAATTTTGTCCATCGCATCATGGCCTTCGGTCATGACTGTATGAAAAACATCCCGGAGCGGCATCGGCACCTTGGCAAATGGCATATTCGACTTTTTGCGGGGGACTTCAAGCCAGCCGCCCTCCAGCGACGACCACTGGGTGATCAGCAGATGTCCGCTTGGGTTAGTCAAAATGACCTCCCCTTCCGCATTAAAGGTAATGACGGAATCTCCCATACTGCGCAAAATGCTCGCCAGATGGTTTTTTTCATGATTCAAATCGTGAATCAGCTTGTCGATCTGCTCCGTCATATGGTTGAACGTTTTTGCCAATTGCCCGATTTCGTCACGCGAACGAATCTGTACCCGAGTGCTGTAATCGCCCTGCGAAATGGAGTCAGCGGCATCCTTTAGCTGGATCAGCGGACGCTGCAAGTTGCGCGACAAAAAAAAGGCAAAAAATGTCGATAAGCAAAACCCGATAACCGCAGTAACAATAAACAGCAGTTTAATATCCTGGGTATTTTCATGAAACCAAATGTCGATGTATTGCAGCAGGAAAAAACCCAATATCAGCAAAACAAACGCAACCAGCAGCATAATGGTCGCCCAAAGCTTACCGACTACGCTGTACCACAGCATCCGGGCCAGCCGATCCCACAACTTCATTTATTTAGGCACCTCAAGCTTGTAGCCGACGCCCCAAACGGTCGTAATCATGGATGCCGCTTCAGGCGAAACCTTGTTCAACTTTTCACGTAGGCGCTTGACATGTGTATCAACCGTACGCAAATCGCCGAAGAATTCATAGTTCCATACATCCTTCAGCAAATCTTCGCGCGAAAACACCTTGTCCGGCGAAACGGCCAAATAATGCAGCAGCTCGTATTCCTTAGGCGTCAGGCTGACCTCATGGCCCCCTGCCGTAACGCGGTGAGCATCATGCTCAATAATAAGATGAGGAAACACGATATTGCTGCTTGTTTTGGCTTCATTCGTAAGAAAAGCGGTGGCTGACGATCTACGCAAGATCGCTTTTACCCGGTAAATCACTTCCCTCGGGCTAAACGGCTTGATGACGTAATCGTCTGCGCCTACTTCAAAACCTTGAACCCGGTTCATCTCTTCGCCTTTGGCAGTCAGCATAACAACCGGAGTAGACTTGATCTGGCGCAGGCGAGAGCATACCTCCACGCCATCGATGCCAGGCAGCATCACATCTAGCAGAATAAGGGCATAGTCCGTGTTGGACGCCAGCTTCAGCGCCCGTTCTCCGTCTTCTGCCTCATCAATTAGATAACCTTCTTTTTCCAAATACATTTTGAGCAGACGACGAATACGTTCCTCATCATCTACTACCAGAATACGGTTGTTATAATCAGACAATTGGGAGCAGCTCCTCTCAGTAAAAAAAACTCTATTCTTCCAGGGCGTGTCTGGAAACTCGCTCAAGGCCATCGATCACCGCCTTTTCGCCCCCTGCTGCGTAACTTTTTCTTGACTTACCCCGGTAAGCCTTCCAAAAAGCGCCTTGCATGGAACAAAATTCGGCAATTTCCGCTCCCTGCGGAGTTTCCAGACACGCCCTAGTAATTCGTGTTCAAAAAGGTAATCAAAAGTGAACTTTTTGAACAACCTCTATTATACACCAGAGTAGGAGTGCAAGCCCGCAATAATTAGGTTCACGCCCACTAATGTAAACAATACAATGACAAACCCGATTACTGCAAGCCAGGAGGAACGAAGTCCTTGCCATCCGCGCGACAGCCTGAAGTGCAGATATGCGCTATAGAACAGCCAAGTAATCAAGGCCCATACCTCTTTGGGGTCCCAGCCCCAGAAGCGGCCCCAGGCGATTTCGGCCCAAATCATCGCAAAGATGAGCGCGCCTAACGTAAAGATCGGAAATCCGATTGCAATCGCCCGGTAGCTGATTTCATCCAAATCTTCAGGGTCGATGCCCTCCAATGCGGGATGGATAACAGCGCCAAGCGGCTTGCGGAAAATCAGACGAAGCAGACCATATAACAGCGAACCTGCAATAATTGACCAGAGAACGGTATTGAATTTGCGTCCTGCATTAACGCCGTTCATCCAGGATGGAGCTTCAAACAGCGACTCCTTTACGCCAAGAAAAGAATCGGCATAATCCACGCTGCTGTTATACGGTTTAACGATAGGCGGCAAGGTGTAATGCACCGTTTCCTGCACGATGGAATCAACGCCTTTGGCGTCGATCACAACCTTTTCCTGCGTAAACTGGGCTTCATAACCCATTCCGCGGAAGACAAACACCGCTACGATAAAGCCAATAACAACCATAATTGAATAGAGACAGAACTCCACCCAAAACTGCGAACGGCGGCCCGCCTTGGAGCGATCCTTAAAGTCGATAACCCTGAGCAGATACATCAATCCTGCTGCAAAACCGACGGCAAAAAAGGCTTCGCCAAGCGCCGCAAACGTCACATGGATTTTCAGCCAGATCGATTTTAATGCCGGTATCAGCGGCTGCACCTCTTGAGGAAACACCGATGCGTACGCCACGATAATAATCGTTAGCGGCAGCGCAAACATGCCAAGCAGCGGCTTGCGGTACAGAAAAAAGATTACAGTGTACGCCATCATAATGGCCATGCCCAGAAACGTCAGAAATTCGTACATGTTGCTGGTCGGAATTTGTCCGCTGCCAATCCAGCGCGTAACAAAAAACACGATATGCGCGCCAAGGCCGGCGCTGGAGGAGAAAAACGCAATGCGGCTCCACTTGCGTTCATGCTCGACCGGATCTCTGTTGCTCCATTTTCTGCCCGCAATCGCAATGACATACAGCATAAAAGCAATGCAATACAGGAAAAATGCCGCTATAAACGCATCGCTGCTGAAATCCACTAGATTCACGCGTTGTTCCCCCCGTTATCAAGTCGCTTTGGTTCGACTTCAATCCCCGTCTTTTTTAAAGCCGCGGCAATTTCGGCTCTCAGCCCGAAAAAGTTCTTGTTGCTGTGAGCGCCAAGCGAAAGCTTGCCTTCGTCGATTCGCAGCCAAATTCTGCGATGCTGCCAATAGGTGCCCATTACAAGCCCCACCATGGAAATAATGCCGCCAATCCATAGAAAGGACAAAGCCTTGTCCATTCTAACGTTAAGAAAGGTAGTCGCTTCCGAAAAATCAACGTTTTCCATTCCATCCACTCGGATTTCGATCCTGTCCGCCAAAGCCCGATTTATGCTGTCTTGGGCAAACCGGACCTTATCCTTCTGCATTGGAAAATACATATATGGTTCGCCTTCCGGCTTCAGGCCGGGTCCTTTGACCGTAAATACAAAAGCCGGCGCGTTAGGATCACGGGACAGTGTCGTCGGTTTTCCTTCGCTGTCGAGGGCAAACTCCATGTAATTGGCGTAAAGCTCCAATGTAAACGGTCCCAGCTTATGGACGGGCTCGGAATCCTTCATCGGCAAATCGAACGGACCGTAAATCTCTCCGGTGGTTTTGTCCACCAGCACGGGATGGACGGCATTTAACCTCGGCGTAAGATTAAAATCAAATTGAAACAATTTAAGTCCTTTATACTGCAGAGGGGAGTTGACGGCAATATCGTGCCTCTTTACCTCCTCCAGTTCCGGACTTTTGAGGGGATCGCCGCAATCTTGCACGCATTGATACAAAACAGCCTTGGTTTCGAAATTTTTTGGCCTTGGCTTGCCCTTTAGCGAATCCGGCAGTTCGTCGTCGCTATAAAAATCCACCGTAAACTTTTCGCTTTTAACATAATAATTCGTTCCCTGGATTTCTACCGTATCCCCGTCCGGCACCGTGACATAGGTATCCATCTGCCAGCCCGGAATACTGCGTGCGAGAATGGCAAGCAGAAACAGGATAAGGCCGATATGGTTGATGTAAGGTCCCCATCTGCTAAAGCGGTTTTTCTCCGCCAGCATCGCGGTTCCGGATTCATCACTATGTATGTTGTATCCCTTGCGTTTCAGCTGCGCAGCGAATTGCGCCACCCATTCACCAGCATTGCCATCAACATCGCCCCGGTATACGGTCTTCTGGCGATGAAGAAATTGGTGATGCTTGCGGATCTGCTGCTTGCTGAGCGCCCGGTAAAGAGGCAGCACCCGGTCCAGGCTGCATATGACGAGTGAAGTGCCGATCATAACCAGCAAGCCGATGAACCACCAGCTTTCGTACGTCCGCGACAGCCCCAGCGCATAATAGATTTTGCCTGGAAGTCCATGGGTCTGCTCATAATACAGCCATGGCTCGAAATTATTGATAAAGGTATTTTCCTGGGGGTAGATCGTACCCAGCATCGCCGTCAAAAAGGTGATGACAATCAAATAGATCGCAATTTTGACCGAAGAGAAAAAATTCCACACCTTGTCAATGATTGAGGGATTGGTTTTTTGCGAACGCCGCGCAACCCCGTCGTACCTCATTTCCAGAGGCGTATCGGATTTCTGAAGATCTTCCAGCAGCGGTTTTCCGCATGATTCGCACAGCACGGTGCCTACGGCGTTTTGATGACCGCACTCGCATTTAGTATTCTCCGGAACAAGCAAGCCATAACCCCCTACAGCTGGAGCAAACGCTGCACGCGTTTCTCAATATCCTCTTCGCTCATGCCGCCAACAACAGCCTCCATCAGCTTGCCGTCTGGCTGAATGAAAAAGGTGGTCGGATAGGAACGAAGTCCGTAGCTGCGTTCCGTCTTTCGCCCGATATCGCGCAAAATGTGATAATCCAATTGGAAGCGCTTGACGAAATTTTGCACAGTAAGCGTGTCCTCGCTCAAATTAATCGCGAGAACCGTAAGCCCTTTATCCTGCCACTTCTGATATTGCCTCTGAAATTCCGGCATTTCCCTGACGCAAGGCTCGCAAAAACTGCCCCAGAAATTGACAATCACCGGTTTGCCCTCATAATCCGACAGCTGAAACACGTTGCCGTCAAGATCCGCAAGCGCAAAGGCGGGCGGCTTGTCTCCCGGGCTTAGCTGCCCATTATCGTTTTTGGCGAACAGGGTTGTCCCGATTGCATAGCCGCCTATGACAAATACCGCAATCAAAATAATGATTTGGATTCTTCTTCGGGATTTCCCCATTATCTCACCACCGTTATTTCATTATAACGAAAAGCAGACGGCAAAAACTGCCGCCGCCAAATGCTATTTGTGAACATTATGTGTCTTACTTGCGGCGGAAATAAGTCCTTGAACCTCTTGAGGCGTCAAATGACGATATTTTCCGCGTCCCAGCCCTTGCAAACCGACATCTCCGAACTTAATCCGTTTCAGCCGCACTACCTTATGCCCGATCGCTTCAAACATACGTCTGACTTGGCGATTGCGTCCTTCGTAGATCGTGATGGAAATTGTAGCTTCCTTGTCATCCGAAGCCACATCGTGGTACTCTACCTCGGCGGGAGCCGTCATGCCATCCTCCAGCTGAATGCCTCTTTGAAGCTGCTCCAGCGCTGTGCCGTGCGGCACGCCTTTAACCGTCGCATGGTACGTTTTCGGAACGTGATGCTTGGGATGAGTGAGCAGGTTGGCAAACTCGCCGTCGTTGGTAAGCAGCAGCAGCCCTTCCGTATCATAATCCAGCCGGCCTACAGGATAAACCCGCTCCTTGATGCCCGGCAGGTAATCGGTTACGATTTTCCGACCCTTGGGATCACTGGCGCTTGTTATCACGCCTTTTACTTTGTTCATCATCAGATAAAGTTTTTTTTCGCCTTTGATTGGCTTGCCGTTAACGGTGATGACATCCGCCGCAGGATCAGCCTTTACGCCAAGCGTCGTCACCTTTTCGCCGTTGACTTCGACAACGCCGGACAGAATGAGCTCCTCGCATTTGCGTCTCGAAGCAATCCCGGCTTGCGCCAATATTTTTTGTAAACGTTCCAATGCTTTCACCTCACTCTCCATCATACCGATTGGAGGGCCAAAGCACAAGCTATATAAGTTTTACTCCAGAAACAAGCGGTAGCCCAATTTAACGGAACAAATAGAGACAAACGGCGATTGCGGCAAAAAATCCGACCAGATCGGAAAACAGGCCGACCTTCAGCGCATATCTTGTCCGGCGTACAGCAACCGCGCCAAAATAAACCGTTAACACGTACAGTGTTGTATCCGTGCTTCCCTGAATAGTAGAAGCGATTCGGCCGATCATGGAGTCTGGCCCGTATGTACTGATCAAATCTGCCGTAAAAGCAAGCGAACCCGCACCCGTCAACGGCCTGAGCACGGCAAGCGGCAATACCTCGCTGGGAATGCCCAGCCAATCAAAAAACGGACGGACAGCCGACAGCATCAGTTCCATAGCGCCCGACGCCCGGAACATACTGATGGCTACCATCATGCCCACCAGATGGGGAATGATTCCGATTGCGGTGCCAAAGCCGTCTTTGGCACCGTCCACAAATACTTCATATACCGGAATTTTGCGTCGCAGCATGGCGTACAAAGGAATAAACACGATAATGCCTGGAATCATCCATGCGGATAACGTCGAAAACAGCTCATACATTTCATCCACCTCCCGGCGGAGCTTTCAACCGACTTCTGTACCAGCGGTCCGCCATAATGGCAGCTGCGGTCGCTACGAAGGTTGCGGCAATCGTTGTGCCGATGATTTCGGCCGGATTGGCGGAATTATAATTCATGCGGATTGCAATAAGCGTTGTTGGCACTAGCGTGATGCTGGATGTATTCAGGGCAAGCAGCGTACACATCGCCGCCGTCGCCGTCTCCTTGTGCGGATTCAGCTTCTGCAGCTCCTGCATCGCTTTGATGCCCATCGGAGTTGCGGCATTGCCAAGGCCAAACAGGTTGGCGCTCAGGTTGCTCATAATATACCCCATGGCGGGATGATCCTTAGGAACATCGGGAAACAGCCAGCGAACAGCAGGCCCAAGCATAGCGGCAAGCTTTTTGAGCAATCCCGCTTGTTCGGCGATGGACATCATGCCCTGCCAAAACACCATAATGCTAATCAGTCCAAAGCTTACGGTCACGCCTGATTTGGCTCCATCAAAAGCAGCGGCGGTTACGTCATCCATTTTCCCCGTAAACGCCGCCACCACTACGCTTGCCACGATAAAAAAAAGCCATATCCAGTTTACCATCCTCCACAATCCTCCCCCGGAAAAACCCGCCTCCGCTTCTCCCTGGCGAAGGCATGGCTTGGCAACATTTCCGCTATGCGGATCCCTTGGCCTTTATAACTAATCGCCGCCCGCTGACATCAAGGGACTGTCCGGATCATAGACCGGAACTTTGCCGATGGGATTGCCGTTTAAATAAAACAGCAATCTGCCGCGTTCGCCCAGTTCATACCGCTCCCCGGCTGCGGGAATCAGCTCCAGCTTGCTTTGAACCCCTGCTCCTTCGCCTTCTTCCAATGGATAAAGAAAGGTTTGGCCAGCTACTTGAGCAACCCCTTCAATGGATTGGCCCTTTTCAGCGAGTGTCTGAAGCGGATAATTGCTGAACCCCCAGTCCAGCAATTGCTGATGATCTTTCCAGTCGTCCCCGTCGTTGATCGTCACGGCTGCAAGCCTTTGCCCGTTGCGGGTAGCCGAGCTAACAAGACAACGAAGCGCCTTTTTGGTGTAGCCCGTTTTTACGCCGTCCGCTCCTTCGTACATAGCAAGCATTTTGTTTTTATTCAACCAGCGGTAGCTCCACTTCTCGTGAGGGTTCGGCACATCTTTGACGCGAGTGCTCACAATTGCCGCAAAGTCTTTGTTTTTAAGACCATAGGCCGCCATCCGCGCAAGATCGTTCGCCGAGGAATAATGCCCCTCTTCATCTAGTCCGTGCGGGTTGCGGAATTGCGTATGTGTCAAGCCCAGCATGGCCGCCTTTTCATTCATAAGATGGACAAATCCTTCTTCCGAGCCTCCTACATGTTCCGCAATAGCAGTGGCCGCGTCGTTGCCGGAGCGAAGCATTAGGCCGTAGAGCATATTGGATAAACTCATCTCTTCGCCTAGCTGAAGATAAATCGAGGAGCCTTCCTTTCCGACAGCTCGTTTCCCCGTCTTTACCATGTCGTCCAAATGACCATGTTCTATGGCCACGATAGCAGTCATAATTTTGGTTAAGCTGGCTATCCTCATTGGCGTATCGCCGTTGCTGCTATAAAGCAGCCGCCCCGATTCTACATCGACTAATGCAGCACCTTTAGCGTTTGTGCCGATTGAAGGCGCTGCGGAGGCTCCGCCCGGCGCCAATCCCGCCAGCAGCGCCAATACGGCCAGCACGGCTCCAAGCCTTGTCCAAAATCTGTATAACCCGGTTGTCATTCTAAGCTGGCTCCTTCCGGTGTTGGTTCAAGTTGATTGATGCAATCTAATGTAGTATATGCCTGTACATCGCTCAATAGACGAGCTATGGAGCCGAAAATGATGGATACGCAAAAAACCTCCCGTCGCTTACGCGCGGGAGGCCGGATTGCCGCTGGAAAGCCTTGCGCCTTCCCCTCGGCCATCTGAGCTATTGCAACATTTACATATGCCCGTCCACGATTGTTGTTGTCGTGGATTCCACAAAGTCGCCGGAGCTGTTGCGCCGCATCATGTTTTGCAGCTTGTCAAATACTTGAGGGGCGGAATCGATGACGCGTTCCATCAGATGAGTCTGATTGTCCAGCGGCACGACTTTAACGCCCGTTGCCCCAACAACCAAAAAGGCGATCGGCGTAATGGATACGCCGCCGCCGCTGCCGCCGCCAAACGGCAAAGAAACCGAAGCGTTGTGAGCGTCGTCTTTTGCCGCATCATGCTTGTCTCCGCCATTATCCATCCGGATATCGCTGCCGCCTGCCACAAAACCAAAGCCTACCTTGGAGATAGGCATAATAACGCTGCCGTCCGGCGTTTGTACCGGATCGCCAACAATTGTATTGACGTCAACCATTTCTTTAATGTTTTCCATTGCGGTTTGCATTAAGCCTTGAATAGGATGTTCTGCCATAGCTTGACGCCTCCTTTCCATTTCTTCATGCGAATGAACAGCTGCAGTCCGGCAAGAATAGCATAACCGAAGCGGATTTGAGCTATGCACGACCACTCCGTTGTAAAAGCAGGGCGGTCATAAACGGGATCGACCTTCAATTCCGGATGTGATTTAAGTCTGACTACCTGCGACAGCAGGCCGATCGCGCTCGTCTTAATCGACCATACAAGCCCAGTAGCCATAGCCGTCCACATGGCATCTCCCGTTCCAACGGATGTAGACCATTGCCAGCGATGCACATCGACACGCTCCAACGCGTGTTTTACCACTCCGGTAAAGTCTCTCGTCATTTCCAGCAGCTGCTTCCACTTGTCGATCATTCGCACGACTCGTTCTGCGTCAATCTCATCATTTTGCTTGTGAGAGTCGCTTTGTCCTGCGCTGCTTGTGGAAATGTGCTCCTTCAACTGAAGCGATTTGCCCGTAAAACGAACAAAAGGCACTTTCACTCGGTATTTAATCAGCCCGTACAGCAGCTTCACGGTGAATTGGGCATCATCCTTATTGCCGCTTCGCCTATAATATCCGTCGATTACGATCGGCGAAGACAACAGCACAACCAGCGCAAGGACAAAAAAAAGGCCGCCGGTCATTATCCAACCATAGGGAGCGTCAAACACGTTTGTGTTCCCTCCGTTTCCAAAAACAGGTTGAATATAGTATGACCAAGCGGCGTTTTCTCATTCCTCTTTTAATTCATCAATCGTCATTTGGCGGCCGTCCAGCTTCTCGAACAGCAGTTGCGTATGTTCGTCAAGCTCGTCCTCCATGTTGACCTGCTTCGGTTCAGGCAAATCCTTAATGGATGGCAGGCCGAAATAGTCCAGAAACGCTTTTGTTGTACCGTATAGGATGGGGCGGCCAATCGCTTCTGCCCGGCCAACCTCCTCAATCAGATCCTTGGATACAAGCGATTGAATCGCCCTGTCGCTTTTGACTCCACGGATCTCTTCAACGTCAATTCTTGTAATCGGCTGACGGTAGGCAACAATCGACAACGTTTCAAGCGCAGCCTGCGATAGCTGGGCCCGTGTTGGCGTATAGGCCATACGTTCAAAATAAGGCGCATGCTCCGGATGCGTCGTCATCCGAAAGGAACCGGCAACTTCGGAAATTTGAACGCCTCTTGCCTCGCGCTCCAAATCCCGTTGAAGATCATGCACAAGCTCAACGGCAAATTCCATGTTCAACTCCAGAATATCGCCTAGTTGGCGCTTGTTCAAACCTTCATCCCCGGCCATAAAAAGCAAGCCCTCAATAATTTTCTTCAAATGCTGATAATCCATCTTGCCCGGTTTCTCCTCTCCAGTGAATCACGATATCATCAAACAGCCCATGCTGATGGCACCGGATATGCTTCATCTTCATAAGCTCCAATATCGCAAGAAAGGTAACGACGATTTCATGCCTGTCCATATTTTCACGGATCAGCTTGGAAAATCGAACCGTCTCATATTGCTTCAGAAGCTCCACAATATCATGAATGCGATCTTTGACGGAAATTTCGTCACGGTGCACGGTCGCTACAAAATTCCGTCTTGCCGCTTTTCGCAGCGCCTTCTGGAAAGCATTCACCAGATCGGATAGATGCAGCCCTTCCACCGGATTAACCGGAACTTCCTTCAAAAACGGAGTCATATCTTCAGGCTCGCGGGAAAACAGCAGGCTTCTGTCATGCTCCCTATCGCGCAGCTGCTCCGCGATCGCCTTGAATTTGCGATATTCCACCAGCCTCTGAATCAGTTCATCCCGCATGTCCATGCCATCGTCGTACCAATCTTCCGGCTCATCATCAAAAACGGGAGGTTTGGGCAGCAGCTGCTTGCTTTTGATCGCCAGCAGCGTTGCCGCCATAACCAGAAATTCACTGGTAACCTCCAGCTCCAGCTCCTTCATGGCATTCAGATAGTCCATGTACTGAACCGTAATTTCGCTGATGGAAATATCGTGGATATCGATTTCCGCTTTATCGATCAGATGGAGAAGCAGGTCAAGCGGACCTTCAAACGTTTCAAGCCTGTAAAGCACTGACAAAATGAAGCCCTCCCGCCGTCTGGCAAATCAAGGCGTTAGCCCTGAAGCTGCTTGCTCAAATTCGCCATTTCGATAGCGCTGGCAGCCGCTTCATATCCTTTATTGCCGGCTTTTGTGCCCGCACGCTCAATTGCCTGCTCGATGGAATCCACCGTCAGAACGCCAAATATCGTCGGAATGCCGGTTTTTAGCGCAATTGCAGCTACGCCTTTGGCCGCCTCGCTGCACACATAGTCAAAATGCGGCGTAGAGCCGCGGATTACCGCGCCAAGTGTAATAACAGCGTCATATTTGCCGCTTTCCGCCATTTTTTGGGCAATCAGCGGAATTTCAAAAGCGCCTGGCACCCATGCCACTTCAACATCATCGTCCTCCGCTCCATGCCGCTTGAACGCGTCCAATGCTCCGCTAAGCAGCTTGCCGGAGATGAATTCATTAAATCTGCCCACAACTACGCCATATTTCAATCCCTGGGATACTAAATGTCCTTCATAATATTTTGCCATGTCTGCTACTTCCTCTCCAGTTATATTAGTGCTGCGGCGTTGTTGCCGCTTTTTCGCCCTGCTGTGCTTGCTCCAGTTCATCCAACTCCAGCAAATGCCCCATCTTGGCAGCCTTGGTGCGCAAATAGCCACGGTTGCTGTCATTGGCCGGCATCTGGATTGGCACGCGGTCAACCACTTCGATGCCGTACCCTTCAAGCCCTTTGATTTTGCGCGGATTGTTGGTCATAAGCTGCATTTGAGTAATGCCAAGATCCCTCAGGATTTGTGCGCCTATCCCGTATTCCCGCAAATCGGGAGCAAAGCCTAGTTTAATATTCGCCTCAACCGTGTCCAATCCCTGCTCCTGAAGCGCATATGCCTTTAATTTGTTGATCAGCCCGATGCCGCGTCCTTCCTGGCGCATATAAAGCAGAACGCCGGCGCCGGCTTCATTGATCTGGTTCATCGCAGCGGCAAGCTGCGGTCCGCAGTCGCACCGATGAGAATGGAATACATCCCCCGTCAGGCATTCCGAATGGACGCGCACCAGCACGGGCTGGTCAGGCTTGATTTCGCCTTTAACAAATGCGACATGCTCCTTGTCGTCCACTTTGTTTTTGTACGCAACGGCGCGGAACTCGCCGAAGTCGGTCGGCATGGTCACATCCACGACCCGTTCCACAAGCTGCTCCTTTTCATTGCGGTACCGGATCAGCTCTTCAATCGTAATCATTTTGAGGCCATGCTTGTTTTTGAATGTTACAAGATCGGGAAGACGGGCCATAGAACCATCCTCTTTAATAATTTCGCAGATGGTTGCCGCCGGGCTTGCTCCACAGAGAAGGGCTAGATCAATTGCCGCTTCCGTATGGCCGGCACGGCGCAACACGCCGCCTTCCTTGGCGATCAGCGGAAAGATATGCCCGGGACGGCGGAAATCCTCCGCACGCGCCGCTGGATCGATTAAAGCCTTGATGCTGACCGAACGCTCGTATGCCGAAATACCCGTGCTTGTGGAAATATGGTCAACGGATACGGTAAAAGCCGTACCGTGGTAATCCGTATTTTTTTTCACCATTGGCGGCAAATCCAGTTCCTCGGCCCGCTCCGCCGTAATGGGAGCGCAGACCAGGCCTCGCGCTTCGGAAATCATAAAGTTGATGACCTCGGGCGTCGACTTATCGGCGAGAGCAACCAGATCTCCTTCATTTTCCCGATCTTCATCATCCACTACAATGATGGGGCGTCCCGCCAACAAATCTTTCACCGCGTCTTCAATTGTGTCAAACGACGCTTGTTTTCCTTCCTCCATACGATCCCCTCCCAATGTCCCTCTTACAAAAATCCGTGTTCCGCCAAATAACCGGTTGTCAACTTGGAGGCGCTGCGCCGGCCGTTTTGCTCCGGCTGGTTGAAATGAAGCAGGTGATTCACATATTTGCCGATAATATCGCATTCGATGTTAACCGTCTCGCCAGGCTGACGCTGCTGCAGAGCCGTCTCCGCCAATGTGTGCGGGATAATCGAAATACAAAACTCGCCTTCCGATACATCCACCACCGTCAAGCTTATGCCGTCAATCGTGATGGAGCCTTTCGGAATGATGTAACGAAGGCTTGAGTTGTCATGAAGAGATATTTTAAAAACAACCGCATTGGCATCCCTATGCCTGGAAACAACAACGCCAGTCCCGTCCACGTGCCCCTGCACGATGTGGCCGCCAAATCGGTCGCCTGCTTTCATCGCCCGCTCCAGGTTAACTCCGTTGCCTGGCTTTAAACTGTGCAGTGTGGATTTACGGTACGTTTCAGGCATAACATCCGCAGCAAAAGAATGTTTATCGAAGGACGTCACGGTCAGGCACACGCCGTTTACCGCAATGCTGTCACCCAGCTTAACCCCGTCGGTGACCACGCTTGCCCCGATCAATAGCTGCATGGCTTCACCTTGCCGGGTGACGCCTTTCATAACCCCAACTTCCTCTATCAATCCGGTAAAAATACGTCTCTCCCCCTCTCTCCTCCAATGCGCCAACTATCCAGCGCTTTGAACGCCATATGCCCAACAACGCAAAAAGCCCCTCCAGGCAGCTTGCCGAGGGGATTCAAAGATCATGAGAACAACGACAAATAGACGATTAACCTGCCTTTTGGCAAAGGGTTACAGTCTATTTTTTGCGCAGGACAAAAACTTCTTGCGAAGTCGTCCAAAAAACCCAAATTCCCTCAAATGTGAATTAAAGCACAAATGGAAATGTGTTGGGATTTTGTTTTACGCAATGCCGAAGCTTCTCCTTCTCCCATCCAGACTATACTGTCGGTCCCGGATTTGCACCAGGTCCACCGCATTGAATAGTTTCATTCAATCCGGGTCACGGACTGACGGAGAGCGCCGGACATACGGTTACCCGTTCTGCCCGGCCCTTCCGATCACCGCCGGTTGGGACTTTCACCCGACCCCGAAGGAAAGCTATTGATTATATGGTTAGCATCTTACCACTATTCGCCGGAAACTTCAACCTTCTCCATTTTGTCTCCGTTTTTGAGCGCATCCACAAACTCCATGCCTTTCGTCACTTTGCCGAAGACAGTGTGGCCTCCGTCAAGATGCGGCTGCGGCTGGTAGCAGATATAGAATTGGCTGCCGCCAGTGTTGCGTCCGGCATGAGCCATTGCAAGCGTTCCGCGCTCGTGCTTGTTAGGATTGATTTCGCAATTGATTTGGTAGCCGGGGCCGCCTGTGCCGTTGCCGGTTGGACAACCGCCTTGTGCAACAAAACCAGGAATAACGCGATGGAAAGACAAACCGTCGTAAAAACCGCTGTTTGCCAGCTTTTCAAAGTTTGCGACCGTATTTGGAGCATCCTGATCAAACAGATCCAGGTGTACCTCGCCGCCGCTTGCCAATTTGATTTTTGCTTGTTTTGCCATTTTAAACATCTACCTTTCTATACCGAATAAAGATACGTTACCAATTTTATCTTTATTTCGCAAGTGCGGACTTTTGCAAGCGGGCTGGAATTACGTCGTTTACGACGATATCCTGCAGCGATTCGCGCTTCACAACAAGGTCGGCCTGTCCGTCCTTCACGAATACGACCGCAGGGCGGCGAATCCGGTTATAGTTGCTTGCCATGGCGTAATTGTAGGCGCCGGTACAGAATACGGCCAGCAAATCTCCGCTTTCCGATTTCGGCAGATCCAGATCCCAAATCAGCATATCGCCGCTTTCGCAGCATTTGCCGGCGACGGAAACCGTTTCTTCGGATGCCTCGTTGGCGCGGTTTGCCAGAATCGCCTCATAGCGCGATTGATACAACGCCGGACGCGGATTATCCGTCATGCCGCCGTCGACAGCAACGTATTTGCGAACGCCTGGGATATCTTTGCTTGTCCCAATCGTGTACAGCGTAGTGCCCGCATCGCCAACCATGCTGCGGCCCGGCTCTACCCAAATTTCAGGAAGCGGGAAGTTTGCCTGGCTGAATTTATTTTTGATCGCATCCGTAATAGCTGCTACATATTCGCCCAGCGGAAGAGGCGTGTCGCCTTCCACATAGCGGATGCCGAAGCCGCCGCCCAGGTTGATTACCTTAAAGGTCAGATCGAATTCTTCGCGGATGGATACGGCAAAGTCTGCGACTTTGTCAACGGCCATGCGGAAACCTTCAACCTCGAAAATTTGGGAGCCGATATGGGAGTGTACGCCGAGAATTTCCAGGTTAGGAAGCTCAAGCGCCTGTCCGATTGCGGCTTTGGCCGAACCATTGCCAAGATCGAAGCCAAACTTGGAATCTTGCTGGCCTGTGGAAATATAGTCATGCGTATGAGCCTCAACGCCCGGCGTGATGCGGAACAGGATATTGACCTTTTTGCCTTTTTCGCCTGCAAGAGCGTTGAGCAGAGCCAGCTCGTGGAAGTTGTCCACCACGAAGCAGCCGATGTTGGCGTCAAGCGCCATATTGATTTCGTCCGGCGTTTTGTTGTTGCCGTGGAAGTGGATGCGCTGTACCGGGAAACCGGCTTGCAGCGCCGTATGCAGCTCGCCGTCGGACACAACGTCCAGCGACAGCCCTTCCTGCTCGGCGATAGCGCACATTGCCATAACGCTAAACGCTTTGCTGGCGTATGCGACCTGGAATTTGAGACCGGAAGCTTTAAACGCTTCCACATATTCTCTAGCGCGCTGGCGAACGAGATCCTCGTCCACGATATATAACGGTGTGCCGAACTGTTGCGCCAGATCCGTAACGTCGCAACCGCCTATTTCAAGATGGCCTTTGTCATTGATTTTGCTTGTTCCATGCAGGTACATTGGTTACCCTCAGCTTTCTTCCGTTCCTTATAGAGGATGTTTAAAAAACCCGCATTCCATTACGCAGCATGTCTAACGACATGTTCAGCATCGAAAATGGAATTCAGCCGAACTCTCCGTTCCTCACGCAGCTATCACTACGCTCCGGTCCTCGATTTCTAGCTTCATCCCATCTTCTTGGTACTGAAAACCGGGCTTTTTGAACTCACAATTAAAGATAAACGGATATGATTTGCATCTTATAGCATCAGTATAACGCAATCCTTCCCCGCCCGAAATGGATAAATCCGCATTTCATTTGTATTTTTGGTATTGCCCCCAATCGGACCGGTGTACCCCCCCCATCCTTACTCGCCTTCCGGCAGCTTTTCCGACTGCTGCGGACGCAAAATATTAGGCCTTGTCCGGTTATGCAAAACCGGTTTGCGGATAATGATGCTCCATAAAGCTTTGGCGTCAAACGGAATAATCGGCCACATATAGGGACGGTTCATGGAGCGCTCCATCACCAGCATAATAAAAATGAGCGTGCAAACGACCATAAAACCCGGCGCTTCAAACGCCGCCACGGCGACCAGCAGAACCAGCCGCACGATCCGGTTCGCCAAACCGAGCTCATAGCTGGGCGTTGCGAACATGCCGATTGCCGCTACAGCCATATACAGGATAACCTCGTTGACGAAGATTCCGGTTTGCACAGCAATATCGCCAATCAGAATAGCAGCAACCAGCGATACTGCCGTCGCCAACGATGATGGGGTATGCACAGAAGCCATCCGCATCAGGTCAACCCCGATTTCCGCCAGAAGAAACTGTACAAACAGCGGAATTTTGCCTGTTTTGTTGGGACCGATAAATTCCAGCATGGGTGGTTTGTATTCCGGATGCATAACGAAAAGCAGCCACAAGGGCAGCAGGAAAAGCGAGGCCAAAACACCAATAAAACGGACCCAGCGCAAATAAGTCCCGATAAGCGGCGTCTGGCGGTTTTCCTCCGCATGCTGCATCAGATCGGTATAGGTCGTGGGCAGCGTCATCACGCTGGGCGAGGTGTCCACAAAAATGGCGACTGCGCCTTCCAGCAAATGCGCTGATACCGTATCGGGACGTTCGGAATAACGAACCAGGGGAAATGGACTCCAGCCCCGATTGATTGTCGCCTCCTCCAGCTGCTTGTCCGCAAGCGGCAATCCATCGACCTTGACCATGCCGATTTTGTCCTTGATGGATTTTAGCAGTTGCTTATCAACAATATCGTCGATGTAGGCGATACAGACATCGCTTTTGGTTCGTTCGCCGATCTGAATCAGCTCATACCTCAGCCCGGGATCGCGCAGGCGTCTGCGGACCAAAGAAACGTTAACCATCAACGTTTCGATGAAGCCGTCACGGCTTCCCCGCACCACTTTCTCCAGCGAAGGCTCCTCCAGCCCGCGCGCCGGAAAATTTTTGGCGTCGATCCGCAAGGCGGTGTCCTCTCCATCGATAAACAGCGCCGTTCCCCCGGCCAATACGCTGTTGATCAGCATCGTCCAGTCGCTTTCCCGCTCCACTTGCGCCGCGGGCACATAATGATCCAGAAACATATGAAGCGCATCGCTGTTCAAGTCGTCGGGATGAAGATAAGTCAGCCGTTTGAGCACCTCTGTAAGCAGCTCGTCTTTAACCAAACCGTTCATGCAAAAAAGCGCCGTTTTCCGCTCCCCAAACGTCATCTCGCGCACAACGATGTCAAAGCTCGTTTTAAAGCCCACTTCGACCTCCAGCCGTTTGAGCACCTCGTCCAGAGAAGACGGGATCGGCCTTGCCTGTTTTGCCGCATCTTCCCCCTTGTCTGCTGCTCCTCCCTTTGAAGAGGCCTCCCTCTCCCCCTGTTGACCAGCTCTACGGGCGCCTGCCTCATCGTCCCTTCTTGCTGCGTTATCATCGGGCGATTCCGAACGATCAATCATGTCACGTTTGCTTTCATCCTCTTGTCCCCTGTATGAACCCCCTCTCTCCTCCATCTGTTGTTGTTCAGGCATGCCGGGCTTCCAGCCGGATTTCCCGCCGCGTCCCGCTTCTTGCTCCCTATCCTGTTCCATATCTGTCATCACCTATCGCCTCCGGGGAATGATCGTTGCGTCACCATTGAAAAATCAGCCAATCAAACAGCGAACCAAGCGTTTTGCCCAATACCATGGACATCACAAGCGCAAACATATAACGGGACAGCCCCATCCGTTTGGCCAAAATCGGCAGCACGTTAATGACTTCTGTCAGCGCCGCTGCCAACATGCCGATAAAAATGCCGTCAAGCAGTCCAGTCAAGCTCACCAGGGGAACAAAATCAAGCGGTAGCCGCCAATCCAAAAAATCGGCGAAGGTCCAGTACAGCGAACCCGCAATAATTGCGGTTTCGAACCAGACCGATTTGCGAAAAGCCCGCGCCAGTTGGGCAAGCCGGGGAATCAAATCGAACACGATCAGCAAGGCCACCATCCCGCTGCCTACGGCCAGTCCGCCGGCAAGTCCAAGCAGCGCCAGAAACAAATTGATCGCCAGCTCAGCCATGTCCGTTGTTTCCATTTGGCTCAAGGTCGGCCTGCTTGCGCATTTCATCCGCGATGACATAATCGTTCATATTTTCCTGATAAAGATATAGCTCAACTTCCAGCGGATTGGGTTCTTCATTAAATTTTTTCTTGAACAAATGATTAAAAAACAACACCATGCCAAGCCCTACGCCAAGCGAATATGGAATTTGGAACCAGAGCGGATGCTCCGTGCGCCGGCCCGTAATCAGCTCCACGATGCGGATATGCACTTCCTTCATGCTGACGTCGGTGTGGAAGTTCATGATCGCCAGACCCGCCCCGAAAAACAGCAGCAGCCAGGCAAAGACCAGCACAAGATAACGGGGCTTAACCGGCTTGTCGGCCACCATAACCAGCACTTGGGGATCGCCATAGGCTTCAACCGTCAAATTGGGGATTTCCTTGCGCAAGGCTCTCACAATCTGAAGCAAATCGATCACGACGCGATTGCCGTCCGCCTGACGGTGGCGATACAGCGGGAACCGCTTCAGCTTTTGCTCCAGCGCATCCTCGTCCGTCAGGAGCCTCGCGGCCTGGCCCAGCAATACCTCGTGGCCGGTTTTAATGTATATTCGTCGTTTGAGCCGCAGGTAGAGAACGGGATGGCTGATTGCGTCCATCTTGCATCTTCCCTTCCGCTAATCATTTTCCACGAGAGGTTGTTCAAAAAGCCCGCCTTCCATTACTCACTGAGCTACCACTAAGCTCCGCTCCTCGATTTCTAGCTTCATCCCATCTTCTCGGTACTGAAAAGCGGCCTTTTGAACACGTTCTTATATAAAGCTTTGAACTCGCATTGTTAGTATGGAACGCGGAGGATAAGGATACTCAACCAATTTCATGAAAAAAAGGATCAAACCGCTATAACGCGATTTGATCCCGAATGGACTGCAATATTTTTTTCTCCAGCCTGGACACCTGCACCTGGGAGATGCCAAGCCTGCTGGCGACCTCAGACTGCGTCTTGTCGCGGTAATACCGCAAATAAACGATAAGCCGCTCCCGTTCGCTTAACCCCCCGATCGCTTCCGTCAGAGCCAGCTTGTCGAACCAGCGCTCCTGCGAATCATCCGCAATCTGGTCCATCAGCGTGATGGGGTCGCCGTCGTTTTCAAAGACGGTTTCGTGAATCGAAGCAGGCGGTTTGTTGGCTTCTTGGGCAAATACTACGTCCTCCGGAGAAATGCCAAGCCGTTCGGCCACCTCCGAAATGGTGGGCAATCTTCCCAGCGTTTTGGACAACTCATCCCGCATCTTGCGGACTTTCCCTGCCGTTTCCTTCAACGAACGGCTTACTTTCAACGTACCGTCGTCGCGAAGAAAACGCTGGATTTCCCCGATAATCATAGGCACCGCATAGGTAGAAAACTTGACATCATAGGACAAATCAAATTTATCGACGGACTTCAGCAATCCGATGCACCCGATCTGGAAAAGGTCCTCCGGCTCGTACCCCCGGTTAATAAAACGTTGGACCACCGACCATACAAGCCTTATATTGCAGCTTACCAGGGTATCCCTGGCGACCGTATCGCCCGATTGGCTGAGCGCGATCAGCCGCTTGACTTCCGCGTCGTCCAAATAAGGCTGGGCTGACTGCTTCAAATGAACATCCATGAGGCTCAACCCCTATACTCTAGTTATAGAGCGCTTTTTTTGATTCAATACGCTTCAGCATGGATATGGTGGTTCCTCCGCCAAGCGTGCTGTTTACCTCGAAACGGTCCATGAAGTTTTCCATAATGGTAAACCCCATGCCCGAACGCTCCAGCTCCGGCTTGGACGTATACAAGGGCTGCAGCGCCAGCTCGACATCCTCGATGCCTTGCCCTTCATCCGAAATAATAATGGCCACCGTATCGCGTTCAATGCTGGCTTCGACCTTGACCAGCTTTGCCGGATCGTTGTCATAGCCATGGATGATGGCGTTGGTTACCGCTTCGGAAACAGCGGTTTTGAGATCGTTCAGCTCTTCCAGCGTGGGATCAAGCTGAGATACGAATGCAGCAACGGCAATTCTCGCAAACGCTTCGTTCTCCGAACGCGCGCTGAATGAAAGGGTCATTGTGTTGCTTCCGTTCATGACACCACCTCCAAACTGGTGATTGCGCTTCTTTCATTGTCATGGATGTCCACGATCTTAAACAAACCGGATAGCTCGAAAAGCCGGTAAACGCCTGGATTGACATCGCAAACGGCCATTCTTCCGCCCTTTGCCCTGATCTGCTTGTAGCGCCCCAGAATGACGCCAAGACCCGAGCTGTCCATGAATTGCAAGTCTTTGAGACTCAGAATGACATGGCGAACCCCATCGCGAAGAAGCTCATCCTCCATTTTGAATCTGACCCGATCCGCCGTGTGGTGATCCAATTCGCCTTGCAGCCGCACAATCAATACGTTGCGGCGATGCTCCAAATCAATTTGCAGACTCATATGCACCCTTCATCTCCTTTAGCCTCTTCTCTTTCCGCCGGTATGAGAGAAGGGATTCTTCGCCGCCGCTGGATATTCCTGCATGGCGACAAAACTAGAAGCAGACCGCTACAAGCTGACAAATCCGTTTCCCGCCTTAGCCCGAAATGCGACAAAAAACGCCGCAAATGCCGAAGCCCGCGCCGTCAGCCGGCGCGGGTCATTGAAGCTTTAGTGGAAAAGACTGTGCGAGGAGCGCTGGAACATTTGCCACCAGCCCGCCTTGCCAACGCTTTGCGGCGCCGTCAATTGGAACTCCTTCAGCGTTTGCCCGCCTTGGTAGACGACAAGTTTGCCAATCGGCTGGCCTTGCTTCACCGGCGCTTTTACGC
This sequence comes from Paenibacillus sp. CAU 1782, assembly GCF_054551715.1. NCBI lineage: Bacteria > Bacillati > Bacillota > Bacilli > Caryophanales > Paenibacillaceae > Paenibacillus > Paenibacillus sp. CAU 1782. The sequence continues at coordinate 433,908 of NZ_JBTOLL010000001.1, read as the reverse complement.
TCTCCTCCAATTTAAGCTCGTAGCGGATATCGTTTGTTGGCGTCCCTTTTTTGAGCAATACGCTGTAAGAACGGTCCGCCGTAAGCGGCAAGCTGGATTCCTTGCCCTTCTGGATGGTCAATGCGCCAATCTCTTCACCCTGCTCCACGATGGGATAGTTCATGTATTGGGCAAAAGCGAAATCGAACATCTGAGATACTTCCGAATTGCGCTGTTTGGTTGTTGGCTCGCCCATAACAACAGCGACGACGCGAAGCCCGTCCCGCAGCGCGGTGGCCGACAGACAATATTTCGCTTCGCTCGTATATCCCGTTTTCAAGCCGTCTGCTCCGCTGTAGAAGCGAACCAGCTTGTTCGTGTTGACCAGCCAAAACGGCTTCTCGGACGTTTTCCGCAAATAATCCTGATAGAGGCCGGTATATTTCGTGATTTCCTGATGCTTGAGCAGCTCCCGCGACATAATGGCAATATCATGCGCCGAGGAATAGTGGCCTTCGACCGGCAAGCCGTTGGGATTGACAAAACGGGTGTCGTTCATCCCAAGCTCGCGGGCGCGCTCGTTCATGCGGGCGACAAATTGACCCTCCGTTCCCGCCAGCTTCTCCGCCATTGCGACGGACGCATCGTTGCCGGACGCAAGCGCGATGCCCTTGATCATGTCCTCCACCGTCATTTCTTCGCCTTGCTCCAGAAAAATTTGCGAGCCGCCCATGGATGCGGCGTATTCGCTGGTGGAAACCTTGTCGCTGAGCTTGATCGTGCCGTCGTCGAGCGATTCCATAATAAGCAGCATCGTCATAATTTTGGTGATGCTTGCAGGCGGAAGCTTGGCGTGGCTGTTTTTTTCAAAAATAACGGTTCCCGTATCGGCGTCCATCAAAATCGCCGAATTTGCGCTTGGCGCAAGGTCGGGAATTGCCGCGGCGTTTCCGGCATTTCCTGCGGCGTTCCCGCCCTGGGCCGGTGCTTTCTCTTCAGCTCCTGCCGCTGATGGCAGAAGCAAACTACATGCCACCAGCATAGCGGTTACTATTTTTACAGTCTTTTTCAAAGCGCAGTCCCTCCTGAAAGAAAAGCGGTTATATTTTCCTATTCAGTGTTGACCTCTGCGCCGTAAATTATTCCATCGATTTCCTATTGTCTGCAACTTGCCAATCTGCACCTTTTATTTAGACGACATCGACTTGATCCACTTTTGAAATGGCAAGCCAGGCAATGCCCAGGCCAATCGCCGCTAATGTTAAAGGAACCGCCAGCACAGAGCTTAATGTAAAATCGCCGCTGTTGCTGTTAACAATCGCGCCGATAATCGTAGCCGACACGATGGTGGCTGGCACCGATTTTTTCATCATACCGAAAAATAAGGAAATTAAGCTCATGCAGGCAGCGGCGGCTCCATGCAGTATCGTTTGGATAGCATGTTCGGCAAGCTGGCTGCTTGTCAGAGCTTCCGGAATATTGCCGACCTGTCGATCCAAAATTACGAAAAGACCGGTAATTAGAGCTGTACTGATCACAATCGCGCAAAAGGTCCACAGCACAACCAGCAGCAGCTTGGCGCTGAGCAGCTTTTTTCGGCTGACGGGGTACATAAACAGCACCGAAATCGTTTTGTTTCTGTATTCACTAATAACGAAACGGCTAATTAAGGTCCCTCCGTATACAATAAAAGCCATTCGTACGAATGTGCCAATCATGGCGAAGAGCTGCTCGAAGTTTTGAAACTCCGGCATTTCCCCCATTGCCTCCGCAAAATAAGGCAGGAGCGACAATCCCGCTATAGCGGCAGTTACAATCAGAAAGCCTAGCGAAAACGGTTTGAATTTCATTTTTTGCATTTCCAGCCTCATCAAACTAAGCATGTCTTTTCTCTCCTTCCAGCAATCCCACAAAATAATCCTCAAGCGAATTGGCTTTCACCGTAATGGATTCCAGAGGAACATCATGCAGAATCAACTTTTTGGAAAGCTCGCTGGTCGTCATGCCGGTATCATAAATGCGCACTTCGGACTCGCCGCTTACTTTGAAATTGGAGATGGACAGCTCGTGCTCCAGAACAAACGCCGCTTTTTTCGCATCGGCCGTGATCAATTCGGTATAGTTGGCATTGGTATTCCTTACGCTGCTCATAGAGACCTCTTTTACAAGCTGCCCCTTGTCCAGCACCCCGATTGTGTCCGCGATTTGCTCCATTTCGCCCAAAATATGACTGGATATTAAGAGAGTCATTCCGTATTCCTTGCTGAGCGAGTCGAGAAGAGTCCGCATTTCACGTATGCCTACGGGGTCCAGGCCATTGATCGGCTCGTCCAGCAGCAGCAGCTCCGGTCTTGTCACGATCGCTCTGGCGATCCCGAGACGCTGCTTCATGCCCAGCGAAAACTGCTTGACCGGCTTGCCTGTGACGCCTTTCAAGCTGACCCTCTCCAACGCTTCGGGGACAGCATTTTTGCGAAAATATCCCATGTATCGGCAGTGGAGCTCCAGATTTTCGACGGCAGTCAGTTTATCGTAAAAAATAGGATATTCGATGATGCTCCCCATTCGTTTCAGCGTTTCATAGGAATTCGGCTGCAGCGGCTCTCCGAACAACTGTATTTCACCATCGGTCGGTTTGACCAGATTGGTCAACATACGCATAACCGTTGTTTTCCCCGCTCCGTTGGGGCCAAGAAATCCGTAGATTTCACCCTTTTTGACATGCATGCTGACATTGGACACGACCTCTTGGTCCTTATACGCCTTGGTCAGTCTTGTTGTTTGAATGATGTAGCTCATTGCTTTACCTCCCTGGACAATGAATGTCTTTTGCTCTTGATTTCTATCATACCGGGAAGCCTTATCTTTTTCGTTACGCGTATCTTACTTATTTCTTAAGCGTTGAATGCCCTGGTCCGGCTGCCTTCGGAAGGCGCAGGGCAAAAACCGTTTCCACGTAAGGATTGCTGCGTAACTCAATATCTCCGCCCATCTGTTCCGCCAAACGTTTGGCTATGCTCAAGCCCAGGCCGCTGCCATGGTACTGCTTGTTTCTGGAATCCTCCAACGTATAAAGACGTTCGAACACATGGCCTACGTGCTCCTCCGCTATCCCCTTGCCCCTATCCAGAACCTCGCAATACACCCACTCATGATCGGAGTAAAGCTTAAGTCCAAGCATCCGGCCTTCATTTCCGTATTTGACCGCATTGGAAATCAGATTGTTCAGGATGCGATCAAGCGCTTCCGCATTGGCAAAAGCGTAAACCGGCTGCTCCGGCAGTGAAACATCCACCTGAATCTGCTGCGACTCCAGCAACTCGTAAAAAGCCAGCAAATTGGCCGAACACGCTTCATTCATATGTATCCGTGCAAGCTCCAGCTTGCGGTCGCCGGCTTCAAGCAGGGCCAAATCAAAAAATCGGTTCATTAGCGAGATGACCTCCAGCCCTTTTCCATGCACCTTTCCCAGGAGTTCCTCACGTTTGTCCGGAGGCAGGTCAGGACGGCGATGCAGCGTTTCAAGATAACCCAAAACGACGGTCAGCGGCGTTTTTAAATCATGGGAAACATTTGCAAGCATCCTTCTCATGGCCGCTTCCGTCATTTTGAATTGCGCCGCTTCCTTGTCTTTGCCTGTCAAAAACGAGTTCATGGCAGCCAGCAATGCCTGAATGTCGGGGTCGCCCGATGGATGCAGCAATTGAACGGGGACTCCGTTCCGGTTCATTTCCTCAAGCTTGCCCGTTATGTATTTCACACCGGCACGCTGCTCGGTCATTCTGGACAGCACAAACAGGAGTACCGCCGCCAGCGCCGCCGCAGCTACCCAAAGCGCTATGATCATGAGCCCAACTCTCCCAGCCGGTAGCCGATACCCCAAAGCGTTTTAATATAGACCGGTGAAGAAGGATCATCTTCGATTTTTTCCCGCAATCGGCGAATATGGACATTAATTACATTTTCATCGCCCAAATAAGGGTCCTCCCATATGGCGCTATACAATTGACCTTTGGAAAACACCCTGCCCGGATATCGCGCAAAAAGAGCTAAAATCTGAAATTCCTTTGCTGTTAAAGGAACAACTTCCCCGTCTTTTGTTACGGTAAAATTGTTCTGATCGATCAGCAACTTGCCGATCCGCTGCACCGCTTTATCCTTTGCCGCTTCGCCCGAATAACGGGTTGCCCTGCGAATCGCCGCTTTTACTCTAGCCGTCAGCTCAATCATGGAAAACGGTTTGGCTATGTAATCATCGGCTCCGAAGCCAAGTCCAATCGCCTTGTCGACATCTCCGTTTTTGGCGGACATAATCAGGATCGGCACCGTGCTGTCTGTTCGGATAACCTGAAGCACATCCATGCCGCCGGTCCCAGGAAGCATTAAATCCAGCAATACAAGATCAATGCTTTTTTCTCGAAACAGCCTTAATGCTTCATTCCCGTCGAATGCCTGAATGATTGCAAGCCCTTCCAGCTTCAAATGCTCTGCCACCATTTCGCTGATTTCGACATCATCCTCTACCAGCAATATGGCCTGTTCCTTATTTTGCAGCTCTGTCTGCACTTTCGCCAGGGCTTTCGTCTGCGCCTTTGTATGATCCTTCATCTGTCCTTTTGGTTCTCCCATCCCGCATCCCTCTTTTGCTTTTGTCCAAATCCTTCCTGCTCCTTCCATCCTATAGGAACCCGGCAATGTCGACAACCTTTTTTGGCACAGTTTTTACCGTTTTGAACGAAGTAAGAATTAAGTAAGGAACACGTGAGAAAAAAGAGAATCCAGCTTGCTAGACTTAAATGTGTCGACAAGCAAACTACAAAGGAGAGAGTAAAAATGACTGTGAGGAAAGCTCTATTGCATCCCATCAAGAGCAAACAGCCCCATTTCACGGTGAAAAAAGCGGCAGCTAAACTGGGAATAGGAATATTGACCGTCCTGGCGGCGCTTGCGACGCCTTCAGCATACGCGGCAGAAGCAAAAGCTGTAACGCCTTCCGGTATTTCTGTTGGGCAAATTGAAGCTTATACCGACGAAGTTATGGAGAAATATGTAGGAAAGGATGTGCCAGGAGCCGCTGTATCCATCGTGATGAACGGAGAAATCGTATTGCTGAAGGGTTATGGCTTTGCCGACATCGAGAAGAAAACAGCAATAAATCCCCAAACAACGTATATGGAAGCAGGCTCTGTCTCCAAACTATTCACCTGGACGGCTGTCATGCAATTAGTGGAGCAGGGCAAGTTGGACTTGGATCAAGATATCTCCGTTTATTTGGCTGACGGCTATCTCGATCCTTCCTTAAGCAAGGAGCCGTTGACTCTAGCTCATCTGATGAGTCATACAGGCGGATTTGAGGAGTCCGTTGAGGGCATGCTTGTGGAAGATGCTAATGGGATTCTGCCACTTGAAGACTATCTCGGACCGGGCAAGCAGCCCAAACAAATCTATTCGCCGGGCACAGTCATTGCTTATTCCAATTTCGGCACCGATCTGGCCGGCCTTATTGTCGAGCGGGTTTCCGGCATGGCTTTTGAGGACTATATCAATACCTATATTTTCAAACCGCTTGGCATGGCTCATTCCTTCTTTGATCAGCGGTACGATTCTATTCCAGGCGTGATGGAAAACAAGTCGTTGGGCTACGGAAAAGAGGAAGACGATTGGGTCGCGAAGCCTGCCATCTTCATTAACGACATGCCTGCTGGCTCGTTGCAAACGACGGCCGAAGATTTGGCCTATTTTATGCTTGCTCATATGGAGCAAAATGTACCGAACTCCGCATATTCGCTTTTCAAGGATCAAGAAACATTAACAACTATGCATAGTCCGCTATATAGACATCACCCTGACATGCCAGGCAATGCTCATGGCTTCTGGGAGCGTTTTGCCGGAGAGGTACGCGTGCTGGAGCATGGCGGCAATACGGATGGCTTTACGTCTCAGCTGTCGCTCGCGCCTAAGGAAGGGATCGGAATTTCCATTTTAACCAATGCGGAAAGCGAGATGGCGGGAGCACGGTCAGGGCTGATCAAATTATTCATCGGAAGCACCTTCGCTGAGCCGCAGCAAGCAGCATCTCTTGACCATAGCAAAGATGTGGCCGGAAGGTACCGTTCAGCCCGCGCCATATCCTCTAGACCCCTCAAAGTGTTTTCGGTGCTGGCTGATGGCGATACTCTTGTAAAAGCCAACCGCGACGGAACCATTAAGCTGCTCATGCCGGAATATGATATTGCACTGGACTATGTTGAAACAGCGCCATATCTGTACCAGCGTATTGATGCAGAGGATACGCCGCTGGATCAGGCGGGACTTTCGACAAGTCGGCTTTATTTCCAAACGGACGATCAAGGAAACGTTACTCTGATGTCTTTCGGCGTTTTGTTCGATCTTCTGCCCGTTTCCTTTGCGCAAACAACGCTGTTCAGTTATATATGGGTTGGGAGTTGTTTATTGGTTTTTGCGACAGGAGCCGTCTTTGGCGCAGCAAGCTTGGTCAAATACCGGAAAAACAGGAACCGCTTAATGAATGCTCGCCTGCTGCCTTGGCACAAAGCCGTGCTGCCAGGGTCCGTTATTGGCCTGCTTACAATCGCCAATATGGTTATTGTCATCGTCAGGCTCATTGCCGCTCCCTTTCAGCCGATAGAGGCTTTACAGCCCCATGGCTGGGTCTTTGGGGCGTTGGCCATTGGTTTCGTCGTGGCCGCCGTTCTATCATTCAGGAATGGACTGGTCAAAAAGGCATCATGGAAACAATGGACAGGCATCATTTTGCTCATATTGTCCTTTTCCGGGTTAACGGCATTTTTAGTTTTTTATCAATTTTATTCCTTTATGTGAGCTCATTAAACCAAAAAAAGACCAGAAGCGTCGCTGCTTCCGCAGTTTCGCATCTGGCCTTTTTTTTACATACGCTGAACGCCTTCAGCCGTCACAATCGACAGCAGAAGCGGTCTAGGAGCAGGTACATTCGACACGATGCCATAGGCCCGACGTACACGCTCAACAACCTCGTTTACGGATTCGTCGTTTGAAGAAACATGAAGGGTTGCCAGGCTTTCGCCCGCTTTTACGGCATCCCCGACTTTTTTCCGCAGAACCACGCCTACCGCGTAGTCGATTTGGGCTTCCTTCGTTGCCCGGCCGGCGCCAAGCAGCATGGCGGCTAGTCCAAGCTGCTCCGCTTGAATGCTGCCGACGTAGCCGCTTTGATCCGCCGTCACTTCAACGGTCATAGGCGCCTGCGGCAGCAGCTCCGGTTGTTCCAGCACCGCAGGATTTCCGCCTTGGGCGCTGATCAGCTGCGCAAATTTGGCCAATGCTTCGCCATTCTCCAGCTTTTGCTTCAACGTTTGTTTGGCCTCTTCCACTTCCGTTGCTTTGCCGCCAAGCACGATCATATGGGCGCCAAGCGTCAGGCATAGATCCGTCAAATCCTCCGGACCCTTTCCCTTCAGCGTGTCTATCGCCTCCAACACCTCAAGCGCGTTGCCAATGGCATAACCCAGCGGCTGATCCATATCGCTGATGACGGCGGAGGTCACTCTGCCGACCTGCGTGCCAATCGCCACCATGGCTGCGGCAAGAGCTTCGGCGTCTTCTACCGTTTTCATAAAAGCGCCGCTGCCCGCTTTGACATCCAACACAATGGCGTCCGCGCCTGCTGCGATTTTTTTGCTCATGACGGAGCTTGCGATCAGCGGAATGGATTCCACCGTCGCCGTCACATCGCGCAAACCATAAAGCTTTTTGTCGGCTGGCGCAAGATCCCCGCTTTGCCCGATGACCGAAAGGCCATAGGTATTGACCTGGTTAATAAAGTCTTCTCTCGACAGCTCCGTCCGGAAACCCGGGATGGATTCCAGCTTGTCGATCGTGCCGCCCGTATGTCCCAGGCCGCGCCCTGACATTTTGGCCACGGGCACGCCCGCCGAAGCCGCCAGAGCAGCCAAAATAAGCGTGGTTTTGTCTCCGACGCCGCCGGTGCTGTGCTTGTCCACTTTAATGCCCGCGATAGGCGTCAAGTCCACTTGATCGCCCGATTCCGCAATAGCCATCGTTAATGCGGCTGTTTCCACGGCCGTCATGCCCCGGAAAAAAACAGCCATGGCGAATGCCGACATTTGATAGTCAGGCACTTCGCCCTTGCTGTAGCCTTTTATTAGAAAATCCAGTTCCGCGGCGGACAGCTCGCCGCCGTCCCTTTTTTTGCTTATCAGATCAACTGCCCTCATGCTGATTGCGCCTCCCTTTGCCGAGCACTGTCAGGTTTTGCGCGCAAGCTCCAGTTCTCTGCGTTCAATTTGTACGCGAAGGATGATTTTATCCAGCGACTGGCTAAGCACCAACACGTCACGATGCAGCAAACTTTGCTCCTGCAGCGCCGTCTCCACCATTTCGGTGCGCAGCTGCTCCAATTGTGCAAGTAATTTCTCCATAGCCTTGTCCACTCCATCATTCAATGATCATGGACATTATACGACGCAACAGCCACAAAATGCTGTCACTTTGGGTCGAGACTTTTCAAACAATTTTATTACATAAATCGCTACATTTTGGCGATTAGCGCTTTCACAAGACCTAGAAATTGGGACTTGACGCGCTCAGTGGTTTCAATAACCTCTTCATGGGACAGGGGTTGATCCAGAATGCCCGCAGCCATATTGGTGATGCAGGAAATGCCCACCACTTCGATGCCGGAATGGCGCGCTGCGATAACCTCAGCCACTGTCGACATTCCGACAGCATCCGCGCCAAGCGTGCGAAGCATCCTGATTTCTGCCGGCGTTTCGTACGATGGTCCCAGCAGGCCGACATAAACGCCTTCCTGAAGCGAAAAGCCTTGCTCGTTTGCAATGCCGGCGGCAACCGCACGCAGTCGCTTGCTATAGGCTTCCGACATATCCGGGAATCTGACGCCCAGTTCGTTGTCGTTTGGTCCGATCAGCGGGTTTTTGCCCGTCAGGTTGATATGGTCGGAGATCAACATCAGGTTGCCGGACGCAAAATCCAGATTAATGCCGCCAGCCGCATTGGTCACCAATAGAGAAGTTACGCCCAGCGCCTTCATGACGCGGACCGGGAAAGCCGTAAGCTCCGGACCGTATCCTTCGTACATATGGAACCGGCCTTTCATCAACACGACATTCCGGCCCGCCAGTTTGCCGATCAGCAGGTCGCCCGCATGGCCCTCAACCGTCGAAACCGGAAAATGAGGAATATCGCTGTAAGGAATAACAACCGCTTCTTCAATCAGATCGCCAAGAACGCCGAGACCGGAACCCATAATGAGGCCGATTTCAGGCTTTATTTCAATTTTTCCCGCTATGTATTGCGCCGCTTCCTTGATTTGTACCGAAGTCAATTGTTCCATCTCTTCATCTCTCCTGTTCAATTTAAGTATTGCAGGACTCAAAGCCATCTATGCTTCAAGTCCTTCGCTTGCGGAGCTGGTTTTCGCTAAGGGACTACAGCTCGTCCAAAAAGCTTTCTCCGTTTGGAGGCAGTGTTACGCCGAAATTGTCGGCAATGGTTGCTCCAAGATCCGAAAATGTGGAACGGGTATCCAGCTCGCCGGTTACGGCAAACGCCGGACTGTAGAGCAGAATCGGCACATATTCTCTTGTGTGGTCCGTGCCAGGATGCGTCGGGTCATTGCCGTGATCCGCCGTTACGATCAATAAATCCTTTTCGCCTATCAGCGACTCCAGCTGCGGAATGGCGGCGTCGAACTCCTCAAGCGCCTTGCCATAACCCAGCGGATCGCGGCGATGACCGTACAGGGAATCAAAATCCACCAGATTGGTGAACAACAATCCTTTAAACGGCTTGGCCAATTCGTCCGCCGTACGTTTGATGCCGTCGCTGTTGCTTTTAGTCGGCTGGCTGCGCGTAATGCCTTCGCCGTCAAAAATGTCATTGATTTTTCCGATGGAGATCACGTCAAAACCGCCATCCTTCAGCGCGTTCAGAACAGTCGGCTGCGGCGGCTTGACGGCATAGTCATGACGGTTTGGCGTGCGGCTGAAGCTCCCCGGTTCCCCCAGGTATGGCCTCGCGATAACCCTGCCCACCGTAAACCTCTCGTCCATCGTCAGCTCTCTGGCGATTTCGCACGCTTTGTACAGCTCATCGAGCGGAATAATGTCTTCGTGAGCGGCAATCTGAAAAACGCTGTCCGCCGACGTATAGACGATCCAAGCCCCGGTCTTCATCTGCTCCGCGCCAAGCTCGTCCAGAATTTCCGTGCCGCTGGCTGGTTTGTTGCCGATTACTTTGCGTCCTGTACGTTCTTCGAACGCATGGATCAGCTCATCCGGAAATCCTTCCGGAAATGTTTGAAACGGCGTTGTAAGCTTAAGACCCATCAATTCCCAGTGGCCAGTCATGGTGTCTTTTCCTACGGAAACCTCCGCCATTTTGCCGTAATAGGCCCCGGGCTTTTCACCCGATGGTTCCCAATGTCCGATTGGGGCAATCCGGTCAAGGCCCCAACGTCTCAAATGGGGAAGCGATAATTCCGGCATTTCCCTAAGTATGTGGCCCAGCGTGTGGCTGCCCGCATCGCCAAATTCCGGCGCATCGGGAAGTTCGCCAATGCCGACGCTATCCAATACGATAACAGCGATTCTTTCAAATTTCATTCAGGATCCCTCTTTCTGCGTGTCAGTTGTCCGGGCAGGCCGGCCGACGGAATATTTCAAAGGTATGCGTTGGCGGCTTACGCTCGAGGATGAGCGCTGGTGTACGCTTCTTTCAGCCGAACCCGGGATTGCTGCGTGTATTTCAAAGTTGAAGCGATATCCGCGTGCCCCATCAATTCCTGAACCGAGCGGATGTCGGCGCCGTTCTCCAGCAGATGGGCGGCTACGGAATGCCGCAGCGCATGAGGGGTTATCTCCTCTCCTGCGCCTGCTGCGCGAGCATATTTTTTGAGCGTTTTCCAAAAGCCCTGCCGAGTCATTCTTGTTCCCAGATGATTCAGGAACAAGGCGTCCGCATGGGCCCGCCCCTCCAGAAAATGTGCTCTCCCGTCGTCCAGATAGTGCTCCAGAGCTTCCCTGGCATGGCTTCCAAAAGGAACAATCCGCTCCCGGAAGCCGCCGCCTCCGCATTGGATAAAACCGAGGGACAGGTTGAGATCCCCCTTGTCCAGCGCCACAAGCTCGGAGACGCGAATGCCGGTGGCATAGAGCAGCTCCAGCATAGCCTTGTCCCGCTTGCCGGAAGGGCTGTCGCATACAGGGGCGTCCAAAAGCGCATTTGTCACGTCGACAGTCAAAACGAGAGGCGGTTTTTTCTCCGGCTTGGGCGATTCCATCCGCAAGGACGGGTCCTGCTCAATAATACCTTCGTCAAAAAGGTAATGAAAAAAAGCCCGCACGGACACGATGTGCCGGGTTATTGTCGCCGATTTGCGGCCTTCTTCCTTCAGCATGGCGACATATCGTCCCAAATGATGCCGTTGGACTTCTTTAACCACTCCCACGCCGCTATGCTCCAGATAGGCTGCAAACCGATTCAGATCCCGCTCATAGGAGGACAAGGAATTGGCAGACAGCTTTCGCTGCAGATGCAAATGCTGCATGTATTGCTTCAAATATGACCTCATGTGCTTCCCTCTCAACAACAAAATTCTACGCACCGTGTTCCAATTCCTGCCGCCTGCGCTGGATCTAAATACGACTTATCCGCCGTACCAATAAAACCATCTCAGTTGGTCAGCGCCGCTTCCTTCATCAGGAACGGCGGGATCGGTTACAAACACTTTCACGGCATCGCCTGCCGGTTCCCGATATGGGTGGACGGGAGCAAAAACATCCACCAGCCAGTTGTAGCCGCCGGCCGCGATAAAAAGCAGCACGACAAAAAGCCCGATAAACAACATCCGGTTCAGCCATTCGCGCAGCGAAATAACCACGTCAATTCCTCCCTTCGCCCCGCGATTGCCCGCGAGGCTGTCCGTAAACCATATGAAGGGCGGAGCCGCTTTATGACGCTCCGACATGCGCTAGCGCCATGGCGTAAATGCCTCAAGACCGGAATGCTTGTAAAACGTTGAAACGGCCTTGCTCTCCAACAAGTGGATTACGGGGCCGTTTCATTTGTGGGGTGATGTTCGTTTTTATCTCTGCACCGGCGACATACGCCTTGAAAATCAAGCCGGTGATCAACTACAAAAAATTGATAATCCTTCTCCAGCCTCTCCTCAAGCGGGAGCAGCCAATCGTCTTTAATTTCCTCCATGGATCCGCATTGCACGCAGATCAAGTGGTGGTGGTGATGCTTGCTGCTATCCGTACGCAAGTCGTAACGGGCAACGCCGTCGCCAAAATTCATCTTTTCAACGACATGCATTTCGCTAAGCAGCTCCAAGGTCCGATAAACCGTTGCCAAACCGATTTCCGGGGCTTTGTCCTTCACAAGCATAAATACGTCTTCAGCGCTGAGGTGATCCTCTTCGTTTTCCAGCAATACGGTGACGGTCGCTTCCCGTTGAGGGGTAAGCTTGTAGCCGTGCGATTGCAGCTGCTGCTTGATTTTGTCAATACGGCTCTCCATGATTTCCCCCCTGCCGTTTGCCGCGCCATTTTCAATAAACGGTCCTTCTAATTATAGGCGCTAATAGCCGGGAAAGTCAATGTTTAACATCTTAAAGCGGAAGTTCAAAAACTCCGCTTTTCATTACACAGCTTGCCTGGCGGCAGGGCCGGCGTCGAATATGGCATTCAGCCGAAATCTCCGATCCTCACGTAGCTACCACTACGCTCCGGTTCTCGATTTCTAGCTTCAAGCCATCTTCTCGGTACTGAAAAGCGAACTTTTTGAACCTGATTGTATTGCGGAAGTTCAAAAACTCCGCTTTTCATTACACAGCTTGCCTGGCGGCAGGGCCGGCGTCGAATATGGCATTCAGCCGAAATCTCCGATCCTCACGTAGCTACCACTACGCTCCGGTTCTCGA
>NZ_JBTOLL010000001.1:0-420862 GCF_054551715.1 Paenibacillus sp. CAU 1782 | reverse complement strand
TTTTTAGCTTCAAGCCATCTTACGAAATAAGACGCGGGACGCTCCAGCCGAGCAGTTGGGGCGAAAAGTAGGCTTCTACAAACGCAGCGCCGGCGAACAGCAATAACGCGATGAACACCGACGAAGCCAATGAGCCAAATGCAGGCAGCAGCTCGCCTTGATGGTGCAGCAATCGATTTTTGATGACGTAAATGCCAAAAAACATGGATGATGCGCTCACCATTATCATGGCGGGCAAAGCAATCATATTTTGCGGCGCTACCGTTACAAAAAACAGCGCAACGCCCTTCCAGGCATATTGCTGCACAAGCACGCCGATTGAAAAGCCGACCAGGACGCCCTTGAGAAAATTCAACCCCAGGATGCCGGGGATGCCCGCTACCGTTATGCCAAGCACCCATATCAGCATCAGCCATTTAAAATAGAAAAAAAACTTGTCCCAGAACCATTCGCGGGCATCTGGTGTAAAGCCGCCGCCGGCGGAGCTCATATAACGCGTTATTTCGGCAGCCAGGTTTTGCTGCTGCTCCAGCGTCAAAGCTCCGACCAGCAGCGCGCCAAACAGCGCTCCCGCTCCCAATAGAACCGACACAAACAGATATAAGTGAAGTTGGCTTTTCATCCCGCGCCTCCGTTACCGTTCTTCTTCTATATGTATGAAGAGTGGAAACGGGGTATGACGGCTTGTCAGGAAATGGAGCCGGTATGCAGATAAAGCTTCCAGGCGTAAACGGCCAAAATGGTTTTGGCGTCGCTGATGCGACCTTCGGCCATATAAGCCTCCGCTTCCTTCAGCGTGATCGCCTTGATTACGAGGTCTTCATCTTCATCCGGATTAACGCGGCCCGGCTTTAGCTGATCCGTAAAGTACAAATAAAGCTTTTCGTCCGCAAAACCCGGGGACGTATAAAATGCGCTTACGAGCTTCAGGCTATCGGTCCGGTATCCCGTTTCCTCCTCCAGCTCTCTCGCCGCGGCTTCCATCGGGTCTTCGTTTCCGTCCAGCTTGCCCGCCGGAATTTCGATCTGGGTTTTCTCCATCGGCTTTCGGTATTGGTCCACAACCAACAATTTGCCGTCCAGGAGCGCGATTACGGCTGCCGCCCCTGGATGTCTCACGATCTCCCGCGTGGCCGTTCGTCCATCAGGCAGCTCGATTGTATCGACCTGCAGGGATATAATTCTCCCCTGGAAAATAGGCTCCGTCGATACGGTTGGTTCATGCCAAATTACACGATCGTTTTGATCACTCATTTTTATTCACTCCCGTCGCCAACGGTAAAATTTATTTAGAACCTTGCTTGACGATTTCCAGCACCAGCGAAGTCAGCTTGACCATATCTTCCGCTTTGATCTGCTCTTTTGTCGTGTGGATATATTCATAACCCACTGCAAGGTTTACGGTAGGCACGCCAAGGCCGTTGAAAATATTGGCGTCGCTGCCGCCGCCGGAATGGAACGTTTTTGGCGTTGCTCCTATCGCTACGATCGCTTTTTGAGCAAGCTGGACGACATGGTCGTTTTCATCATAGCAATACGCCGGATAGATCACGTCGCTCTGGAATTCGGCTTTTGCTCCATGCTCGGAAGCCGCGCTTTCCGCAGCTTCCTTCATCGCCGCAAGCTGCGCGTCCAGCTTGTCTTGCGTCAGGCTGCGCGCTTCAGCGTACAGCTTTACATAATCGCAGACGATATTAGTTTCGCCGCCGCCTTCGAATTTTCCGATATTGGCCGTTGTTTCATGGTCGATACGCCCAAGCGGCATTTTGGCAATCGCTTTGGATGCGACCTGAATCGCGCTGATGCCATCCTCAGGATTAACGCCGGCGTGAGCCGACTTGCCATAAAATTTAATAAATACTTTAGCCTGCGTTGGAGCAGCAACCGCAATTTCACCGATAGAGCCGTTGGAATCAAGCGCATAACCCAGTTTTGCCTCCAGCTTGGAAGCGTCCATGTTGCGTGCTCCGAGCAAGCCGGATTCTTCGCCGACGGTTATCACAAACTGGATTCGGCCATGGGGAATGTTCTGCTCTTTGATTACAGCGATTGCTTCCAGCATAACGGCAATGCCCGCTTTATCGTCGCTGCCCAGAATGGTGGTTCCGTCGCTGCGGATATAGCCGTCCTCATGCAGAGTAGGCTTGATGCCATTGCCCGGAGCAACGGTATCCATGTGGCAGGTGAACAAAATTGTCGGCTCGTCTTCCCTGCCATCAGTCGCTTCCAGAATGGCAAAAAGATTGTTTGCGCCATGTCCGATTTTTGGTCCGGCTTCGTCCTCTTCGATAGAAAGACCCAGTGCGCCGAACTTTTCTTTCAGCACCTTGCTGATTTCCGCTTCATGCTTTGTTTCGCTATCCACTTGCACCAATTCCATAAATAGATTGATTAACCGTTCATTTTGTACCATTACAGTTTCCTCCATCCCAATATTTCGTTTATAATAATAATCAAGGTTGTTCATGCGAAAGGAGTTTTATGCTGGTATGCGCCAACAAAAAATGATTCGTATCGTGGCCATCGTCATTGCCGCAACTCTGCTGGTTACTACGCTGCTTGCCGGAGTTGGCTCGTTTGTGCTGGGTTGACACTTGTTCAGGATCAGCCCGCCATTGCGGGCCGGTCCTTCGCGGGATACCCCGCGGCTATTCCGGCAACCATTAGTCCGGAACAATGCCGTAGCCGAAACGTTCGGCAAAGATCGGAAGCAAGCCGGAAGCCGCCTCTTCGACCGTCATGGACAAACCAGTCAGGTCATTGAAAGAGGTAACGCCGTATTGCTCAATGCCGCAGGGCACAATTCCGCTAAAGCCTTCGGCAGCAATGCCGGATGCAATATTAAGCGCAAAGCCATGGCTTGTTATAAAACCTCTAAGCTGTCTGGCTTTATTGAATTTGATGCCGATGGCGGCGATTTTTTCATCGCCGACCCATACGCCTGTATACTCCGGCTTCCTGCCCGACTGAATGCCGTATTGGGCCAGCCAGTCGATAATGACCGACTCCAGATTACGCAAGTATGCGTGCAGATCTAGACCCACAGCATCCAGATACAGCAGCGGGTAACCCACCAGCTGCCCCGGACCGTGATAGGTAATATCGCCCCCGCGGTCGATCTGGTAAAAGGAAATCCCCTTTTTCTCCAGCTCCTCTTGGCTCAGCAGCAAATGCTCCGGATGCCGATCCGATCCCATCGTATATGTAGGAGGATGCTGAAGAAGGAGCAGCGTTTCTGCGCGCTCCCCCCGATCGATTTCCTTGACATAACTCTTCTGCAATTCCCATGCCTCGCCGTATGCCATCATGTCAACATAGCGGGTGCGCAGCGCTTTCGGGCTGTTCGGCAGTTCAGCATCCGTCATGGCTCGTTCTCCTCGCGACCTTAATATAGCTTGCTTTCCTGGTTGAAGCTTTCCAGATTGTCCTTGACTCGCTGCAGAAAACGGCCGCAAATAACGCCATCCAGAATACGGTGGTCAAGAGACAGGCAAAGATTGGCCATGGAACGAACCGCAATCATATCGTTGATGACGACCGGCCGTTTCACGATGGATTCAAAGGTCAGAATTGCCGCTTGCGGATAATTGATAATAGGATACGACAGGATGGACCCGAAGGAACCTGTATTATTGACCGTAAAGGTGCCGCCGTTCATATCCGAAAGCGTCAGCTTGCCCTCCCGCGTTTTACGTGCCAATTCATCAATTTCTTTAGCCAGGCCCGCTATGTTTTTGTGGTCGGCGTTTTTAATTACCGGCGTCAAAACGGAATCTTCCGTGCCAACGGCAAGCGAGATATTGATATCGCGCTTAACGATAATTTTGTCCACGGCCCATGTGGAGTTGATAATGGGAAAATCCTTGATGGCATTGACGACCGCTTTTAGCAAAAACGCCAGATAGGTCAGGTTAATGCCTTCGCGCTTCATAAACTCGTCTTTCAGCTTGTTGCGGAGCACAACCAGATTGGTCACATCCACTTCGATCATCGTCCAGGCATGCGGAATTTCGCTTACGCTCTGACGCATGTTTCTGGCAATGGTGCTGCGGATCGGCGTAACATCAATAAATGTTTCGCCGCGTCCCGGGCTAGCCGCCCCTTCAATCTCGATTTTGGGAATCCTCGGCGTTTCCGAAAGATGGATGCCGGACGAACGGACAGGGATGCTGGTATCCAGCGCTGCCGGCGGCGTCACGGCGGCTCCTCCTTTATGATGTCCGGCGGCGACGTATGCCAATACGTCCTTGCGCGTGATGCGTCCGCCTAGCCCGGTGCCCGGCACATCGCTCAGTTTGACGCCATGCTCTGCGGCAAGCTGCTGCACGGCCGGAGAGAAACGGCCGCGCATCGGAGCGTCGTCATGATTTGCGCTTTGAACCGCGGCAGCGCTTGACGCCGACGTGTCCTGAAGAGCGCTCTGCGGCGCAGAGACAGTGCCAGCCGTTTCTGCTTCTTCGGTCTCGATAAGGCAAACGGCTGCGCCAACAGGCACGGTTTCTCCGCTGCCAACCAAAATTTTGACCAAGGTTCCGGCTACGGTTGACGGCAATTCAGCATTTACTTTTTCCGTAAGCAGTTCGCAGACGGGTTCATACATTTCCACTTTGTCCCCTGGCTGCTTCAGCCATTTGTCAACCGTTGCGGATACCAGCGATTCCGCAAGCTGCGGGACGACAATTTCCGTAATTCTACTCAATCCAATCCACTCCCAACTGATTCAAGCCTTTGCAGGTGGTTTTAAAATAGTGCAAGGTTTTTCATTGCATCCTTGACTTTGTCCTTGTTCAGCAGAAAAAACTTTTCGCCCGGCGGGTTGATCGGCATAGCCGGCACATCCGGTCCGCAAAGGCGCATAATTGGCGCATCCAGCTCAAACAGCAGCTCCTCCGCGATAATGGCCGCTACTTCGGCTCCGATGCCGCCTGTTTTGTTGTCTTCGTGAA
The DNA here is from genome assembly GCF_054551715.1 of Paenibacillus sp. CAU 1782. NCBI lineage: Bacteria > Bacillati > Bacillota > Bacilli > Caryophanales > Paenibacillaceae > Paenibacillus > Paenibacillus sp. CAU 1782. The sequence goes on along the minus strand of NZ_JBTOLL010000001.1, from coordinate 415,916 downwards.
TAATCAACACTTTGCCTGTTTTGCGGACAGCTTCCAGGATGGCTTCTTTGTCCAGCGGCTGCAGGGTGCGCAAATCCAGCACATGGCTGCTGATGCCTTCCTGCTCCAGCTCGGCGGCAGCCTGCTCGACAAAACGAAGCGGCATGCTATAGCTGATAACCGTAATATCGTCGCCTTCGCGAAGCAGATTGGCTTTGCCGATCGGCACGATGTAATCATCCTCTGGAACTTCGCCGCTAACGAGCTGATATTCCTTTTTGTGCTCAAAAAAGATAACGGGATCTTCATCCCGAACAGCGGCCTTTAGCAAACCTTTGGCGTCGTAAGGCCGGTAAGGCGCTACAATCTTAAGGCCAGGCGTGCCGAAAAACACCGATTCTGTACATTGCGAGTGGTACAAGCCGCCAAAGATCCCCCCGCCGATCGGCGCGCGGATGACAAGCGGGCAATTCCAGTCGTTGTTGGAGCGGTAACGGATTTTGGCCGCCTCGCTAATAATCTGGTTCGTTGCCGGAAACATGAAATCGGAATATTGCATTTCCGCTATCGGCTTCATGCCGTACATGGCAGCGCCAATGGCTACTCCAGCAATTGCGGATTCCGCCAGAGGCGTATCCAGGGCGCGGGCTTCGCCGAACTGCTCGTATAATCCCGTCGTCGTTTTGAAAACGCCGCCTTTGACGCCTACGTCCTCGCCAAGCACAAACACGTCTTCATCGCGCTCCATCTCTTCCTTCATCGCCAAACGGATCGCGTCAATATAGTTCATAACCGCCATTATGCTGTACCTCCTTGGCCGTCTCCGCCATACACATGCAGAAGCGTGGACTCAGGGCTTGGGAATGGAGCTTTGTCGCCATATTCCGTTGCATCATTAAGCAAATCCTTGATTTTGGCCGCCAGGGCTGTTTCTTTATCCTCATCCCAAATGCCGCAATCCGTCAAATATTGCTTAAATTTCGGAATTCCGTCTTTGGCGCGGTTTTCTTCAACCTCTTCCTTGGTCCGGTAAACCAAATCATTATCGGAGGTGGAGTGAGGCGAAAGCCGGTACATCATCGCTTCGATCAGGGTAGGGCCTTCTCCGGCGACCGCGCGTTCGCGAGCCTCCTTGACCACCTTGAATACTTCAAGCGCGTCGTTGCCGTCTACCCGAATGCCGGGAAAGCCATAACCCAATGCGCGGTCGGATACTTTGCCGCCTAGTTGCTTGGCAACCGGCACGGAAATCGCATATTGGTTGTTTTCACACATGAGAATAACCGGCAGCTTATGGACGCCGGCGAAATTACAGCCCTCATGAAAGTCGCCTTGGTTGCTTGAGCCTTCGCCGAAGGTAACAAAGCTGACGATGCTTTTGCCTTTCATCTTGGCCGCCAGCGCGATGCCTACGGCATGCGGCACCTGCGTTGTAACGGGACTTGAGCCCGTAACGATACGATGACGCTTGGAGCCAAAATGCCCCGGCATCTGGCGTCCGCCGCTGGTAGGGTCCTCCGCCTTAGCAAATACGGAAAGCAGAAGATCACGCAGGGTCAGCCCTACGGAGAGCACAAAGCCGTAATCGCGGTAATACGGAAGAAAATAATCGTTTTCCCGATCCAGCGCAAAAGCAGCTGCTACCTGCGCCACCTCTTGTCCGATGCCGGAAACGTGAAAATTGATTTTGCCCGCGCGCTGCAACAGAAGCATGCGCTCGTCGAATTTCCTGGCCATCACCATCGTGCTATACATATCGATAACTTGCTCGTCGCTAAGACCCAGCTCCTGATGGCGGAGCTGTTGTCCTGCGGAAGACAGGTTGGTCATAAAGGATACCTCCTTGTTTGCCGGTAGTTAGACCAGCTTTTAAAACCTGGTACTAAGACCTCATCAAACTTATTATAACCTCTTTTGGACCAAAAGGAAATGCCACTTGTCACACCCACGATCGGCGGCACTCCTTGAGGCGTCGGCAATCAAAATACGTAAGATTTCCCATCCACGGCAAGCATGGCTTCGCCAATCGCTTCAGCGAGCGTTGGATGGGGATGAATCATCGCCCCTACTTCCCACGGCGTCGCATCCAGCCAGCCCGCAAGCGATGCTTCGGAGATCAAATCCGTTGCATGCGCCCCTACAATATGTACGCCCAGAATGTTATCGCTTTGACGGTCGGAAATAACCTTAACAAATCCGTCGCTTTCCCCCAGCGTCAATGCTTTGGCAATAGCGAGGAACGGAACTTTGCCCACTTTGACGTCATGACCGTTTCGCCTGGCCGCTTCTTCCGTAAGACCATATGACGCAATTTCCGGACTGGAATAAATGCAGCGCGGAATGAGGTGATGGGCCGTTGCGATGGGATTGCTTCCGGTCAAATGCTGAACGGCAACAATGCCTTCGTGAGCGGCCGCATGCGCCAACTGAACGCCTCCCGTTACATCGCCTATCGCATAGATATGCGGCTCTGTCGTTTGTCCAAATTCGTTGGCCGCAATATAACCATTGCTGGTGCTGACGTCGGTATTTTCCAGGCCGAGTCCTTCAATATTGGCTTGTCGTCCCACGCAAAGCAACAGCTTATCCGCATCCAGCAATACGCCGCCATCCGGAGTATTCGCCTCAATGGTCAGCCCTGTTTCGCCGCTTTTTAACGATTCCGTATTCAACTGCACACTGGTCAAAATACGTACGCCGCGTTTACGCAGCCCTTTTGCCAGCTCAGCCGACACTTCAGCATCTTCTCCTGGCAGCAGCCTCGCCCCGGCTTCAACCAATGTAACTTGTACACCAAAATCCTGAAGCATGGACGCCCACTCCACGCCGATTACACCGCCGCCAACAATAAGCATTTGCCCGGGCAGCTGCTCCAGTTGAAGCGCATCGTCGCTGCTCAAAATAAGCTTTCCGTCAGGCACAAGCCCCGGGAGCGTTCTGGGACGCGAGCCCGTTGCGATAATCAGGTTGCCCGAAACGACGGACTCCATCTCTCCATCCTCTAGTTCAACGGCAAGCGAGCCGCTTTTGGGCGAAAAAATGGATGGTCCTATAACGCGCCCTTTGCCTTTTATAATCGTAATGCCGTGTTTCTTCATTAAACCCTGCAAGCCGCGATAAAGCTGATTGACCGTAGCGTCCTTGCGGCTTTGTACTCCGCCAAAATCAAGTTCTACGTTTTCAGGCGCGACCTTGATGCCGAACTGGTCGGCATGCAGTAGATTCCGGTATACCTCCGCGCTGCGCAGCATGGATTTGCTGGGGATACAACCCCGGTGCAGACAGGTTCCGCCAATCTTGTCCATTTCCACTATCGCTACGGTTTTGCCGCTTTGGGCTGCGGCTATTGCTGCGGTATATCCGCCCGGTCCGCCTCCCAGCACAGCTACATCCACTTGAATCGCCATCTAGTCGCCTCCATTTTATATCCACAATTTATGCATGTAGTTAAGTATAATGACCGCCGCAGCTATTAGCTGTTGACAATATCACGGCAATCGCCACCTCCCTATTGTAACGCTTTTTCCTATCATTTTCACTTCAGCGAGATGAAATAGACAGTTGATGCGTAAAAAGGTATGATTGAGAAGGATTTTGAGGTTGTTCAAAAAGTCAGCTTTTGGCTATTATTCAAATAAAGAAGGATATCGGGAGAGTTGCAGGTATGAAAATGGTCATTTCGCGCTTTATTGCGATACTGATGCTGGTCATTCCCGGAGTGGTCGCCTGTATCGGATTTCTTAAAATGAAAGATGCTTTGTTTATTTATTTTTCCGATTTCGGAAATGACTCTGTTGTTCCGCAATTCCAGTGGCTAACGTTTCTGCTTGGGTTTATTATGTTTTTCGCCGGCGCCGGTTTTATCGGCGGCTGGACTTTTTTCCGTGACCGCAAACGCAACTACGTCGCTCCGCGCTTCAAAGAAAAACGGCCGCGGCCGCCAAGGCCTCGCAGCTAAAGGCCGGCGCGCCGCCTCGCCGCAATAGCCTAGTTGCGGGCGCATCCCCTTAGTCACGTTTTTTCGCTTCCGCTTCAGCCTGTTCTACCAATTAACATATCGCCTCAACTTTTTACAATTCTTGTCCGTTCTGTTGATACTGCCTTCATGCTTGGGGATTATGATGAGATCATTCCAAGTAAATGAGGTGTTGACATGACCATTGTATTTGATGTTCTGGTGGACGGCGTTAAGAAGGAAACGTTAACTCCGGGCAGTACCCGCCTTCAGGATCTTCGCCAATTCATTTCCAATGAAAGCACGCGTTTGATCGCATTGTATGGCAGCAATGTTTACCTGAATCGAAGGGTTCACTACAAATAATTATTGTAAAAGAAAACCATTCCCCCTGTAATCCGAAAACTATTCACCTCTAACCCTCCCTTTTTATAGGGATTATCCTCGTTATGAACATATCGCCCCGCACAAATACGCTGTCGCGTGTTTTTTTTTGAAATTTATTTGAAGTTGGCATTTACCCCCTAATATTCCCAATCAGAATGCCGATATCTAATAGATAAGGAAAAGAACACCACTTTGTATGTTGTCGGAGGAGATCCCATTGTCATCTATATCATCGATCAGCAAAAGCACACAAATCAGCAAGCAGACCGCGTCCCCAAGGGATAAAGAGATTCAAAACCTGATGAAGCAGCGCAGCCGGGTTCAGGAAGAGCTGCAAAGCGTCAAGGCCAATGATGAAATGGACTCCAAAACTAAGATGGACCGGGTTAAATCGCTTACTGCCTCCATTCAGCAAATCGATTCCCAGATTAGCCAGATTCGCAGTGAAGAAATGAAGGAAAAGAGCAAGGCAGCCGTTCCCGAGCAGCCCCAAAAGCAAGAGCCCCAGAGCCGTGAAGCCGCCCTAATGGAAACCGTTGTCAAGGGGAATGTGCTTTATGACCAATTGGGCAAGCTGACAGGCGTCCGCAACCGCTTGGAAAACTCCGTAAAAACACTGGAATCCGAAAATTACAATGATCGCCAAAACCTGGAGTTCTCTCCCGCAAAAGGAGAAGATGAAGGCATCAACATGATGCTAGAAAATGCTGAAAATACAGTGTTCCAAATGAAGCGTGATATGGTAGTCGATCTGGAGCAGCAAATCGATGTAACCGACGAGCAAATCTCCAAGCTGGTATCCAGCAACCAACCAGTCGATGTTCCGGCACAGGCAAGCAAGGAAGAAGATGAAGCTGCAGTCAAAGAGACGGACAAAGCCGCTGGGGAGGAAATCTCCACCGCTCAGAACGAGGCAGTGGCCGCAGGCACAAGTGGAGCCCCAGCCGTTTCGCAGCCTGCTGATGGAGGCGCACAACCGCCGGCACAAACCCGTTCTGCTGAACCGGGTGCAGTTGTTGATGTAAGAGTATAATATTCCCTAATCAAAAAACGCATATTACATCGCTTCGAAAGCGCTGTGATATGCGTTTTTGCATTTAATTTAATACTCTACCTCTTCGCGGACGATTGATGGAAAAAGGCCTGACTTCTCTAATTGCCCTTCCAGACGTCTTGTCGCTTCAACTCCCGCATGGACCAACAGCACACGAAGGGGCTTCAATTGCTGCAGCATTACCATCACATCGGGCAGTCCCTGATGCACTTTGTAACGGCAGTAAAATTCCTCATACGCCCATTGGGATTGAACCGCTGCATCCGCACTCAAGTGACCGGTGAACATTACCGCATTGCGTGCGTCGTCCCGCAACATAGCGCTATACGTTCGGGCAGGCTCGGCCAGCATCATCCCGTCCGGCGAAAGAATAATATGCGCATCCTCTTGTACCAGTCTCGCGCGTTCTTCCGGGGCAGCTATCTCCCTCACGTTGGCCAAGGCTCCCGCCAATCTGAACTTCATATCCTCGCGAAGCCATAAACGGTCTGCGCTGGGATGAAGCCATGACTTCCATTCGCGGACCAATGAAGCTTCCGCGGCAAGCGGGATCCCGGGAAGCCTTTCACTTAATTCGACAATTAAATCCAGCCCCCTCCCGCTTGCAGGAACGGGCAGCAGTGCATGCCCGCCGCGGGTGTGGACTTGCTTAAGCTTTTGAATCAGCTCAATGAGATTTTGTTCCTGTGTATGAGGCGCGTCGCTATAAGCGGCGTCTATAATTGCCAATTGGATTTCCCGCCCTTCCAATAGTTGCGGTTCCGGCATAGATGCCCGCAGCAGCGTTGACTCCGAGCTATAATCGCCGGAATAATACGCAAGCTCTCCATCAAGATCAAGCAGAAGCCATACGGAACCCGGCATATGTCCGCTCGGCCCCCAGCAAAAGCGCAAGCCGGGCTGGATCGTTAGCCATTGATGATCCGTTGTCTCCTCATCCATAAACCGAAAACGCAGCTTTTCCCAGCTTTTGATATCATAAGGCATCGTGCGGCCTTGCGCTTTAACATAGCTCTCCCATGCACTGGCATATGCCGGGAGCTGGCGATAGGTTTCTCTCGTCAGCCACACCTCGCCGGTATAACCGTGCTGCAATAGAAGCGGCAGCGCAGCCATATGATCCTCATGGACGTGGGAGAGGAACACTGTTTTTAGTTCCTGGATTTGCTGAGTGTCCAGCCGGGGATAGATGCCTCCGTTTTCCTTTTTCCCGCCGCAATCCAGCAGAACAGATATTCTTCCGGCCTGCAGCCGGTAGCAAGACCTGCCATGCTCGCCCGCGCCTCCCCAAACGTCCATTTTAATAGTTTGCGACATTGCTACCTTCACTCACTTTCTGTCTGCGCCGAGATGATTCATAACAACCAGCACCAGCGTCGTCATGCCGACGGAAACTACTGCCATAGCCATGCCAAGCGACACTTCGCCCTGCTCGAATTGGCTGAAAATATACGTAGCGCTCACCTGCATGGAGGGCGGCAGCACCATCAGCGACGCAACCAATTCCCGTGCCGAAATCGTAAACGTCATCATCCAGCCCGCCAGAACGCCCGGAATCAGGAGCGGCAGCACGATTCTGCGGAAAATGTAAAACGGCTTCGCGCCGAACACTCTTCCCGCCTGCAGCAGGTTACCGTCAATTTGCGATGCCGATGCTTTGATATATTGAACGGAATAGGGCAAAAAGAATACAACGTACGTCAGCACAACCATGGCATACGTGTTGTAGATTTTGAGCGGCATCCACGGCGCGTTCCAGAACAAAATAAGACCAACTACAATAACGATGCCAGGCACCGTATTGGGCAGCAGGCTAAACAAATCCAGGCTTCGCTGGGACAACGATTTCAAATTGCCCATTTGCAACACCAGAAAGGTGCCGATCAAGACGGCCGCCGTAGCGGCAAGAGCCGCGAGACCCAAGCTGTTGCCCAGCGCCTGCCAGCCTTTGGAGCCTGGACTCAGAAGCTCCGCGTAATGCGAAAATGTGACATTGCCCCAGGCGAGACCGTCGCCGCGAAGCTTTTGCAAGGACGTAGCAATGATTGAAAAATAAGGAATGCCGATCGAAAAAAGAAGAATCAAAACGACGTATCCCCAGCCCAGAACAGCTCGCCAGCCCCTAAGCGGGGAAATGCGGACACGCATGCCCTTGCCGCCAAGCGTCTTGTATTGATAACGTCTGCTAATGACATTTTGGGCATACCAGAACAGCAGGCAGGCTCCCAGCAATATGGACGCAAGAGATGTGGCTTTTCCAAAATCAATGGGCCAGCTGGACGTAAAACGGTGAATTTCGCTAGTCAGCACATAATATCCAATTTGCCGACCAAAGGTGGCCGGCGTTCCAAACTCCGCAATCGTTTTGACAAACACGAGCAGCGCGCCCATCGCGTAGCTTCCCAGCAGCAAAGGCACTATAATTCGGCGGAGCAGATAAAATAAACTCCCTCCGTGCACGCTGCCCGCTTCCTCCAGAGAACCGCCGATCCGCATGAGTGAATTGCGCAATATGAGGTACAGAAACGGAAACAAATGCAGGCTCATAATCGCAACCATGCCGAACAGGCTGAAAAAATGAGGGGTAACATGGCTTGTAAAAGGAAGGATTTGCTCAGCGAAGCCGCGACGCTGCATAAACAAAATCCACCCCATGGAACCGATGTAAGGCGGCGTCATAAACGGGATGATCAATACGACGTCCAGCCAGGAATGGCGTCCAATCGTTGTTTTTGCCGACAAAAATGCCATCGGCAAAGCAAGCAGCGTAGCACCTAGAACAACCCAGCCTCCCAGAGCGATCGAGTTCCAGAAAATCGTAATCAAGCCCGGATCGGAAAGAACCCTCAGCGGAGCGAGCGCATCAAGGCTACCATCCGGCGTAACGCTTCGCAGCAGCACCATAATAAGCGGGACTACGATGAGCAATCCCAACAGCACCAAACCCAGCTGCAAGCGCCAAGAGAAAGCGGGGAGCCTGAGCCCCCCGCCGCGATACAGGTTATTCATGGCTTATTTGAACAGCTCCAGAAATTTGGCGCTGATGGCCTCGCCCTGTTCGCTCATCCAGTTCCAATCGTAATTCAACAATTTGATTTCATCGGTATTTGCCCGGTTATCGGCTTTAATGTCGGCACGGCCTGGCAGCAGGTACGCGCCGGTAACAAGGCTTTGGGCTTCAACGGAAAGCAAATAGTCGATAAAGAGGCGGGCATTGTCAAGATTAGGCGAAGTTTTCATGATCATCGCTGCGCGAGGGTTAATAACGGTTCCGCTCGCCGGATAAACGATATCGACCGGTTCTCCTTTTGCTTTAGCGCTGTAAGCCATGTAGTCAACACCCGACATCACTACGCTTTTGGCGCCGGTAATTACAGGATCAAGCGCCTCTTTGTTGGCTCCTGCCATTGCTACACCGTTTGCCTTCAGAGCTTGGAAGAAGCTCCAGCTGTCGTCGCCTTTATCGTTCAAATAGCCGGAAATAAAATCAAGTGCGGAACCGGAAAGCGATGGATCCGGAATGTTGACAAGCCCGTTCCACTTTGGATCAGTCAGGTCGGACCAATCGGTTGGCGGTTCGGAAACCAGCTTGGTATTGTACGTAATTCCAAGTGCGGAAGCACTGTAGCCGAACAGATGGGAATCCTCATCGATCCAACCCTCCTGCAGCTTGTCGGCATTAACTGCCTCCGGGTAACCTTGCGTCCATCCTTCGGCCTTCATGGACATAGCGGATGGCCAGGAAGCCAGTACAACAACGTCGGCAACCGGATTGTTTTTTTCAGCTTCAAGGCGTCCCAGAACTTTACCTGTCGTACCGTCGAATTGTTCAACCGTAATGCCGTATTTGGACTCGAAGCCTTCTCTGATTTTTGTCGCCAAGCCTTCCGGTCCTGCTGTGTATACAACCACTTTTCCGGATGGAGCCGGTTTTTCGCTAGCGGGCTGCTGCGATGGCTGAGAAGTCGCGGGTTCCTGGGAAGCTCCTGCTCCCGCTCCGGACGAATTGCCGTTGTTTTGCCCGCTGTTTCCTCCGCAAGCAGCCAGCAGGCCACTCATTAATACCAGCATTGCGAGAGTTGATTGCCACGATAACCATTTTTTCATTTTGACGGATTTCATTGATTGATAACCTCCCTGAGTTGGTGTTGCGTATATTCTATTGCCTTGCTGGCCGGACTAGGCGGCATTTGACCCAATGTATGGATGTGCCGTTCCGCGACAAATAATGAAACCGGGTGATCCAGCGCAATTCGTTCGCTGCGGTAAGCCGTCCAGACAGCCCCGCTGTGCAGCTTGACTGCTACTTCATAACGATCACCCATGTAGGATACGCGCTGGACGATGCCTTCAAAGGCAACATCTCCCGGCTCTGCAGTCCATCGGATATTCTCCGGACGAACCATTCTGGATTCCGGCTCCACCCAATTGGATCGGCCTACAAATTGAGCGACGAATTGATGATCGGGCGCATGATAGATTTCCTCCGGTTTCCCGATCTGACGCACTTGCCCCTGCTGCATGACGATTATGCTGTCTGACATCGACATCGCCTCCGACTGATCGTGCGTAACGTAAACAGCCGTAACGCCCAACCTGCGGACCATCTGCACCAGTTCGTCTCTCATCTCATCCCGAAGGAGCGCATCCAGGGCGCTTAGCGGTTCATCAAACAGGATGAGGCCGCTACGCGCGGCAATGGCACGCGCAAAGGCTACTCGCTGCTGCTGGCCGCCTGACAACTGATGAGGATACCTCTTCTCAAAACCTTTTAAGCGAACCGCTTCAATCGCTTCGGCCACCTGCTCGGCGGCTTCCTTGCGGCGCCCTCTCGCCTTGAGGCCAAAAGCAACATTTTCATAAACGGTCATGTGCGGCCACAGCGCAAAATCCTGAAACACCATGCCTAAATCCCGCTGCTGTGGCTGCATAAAAATCCTTTTGCTAGTATCGCAAACCACCTTGCCTCCGATCACAATGCTGCCTTTATCCGGTTGCTCCAAACCTGCAATCAAACGGAGCAGGGTTGTTTTTCCGCAGCCCGACGGCCCCAGCAGCGTTGTAAAGGAACCGGACGATATTGTCAAATTCAGCGGATGCAGCGCGGTCGTGCCGTCAAATGATTTGGTGACGCCGCGTATTTCCACCTCCATGTCCTTCACTCCTATCTTGTCTTCGTTTGCCTGTATTCAGAATAGACTCCCTTCATGCGGGCGATATTTTCGTTGTGTTAAGTGTTTATTAAATAAACTATTACTATCTATGCATTTCCATAGAACTATTCTATACTGCTAGTGAATACTGACTAGTAGGGAATGCTTGCACTCGAGAAAACAGCCGCGGGGAGAAGAAACCTATGAACTTTATTAAGCTGGACATTCTGGTTCTGCTGCATCAGCACAAAAAAATAACCGCCGTTGCTGACGCACTTGGCGTCAAGCAACCGACGGTTACCTTTCATATGAAAAGTCTGGAAGAGCAATACGGAGTGCCTCTGTTCGAAACATACGGCGGCAAATATGAATTAACGCGAGCAGGCAAAGCGCTCCTGCATTATGCAAGAAGAATCCGGGCGTTAGGCCTTGAAGCCGGACGCGTCATGTCCGAGCAGCGTTCCCCCGATCGGGGAACCTTTCATATCGGCGCCAGCTATGTTGCTGGCACTTACTTGCTTCCGGCCTGGATGCACCAATTCCGGACAACGTACCCCGAGGTTGAAATTCGGCTGACGATCCGAACGGCACCGGTTATTCGTCAGCTGCTCGCCGAACGGCATATCGATCTTGGCTTCATTGCAGCCCGTGGCGAAAATAACGCTGACGGTTTGCGTTCCGACCCCATTTGCGAGGATCGCCTTGTTGTAGCCTTTGCGGCAGATCATCCTTTGGCATTGCATGGGGGAAATCTTTTGCCGGAGGAAATTGCCGCATTCCCATTCCTGCTCCATGGCACACAATCAACAACCCGCGAAATGACGGAGCATTGGACCAAAGAACATGATATCACCTTCCATGGATGCATGGAGCTGGATTCGCTGGAAACCATCAAGCGATCCCTGATGCTGGGTGGAAGCATTACGTTTATTTCGCACATGGCAATTGCGGAGGAGGTAGCCTCGGGAAGACTGGCTTATGCCGATCTCCCCGGACATACCGCTCCGCGAATGATTTACGCCTGTTACCATCCCGAACGATGGATTTCTCCGCAGATGGAGGCATTCCTGCACGCCGTCAAGGAAGAGCCACGGCCTTGAGTCATGATATACCTTGCTCTGTTGCCTAGGGCGTGTCTGGAAACTCGCTCAAGGGCATCTATCACCGCCTCTTCGCTCCCTGCGGAGTTTTCAGACATGCCCTGGTTCTTAGCTTATTTCTTATTTGCCTTTTTCCAAAAGAGTCCAATACTGCAGAATGCTCTCTTTGATTTTGATGCGATAATTGTCAAGAACTTCAGTTTCTTTGTTTTTGCCGTAGCTGCTTGCAGCGGACTCATCCTGCTTAATACCTTCCGCTGCCGCAGCTATCTTAACATCCGTAGCGGCAGCCTTTAGCCGGGTTAGTATGACCTTGAAATTGTTTACATATGCAAAGGAAGAATCAATGCCTTCAGCTTTTATCCGCTCAGCATCTTTGGATAGCTCAATAAACTGATTGAGATCATCCACTAAAGTCTGATAATTCTGTTGCAGCAAATCACGGTCCATCTCGGTTTCAACGTTAACGGGAGTTCCTTTTGGCGGCAGCGCCGCTTCCAGCTCTATTGCGCTAACAATGCTTTTAAGGGAATAATAACGAACGAGTTCGTCCTTTTGTTCAAAAGCCCCCAGCTTTTGTGCGCTTAAGCTCATGAAATGATTGTTATATTCCTGATCGAAGCTTTGAATTAACGGCAACGTTTCCTGATATCCGGCATAAATACTGCTATGCAGCTCTTTGCCCTTCGCCATGCCATCATCCACATAAGACTTCATTTTATAATACGAATCCGCTTCCGCTATGTTTGCGGTCAGCTCCTGAAGTTTGGGAAATAATGCGTCTGCCGCTTCATCAAGCTTATCCAGTGAAGGCGACTGCTGGGGATATTGAGCGCTCCCCTCCAGGTCTCGAACATATTTGTTTAGATCAAGAAAAATACCGTTTTCCATATTTGTTTTTGTCGGATCGATCGCAAGCTCTTCCCCCGCTCCAAACTTACCAAAATAAAATTGAAGGCTTTGCTCCAGCTTATCGTTTATATACAGGCTTATATTGGTGTACGCCATATATTTTTCGGCCAGCTTCTGTTGATCCTCTGCTTCGGCCGTGCTTGACTGCTTATCTTTTGTTTCGTCTTGCGATTTTGACAACGGTCCGCATGCCGCAGCTAGAAGCATTGCAGACATGATCACTACCAACAATCCCAACCTTCCATGTCTCATCGTCATGACCGTTACCTGCCAAGCGAAACCAATTTATTGAAGTTGTTAATAAGCGTAGATAAAATTCTCTCAAAATATTCAAAATACCCAAACCCTCGGCTAAAGGACGAACCGCCTACCGATACAGGATCAAGATCAGCATTTTGAGACTCCAAAACTTCCAGAATCGTTGTAGCAGCGCTTTTAATATCCTCTACCGAGTTGTCAAAGTCCCAGAATGAATTAATGCCTTCTTTTTTCTTCTGTTCATCATCTTTAGCTAATTCCATAAATTGATTTACATTTTCAGTCAAAGCATTATACATCTCTTTATATTTCGCAGAATCCAAATCCAAAATATTGCTGTCATCCACATCAGCATCATAAAAGGCTTGCTGAATTTCTTGAGCATTCATCAAAATGCTTTTTGCATGGTAATGCAGCATGTAACCTTCTTCTTTAAACTGCTCCAGATTTTCCAAGTTTTTTTGCGTGGTAATGACATCAAATTCCGTGTAAAAAACATCTGCCGCATCGGAAAAATCGTAATACTGGTTAACAAGCTTTGTATGCAATTCTTTTCCTAATTCAAAATCGTCCTCAATAAAGCTTTTGGAGCTGTAGTAAGACTGGACTTCATTGATGGTTTCAAGAAGCTGCTTAAGCTTTGGCGCCAATTCCTTCATCTTTTCATCGGTCACGCCATAAGAAGGCTCTGTATCCGCATAAACGACTGCTTCGTCTACTTGATTAAAAGTTGGTTCGCTCATCGGTGAAATGATCATGCCATCAAATGTTTCCGGATCAAAACCGCGTTTTAAGAAGGCTATCTCTTCATCAAACCCAAAATACGTTGCATAAGAGTATACATTCGTTTCCAAAAACCCGTTCATAAAGTTGCTCAAATCGATATAGGCGTTGTATTTCTGGGTATCTTTCGCTGCCGCTACTGCCCCTCCGTTACCGCTCACCGCATCCTTCAAGCCGCTGCACGCACCCAATATAACGGTAACCAGCGTAAATACTAAAGCAATGGACAATACTTTCTTCAATTCAATTCTCTCCCAACAATTATAAAATTAGACTCCAAAACCCTCCCAACATACTAACAGACAAATAAATATTTTCCTATGTAATATCTTTCAATTACCCATATATTAGAATTTTTATTGTTTTATTTATCCATATAAAATATAAGCGTTTTCAAATTATTACCTTTGAACTACTTCGAAATGTATCTAACTTTAATTGCTAGTTCTAAAGAACTGGTAAATAGCTTGGAGTTTTCAGAGAAATAAAAAAACCGCCAGAAATGGCGGCTCTTCATTGATTTATTCGTCGTATACTGGATTGTTATTTTTATCATAATAAATTTAACTAAAATCTTCTTTTGATCGACCATCAATTTTTCTAATACCTTGAATGTTCATAAAATGTGCTTTGGTTTGTATTATGTCATTTGCACTTTTATATTTACCATCTTCATCAAAATTACTTTCTGCTACGAAAACCTGCGAATACATTCCCCTGAATTCCCCATCATTATCAGCCAATGTTCTTCCGAAGATTATTGCAACTTCGTCAAGCAAGTCATATATTTGAGCTTTTGGTAATTCAAAAAAATCACTAGTAACATTCATAGATACTGTGTACATATATAATTTACCTTCAGCATATTCTGTATTTTCTTTTTTCTCACTTTTTAATATATTAATTTCAAGATCATCGGTAATTGGGCTTTTTGTTATGTAGGATACTATATCAGCAGTGTCTAAGAATTCCTTAATTCTTTTATCATGAATTGAAGAGTCATATTCGACCTTTGATCCACATCCAATTAGAAAAATGAATACTAGCATAATACAAATCGTTTTCTTCAAGTAAACAACACCATCTTTTTCTCCATTACCACATTCCCCCAAAACTAGTTTTTTTCAGTCTACCACAATTTGATAATTTAGGTCTAGAGATTCATACCACTTAATCCATCCCATAAGGATGCCTGACAATTCAAAACCAAATCCTGTCATAAATAAATACCGCTTCTCTACTGGTTTTTAGGAACCAATAAATAAGCGGTATTCGTTGACTTGCTATTCAGAAGCTTATCGGCATGAAAATCCATTTTCGGATATTCATCCCGCTCCCGAAATTTTACACTGATAAATCAAATGCTCTATTCCTTACCCTTTCACGAAACCTTATGCTCAATCCGCAGCTTATCAGCAACCATCGCGATGAATTCGCTATTAGTAGGTTTTGACTTGCTGATGTTGATGGTGTAGCCGAACAGATGGCTGATGCTGTCGATGTTGCCGCGCGTCCAGGCAACTTCAATAGCATGGCGGATGGCGCGTTCGACGCGAGATGGCGTTGTTTTGAATTTTTCGGCAATCGCCGGGTACACTCGAAATTTCATCGGTCAGCACAACGTTTTTGCGATGAATAATACGCCTAGTTTATCGGAACGATTAGCGAAAATTTATCGCTATGGAGGGTACGTTAAAAATGTCAAAATTTATGTTCACGGATCGACGTAATAAGCCGATGAAATTCGATTTAGATGCACAAATTGAACGGTTTCTACACGCTAAAAAATTGGAGAAACGGTCAGCCCGGACGATTCTGACTTACGCGCAAAGTCTCGGTCAGTTTCGCAAATGGTACTTCAGCGAAGAGAGGAACGGCATTGATCCCGAAATTGTTGGAAAATTTATAAAGTATGTAACGTTTGAAAAGGTACGCTGGGACGATCACCCAACAAGCACGTCCGATATCGTAGGCTTATCCGCGCGCTCGGTGAACAATTTAATCCGTAATCTGAGAGTGTTTTTTAACTATCTCGTTGCGGAGCGAATTATTCGGAATAATCCCGCGGAGTTTGTCGGCTATCAAAGGGAAGAAAAAGATACATTTGCGGTTTTTACGGATGACGACGTCGTTAAATTATTATCCGGCCCAAACCGCCGAACGTACACGGGGCTGCGGGATTATTGCATGATGCTTGTTTTATGCGACACTGGCGTAAGGGTCGGAGAGCTGGTAACGTTACGCACATCCGATATCAACTTCGGATTGCGACAAATTGTTATACGTGCGGAACACGCAAAGACGAGGGAGACGCGAATAGTGCCGATATCACAGAAAACCGTGAAAGAGCTGGAACGGTTAATCTCGGCAATGAACGTTGAGGAAGACGATGACTTTCTATGGTTATCACAATTCGGCGAGCGTTACTATGGCGATTCGTTCGCGAAGATGCTGAAACTCTACGCGAAGCGAGCCGGGGTCTCCGGCGTACGAGTAAGCCCGCACACGTTCCGGCATTATTTTGCGGTAAAATTTCTCCGGGAAGGCGGCGACCCCTTCACACTTTCGCGCATACTCGGACATTCTTCGCTTGATATGACGCAAGTTTATCTCAAGTTTACCGGAACGGATTTGCGGACGCAGCATGATAAGGCTTCGCCAGTTACGAGTTTGATCGACAAAGGTAACGAGAAGAAGCGCGGCAAGCGGCTGTTTACGTAATTTATAAACGAAAAAGGCCGGGCACCAACGGATACACTCCGCCAATGCCCGGCCCTTTTTGCCCTACTTCGTTATCGTTACGTCACTCTAGCGAGTGATAACGACATACCGCTATCGCGTTATATTAACGGTCCTCGTCGCGTCATCCCACGTCACACTCGCGCCCAACCGCTCCGCAATCGCTCTTGCCGGCAGATACGTTAGCCCGCCCGTAATAAATCCGGCTTCGGCCCCCGTCAACTTCTCACCGTTCACGATAACGTTAACGTCTACTAGCGAAGCTGTTCGAGACTTTACCGGTTCGGGCTTCGGCTTCAGTTTCGCCTCGACTGCCGCTTTAAACTCGGCCCAGCCCGTCCATTTACCGTCGGCGTTCATTTTGCGGGGGCAATTTTTTCCAGACCAATCGTAATGCCGACGTAATCTATCCGTTCCCCAGCCGCGCACCCGAAGTATGTCCGCTACCAGCGTCGCCGCCCGGTCGAGTGTCTTGTCATAGTTGCCGCTTTCACAAATCTCGATCCCGATAGACTTCCGGTTGCCCGGCCCGTTTCCGCCGTCGCCTGCGTGCCATCCGACTTCGTTAAGCGGCAGGCATTCGATTGTCTCGCGCTCGTCAATAACGATATGATACGAAGCGGTCACGCCGTTGCTTGGATTCGTGAGCCAGTTACGTTCATTACGCGCCGTGCTGGACGGGTTGCCCGTATTATGGATCGTAATAGTTGTCGGAATCATAACGAGTCCTGGCCGCCTATTTTTCGGCGTTGATTTCGGGATATGGTCGATAATGTACGTCAATATTTCTCGCCTCCTTTACGGTCGTCAACGTCGCCCTTTTTCCGAAGTACATCGATAATATCAACGAGTTTTGGCGGAAGCGGAATGCCTGCCCGACCGAGATTTTCGAGAATACTCAGCAGCTCATTCGCCACGTAGAAGTAGACGGCCGCCGTCATAACGATAGCGTCGAGGTCCAGTAGTATATCGATCCGATGCGCCAGGATAATGACGAGCAACGCGAGCCCCTTTTTACCCGCGCCAATACTCGCAATCGAGGACGATAAGCCGCGGCCCTCCGCCCGGCTCGCGTAAATCCCCGTAATAACATCGATAACGAACGCGATCAAGAGAAACGTCAATGCCTCCGTCCAGTGCCCGAATGCGAATCCGATTACTGCGCCGGCTATTGACGCTACACTGCCGGCCGTTCCGTTAATCGTTACGAGATTCATTCCGCCACCACGCTTTCAGCGTCTGTCTTATAATGTTCGATCGCTTGCGTAATCTCCGTCTGCAATTCCGCCAGAATCTCCGCTTCCTTGCCGGCATGAAACTGTAAGAACGTAAAAATGACGTGGTTGATCTCAGTTACCGGGTCGCTCACGTCTACGAGAAATTCGAGTTTTTGCGTAAATTTCGCCATGTAAAAACCTCCGTAAAAAGGAAATGGCTCCCACGTGTCGAATACGGACAATAAACGACAAAAGGAGCGTGTTGTAATGACCCTAAATGGCCGTGAAAAAAGAGACTTGCTTATTCAAGCTGGGATACAGGCTATTCCATATGTTGGCGGATCATTGTCAACGCTTTATTATGGACATAAGCAAGAAGTCCGATTTAAGCGAATTGAATCGTTCTATGAAGAAATTAAAGAAGAGCTAGAACGTCTACACGCAAGCATTCCTGCGGTTGAAACACACGATCCCAACGAACTAATGTCACTTATTGAACAGCTACATGATAATATAGAATCAGAACATCTTGAGGAAAAGCGCCGTTATTATAAAAATTACTATATCCGAATCTTGAAGAGCCCTGTCATACGTAATAATTATGACCAACGAAAGATGTTCTTAGATATTTTAAGATCACTAACTCTTACACAGATTGAGATTTTTCAGTTTTTAATTGAACAACCTGCCCCTGTGATTGATCGAGGTATTAGTCGCCCTGGGTACAGTGAGACATTAATATCCGGTTCAATCGAACAATTAAAGATTCTCGGCTTAGTTGACTCTCAACTTCATGGTATTGTGATAGGATCACAAAGTGGAATTAATGCGTCTATTTCAGCAAGTCAATTAGGCAAAGAGTTCCACCGTTTCTGCATGAGAAGCATTATTTCTCCTTAGATAATTTTGAAGTTACTACTCCAGACGCGAAGAGTAACGTCCACAGCCACCAGTATTTTACGAGCAACTGGCCGGGCGTCAAATTGATCAAGTCCGATAGAAACGCCATCATACGCCGATTCGCTCCTTTTACGTCAATATAAAAAGCCCGAACCAGTTACGGTCGGGCTTCGTTAACGTTGCGTATTATTATTCAATAACGGAATTACTTCGTTGCTTCAGCAAGTTCGGCTTCGAGCGCTGCGATTTCCGCTTCGTATTCGGCGATTTTGGCGTCAAGAACCTCAATGGCTTCTTTCTTTTCCTTTACCGCAGCAGCAGACGATAAGCCTGTTAGTTCCGCTTCTCTATCAGACTTTTCTTGTTTGAGATTAGAGATCATTCTTTCGTATAAGCCTATATGCATTCCGATAAATTCCGCATCCTTCTCAGTAACCGTTCCCACGCCGTCGGCCTCCTTCGTCTCAAGGAACACCTTGCCTGGCTCGAAATCGACGTCCATGCCGGCAATTTCCGCAATTTGACGCACAGGACCGTAGCTGTTTCCGTTAATAATCGGAACTTCTCCGACTACTTTGCCGTCAACATGCAGCTCCCAAACGCTGCCTACTTTCGTCCCTACGAGTTGCTTTACTTCCGCAGCAATGGCGGAGCCTGCCGTCATAACGACTGCGCCGACAAGTGTTCCTGCGATAAAATACTTCGTCTTTTTCATAACGTTCCCCCTCCAGTTGTTTGCCACCATTATACAATAGTTACGCCGCCTGGAGGAGGTAGTTTCGTAGATTAGCCGCCAAGCGCCGATATTCTAGCGTCCAAACTCTGCGCGTACGATAAACTTGCTTTCGCGTCAAGCGCTTGCTGTAACGTTTGAACTACTCCACCGGCAAATCCTTCACTACGAACACTCGACCAGTTTAGAAAGAAAACGCCTGTATACCCTCGAAGAGTAATCCGGTTAAGTTCCGCATGAATTGCAGGGCCATCAATGTAAAGCCCGATATCAGCGTTAGGGTTTGGCGTCATGCCTACCGTGTTTCCGTTATTTCGAAATAACAATGACGAAACGGACGTAGGGCTGCCGAAAGCTCGCATCTCTATCATCGCTGTTGCCGACGATTCTACCTTGAACATACTCGCCGTATTCGACATCTCCGCGCGAGGATAAGCGCCAGCTCCCGCCGTCTGAACGAGCGATCCCGTTATAATAGTACCCGCCAAGCTACTCCCGATAATACTCCCGCCAATTATCTGCCCGGAACCGGATAAGCTGCCGGTATTAATCGACCATCCGCCGATTGTCCCGGACAGCGCCGTAATGTGTCCCGTAAAGTTACCGTTAGCCGCCTGTAACGTCCCGGAAAAGTACGCGTTACCCGTCGCTGCATCTTGCCATATCGTACGGACGCCGGCCTTGTTATATAACGCTAACCCGTACTCGCCTGGAGCCGTCTGTCCTAACCGTACCATCGTCCGGTTCATATCGTCAGATACCCGCATGCCGAAGCCGTCAACCAACGTTACCGAATCGTCATACTTTACGCCTTTGAGGACGGCGTTTTTCGATGTGTACGTTATCGCCCGTTTCGATCCGACCGTCGCCTGGAACACGTAATCGGCCGTTTTCAGTTCGCGGAAATTCGCCAATACAACGCGGGCCCTTTTCGGCTCAAACGGATACCGCTCGTACTCCGTAACCCGCGCATCAAACCGGTAGCCCATCGATTCATCGATGATCGTTACCGTATCGCCTACGTCGCGGATCGCTTCGGCCCGGAAGTCATCGTCGAGTTTTTCGAGTTCGACGAAATCGACTTCGTAGGACACTTTCGGCAGCTCGACCGTTTTAAGATACTTCTGCATTTCGGCGAGCAAACGGGCCTGGTCCTCGATTTCCGCGAACTCGACGGAGCCTTCGTATACGTGGCCTGTGTCGATATATTCCGAGTCGATATACTTAACGGGATGGCCCGGCAGCCCCTCGATCGTCAAGCCGTTTTTGCCGTAGCCGTACAGCCGCGTGATCCGTTCCATATCGTGTGACTTCCGCGTAATCCCCGTCAGATTTTTCCGGTACCGAATCTCGACGCCGTAATTTCCGCCCCGCCGCGTCGTCAGCGTTATATCCGTGTTATTGTACGTCAGCTCACCGTTGTATAGCGTTCGGACCTCGCCGAGCAAGTCAAATTTCCGCTTTTCGCCGAACTCGAATACGTCATCGGACGCAAAAGAGCCCTCCACCGCGAAAGTGAAGGGCGTGCCATTTGCGATAAGGCCGAGCTGGTACGTCGGCGGCTGCGTTGCTAAAAAGTCTACGTAATCGTCGAGATAATACCGATTAAGCTCGAACGCAAGATGATGCGCCTCGACCCGTTTATATACGCGAAGCCCCCGCCGCTCCTCGTTGACCGATTTAATGACGAAATACTGTCCCGCAATTCCTCGGTCGGTCATGTCGCCGGGGAACCGGACTTCAGCGGCTTCCTTAATTGCGTCGTATCGACTCTTATCGTCAGGCAGACGCGGATACGAAAAGGTGACGTAAAACTGCCCGTTAAGCGTTTCCTTTACGCAAACGTCCGTGGCGGCCGCAAGAATCTGCCGGGCAGGCGCGCCGTTAATAATCGAATGTATTTCGAGTCTGCTGCGTAATTTTCGCGTCAGATTATCGCCTCCTTACAAGTGCCTGTCGCGCCAAGTTACGCGTACCTGGACCGTCCGGCTGCCGCTACTATCCGTATACGTAATCGTGTTAGCGCCCGGATACAGGTCGAAAAAGTCGCCGTCATAGCCAGCGTAAACGCCATTACGAAGCACGCGCAGCCGGCCGGAATCAATCACGACTTTATCGCCGGGACTGACGGGGCCATCGACGGTAATTGACTGGACCCGGTATTTACGGGGCTGGGCCGTTAATGCGCCGTCGGCCGCCATAATTGCCGCTAAAATCCGTTCGCGGACGAGCGCCGCCGAAAGTTCCCCGTCAGCCCCCATCGCTACGGACTGCGTAATATCACGTATAAAATCGGCTGACAACGAACCATCCCCGGATAGGACGAGCGAGCCCGTAAAAGTCGCGGAAGGGGCCGCGGATAATGCCGCATCGCCGGAAATAAATGCCGAGAAGATTACGTCAGTGATAAACGGCCGATTAAACGGAGTAGCGTTAAATGCCGTTTGATTAAACATCGGCCGCGTCAATTAACGTTTGGACTTCGGATCGCCAACGCAGCGGAACGTCGGTAATTTCGCGATGATTCGATTTGATAAGATCGTAGTAAATTTTCGCCATAGTTACGCACCTCCTACGATGATTTCCGCGAGTTCGGCAAGCGCCAGTTGTGTCGCCAGCTTGTCCGCTTCCTGCGTTTCGGCTAGCTCGGCAAGCGCGAGTTTTAGCGCGGTATTTTCGGATTCCAAAACCGCAACCGTCTCCGTAAGCGGACGCTGAAATATTGGGACTTCCGGCTCTTCCGGATCTGGGTACGAAAAAAGGACTTGCTCAGTGTCCGGGTCTACTCGGTAACCATTACACGCGGCAAAGTCCTCTGCATATTGTCCGTATTCCAGTTGCAACATACCGACCGTCTCCGGGACTCTTGCGGATAAAGCAACGTATGAGTCAAAGTCTTGCTCGACCGTTGTCTCAATCACGTTTCCGGAGCGTTCTCCTGCGTCCAAAATGATGTTGCCTGTTTCCAGTTCAAAGTAAAGCCTGCGCCCAATCTGCATGTCATTCCCTCCTATTCAAAAGCCCACCAATATAACGTTGTTGGTGTACCGCTGCTAGACGCGCGATAAAGCACTAGGGACGCCCCCGAAGATGTTACCTGGAATTGATCGGAGCCGGTGCCTTGTGCTCCGTTTGATATGTTTGTTGCAGACCCGCCGCGAATATCAGGGTACGTATTTATTAGCGACCCAGTTGATTGACTTGTATATATAGTCGCCCAGTCGCTTTGTAATGTCGCGTTAATACCTGTCAAATTGACGAGTATGAGCGACGGCGAAAATGCTAGACCCGTAATATCTATTTTGTGGTAACCGTCAGTTGCTGCGTAATGCATTTTTGACCCTTGTGCCCAGCGCTTACCCTCAATAAGTGTACCAATAAGCCCAAAAACATTCGATCCGGCACGGATGTTAGACGCAATCAAATCCGGCTGCGCTGCCGATCGTACATTGCCGAAACTTCCGCTACCTGGATAATATCCGGTCGGCGGCTTGAGGTATACGCGGTTGCCGGTGCCGGGATTAAATAAGACCGTGGATATCGCGTCCGGTTCTTGGCTGGATCGGTCCTGCATCGTTCCCGTCACGATCCCTGATTCAGTGCCAATTGTACTCGGCGCGAGAACCTGGGCAGCGGTCGCTGTTCCGTACTCACCCCCTTCACCCTGTAAGATAAAAGCCGTTCCGCTGAATACCAACGTGTAGACGGACCCGGATTTGAGCAGCCCCGCCGCCGGAGCCGATCCGTTAGGTTTGCGGATTGCTTGCGCCCCCGTCCCGTTGACATTAAGCGTAGGATTCGCGCCGTTATCTACGTGTAGTTTGACCATAACGCGCATACCCTCGACAAGTTGCGGAGCAGGCGCAAGAGTTAACGTGTATGCCGTTGCTGTACCGGCTGTTGTGCCGTAGCTGTTACGCTGTACGAGGTCGTGAGCGTTGTTGTCCGCCTTGGCTTCGATGTAGTCGAGCGCAAAATCCTGCACCCCATTGTGCTGCTGAAGCTTGGCGATATCCTGCGTAGCCTGCGCCACGGCCCCACCAAGAGTAGATCGATAGACAAGCGTTGCATCAACGGCGTTGGCGGTGTAGGCGTATTTGTCGAGGACGATGTAATCAACATACCACTCATTTGCTGCGATTTCGGCGGCGGTGTACCTTGCAGAGTTGGCCGAAATAAACGTTGGGGGGCCTGACACAGCTCTCCAACTACTATCTAGCTCCGTCCCTTTATAGACCGACAAAAATTTTCGTGTAGTATACTTAACACGAGACGATCCCCAAAACTCCGTGGAGTCAGCGGACATAATATACCATCCGCTGCCGTCTAGTTTTGGATAGGCCCGCTCTCTTACTACAACTCCCTCCATCAACTCAACCTGATTTCCTCCCTTGACCACATTCAGCCCGCCAATATCGCCCGTCAGCGTCTCCGTGATCGGCGTTGCCCGCACGTAATCAAGTGTGGCGTATGCAAACTCAGGCGTTACTTTGTTGGCGGCTACGTAGGCTTCCGTGTTTGTTGCCGGGGCTGCGCCCGTTAGTATGGATACCCACGAGTTATAGACGGTCCCGTTATTACCGTTAGCCTTCCAGCCGTTACAGAATCCTTTTCTTGCATTGGAATTTGGAGCTACCGCGTCCGTCCATCCGCTCATAGCATTACCGACCGAAAGATAAATCCGATTATCACTCGTTGTAATAATAAATTGATCTGCTGCTATCGGTGCTGGCCCATACCGTTGCAAAACGAGTCCATCAAATCTAACTGCATTTTGATGCTGAATCGTATTTGTCGGCACTGCAATGTTTTGGTATAGACGCTTGTAACCCGTATACACGCCTTCTAAACCTACATCGCTTAATCCGTCCATTTTCAGTCCTGCCACCAACCGCCTAAACACCTGCCCCGTTGCGCTGTCGTAGCTGTCCGCAATCGTCCGGTCTACGTTGCTGGCGAGTTTGACGGGAGCGTGGGCGTATTGTGGGTTGTATGGCGTAAATGGGGTCGCTGCTGTCCCTAGTTCAAGTTGTGGATTCGCGAACGTGAATGTACCCGTCGATGCCGATGCCTTGCCGAATCCAATTCGTAGCGACGTATTCGCGCCAGAGTTGAAGCTTACCGTAGTCGCTGACGAAGAGCTGACGATATTGGTCGACGTCTGCAATCCCGTAACAGAGATACGCCCGTTATGCGTGACTGATAAGTTGTATGTCGTGTTCGGCGCGCACGGGATATCAAGTGTGCTCGAATTTCCGCCGGAGGTGTCCGTGGTCGTGAGTGTCAGTTGATACGGATCGGTAACCGTCGCAAACTGGTTGATCGTCCACCGTGTAAATGGCGGCAACAAGTTTTTGCCCTGCAATGCCAAGCTCACGCCCTGCAAATGCTGCACCGAATCCACGTAAGGCCAACGGCGGTCTATTGCTTCTCCGGTTATCGTTGTGCCAATGGCGGCGTAGTCGGCGGCGGATAGTTCGTAGAGGCGGATTTCATCGAAATAAACGATCGCCGACGCTGTTGTTACGCCTAACAACGTCCTAAATCCGTTACCCACTAAAACATTTGCTGTCGGGACTTTTAACGGGACGAATTGCCACTGCCCTACAAGCGAGGTGTTTACAGATGCAGCATAACGCGATGTGTTCGTGCCTGCGTCACGTAATGATACGTTAATCGTTCCCGATGTATATGACTCAATGTAGACCCAGCAGCCGAATAAATATTGTTTGGTTGCGTCAAGAACATACGCATAATCCTTGTAAAACGTTGACGTTGAAGCGGATGCCGTAACCTTGATGGCATTAATTCCGCTCCGTTTCTGCGTTGTGGACAATTCCACCGTGCCAAACGTCTGAAACGGAGTTAGACTTTCGCAACCGCCATCGCGCCCCAAAATGTTACAGAGCGTGCAGCCGATAACCTTAAACGTTGCCCCGCTTGCCTGGTCGCTGTTAATGACGTTGACTCCCCGCTGTATGGGGGACGGGATTGTTTGGCCTTCGTCCAGTTTTTCGCGGATCGTGTCGTAATCGTAGGCGGTAAAGTTTCGAGCAATTTTCGAGCTAATCGACCAAGCGCGGGCGGTGCCTTGAAATCCACGTGTTACGGACGATAGCGTATTTCCGGACTTTGCCGCATACATAACCGTTTCCGCGTTCTCGCCTTGCCCGATAGTCGCGATATTGGGCGCATCCGGCAGCGCGGCTCCATTTAACACCGTAATCGTCGTAGCGGCTCCGTCAATTGCTGCGGCTAACTCGGTTACTGGCGAGTTCACCATTGCAGGATATAGCGTTGACATTCGTTTTCACCTCGTTAATTTTTCGTTAGTTTACAGATAAAGCAACGGACGCGGCCGGAAATTTGAGCAAATCGTTAACCTGAAGCGTACGCGGATTGTCAACCGCTCCGTAAAAGAGCAGGTTGCCGCCGGTCGCAGCATCTCGTATGCCGACGTGCGTAATCGTGCCCCAGTCTGCCGTCGCGGTCGGAAACGCAACCTCGGCGTTACTTCTTAATGTCCGCCGGCCTGTCTCCGTAGCTGGCGCTGCAAATGTAACCGCCCGCCTCGCATACGCCCCGCCAGTAACTTCCGTACCTGTATCGGCCGCCGTCGGATTACTCGTATAAAGTGCGATATATACCGTAGAGGGCCGCGTCCAGGCAACGTTCCTAAACGTCTGATTAAGCCACGCGTCCGCGAGATAATTCGATACCGCTAATGCCATTTGTTAATCACTCCGTTTCTATTCTGTCTCGTACTCGATCGTCAGCGTAAACCCAGCGGCCAAAGTCGTCGTGCCCGCGTTTGATAATTCGATAATTGGCGGCGTCGGTTCGGAGCCTTCGGATTCCAGGACAAACGAAAAAGGGGCAGCCGTTAGACTGTCCTCGTAGATTCGTTCCGGCCCGTATGCAAACGGGTCCGTACATTTAAGTGTGACTCGAAACTCGCCGTACTGTCCGATCTGCTCGGGGACGAGCCGGCCCGAAAGTTTGGCGTAAAAAAAGCGGTCAGGCACCTCGTCGAAAACGAGAATGCCCGCCGCTGTTGTCGGTTTAAGCCACGTTAATATTTCGGATTGCCGGCGCTTGAATGGGATATCAACGCTCGGATCGATATCCATTACGATTTCAATTTCGCGTTTACCGAGTTCGGTCCCGAAGTCCAGTACGCCGGGCAATCCGGCCGGTTCGTCTTCATACTCACGCAAGTCCGGGCTGTTTACCGTATAGCGAAGAAGGCGCGCACCGAACTCGGAACAGTGCCGCCCTTTGAACACGAAGCCGTATTCAGCCACGTTAAGCACCTCCCGTATAGTTGTTGCGCGCCATTTCCGCCGCCATATCTACGCCGACACGGCCGATAGCCCGAACGTCGATTTCATCTTCGAGGGTCGTGTCGTTCATTTCAACGCCGACGATGCGCTCGATATTTACCGTTGTTCCACCGCTTCTGCCGGCCCCGTCGATCAAACTCCGCAGTTGCCCTGGAGTAAAGACGTACTCGTCGCGTCGAAGGATCGCTGCAACTTCGTCCGGCATTAGCATATCGCCGGCGTTAAATGTCCGGCCAGTTAAGCCGTCGCGTCCCGTATGAAACAGAGGCAATCCGTCAGCACCGAACCAGCGGCCCGTCCTGCTATCGTAAGTACCGCCAATCTCCGCGCCGAGTCGTTTGTTTTCGGCAGCAACACCCGCCATAGCAGCCGTGTTGCCTTCCGACTGATACGTTTTCCAAGCGGCCGAGTTCGCCTTCATTTGCGCCGCGATAGCCGCTTGATACGGATCGACGACCGCTGCCGCCGCGACTTGCTGACCGGTAATTGTCGCCATTTCCGCCTGAAACCGAGTCATTTCCGCCTTGATTTCCGCGTTCGTTTCGATAAACGCCTTCAGACGTTCATCCTCCGTAAGCTGGTAGAGCGATATCATGTCGCCATTAAACGATTCGGCCGCGGACTTGAGATCGTTGTACCAAGCGTCGATATCCGCTTTTTGCTGATCGAGCGCAGCCAGCTTATCGTCGCGTTCTTGCTTGAGCGCGTCCTTATTGTCCTCGACGTCCATCTTCCGGAGCTGCTCCTGCAACTCCTCGAAACGTTTCCGGCCTTTTTCCGACGTGGCGAACCGGTACTTTTCCATTTCGTCAACGATGGACTTGCGCTCACGGCCACGTTCGGCATTGTCGATGATTTTCAGGATATCGTCGTAATGCTTCTTCGTATCGGCCTTCCGTTTGTCCAGCGCGGACAGTTCGGCCTTTCGCTGCTTCTCGATATTATCGAGGAAGGATTTCGTCGATGCTTTCGCGGCCTTTTCGGCTGTGTCGGCGGCTTCCTTCGCGGCCCTCTCGTCCTGTTTCCGTAAGTCCATCCGAGCATTGTACATTTCGCGGTCGGCACGTTTAAAGTACTCCGTATCCTTACCGTAGCGATTCCGGACCCGCGTCCATGCTTCGAGCTGCATTTCGGTAATCGCCCGTTCAGATTCGCCGCGCTCCGTCATCCGCTGCGTTTCGAGCTCGATCCACTCCGCCGACTTTTCGTAGCTGGCGCGTTGTGCCTTTTCGGATGCGCGGGCGCTTTCTTCGGTCGCCTTCGCTTCTGCTGCGGCCATTTGCGAGATCAAGCGCTGTCGGCGAGACTCCGCGTCGATCCAGATATCGTCGTACTTTTTATACGTTTCCGCCAGCGCGGCCAACCGGTCAACCTCTTGCTGCTCCGTAAGATCGCCGAGGAGTCGCCGTTTTTCCAGCGCTTGGAGCGATGCCCTGTACGCAGCTTGCGCGATTTGCTCGGCTGTTTGCGTCTTGTCCTTTTTATTGGACTTTTTGTCGCCGTCAAGATTGAGCGTACCCGAGCCCGTACTTAATCCGCCACCAGCACCGCTACTGCCGGAGCCGCCGAGCAGTCCGCGCCAAGTACCGTTTTGGATTGCGCCAAGCTCGGTATCCATCTCGTTAAGTAACGTCTGCAACCGGGCTGCTTCGGTACTCAATTCGCTCTCTACCTTTTTGGCCGCTTCGCCCAGCGCTGTGTTAAAAAGGCTTGGTCCACCGCCGAGAAATTCCGCTTGTCCTGTATCTGCCGCCGCAACCGCTTTTAATGCCGTAATTTGCTTTTTTGCGGCTTCTAGCGCTGCTGCCGTTTCCCTACGTCGAGACTCCGTATTTGCTGCTTCCGCTTCTAATCGGGCCGTGAGTGCGTCGTTTTCGGCGGTTATGATATCGCGTATTAACGACTCGTTCGTAATAAGCAGTCCGCCTTGCGTATCCAGCTCGGTCGCAAGATCCGGATAACGTTCGGATAGTGTGCGGACAGTTCTCGTCAGTTCTTCGTTTTCTTCAGCGGTGCGCGATGTTTGATTCCGCAGCTCGTTGTAACGGTCGAGTAACTTTTCGGACTCCGCGATTTGATCCTGCTTTGCCGCAATATCTCGTAACTCCTCCATCCGGAGTTCGCGGAGTGCCGGCGTAGACTGATTAATTTCGCGGTTGATTTCTTCGATAGCCGCCGCAGCTTCTTCAGCCGTCATACCGTATTGCTTCAGCTTATCGTTCAAGTCCGAAAGCGCGTTCGACGCTTCCGTTAATTCTTTCGGAGCAGCGATAAAACCGCCGCCTGACTTGGACTGCGCCTGTGCAAATTCGTCACGCAGCGTTGCTAGGCGCTCCTCAAGTTCCGCTCTTTGTTCGAGGATATCGTTCAACTCTGCGGCTTTATCGCGTAACGCCTGTACGTCATCAACCGTTCGGCTTAACGGGGATTGTTCGAGCATTTCGTTAAATTGGCGCTGTGCTTCGGCCGCTTCCGCTGCTTCGACTTTGTAAGACATAAACGCGCCGGCTGCTAATCCTACTGCTGCCGAAATTGCTCCGATCCAACCAAGCGCCGCATTTGCCGCAATACCAGCCGCCTGTAATGCCCGCATTGCCGTAACCATTCCGTAAATTGCAGTAGCAAGTGCGCCGGCCCCCGTTCCTGCCGCAAGCATCGTTACAATAAACGTCCGCGTTCCGGAGTCCATTTCGGCCAGGCCGAGTAACATCCGCGTTACTTCTTCCGCCGCTGCCCGCATAGCCGGTTTAAAATCGTCACCGACCGCGATCCCAACGCCTTCCAGCGCCGACCGCATTTCCTCCAACGCACCGTTATACGTATTCATTTGCGTTTCAGCGATTTGCTGCGCCGTGCCGCCGGAATCTTGGAGTTCGCCTGTAAAGCGCTCCAACTCGTCCGCTCCCGTCGATACCAACGTCAAAAAGCCGGACGCCGCTTCAGTGCCCGCGATAAGGGCCGCCGCTTCCGCCTGCGCCGATTGAGTTAAGCCGGACATGGCCGTTTGAAGCTGGCGCAAGATATCACTAAAAGGAAGAATCTTACCGGACGCGTCGGCCGTTTTGATACCGAGTTGTTCGATAACCTTTTCCGCATCGCCGACCGGATTGACTAACCGCAGGAACATCGCCCGAAGTTGCGTACCAGCCATTTCGCCTTGGATACCGGCATTCGATAAGATACCGATTGCGGCCGCCGTCTCTTCGACACTGACGCCGAGGGATGCCGCGATTGGAGCTGCATAACGCATGGCATAGCCGAGCTGTTCCATTGACGTATTGGATGACGTAAATGCCTTCGCTAGAACATCCGAAACACGGCCGGTCTGCTCCGCTTCCAGCCGAAACCCCGTAAGGATATTCGACGTTATGTCCGCCGCGCGTCCGAGGTCCATTTGAGCCGCCGCCGCAAGGTCGAGCAATCCCGGCATAGCCGCTATGATATCGTTAGCCTTAAAGCCGGCAATTGCGAGGAATGACTGGCCTTCCGCTACTTGCGACGAGCTAAAAACGGTCGAGACGCCGAGGCTTATCGCTTGATCCTCTAATGCTTTAAACTCCGCAGCCGTAGCGCCCGACATCGCCTGAACACGGGCCATCGACGATTCAAAAGCGGCCGCTGTATCTACGGACTTCGCGATTATTGCCGTCATAGCAGCGGCCAGCGCTCCGTATGCGACGCCGACTTTCGTTAGCGACGCACTCGTCTTATTCGACATCATCTCCGCGCTATCGCCGGCCGATTCGAGGCTATCTTCGAGTTCCCATATCTTCTGTGCGGTCGCATCCGACGTCTTCTCCAGCGAAAGGAGTGCGCCTTCCGTTTGTATGATTTGCGCTTGTAACTTGCCGCGATCCTTATCGTTAAACGTTTCGTCGTACGAACGCTTCAAGTCCGCTAGCCGCTTCCGCTGGACATCGATTTTAGCGTTAGTGTTATCGAGTACGCTGGTTAAGCGTCCGATTTGCGTCTGCGTGTCCGCCAGTTTTTTCGCCGCGGACGCTGCTTCGTCAAATCCGCCGGCGCTACGTTTTGCCTTCGCAGACAAATCGTCCATGTCACGGACTGCTTTCGTTTTATTTGCGGTAAAACTAGAAATATCGAGGTCGAGCCGGGCTTTAATCGCGCCTACCTGGGCCGCCCCTCCACCGCCTATTGATCCGCTAATGACCGTTACCTCCTTCCGAGTTTATTCCGTAGCTCGGCCAGCCCCGACCGGTCGAGTCCCGGTTCCTTCAGTGCTTCGCTGCTGCCGTAAATGTCCATCTCCGCCTGCAATCCGTTAACAAAGCGCTCGCGCACGTCCTTATCCGCCGACTGACTAATAGTCGCGATACTTAGCGACATCAACCGTTCCTCCGCGCGGACGGCCGCTTTATACCGGAGCAGCAGCGGCAAATCGACGAGGAAATATTCCGTTTCAATAACGTTCTGACTGACACCAAGCCGTACGGCCGATTGCGTCAAAAACTCGTCAAGTGTTAGTTGCCGTCCTCCGGAATCGCTCTTACCCGGAAGTGACCGAGGACGGCCCGGAAGTTTTTTAACGCGCGCTGCAAATCGTTCTTTTCGAGTGTCAGCCGGATAAATTCGCTGATTTCGTCAAAACCGGCATCGTTGTCGATTACATCGCGGTCGATATCCGCCAGTACGGAGACAATCGATACAGCTTCGTCCATTGCCATATTTGCGCCTACAATCGCGGTTGCAACGAAGTCTTCCGAGTGGTGCGAGGCTAGAACGCTAGCGATAATCTGAGGCAGCGTTTCAACCCGTTCGAGCAGCGCTTTAAATTTCGCCGGCGTTAACTTCGGGATTTTGACGGACTTGCCGGCCAGAACCGTGTATTCAGGCGAGACAGTGTCCGCCGATTTATTAAATAACCGTGATAGCACGTTAATTTTCAGCTCCATTCATGCGAGATAAAAACAAAGACGGCCCTGTTAAGAGCCGTCCTTTTAGCGTCTTACTCTTCGGCGTCCGGATCGCCGAACGAAATTAGCAAGCCGCCCTGCGTCATGTCCGGAAATGCGCGGAAAGTCGTATTTGTAACGAGTTCGTTGTCGTAGCTGTACGTGTAATTCAGATTGGATTGCGGAGCCGCCTTGTGGAGAATGATCGTATCGGCTGGCGTTGCGTATATGTCGAGCGGTTCGATTTTTACTTTTTTCGCGAACGGAAAGAGGCGCGCCACGATAGCCGCACTAACGTCTACGCGCTGCTTCGTTGGGTCGGCCGCGTCCGTTACGAGTACCGCGCCGGGGATAATTTTCGATAGTTTCACGAGGTCACGTTCGGCGATCGGAACCGCGACCGAAGCTGTCCGGCCTGTGATAATGACGTCCGCCGGCGTTGTGCCGAGCTGGTCGATAGGTACGTCGCGGGTCGTTTCCTCATACGTAAGCACGACGCCGCCCTGTGTTTGCTCGAATACGACGGGCGATGTGCCCCCGAAATCGAACGTTACGCGGGCCGGGCCGAGCGCGATTTTGTTAGCATCTACTGCCATTTAATAGCCTCCCTGCGGCAGACAACGCAAAAAAGCCCCGACCGTTTCCGGCTAAGGCTTAATCGTGTGTTGCCGTTATTAGATTGTTGTTATGCCGTCTGACCGTCAATCAACGTTACCGTGAAGTTGACGGAGTACGTTGGTCGCCCGCTCTCGTCCTGTCCGAGGTAGAGCGGTGCGGACTGATCGGCAAACGACGCCTTGATGCGCTGTGTGCCGATAACGAACGATTGCCGCTGATGAAATTCGCGGTACAACGCATAAGCCGCCGCTTCAGCCGCCGGGCCCGATTTATTTCGCACGATTACCTGGAACGAAGGTCGCCGTGTTGGTAACCACTGGCTCGGTGCATAACCGCCAAATATCCGGACAAATGCCGCGTTGTCGCCGGCCGTATCCGGAAACTCGTTGTGATAGTACGTGTACGGTACGACGGACTCTAAGTAGGTTTTTAACTCCGCGATAGTAAACACGTTACATTCCCAACTCCTTCCGGATTTCGTCCGCGATCCAGGCATTAACCTTGTCCGCGTATTGCTTGACGGGCTGTTCGAGGTACTTCGGCTGCGTGCCGGGCGTGATCGGATTCGCAAACGTGGGCTTTCCGCCGAATTCGTGCAGCCACAGCGCATAATTAAACCGGCCGGACTTGCCGTCTTCGGTCGCGCTGTAGTAGATTTCGCCGGTAATCGTATCCGCCGTTTCCGAATATTCCGTCCAACTTTCGCGCCGGAGCGTACCCTTTTCGAGCGGAGCCAATTGCCGGCTGGCGTCATGTATCGCCTGCGTCCCGTCATATACGCCGTTACGGGCACCGCGGCGGGCTTTCGCTTCCATTTGCGTCGTCCAGGCGTCAAATCCGGAGGTATCGATCGATATACCGTTCGTCTTCGTCATTTAACGTACACCACCGTCAATATAGGCTTGCCGGAGAGCATCCGTTTCGGGCCGCCATTAATCGGCCGGTATACCTTCGTAACGCCGTACTCGTCCGTGTATTCGATCCGAGCCGCCGGCGGAAAATTCGGGTACTTATCGAAAAGGATGCGCGCCGACACCGTTACCTCGCGGCCTTGATCATCGGTTACGACGCGAAATCCCTCCTCGACGCGGCATCGGTACGTAATGGGCTCCGAGTCCGGTTGCGGATTCCACGGATCATCGTAACCAGGCGCGTAAACGGTGACGGTCTGCTTCAGCGGAATGATTGGCATATATCGTAGCCTCCCGTCATAGGACCGTAAATTTCGCGGCCCGTTTCGATAGTTTGACGCCGTTTTCCGCCCCGATAATGTCGAGCGCGGACTGCGGAATCAGCTTCGATAAGTCGGCGTCCGGCCCCGTTACTAATTCCGTCTTAAATCCGACGTTGAAGACCGATGCGAGTCCGAATACATTAATCCCCTGCCGCTGCATACGGTTCGTATCGTTAAAGGCGATACTCAGGACGTTAGCAAACTCGTATACGGCGGCGTCGGGGATCACGTAAGTTGCGTATTTGGTCGTCAGCGTTCGTCCGGCTACGTTCAATATTCGATTTTTGCGTGCCTCGTCCGAAGAGTCCCAATCCTCCACATCGATACAGTTATCCGCGATATAGACGTCCGCGTCCGTTATGCTAATCGTCATGGTTTCGCCTCCTTATTTCGTCGATTTACGAGGGCGGGTTGGTGCGGTTGGTTTCGGGCCATCTTCGACGACCTTCGGCGCTGCCTCGTCGACCTCTTTCGTAATCCACTTCGGTACAAGCCGGTCGAGCGCCGCGATTTCGTCCGGGTCAATCGTTACGTAAGCGCCGAGCCAATCGAATACAATCGTTTTACCGCCGGTGGATACCGTGTATTTAGGCGCTGCTTTATACGCAGCCATTAGGCGTCACTCCTTCGTCAGTATTTCGTCAAATAAGGGCCCGAAGGCCCTCGATTAGGAAACGGTAGTTGCTACGTTTTCGAGAATCGCGACTTTCTCCTTCGCATTCTTAACGGTAATACCGTACTCGCCACGAATCTGACGGGCAACGAAGTCTGCACCGGCCGGCGAAGCATCTACGTCCCAAAGCGCGCGACCTTGGAGCGGCGACAACGACAGAATCGAGCGGTCGAATAGCGCGACTTTGTTTTTCGGGAAGTTGGGGTCAACGATAACTACCGCTTCGCTACCGCCTACGATGTCGCCAACGACGGACGAAATACGGTGACCGGTCGTAGTATCTGTACGGACAGTTCGGATAGTGTCGCCAGCCAGTTTCGTAATTTGACGGGCTCCGGCCGTGTTCGTCAGGATCGTATTGACGCTGCCGCCACGTTGGTAAACCTCTTCCATAACGTCATTCAACGCTTTAGCAGTTACCTCACCGCCAGCCAAGTTCGCCTTGTGAGCGCCGTTTTGGTTCGCAAAGTACAGCAGACCGCCGGAAGTCGATGGCGTCGAGGCTTGGCCTTGGATACGACGGCCGTAAATCAGCCAATCGTTAAGCTCACGCGCCAACTCTTGCAAACGGAGCTGAACTTGGTAATCCAACTCGTTAGTAACGTTGTGGGTACGAACGGCTTGTTGCGTACCGGAAACGGCTGCGTAACGCTCGATGATTTGCGTAAAGTTGTAATCCGTGTAACGGTCGTGACTCTCGTCAACGCCTACGCCTGCACCTTGAAGCTGCGGGCGAGATACGATACGCAACTCGTCGCCTGCGTCAATATCGGCGGCGGTCGTCCCGTCAAAACCGCGGACAACGGTTACTACGTCGCCAGCTACAGCGGTAACCTTCAAGTACTCTTCGCCGACTACTACGATTGCATTAACGCGAAACTTTGCGCCGTCTCCAGCCGCAACTGTTACAGACGTTGCGGAAGCTGTAGCGTTGGCGGCAGCGGTCGCGCGGTTGGAGTTTAGGTTATCGGACATCCATTCGTACTTCGTCTGAAACAGCGACTCCCCGTTAAGTCCCACGAGACCGAGTAGCGTAGGCGCGTCGTCGATAATAAGCGAAATACCCGCCTCTAGTTGGCGGACTTGATCTTTAAAGTCATAAGTCAATGCTGGCATTGATTTTCCCCCTTGATTTCTTTGTTTTATAAAATAAAAAGACGACTAGCGCAGGGCTGGCCGTCCTCTTATTTAAGGTTAGCTAACTTGTTCGATAACTCGATTACCTTCGAGAAATCCTTCCGTTTCTTCGCGTCTTCCAATTGCGTCTCCAACGTCTTCCGCTCGTCAGGCTTCGGATTACTCGGACCGCCAATCGGCTTCGGCGTGTTCGTCGCAATCAGAAACGGTTTTGCCGCCGTCAATGCTGCGATAGCCTCCGCAACGCCCGTAACGCTTCCGTCATCGCCTACGGTTACGCCCGATTTGTCGGCGAGCAGATACGCGTCCTCGATAGCGTCCGGCAAAACGTTAGCAGCCGCGGCGGCGATCTTAAACTCCGCCTTCAGCAAGCGTTCATTTGCAGATTTCAACGCAGCCTGTCGGGCCGTGTCCGCATCCGCTGCCGCTTGTTTTGCCGCCGCAAGTTCGGCCGCAGTACGTTCTTGCTCGGTCATGGTCGCTTTTTGACGTTCGGTTTCCGCGGCCTCCAAGTCGGCTAGCTTCGTCTTCAGTTCGTCGTAATCGGCGTACTTCTTACGTTCTCGGCCGAGTCGTTCCGCAATTTTTGCGTCTAGTTCCGCCTGCGTAAACGTTGGCTCCGGATTAGGGTCGTTGCCTGGTTCCGGATCGTCTTCCGCGAAAAGCTGGATGTCTAACGGAAATCTATACTTGCGTTTAATTACGTCAGTCATTCGTTATACCTCCGATTTATGGCCGTCGCCAATATCCGTCAGTTTAAGGACATATCGTAGGTCCAAGCGTTGAATATTATTTTTCAATCGGATCATTACCGGGCTCTGTTCGACTTTCGCCAAGTACACGTTCCGGATTCCGTAATGCCGTAACTTGATGGCGACAATTTGGGTGGAAAATTTCCCGCCGCGGCAAATCCCCAATGTAACGGTAATCGCCCGGCGCATCCCGTACGAGTTTAACGATAAGTCGCTCGTAATTCCGACAGGCATCCGTTGCGCCGTGACTCGATATGATTCCGTAAAACGCGCCACGCTGGACCGCCTCATTAATTGCCGTTTGCCGTTCTGTCTCCGCCAATTTGGTCCGCGTCACCATATCGACGTAAACTTCCGGCTTCCAGCGTCGGCCAGCCGCGTCAATGATTCCGGTATCGACCGCATCTCCGAGCGTCTTCCGCATGCCGGCGAGCGTGTCCCGGTTGATCGTGCGCCGCCCGTTAATGCCGGCGGTCATGTTCGCGCGCATCGATTCAGCGGTAACTTGGCGGACGGCCGCCTTAACCCGCCGGTCGACGTTTTGAGTTACCGCCAGCAAGTCCGCCTGCGTATCGAGTATCACAGCGTTGACGTACCGGCTGTTCATACGGTTAAACTTCGCGATATCGGCGGCCGCCTTCCGTGTTTCGACGACGCCTAGCGCAACTAACGTTTCAACGACGCCAGCAGTCCCGGCTTCCGGTACATATTTCGCAACCCAGGCGGCCGACTCTTCGTTTAGCGACGCAAGGATTCGCGCAACCTCACGGAGAGCGGCTTCCGTATTCGCCCGCGACATGTCCGTAATATCGAGCGATAACAACTCCGCCCGAATCCGTTTGACTGCGTCTTTATAGGCGGCAACGAGGACGTCCGTATCGGCCATTATACGACGACCTCAGTAACCTCTTCGTTAAACACCGAGCCGTCAACGGTTCCGGCGATCCGCGTTTCGTCTTCGCTCATTCTCGTCAAAACTTCGGCGGCTTGCTGGTCATCAACGGCGTCCATCCGTTTAATAGCGGATTTAACGTCGAGCGTCGGCTTGGCTCCGGTCCGGATCGAGTAAATCTCAGCTTCCTCTTTTTCGTTTTTCGGGATACCATCGCGCCAATTAATCTTCGGGTAAACGGGCGTATATGGGACGAAGCCCTTAACGCCACGGTTCGCGTAGGTTTCGAGCTCCATCGCGGACCATAACGCATCCCGGAGCGCTTTATCCATATGCGTCCGAATACGTTTGACCTTGGATAAAATCGGCATAAAACGTGCTTTAATCGCAACGCCGTCCGTATGCGACGTGCCGGTTCCGCCTTTATCCGCGCCGGCCATGGTCGTGCCGAATAGCCATTGTGGCGTTTCGGACATTACGAAGACTAGCGAAAGCAGCGTGTCTAGCTCTTTAAACGCGGCCTCCAACTGCGATTCCCACGTCATATAACCGGGAACGACGTCCGTCTTCTCGACCGCGATGTATTTACCGCCCCAGCGTGTTCCACCGTTGCCGTCGTCGTCAATTTCGGGCCCGTAGGCAATCGGGTCCGAATGCTTCCAGAGGATATAGTCGATCTGGACGAGCCGGTCGTTAATCGCAGCAAGTACGGATTCTATTTTTTCGATATTGCCCGTACCCTTCCAGTCATAGTCGACCGTTTTATACGGCGCGTGGAATACGAGCGGACGATTAACGCCTGTAGGTACGATATCCTCCGCGCGGCCGGTCGGTACGGATTCACCAACGCGGAAAAGCGGAATCTCAGCGCCAAACCGGTTATCGACGCCGGCAGTTTCCGCGCGGTATCGCTCGTATACGATGTAGCCCGGCAGATGGCGCTCGACGACGAGGTATGGCGTTTCAGCCAGTTTGTTACCGGTCATGATACGTTCGACGGCTCCCGTGCCTTCTTCGACCCATTCGATATATGCGATATTGATAGCGGTAAACTTCTTCCGGCTACCGGCAGCAAGTTCCGGAAACACGTACATTGTATCGACCGACTCAATAATTGGCTCCGGATTCTGCGGCGGAACCGGAAGGTCAGCGGCGGTCAGCGCGGAAAAGTCTTGTCGATCGGCAAAGTACGTCTTAAACCACGCATCGCCCGTAATGCCGGCGCCTGTTACCGTTTCGTGGATTAGCTGCGTAACGTCGTTCTCTTCGACGATGCGGTTGAGCGCATCCTGTTCGGCGGAGTCGTCCGGATTGCCGGATTCAAACGATGGCGGATCGCCTACCATCAAATCGGCGGGCTTGGCGACGAGTACGTCCATCAAATTGACCGCGATGTACAGTTTCGCGAGCTGCGGGGCCGCCGGCGTGTCGCGTAATAGCTCCGTCGCCCGGTCGTATACGTCGTACAACCGGCCTTCGTAGATTGCGCGAGCCCGTTTATACTTCGCCAGCCGTTCAATGTCGGCGGCTGGCGGATAGAGAGCGGCTGTCGTAAAAAGCCTCATAGACATAGTATCTCCTTCCTACTAATAGAGTTATATGGTAAAATAATACTGGGCATTGCCTACTAATAATTCAAAAGGAGGGGATAAAATGCAATTTGAAGAATTTGTTAACAAGATTCAAAACAAACTTGCAGCCATTCAACAAGAAAAGCTGCAAGAAAAACTAGAGTCAGCCGCAAAAGAATATGCACTTGACCAGATTCGTATTCAAGCAGCTCGACTTCTGAACGGACTAAATGCTAGGTTCGTGATAACTCCTGGAACTTCAAATGAGGATTACGTAGACGCGATTATTTCCGGGCACGGCATACGCATTGAGTACGGGAAAATCTTAGAAGAGAAGCGTATGGCAGCAGAGTCATTTCAAGAAATTCAACACGAATCTTTTACTGACCTGATTCAAGAAAGCATCTTGAGTCAGATTGGTTAAGTACGGGGTAGCCCAGCTGTTCTATCTGTAATAGATTGCCGGCTTACTCCGTACCTTCTTGCGCGACGTCTTCGATATGCTCACGGCCATTTCCAGGCTGTCTACGGTATCATCATGCGAACCCGTCCCGTATTGCTCGAATTGTTCGAGTAGCAACGCGTGTCGTCGCGTAAACTGAATAGCCCCGGACTCGATGTCGGGGGCTAACGCTTCTATCCGAAGTTCTTTACGACTCCGCTGATATATCTCCTTGACGCGAGCCTTCGCGGGGTATCCGGCAGTCGTGAGCGTTTGCTTCAGCTTGTGGACGAAAAATTCCTGCGCCGCCTGAGCCTCGGCCGCGATCGCTACCGGTTGATATCGGACGACCTTATCCGTAATCGTCCGTAAAAATACGTCAGGATGAACCCGCTCGCCCCACGCGTCAATAACGTAGATAGTGCCGGATTTCTTATGTCGCGCGATTGTTACGGTAGCCGAGTAATCCCCACGCGTTTTCCCCATCGCGAAATCGACGCCCATGTATACGTCATAATCGGCGCTCATGTAGTCGATATCCTTACCGTCCCAATACGTAAACTTGTCCGGACGGAAAACGGCGGACTCTTCGTCGATCGGATTATTCATGTACTCCGTGTTAAACGCTTTGCTCCCGTTATCCCATTTCCACGTCATCAGCTTCCATAACGGCTGTACTTCCGGCCACAATACGCGAGCCCCGCCGTCCATATCCGCCTGATTCGCGATATATAATGCCAACGCGTCAGCAGCTCGTTTGGCCGCGTCCTCTTCCGGATTCTGATATACGAGTCGGCACGCTTCCCATAAGTCCATTCGCGCCGGCCATTCGATAATCGCCCGGTAAACCTTCGTCTTAAAGTCGGCCCTGTCGGTCAGTATCCGGATGAGCAGCGCGTCATGATGCACCGTCGTTCCCATGTATACGATGGCCGTCCGTTTGCCTCGGGGGTCGCCGAGTGGGATAACGACCTGCGAAAACCAGTCCCGCATTTCTTGCCGGAGCTGTTCCGTATTCGTATTCCGCTTATCTTCGAGATCGTCACATACGATAAGGTCGGGCCGGACCCCGTTCCAATTTCGGCCCCGTAGCGCCTGACCGGTCGATGCCGCTTCTACGCGGGCAATCGGGTACTTGACGCCTTCGGACCGAGGCTCTGCCGCGATAAACTCCGCCGAGTTATCCTTTACGTTCTCCTGCTGCTTAACGGAGAGGAGATGTCCGAAGTCACGCCGGAGCTTTTCGTTATACTTCAGTTGTGTCGCGATCCAATCGAGGTTGCCGGACGAAACCGTCGGCGTCTCCGATATGAGGATAACGTACTTCCGTTTCCGGTAGCACAATTCTCGCAGCGGAAATGCCTTCGATAGATACGTCGACTTGGCGTGAGAGCGCGGGGCGGCGACCGCTATCTTCGCATTGACTTCGTTGTTGGATACGTTGTCCATAATGCCGCCAATTTCGCGGTGAAACTCCGGCATATCATCTGTTGACACGGAATTAAACCCGTCCCAGTTGCCGATATTGCCGGGGTTACGGGCCTCGCTGAAGTATTCGAGCGCGAACGTTAATAGATCGTCTTCGGCGCGGTTGATCCGGTCAAGTCGTTCATACTCCGCCGCAGCCCCGTCCAATTCCCGCAAAACATCGTCAGGAAGGGACGCTATATCGACGTCTGCGGCCGTAGATAGGAGCGATTGATAGCGGGCAATTTCGGCGTCACGTTCGGGCCGCGAAAGCCAGCGAGAACTTACGTTGTTCCATGCGATATAGCGTCACCTCCCTTCAGCCTCGCGGCCTTGTGTTATATTCTCGTTAACTTTGCGTTGATTTAGCGTATAGGGTCCGCATTGGACGGATTACCTTATCGCGGCGATACGATGCGTTAGAACGGATTTTAGACGGGTTAAATTAAGCAGCATCAACGGCGGTGACGAAGCACCCGCAGCCTCCGATATCAAAGCGGTCGACTTCAGCACCGGTCGTAATATCCTCGCGTAACTGTCGCATCGTGTACGGAATAGACGTCCGCTTACCGGCGACCTTCCGTTCCTTCTTCATCATCGATACGGACTTTCCCGTTAACGTCCGGAATTCTTCTTCGCGTGCTTCGTGATATGCATACTGTTCGCGAAACTTTTCGTAAAGGTTCGTGAAATGCCCGTGTCCGCCGCGTACGCAAAAGCCGCCGCAATTGTTATGTGCGAACCCCATACCGTAAAGTCGCGGCCTGGCGATTCCTAACGCGTCCAAGTCCGCTAGCATATCCGTTTTATCAACGTAAGGCTCTTCGCACATCGGAAATTCGACGCGGTATGGCGACCAGTTCGTAATTGGCGCAGCCCGGCGATGGTCCTCCGTCCAATCGATTCCGAGGTAAAGTACGCAATCATCCGGAGTAAAGTTCGCTTTCACGTAGCGGTCGGCTACGTCCTGCTTCAATTTGTGCGAGCAATGAGCCAGCCGCGAATTACCGAGATATTTAACGTCGAAAAATACGTCCCACGGCGTCCGACCGTCCGCAATCCACACGAATCCTGGTATAAGCGCCATTGCTTCGGACGCAATTTCGGGTAACAGCTTCTTTCGGATTTCTACGTCAGCCTCCGAACGAATATCGGGGATTGTGTCACACTTCGCCAATAAATCGGACGGTCGAGGTATGCCGTGTACGGCCGCCGTTGTCTCAATGAGAAACCGGTAGAGGTCGCGGTCCTCGATAAGGGTATCCGTAAACAGGTTAACTACGGATTCCGAACCGTGCTTCGCGATGACACGACAAAGAGCCGACCAGGAACCGATCCCGCCGGAATTGAATACGATATGCTTCAGCCTAACGGCCTCCCTTCGGAATTACCGTAAAATTCACGGCAAATAACCGTCTCACATCGTCGGTGGACGGAATATACTCGGACAACGCTAGCGCCCGTCTGAACGGATTTCTCACGGGTTAAATCAACGTTAGGGCTACGAAAGTTCAAACGTTAAATTTGATACGCCGATTTTTCTGACGCCTGAACCGGAAAATCTAGGCATACCCCTTGGGGGTAAATACTTTAGCGCATTAACGCGACATACATGTACACAAAACGCACATTTCGCGCAGTAGTCCGGCCAGCCTACGCAATCCCCGCCAACCCGCGCCGCCACGCCATTCTCAACGTTTCTCACTCGTCCCCACACCACCCTACTCCGCCATTTCTACGCCAAATTTGCACTATTTTACGTATTCGGACGCTGAAATACGGCCAGGCCCGGTATGTCTCCGAAAATTTCCGAGGAGGCCCGCAAAAACGGTCTGTCGCAGATAAAACGCCTTATTACGAAATCATCCGAAATCTACCCGTACGTATCCGTACATCTAATACGTTCACATTACGTCTATTCGGATGTGCCTTCGTTACCACTACGTTTCATCGCTTCTAACCGTGCCCGCAGCGCCTCTACGTCAGTACCGACGTCACTCTTCGTCTCAACTTCGACTTTATCCGTAAGCATGCCGTTCACTTGTAGCAGTAGCTTCGCGGCAGCCGCGTTATGCTCGTTAATCACAGCGTCAGTAAGACTCGTTATTACTTCCGGAAGCCGTCCGCTATTGTTTCGTACAATCGCCCGTTTAAGTTCGCGATCAAACGAATCATCTTTACGCCAGTTCTCGACCGTACGCGCAGTGACTCCGGCCAGCTCCGCTATTTGTTCGTAAGTCTTACCTCCCTTAGCCGGAAGCGATAACCATTCGATAGCTATCGTCTGCCCTGCCGTTAGTGGCTTCGCCATATTACGTTCACCTCCGTTTTAATCTTCGTGTTTTATCCCGTTCGAATTTCCACGTTGAGAATGCGTAGGCAGCTACGATATAAACTGCAGGAAACGCTAGTACGTGTAGTATTTCGCTTACCATACGGTCACGTTTCGTATCCTTAATACCGTCCCTTACGCATATCAACGCGATAATAAATAGCGTTAGATGAACGCCAAGGATAACGAGAATTAACGTTAACAATCGTACCTACCTCCGTTTCTTATCCGTTA
Source organism: Paenibacillus sp. CAU 1782 (assembly GCF_054551715.1). NCBI lineage: Bacteria > Bacillati > Bacillota > Bacilli > Caryophanales > Paenibacillaceae > Paenibacillus > Paenibacillus sp. CAU 1782. The sequence continues at coordinate 373,138 of NZ_JBTOLL010000001.1, read as the reverse complement.
GCTCACGTCCAATCATATTGATTGCCGAGAGCCTAAGTGCCTGCCGCAGCCTTCGGCTTTGGCCTGTCTACGTGTAAGATCATCACGTATCCAGATGTATCAATAATCACTATTGGTCCCGGCCTCTTTCGGTTTTAAAAGAGGACGGTAATGTCTTATAGTAACGGTTCATCCGAAGTCCATACGATTACTAATAGCGCTACTATTCCCGGTAACCATAATACATGCGTTACAATACGCAAATACCACGGAAATGACGTAATACTATACGGTTGAAATACGAGCCCTGCCGCTAGATATACGCTGATAATTAACGCTATTAGCACGTCTATTCCTCCGTTCGATGGCGGGAGTGTTACGTTAATACCGACTCTCCCAACGTGGCCACTCCGTCCGAGTAGAAGACTAAGAAATAATTTCGACCCCAAATCGCTGACTCGCCTAGAACCACGCGGGATTTCGGCGTTTTTCGTTGTACGAATAAGGTTACCTTTTTTGCCGATTTGTACGAATGAGGTTACCTTTTTGTCCGGTAACCGACGTTAAACATCGCCAGCAGCGTATCATCCGGTGTCGTACTCTTCCGGTAAAATACGTTCGGATTGAAGAAGTAACGGACCGGCTCGTTGCTGGCTCCGAACTTCAACCGTGCGATCACGTACTCGCCACCGAATTTCATGCGCGGCAAGCTTCGGCTAAGCGACTTTTCGTGTACGCCGATTACCTCCGCCAGCTCCTTACCGTTAAGCCACCGGATCTTCAGCGGATCGGTTTCCGTAGGATTGGCGCATAGTGCGTTAGTTCCGTAGTGGACATACGGCAGCATCCGGTACATAAGACCGATGTCGGCCGCGTTCACCTCGCGGTAAATGTGGCGGACTTTCGCCGTATACGAACGAATAACGGCCCTATTCTGCGTTGCGCCCCGGAAGTGGTATCGAGGATTAACGCAATAAGAGCCGTCATCATTTTTCGTAAGTATTCCGTTATCGAGCGTTACCGTTAGGAAATCGTAGAACGTCTGCCGCTTGCGTTTAAGTTGGAGAACGTCCATCATTTGCGCCGTCGTTAACGCCCGTTTATCCGCGTCAACAAGTCGTCCGTCATCGTAACCAACGTAACACTGTAGCACGAGAAGATAGCCGCATTGTGCCGTCGTTAACGCGCTGATTACGGCGTCTAATTCGCTAATGTCAGCGAACGTAAACTCCGTAGTTCGGCCGGTGTGTTCCTCGCGTTCGCGGAAGCTTCTCCGTTGCCTGGCGGTTGTCTTACGCGCTTCCTCGCCGGGATTTAACTCTATCGTTACGGTCTGTATCGAGTCCGTGTTGTTTCGTACCGTGTGCGGAATAATTAGCGCCTCCTATTAAAAAAGTACGCTAATCGGGCGGAGTATAGGCCGCCGCGTTCGTTTATTAGCGAAATGTCGGAAAATAAAAAAAAAAGAACGCCCCCGAGTTGAAGCGTCGTCTATAACGTATAGGTTTGAAACTACGAAAAATACACTATCAAAACAGGAAATTTCCGCCAACTTGTCGAATATTTTCGTAATCTGTCTGAGAGGAGTTGGCGTAATGAGTAACGCTATAACATCGCATTCTATCGTGGGTCCTAGCGATATCAAATGTAAGGTCGATTATTACCGGAGCGGAGACGAAATTTACGGTCTTATTATGCGGTTACCTACCGGAAATACCGTTTCAGCATCGCCGGCGTATCGTGTTGACGGATCTGATACGCTGGATGGCGCGGCGTATAACGTTAAGAAGTTCGTGGAGTCGTCCGATTTCAACCGCTGGCTGCGAGGTGAACTACGTTGAAACCTCGCACACTAACGTCGCCGGTCCATTTTCATACGGCCGCGCTCGATAATACGCTGGTTGACGTGTTCCAGGACGGAGAATTGCTTGGCTCCGGGCATGTTATTGAGGTCCGCGAAGGAACCGTCGTGCTGGCCGGTCCTGAAGGCGTGGAATACTACGTGCTGGAAACGTGTGTGTTCGTTTACGCAAAATAACAGACGGGCTGACACTCCCCGTCTGTTACGTTTTACTTCCGGCTATTTCGCCAAAATCGGACCGCTGCCGCAATGAGAATGAACGCGGCGATTGCGGATATTACCGTAGCTGCCGTTTGCATGACGTCACCTCCCTTACGTTATTGAGTCGGTGTTTCAAAAAACTTCCAACTGATAGCGGATGCTTGCCTTCTCTGCGTTCCTGTATAAAGGAAGGGCGCTATCGCCGATCTTCCGCGTTGCAGACTTGTTTTGTCGAAGGTGTACGTTCCCTCATATGCTTTCAGTGTTATAGTATCAGCCGTTTCATGCGCTTTGGAATATTCATCCTTGTCAACGTAATAGGTTGCTTCCTCTTGTTCTGGCCATTTAACGTGTAACATTTTTTGACGTGTCATCGTAATCACCCTCCCGTTTATTATTCAAAGCGTTTATGTTAAGATTGGGAGGAAGGCCGGGCCGTAACCGACCTTCCAATGGAACCTATTTTCGTTTGCCCGGACGGCGACGTTTTTTGGTTCCTTTTTTCTTGCCCTTTTCTCGCCCTGCGGCTGCGAATGCGATGCATGCGGCTAGTAAGTTGATTAGCGAGGATAAGAGCGGTTCCCAATCTTGCATTGCTTGTCTTCACCTCCGACCTGCTTCCGACTCGTTTATCGTGTCATCCACAACTTAATAATAACACGACTCTTTTAACGAGTCAATACCTATTTGACACTTTTTTCGAGTCAACGTATAATAGCGTTATTCGGAGGTGTTTGCTATGATTATCCGTTCAAATTTACGCGCCCTGGCCGATGCCCGCGGCGTATCTATACGAAAAATCGCGCAGGATATCGATTACCGCTTCGAGTCGGTCCGCCAAATGTACAACGACGAAATGGAGCGATACCCGCGCGACCTCTTATCGAAGCTTTGCGTCTATTTTGACGTCTCACCGGCGGAAATGCTGACGTTGGCCGAATCCTAAACGTTGCCTATTGCATAAAACGGGCACCTCTACGTATAATAGGAACATGCGTTCTTATTACGGAGGTGCCCGTTTTATGAGTAAGCTAGACGATAATAACCGCTGGTCCGGAAAAATGTTATTGACGGAGCATGCAGAACAATATGACGCGATGAAATCCGAAGTCCCAACGGTAGGCCGCCCGACTCTCGATGAATTAACGATGATTCGCGACGCCGTTATGTATCCGTACATTATAACGATGTTACAAAACGGAATTGATAACGTAACGGCGTCGCGGCTGCCATTAAAGAGTTTACTCGAACGCTGCCTCGAAGTTCTCATGAACAGCGTATCTGACAATAAATTCGCGTTAAACCGTGAGCTACGGAAGCGAAACATTAAAGTTCATAACGAGGAGGCCGGCGATGGAATACTCTATTTTCGCTACACTTGCCGCGGCTATAACGAAAGGTTCGGAATTGCCCGTGAAGCGTTACGAAACGAAATGTCAACGCGCCTTACGCAGTACGTAGACGACGTTGGAAAGCAGCTTCGGAACAACTCCCGTCATTGAACGAGGCTCAACGTATCCCGCCAGCGAACCGCTTGGCTTCGTGCGCTGACGAATGCTTCCGTAGCTTCACGCACGACCGGCCCGGCCGCCGTATCCCGCTTATACTGCTCCTGGCGGGCCTTGTTCCGCCCCTTTGCGTCCCTATCTACGCGCCAGTTTTCGTAATTCGTCCGGCGGCGGCGTGTCGGCTTCCGGTGATTTCGCCCGTCGGTCCCCGTCTCCTCGGCCGCCTTTAACCCGGTTTCGCGATCGCGGCGCAAATCGAGCTGCCATTCGGACATAAACGGGTACTCTCCGTGAGAAACTTTATGAGGATTAGGGTCCGTCAATTCTTCGTCAAGGATTGCGTCAGTCAGCCGATCAAGCATTGCTGTGTCTAAGGATAACGGCGACGGCCGCTCAGACTTTGCCCCACTCGCTGTCCATCCGTCTAATACCGTTTGATTACCGGCAGCATGCGCTAATACGTAATCTTCCGTAACGCGCTCTATTAGCGCCATACGCTGCGTACGGTCGGCGAGATCATATCCGACACCGTCGTACGCAAACCGGAGCCCCTCGTCTTGCTTGCGCTCCTTTACGTTTTCTTGAATCTCCGTAACGAGCCGCGCGAACCTCTCCGTATATGTCTGCATCTATGCCGCGTCCCCTTCCACAATCGCCTCGTCATGATCTATCTTGACGTCTCCGTATTCCCAACGCTTGTATACCACAGCAATTTTCACGGCCGCCGTTTCTACGTAATCGCCAACGTTCTGTTGCGTAATCCCCATAATCTCGGCCGCCTTCGCCTGCGTTACGTCTGCCCCGTAAACCCATGCGACCGCCTCCGTTTGCCGATCCGTTAGGCCGGCCGAGTTAATTGCGGAGTGTAAATCGATAAGGATGTCGGAGGCCGCCGTGTCTCCCTTAAAACGCCGCGCCGCTATCCGGTGCCGATCCCGGAGCAACCGCTTAACGCCGGCCGCCGTGGATAACGAGTAAGTTTCGGTATATTTACGGGACTGTTTTTCTGTGTCGATTTTAACGTGACCCATTCTCGCCCTCCTCGTTTGCTTTCGTAATAACTCCGTCCCATGCCGCAAATTCAGCGGCAGTATGTCTTTTACGTTCCGCTAAAGCCGAGGCTGCCGTATCTTTAGCGACCCTAGCCGCATACTCCGACTCGTATTTAAGCACAACCTCCGAGGCTATTGCGATAAAGTTCGTAGATTTGATGTCGTATTCGTACGAATATAGGCGCTTAAACCGGAACAGTTTCGCTAACCAACCGCGGCGTTCCTCGTACAGAATCGCGGAATAGTAAGGGCCGAAGAATCTTTCGTGGTCCTCAATAATCGTCACGCGATACTCGTTACCTGCCGGACTGGTTACGGGAAATTTCGATAATTTCAACTATGCCGCCTCCTTTAACAGTTTTACTTCGCCTATATCGCCAAACTCACGCGCTACCCACTCGCGGGCTTCCGGGTTTTCCTCCTGTTCGCCTTCCGAGGGAATCCATCCGAAATGGCTACCGCAGATATAATTAAGCCGAGAGAGTAGCGCTTCATCCTTAAACCAAACGTGTATCGTACCCTTCCCGAACATGCGGAACCGTAGCGCGGCGCTGTCAAACTCGAATCGACCAATGTGCGTAAATTTTCCGCTCACGTCCGGATCAATAAGCTGAAGCGCTTTGATAATATCGTCAACCCACGCGCGGACTTCGTAGCTGATACGGTCGTATTCATCTTTCATGTCCCACCGATCGAATCCGGAGTACTTTATGGGGATTACGATTTTCTTATTGATTTTGTACGAGCTGTTCGTCTTCCAACCGTTATAGTAGTGGACGTTGCCGGAATAGCTCGTCATATGACGGTCTGTTATCCGCTGGAATATCGCAACTAAGCTCTCAACGAGGATATCACGTTGGTTTGCGCCGAGCGCCATTAGTAGCATCCGGATGTTCGGAATGTTAATCTCCATTTCGCCGGCCGCCTCTAACCGACGGTTCAACTTTTGAGTAGCGTCGTGCGTCAGCATCGTTCGGAACTCGTCCGTATTTAAAATAAGCTCCCAATAACCGCGACGTAGGCTATCGATTTCGGACGCGAGGTCGGCCGCCGTAATCTCCTTTTTCGCCGGAATAATATACGATAAGTGGTTACTTCCGGACGACTTACGATTAGCGGCCGCAACGTAAGCGTAAAACGACGCCTTCTCTCGGACCGCCTTAAACGTATCGCGGGCGAGCTTACACGCCGTCTCGTATTCGAGAACAAGCCGTTCTATATCGTGTAGTCGCGCGGCCAATTCCGATGGCTTTACGAAAGTAGATAGCGCCGCCCCGATCTCGCCTACGTCATCTACACGGTCGCGTGCGGTCAGGAACGGGATTCTGTCGTATACCGACTTACCGCCGCCATCCTTCGTGACTTTTACGTGAATCAACGCGACCTCGACGGCAGTGCGGCGCTCAGCGTCCGTAAAAGCATCGCTCACATATCGAATATCAGCGCTATACTCGGACAGCTTCCGGAGTAACTCCTGTCGCTTTGAGCTAAACGGATTATTCAGCGTTTCCTTATTAACAATCGCAAATATTTCGCAATAAGATAGCTGACTCTCCGCCAGTTCGAGCGCCTTCAGTACGTGATCGGCCCCGTCGGAAAACGGCGGATTCATGACGATGAAATCGTATTCCTTGAACGTTTCGTACGTCAGGAAATCGTTCCACACTACAGAAATACCCCCGCCGACCAACGAATTTACAAGCCTTTCGTCACACTCTATCGCGTCAATCCGAGGCTTGTCTGAGTAACGGTGCTTGTCGATGATGTAGCGGATTATATCGCCTTTGCCGGCGGACGGCTCTAATACACGGCCGTGGATGCGAGCGCCGGTGGTTAGTTGGTCGAATAGCGGGCGAGGCGTCGGGTAGAAGTCAGGATTATCCGTATAAATCATCGAAGTTAAGCCGCCTCCTTTACGTCAATTGTCGGTAGTAACGTAATCATACGCTTGCCTATTGCGCTGATTACATTGACCGTAACGGCGTTCCCCGCTTGTCTATAGCGCTGGCTATCCGAAATGCCTGCGTGCTTTACGGTAACATGCGCTACGTCCGAGAACCCCTGTAACCGCCAGCACTCGAGCGGCGTTAGTTTGCGGATGCGGTATCGCGGATACGTCCCTATAGCTACACCGTGCTTGTCCTGCGCGGTAAGTGTGAACGATTCTTCGTCGTCGTCTTTGAATCGTCTGCCGTTCTGGCGTTTTTCTTCGCGGTCTGGCGTGAGTACGGGGCGGACTTCCAGAACAGCAGTTTGAGCTTGATTGCGGTTAAGCCCTCTCCAATCCGATGCCGACAAACAGTGCGCCTGCTCTAGCTCTTTCCCAATTCCCTCTTTTCGGGAGTACTCAACGCCAACTTTAACTCCTTCTCCCTTATTCGTAGTTAGCGTAGGAGATAGACCATCGGAGTCGTAAACGCTCCCGTTCATACCTCGACCGGAAGGATTTGTTTTGCCTAGCATGATGACTTGGGGCTCCGCGATCTTCTGCTCTCGACCGCCGCCGCTAACGACTGTGATTGTAGGCGCAACACCATCAACGGAGTAAACGCGATTCATTTGATCGTTACCGTAATGCTCCAGCGACCCATGAACGATAGGGTCTGCGGAATCGCCTCGCTCTTTCAACTGCACCAACAGTTTCGCCGTCTTTTCGTCGCTCAGATAATACTTTTCGTCAACGTCCGTTTCTAACACGTCGCGTAGCCTCGTCGTTACTGCGCTATCCTCTGGCCAATCGAAGTTAAACGTCCGCACGCCAGCTTCCGCCGCTCTACGTTTCGCCTTCGTCACGACATCGTTCGATTTCGGCAAAATCCACGGATCGTGCGCGGCGTCTCGGCTAGCAACGATAAAAATCCGTTCGCGATTCTGCGGCACGCCGAAGTACTTCGAGTTGAGAACACGGAAATCGATTGCGTATCCGATATCATTTAGCGCCGCGCACATCGTGTCAAACGTGTTGCCGCCATCATGCGAGAGGAGCCCCTTAACGTTCTCCAACAACAGTAACCGCGGCTTCTTCGCGTTAGCAATCCGTGCAATCTCGAAGAACAACGTTCCTCGCGTATCCTCGAATCCCTTACGCTGGCCGGCGACGCTGAACGCCTGACACGGAAATCCGCCCACTAGTACGTCATGTTCCGGAGTATCGGCCGCGTCAATCTTCGTTATGTCGCCGTGCAATTCGGAACCTCCGTATAGCGCCCTATACGCTCGCGTCGCGAACGGGTCAATCTCGCTCGCGAATACGCACTCGCCTCCTAACGCATCCAGCGCTTGCCGGAATCCGCCGATCCCCGCAAATAATTCGATATACGTAAACGTTTTAACCGTAATAGCTACCGCCACCCTTTCGTGATATAATCGTCTCAAATTCGTTTATGATCGGAGAGTGCCGACTTGACCCGAAAATTCAATCCCGTAGAAATACCGCTCGTTGAGCTGTACATCGCGACGGACGCACAACGACGACTCCGACTATCTGCGGACGTCGTTAAAAAATACGAATTAGACGCTGGAAACCGCGTTACCCTCGGTTACGATGCTACCGAAAAAGCAATAGCAATACGTCCGGCCACTAACTCAAATGATCCGACGGCTGCTAACATCGACAAACGTGGGTACATTTCGGCCGGACGTTTCTACAGCCGAACCAAACTTGACGCCCGCCCGAAGAAGTACATTTATTTTACGGAACAAGACGGCTGGTTCATATTTGTTGCAGAGGAGGTGAACAAATAATGGATAGACGCTATGAAAGCTGTTTCATGAATAAATCACACGGTATTGGGGCGCTCTATTACCTTGCGGGAGGGTTAGAAGTTACTGTTTGCAGTTTTAGTTGTGCATGCAGTTATTTATTAAAACATGCTCCCTCTTTGCTTGAACAGCCGGTTGAAACCTCACTAAAACGCTTTAAGGACGGCGTACTGGAAGAGATAGTATTAGACGAAGATGAACAGCAGTTACTAGACGCCTACGTCGTAATGGCGTCTGTTACGAAGTAATAGTTCCGCCATAATCTCGTCAACCTTCGCGTACAACTCGTCCAACGTCCCGTCGTTCGTAATTTCGTAATCAACCGCGAATCCGTCAACGTGCGATTCCGTTTCATGCGTCAAGTCGGCGAGTTTGAACGTATCTCCGCCGGTTGCCGCCCGGTGAATACGTAGAGCTGACTTTGCCTTAACGCGAATGATAACGAAGCCTTCACGTCTACAACGGGTGTATTCGTTCGGCTGGCGCAAGTCGGTGATTACGTACGGACCGCCTTCCTCGTCCCACGTAATTTTATCGAAGCATTGCCGAACCCATACGTCCGGATCATATTGCCGGAGCGCCTGCCCCACGCCTTGTAATAGCGCGCGGGGCTTTTTGCCGTCCGTAAACTGCTCCGGATAAAGCCGGCGGCATACGTCCTTGATTCCGTCGCCGAACGCGAACCGAACGTAGCCGTAACGTTGGGAAAGACGATTGCCTAATTCGTCTTTTCCACTACGGAGATGACCGGTTATGGCGATGTTGGGGAGATCGGTCATTACGCAGCCTCCACGTTTTTCGGACTTACGTACTGGAAGAAGCCTGAGTGTTCGTCGCTATGAACTTCGTAATTGCCGTATGGCGAAATTCCTTTAACGACACCTACGTCTCCTTTTTTGTATCCGTGATTGATGGTACCTATTCCGTCTCCGCTGACGCCGTTATTCCCCGTAATTCGGACGCGGTCGCCCTTCTTAAAACCGGCAGCTTTCGGCGGTGCCTCCGCATCGGTACCGTCTCGGCTGTCGTCTATACACACGAGCCCGCCGTAACCGTTTCGGAAATTAGCACCGGTAGCTTTTCCGCCAACACAGCACAGCCCCTTCACGTCGTGAACAATCGTCAAGTTTTCGCCAAGTTCAAGGGTATCGATTCGATAATTCACTTTACCGTGCCAGCTATCTGTGATCGGAAACGAAATGATATCCCCTACGCGCGGCTCCGTCGGCTGCGGTGCATTAACATAATCGGCCGGGATTGGCAGCGCCAGCGCTCGACGGAGTGCAATCGCTTTGCCGATATGAACGTCGAAGCAATCGCCGGGGGCCGCTTTTGCGATGCCGCGGTATTGTACGCAATCCCCACCAATGCGTCGAACCAGTGCTACCACTGTACGTTTTTCGCGATTAACGACGAACTCTACTTCGCGTATTGCGCCGAATCCACGTTTTTCACAGCCACGCGGCCAATACGACCTTCCGGTTTCCTTATTGTAAATCTCCGTTGTGGACAGCTTCTCAACGTCAGCCTTCGCACGGGCTACGATTTCGTCGCGACTATCCGGAGCAGGTTTCGGCTTTAACCGCTCAATATCGGCCGCGACGACGATACCTTCCCGCGCAACCTTTACGTCGAGTTCGAGCTTCGTTACTCTCGCCAGGATATCGCCGACTTGACGCTGAAGCAGCGCGATATCGGATTCAGCGGCCGGCGGAGTTAGCGTGTTGGCCGGAGCTACCGGTTCGAGTACGGCGTACGCGCTGTTTCCGCTAGAAGCACACACGTACCAAATACCGTCGTCAGCGTTATAGCCGACGTTACCTTCTCCGTTAAAATCTACGTAGTTATTGCGTACAGCCTTACCTACGTTACCTAGCGAAAAGTAACCGTAGCCCTTTCGTACTTTCGTAATAATGACCTTTTCGCCTGGCTTCGCTTCCCGTTCATCCAAACGATATCTGCCACCATTAATCCGGACGATATCCGTCGGTTCGAGGACGACGTACTCGTCGTGCCTAAGTGCGAACCCGTTACTCCATCCGTAAGCGGTTTCTTTCGTATAGACTCCTTCAAACCCGAATGTTTTTAGCGCAGCCACGTTAAGTACGTTGCCGGTTTTGTAATCACCGAACGATCCTCGTGCTTCGATAACTTTAATCCGCTCTCCCACGACGGCCGCTCGCTTAACCTCGACATATTCACGCTCAATACCGCCAAGTGTTTCGTCCTTCAATACTGTTACGGCCGGTTTAGTTACGTTTTCCATTCGTCATTCCCCCGATTGATTATTATTTTTCAAACGTTGCTCCCTCGTCTAAGACTCGCACCTCAACGTCCTGCCGCCCGAACTTGATAGCCTCGTCATAACTCGCCATTAATACGTCAATTTTGCGTCCCTTAATCGCGCCGCCGATGTCAGCCGCCACAGCGTCAAATGTCTCGTTGCCTATGCGGACATTTAGCGCGGTGCCTAACGGAATCACTTCGGGATCGACCGCTATAATCCGGCGGCCCTCCTCGTCCACAATCGTCTGCCGGACGTCAATGCCCGTTTTCGTGATTCCGGAGCAGCCGCGGCAACCTGCGGTATACGCCGTAGCTTCGTATACCTCCCATTCGGATTCCAGCGAAACCGTTTCTGGCGGAGCTGCTGACATCACGATTAGTAACGTAATGAGCGCAATTATAACGTTAACTATGCGGCTCCCTTGACGTCAGGAAACGCGGCGGCGAGCTGGCGGTCGACTTCGGCAATCAGGCGGGCGCGGGCGGATTCGTACGTGACTGGTTCGAGGTCTTTAAAGTGAAACTCGTCATAATCAGAACCGTCGAGGTGACGGCACGTTACTGGTCGCGAGTCGGAAACGTCTATTTCGGAAACACGGGCGAGTGCCCCGCAGACGATATCGTCGTAGTAACCGTTTTGGAGCGTAAATACGACAGTTCCTGGCGTAATACCGGCAGACACCTTCGCTTCCAACTCCGCAATTTCGGCGGCCAGGGCTTCGGATTCGGCGCGCTTGACTGCGAGGAGTTCGGTTGTGCTGACATGCGGCTTCGGTTCAACTACGGCACCGCCTGTAATAATTTCGTATTCTTCCGCATCAAGAAAGATCGCCGAATCTTCGGTTCCGTCCGGCCAGATATCCGGATCACCAGAGGTGAAACCCATAACTTCGTGTACGTCCCCGTTTTTGTATCCGTAGTCCTCAAGCGAGTTCTCTACAGCGTTAACAATACGTACTCTGTCGCCGATTTTCACTTTTCCTGCGCTCATTCCGATTCCTCCTTGAAAAATTTCGTTGTCCATGCGTCAACCTTCGTTACTTCTTCGCGAAGCCGCTCGGCCAAATCCGCAATCTCCCATTGGGCACCGGAGCCGGCCCGCCTCTTACCGTAAAATTCGAGCAGCGCACGGAGGTTTACGGTCATTACGAGATTGCACGTTGCGGCATTCGGTAGGACGTAGCGCGCGTCTTCGGCTGGAACGCCGCATGATCGCAGTCTATCGTAAATCTCCTGCGCATACTCCATCGCAAAGTCGAATAACTCCGACGCATCCGACGATCCGAAATCGCCGGGAGGTTCGTGCTTATCCACGCTGCACGACGGCGGCTTTACGCTGCCTATTCCGCCGGACTTATCACCGGAGCCGAACCGGACGTAGCGTTGCGATTGAACGGAAAAGCTGAATCCGATCCGGTGACGTGTGAGCTGCGCCAGCAACGAGCGTGAAACGCCCTCGACCGCGAAAATGTACGTGATGTGCTCCAAAGTTGAGACGTGCTTACTTCGGATAATGTGCCGGAACAGCCGGTCGGACTCCGCGCCGCCTTCGCCATCGGACGCCGCCTGCCCGAAGTATTTAGCGCCCTCGGCCGGCAGAATTTCCGCTGGCTTCTGCGGTGAGTAGCACGTTCGGACTGCGGTTAAAGCGACGGCTGCACGTTCATTAGCGAACGCATCGGTACCGAAAACCTCCGCCATTTCGTCACGAAACACGTCTGTTAACGCCGTATGTGCGATCAACTTAACGTTCAATCGGGGGATACCTCCTCAATCCGTACGCTCACCGCGACATCGCCGTCGCCTTCGACAGTTTCGCCAGCCCATTCAGCGAAAGCCTGGCGCATACTCTCCGTAACTTCTGCACGCTTTTCGTCCGAGGCATCCGCGTACGCACCTTCCAATTCTTCGTCGAACGGCTGCTTAATCGTTATTTCCGCAATAAAAGCGTGCTTCATTCGCCTGCCGCCTCCCTTTCCGTAATTACGTAAATTTGTCCGCGTTGATCAACGATTTCCCACCGGGCCGCATCGATAACATGTCCGGGCTGTACGATTACTTCGTACTCGACCGGGATGGGCACGTCATATCGGCCGAAGACTATCGTTGCGATTACTAACGCTAGCGCTGCTGCCGCCGTGGTTGCGGATCGCCACGTAGAGCGGCGACTGCCTAACCACGTAACGCCGGCTACAAACGCCGTGATAATAAATACCGCAGCAAGGAGCGCAGCCAGCTCGTACGGCTCCGAAACCGTCCCGCCGCCCGACGTATTCAGCACGTCGAGACCCGTCAATTTGTCGTCCACTGTTCGTCAACCTCCTTCGTTTAATTTCGTGCTTCACGTACTCTTAGTCGTACGAGCGGCCTATTTCGCACACATTGCGGAAACTTTTATTTTCCCTTCGCCATCCAGCGGTCGAATTTACGCAGCTCTTCTTCCGTCAAGTCGTCCATTTCCGACCTTTTACGTAGTAGCCAGTGCTTGCGGTAGCTCCGCAGCCTGGCGACTTGCTCTGCGCTACACATCCGCAAGCACAGCCCCTTTCCGTCCTTTTCCGTTATCTAATCGGGCACACGCCGCCTTCGCAGCCGTCCGCACCGTCAAGTCCCGGTAGTGTCCCTGTCTCATACTGCGTTAAAATGGCCGGATCAAACGCTACCATCCGCCCGGACATCTCTTCGTACTGCTCGCGGGCAATCGCTTCATACGGAGCCAGCGCGTAAGAGCCGCCATCCAGTGCGAGGAAAGACACCGCCGTAAATTCGTCCCACTTTTCGTATACGATCCGCTCAACCTCCGCCCACTCAGACGGCCGGACCGTTATCGTATTCGACGAGTTATGCTCGGTGTAATAGCGTTGGAATGCGAAATAGGTATCAAGTTGTTCAGCGGCCGATACGTCGTCCTTCGTCCGTTCAGCGCCGCTCGCAACCGGGAAGTCGATGACAAGCGTTCTGGCGTTGGCGATTCGTTCCGCTTCCGTTTCGCCTGGCGTGCCAACTTCGGCATGTACCTGCCAGCCGAGATCCATTACGGCCTTTGCTAACGGATCGGCCGCGTTAATACGGATGCGCCGGATATAGTACGGAGAGTGCGACCAATGCAACCCGGATGATACGCCGCCAGCTACTTGCGATATCGTCCCCTCCGGTTTGACCGTTGTGACGAGTAACGGCGATGATACCCGGAGTTGCTTCGCATAGGTGTCCGCTTCTTCGCGGGCGACCGATCCCAAGAAGGATAACGTATCGTCCTCGTCCCACAGATCGCGGTCAGCAGCAGCGAATGCGTCTTTAACGCCCGTAAGCGAATTTCCGAGCAGGCGGTCACGCTTCTGTATCGCGTCCCAATGCGGCAGCTCCAACTCCGCCAACGTCATACGCAAGCCAGCTCTCGCGGACAACCGCTGTGCTTCCCTGAGCCCGTCTGCGTCAAACTCGCCACTCCGTACGAACTGCGTCATATTAACGGTCGTCAAGTTACACACGCCGTACGAGTCGAGCAATATCTCCGCGCAAGGATTCAGCCCCTCCGCATTCGGCCGGCGGCGGCGCGCTTCTTCGAGGTTTACGAATCCAGGTTCGCCTTCCGCCTGCATCATTTCGAATACGAGGTTCAACGTAGCTTGCTCCGGCTTCGATTCGAACGCAATCGAATTATTCGACATACGGCGGTGGTGCAGCGGCCGAGCATTCGGATCAAATAACGGCAGGCTTTCGAGGAATGTCGCCTCCTTTTCGAGTCCGAGCGCTCGGGCTTTCGCAATAACTGCGTTGTGCTTATCCGCGTCCCAAATGCCGTTAAGTCCGTATTTGGCAAAAATACATTCGTAATCGTCCGCGTCCATAAGGAATATTTCCGCAGTCCGACGCACTCCGCCGACAACGACGTTGTTACCGATAAGATTTCCAATGTCGAGGACGTGGATTGGGCGAACTTTGGCGTAACTTTCGTCGGTGTCGACAACCTCGTCCAATCCTCCGAAGTATTGCTTCGAGACTTTTTCCAGCGGTGCAAGTCCCGGATCGATTTCGTTCTTCAGCACGCTATCGATGCCGGCAAACATTTCGCGCAATGGTTCCGGGCCCGACGCTGTGCCGCCGAACGTATTCAAACGCTCCCCATTCGGGCGGACCGAGTTATACGAAATCTTCACGGTATGAATATGCTCGCATTCCGGCTGCGTCAGAATATCGAGATAGACACGTAGGCTATCGACCCATCCTTCCTTCGAGTCGCCGACGTATATCTTCGCGTAACCGTTCGACATGTCGCGGAGGACTGTCCGTTCATAGCGCGCGGTTTTCGGGACCGGTTCGTAATCCGAGTGAAGCAACGTCGTATTCGTCCGAATCGGCGGAAGCGCGGCCGCCATCGCTTTCGTACACTTGAACCCGACGCCAGTTCCGACCATGAGCAGATAGAATAAATCGCCCAAATCCGACCATGCCGCGATATTAATAAACGAACAATTGAAGTTTGCTAGCGGATATTTATCGGCAACTTCGTTTTCGGCTCCGCCTACCCACAGCGTTCGGCCCGATAAAAACTGGCGCAGATTGAACATGTTGTCGAATAACATTTCCGCCTCTTTCCGGTGCCAATCGTAATCGACCGGATAACCGATGCGCTCCGTGTGCTTAACGCCAAGTTGAACGTTATACTCCGTTGCCCGTCGGACCGTCTCCTTCCACGTTTCCCGACGGCCTTTATCCGGTAACCAGCGCGAGTAAGTGCGGTAATATACGAACTGGCCGAGCGCAGTCATGTGTGGCGGAAATTCGGGATAATTTGCGATAAATTCGTCTGTAAGTAGCTTCGTCTCAGTCACGTAACCTCTCCTTTTGCGTTAGCTCGCAATCTTATCGTTTAGTGCGCGTTCGTCTTCGTCCGTTCGGCTTCCGCAATTCTCCGGTCCAAGTCGTCACGGCGCGTGATCAAGTCCGTAAGTCGGCCGTTCTGAATCGAGATCGCTCGTTCGATTTCGTCACGTTCGCGTCGTAGCATCGTCAAAGTGTCCGTCATACGTCAATCAGCTCCTTTTCGATAAGATACGCCAACACAATGGCAGCCGCATCGCTCTCGTCATTCGTCACGAACTCGTAATCGTCCGGCAACCGGAGAATACGCTTAGCGCCCGCAGCTACTTCGTCCTTTTCCGCGCGACCGTACCCGCCGACTAGCCGCTTAACTGTTGACGCGTTAACCTCGGCCGTAACGCGAAGCCCGCAACGTTGCAGCCCCGTATCAACCGCTGCCCACGCGCCAAATATCGTCTGCCCCTGCCGTTTGCTCGCCGGATTTTTGTAATCTTCGCGAATGACTCCGGCCGGCGCGGCGAATTGGCTGACGAACGTTACTGTGCGAGCCTCGACGAGACTGTACCGGAGGCCGTCCGACTGTTTGGCGTCCGTGACGATCCCTTCCGTTTTAATCAACGTTGGCCGGCGGTTCTTTACGGAAATGGCCGCAAAGCCCGGTGAGGTAAGCGATATGTCAAGGCCGATATAAAGCGCGGCTGGCTCGTTACTGCTTCGTTTCGTTGCCGTAGGACTTCGCCTCCTTTCTCCACGCCTCGTAAGCGTCCATGAACTTAGGGTACTTAGCGTTGAGACCGGCTGCTCCGGACGTATACCACATCGATTGTGGCGCGAGTCCCTTCGGCTGACATTTGCGCTGCTCGGCCGCCAACCACGAAATGAAGTCATCGAACCCGCCACCGAACCACGTATCCGAAGCGAAGTAGCCTACTCGGAACATTTCGTCAGGCTTCGTCAACGGTTTCGGCCTCCTTTCGCTTGCCGACGAACTCATACGTAATCCCTACCGCAGCCGACCCGCAAAGCATGACGATAGCAAACGAGCGCGCCGGCCAGCTATAATCGCTACTTAACGCCGCCGTGACCAACGCGGCCAGTCCGATAGCGGCCGCGAAAATCAATCCAGCCGCCATAACTCCGTTTAATGCTCCGTAATAAATTTTCTTTACCATACCAACGCCTCCTTAGACGAATCGAACGTGTAATAATTTCGCTAATACTCCGTGCAGCAGTCGATCGTATAACCGCCTCACCCGCTCGCCTCCCGTAATTAAACGTAGTCCCAATCGACATATTCGAGCCCCAGCGCCTTCGCCTCGGCCCACTTTTCGAGCGTGGCCGTTTCTTTTGCGAGCCTGGCCGTTTTCCCCGCGATTACATTCGCCAGAACCCGCCGGCTCACATCATTTTTGACGGATGCAATGTCCTGGCGTAGTTCTTCGAGCTGACCCCGGAGGAATTCGACGTTGCCGCTAACTGTCCGGTGCATATCGTCAACGCGGAGGTCATCGTAATAGCTCACGTTAAGCAGCCGCCTTTCCTCGGATTTCGTAAATTTCCGCTAATGCTTCCGCCGCGCCGCGCTTCTTCCAATCCGGTAGCCCCGACCGCTGGATTGCGGAAACCTCGCGTTCGATTTGCGTTAATTCTTCGTCAGTTAATCCGTGAGCGCACGCCGTCTTAAAACTGTTGAACGTCCAATCGTCGAGGCTAAGCGCTGGTGGCCGACCTTCTTCGGCTGCTTTCGCTATCCCGCCGAAATGTTCCGCCACTCCTCGCCGGTCAACATCCGTTATCCGAATACAGTGTACGGCGATATCCGGATTCTTCTCGTAATCGTCCGCGTCCATATTCCACGCCTTCTTCGACCCGTTGACGTAGAGGATGACGTAATAATCAAGCGGAGCTTCAGCGGAGCCGTACATGATCGAGTAGCATACGCATTGTTTGGCGTGCTTCTCTTCCGGACCGTTCCGCTGGCCGTAGGATGACGTTTTACTGTACGTTCCCTGCTTCGACTTGACTTCGAGGCCGACGCGGATAATCTCGCCGTCATCCGTCACGTACCGCATGATTCCGTCGCTGGTCCCGTACAGGTAAAACGGAGCTGGGCCGAAATCGACGTAACGGTTCGTTTTCGCGAAATCCTCAAACATAGGCTCGCCCCGGTCGTTCCGCTCAAACCGGAAGCGCGCCCCAGCTACGTGCTTCTCCGCGAACAAAATGTCCCGCTGGATAACGTCACCGATCGCCGTTCCGATCCGTGTCCAGCGGCCTTGATGCGGGGACTGTCCTGTAACGTCACGTTTAGCGCCGCGCAACCGTTCGTATTGACTCCGAGGGTCCGAGCCAATAGCCGACGGTGAGAAGTATGGCTTTTTCGGCCATACCTTGCGGGATTTCTGCGACTGGACATCGTAATACCTTTTGTGGATTTGCGCGTCCAGTTCGTCGTCGAACTGCTCCGGTTGCGAGTGGTATCCGTCTAGGAAGGCGCGGAAGTTACGGGCGATTTCCTTCGTTAAGTCTTCCGCGCCGATTCGTGTAAAATGAGTCAATTCGCGACCTCCTTCGTTAATCTCCGTACAATTGCGCCATGCGGAACGTAACGCAACGGTCGCTCGTCCGAATCAATTACGACGTTTCGATACTCAATGCCGGCCCCTTCCGCAATCTTCCGCAACTTGGCGAATACTTGAACGGTCGCCGCCGCGTCATTCATAGCGCGATGATGGCCGGTTAAGGCGATGCCGTGGCGGGAACATACGGCGGCTAACGATGCTGATTCGGCTGGCTCCGTCAAACTAGCGAGGGCTCGCGTACATACGAAATTGGCCGGATTCATGTAGACTTTCGCTATAAACGAGAAGTCAAACGGAGCATTGTGTGCTACCCACGTCGTACCTACCGCGAAATACCACAACGCGGTCAGTACGCGGAATATATTCGGAGCGTCCACCAAGTCCTCCGGCCGGATTCCGGTAAGCTGCGCCACCTCGTCCGGAATAGTAGCGCCATCAGGCAGCGCAACAAACGTCTGGAACCGGCCGATTTCGCGTACACTGCCGTCGTCTTCGATAACGAAGCGTATTGCGGCAATTTCCGTTATGTGATCCGTAACGTGGTCGAGTCCGGTTGTTTCGATATCAATAACCGTAAAGGCTTCGCTCATTCCTCCGCCTCGTTTTCGTCAATAAATTCGTACTCCAACGTCTCGCCGCGCAGCCCGGCCTCATACGCCAGCTTTACCGCATCCGCAATCGAGTAAGCTCCGTCCAAGTCACAGAAGAATACGGCATCCTCCGGTTCGCCTGCGTGAATCGTGACGGTCTCTTTTTCGCCGGCTTCCGTTGTTACAACGACGGATATCGAACCTTTACCGTGATATTCATAACCGCTTTTGTCAATGTTACGCGTTTCTACGATTTTCATTTACGTGCCTCCTACGCTGAATATTTATTTTCAAATTCTGGTTTAGGCCGACAATTCGCGAAATCCCATTCGTCAACACCGAACTCCTGCATCCAGCGCGGCTCAATTACGATGTCGGTAACGAGCGGAACAGATAAATCGGGCCCGCAAGTTCCCGTCATGATATCGTCAATCAGCGCAACCGCGTCTGGCGTCAAATCCGCGTTCGGGATCGAGTTTTTGATTTCGTCGTGGATTGACGCGTTAAACTCCCAACCGCGCTCCTTGCAGATTCGGGCGTTCCGGTTACCGTTCATCTTCAAAATGTCCGCGCCAGTCCCCTGAATAACGGCATTGAACGCTGCCCGATCCCAGTATCCGATAAGCCCCCGGTCGGCCGCCAAAACGTCAATTTCGTCCTGTGTGCGCTGAAGCTTATCCGCATCGCGGGGAGAGAGCGCCGACCGTTCCGCCTTTGTCCGCAGCGCCTTCCGTTCCGTATACAACCGGATAAGTCGCTGCTCATTCCGGGCAGCCATCGCTTCGACCGCCTTATAATTCGGGAATCGGCGCTTCCGGCCGTATAACGTTTCTACGTAACCGTTCGTCCGCATGAACTCGCGAATGTCCGTGACCATTTGCGTAAAGGACGGGAAGGCAGCGTCGAAGCTTTCGAAAAAGAAATGCGCAACCTCTGCGGTAACATTCATCTTTTTCGAGAAAGCTTCGGGAGTCTGTCCGTATGATTTCGCAAGAACGCCGGTCTTCATTACGGAGCGTGGTTTGAACGTACCTGTGGAATCATAAGCCTTATCTACGCAATACTTTTCCTCGAACCCGAAGGTTTGCATCGCCATCGTCGTGTACAAGTCTTTGCGGTCTATAAAAATTTGACGAAACGAGTTGTCTCCGTATTCGGTGTACATTATATGAGATTGGATGCGGGGCTCTATACTACCTAAGTCCGCGCCTACGAAAGTAAACCCTTTACGTGGGACAAACTGATTTCTAACTAGAACCCCGCCACCTTTAGATGGCATATTTTGTAAATTTGTCCCTTTGGATACTCTTCGTTCATCCGAGATTAACTTCCGTACGATAGTGTGGTAGTTGGAGTCAGAGATTTCAACCAACCCTTATCACCTCACGATCGTTGGAGTAAGGCATAAGCTCAGCCCTCAACTCGACCGCTTTAGCCTCTGCCTCTTCTTTTGTTTTAGAGTATTTCCTGTACCGTGTCCCACCTACGCATACGTCTACTTTCCACAAGTTCCGGTCGTGTCTCTTCGAGACCCCGCGTATCCCCGTCTTACTGTGTTTTAACGCCCCTTGGAGGTTTTGCATGTTATCGGCGTGACTGGTTACGCGTAGGTTATTCCTTGTGTTGTTTAATCCGTCGCCGTCTCTATGGTCGATCTCCTTCCCGTGGGGCTCTCCTAGCAGTAGTCGATGTAAATACACAGATTTCCGCTTGCCCCCGACCTCCTCTACGTGACCGCGTACATAAATGTTTCCGTACGCGAATACTAAGTTGTACGAACCGGAAGACCCTCTAACTAAGGGCAAGTCCTCCGTGTCGATCAGAAACTCGTATACGTCGCCATTCCGTCGCCTTACGATAATCGCCGTCGTGTCCCCGCGAATCTCGTAATCGTTCTTGATACGTCATCCCTCCGTTTCAAATTCGCGTAATATGTCGATCGGCCGGCCATTATACCCTGCGCTCGAATAACGTCCCGTCGCCGTCCCGCCCGCTTTGAACTCCGAATGTAGCCGACCGTCGCGCTCTACCGCGTTCGGTATCTTCGTAACGTACGTATTCAGCAACTTCTCGTAAGCAGCCACGGTCGCGAGCGGCTTCAACGCGTCTTCCTCTTCGTAATACGCCTCCAAGACGTCGGCCGCCGTCGATCGTGCCTTTCCTCGTTTAAACTGACCTGTCCGGTCACGTATTCCGAGGTGATCGTAAATGAGATACGCGAGGTGATTGCCGTTCGTGATCGTAAACTCCTCCGTAAAGAGTGGCGCATGTTCGTCGTCGGCCGGCAGAAGCTTTTCCGCTTCTAATTCGGTTAAACGAGCTTTTGCGTCAGCGTATCGTTTCAAATGCGTTTTACCCGCCGCTTCATCCGTCGCCAAGTCCGCCTTCAGCTTCGCAATACGATCCGCCCGTGTCGTAATACGTTTTTGCTGCGCCGTAATCCATGCGTCGATTTTGCCGCGGTTAATCGTCCGGTCCATCTTCCGCACAAACGCTGCGTCAATTCCGTACGATTCGAAAACGACCGCCCGCGCCTCCTCCAGCTTCGGCGTAAACTCGCGTTCGAGCTGCGCCAAGCCCTCCGTATCAATCTCGAATCCGCAGCGTGCCAAAAATACGTCCGTTTCCGGTAATTTCGAGTCGATCTTCGCGTAGCATTCGAGTAAACGACCTTTTCCAGATGCGGAAGGAGCGGCCGCCATCATAGCGTATTGCCACTCGAACAGCCGCCAGCCGTACTTAACGTCGTTTATCGCGTAAATGCCGACCAACTCCGTATTAAACGGGGCCGGGCTCCGGTTGCCGAACAAGTCCTCGAACGTAAATATCGGGCCGGGAATACCGAACAGTACGCCATACTTCGCGACCAGCGCCTTCAGGCCGTACGACTCCTCGTGTTCATTCAGCGTATTCATCGCGTCGAGCGTATCCCAAACGCAGCCGCCGATCATATAGCCGTCTTTCTCCGCGACGTGCAGATCGTAACGCGCCGATCCCATATGAAACGTCTTACCATGTTCCGGTCGGCGAAGGTACGGGCTGATCGCGTCAATAACGGCCGAACGGGTCAGTTGCGAATCGCTCGCTTTGAACGCCGACTCTTCCGTCAGGAACTCGAATCCTTCCGTTCCTCTCATATCGACGTGGCCGTACGGCAGGTAATAGCCTTCGTCGAGCAGCGGTAGCCATATCGAAAATCCGATGGATAAATCGATATACGTATCAACGCCGGTACCCTCGAAATCGCCCGCCGTCATGCTTCGTACTCCGAGAATATCGAATTTGCCCGGCCATTCCGCCATTTGCCTCCGGCACTCTTCGCGCAACCGCTCCACAAACGCGGGAAGCTCGGAATTGTCCGTTAAAATCCGGTAGTTGGTCGGTTTGGAGGAGAGAACGGAACGCATCCGCTCTCCCCTCTCCGACTCGGCCGCCGCGGCAATTAACCGGAAACCGACCGCCGTTACGTCACTCTTCGTCCATTTCTTACCGTCCGATCGAACGTTGCCTATTCGTCCGTCGGCGTAAGCTTTGCGGGCAGCCTCGAAAGCTTTCCGCTCCTTGTCCGTGAGTGACATTGCGGCGATACGTTTAAATGCGTCCTCGGCCGTTTCAGATTGCGCAGCAATCTTTCGCTTAATCGCGTCCTTCAACGCCGGCGACGCCATTAGGCCACCGCTTTATCGAAACGTTGCTCGACAGGAGTGACAAGCTTGGCGGACGTTGTGTGGTCCCTTACAGAACCGTCCGCCGCTTTAACTGCAATGCGCTTACCGCCGATCCAATGGTCCGGTTGTTCTACGACTTCACCGATAGTCCCAACTGGGTGTCCGCCGGCCGTTCTGACTACTAGCACAATATCGCCCGCCTTGTACTCGTTGACCTTTCTGCCAATCGCGGCCCATTTCGCGGACTCGGCGGCCTGTACTGCCTCTTCTTCCGTTACCGTAGTCAGCTCTCCCGGAAGTCCGTCCCACCCGTTGCCAAACGACGGGAAATTTACGGTGACTCTGTCGGAGCTAACCGCGGTTACCTCGCCAACTTCGGAGTTTTTTACACCAGCGCGGCCATGACGTAACGCTACACTTTCCGGAACCGCGATTCGCACTTTGTCGCCGATTGCGAACGGTCGGGTCGGCTTCGGCTCGTCAACTTTACGCAAAGCGTCGGCGTTCGCATATCCGATACGCGTACCATCCGAAGATGTCAGCGTAAGGCCGCGATAACCTGACGGGCCATACGGAATCACCTTAACCGTCTGCCCCTTCGCCCGAATCACGCTGCTGTCCGCGTTCTCGTCCGTCGGATTCACGATTTCCGCCCAATCGCCGTCTTTAAAATCGCCGATTTTCGCGGCGTAACGGGCGGCGGCGACTTCTTCGGCGGTTGCCAGTCTAACCGAGCACCGATTCGTCCAGCCGGAGCGTTTGCCCGAAATATCGTCGAGCCCGTACTTAAGCAACGTGTCGCACTCGTCAATCTCCCGAATTACGGCAATCTTTCCGATTTTGTGTTCGAAGAAATCTTCGGTGAAAATTACAGAATCTCCGACTTCGAGGCTTTCAGTTTCCGTAACCTTAACGAGCTGGTCCGGCTTGGCGTAACCTCTCGACACTTCTCCGCCAGTGATACGGATATGGTCATCGCTATCCGGAGTACCATTGTCCACCGTGTAAACTGTTCCGTTCGCATAGCCGTTTAACGGATACTGACCGCCGCCCGAAATCAAGCGTACTTTATCGCCGGCCGTAAGGCGAGAGCCGAATTGGCTGCGGGGATCGACGGGCCGAGCCGGCTCAAGCGTAAGATAATCAGAATCACGGACATTTCCGAGCGCATCGCCGGTGTTAATTCCGACCGCCTTTCCGCCATTGTCGTATCTTTTTGCCACTTTTACGATAGCGCCGATTTTGTATCCGTGTGAATTCTTATTAGCAGTGATTACAACGAGATCGCCCACGTTAGCATTGCGCGAGATTTTGCGGTACTCACGTCCTTCATGAATAACCGTCTCGGAATCGGCCGGCGGTGCGGACTGTGCGTCAAACTCCGCCTTTGTGGCCGGTGTAACTTCGCGTTCCCTAAGGAAGTTACCGATATTACCATTCGGACGCTTGCCGCGATATGGCGAGCCGTCGCGGTCGTCCTGCACGATTTCGATTATCGTACCGACATCGTAATTATGTGACCCGGACTCCGTCACTTTCGCGTAATCGCCCACAGTCAGACGCTTTTTCTCCGGAACCTTCCGGTAAGTTGTAAACGTATCGCCGGACGTGTCGTAGCTGTCGCCTTCGTCATCCGTAATCTGCGCGTCGCCACACGAATCAATTTCCGTTACGACGTAAGCAACTCCGGCCGTAATGTCCGAAATCGGTGCTTCTTCGTAAACAATAACGTCGCCTGCCTCGATGTCTGCGCCGTTACCTTCGCCGACTCCGCCGACCTGTTCGTACGTAACCGCAGATTGTGCCGGAACTTCAAGCGTCTTACCGTTGATTACCACGTTGGAATATTTCGTCATATATTCGTCTCCTCGTCGGCCGCTGCGGACCTGGTTATTTTTATTCGATTTCCTTGCGGGCATTAATCGTACCTTTTGCGTCATATACTCGTTCAGATGCGTATTCGGCCGCGCACTTCGCATCCCATCCGTCGTGTACGAACCCTCCGTCGTCGTCAATCCGGCTTACCTCGTCGCCGTCGTAAATGGTCCCGCGACACCAGGCGCATTCCGTTACGACTACCGCTTCGGCCGGGTCTTTACGCAGCAGCAACGGCAGACTCCGTAATAAACGACGTCCGATCGAGCGCTATCGGTAACTCGACCCAACGCTGCGCCGCCGCGGCCTCGCTCGCCCAATACTCCGTAAGCAGCCGGTTCTCGAACATATACACGCGGGGAGTTTCGCCGTCGGCCGACCAGATGCCAACGAAATAGTCAGCGTCGGCTCGGTCGTAGGCCGTTCCGTTTCCTTTCTTCGCATACACAACGAGGTCAGACGTTCCGTCCGCTTTCTTACGGTCAAGACGTTGCCTAATCGTCTTAACCTGAATGCGTACGTGGTCGCCGGATACCGGGTCGGTCGCCAGTATATCGTAAGGCTCCTCGGTATCGGACGTATGAACCCGCCAGCCATTCGCTAACAAGGCCGCCCTTGCGATTAGTTCCGAATACTTGCCGGTAATTTCGGTAATGTGCGCCAAAAAATCCGCTCCCCTTTCGTCATTCTCACCTGCTGCCGTTGCTACCGGAGGGAAAGGCGGAATTTTACGCCCTCCTCCGGATACTTGCGTCGTCGGTCGTTCAATCGTCATCAACATTCGGTCGCCTCCGCCCTAAAACGGAAGCTTATCGTCGGTAATAACGATAGGCTCTGCGTCAGCCGGAGTAGAAGGCGTAGCCCCAACGGTCAGGCCAAGCCGTCCGATATCGAAGCCAGCAACGACTAGGTTTTTCGTTTGCTCCGCTTCGTCTGCCTCGAACAAGAATCCGTCAAAAGCCGCAAAGTCGAAAGGTTTCTCACCGAGCTTGGCGAAGTTGGCGCGTTCGACTTCCGTCAAGTCCTCGTCCATATCGAGAACAGGCGAAAGCGTTACGGCCGTGTCCGTAGACGAACCGGTTTTCGTCAACTCGAACGCAACCTTGTCGAGACGTTTCGCATACTTCGTAATAGCTGCGAACACGCCTTTCGCTTGTTTTGGCGTAAGGTCTACGAAGCCGTCTTCGCCTGTTTCGAGGTTTCCGAAGCCGACGAGGTAGCGCGCTTTCGACTTGAACAGGTACGCTTGCTTACGGATTTCCTCCGCGCCTTTTTCGTCGCCGGCATCTTTCGCGGCTTTTGCGTCAGCGTAGAGTAAATCGGCCGCGCGATCCCATACGGAAGGAGTCGCCGTGACGTAGCCTTTTGCGTTACGTTCCGCCGGGACTTTCGGAACAAAAGTGTGTACTTTGCCGAAAATACCGTGCGCGTAATACTCAGCGGAATCCTCGGACGATTTGATACGAACCTTCAACGTCGTACCGGAAGGGAACGGAACATGTAACGAGCTGCTTTCGTCCTTATCCGCTGTTGCCGCCTCTACTGCTGCCGTGCCGCGCTTAGTAAAATGACTCATTCGTTGCATCACGCTTCCTTTATAGTGGATTTTTTCGAGCGAAGACGTCCTGTCCTTGCGCCCGCTGAACGATACCAACAAAGCGAAACGCCTTAGCTGATATCGTTGAGCCGACGCAAGAGTATCGTTACTCCTGCGTTTGTGCGCTGAATTACGCAATGTATGCGCAGATTCCTTTTGCCAACGTTGATTTTTCGCGCTTGACCGCATATACCTCCGCCTCGATGCGGCTCACCTCTGCGGAAATCGCCGCCAACTCTTCGTCAATTTTACGTTTAACTGTCGCGAGGTTCGTCTGAAGCCGGCGAAGTTCGAGTCCCGCTTGCCTAACGTTTAGCTCGGCGCGTTCGATCGCCAGGCGGCGTAGTTCGCGTTGTTCTGCGCGCTGGGCCGCCTTGAGAGCGCGGGTCAACACCTTGCCGACGTTGCCACGAACGTCTTCCGGCGCGCTTTCCTGCTGATAAACGGTGATTACGGTATCTTCGTTTTGCGCCACGATGTACACGACTCGTTGATAAACGAACAGCCGGCGCGAAACTCCGTCTTCTCCGATTACGTCCGGATCGACGAGACTCGCCTTCCGCAGACGGTCCATGACCCACATTGGCGCGGCCGACCGTTCGACGCCGAAATGTTGCGTTACCCGGTCCAGCGCGTGCGGCGTAACGAAAATCTTACCGATAAAATGCGTACCTGCATTAGCGTCGAATTTCATGCGAGTCGGACCCCCTTAGCCCAGCGAACGGTGTTATAATCGGCTGCGTCTTCCGCCGGATCGGCCCCGCCATAATAACCGGACGCCGCACGCAAAATCTGCGATTTATTCGAAACCGGCCGGCGTGGCGACCGTATTACCTTTCGCGATACTTCGTTAAACATTCGTTATCACCTCGTAATTTTGTCGTTTATGTGAATATTACGTTGCATGACTAAATAGAACGTGTTATTCTCGTTGACACGTTTAAAAATCTACGTTATAGTAGAAACTGTAATTGTAAGGATTACCCAACGACATCAACCGCAAGTTAACGTTACCCTTTCGACCACCGACGCAATGCCTAAGCGCCGGTAATCGTTGGCAGGTATGTTAACGAATCCTCATTAGCGATTTGTTGCGGATGTGGTATAATTAAGCTGTAGAAGACGTCGTCAACGTTTTCTGACAGTTGGTCCTAAACCGCAGTATGAACTTCCGGTGAGATTCAGAATTACCTCCGTATCGTTTCGCCAAAAACGACGCGGTTTCTGAGTCATTTGTTTCTCCGTTAGTCCATGCGGTAAGGATCGCCAATTTACGTGGGTCGCCCTCCGCCAAGAGGGCGATTCTTTCCATTACGAGATAGTTGTCGTCGACGATCGCCAAATCGTCAATGACCTCGTACTTGCTAGTTTTCTCTTCTTCGCTCTTTACTTGTTCATCTAGTGAGTCTATTTGGTAGCCTCGTCGACGCTTTTTGAGGCGTTCCGTCGATCTCCACAGCGCTTGTCTAAATCTCCAATTCACTTGTGCGGAGAAGTTCCCGCGAGTTGGATCGAACCGTGCAATAGCATCTTTTATCCCGACTAAGCAGCTCTGCTCAAAATGCGTTTCGTTCGAAACCGAGTGCCATATGTATTCAGACATCCGGTAAATTTGAGGAAGGAAGTGTTCAAGGACTTCGTGGTATGATTCCTCGCACCCGTTTCGAGCGTTGATCGCCAGACTATTTAGTTCGTTTTCCAACAACATCACCTCTCAATATAGTAAGTACATAATAATGCTGATTTGGGACATGCCTTTAGAAATAATTTCATATAATTTACGGAGGTTTATCGGATGCGCATTTCGTCGCGCCGATGCCTCATTCCGGAACTACTCGCAAAACGCGGACTGTCTCAACGTCAGCTCGCAAATGCTGTTGGCATGGACGAACGCGTTATCTCTCGCTATGTTGCCGAAAACAGTATGATGTCGTTTCCTACCGCGGTCATGATTGCAGATGTCCTCAAATGCAACCCGCGCGATCTCTACGAGTGGTCAACGGATTGAGCGCTCGGCCCGACGAAAACTCTACTCTTGAGTAGAACCGTAACCCCATTGTACACGTTATAACGCGTCGCCATCAACCGATAATAAACGATAATAATCGACGATTTTCGACACGCCTCGTCCTGCCTACCGTAGGATTCCACCCGTTTAACGCCGCCTCGTTCACGTCTTTCCCGAAATTGCGGGGAACCGCTGCCAGCCGCACGTCAAGCTTTCCGCCCAGTTCCGCCACAATCGCGTTTCGCCAAGCTCGGCCCGGCCCGTCATTATCGCGGTATATCGTCAGCTCCTCGATCGGCGACCGGAGTAACAATTCCGCTTTCGCCCGCGTGAAGGCGGTGCCGCCCGTTGCTACGGCGAAGATTCCGCAGCTCATGAGACTTAACGCATCGATTTCCGCCTCCACTATCGCACATTTCCGCATTTTCCGGCTGTATACGATATCAATCCCGTATAGCATATCGCGGATTGGACGGCCACCTTTCGCGTACCAAAACAGCTTTGCGTCCGCCTTCCGGTACTTAACGTTTCCCAATGTACCGTTTGCGTTAAACCAGGGGAACGTAATCGCCTTCCGTTGCCTGTCGTACCCAATCCGCATGAGTTGCTGAATCGGCTCCGATATCCCACGGCCTGCCAGATAAGGCGACCGCCAAGCGTAACTGTCGAGTATATCGGCTTCGCTTACGTCGTTGCCTAGTCGACGTAACTTCGGCTTGTCCGCGGCGAGCCGGATCGGGTTCAGCGTAACCTCGGCGGTCGGGTCATCCGGACGGTCTCCGTACTTTGCTACCAGGTACTCGCCCGTTTCCTCATACGTTTCCTGCCGCAAGAAGGCGAGGAGTCGCGTAAATGATCCGGATTGCCATTCGGGGTCGACCGCGCCGTAATCGCGCCATCCTCCGTGCTCAAGCATAACGGCGAATGAGGGGCGATTTTCCAGCCGAAAAGGACTATTGGCGATTAACTTGTCCGACGACCAGGTTGCGGATTTAAACGGAATTTCTTCGAGTTCGGCGCGGACGTCGACGGGAAGCTCCGTTTCGGTGCCGTTTGGGCCGCGTATCGTAATCATACTTTCACCTCTATAACTTATGGATTGTGGCGTTCGATTAGGTCCCACCAATCTTCTTGCTTTATGCCAAGACGCTCCACTATTTCATTGACGTATTCTGTCCGCAACTGGTACTTAGTCACACCGAGTAGGTCACGAGAAGATTGTTCAATCAGCTTCAACTCGTATTCCAACTCACGCATAGCAGCGTCTAATACCTTTGAAATAAACTCTTGTTTACTTATTTCTATTCTATCCGTAAGTATATCAAGCCGTTTACTTTGTAGGTTAGTTAGTGAAATCGAAAACCTCACCTGTTTTTCAAGTATAGCTTGTGGCGAGGGGTCTTTACTCACTAAGTCTTTAATAACACTGCTTACTATTTCCTTTTTCATACGAACCACCTCTTGAACCAATATTTGATGCAAATTAATCATACATCGATCCGGTTCATTTGTAAATAGTGGAATTAAAAGTTCCCCACGAACTTAGCCGCTACGTCCGCCGCCACCGGTTCGCGTACAATCCCGATATTCGGCAGATACACGATCTCCGCCCGTGTGTCCTCACCGCCTGAGCGCCCCTTGCCGAGCTCGATAACGCCGCGGCCTTCGTGCGCCAACGTATCTAACCCGACCAATAACGCCGCATCTTCGAGGAGTTGCTTCGTTTTCTTAACGTCAGCACGCCGAGGGGAACGAAGTTCCCTGACCCCTTCGTCACTCTTTTCGCCAGCATCTTCGTCAGCCTGCGTAATCGCAATCGTTACGACGCCGAGGTTGCCCGTCATAATACGGAGCTTTTTGGACGTAGCAGCAGCATCGCCCCCGGCCGTTTTGGACGTATTCGTTTCGTAATCGAGGTAATAGAACGGGTCCACGATTACGACGTCCGCGCCAGTTTCGATAATATCCGAACGCAGGGCGGCCAAACTCCGGTCGATAAATCCGTCATCGTCCGTTGCCCGAACGATAAGCTTGCCCGGAATCATCTCGTTAATTTCCCGCAAGAATTTGACGAAAGATTCGTAATTTTCCGACGATAAATTCGCGCCCTGTAACGCCCGGTTATCGAAGCCGGCTCCGTAATCGATTCCGTCAACGGTTGCAGAGACTAAACTTAGTCTTGCCGAGATGGACGTATAAGCCCGCGCCATCCACTCGAATCCGCCCATTTCCAGCGCCCATACTAATACCGTTGCACCTTGGAACGCGAACTCTATCGCTTCCTCCATCGTCAAAACCGATTTGCCTCGGCCTGACCGCGCAAAGACAACGTACATATTGCTCGACCAGTATCCGCCGCCCACCGCCGCGTTAATCGTCGGGAACTTCGATTTCCATAGTCGCCGCGACTTGCCGGATGCCCGCGCCTCATATTCCGCTAGGAACACGTCCGCCGCTTCGTTTCCGGTTACGTCGATCCCCGTTTCGCGCCGTACCGTGGACTTGCGTTTAATTTCCGCTATCTCCGTTGTCAACCAGCGTTCGTACTCGTCGATAGTCGCGGACTTTCCGATTTCGGCAAACCTGGAG
This sequence comes from Paenibacillus sp. CAU 1782, assembly GCF_054551715.1. Lineage (NCBI taxonomy): Bacteria > Bacillati > Bacillota > Bacilli > Caryophanales > Paenibacillaceae > Paenibacillus > Paenibacillus sp. CAU 1782. The sequence goes on along the minus strand of NZ_JBTOLL010000001.1, from coordinate 342,756 downwards.
GCTACTTCGGGCCCGCCGAGAAATTCCGCCAGCTTCCGCTTCCCCCACGCTTCCTTCAGCTTGCGCGCCAGGTATTCGTAGGAATCCGTAACGCCCGGAATGTACGTGAAGTCCGGTACAGCTTCGACGAGGACTGCGTATGAAGGAGAACTACCCCCGTTTTCGGCCGAATATCGCTGTATGAACGAAAATGCTTCACGCTCCGGTTCCGTCTGAAAGTAGTCCGGGCCGATTTCGTAGCGGTCGAACACGGTCAACCTGTTATCGTCAATTGCCTTGGAAATCAATGCCTCTGCCGTCAATTATGCGTCACCTCCGTGGCTTGTGTAAACTATTTTTTATTTCACGCAACGCCCGTAATTCTTCGAATACAAGGATATAGGCCCGTTTTAACAACGCTAAACCAGTTTCTCGACGCGTATCTAACGTATTCACATTTTTTATCACGAAAGCTCTAAAACGGCTCACAATTTCTGTATTTTCCGTACTCCTCGCTTACTCTCGCCCTTAAACGTCAGCTCAATCGTCATATCGCGAATCCGATCCGCCAGCCTCCGGTCGAACAGCGTTGCCAGCTCCGACAAGGCGATATTGCTCGTATAAACCGTAGGCAAGCCCGCCGTTACGCGGCTGTTTATTACCGTATGAATGTCGGCCCGGAACGCCTCGGACGCATCCCTTACGCCGATATCGTCCAGTACAACGTAATTCGCCGATGTTGCCCGTCGTTGTACCGAATAATACCGTTCGGCGGCCGGTTCGGCGATCGATTCCGGAACGCGGGGCCGGTTGAAAGCGTTGTAATCCGTTTGCCATGCGTTGACGTCGACGAAATAGATCGGGCGCTGCTCCGGCTGAAGACCACGTTTAACGGACCCCACGTAGTGCGCGATAAGGTATTCGTTTAGTAGCGCGGCGGCTGTCGTTGTCTTGCCGGTCCCTGGTTCCGAAGAGTATAAGTATAACGACTTTACTCGGTCGGCGTCGCCAAATTGCCGGACGAAAGTGCCAACATAATCCGCGAGCGCCGCATACACCTCCGGCTGTCCGTCGCTGGCCGGGCTCGTCTGCAACGTGAGCAGACGGTAATCTTCCGGGATGTTAGCCGCGCCATTACGGCCGCCCCCGCCGCTGAGTCCGTGGATCGCGAGGAAGGACGGACATTGCCGATTACATTCGGCCGTTCCGGCTAATCCGCAAGGACCGCGGAGTATACAGTTAGCTGCGTGACTCAATCGCTCACCTCCAAAAATGACATGCCTGCCGCGTATATAGACTATTACTCATACTTAGACTATATGTGACTACTCGCACCAGTATTCCTACTAAATATTTTTACACGTTATATTTATACGTTATATCACGTGCCTGTACGTTCCGCATGGTGTATGCTCCTGGGCCGTAATTCTCGCGTGCCCACTCATAAGCCTGCGCTTCAGTCCGAGCGAATACGACTTCGACGAGCTGCGTTCCGTTAATGTAAACAGCAAACGTATTATGCGGCAGTTCCTTTCCGACTCGTATCATATCATGCGCCCCCTTTCGATGTCATTTTACGAATATTACTGTGCCACGCCGCCCGAAGCCGCTCGCTCCCGGCCGTTTCCGCCAGGTCCCGAAGTAGGTCCGCCGGCCTGCCCCGGTACTCCGTTAAATAGCGGTTGCCTTTCGGTTCCATTCGCGCACCCTCCTATTCAGTCCGTCTTGGTACGCCATCAGGCGCATGAACCGGTTGCTTTTCGGCTTCTTAATCGGCCGTCCGTAAATTTGAGCGAGCCGGACCGTGCTGTATTCGCTAACTTTGCGGATATAATAGTCGGACCGCTCGGTCGGCGTTTTTGTGTTACGCATAATACAAACCTCCTAGAACGTTTGTTCCCATTTTACAACGGTACAAGCATCTTGTACACGGAAAATTCTTCCTCCGTTGAATATGAATATTCAGCGTCAAATTTCTTCCATATCAACGTCGCACGGCTTGCACCGTATCAGCAGGCCGGGCTTACTCGCGCGAACCTTTGCGCCGCAGTCCGGACATTCGAGTTTGTACGAGTTTGACGCCTTTTTCGCTTTCTCCGGGACCTTCCGGAAAAGTCCGAACGCTTCCGGGCTGACACCTATCGTATCGATAAACGCCCGCGTTTGGTCCGTCAACTTGGCCGCCGACCAGCCGATTTTCTTATCCGGCTTATCGAAATCGTAGAAGAACATATTGTCACGCTCGCAGGCCGCCTTGAATCGGAGGTTATGGTACGTGCCGCCGCGACTTACGTCCTGAACGCCGATGTGTACGTTATGCAAATGGACCATTTCGTGCAGGAGTGTACGGAGAATATCGTAATGGTCGCGCGCCATGTGTTCGGCCGACAGGTTGATCTCATAGCGGTGTCCGTCCGGTTCGCTTCCGTCGCCCTCCGCCCCTGGCCGATGCCAAAACGGTACCAACGAACACCATCCGTACGCTTGGCGCTTACCGGCGGCCTGGATCGTTATCGCGGGCTCGGCGAGGACTCCGGCAAAGTACCGGTCATTGAAGGCGCGGAAACAACGGTGTAGTTCGTCGGTCGCCGTTTTGATATTCGGGAGCGGCGTAAGCGCTGGCGGCTTGGACTCGGCGAGTATGGCTTCGTACGATATAATTCCGCGAGTGCCGAAGTAAGCTGCGTGGCTGCAACGATCGCATCTCATTTCGGAAATCGTAGCCTCCTCGACCTGAACGAAGCCGCACGCGGTACATTCGTAATATTTGTAGTTCAGGTTGTCCGCGGCCTCTTGCGCGCCTTCCTTGTTGCCGACGAAACCGCTGATCCACTCGTCTCCCTTCGTGTCCCATACGGAGTATGTCCGAGGCCGGCTGCTATCTCCGTAATAACTGTAGGGACGGACGATGTAACGTTCTTTTTGTTTCTGCATTTACGTCAGCTCCTTTCCTTTGCGGTGTCTAGCATTTCTTCTGCGAGTGCAATCATTCGGTCAAGCTGCTTATCCGCCTCAGTTGTGGTAAAACACGGCAGACGAACCGTTACGTCTTCACGCTTCAATGACCCATTTTCGCGATAAAACTCCGCGATATACGGCTCCGCTACGGCACACTGGACGTAAAGTTTATCGCTAACCTGCGTCATTCCCGTCACATCGGACAAATCCGAAAATCCGATACGTTTATGTTCGCAATTGAAACAGTTCATTCGGCGTCAACTCCTTCGTTGTTATTTCGATTCCATGACGAAAGCCCCGATGGAGCCAGCGCCAGTCATAGAACGCGAAGGGTTGCGTTCTATATTCGTTAATTCTACGTTGAGGAAACGTCAGAATAACGACAACTATGCGGAGGTCAATCGAGGTTAAAGCGAGGTGCGAACGTTTTGGCCGATAAGACGGGGATGTCTACGGGATCGGCGGGCGGTCGCGTATGTAAATCGAGGTGAGGCGAGTTGAGGTGGAGGTATTTTACTACGTGATTATTGGATACGTTATATGATATAATGTTACTTATAACGCGACTTCTAAGTACATGTATTAGGACTTCATGTCTTTATAATACGCGTACTTCAAATACGTGTCAACACTTAATTTGAGGTGATATTATTTATGGCAACCATGGGCGAGCGAATTAAAACACTTCGAGAAAGAGAAGGGCTTACACAACGAGAACTATCTGAAGCCTTGGGTTATAAAACTACCCGCTCACTACAGCGACTTGAAGCGGACGAAGCAACGCTTACTAACGATCAAATAATTGTATTGTGCCTTTTCTTTGATGTATCCGCAGATTATTTTCTAGGGTTATCCGATGATGGGTCCAAACGAAACTACAATATCCTCCGTGATTTCCCCTCTCGTATTGTTAATATCGAATCCATGCGCTGACCTCTCCGGGCCCGCCACCGCTAATTGGGCGAGCCCCAAACGAAGTGGAAGAAGCGTTAACTGGCAACTACCTCGGATTCTCTCCACAACTCGACGATAAAGTCGATCCCCTCCGGTGTTACCTTAACCGTTCGCCTCATAATTTTCCCGCCTCTCCAATACGGGACGATGCGGAAGTATTTCGTATACTTATCCGTCGGCGGGTAGCATCCGTCAACTTTACGCTTATACAATACGCCAGCGGACTGCAACCACGCTTTAACTCGCTGTGACGATATACCGCCGAGAAAGTGTTTACCAACAGTCGTAAACGTCGATAACCCGTCCGAATCAAGAAACTCGTCGTACTTCGCGGCCTTCGGTTCCAATATCGCAATTTTCTGCGTTTGCGTCCGGACGACTTCGAGCGTGGTACGGAATAAGAGACGGGTAGACTCGTCCGCGTGCGGAAGGTACGTATTGACGAATAGATCGTCGTTATTGACGTAGCCGCCCGTTTTGCGGATCGTCGGCAGGACTTCGGACGTAATCCATTTTCGAAACTGCTTCGCTTCAGGTTTACGACTGCGTAATATAGCCGAGTAAAGCCCTGACTCGCTGATTGTGGAACTGTTCATATTCATACCTGCCAGTTTGACAGACATGACTTCGTCATCATCTAAGTACCTCGTCATTGCCGCTGTCTCACTAAACCCCAATACGTCCGCTACATCCTTCGCAACAAACCACGGCTCACCCTCGATCATTACCGTTCTTACTTCGCTCTCTCCGTACTTGAACAATTGATTCATTCGTCATCACTCCTTGTTTATATTGATGTTGCCAATTCCGAACGCCCATTCTCTACCATTTGAACTGTTAATATAGTAAAATATTACTAATCCGAGTAGGTTGTATGGTCTGCGTTAGCGACTGTGGACGGGCTTGCCCACGGCAACTCTTGCCCATCCGAAAGGAGGAGGCGCCCATGAAAATAACGGTTACTATAACGTTAGACACATGCGTAGTGCGATTGGCGGTCACACTACTAAAGTACCTCTTCTTGTAAGAGGCGCTTGACGCTGTTAGCCGCGCGCGGAGGGTCCGACGGCAACCGTTTCCTCCGCGCAGTTATCTTTTTCTACTACGTGATAACAACCGGCCGGGCCTGTCTCAACCGGAATCTAACCGGCCGTTTCCGCTCCAGCTCCGCCGCCCATTCGGACAATTTCGTCAGCTTCCAGGCCGCGTAATCCTCGTCGGGCTCCGTCTCCGTCACGTAATGACTGTATACAGCGATAACCGCCCGGCATCGTTTATAGTCCGTTATTCGTAAATTGCTCACGCTCCTTCACCATACGTTCTTTAGTTCCGCAGCATCAACGGTCGGGCCCGCTGCCTTCTCCGCCGCCCGCCGCTCCAACTCTGCCTTTTCGCGCAGCAATCGCGGAATAATTGTGTTAATCCGATAGGCGCACGCGAACCCTGCGGTCAAAATCGGATAATCTCGCGAGGGCTTGTACGTACGGAATGCCTCCTCGAATGCCGCGCGTAGAATTTCTGGCCCGTACTCGTCGAGCTGGCGTTTGATTACGCCTTGTTCAAAGGAGTAGTTACGCATAGGGACATAGCCCGCTCCGAATTTTTCCCGGTTCATGTCGGAAAAGTAGCTTTGGAAAGTTAGAACGTTCCAGTCTTCAGTAAGAAGCTCTCGCCAATTCATACGTTTCTCCTTAGGCATTCTTTTTTTGACTGGCATGGTTTGTCTCCTTTCTTCTGCGTCTTCTTCTGTTATTGGGCTGCACTTTCGGGGTAGCCCAAATGCAGTTATCAGACGAATAGTTACCTTCGTTATCAACTCTCTCGATGGTTGTCTTGTTCTCTCCGTATATCAGTGAATGTGCGACGTAGGACTCCCACATGTCACACTTAAAGTTGTCAAAGGACAGCCACGCTTTACTGACAGTAATACCACGTCCGCCGTAATTTTCGTAAGCATGGGCATTGGGGTTGGTGCACCTCTTCAACACACCTGCCCAAATTCGATAAAACCGCGTACCGTGCATTCCGTGTTTAGTCGTCAACTCTGATCGAAGACACCCGCAAGAGTTTGATAATTTACTTTTTAGAACATCCCCTCTTATTATTGAATAAGTTCCGCAATCGCATAGACATAACCACGCCGCTCGTCTATTCTTCGAGCCCTGTCGTTCAACTACGTACAATCTTCCGAACCTTTTACCCTTCAAGTCACTGACGGGCATCGCCATCCGATTGCGCCTCCTCCGCCTTTAATTCCGAAACTCTATCGTCAATCTTCTTCCGCAGCTCCGCCGGCATATTGTCCGTTGTGCCGAAGGATTCCCGCCACATGCCTACAAAGTACCGCAGCGTAAACGGGCCAGCAACCGAAAGCCTACGCTCGATCCAGGCGGTTAACGAAGCGATTTCGCGGGCATCATCTTCGTACATACGGGATATAACGTTATCCATCGGCTAACGCCTCCTTCCGTAGAAAAGCCGCAATTGATTCGGCCATATCGTTTTTCCCTTCCGCATAACCCGACGGCCAGCCTTCGCCATAAGTTCGATCCAAGTACGTTTCTACCTCGACCCGCTCTGCATCCGCGAGAATATATCGTATAACTTTGCGTAAACGTTCGATTTCGTTCAATGCCGCCGGCCAGCCGGTACGAGCCTCCGCGATGAAACGAGCGTCATTAATCCGCGCATCCCATACTACAGGAGTTAATACTCCGTTGATAGAATCGTAAACATGTCCTCTGTCTAATCCCGCGTCATGTAACCCCCACGGCCCTGCTGTTGCCGCGTCACATATCGCTTGATCCGCCGACCAATCGCGGACCTTGCTCGTCTTCTCCGTCATCCACCTTCGCCGCCTTTCCGTAAGCTATTTTCGCCATATTCGCTGCATGCCCGAAAGCTACCGACTTACCGCGGAAATATGACGCCAAGAATCGGCCTTCCGTTCCGGCTACTTCGCACTTTGCCGACTCGCCGGACAGATACGATATTAATTCGGACAGGTTCGTACGCAGCCGGCTTATTTCCGCATCCTTATCCGCAAGGCAATCCTTGTAGTAATCTGCCGTATCGTCAAGGACCGGTTTAATTGCGGCCGTCAGCTTAGACACGGACGGATACCTTTCCGGCAATGGCTTCCGTTAGGCGTGTTAGCTCCGTTTCAATTGCGGAAATGTACTCGCTAATGCTACCGTATTTTCCGGAATCACCGGCGGATCGGAACGCTACGTACGAGAGCATGGCCGTAACGCCTACGCTGTTGACCGGATAATAGCGGCCGATTGCGCGCCAGGCTTCGTACGGTGCCGGAACTGGACCGCCTTCTTCGGGTTTGTACGTCGGCGCTTTCGTTGGGTCAACGAGAACACGTTTGTAGACGGAGTATTCGCGGTCGTTTACGGTAAAGCCGTAGGTATCGTTGATTACGGTGATTTCCGGCTCAGACGGGCTCTTCTTCGGTTGATACGTCATAACTACGTCACTCCTATAATCGTAATGTAAAATAGTGCAAACGTTTCGGGCCGGAATTGGTTACGTTAGAAATTAACGCTTGACATTACGCGGCTGATCCGTTATTTTAAAAAGCTTTTAAGAACTAAAGATTTTAAAAGATTTAAAGAATTTAAGTCTTATACTCACTACGTTCGTATAAGACTCCGTCATCAGACAATAAAACCTGTCTGAATCCGGGATTATCAGCACATATAGAATGCGTTGGTCTTAAAAAAGAAAAAGATAAACATTTTACGCACACGCCCCGCCGGCCCTGCCCGAATCGCCGCCATATCCTCGCCCTCCCTCCGCATGATTTAAGCCGTAAATTTCCCGTCTAATTTCCGCCCTAACCGCCGGATAGGGTTACGGTAGCGGACCGGTAGTTTTAACGGGTAATTTCACGTAAATTTCAGGGGACAAATTTCGTCCCACAATATTTTGCGTGAAATGAACGTCTGAAACTCCGGAGTATACAAATAGTGCAAATTCGAGTGCGGGCGTCGGGATTATCGTTTCTCCTCCTATGTTAGTAAGTACATGGTAACGTGATATTGGGACATGCTCCGTAAAATTTCCGGCGGAATACGGTTTAACTGTCGCTGACGGTGCGCTAACCCTATCGGCTGGCTGCGACGTGTTACAGCGGAAAATAGAAGCGTTAAAATAGGCGATATGGTAGAATAGGGATACGTAGGAAATGTTGAACTAAACTTACAACGAGGAGGTGACGCAGAATGAAGGCGTGGATGATCATTTTATACATGGCAGCGGTCGGATTTGCCGTTGCGGGAGTATACGTAATGTTCTACTATGACCCGGAGGACTTATCCACGAAGATAGTCGGAGGGGACGCGTATAATTACATAATCATCGGAGTGCGTGGCGTTGGTTTAATTTGTGTTGGGGTAATCTCAGCGCTAATCGCTACGGGAATTGCGATTTATGACTCGAAGAATGACGCCCAGTCTACGTCGGTTAATCCGAACATGGAAAGCCCCGTATAAACACGAATAAGCCCCGTACAGGACCAGCGGAAAGTCGCCGGAACTGTTACGGGGCTTATTACGTCAGAAGCCCGTACACAGCCGTTTAAGAGGCTCCGTACAGGCTTCCGTTGTTTATGGGCGTGGATTGCGGTATAATCGAATCGCTAACGTTCAGACTACGCGTAAATCTGAAATATTTATCGCAACCTTGGCGAAAAGTTTATTGGAACGATGACGCTACCTGGTCCGTAATTTCACCGTTTCAGCAACCGTTGAATGACCGCAAACCCGCGCCACTACTGCTTTCACGAAACCTTATGCTCAATCCGCAGCTTATCAGCAACCATCGCGATGAATTCGCTATTAGTAGGTTTTGACTTGCTGATGTTGATGGTGTAGCCGAACAGATGGCTGATGCTGTCGATGTTGCCGCGCGTCCAGGCAACTTCAATCGCATGGCGGATGGCGCGTTCGACGCGAGATGGCGTTGTTTTGAATTTTTCGGCAATCGCCGGGTACAATGTTTTGGTGATCGCACCCAAAATTTCGATGTTGTTGTACACCATCGTTATTGCCTCGCGCAAATACTGATATCCTTTGATATGTGCCGGAACGCCAATTTCGTGAATAATGCTTGTAATATTGGCATCCAGGTTTTTGCCTTTGGCTAGAGGCACCACATTGGATTTCAGCGAAGAAGACGACGAGCTAAAGCTTGGCGATGAATATGAAGTTGCCGAATTGCCCGTTCCCACAAGCTGGCGAATACGATTAGCCAAAATATCCATATCAAATGGCTTTAATATGTAATAGGAAGCACCCAGTTGTACAGCCTTTTGTGTAATATTCTCTTGACCAAACGCCGTAAGCATAATGATTTTAGGCATAGGCGACAAATTCATTTCACGCAAACGCTCAAGCACGCCAAGTCCGTCGAGATGAGGCATAATGATGTCCAGAATGAGCACATCTGGAATATGGCGGGCTTGCTCCAGATGTCTTAGCACCTCTTCACCGTTGTAGGCCACCCCGTTTACATGCATATCGCTTTGTTCCGAAATATATTCCGATAACAAGTTTGTAAACTCACGGTTGTCATCTGCCAACAAAACTTCAATCTTGTGCAAAGTCCAGTCCTCCCTTAATGGATATAATGATCTGATCGAACTTGAGCTGTCTGACATAGGTTTTCGACACCAAGAAGCGAATTCCTTCTGTCGAATATTTTTTTTCTTTATTTTTTTATTGGAGTTCGATATAATTAATAATTTGTTTCATGATATGAGTCTTTTCGTTTCCCTTCGACAACGATTTGTCGAAAAAGTAAAGAAACGCCTGCCGCAGCTGATCATGTGCGGTGACGTTTCTTACACACAAGCCTGGACTTAAACGGCCTTTGCATTGGCTGCTTTGTTGACTTTATCTTTGACCAATACGCCGGCATCCTGAAGCATCCATTCAATAAAGCAACCATATCCCGATGCAGGATCATTAACAAATACATGTGTAACCGCACCAACCAGCTTGCCATCCTGGATTATGGGACTGCCGGACATGCCTTGTACAATCCCGCCTGTTCGGCTAATTAAGCGCTTATCGGTAATTTTGATAACCATACCTTTTGTTGCCGGACCTTCTTGTCTGGAGACATGTGCAATCTCAATGTCAAATCGCTCAACCTTTTGCCCGTTTAGCACCGTTAAAATTTGCGCGGGACCTTCTTTTACATCTTCTGCAAAAGCAACGGGTAAAGCTCGGCCGTTAAACCCATGTTCCGGCACTTCCTTCATTTTTCCGAAAATGCCGAAGGGCGTATTGCGTTCGATACTGCCCAAAATTCTGCCTTCGCGCAGAAATTGCGCTCGTTTTTCGCCAGGTTCGCCAGATTGGCTTTTATTGATTGACGTTACGCTGGACTGCAAGATTTGACCTTCCCCCACTTCAATAGGCGTTCCCGTGTCCATATCCGTTATGACATGGCCCAATGCGCCGTAAACTCCCTGATCCGGTGCATAAAAGGTTAAAGTGCCAACCCCCGCTGCGGAATCGCGTATATACAATCCCAGCCGCCAGGCTTTATCCTCCGCATCGTAGACGGGACTTAACGTAGTGGTGGAAATTCTGCCGCCCCGTTTGTAGGTAACCTGCAATGGCTTTTTATCCATACCGTATTTCTCGCACCATTTACCGATTTTATGCACTTCATTAATGGGTACATCGTTAATGCTCATAATGTAATCACCCAGCTTGAGGCCTGCCGCCTCGCCTGGCGAATGCTTGACGCCTTCGCCATCCACAACCTGATGTTGCCCAACAATAAGTATTCCCGCTGATTTCACTTTAACACCAATTGTTTGTCCGCCGGGAATGACGCGAAGATCCGGCATTACATTCACTTTAACCGTTCGGAATGGAATTTTACCGAATAATTTCACTTTCATGCTGCTTTGACCGATCTGGCTTGGCTGCAAGGACAACGGCTCGTTGAGGTTAACCTTTAAGGATTGTTGAGCTTTGCCGTTGACTTGAAGCATTGAGGGGTCCACCGTTACCTCGGCATAAACGGGAACTCCGTATTGCAGTCGTTTCATTTGGCCGGAGAATAAACGAAGTTCATTCGGGAAGGCGGCAAACTGCTGCAACGGGCCGGAGAAACCGATCATGCATAGAAGGATAACCAGGACCAGGCCAAACCATCGCTTCCGTTCAGTGGAATTCAATGATTTCACGCTCCCTGTCATTCCATCGCATGACGAAAAAGGTTATGTCGCCATTGGCGTACCTTTAAGTTACCCCGACCCCCATCTTTTATGTCCGCAAAAACCTTCCCTGAAACCCTTCCATTACGCTCCCTTCAGTCCATGTGCCAAATCCAGCATTTCTTGAGCATGATGCCTTGTTTTTTCAGTAATCTCAACCCCGCCAAGCATGCGGGCAAGTTCTTCAATCCGTCCGTCGCCAAGCAGCTGCTTGACCGAAGTGCAGGTTCGCTGCTCGACCACTTGTTTTTTGATCTCGTAATGATGATCCGACATACAAGCGACTTGCGGCAAATGCGTGATGGAGAACACTTGGCAGCGAACGGACAGCGCAGATAATCTCTCCGCAATCGCTTGTGCGGCTCGGCCGCTCACGCCTGTATCCACTTCGTCAAAAACCAGCACCGGTATTTGATCGATCTCGGCAAAAATGCTTTTAAGCGCCAGCATGATACGCGACATTTCACCGCCGGAAGCCACTTTACTCAGCGCTTTAAGAGGCTCTCCCGGGTTACTGGAAAGCATAAAAACGGCCTCATCCATTCCGTTAATATGAAGCACGGCTGTTCCATCCTGTTCCGTGCTCTCAAGGCTAACCTGAAAACGCGCGGAAGGCATTTGCAAATGAATCAATTGGGCTTCAACTGACCCAGCTAATGTAGATGCCGCATGCCGTCTAAGCATGGACAACTCTCTAGCCAGCTGCTCTGCCGCCGTAAATGCTTCAAGCTCCTGCGCCCGCAACGTTTCGAGCAGCTCGTCACGGTTTTCTATACTGTCGCGCTCCACAGTAATTTTGTCCAGATACGTCAATATATCAGATATGGTTTCCCCATATTTGCGTTTCAATCCATTAATAAGGTCAAGCCGTTCTTCAACGGCATCCAATGCGCCGGGATCGGATTCGATATTGTCCCGGTAATCGCGTAACTGGAAAGCCACATCCTCGGCTTGATAAAAAGCGGATTGCAGCTGCTCCACAAGCGGCCCAAGCCGCGATGCATCAAACCCGCGCACATCCTCCAGCCGCACGATCGCTTTGCTAAGGGCATCCAGCCCTTTGCTTCCGCTTAAGAGCGCATATGCCTCCGAGACCGTATCCAGCCGCTTTTCGGCATACATCAAGCGCTGACGTTGTTCCGCCAGCTCCTCGTCCTCACCCGGCTTCAAAGCCGCAGAACTGATTTCTTCGATTTGAAACCGGTACAGATCAAGCATCTGCACGCCTTGCCTTGCGGATTTCTCCAGGTCCCTCAAAGCGCTCTTAACGCCTTGAAGGCGATGATAAGCCGCGCGGTATTGCTCCTTGCGCTCTTGAAGCAAATCCCCGCCAAACAGGTCAAGCCACTCCAGATGACGTTCGCTCCGTAGCAAGGATTGGTGTTCATGTTGTCCATGAATATTGACCAGACACTCCCCCACCTCGCGAAGCATCGTTAGTGTTACCAGCTGCCCGTTGATTCGGCTGGTGCTTTTGCCATTGGAGGAAAGCTCCCGCCTGATGACGAGCATTTCTTCCGGAGAATGCTGGATGCCCAAGGCCAGCAAGGTTTTCCACGCAGGATGGGAGACCGGCAAATCGAACATCGCTTCCATCTCCGCCTTGTCGGCACCATACCGCACCATGTCTGCAGATCCGCGTCCTCCGGCAATGAGGCTAAGGGCGTCGATCAGTATGGATTTTCCCGCTCCCGTTTCACCGGTTAGCACGTGAAAACCACGATGGAAAGATACGCTTACTTCTTCGATAACAGCCAAATTTCGGATAGACATTTCCTGCAGCATGATTGATTTCTCCCCTCTAGTTCAACATTTCAAGCAAACGCTCTACCATAGCAGAGCTTTGATCTTTAGTCCGGCAAATGATCAAAATCGTATCGTCGCCGCAAATCGTCCCCATGACCTCGTCCCACTCCATATTGTCGATCAAAGCTCCGATTGTATTAGCGGTTCCTGGAAGACACTTCAGGACAACAAGGTTTTCTGTAAAATCAATGCTGGTGAAGTGATCCACAATGGCGCGTTTCAACTTATGAATGGGATTCAGCCGCTGCTGCTCCATCGGCAAGGAATATTTGTAACGTCCTTCAGAGATGGGCACTTTGGCCAGCATAAGCTCTTTAATGTCCCGCGATACGGTTGCTTGAGTCACTTGCATGCCAGAGGCGCGCAGCGCCTCCACCAGCTCCTCTTGTGTTTCAATTTCCTTTGACCCGATAATTTCCTTTATCTTGTACTGCCTGATGGCTTTCATAAACCGTCCTCCAAATCCTTTAGTCGGAAAGATGGAACTCTATTTTCTTCACGACGCCTTCCTTGGCATCGACATAAAGCACTCCGTTGCAATGGGGCAGCAGCAGCGCATACACCAGCAGCCTGTCCCGAACACCGCTTGCCGTCCATTCTATGGGCTTTCGTTCCCGCGCTGTTTTGACAACATAGGTAAAGCCTTTTTTCTCTGCGATGTAATCAATGTACAGCCTTGAGCCATTCCCGAGCGGAGCGTCATCCAGCTCGATGGGTATCGGGATTAGATGTTTCCCCGATGTTACGGTATACCCTTTTTTCTCAAGCAGCCGTACGTTCTCATCCTGATCGTCAATGGAACCGCCTTTGCCGAGCTTGACCGCATTCAGATTGACTGGCTCATGCAGCCACCTGTAGAACGCTCTGTACAGCCATATCATCAGCAGTATCCCGGCAAGTCCCATAACAAACCAATCACCGTACTTGTCCATTTCGCCGCGCCTCATTTCGAGCAAGGTCAAAGAAGCGAACGTCTGTTTGGTTATAGTGTATCAAATAGTAGGCTTCCCTGTAAAGCAAAAAGATGCCGGAGCAGTTCCCCGCTGTCCGGCATCCTTCTTGGCTGCATTATTTGGGCTCTCCCCTGAACGTGGTATTAGCCTCCTCAACAAGAGAACGCAATACCGCGTCTTCCGGTACAGGGCCAACCGCCTCGTCCTTGCGCCAAAGCGCAAGAAATTCGATATTGCCTTCTCCGCCTGTAATGGGCGAGAAGGTAATGTTCTGAAGACTGTAGCGCATTTCGGAGGCAAAGCCCAATACATTGCGGAGCACCTCCAGATGAACGGAAGGCTCCCGCACGACGCCGGATTTGCCCACTTTCTCCCGGCCTGCCTCGAACTGGGGTTTGATTAGCGCCATAACCTGAGCCCCGTTAGGCAGGAGCTTGTATAACGCCGGCAAAATATGGCGAAGCGAAATAAAGGAAACATCAATGGTGGCAAAATCCGGCGACGGACCTTCCAGATGTTGGGGCTCCGTATAACGGAAATTGGTTCTTTCCATCACGGCTACGCTGGGATGGTTGCGAAGACTCCAATCCAATTGATTGTACCCCACATCGATGGCGTAGACATAAGCAGCCCCATGCTGGAGAGCGCAGTCCGTAAAACCTCCCGTGGATGCGCCAATATCCAGCATGACCCGATCCTTCATCTCAATGCCGAATGAGGCAATCGCCTTTTCAAGCTTGAGTCCGCCCCGGCTGACATAAGGGTGAAGAGCGCCCTTAACTTTGATTTTGGCGTCGCGGCTGACCTTCATGCCGCTTTTGTCGACCGGTTCCTCATTAACCAGCACCAGCCCTGCCATCAAAGCCCGCTTTGCTTTTTCGCGGCTGTCATAATACCCGAGCTCCACCAGCAGCACATCAATTCGTTCCTTGCCCGATGTTGTCATTATGCTCTCCGTTTCTAAGCCTGACCGGTTACCCGCTTGATGACCCGCGGCAGCATGCCTCTAATTTCCGATGCTACCCTTTCGCCGGTCAGGCCGACCTCCTCGCGTTGTTGCTGAATGGAGCCGTGCTCCACAAAGAAATCCGGTATGCCGATTATGCGGACAGCCGTGTTGTAAATGCCCTTGAGGGAATAAAACTCCAGCACGGCGCTGCCAAGCCCGCCAAGCTGGGAGCCTTCCTCCAGCACAACGATCCTTTTGCCGCTTTCCGCCATCGAAATCAACATGGCTTCATCCAGAGGTTTGATGAATCTCGCGTTGACAATGCCGACATTTACGCCTTCGCGCTTCAACGTTTCAGCTGCCTCTTCCGCAACGCTAATCATAGGGCCTACCGCCAAAATAACGTAAGCATCGCCCTCGCGCAGCGTCTCCCAGCTTCCAATCGGTATCGGCTGCGGATTTTTATCCAGCTCAACGCCTACGCCGTGAATCCGTGGATAACGGACGGCTATTGGCCCGTCATTGTAATGGAACGACGTAACCATCATTCGGCGAAGCTCATTTTCATCCTTCGGCATCATCAGCACCAGATTTGGAATATGGCGCAAATAAGCAATGTCGTATACGCCTTGATGCGTTTCGCCATCCGGTCCTACAAAGCCGGCACGGTCAATGGCAAAAACTACGTTCAGGTTCTGGCGGCATATGTCATGCACGACCTGGTCGTAAGCGCGCTGCAGGAAGGTGGAATAGACGGCATAAACCGGCTTTAATCCTTCCAGCGCCAGCGCGGCGGACATCGTTGCGGCATGCTGCTCCGCGATTCCGACGTCCAGCATCCGATGCGGGAAACGCGCCGCAAATTCCAGAAGTCCGGATCCCCCAGGCATAGCAGGCGTTACCGCTACGATTCGCTCGTCTTTTTCGGCCAGTTCAATCAGAATATCGCCAAATACCTTCGTATACATAGGAGGTCCCACTGCTTTGACCATCTGCCCCGACTCGATTTTGTAGGGGGAAGCGCCATGCCACGCATGGGAATCTTTTTCGGCCGGGGTGTACCCCTTCCCTTTGACAGTGAGCACGTGGACAAGAACGGGTCCGGGCATGGAATCAGCCTGTTTCATAATATCGATCAGTCCTTCGATATCATGGCCGTCTACCGGCCCTAGATAAGTAAGGCCAAATTGCTCAAACAAGATTCCGCTCACCAGCAAATACTTTAAGCTGTCCTTAAAGCGCTCCGCCGTTTTGGCCAGCTTGCCGCCGATCGCCGGAATTTTGCCCAGCAGATGCTGAAGCTCTTCCTTGGCTTTCTGGTAATGGCGGTCCGTTCTGATTTTGCCCAGGTAGTGGTGAAGGGCGCCGACATTAGGCGCGATGGACATTTCGTTGTCGTTCAGGACAACAATCATGTTGCGCTTTTCATGACCGATATGATTAAGCGCCTCCAGCGCCATCCCGCCGGTAAGGGCCCCGTCGCCGATGACCGCGACAACACGATTGGTATCCCCTTTGAAATCCCGTGCAAGCGCCATTCCCATTGCAGCCGACAGCGAAGTGCTGCTGTGGCCGGCCTCCCATACGTCATGCGGGCTTTCCGAGCGCTTAACAAAACCGCACAGTCCCTTGTACATACGCAATGAGTCGAATTGGTCCTTGCGGCCGGTCAATATTTTGTGGACGTAAGATTGGTGTCCGACGTCAAAAATAAATTTATCGTGCGGGCTATGAAATAAATAATGCATCACCAATGTCAGCTCAACAACGCCCAAATTGGGCGCCAAATGACCGCCTGTCACCGACAGTTTCTGAATCAGAAAAGAACGAATCTCCTCCGCCAGCTGCTCCAACTGGTCTATGGTCAGTTCTTTCAGATCCTCAGGTTTGTTAATTCCATCAAGCAGCACGTTGCTTCCTCGCTTTCAGGGACAGCATTTTCTTTCATAACGACTGTCCTATAAACGTTTACATTTCTACTAGTATACCACAATGGCATTCAATGCCCAATTAGCTATACGCAGTTGAAGCTTAATGGTCGCGTTTCATCAAATAATCGGCCAATTGCAGCAGTCTCTCCGGATTGGCGAAACCAGCTTCCTCGATGCAGGCTTTGGCTTCCTCCGTCAGCTTGGATGCAAGGCGTACGCTCTCCTCAAGACCCAGCAGAAACGGATAAGTAACTTTTTGCTCTTCCACATCGCTGTTAACCGGCTTGCCCAGCTTGGCTTCATCACCGACAAGGTCCAGAATGTCATCTTGAATCTGGAAGGCCAGACCAATATTGCGTCCGTATTGGCCAAGCAGCTCCAGCTGCCGTTCCGTAGCGCCGCCCACTCTGCCTCCAGCCATTGCGGAAAAAGCGATCAGATCTCCGGTTTTATGCAAATGAATGTATTCAAGCTGCGACAAATCCGTAATTCCTTGCTCGCCTTCCATATCGGCAACTTGTCCGCCCACCATTCCGAGAGCGCCGGCAAGCGTCGAAAGATCTTCAACGATAGCAAGTATTACGGCAGGATCGAGGCCAGCTTCCCGGCCGCCACGAGAAATGAGATAAAAAGCATGGGTAAGCAAAGCATCCCCTGCCAGAATAGCCATGGCTTCGCCAAACACTTTATGGTTGGTCAAGCGGCCGCGGCGGTAATCGTCATTGTCCATGGCAGGCAGATCATCATGTATCAGCGAATAAGTATGTATATGCTCAACAGCGCATGCGATTGGCAGCGCTTGCCTTCTTGACTCCAGGCTCCCGGCCACCGCTTCCGCAGCGGCCAAAACGAGAGCGGGCCGGATTCTTTTGCCTCCAGCCGACAAGGAATACGCCATGGAGTCGCGCAGCGTATCGGGAACTTCCCAATGCTGCGGCAAACTTGTCAGAAGCGCCTTATCCGTCTCGGCGGCGCATTGTTTTAAATAGTCCGTTATGGTTGGGCTGGCGCTCAAGCTTATTCCCCTTTATCTTCGCTTGCCTGGGCAAACGGTTTTTTCTGCAGGCCTTGTCCGTTGTCGACAAGCATTTGAATCCGGCTTTCCACTTGCTCCAGCTTGCTGCCGCAAAGGCGCGACAACGTCATGCCCTCCTGAAAAAGCTCAATAGCGGTCTCCAGCGGAACGTCGCCGCTCTCCAGTCGCCCGACGATCTCTTCCAGCTTTTCCATGGCTTGCTCAAAAGTCAACTGTTCCATTCCTTGTTCGCTCACCGTTGATCTCCTTTCAGCGACAGAACCCGGCACTCCAGCATGCCGTCCGCCAGCTTCACTTGAATTTGTTCACCCTCCGATACATCCTGGACGGATTTGACCAGGCGCTGCTCATCCCCATATACCAATCCATATCCGCGGGACATGACTTTAAGCGGGCTTAGCGCATCCAGTTGGCGCACCGCGCCGTGCAGTCTCATTCCTTGCTCCTTCAGCAAAGCAGATGCGGCCAGAGTAAGGCGTCTATCCATGTCGTCCAAACGCCTTGATGCGTGTACCGCCTTTTCTCCCGGATGCTGTGCCGAAAGTCGGGAAAGCAGTTTCTCCATCGAAGAACCTTTGCGTTCAAGGGATGTCCCCATACTCCGATGAAGCTGTTCCTCCAGACGGTCGACACGCTGCGCTTGCTCCAGCATATATTTGCGGGGATGAACGAAAAATGGCGAGCGCTGAGCGCGAGCGAGCCTGTCCCTGTTTTCGCGAACCGTCGAAGAAAGGGCAGCCGCAAGCCGCGAGGCAAGCCTCTCACCTTGCTGACGCAGCTCGTTTATGTGAGGTACCGCCAACTCGGCCGCAGCCGTTGGCGTGGCTGCGCGCAAATCAGCCGCAAAATCGGCAATCGTAAAATCCGTCTCATGACCAACAGCGCTAATGATAGGAATAATGGAAGCCGCAATAGCTCTGGCAACCGCTTCTTCATTAAAGGCCCAAAGCTCCTCCAACGATCCGCCACCTCTGCCAACGATCAAAATATCGCATTCTCCGAGGACGTTCATATCCTCAATCGCCTTGACGATGGAGGGAGCCGCTCCTGCGCCTTGTACCAATACAGGGTATATCGTGACAGCGGCAAGCGGATATCTGCGCTGCAGCGTTGTCAAAATGTCTCTGACCGCTGCGCCCGTGGGCGACGTAATTACCCCTATCGCCCTTGGAAAAGGGGGCAAGGACCGTTTGCGTTCATTTGCAAAAAGACCTTCCGCGGCCAGCTTTTCCTTTAGCTGCTCATAGGCCAGATAAAGGCTTCCGATGCCGTCCGGCTGCATAGCCGTCACATAAAATTGATAGTTCCCGTCACGCTCAAACACGGACACATTGCCTCTGGCCAACACCTTGGCTCCTTCCTTCGGACGGAAGGCCAAGCGGGCGTTATGGGACGCAAACATGACGCATTTGAGACGGCTATCGCTATCCTTGAGCGTAAAATACATATGACCGCTGGAGTGATGAGTAAAATTGGAGATTTCGCCGCGAAGCCAAACATCGGACAAAAGCTCGTCCTGCTCCATCTTCATTCGAATATAGCGGTTTACTTCTTTTATGGATAAAATACGGGGCTTATCTGCCATACGGACTCTACACCTCGATTCCGTTTGCCCTTTTTGCCGCTTTAACTGTATTTTTCATCAGCATCGTAATGGTCATTGGACCCACTCCGCCGGGCACTGGAGTAATGGCTCCTGCTGTTTCCAAACAATCCTCGTAGTCGACGTCGCCTGCCAGCTTGCCGTCCGAAAGGCGGTTAATGCCAACATCGATTACGACTGCGCCAGGTTTCACGAAGTTTTTGCCGATTGCTTTTGCCTTGCCGATGGCAACCACCAGAATATCGGCGGAGCGAGCAAGCTCCTCCATATTCGCGGTACGGGAGTGGCAAATCGTTACCGTTGCATTTTCCCGCAGCAAAAGCATCGCTACAGGTTTGCCTACGATATTGCTTCGTCCGATGACGACGGCATGTTTGCCGCTAATGGACGTGCCGCTGCGCTTAATCAGCTCGATTACGCCAGCAGGTGTACAAGGCAGCAGGCTATCGTCCCCGATGCTGAGATTGCCAACGCTCTGCGGATGGAAGCCGTCTACATCCTTGTCCACGCTGATTGCGTCGATTACCGCTTTTTCGTTGATATGCCCCGGAAGAGGCAGCTGCACCAAAATACCGTTAATGCTGGTTTGTCCGTTCAGCTTGCTGATCAAGGCAAGCAGCTCCTCCTCAGTCGTATCGGCGGGGAGCTTGTGCACCTCGGAGTAGATGCCGAGCTGCTGGCAAGCTTTTTCCTTAGAACCAACGTATACCTTGGAAGCAGGGTCCTCTCCCACAAGAACTACGGCAAGGCCGGGAACGACATTTTGTTCCTTTAGCGAAGCGACCTCCTGAAGAAGCTCGTTTCTAATTTCAGCAGAAATCTGTTTTCCGTCAATAATGAATGAGCTCATGAACAACATCCCCTCAGCCTTTTATATTTCAGCGCATTTACACAACAAAAGGCGGCAAACTCCGCCTTAAGCTTTTAATTCGTCAATTTCCTGCAACAGCTTGCCTAACACGCCGTTTACGAACTTTCCGGATTCATCCGTCCCAAAATGCTTGGCGAGGTCAATCGCCTCGTTAATGGCCGCTTTAGGCGGAACATCGTTGCGAAATACCATTTCGTAGCACGCCAGTCTAAGCACTTGACGGTCAACCCGCGACAAACGGTCGACTTGCCAGCCGGTCAAATATTGCTGCAGCATGCCGTCAATTGCCTGTCTGGATTCCATAACCCCATGCACCAGCTCGCGGGCAAAATCCGCCGTCCCTCCGGCTTCCTTGGGATCAGCGCCAATTTCGTTTTCATCCTGCAATTCATCCATCAACATATCAACGGCATCAGAAGCCGTCACTTCATTCATTTCCATTTGATACAGGCTGGATACCGCTATTTCTCTCGCCAACCTACGCTTCATGTGTACACACATCCGATTCTGCAAAATTATAAGCCTTAATAAGTTGAATTAAACTTATCATAAAAAACGATGATCTCCTCCCTGTTCCGAATTAGCGGCTGTCACAAATCCGGAATACGGAGGAGACCACAGTATTAACGAAATGGACGGAATCGTTCCATGATGCCATCCCATAACCTCTGCCACGGAATAACCGGTTCGTTCGAGGTTTCTTTCCTCTTGGCATACCAGTAACATGTAAAAACAATCAGGGCGACAAACAGCATGTCCCAAAAGCCAAATGCCAAATAAACAATGCTTAGCCCTATCCCTGCGGCAACACCCGTCAGGCGCCTCCAATAGGCGTTCCAGAACTCCCTCCACATGGGACCATCCACCTCTATTCTACGCGGCTCTTGAATGCGCCTGCCTGAACGACGTTAGCGACAAAAACAGCAACGTTGATAACCGGTATTCCCGTAATATCTTCAACATGCTCTTTGACCGCGCGCTGAATTTCCTCCGTCAAAACCGGAATCGGATTTTCCCCGTCGATTACCGCACGCAGCACGATCTCCAGTCCGGCGTCGGTGGCGCGTACGCGCGCACGCAATTCCTTGACGCCGCGCTGTCTGGAAGCAGCTTTTAACGCCAGGTTTTCAATGGTTTCAATCGAAATGCGAATATCGCCAAATTCCGTCCGCTGATCGA
The DNA here is from genome assembly GCF_054551715.1 of Paenibacillus sp. CAU 1782. Taxonomy (NCBI): domain Bacteria; kingdom Bacillati; phylum Bacillota; class Bacilli; order Caryophanales; family Paenibacillaceae; genus Paenibacillus; species Paenibacillus sp. CAU 1782. The sequence continues at coordinate 321,294 of NZ_JBTOLL010000001.1, read as the reverse complement.
TCGATTGCGCGCTGGCCGAACCGCGGCTAAGCGACACGATAAAGAAACGGAAGCTAATCAGCAGCAGAACAACGCCTGCGATTCCGAACGAAATGGCGATGGATTTGAATTCGTAAAACTGAGTCAGCCAATTGCTAAGCAGTGACTTCGTTATCCAGCCAAAACCAAGGCAGATCATAAAAACGGATACGACGCCAATGGCCAGACTGTATAGGAACAACAGCAGCTTGTCCACTACTCTCATCAATAGACCCATTCCTCCTGCAAAACCGAATGAAAACCCCCTGCGCTTAAGCGGCATGCCCAATCACGAGGGGGTTGTACAGAATAAAGCTATTTTTTTATTTACTTGACGCGGTTTGCGTTTTCGTCTTCTTCAAGCTTTTCGGTAGGCTTGAAATGAACATCATGGATATGGACGTTCACTTCAACAACATGCAAGCCGGTCATCATTTCGATGGAACGTTTGACATTGCGCTGAATGTCGGATGCTACCTCGGGAATTTTGTTTCCGTATTCCACAATAATAGATACGTCTACCGCTGCTTCCCGCTGTCCAACCTCCACCTTAACGCCTTTGGACAGGTTTTTGCGGCCCAACAGCTCAGCAATGCCGCCTGCAAAACCGCCGCTCATGCCCGCTACGCCGTCCACTTCAACCGTAGCCAAGCCGGCAATGACTTCAATAACCTCAGGGGCAATCTGAATCGTGCCAATCTCCGTTTTCTCGTAATCCGCTGCAATCGTACTCATGCGCGTTCTACACCTCCCTAAAGTTGCGCGTTCCTGACATCAGGCCAGGCCTTGATCCGCATCTTATCTCTATACTATAACATCCTGCCGAAATTATGACAAACTCTGCCTGACAAGCTGCAAAATAATCTAATTTGCGTTCTCAGCAGAAGCATAAACATCATTTTCTTCCAGGAACTTAATGTCGAAGTCGCCTTCCACAAATTTGGGATGGTTAAGCAAACGCAAATGGAAAGGAATCGTTGTCCGGATGCCTTCGATCGCAAATTCAGCAAGCGCCCTCTTCATACGCGCGATTGCTTCCTCACGGGTAGGCGCCCAAACAATCAGCTTGGCGATCATGGAATCGTAATGCGGCGAAATCGTATACCCCGGGTACACGGCGCTGTCTACGCGAACGCCAATGCCGCCCGGCGGCAAATAAAACGGGATATTTCCGGGCGAAGGCATAAAGCCGCGCTCGGGATCCTCCGCATTGATTCTGCATTCGATCGACCAGCCGTTGATGGAGAGATCCTCCTGCTTAACGGAAAGCGGGTTGCCCTCCGCCACGCTGATCATTTCCTTGATGAGATCCACGTTCGTGATCATTTCGGTTACAGGATGCTCAACCTGAATCCGGGTGTTCATCTCCATAAAATAGAATTTGCCGTCTTCCCCGAGCAAAAACTCAAGCGTTCCGGCGCCAGCATATTGAACGGCCAAAGCCGCTCTTACCGCTGCTTGGCCCATGCTATCCCGAAGCTCTGGCGACAACACCGGACAAGGCGCTTCCTCCACAAGCTTCTGGCGTCTGCGCTGAACGGAGCAGTCGCGTTCGAACAGATGGACGGCATTGCCGTGTTTGTCCGCCATAATTTGAATTTCAACATGCTTCATGCCGGTCAAATATTTCTCAAGATAGACGCCGGCATTGCCAAACGCCTTTTGAGCTTCCTGTTGGGCCGTCGTAATCTGGCTGATCAGAGAATCTTCGTCCTCCGCGATGCGGATGCCTTTGCCGCCGCCGCCAGCTGTCGCTTTAATAATGACAGGGTACCCGATAGCGCGGGCCACCTCAATCGCTTCGTCCAAGTCCTCGACAAGGCCGTCCGATCCCGGAATAACAGGAACTTTGGCTTCTTTCATCGTCAACTTGGCTACAGCCTTGTCGCCCATCTTGCTGATGGCTTCAGGCGAAGGCCCGATAAATGCGATGTTGCAGGATTCGCAAATCTCCGCAAAATCGGCGTTTTCGGCCAGGAAGCCATAGCCGGGATGGATCGCGTCGCATTCCGTAATCGTAGCGATGCTCATGATATTGGTCAAATTCAAATAGCTGTCCTTGGAAGCCGTCGGACCAATGCAATACGCTTCATCAGCCAGGCGCACGTGCAAGGAATCACGGTCTGCCTCGGAATATACCGCGACCGTGCTAATGCCAAGCTCGCGGCAAGCGCGTATGATCCGCACCGCGATTTCACCGCGGTTTGCGATTAATATTTTCTGGAATTTCACGCAGGAACCCCTTTCAACAAACAGTTTTCCCATGCCGGGACAGAAAATAAATCAGTCTGCTTTGACCAGGAACAGCGGCTGGCCGTACTCCACCAGCTGGCCGTTGCTTACAAGAATCTCCACAATTTCGCCGTTAATTTCGGCTTCAAGCTCGTTCATAAGTTTCATGGCTTCCAAAATGCATACAACCGTTTTGCTGTTCACGCGGTCGCCAATTCCAACAAATGGACCTGCGTCCGGGGATGGGGAGCTGTAGAAGGTGCCTACCATCGGCGAAACGATTTGGTGCAAATCCGCAGCAGGGGTTTTCGCTACCGCCGCAGGTTCGCTAGCATCTGCTTGTCCAGTCTGCTGAAACACCGGTTGCTGTGGAACAGCCGTCAGCCCCGCTGACGGATATGTATGCGTAATTGGAGCTGCTTGTACGCTTACAACCTCGGTTTTGCCCGGCTTACGAATAAGCAGGCGAGCCCCTTCATTTTCGATTTCAACCTCTTGGAGAGATGATTGATCAACCAGTTTGATCAATTCTTTGATCTCGCTCAATTTGAACATGGACGTAATCACTCCTCTTCTTCACATAACGTTTAGTATTATAACACAAACCTTCGTGAACACGAACCATTTTTATTCAAAGTCCGTTCCAAGCCCGCCAGTGAAGGGTTCTCGGGTATTTTAGCTGCCCGAAACCCCGCTTTTCAAATGGCAAAAACTCCGGCTGCCTAAGGTATTCGCCTTAAGCAACCGGAGTCCTCTATATGGGATGCGCGATCAATGAATTGATGGTCAGCTGCGGACCCCCGCCAGCATTAAGGTTCCTGCACGAATTGTACGGTTACTTGGCTCGGTTTGACCTCAAGCCCCTTTAATACCTGCTCGATAATGCCAGCCGCCTCGCTTTTCTCCAGCTTTTGGCTGGTCACCACGACTTTGTAGCGGTCGTTTTCCTGCGAGATCAGCGCCATCTTGTATTGCTCCATCAAGGCAGACTCCAGTTCCTGAATGCGGGAGTTTTTGTCCTCCAGATTATCCATCTCGCTCCAGGCAGCCGTTGCGGCTTCGACATCATTGGAAACGTCGGCGATAATCGCCATAATCCGCTCTTCTTCCGCTTTGTTCTGCAATTCGCGTTTTGCCAGCAGTTCGCTGAACATGCCGCCCGCTGCAAATCCTTCACGCTCGAGCTGATCAAGAATTTCTTGATTGCGGGCAGTAATTTCCTCGCCAGCAGCCGCTTCCCCGTTAACGACCAGTCCGCCTTCGCCCGTTGCCTCCGTCACATTTTGAACCGGCGTTCCCGATTCCGTCAGTTTATCTGCGTCATCCAGGTCCTGCGTGAACAAATAATAGGCAGACAGCACCACCATCAAGCTCAGCATCGATACCAGCCATACCGTTTGTCTTTTCGTATTCATGTCAACAGCCTCCCCATTATTATAAAAATTATTGTTTGCTCGGCACAACCGATATCCGGTTGACCGGAACGCTTAAACCCTTCTCAACCGCATTAATGATCAGCCTCCGGACGGTCACATTTTCCGACCCTTTGGCGACAACCAGGATGCCGCGAATTCGCGGGCTTATCGTTTTCACCACAATCGGCTTTTGCTCGCCGGAAACCTCGTACAGCACCACCTGCCCGTCCTTGCTGACAGAGGTAATGTGTCTCGTTCCGCCGTTTTTGTCATTTTCATCGGTAGTAGACTGCGTCTCCTGTCTATTGCGTTCCACTACCACTTCTTCAGTTGATTCAACCGTTACCAAAACATCCACGCTCCCGACTCCCACGATTTTCTCCAAAATTTCCTTCAGCCTGGTTTCAAGCGTCCGTTCGATGCCTTCAAAAGGCGTCGCCGACGCTCCGCTGCTATTCCAGGCTTCAGTTACCTGGGGCAACTGATTAGGGTCTTGCGACGAAGGCTCCACATCCTTATAGGGTAAAAAGGAGTTCAGCAGCATTAGAGCAGCCCCGATTCCGCCTAAAATAAGCAGAATACGCAACGTTTTTACCCGTTTGGGGCCGCCCGGCCCTCCGCCAAACGCCGTCTCCAGCCCTTCCAGCCATTTCGCCATTCCCGCCATTCCCCTTCCCAGACTCCATTGCTTTATACACTGTCATTTAACCGGCGCACTTCGATGCTTTCGCGCTTGATGCCCCAAATTTGCCTCAGCATTCCCCAAACCTCCGGCATTTCCTGTTCCTTGAGCAACGTGTATTTGTTATTTTCATCGCCAGCGGCTTGGGACTTGCCCCCCGCTTCCTTAACAGGTTCTAATGTTACGCTGACAGAAACCGGTTCTACCGGGGCAATATTCCCTTCCACGCTTTTAGGCTTTGGCTTGGAGGGAGCTGCCAACGTAACCGTTACCTTGCCGATCACCGGGCTTTTTCCGCCTGTTCCCGAATCTTCCCACAACAGATCCACATCCACCTTTTCAACATCCAGATCCGCAACAATTGCCAACTGCTCCGTTATATCGCCTTCCATCGCTCTTTGTGTCATTCTGGCCGCTTCCAGGCTTCGCTGTTCCTGTAATTGGCTGGCCTTTTGCGTAATCTCCTCCAAGCTTGGCATTCCCGTATTTTTCTGAATGCTCCGCTCATCCCACAACATGATGCCCGCTTCCAGCCTGCCTCCGATATCCTCTTGCAGCAGCTTCAGCACAGGAGAAAGGATCGTGAGCAGAATAATGAGTCCAACCACCAGTCGGGCATACCGCTGCATCGCCTTGTTGGGCAGCAGCAGCTCCACGATGGCGGCCAGCAGAATAACGGCGACAATATCGCGCAGCCATTGGCTTAGCCAACCTATCACATTCAGCTCACCTCCTTTAAAATGCGCTACCGGACCATCAATGCCGCGTTGCCCGCAGTCAGAATGATGGTTACTGCCAGAAAAAACATCAGGCTTACCGCCGCAAGCGAAGCAAATACATAAACCATCGTTTTGCCGATCGTTTGCAGGCATTTGGCGATCGGAGATTCGCCAAGCGGCTGCATGACTGCCGCTGACACATGGTAGATCAATGCCAAGGTCAATATTTTGATAGCGGGAAAAGCGCTCAGGAAGAGCAAAATGATAACGCCGGCGAGCCCCACTGCGTTTTTGGCCAGCATGGATGCGGAGATAACGGTATCCGCCGCATCGGAGAACATCCGCCCCACCACCGGAACGAAATTGCCTGTCACGAATTTAGCCGTCCGCAGCGTTACCCCATCCGTGACCGCGCCTGTCGCGCCCTGAACGGAGATGACCCCCAGAAAAATCGTTACCAGCACGCCGAGCGCGCCAACCGCTATTGTTCTTAACAAATTCGCCAGCTGGGTAACCTTGAATTTGTCGCTCAATGCGCTGGCAATATGCAAAACCGCCGAAAAAAACAACAGCGGGAAAACAAACATATAAATCACCGTACCCACCGCATGAATCATAAAAACGATAAGCGGATGAAGCACCGACACCGTAACCAGGCTTCCCATCGACGCCAGAAGCGTAAGCAGCAGGGGGACCATGGCCAGCATAAAGGAGATCATGCCCGTTATGGCATCCCTTGCATAGCCGATCGCTACATTAAAACTATTGACCGCTATGATCAGCAGCACCATATACGTGATGGCGTAAGCGACTTTGCTGGTCGTATTTCGTTCGAAAGCGGACTGGAGATTTTCCAGCACCATACTGAACACCGCAAGCATCACGATCGTTACCAGCAATTTCCCGTTATACAACACTTCATGCCACATAAACCGCAGCAGCGCCGTCAAACTGTCACCAAGCCCAATTCCGCCGCCTGGAAGAATCATGTCGGACAAGGTTGGAACCTGTCCCTCCGGAAAGTACCCTCCATACGTCTTCCGCAGCCCATCCCAATATTGCTCCACGCCGTCGGTGCCCAGATCCGTCAATTGCTCCCCCGACAACTGCTGCAGCAGCTCGCTGTTATCCACGCCAGAGGTTTGCCCGGAAGGCGCGGCATTCGCCACCGACGCCCATTGGAGCAGGAAAGCGGTAAACAAGAGAATCAGCAGCAGCCTGGTTCTCTCCCGCTCCGTGCGGGCTTCCCTCATAGTTTTCAGCTCCCCGCCGGCAGCAGGCCGATTACTGTCTCTACAATAACGCTGATAATTGGTATAGCCATGACGAGAATAAAAACCTTGCCGGCAAATTCGATTTTGGAAGCGATGCTTTCTTGCCCCGCATCCCTCACAATTTGTGCGCCAAACTCTGCAATATAGGCAATCCCGATTATTTTCAACACCGTCTTGAGATAAATGGAAGGAATACCGGATCGGTTCGCCAAATCCTCCAGCACCGTTATGACCGACTCGATTTTTCCGATAACGTACAGGAAGATGAACAATCCGGTAAATGCCGCCAGAAGAAAAGCAAACATCGGCTTTTGCTCCCGGACCACCAGGATGAGCACAGTCGCCATCAGGCCAAGTCCGACGATTTGAATCATGTCCACCGCATTCACCTACTGAAACAGAAAAATCGTTTTGATCTCCTGGAATAGCTCGTTAAGCAGCCGCACCACCATAAACAGAACAACAACAAATCCGATAACCGTTACCCAATGCGCCATATCCTCCTTGCCCATCTGCTTAAGCACGGAATGGATCATTGCGATAATGATGCCGATCCCGGCAATTTGGAAGATGGCGCTAACGTCGATATTCATAAGCAGGGCACCCTCTTACACCATCAAAATGACGATCAGCACGGCGAGCAGCACGCCAAGGCTTTTCCACATTTTTTCGTATCTCGCCTGATCGTCTCTTGCACTTTCCTCTTCCGCCTTTAATTGCGACAAGGCCAGCTTGAGATGTTTGCTTTGATCCTCCTTGTCGCTAATGCCAAGCGTTGTGCCCAGCCTCAGCCAAACCGCCCGTTCTCCTCCGGTCATTACCGTATTTCGCCATTCATCAGCCACAGCGCGTTCCCAGCTTTCCTGAAAAGAAAGCCCCGCTTCTCCGCTAATGCCTTGCGCGGCCTTCCTCAATATGGCTGCAATCGGCTCCGGCGCGGCATCGGCGGTGCGGACCAGCGCTTCGGGAAGCGGCGTGTGGCCGTAGCTAATTTCCGTCTCCAGCCGCTGAAGCGCATGCGCCGCGCTGCGCAGCTGCCGGGGCCGCTCTGCAAATCTTGAAGCCTGCTGAAAGCCGATCAGCGTACCCGCAACCAGAATCAATACGGCGCCCAGAAGCTTAATCATGGCCCTCCCGCCCTAGCCAAATGTTCACCGGCAAGGCTGCTCCAGCCGTTGGCGGGGTTCAAACCACCTGGCGGGCTTCCCCGCTGCTGAAGCTGGATGACTCGATGCATGACGCCGTCTGGCGTACGCCGCAGCTCCACGATTTGCGAAAACGCGCCTTGCTCCAGCAATTTCAGAAGCTCGGGACGGCCTCTGGCATCGCTAAGATCAAAAGCATGGGCGGTTGCAATGACGCTGACTCCCGCATGGCTGGCTTCCGTTATGGCTGCCCCGTCCTCCGGGCGTCCGATCTCGTCCGCAATGAGAACCTCAGGCGACATGGAGCGGAGCAGCATCATCATCCCTTCCGCTTTTGGGCATGCATCCATTACGTCGCTTCGCGGGCCAACGTCAAAGGTTGGCACCCCTCTGACGCAAGCCGCGATTTCGGAACGCTCGTCCACAATGCCGACCTTTCTGCCCCTTCGACAACTGGCATCGCTGCCCTTCCAGAATCCGTAGCTTAATGACCGGGCAATATCGCGAACCAGCGTTGTTTTTCCTTGCTGCGGCGGAGCCAACAGAAGAGTTGAATAAATTCTGTCGCGTTTGCGATCCATCAGCTTGGGCATAAGGTACGATGCCGCCCCGATTCGTTCCCGGGCGATCCGAACATTGAATCCTCCGATATCCCGAATGCCCCTAACCGCTCCGCCTTCCAGAATGGTGCGGCCGGCTAGTCCGATACGATGTCCTCCAGCTACCGTAATGTAGCCGCGCCGGAGCTCTTCTTCCATTGCGTAAAGCGAATAATTCGTTATTTTTTCCAGCAGCTTGCGGCATTGCTCGGCAGAAGGCCTGTAAGCGCCGTCCGGCTCCTGAACCAGACAACCGTCCGTGGCGACGAAACGGGATCCGCCGCCGCTGGATATTTCAAGCGGACGATCCTCCCTGATACGTATTTCCTCAAGACTCTCCAGCGACTCCTGCGGCATCCTCTCAAGCAAGCCCCGAATATCTAGCGGCAGCAATTGAAATACGTGTGTCAGCATGACTCCATCACCCCCGGCAGTTTGTCCTTTGTCGTTACATATGTATGCTTGTCTTGCAAAATTATGTCCATGGACCGCAGTTTGATAGATTCGTTTTCATTTCAGGGGCGCTTATTTTTTCAAAATGCCGATCATCAGGCAAACGACGCCGACGGCAACCCAGGCGAATTTGGACGGAGACAGCTTGTCAGATAAGCCAACAAGGCCAATAGTTGTAGTGGCAATTAAGACAAGCGGCCCCGCCAGCGCCAAGGATGAGTTAACGATCAACGCCTTTTCGATATTGTTGAACCTGAGCATCAGCAGCGCCGCCGCGATTTCCAGGCTGCCCGACAACAGTCGAAGCATAGCCATACCCAATACGATTTTGCTCAGCATTTCCGTTCCTCCCGTCTGCTTCTCTTTCCCAACTATATGCGGTCTTGTCCTGTTTTCATGACGGACACATGACGGACGGCCCCCGCATATAATGAAAAAGCAGCAGAAGAAGAAATGGGGATTAGGACATGCAGGTCGAGGTTATTTCCAGCGTTAACGAAGCCTGCTCCGGCAAGCTTCAGCACCGAACGGCCATTGTGGTTGACGTCCTGCGCGCAACCACCACCATAGCAGCCGCTTTGGCTGCGGGGGCGTCCTGCGTCATTCCGGCGGAAACCGTGCAGGATGCCAAACGTTTAATAAAGGAAGGAGATCTTGCAGGAGGGGATCGCTTCTGCCGACAAATTTCGGGATTTTCCTATGGCAACTCCCCGGGGCAATACAGCGGTGAGCAAATAGCTGGCAAACGGGTTGTATTAACAACGTCCAACGGCACCAGAGCTTTATGCAAAGCGGTGAAAGCCGAGCATGTCATTGCGGCCAGCCTGCTTAACGCAGAAGCTTGCGCGCAGCTGGCTTTGGAGCTGCGGCGCGATATCGTGATCCTGTGCGCTGGCAGTCACGACAGCTTTGCGCTGGAGGATGGCTTATGCGCCGGATTGCTGCTGCACAACATGCGGCAGCTTGATCGCTCAGGCATACTGCAGGCCGATGATTTTGGCATAGCCATGGAATCACTGTACCTGGACAAAGCCAATGCGATTCAGGAAACCTTGGCACGCAGCCAAACAGGCAAAAAGCTGATTCGCCTGGGTCTGCGCGAAGACATTGCCTGCTGCAGCCAAGTCAATGTTATGGGCGCTGTTCCGTACTTAAGCGGCGGAAGCTTGATCCAGCGGTTTCCGAGGACATTTGCGGAGACTGCCGCACCACTCTGCTAAGACGCAGCAGGTGGCGATAAGCCGGTCAAAGACGCCCTTAAGCGGGGTTAAAGACACTCACCGGCCTCAAGACCACTCTTACTCCAACGCAAAAATGCCCCTTAGGCTCCAATCGGAGACTAAGGGGCATTTCCTCATTAATATAACTACATTATCTGCGCTCGGACGGACCGCCGACGAAAGCTTGCTCGGCAGTGTCAAGACCGTAAGCTGTATGAAGGGCAATGACCACTTCATTCAGCTTTTCCGAAGCAATAACGCAAGACACTTTGATTTCAGAGGTGCTGACCATTTTGATGCTGACATCCAGATTGGATATGGTCTCAAACATGGTAGCCGCAACACCGTGATTGCTGACCATGCCGGCGCCAACGATGGAAACCTTCACCAGGCCGCCTTCAGAGGTCGTTTCACGGTAAGGAACCGTATCACGGATGGATTCGATAGTGGAAATAGCCTTTTCGCGATCATCGCCGGACACTGTAAAGGAAAAGTCGGCTTTGCCGCCTTCAACGCCGCTTTGAACAATAATATCAACGTTGACGCCGCGATCCGCCAAAGCGCCGAATACATGAGCCAATACGCCAGGCTCGTCCTCAACGCCCATAATGCTAATTCTGGCCACGTTTTTTTCAAAAGCAATTCCGCTAACAACGACGCCTTGCTCCATATTTGCTTCCTCCTTCACAATGGTCCCTTCATTTTGGGTAAAGCTGGAACGCACAACAAGCTTTACGCTGTAATGCTTGGCGTATTCTACCGCGCGCGGATGAAGAACCGCCGCACCAAGATGAGCCAGCTCAAGCATTTCATCATACGAAATTTCGTTCAGCTTGCGGGCATTTTTGACGATACGGGGATCGGTGGAATAAATGCCGTCCACATCCGTGTAAATTTCGCATAGATCGGCCTTGATCGCCGCCGCCAGCGCTACGGCCGTCGTATCGGAGCCGCCTCGTCCCAGCGTCGTAATTTGTCCGTTTTCGTCGCTTCCCTGGAAGCCTGCCACGACGGCAACGTTGCCGTCCGTGAGCGCCTGGCGAAGTTTCTGCGGATCAATATCGGTAATTTTGGCTTTACCGTGTACATGATCCGTCTGGATGCCGGCTTGCCAGCCAGTAAACGACATGGCTTTACCGCCTAATCCATGAATCGTCATGGACAAAAGCGCAATCGATATTTGTTCGCCGACGGTGAGCAGCATATCCATCTCCCGCGCCGGCGGATTGGGATTCAGCTTTTTAGACTGATCGATCAGGTCGTCCGTTGTATCTCCCATTGCAGACACTACCACAATAATATCGTGGCCTTCCGACTGTCGATCAATAATACGTTTTGCAACTCTTTCCATTCTTTCCGGCGTCCCTACGGAACTGCCGCCAAACTTCATCACGATCAAAGACAAAGCGGTCTCACTCCCTAAGCCCTGACATATACATACAAGATCGTATTATATCACAATTAAGCTTGTCTTGGGTATAAATCAATTTTATAAGCGCAACAAAAAACCGCCCGATCGTTATCGGACGGCATTGAATCATTCTATGCGCGGGAAATGTATTTGCCTTCGCGCGTGTCGATCAGCAATACATCGCCTTCGTTGATGAACAAAGGAACTTGAACGTTCAGGCCGGTTTCCACTTTGGCGAATTTGGTTGCGCCTTGTGCCGTGTTGCCTTTAACGCCTGGCTCGGTTTCCGTAACCGTGAGCTCCACGCTGTTTGGCATTTGAATGCCCAGAATTTCGCCTTGGTAGCTTGTAATGTTCACGGTCATATTTTCCTTCAGGAAGTTGACTTCCCACTCCAGCTGCTTTTTGTCCAGGCTGAACTGGTCGAACGTTTCGTTATCCATAAAGGAATATTCGGAACCGGAATTGTACAGATATTGCACGGCGCGGTTTTCGATCAAAGCGCGGCCGATTGTTTCGCCGGCGCGGAACGTTTTTTCCACAACGTTGCCGTTGCGCAGGTTTTTCAGCTTGGAGCGGACAAACGCAGCTCCCTTGCCCGGTTTAACGTGTTGAAAATCCAATACGGTGAAAATATCGTTGTCTACTTGTACGGTCAAACCTGTCTTAAAATCGTTAACTGAAATCATTGCTGATTCCCTCCTGAGTGATGATTCCTATCCCAGAGTAATAAGCTCTTTCGGGGATGAGGTTAATATTTTAATACCGGTTTCCGTAATAACGATGTCGTCTTCAATCCTTACGCCGCCAAAGCCGGGAAGGTATATGCCAGGCTCCACCGTTACAACCATGCCGGGGGTTAAAATCGTGTCGCTAAGACGAGACAGCCGCGGCGCTTCGTGCACTTCCATGCCAAGGCCGTGACCGGTGCTGTGGCCAAAGTTGTCGCCGTATCCATACCGCGTAATGATATCGCGCGCAAGCGCGTCGGCTTCCATGCCCGTCATGCCCGGTTTGATATTCTCCAGCGCATGAAGCTGCGCTTCCAGCACAATGTTGTAAATTTCGAGATGCCTGTCGCTTGGTTTTCCAACAACCACAGTCCGGGTAATATCAGAGCAGTAGCTGTTGTATAAAGCTCCAAAATCCAGTTTGACGAATTCATTGTTACCGATGGTGCGATCGCTGGCTACGCCATGAGGCAGCGCAGAACGTTCGCCGGAGGCCACAATTGTATCAAAGGATGAGCTCGTTGCGCCGTTGCTGCGCATGAACACTTCCATCTCAAGCGCCACATCGCTTTCGCGAATGCCTGGCGCAATGATTCCGCAAATATGCTTGAAGGTGCGGTCGGCCAAATCGGCTGCTTCCTGCATAACCGAAAGTTCCGCTTCGTCCTTGAACATGCGCAGATTCTCCACAAGACCAGCACAAGGGGCAAGCTTTACGCCTTGCAGCACATTGCTCCAGGAAAGATATTCGGCATAGGTCACATGATCCTGCTCAAAAGCAAGGCTAGATACGCCTTCGGCCTTCAAAATGTCCAGCACGTTTTTAAGCGGGCTTGTGCCATGCTCCACAATTTCAAAACCGGCCGCCTGGCTTGCGGCCTGCACCGTGTATCGAAAATCCGTCAGCAACATGCTTTTTGACGCTGTAATCAGCACAAACCCGGACGAACCCGAAAATCCGCTTATGTATTGCCGGTTGTACTGACTTCCAATCAGCAAGGCCTCAAACCCCGCTTCGTTCATTGCCGAGCGCAGTTTTTCCACTCGTTTCATTGTCATTCTCAGTCTCTCCTTAGAAGCCGGATTATTCCTGAAGCCGCAAATGCAGCGCCTCCAGCGCCAGCACATAGCCATGTGCTCCGAAGCCGGCAATTTGTCCCACAGCAACGGGAGCTACGACCGATACATGGCGGAATGCCTCCCGCTTATGGATATTGGACAGATGCACTTCCGCTATGGGCAGCGCAACGGCCGAAAGCGCGTCGCGAATGGCATAGCTGTAATGTGTCCATGCGCCGGGGTTGATGATGATGGCGTCTTCCTTGCCGTAAGCGGCATGAATCCGATCGATCATTTCGCCCTCGTGATTGCTCTGGAAGAAGGACACCTCAATCCCAAGTTCTTCAGCTTTGGCGGAAATCAGTGCTTCTATGGAAGCAAGACTTTCGCTTCCGTATACACCGGGTTCCCGGATGCCAAGCATATTCAAATTGGGTCCGTTTAAAACTGCGATTTTGCTCACACTTGTCCCTCCCAGGCTTCTACGCTCGACTTCTCCCCGAATCATTAGACATTTTACCACAAATGGCAGTACCTTGAGAAGCAGCAACTATTATCTCGCGCCAAGCGGTTCTCGCGATGCTTCATCCGTAAACTCAAAAGCGATGGAATAGCCGATAAACAATCCCCATAGCAGAAAGACACAAAACTCGGTAATGAGACTGCTCCAGCCAATTACATTGATTTTTTCCATCATGCCGAGAAGCGGGCCAATAACGGCTGCAATCAACCCCCAGACCGCTCCATAAATTAGGCCGGGCCATGGCCCGCGCAGCCTTCCCAATACTGCCTGATAGAGAAGCGCCGCAACGGCGGAGAACAGAATGTAAGATCCAAGGCCAGTCACGATGCCCCATATCGTATGCAGATAATTGTGGCGAAAAAAAGGCTCAAGCAGAAAACCCGGCATCACCGCCGTAAACTTCATTTCATATAAGGCCCAGCGCAGCACGCCTCCGAACAATCCCGCAAACAGTCCGATCTTCAGGCTGAACCATACGGGATTTGTCCCGCCTTTCATAGCTTCCCCGCCTTTTTGTTCCTTCATCTCAAATGCTCCTTCAACATACAAATTTACAGCTCTGCCTTTAGTATGACGTTTTGAAGCTTTTCATAATCGCACAAACCAGTCTGCCGGCTTCCTCTCCCGCTCCGTTGGCAAACCTCCGCCATTTCAAGTACAATAAGAGGAAACCAATATCGAACGATTAGGATGGTGACACGCACTTGCCTCAGGAATCCAGAAACATTTACGGCGGACAAGCCGTTATCGAAGGCGTCATGTTTGCCGGCAAACATGTCAACGTCACGGCTGTTCGCCGAAAAAATGAAGAAATCCAATATTATGAAGTGCCGCGAACCTCAAAAAGCTGGGTTAAGCCGCTCAAAAAAATTCCGCTGCTGCGCGGCGTTGTTGGCATAATCGAGTCCAGCGCCAAAGGTTCTCAGCATTTGAACTTTTCAATGGAAGCTTATGCGGAGGACGAAACGGAAGAAGATGCGGCCAAAAACGGAACCAAACCCGTCGAGACGCCTAAGCCGGAAAAGAAAAGCGGCTTCAGCTTGGGCATGGTTGTCAGCGTTGCAGTTGCAGGCGTTTTGTCTTTTATTTTCGGCAAACTGATTTTCACCGCCGCTCCAGCGGCTTTGGAGGAAATGCTTTTTAAAGGTTTGTTCGAAAGCTCTATTGGTCATAATTTGCTGGAAGGCCTTATAAAAATCATATTATTGTTGTGTTACCTCTACTTCATTTCCTTGACTCCGCTTATCAAACGCCTGTTTCAATACCATGGCGCCGAACATAAGGTGATTAGCGCTTACGAGGCGGGAGAAGAATTGACGGTTGCCAACGTACAAAAGTACAGCAGACTGCATTATCGGTGCGGATCCAGCTTTATTGTATTTACGGTTATAGTCGGCGTTGTTCTTTATTCCTTGCCCATCTTCGTTTGGCAAGGATTGTGGGACCGCATTCTGATTCGGATCGCGCTCCTTCCGGTCGTACTGGGCATCTCCTATGAGGTGCTGCGCTTCACCAACGCCCTGCGCGACATTCCCGTGCTCCGTTTCCTTGGTTATCCTGGGCTGTGGCTTCAATTGCTAACGACAAAGGAGCCTAATAACGAGCAAGTTGAAGTTTCCATCGCCTCCTTCAAGCGGATGCTGGAATTGGACCGCAAGCTTGGAGAGTCGGCAGACATTAAGGCAAGCTAAACAACGTGCCGGCGCGCAAAGCCGGCCAAAGCTATCGGCTCCATTTTTGGAGAGAAAGGTGTGACATCCATGAAAAAATTTAAAGGCATATCGGTTCTTGAGATGGTGTTGCTTGTGCTTATGGTTGTCGGATTATTCATAAGTCTCAAAAGCTTGTGGCTTCCGATTGTCATTATTGGCGGCATTTTTCTTCTTTACAAGTTTCCGCCGTCCTTTCTCCGAAAAGAGCGTGGAGGGCGCGCCCAGGTAACGCAAAAACCGTCATCGAGCAAAACACGCAGAGACCGTCCGCGTTCCAAAACCGTCCCTTTTCGTGTTATTGAAGGTGGCAAAGATGACGACGAAACACCCAAATACCACTAAAAGGTAGTTCAAAAAGTCCGCTTCCCATTGCGTGACATGACTAGCGTCATGGTCGGCGTCGAATATGGCATTCAGCCGAAATCTCCGGTCCTCTCGTAGCTACCACTACGCTCCGGTCCTCGATTTCTAGCTTCTTGCCATCTTTTTGGCACTGATAACCGAACTTTTTGAACCTTCATTTTATGAGGCAGTTCAAAAAGTTCGCTTCCCATTGCGGGGCTTGACTAGCGTCATGGTCGGCGTCGAATATGGCATTCAGCCGAAATCTCCGGTCCTCTCGTAGCTACCACTACGCTCCGGTCCTCGATTTCTAGCTTCTTGCCATCTTCTTGGCACTGATAACCGAACTTTTTGAACCTTCATTTGAAAGCTGTGGAAAATATAAAGAGCAAGTCATCAAGGCTTCGACCTTGACGACCTGCTCTTTCTTTTGATGCTTATTTGTTTTAGTCGCTTTCCATCTCTGTGCGAATCGCTTTCAGCTCCTGGATTCGGCCGCTGTCGCGCTTAAAATATTCAACCAGCGTTTCAATGCAGGTAATGGAATCCCAGCTCAAGTGATGCTCGATGCCTTCGACATCCTTGTAGATGTTTTCCTCCTGTACGCCAATCGCCGTCAAAAATTCCTCCAGCAGATGATGCCGTTCCATCAACCGCTTGCCCATTTTTTTACCTTTATTGGTCAGGACGAGTCCACGGTATTTCTCGTAAATTAAATAATTGTCCTTGTCCAGCTTCTGGATCATTTTCGTAACCGACGAGGGATGAACCTCCAGTCCTTCGGCAATATCCGATACCCTGGCGTACCCCTTCTCCTCAATCAGCTTATAAATGCGTTCCAAGTAGTCTTCCATGCTCGGAGTCGGCACCTTAGAACCCCCCAACCTTGCTTCTTCACCTATAATCCAGGCGTTGCTCTGGGGCGTGTCTTAAAACCCTCTCAAGGGCAGCTAGCGCCGCCTTTTCGCCCTCTGCTGCGTTACTTTTCCTGGACTTACCTCCGGTAAACCTGCGAAAAAGCGCCTTGCATAGAACAAAAATTCGGCAACATCTGCTCCCTAAGCGTTTCAAGACACCCCCTGGTCACTCTAAGTATCATACACCTTGCGCAAGCCCGTCTGCAAGCTTGAAGACGTAATTAAAACTTCAGCCATTCAGGCGTCAGCCCGTTCAGCCATATCGTAATTTGCGTCATTTGGTCGGTAAACAGCATAATTCCCATCAAAATCATAATGACCCCGCCAATCTTCATGACGATCGACGAATAGCGCAAAATCCAGCGTGCCGTTCCCAGAAAAAAGGCCAGGACAAAAAAGGGAACCGCAAATCCGATGGCATAAGCTGTCGTCAAACCAAACCAGGTTCCAGGCTCCGAAGCGGCAAGCGCCAAAATTGCGGCCAAAGCCGGTCCCGTGCATGGCGTCCAGCCCGCCGAAAATCCGATGCCAAAAATAAAAGAGCTGACATAACTTGCTTTTTTGGGAATCAGATTAAACCGACGTTCCTTCATAAGAAGCCCCGGCTGAAAAATGCCAACCAGAAACAGTCCCATCAATACGATAAGAATGGCGGATAACTTGCGGATCAGCTCATTGTACTCTACTAATACCTCGCTGAATACATTGGCCCCGTAAGCAAGCGTGTAGTAAACCGTACTAAAGCCCAAAATAAAGAAAAACGTATGGCTCATCGTAATTAGCCGCTTCTGCTTGCCCAGTTGGGATTCCTTCAGCTCGGTAACGGAAATGCCGGTTATGTAAGAAAGATAAGACGGATACAGCGGCAGACAGCACGGAGATATAAATGAAGCAAAGCCCGCGCCAAGCGCCAGCCACATATTGATTTCATTCAATCCTCTTCACCTTCCTGTCAAAAAGATTGCCGGGCTGAAGCTCTGATGTCAGCCCGCTCTTCGAAATCCCTTGCGCAGCATAAGCAAAACCAGCAGCACTCCAATCAGCAGAAGCACGATCGTTCCGCCGGGAGCCAGATTCCATACGCCGGCTAACAGCAAACCCGCAATAACGGCAACCTCGCCAATGATCATTACGATGATGACGCTTTGGCGGAAGCTTCTTGCAACAACAAGACTGCATGCGGCCGGAATCGTCAACAGCGCGGAGACTAGCAAAGCGCCTACGATTTTGATCGCAGCGCTAATCACAAGGGCAGTCAGCACGCTGAACATAATATTGTAAAATCTCGTAGGCAGCCCGCCCACCGCCGCAGCTTCCTCGTCAAACGTCATCAGAAACAGTTCCTTCAATTGAAAGCCGATAATAACCAGCACGGCAATGGTAACGCCGCCGATCATGTACAAATCGCCGGTGCTAAGCGTATAGATGCTGCCGAACAAATAGCTGTTGACGTTCATTGAAAAGCTTTTGCCCCAGGTAAAGAGGATAGACGCCAGCGCGATACCGCCGGACATGATGATGGCAAGCGACAGCTCCGCATAGGTTTTATAAGCCTTACGCAGCTTCTCGATGGCAAAGGAAGCCGCAATTGCAAAAATAACGCCAGCCGCAAGCGGATAAAAGCCGATCAGCAGCCCAAGCGCTACGCCAGCGATTGCTACGTGGGACAATGTATCTCCAATCATCGACAAACGGCGCAGCACCAGAAACAACCCGATCAGAGGCGCGGTAATTCCGATAAATACGCCGCCGATCAACGCTCTCTGAAAAAATTCAAGCTCCAGTATCTCCAACAACCGAAACAACCTCTCTCCCGCTCTCCAATTGCTCTCGCAGCCCCTTGAGGCTATGCGCCAGATTGCTCTCCACACAATCCTGCGTTTCATGCGAATGCTTGATGTAAAAATTCAGCTTGCCCCAGCTTGAAGCAGGCTCCTGACCCAAATAACCTTTCACCATATCCATATCATGCGACACCATCAGAAACGTCATATTATGATGCTGGTGCATGTGTTTGATCATATGGAAAAAGCTCTGCTGCGTCTCGGCATCGATGCCTACCGTAGGCTCGTCCAAAATAAGCAAGGACGGATTATTGACAAGCGCTCTCGCCAAAAAGACACGCTGCTGCTGTCCGCCCGAAAGTTGTCCGATTTTTTTCTCCTTCAGATCCGATATTCCCATCGCATCCATGGCATCCAGCACTTTGGTGTGATGCCCCTTTGTCAAAAAGCGCAGAATCATCCCTCTCCCGTAAAGCCCGGAAGTGACCACTTCCTTGACCGTTGCGGGAAACTGGGGGTTAAAGCTGTTCCGCTGCGGCACATAGCCGATCCGGTTCCACTCTTTAAACTTGGCTATCGGTTCGCCAAAAAGCGTAATTTCTCCACTGCTTGGCTTGTGAAGGCCCGCAATCATGCGCAGCAGCGTTGTTTTGCCGGCGCCGTTTGTGCCGATCAAGCCGATAAAATCGCGTTCCTTAACGCTAAAAGTCACCCCGGAAAGCACCGGCTTCTGCTCGTAGGCAAATGAAACATTGCGAATGCCTATAACTTCCCGATGGCAGCTTGCTCCGTAATCCATATTTCCGCTCCCGTCCGGCATCTATAACTCACTCCCTGCAACAAAAACGGAGCTGATAGCAGCTCCGGTTCTGAGTTAATCGTCTTCTTTATTGTAATGCCTTCATCAAATTTTGCAAGTTGGTGTTCATTAAATGGATATAGGTTTCCCCTGCTTGCTCCTGTTCCTTGGTCAAACCTTCCAATGGATTCAGGACCATGGTGTCCACTCCTGCTTCGTTTGCCAGCATATTAGCCAGTTGATCGGAAACCAGCTCTTCAAAAAAGATATATTTTACGCCGTTTTCTTTTACGAATTTTGCGATTTTGGCGATGTCCTGAGCTCTTGGCTCGGCATCGGGGCTAAGCCCCATAATGCTGATTTGGTTCAAACCGTAGTCTCTAGCCAAATAACCGAACGCTTGGTGGGAAACAACCAGATTTTTTTGCGAAACGGTTGCCAACCCTTCCTCGTAAGCCTGGTCCAGCGATTCCAGCTTCTCTTTAACCAAGGCATATCCGCTTTCATAGTCTGCCGCATGGTCCGGGTCCGCTTCCGCCAGACTTTTTTTCACATTAGCCGCCAGCACCAGAGCCGATTTCGGGCTCACCCACGTGTGCGGGTCAGTGTCATGGGAATGACCATGCTCATCTTCCTCGTGGCTATGGCCGTCTTCCTCATGGTCATGTCCTTCCTCTTCGTGGCTATGCTCATCTTCTTGTCCGCTGATCAATTCAATGCCTGCGCTGGCTTCGGCTATAATCGCTTTGCTGTCGGCGGATACGCCCTTAAGGAAATCACCGATCCATACTTCCAGTCCCGCTCCATGGTACAGAAACAAGTCGGCTTGGGAAACCTGCACCAAATCCTGGCTTTTTGGCGTCCAGTCATGCGGCTCAATGCCAGCTGCAATCAGATTGGCCACTTCTACATGCTCGCCGCCAATTTCCGAAGCCAAATAATAGAGAGGATAAAAGCTGGTGACAACTTTAAGGCGTTCGGCGGGCGCAGCCGTTTCCTGTACCGGCTCTGACCCCGTTGCATTGCTTGGGGATACAGAAGGTGTGCCTCCATTGGTTCCGCTGTTGGAATTCCCGCTGCAAGCAGCTAATAAAAGCAGCAAAGACAATGCCGCGGCTGTTGCGACATGACGATAATGACGAATCTTGAACATATAGGGCTCTACCACTCTTTCTTTTTAGTAATCGTTACTATTACGTTTAGGATTATAAATCAAGCCCAGGTCCCTGTCAACCAAAAAAAGGCCTCTACCAATTTAATGTCCGTAAAAGAGGAACAAAAAAACCGCTTCCCCGAAAAGGAAGCGGCTGGCCGCAAGAACCGGCCGGTTGTTGCTTATTTATTTTACTATGGCGCCATTTGGCATTGTCTCAGGAACGGTAGCCAGCGTCAGCTGGTCGCCTTGCGATGCCGCCAGAATCATGCCTTGCGACCATTCGCCGCGCAACTTGACCGGCTTCAAATTGGTTACGCAAATCACTTTGCGCCCTACAAGATCTTCCGGCGTGTAATATTGGGCGATGCCGGACACGACCTGACGGCGCTCGTAGCCGAGATCAAGCTGCAGCTTCAGCAGCTTATTGGCTTTTGGCACCGGCTCTGCGGAAAGCACTTGGGCTACCCGCAGCTCTACTTTGGCAAAATCGTCGATGCCGATTTCTTCCTTGGTCTCCGGCTTTTCTACAGGATTTCCTTCGGCACCGTCAGCAGAAGCGCCGTCAGCGACAGGCGCTGCAGCAGACGCCGCAGGAGCGCCGCCTTTCATCGAGTTGGCGATATAAGTCGCCTCCTCCTCCATCTCCAGACGCGGGAACAGCGGCGCTCCTTTGATGACTGCCGTACCTCCCGGCAGCTTACCGAAGCTGCGCAGGCTTTCCCAGCTTGTCAGCTCGCCTTGCTCGAGGCCCAGCTGACGCCACATTTCATGCGGCGCATGCGTAAGAAACGGCTGCAGCAGAACGGAAATATAACGCAGCGCTTCCGCCAAATGATGCATAACGGATGCAAGCTCGCCTGCTTTGCTTTCGTCTTTTGCCAAGACCCACGGCTGCGTCTCATCAATGTATTTGTTGCAGCGGCTGACAAACTGCCATAACGCCGCAAGCGCAACGGAAAACTCCATGTTTTCCATATGGGCTTCCACTTGAGCGACGGTTTCTGCGGCCAGCTTTTCCAATGATTCGTCAAACGGCGTCACTGTTCCGGCGTAAGCAGGCACTGCTCCTCCGCAATATTTGTCGATCATCGCGACGGTACGGTTGAGCAGATTGCCCAGATCGTTAGCCAAGTCAAAGTTGATGCGCTCGACAAAATTATCCGGCGTAAAGGCGCCATCCGCGCCAAACGGCACTTCGCGAAGCAAATAATATCTCAACGCGTCCAGGCCGTAACGGTCGATGAGCACAACGGGATCGATAACGGTGCCTTTGGATTTTGACATTTTTCCTTCTTTGGTCAGCAGCCAGCCGTGGGCAAAAACCTTTTTCGGCAAAGGAAGGTCAAGAGCCATCAGCATAATCGGCCAATAGATGGTATGGAAACGGACGATTTCCTTACCAACCAGATGTACGTCTGCAGGCCAAAAGTTCCTGTATTTTTCGTCTCCGCCTTCGGCTCCATAACCAAGGGCCGTAATGTAGTTGGACAACGCGTCGATCCAGACGTAGATCACGTGTTTGGGATCTCCCGGCACCTTGATGCCCCAGTCGAAGGTTGTACGAGAAACGGCCAAATCCTCAAGGCCGGGTTTAATAAAGTTGTTGATCATTTCATTTTTGCGGGATTCCGGCTGGATAAAACCGGGATTTTCTTCATAATGCTGAAGCAGGCGGTCAGCGTATTTGCTCATCCGGAAGAAATAGCTCTCCTCTTTGACAAGCTCCACGGGTCTGCCGCAGTCCGGGCAATTGCCCTGGTCAAGCTGGCGCTCCAGGAAGAAAGATTCGCACGGCGTACAATACCAGCCTTCGTATTCGCCTTTGTAGATGTCGTCCTGCTCCAGCAGACGCTGGAATATTTTCTCGACCGATTTTTTATGGCGATCTTCGGTTGTACGGATAAAATCATCATTCGAAATTTCCAGCTTGTTCCACAAACTCTGAATGCCTACGACGATATCGTCAACAAACTGGAGCGGCGTTTTGTTTTTTTCTTGCGCTTTGCGTTCAATTTTTTGCCCATGCTCGTCCGTGCCGGTCAAAAACCAGACATCGTAGCCGCGCAGCCGCTTGTAGCGGGACATTGCGTCTCCGGCTACCGTGGTATAGGCATGCCCGATATGAAGATTGTCGCTGGGATAATAAATCGGCGTTGTTAAATAAAAGGTTTTTTTGTCCGTCATTCCTTTTTCCTCCTTTTTCTGAAAAACACAAAAAGCCCCCGTCCAACATGGGACGAGAGCTGCGCTCACGTGGTACCACCCAAATTCCGGCTCTCCGCCAACACAACCTTATCTGGTCGCAAGCTTGTAGAGATCCGCTTCATTTCCGCCCGTCGCATGGGGCGGCCTTCGCCGTTAACGCTGGCGCTGCGCCGCAGTCTTACTCCACTTGCTGCTCGAAAGCGGTGCCTCCCGGACCATATTCCAGCGCTTTTCCTTACCGGCTTCCACCCTCCTGCCCGGCTCTCTGTAAAGGTGCTTCGCTGTACTCATCCATTCTTCGGCAATTCACGATATGGTTAAAATATACTCAATTTTAACAAGCAATGTCAAGACGGCTGGTTACGTCAGCTTGTTTTCGCTTCGTGCGTCCAACCGCTCCGGTACGGGATCGAAGCCGCCAGGGTGAAAAGGGTGACAACGCGCGATACGGCGCGCGGCCAGCCACGACCCCCGGATCGGGCCATGGCGTTCAATCGCTTCAAGAGCATAAGCCGAGCAGGTGGGATAAAACCTGCAGGTCGGCGGCTTGAGCGGAGAGATAACCTTTCGGTAAAAATGAATCGGAGCTTGCGCCACGACCCTCATGACGCTGCGGCTTCGGTTCTCCGTATCCCGGTTTAAGCTCTGCCCGCTACTTTCACCCTCTTGCCTCTCCACGGTTTCAGCAGGCTCGGGCCCCGGTTCCTTTTTGTCTGATCCGGTCAAGGTCATGCTTTCCCCTCGGCACTTTGCTCTTCCTGAGAGCAGCTGTTGCAGTAGCCGAACACTTCAAATTTATGCTTCACCACGGTGAAATCTCCCGGAACCTTGGTTTGCTCCATCGGACAAAAGGTAATGGGAAGCGTGCGTCCGCATTGCAGGCAGATCATATGATGATGATGATGCGCCTCCCTGCAGTGCAGCTTGAATTTAACGCCGTCCTCGAACACTACCTGCTCCAGTACGCCAAGCTCCTCCATGACTCTCAAGTTGCGATAAACGGTATCAAAGCTTAAACCGCTGTACGTGCGGCCCATATAATCATAAACGTCTTTGGGAGAAAGATATCCCGGCGTGTCTGCGAACAGTCCGGCCAGCGTTCTGCGCTGATCCGTCACCCGCAATCCCTGGCTCGACATCACTCCAACGATTTCTTCAATGGTATGCATGGCCGTTCCTCCATATCTAAAGGTCTCTATCTTCATATTTTGCCGAAAAAAAAGACTCTCGTCAATGAGAGCCGCTTTAGCCGTTTACTGCCATATTCGTAACAAAGCTTGCCGCCATCCCCGCGAAGAGCAGAATCGCGCTGATGCCAGTCCATTTGCAGCGGGCTTTAAGCACTTTAAGCTGTGCGGCATCGACTCCTTGATGCTCCGCCATGGAATAGGCGCGCCTCATAAACAAATAGACGATAACCGAAGCTACAAAAAACAGATTCACCACAAACCAGACGCCTGTCCAGAACATGCCTACTCCCCCAGGATCACTATAAAATAATAGCTCAAAAAGTCCGCTTTTCAGTACCAAGAAGATGGGATATTTCGGCGGCTGAATTCCATATTCGACGCTGAACATGCCGCCAGACATGCTGCGTTATGGGAAGTGGACTTTTTGAACAACCTTTATAAGTACCATTTGTTTAAAATCCACATAAATACGGCAAAACTGACAACGGCTCCTCCAAAGCAAATCCAGCCGGATTTAAAATGCTGCTGGAACATGCGCAAAATGCCAAGGCTGAGCAGTCCGAAAATGAGCAGCAAAAACACGACCCCCAGAATAAACAATCCGGCGGAAACACTGCTAACGTCAACCAGCGACACGGACGACACTCCCTCTCCATCATTTCCCGATGGTTCTATATGACATTATACGGTAAACGCTTTACTTAATCCAGCCATTCGATAGTAAAACGCCATCTTTTTGTGATTGATCGCACACATTTGCGTTATCGCCAATCGATGCCGTGCTGGAATGCGGCAGTACGGCTGCGCCGCTTGCGCAGCTTAATGTGAAGCAATCCATTTGCCGAGTGCGCTCGGCATTGACGGGGAATGACGAGACAAGGAAGCTTGATATCAACCTTATTGCCTCCCTTTAAACCGCCAAGCCTTACCTTTCTTTCCGTTACATGCAGCGTAAGCCTATCTGGCTCGCAGGTTGAAGGCAGCTTCCATTCTATGTGTACAAAGTCACCCTTTACGGAAATTTCGGCGTTGTGGTTTCTGCCCATGACGCCAGCCGCTTCCGGCAAGCTTTTGGTCATCATATTGCGCACGAACCGCTCAACCCAATCCGGCTCCTTCAAAATATCCATGCCTTTGGGCAGCTGCTGCCGCTCCAGCCAGCGCTCCAGATCATCCCAGTTGGTCGACATCTCCATCCCCCGCTCCTTTTCCTTATTCCCATTCTATGCGCGTCGGGGATACCGGGACACTTGCCCGGCAAGACGGAACCCCCTGGGCGAATGCCGCATACAATGCAGCATATCGACGTCAATCAAAAGGGTGATGAAAATGCCGGCTGTTGTAGGGTTTGTTAAGCTGGTAAGCGTAGGTTCCGGCTCCGTCGTCCAATTCGGCGATACGGTTCAGGTGTCCCCCTCCAGCAATTCCAAAACCTATGCGGGTTCAGGTTCGTTTCTGACGGGAAGTCTGACCAATTCCAACAATGCGGTCAGCGCCACCAATACGGCCGATCCCGATGTGCAGGACAACACAAACGTAACTAGCGGAGCGAACATCGTATGAATTGGCATATTCAGCAGCATATTACCATTCATCAATTTCGGGTAGACAGCATCTCCAACAGCTCGGTGCTGCAGGTCGGAAGCTCCGGTTCCATCCGATCCTTGTCCCAGCTGTACAATACGGGCGGGTTTAAAGGGCCCGCCCCGCAGCTGGGCGAAGAAAGCCCGCTGTCCCTCGTGCCGCTGCCCAATCCCGCCTAAGCGCCTCCTGCTTTCATTTGGGGCTATCGATACTTTGTTTGCTTCGCAACTTTGGAGGAGGTGAGTTGTCTTGAAGGATGAAAGCGGCTTGTCGCCATGGCAGGCGTGGTCCCTTGAGGTTCAAACAAAGCTTGCGAAGCAGCAAGAGCAGATCGCCCAGCTTCAAGAGCTGACTGCCGGACTCGCCGGCAAACTGAAACAGCTCGAAAACAAGCCGACCTATCATATCGACAATATCCAGTACCATTTTGACCAGTTGAAGGTGGAGAAGCTGGAAGGTACACTGAACATCGGCATGACGGCTCCGGGAGCGGGGAATGGCGGGGAAGATGAAAGCATTGAGCAGTTGACTGTCGGCAAAAGCAATGTTTTTCCCTCCGCAAGCTCCTCCATTGAACCTCCGACCGACATGTTCCGGAGCATTTTAGACCGGCTAAGTCATTATTTGGACAATGACGCCCACCAGGCATTGCTGAATTATGGGAAACAGCACGGTTTAAGTCTGGACGACCGGCATAAAGAGCTGATTATCGAGGATGTCCGCAAGCAGCTGTCGCCGCGGATTCGCTATTATTTGACCCAGATGGAGCAAAACGGCGGCGAAAGCGCGGCTCCCTTCCCTCATCTGATAGCCGATACGGTTTATGAAAAAACGAAGCGCGATGCGGACGCCGCCATTATCAATTACATGTCGCAGGTTAAAACGGGGACAACAGGAGGCCAGTAACGGAACATGATTCATTTTCACGTAGTAAACCATAGCTTGAACGTTGGCGGGATCGATGTGCTGGGGGTATCCAGCGCTTCCATGCTGCAAGTGGGCGATAATGATCATGTCGCTCTTTATTCCATGTTTGATACGCCGCCCGAATCCGTCATTGTTGGTCCGCTCGCGCCAATGCCGGAACCGGAAGGCGCCGGTCTGTCTGCGGGAGAACCGGAAGCAGGGGGGCGGCCAAAGAAATGAAAGGCGAGATCCGAACGGCTGTTATCGGCTTCGTGTACATTATAAGCGCAGCTTCAGGCTCCGGCGTGCAGTTCGGAGACCGGGGCGAAACGTTTGGCCGGCTTCGGGCATTGGCTGTGCAGCGGGCGGAGGACCATCTGACGGCTGGCAATGTTTATTTTGAATCCTATGATCTGTTTAGCCGCCCTTACCCTGTTTTGTCCGATGAGGCGTTTGAATCAGGCAACGCCGTTACCGTGGAACGGGACAATCCTTGCGAGCGAATATCGGTTGGATGTATCCGGGTCATTGCAGCCGGCTCCGCTTCCAGCATTCAGGCAGGCAACAATATGCGCCTTATCGGCGACTCCAGAATCAAGCATATTCGCCAATATCCCAAAAAAGCCGCGTTTCAGGCTTTGGGACCCGGGAGCCAGCAATTGGCTCCCCTGTGATGACCTGCGCTACGTATTTTGCTCATAATAGTCCGTCGATTTTTTGACCACAAACCCGGTCCCTTCGTACAAGCCAAGCGCCGCTTCGTTTTTGACAGCCACCTCCAGAGCTATGGAGGCGCCGCTGTCCATTTCTTTTATAGCGATGATTGTTTCCCGGAGAATGCGTTTGCCAAAGCCCTTTCCCCGCTCCGACGAAGCAACCACAAAGCCATAAATGAACGCTTGGCCGTTGTTCAGTCTGACGTTAATTTTGCCAACGATTTTGGCTTCCTTCCCGCCGCTTGATCTCAACTCGGCCACAAATGCCGGACTGGAGGCTTGGGCGGCGCTATTTTCGGCAAACTTCAGCGCATCCTCCTCCGTCATATCAAATCCTTCGGCGTTGAGTTTGGCGATAGCCATCAAGTCCCCCGGTTCCACTAGGCGAAGAATAAGCTTTTCCCCGATGTCTAATTGGGATGGCCGAGGTTCCGACGCTTCACCTTCAAGTTTCATCCAATATTCCGAGAAGCTGTATGCTGTTCCCAGCGCGTCCAGATAAGCCTTGCCAGGCAAAGAGCCGTTTTGGCAAATAAAAATCATTTTGGGAACGCCTCGGGAAGACGTTTCCTGCCTCGCGGCTCCAACCAGCTGTCCGAATATTCCTTTGCGCCGATGAAGCGGATGAACCATTCCGCTGATTTCGACTTCCCTGGATTGAAATTGATAAATGCCGAGAAAACCAACCAATTTTCCGTCCTCGTAAAACAGAAAATCGCCATTTTCCTTGCCGGGGCGCTCCCGCAGCATTGTCCAGTTCAGCTTCAATTCAATGCCGTCCTGCTGGTTGCACAGAGCTGCCAGTTGGCTGACACCTTCAAGCTCGACGTCATTCATTTGGCGTGTGGAGTACATGCCATGTTTGTGCATTAGAATAACCCGCTTTCTTTTTTGCGCTGGTATTCTGCGATAGCTTCATATTGCTGCGTCAAAGCAGGCGACAGCTTTTGGAAAATATCGAACAGTTCCTCGTACAAGGCGACATGCCCGGCGTTTGGAATATGGCCATGCAAATCGCCGCCTTCGCCGATTTCCCAATCCGGCCGGCAGCCAAGGCTGTTAAAACCGATCATGGCAGCGCCAAGGCAAGAGCTTTCGATACAATCCGGAATCAGCACTTCGCGGCCCAGAATATCCGCCATCATGCCGCGCCATAAAGCGGAACGCGCAAAACCTCCGCTAGCCTTGATTCGCGAAGCGGGACCGCATAGCGATTCCACAATTGACAGCACCGATTTCAGATTGAACAGGATGCCCTCCATGGCGGCTCGAACCATATGGGCCCGCGTATGCCGCAACGTAAGACCGTAATAGGAACCCCTGGCGTCGGCATTCCATAAAGGCGCCCTTTCGCCTGCCAGGTAAGGATGGAAAAGCAACCCTTCACATCCCGGCTTAATGCCGGCGGCAAGAGCAGTCAGCAGCTCATAAGCATCCTTGCCGGTACGCTCCGCCTCCTGCATTTCCAATCCGCCTAGCTGCTCCTTTACCCAGCGGAACACGATCCCCCCATTATTGACGGGGCCTCCAACCAGCCACTTGGAATCTGTAAGCGCATAACAAAAAGTGCGCCCTTCAGGGTCAAGCTGAGGCTTGTCCGAAAGGATGCGGAATGCCCCGCTTGTTCCGATCGTTATAGCGGCAACGCCTGGTGCCGTAGCGCCAAGCCCGATATTGGACAACGCTCCATCGCTTGCGCCTACTACAAAAGGCAGCTCGCGTTTTATCCCCATTGCTGCCGCATATTCTGCCGACAAGCCGCTCAAGCTGAACGTCGGCGGCACCAGCTGCGACAGCTTGTTTGCCCCGATTCCTGCCAGAGCCAGCGCTTCGGCATCCCAATGCAGCGTTTCCACGTTTAGCAATCCGGTCGCGGAAGCGATTGAATAATCACACACGTATTGGCCAAACAGCTTAAAAAACACATATTCTTTTATGGAAATAAACTTACCTGCGCGGTTAAACAGATCAGGCCGGTCATTTTGCAGCCAAATCAGCTTGGTTAATGGATTCATAGGATGAATAGGCGTACCCGTTAATCTATAAATGTTGAGGCCGTCCCATTCCTTCTCCAGCTTGTCGCACCAAAATTTGCTGCGGTTGTCCGCCCATGTCAGACACTGCGACAGCGGTTTCCCTTCTTCATCAACCGGTATCACGCTGTGCATGGCGGAGCTAAACGATACAAACGCAACCTTGTCCCCCTCATGCCCAAGGTATTTCATGCAGCCCGAGATGACCTCGATAACCGCCGCGAAAATAACATCAGGGTCTTGCTCCGCCGCCCCCGGTTCCGGCGTATGCATAGGATATTCAACCGCATGCTGTGTTTTGAGGATTCCTTCCTCTGTAAAAACAACCCCTTTGGTGCTTGTTGTTCCGATGTCTACGCCAATGCCGTAAATGCCGCTCATTTTTGCCTCCCGCTATCCTTTTGATTACCTGCTGCCCGCAAAACGCAGGACGGCCGCGAGACATAACTCTGTCCCGCAGCCGCCGGCCCATCTCCCTTGTCGGAACTTCCTCCGACGGGGATCATCATGAGCTGCTTTTGCCCATTGAATATTACCAATCAGCTTCTATCCAGATTATACAGCATTACGCGATGAAGATCAGCCGTCTTTTGGGATGAGAATAACGCAATTTAATTGGATCTGCTCAATTCCTTGTATTTCGCGGCGTATTTACAGACGCTCTGTACAACCGTCGCATGGGACCAGGTTAGCGGCGCCACCGATAGCGGAGTGCCGTCATAGGGATTTAATTGCTCCGGCAGAAGACCGCTTTTCAGCGCATGAGCCGCCACCCAGCAAAGCGTTGCCTTTGGTCCCTCCAGCTCCTCCAGCGATTTGGCCGAATCAATTTCGAAATTCGCCACCCACAGCGTACAAATAATCCATGGATTGCCGGGCACTTTATCAATTTCTCCGGATTGCTGGAAATAGTAGTCATTGGTGTAGCGGGCGATTCCGCCGATATCCGTTTTGACCGACAAGCCTTCCTTGATGGCGCCCATCGTTTGAATAACCCGATAGTCGTCCACGGGCAAAACGCCAAACTCCAATACGCCGAACATGCTGCTCTCCAGCGTCATGTCTTTAACCCAACGATTGTCCCGCTGAATCAGTCCCCGCGCAAACCGTCCGCTTTCCTCATCCCACAGATGCTTTAGCATGCCTTGTTTGAGCTTGTGGGCGGTTTCCTTAAAACGGTCGCTGCGTTCATAGTCGCCAAACAAATCCGTAAACTGGGCTGCCGCCATCAAGCCGCCGTATACCGAAGCCGCCGTAAAGGTCCAGATTCCGTAACGTTCCTCCCACAAATCGTAGCTTGGTTTGGGCAACGACAGAGACGGCTCTATGTAGTCGCTCAGGAAATTAGCCGCCTTGCGGATTAAATTGCTGTACAGCGACTGAGGCAGCTCGATTACGCCATTGCGCTCATAATCCTTCCACAGCGCCAGAAGCACCAGCGCCGTCTCGTCCTCCTGAATCGGCAAGCGCCGGCTGCCCTGAACAATATAGGGATGCCAGCTTGATCCCACCGTTCCGTCCGGATTGTATTTGTGGTACAAATAACCTTCGGGAGCCAAAGCCGTCGCGCAAAAATGAAAAAACGGCGCGATGACGCTTTGATACCCCGCAAGCGACATCGCATCCGCAATCAATGCTCCGTCGCGTGGCCACATATAGCTGTAGTGATCGCGGTTATATGCCAAAATATCCGTATCATTTGCGGCCAGAATGGCTCCGCGTTCATCCACCTGGGTCCGGACAAGCAGCAAGCTTTGCTTAAACAGCTTCTCCACCTCTGGCGGCAAATTTCCCAGATCGGTCTCCGCGCGGCGCAGCCAATGCTTCCAATAAACGACCATCCGGCTTAGCAGCTTTTCGGGATGATTGTCGTGAACGTATTGATCCAGCCGCTTGACCTCCTCCAGGTTGGAACCAACCGACATCCAATAATAAAAATCGGATTCGCCGTCAGGCTCAACGAAGGAGCGGAAGCTGATCGTGCTGTCGACGGAGCCTTGCGCGATGCTGTTGCCCATCAACGTGCCGTCTTCTGCGTCGCGCCAGGTTCCTTCAGCGGACTGGAACCGCTTGATGCCCGTTGAATATTGCATCATGCCCCCTTCGTCGGACATGCCGCTGAACATAAAATAGTTGGACCGCTTATAGTGATAAAGCGTATGGTTTTCGGGATAATAAACAGCGGTATCGCCAACCTCCGAACCTTCGATCATCAGATCCTGGTGGAAAAACAACCGGACCTCGCGGGATTGGCTGTGCCGATTGCGGACCACCACCCTTTTGATATAGATCGATTCCCGTTGGTGAATCCCGTCGTTAATGTACAGATCTACTCCAAGACGTTCGTTTCGCGCGATAATATTCGTAACCAGGGAATCCGGAATATAGTCCAGATCAAAGCTCCATTCGGGATCGTCCAGCCAGGAGAAAACGCCCTCCACCCAAATGCCGAAGCGGCAATAATGGCCGCCGACATGATTAAGCTGACCGACAAAGGGGAAAAAAATATCCCGGACAAAACAGGTTTGATCCAGATTAACAAGAAGTTTTCCGTTGCCGATTACGAGATGACGGGCCATGGTTCATTCTCCTTTCGATGCGCGGCAAGATTTGTGTATAAATCCATGTAGGCCTTGGCGGAAGCGTTCCAGCTAATATCGCGGCGCGAGCCGTTTTCAACGATCTTTTTCCAGATTTCTTCGTCACGGTAAAAATAAAGCGCCCGCCGAACGGTGTGCAAATAATCATGGGCGTTATAATTGGCAAAGCTGAAGCCGTTTCCTTCGCCTGTAAGTTCATTATAGGAAAATACCGTGTCACGCAGTCCCCCTGTCTCCCGGACAATAGGAACAGTGCCGTATCTAAGCGACAACAGCTGGCTGAGTCCGCAAGGCTCGAATTTGGACGGCATGGCGAACATATCCGAGCCGGCGTAAATGCGCCGCGCCATCCGATCGCTGTATCCTCTCCAGAACGCCGCTTTTTGAGGATATCGCCCTGCTGCGTGCCAGAACAAGTCTTCATATTGAGGCTCGCCCGTTCCAAGCACCACTAGCTGAACATCGTCCTGCATCAATTCATCCAGAGTGGCGGCTATGAGATCAAAGCCTTTTTGCTCCACCAGCCTGGAAACAATGCCGATCAACGGAATAGAGGCATCCTCCGTCAATCCCATCTCGCGCTGCAAATCAAGCTTGTTTTTTCTTTTTCTGGAAAGCGAGCTCCGGTATGGGGTATGCAGGCAGTCATCCTTCATGGGATCGAACTCATCCAGGTCGATGCCGTTAATAATGCCGGTCAGATCCCAGCCGCGGCAGCGAAGCAACGAATCCATCCCTTCTCCGTAATACGGCGTTTGAATTTCCTCCGCATAGGTCGGGCTGACCGTCGTCAGCTTATCGGCGTATTGAAGACCGCCTTTCATACAGCTTGCCGCGCCGTAAAACTCCAGCCCCTCCATGCCTTGCTGGAACAGCTCGTCGCCGGCCCCCGTCAGCTCCTTGATAAGGTCCATGCCGAATATGCCTTGATATTTCAGATTATGAATGGTGAACACCGATTTCACATAAGCCCATGCCGGATCAAAAGCATGGCGGGTGCGGAGCAGGAACGGAATCAGGCCGGTCTGCCAATCATGCGCATGAACCACCTGCGGGCGGAAATCCATATGGCGCGCCGCTTCCATTACCGCAAAGCAAAAGAAAACGAATCGTTCCGCATCATCGCCGTATCCGTAAAGTCCCTTTCTCTTGAAATAAAACTCGTTGTCTATCAAATAATAGACCACTTCGCCGACTTTGCCCTTCCATAAGCCGCAATACTGATTGCGCCAGCCAAAATACACCTGAAACTCCGCCAGCAGCTCGAAATGCTCCAGCATCTCCCCCGGAATTTCCTCATATTTGGGCAGCATAACCCTTACATCGCAGCCGCGCTTGTTAAGCGCTTTGGGCAACGCTCCTGCTACATCAGCCAATCCTCCGGTTTTGGCCAGCGGCACCGCTTCCGAAGTTGCGAACAGTACATTCATACTCTCCATAACCTCCAGTCCTATTCTCTATTTGAGGGTGTTTCAATCCTCATCTGCCTGCCCGCCGTCAGATCACCTTGCGCTTGGCCGCCAGAAACGGCAGCGACTCCGCTCCCCGAATATCCCGGTTGCTTTCGATTACCACATCCTTGTCCAGAATGCTGTATTGAACGCTGCTTCCTGCGCCGATTTGGCCATTTTGCATAATAATGCTGTCCTTTACAACCGCGCCCCGCTCCACATGCACGCCCCGGAAAATAACGCTGTTGATTACCGTGCCTTCGATCCGGCAGCCGTTTGCGATGAGGCTGTTGGTAACGGACGAGCCTTCACAATAACGGGCCGGCGGCTCATCCTTGCCTTTAGTGAAGATGGGACCAGGCTGGAAGAAGAGCTGGCGCCACACGTCGGGGTCCAGAAGCTTCTTGTTGTTGGCGTAATAGCTAGCGAGCGTGTTGACCACGCCAAGGTAGCCCTCGTACATATAGGCGTAAACGTTCAGTTGATCAAGCCTGGAGAAAATCGCATGGCGCACCAGATGGTCCTGACCTTGCGCCAACGAGGTTTCTACCAGCTCCATCAGCAGGTCTTTGCGCATAATGTACATTTCCATGCTGCTGACGTCGCTCAGCATCCGGCCGTAATGGTCCTGGATGGCGGTAATGCGGCCGTCTTCATCCATTCGCACTTTACGGGCTTTGCCCGCCAGCTCTTCGTCGTGCCGCTTGCATACAACCGTGATGTCGGCTCCTTTTTCCACATGGAAGGCCAGCACCTTTTCAAAATCGATATTGCATACCATATGGCTTCTCGTAATGACGACATATTCCAAGGGGGAGCGGTTAAAATAGTCCCGATGCTGATAGAAATGATAGAGATCGCCTCTGCTGATCTCCTGAATATCGTCCGTGGCCGGCGGAAGGATAAACAATCCGCTCTGCCTGTGCTGCAAATCCCAATGCTTGCCGGAACCCAAATGATCCATCAGGGAACGGTATTTGGTATGGGCAAACACGGCAACCTTGCTAATGCCCGAACCTACCATGCTGGAGAGAACAAAATCGATCAGGCGATAGCGCGCTCCAAACGGCACGGTTGCCAGGCAGCGCCCTTGGGTCAAGGATTCCAGCTCATCGGATTCGTGAATGAGATTGATGACGCCGAGTACATGGTGCTTCATGGCTGCTCCACCTCCTGAAGGTCATGATCGCTTGTAACGTACTGCTCCACGGCTACAACGGTAATGGCATCGTCAGCGGGATCGCCTATCACTACCCCTGCCTGAATGACCGCTCCTTCGCCAATAATCGCACGGTAGATTTGCGCTCCCGCGCCAATGACCACATTGGGCATAATGACGGATTCCTTAATGACGCTCCCCCGCTCCGCGGTCACCCCGTAAAATAAAACGGAGCTGTCCACCTTCCCTTCCAGTATGCAACCCTCCGTCACAATGGAGCCGGACAGCTCCGCCGTTGCCGAAACGAATTGGGCCGGACGATTGGGGCTGACGGAGTAGATCCGCCAGGAGGGATCATGCAAATTCAGGGGGGAGCTGTCATCCAGCAAATCCATGTTGGCTTCCCATAGACTCTCTATCGTTCCGACATCCTTCCAATACCCCTTGAAAGGATAGGAATGAAGACGCAAGCCGTCGCGCATCATCGCGGGAATCAAATCTTTGCCGAAATCATGTGAGGAGCCCCGGTTCGCCTCGTCATAGATCAAATATTTTTGAAGAGCCTTCCAGGTAAAAATATAAACGCCCATTGACGCAATATTGCTGGTGGGGTTTTTCGGTTTTTCCTCAAAGGCCGTAATCCGGTCCTCGTCATCGATGTGCATTACGCCAAAGCGGCTTGCTTCCTTCCAATCCACCTGAATACCCGCGATGGTTACGTCCGCCTTAGAGCGCTTGTGATGCTGCAGCATGAGGTCATAGTCCATTTTGTAAATATGGTCGCCGGATATGATCAACACATATTCCGGGTCGTACCGCTCGATAAAGCCCATGTTTTGATAAATCGCGTTAGCCGTTCCCTTATACCATACGCCGCCCTTCTGCTTGACGAACGGCGGCAAAATAGCCATGCCGCCGTCGCGGCGGTCAAGTCCCCAAGGTGTTCCAATGCCCAGATACCGATTGAGCTCCAACGGCTGATATTGCGTCAGCACGCCAACCGTGTCAATGCCGGAATGCGCGCAATTGCTGAGCGTAAAGTCAATTATCCGGTATTTGCCTCCAAAATAGACGGCGGGTTTGGCCAAATCCTTGGTCAACACCCCCAATCTTTTGCCTTCGCCTCCTGCAAGCAGCATGGCAACCATTTCTTTACGGCCCATTGACAACAACTCCTTGTTAGAATGTGTGTCCCCTAATGGCTAGTCGTTTACATACACGCCTTGGTGAGCAGTATGAAGGTAAATGGGGGCAGTTTAAGACAGATGCTTTGGTCCCGGCCGTGCCACGGAATATCCTCGGAAACTAATGACTCCAAAACGTCACTCCGGCTTCCGCCGTAGGTACTGTCGTCGCTGTTGATGACCATTTTGTATACGCCTTGCTCCGGAACGCCAACACGGTAATCGGCATGAGCCCGGCGCGAAAAATTGGCAATTGCAAGCGACGAACTGGAGAAACCTCGCCGGATAAAGGATATGATGGCGTGTTCGGCATTATGAACATCGACCCACTCAAAACCTTCCGGTTCGGCATCCCGCTCCCACAATGACGGCGTGTTGCGATAAGCGGCATTCAGCGCGGCAACGTATTCCCGCATGGCGGCGTGAGAGTCGTATTGAAGAACCATCCAGTCAAGCTGGTCTCCATCTTTCCATTCGTCAAACTGGCCCCACTCTCCTCCCATAAAAAGCAATTTTTTACCTGGATGGGAAATCCAGTAACCATAGAACAACCGCAGTTGATGGAATTTTTCGTTGTAAGTACCGGGCATTTTGTTTAGAAGCGAGCGCTTCCCGTGAACAACCTCGTCATGGGAAAGCGGAAGCACGTAATTTTCGGAGAACGCATAACAAAGCGAGAAGGTGATGAGATGATGATAGCTTGGCCGCTGATCCGGCTCCAGCTCCATGTATCGGAGCGAGTCGTTCATCCAGCCCATATTCCATTTGAAATTAAAGCCGAGACCTCCAAGGTAGGTCGGTGAAGTTACAGCCGGCCATGCCGATGAATCCTCGGCCAGCATCAACGTATCGGGGTAATAATGAAACACCGTTTCATTCAATTTTTTGAGGAAAGCCAACGCGTCCAGATTTTCTCTGCCGCCAAGCTTATTGTATGTTAGCAAGTGGTGTGGTTTGTCCATGTGCAGATTCAGCATGTTGGCGACCGCGTCGACCCGCAAGCCGTCAATGTGATAAACGTCCATCCAAAAAACCGCATTGGAAATGAGGAAGCTTGCAACCTCATGAACGGAAAAGTCAAATGCTGTCGTCCCCCAGAGCGGAAGCTCCGCAAGTCCCGGAATCGCGCTTTCAAATAGGGGTTCTCCGTCAAATAGCCGCAAGCCGTGGCTATCCCTGCAGAAATGACCCGGCACCCAGTCCAGAATGACGCCGATGTTATGTCGATGGCAGCTTTCCACCAGCTTTTTCAACTGGCGAGGCGTACCGTATCGGCTGGTCGGGCTATAAAATCCGATGATCTGATAACCCCACGACTGGTCAAGAGGGTGCTCGGCCAGCGGCATAAGCTCAATATGGGTATATCCCATTTTCGCCACATAAGGCACAAGCTCCGCAGCCAGCTCTTCGTACGTATAAAAATATTCTTTGCCTTTAATCTTCCAGGAACCAGCATGAACCTCATAAATAAGGAGAGGATTTGAATAAGGGGGTAATGAGGCTTTATGCTCCTGCCATGAGCCTTCATCCCAATCGTAGTCCAGGACGTTGGCAACAATGGATGCCGTGCCGGGACGCCGTTCGCTGTAGAAAGCATAAGGATCAGACTTGACAAGGGTTTCGCCCCTTGCCGTCAGCAGCTCGTACTTGTAGAATTCCCCTTCTCCTAGACGGGGAATAAATAAGATGTGTACTCCGGTATTGCCGAACGGAACCATAATATGTTCGCCGCCGTTCCAGCCGTTGAAATCGCCAACAACCGAAACGGATGCCGCATGGGGGGCCCACACCGCAAAACGAACGCCTTCCACGCCATCCTGTTTTTTGAGATGGGCTCCCATAAACCGGTAGCTGTGGTAGGACGACCCCGTATTGAACAAGTAAAGCTCTTCCTCGGTCAAGCCGTCTTTTATGCTGAGAGTCATGCGCTGCATCACCTCCCGGAGCCGTTTATTTCTTTTATTATACATGCATCTTTGAAAAAGAAACAGCACGTTTTCATTTTTTTATAGAGGATTGCGAGGTTTTATGTCAGAAAATATCACATGGACTTGAAGGAGCGTCGCATTATCTGGAGCCCTTTGCGACTGAGACGCGGTGAATATAATAATGCCTGGAACAAAAACCTTTAGACACGGCTTGTTCCCCGCAATTGACCCAACTGCACTCTACCGTTTTTTTAATTCGACGAGGCCGTACCGTATTTGGATCGCCGTGCCGCAGCATCCGTTGATGATGCATGGCACAAAGCGACTTGGCTTTGACCGACTTGTCGCAGCCCGCTATTCCGCATGTTTCCACTTTAAGTTCCCCCTTGTTTGTTGGGAAAAGCCGTTGCATACGGCTTTTCCGATATGTATCAGTGTCAATTACGGTTTATCCCAATACGAGTCTTAAGGTGAAAAAGGAGTCAGATTGCCGATCGACAACAAATGCAGTTCATGCATCGCGCGGGTGCAAGCCGTATAGAACAACCTGCGTTCGCTCTCTCGGCTGTAAACCGAGCTTCCCGCGTTTGCAATAACGACCGCATCAAATTCGACGCCTTTTGCCAGATAGACCGGAATAACAACCATTCCTTTTATGAAAGTGGACGTTTCTTTCTGAATCAGCCGGATCTCTGGCAGCAGTGGAAGCAGCGCTTTATGCACTTCCTCGCTTTCAAGCGCGGTCTTGCAAATAATGGCCAGCGATTCATAACCTTCGGAATGCCAGGACCGGAGCTTTGCGCTTAGCCGCTCGGGCTGATGCGCCGAGTCAGAGTATTCAATGACCGGCTCGGGACCGGTGCGGTTAAATGGAATGATCTCTTCGCCGCCCGGAACCATTTTCCTCGTAAAGTCAACGATTTGCCTGGTCGAGCGATAACTCCGCTTCAGCACAATTCTTTCGCATTCCTCTTGCGGAAACAGCCCCGAAGCTGCATCCCCATGTATGTCGCCTGTGCCATGGGCAAAAATGCTCTGGTTGAAATCTCCCAGCACCGTCATGCTGCTTCGCGGAAAAATCCGTTTCAAATAATGAAATTGGAAGGGGGAATAATCCTGCGCCTCGTCGATAAAAAGATGCTTAACTGTCGTGTTGGTATGGAAACCCTCCAGCTTTTCTTTTAAATATAAATAAGGAGTAGCATCCTCATAGCTCATCACGCCAGCATTAAGCTTTTTCAGGCTATTGCTGCAAATTTGCGGCCAATCCGGCGGATAAGGCGCCGATTCGTCCGAATCAAAACGTTGAGCTGGCGAATCAACTCCGTTCCGGAACAATGCTTTGTAAATTTCCGGCATGTCCACAAATTTTAGCAGCTTAACGCCGCGGCGCAGCTTCTTGAACTTCTTTTGCACAACTTGGGCCGCCAAAAATTGCCGCTCCGATTGGTAATCGTCAAATGAAAAATCCGAAAATTTCCCTTTGCCCCGAAGCTCCTCATAAGCGCTCCCGTAATTATGAGTATCAAGCAGTTCGATGGCTTCGTCAACCCATTCTTTGCTCTGTTCATCCTTGGAAATTTTCGACAGTTCCTTCAACAGCCAAATCGCCAATTTTTGCAGCCGGTTCGGAATGGTCATTGAAGACTCCAGACAATAGAACTGGCGGGCGATATCCTTGGCTCCAATAATTGTTTTTCCGCGAAAACGAATATCCTTGAACTGAATGCCGGACGCGCCAAGCGTTTGAACATAACGGTCGATTTGATCCATAAATGGCATTCCGGATTTATAAACGATGCCGGCCCTTCTGATCTCCAGCTCGGCGTCTTGAGGCGCGTTCAGCATTTCTTCAAGACCAAGGAAAGGATCCTCGAGTTCAAACTGTTCACCCAGCCGATGCTCCAGGTATTGCTGATACGTCGTTTGCGTCATATTTTGCTCTCCCAGCTCCGGCAAGACGCTGGAAACATAACTGTTGAACATCGGATTTGGCGAAAAGAGCACAATCTGCTCCGCGCTTAAATGACCGCGATAGCGATATAGCAAATACGCTACGCGCTGCAGGGCGGCTGATGTTTTGCCGCTGCCCGCGGCCCCCTGCACGACTAGCAATTTGGCTTTTTCATTGCGGATGATCGCATTTTGTTCGCTTTGGATCGTGGCAACGATGCTTTTCATTGCCGCATCGGAGCCTTTGCCAAGCACCTCTTGAAGCAATTCGTCGCCGATCGTTACTCCCGTATCGAACATGCTTTTTATTTTGCCGTTGCGGATCATATATTGGCGTTTCAGCGTCATCTCGCCGGTTATTTCGCCGGCAGGCGTTTGGTAGGACACCCGGCCGGGACCATAATCGTAATAAAGGCTGGAGACTGGCGCACGCCAATCATAAATAAGGTATTGCTCGCCGGAGTCATCCAGCAAGGAACCGATGCCCAGATAGATGGCATCCGGCTTGGCATCCTTCTCTCCATCTTCAACGATGTCGATACGGCCGAAGTAGGGATTCTGCTCCAGCTTAAGAAGCGTCTGCAGTTCCCGTTCCATATGCTTATGGCTGCGCTCCCGCTCCGATAGCAGCTCTGCTTGCTGTTTCATGCTGGCATGTGTTTCGGCTGACTCCGCGGAGTCCTCGAAATTAACGGTTACATCGTCCCAGAAATTGCGGCGGATATCTACAATTTCACCACGAATGCCGCTGGTTTTTGTCGTCAGATTATCAATTCGATTCCCAATCAGCCTCACAAGGCCGTTTACCCGCTCCTGCTCCTCCTGGAGTCCATCATGAGTTGTATTGTACATAAGAGCCTCCTTCAGGCAAAAATCCGATTTCATCAATTCTTATTTTTCCGGGACCGCTCAAAAAGCGGAATGTAATGGACTTGATGTCCGACGGGCTGAGCGCGGAACGATCCTGCTCTCCGCCTTGAGTGTCGCCAAATAAGCTAATGGGGGCAACAACCGTCCTCAGCACCTCTTCCACCGGTTTGCCGTATTTTCTGTTTTTTATTTCCCCTTCCAGCCATGACATCGATAAAAACGATGTGTAGGCAGGCGGATCGATTGGTGCTATATCATCAAGGAGCAAAGTCAGCTCCCCTCCGGAACGTTCCGTCAGTACAACCTCAACCACCGGCAATGGGGGAAGGACATCGTCTTCTGCTTCTGCCGAATCGACACGATCTCCTGCATGTCCCGAATCATTAGCGGCGGAACGTTCATCCGCGATAAGTTCGGACTCTTCCAGACCGGGAGCGATCAAATCCCATTCCAAATTCGACACTGCAAAAACCAGGCTGCCTCCATCCAGTTGCTCCAGTTGGCGTTCAGCCTCCTCCGACAACTGAATTTCGAAGGTTGCTCCCGGTTCCTCCCACTCCAGCACCAGTCCCGTTGTTCCCTTGACGTTGCCATCCCTGTCCCGTACGCTTTCGTCTTCGATAACCGTCACATCCGAAGACGATGTTGCCTCGACCAATGGAGCATGATCTTGAAAGCGGGTCACTTCCACAAAATCAGCGCCTTCGTACCGGCTCAAATAACGCGTTGTATCCGGCAGCCATTGTTCGCCGCTTCGGTAGTCCTGAAACAGCCCCTTATAGCTTTCATTGCCTTGCAGCGTCGCTTCAAGGAAAGAGGAGACATAAACTTGGGCGATTTTTTGCTGTTCCCCTTGCGACAGCAGGTTCCTGCTGTTCAGAAACAACCCGCCCGGGAGACGTTCGTCCATGCGTCCCCAGCTTGTATTAAACTGGCTATGATTGGCATTTTCGATATACAGCGATGCTTTGAAACGTTCCTTGCTGCCGCTGAACGTCACTCTATTATATTGCCGGTCTCCGTAAAAATTATTGACATCCGCATCCTTTGCGCCCTGAATCGTCAAATAATTAACATCCCTCAATTCCGCATATTCATCATCAACCGCCCGATCAACCGGAGCGATTGCCACAACGGTTGTAATATCCATCTCCTCCAGCCCCTGCAATTCCGAATCCTCGTCGAACCATCGCGGCCAATCAGCCGCCATCGCCGCCGCCTGCCCGCCTCGCGAATGGCCGATCAGCGCTACGTTGCTCCAGTCAACGGAGTCGGAAAAAGCAGTTGCTCCCGATTCGTCAAGATTATGAATGACTTGCAGATGCTTTAATAGAAGCCATGCCCGGACTTTCATGTCTTCCTCAGGAATGCCAGACCAAACGGAAAAGTTAAGAAAGTTGGCATCTACCGATACCGCAATTATCCCCTTGCTGGCAAGCAGCTCGCCCAAATAGCCATAACCATCGTCTGAAAAATCCTCCATCAGATGATTGCCATGAACAATGAGGGCAAGCGGATATGTTCCTTCTTCGGCAGGCATCCATACTCTGCCGTTAAGCGGCAGGTTCTTTTGGTCGAACCCCCAAAACAAAGACCGCAGCCAAGGCCATTCTTTTATGTACGATGACGCATTAACCGGGGCCGTTTCATAGCTGCTGTCATCACCAAACAACTCTCGATGCCGGTCAGAGCCGCTGCCGTATGAAAAAAAATCCACTTCAAATTGTCCAGACTGCGATGGGTCGGCCACATCCAGCTCCATCGTTTCCAGCAATGCTTCTTTTGGGAAACGCTCAGGCCATTCCTCAGGGCCAGCCCAAAGAAAAGCATTCAGCAGCAGCGCCGCCAACACGCCCGTTACAGCCGCAGCCCCCAGTTTAATCCAGGATCGAAGTCCGCTTTTAACCAGAATACCCAACAAGAAGCCTGAAGCAAGACCCAAGACAGCATAAGATAGACTCAGCACGAGACTTACTTTCCAGCCAAATTCGGCGTAATGAAGCATTAAATAGGTTTCTGCCCCTATCAGAACAAACAATGAGCTGAGTCTTCTAGGCAGAGGCAAATAGACCATCGAAAAAAGCAGAGTCAGGACATAACAAGCTGCACAACCAAGCAAAGCCGCCATCGTTAAAAAGATTAGCTGATCCGGTATGGTTCCAAGTCCTGTTGGAATACCGGAAACTTGCAGGGACATGGCAACCGCTCCGAATAACGCTAAGCTTCCGGTTGCAAATCGGGAAAGGAAACCCTCTCTATCAAGACGTTTGGCAAACCGATCCTTTAGCCACGCGATCATTAGCCGTGGCCAAGAAGTTTTGCTGTTTTCCACGGCCTCGGTCATGGATTCAGCCCGATTGTCGGCCAATACCGACCATTCCTTGTCTCTATGGCTATCGGAACATCAAAAAAAGAACTCATTTGGTCCGTTGTCAGAACATTCGCCGTTTCTCCCGCAGCATAAACCCTGCCATCCTTGAGCAGCAACGTGTGGGTGAAGATCGGCATGATTTCTTCCACATGATGAGTGACATAAATAATGGTTGGCGCTTGCTCTTCGCCAGCAATCGTAGAGATCATCTCC
Organism: Paenibacillus sp. CAU 1782; assembly: GCF_054551715.1. NCBI lineage: Bacteria > Bacillati > Bacillota > Bacilli > Caryophanales > Paenibacillaceae > Paenibacillus > Paenibacillus sp. CAU 1782. The sequence goes on along the minus strand of NZ_JBTOLL010000001.1, from coordinate 278,740 downwards.
AGCAGCTGCTCTCTCGCAAACAGATCCAGCCCCGTACTAGGTTCATCCAGAATAAGGAGCCTCGGATTACCCATCAGAGCCCGTGCGATAAGAATACGCTGACGCTGTCCCTGCGATAGCGTCTCATAGGTTCTATCCTTGAGGGCGGAGCAGCCAAGCCGATCCATCAGCTCTGCCGCCCGCTCCAGATCCTCGGGAAGCATTTCATCATAAACGCCGATTGTGGAATTTTTGCCGCTCAGAACTGTTTTTAGCGCAATTTCTCTACCGTACAGCCGTTGCTGGAGCGAAGTGCTGACCCAGCCAATTTCTTTACGAAGCTCACGCAAGTCATATTCGCCGAAGGCATGTCCCAATACGCTGACAGATCCCGACGTAGGCCATATATATCCGTTAACCATATTAAGCAGCGTTGTTTTTCCCGAGCCGTTCAAGCCAAGCAAACACCAATGCTCGCCCGGCTTAACCTGCCAGCCAACGTTATCCAATATGGTGCTGTCTCCCCGTTCCCAGGTTACATTAGCTATATCTATAATCATGTCTATACCTCCCGAACGTACAACTCTAGCGAGCTTTTCTTTCCTTCCAACAGGAATGTATATAATAAGATTTCCATGAATCTTCCATTTCTATTTTCATTTCCATTCTACCATATTTTTTGGCATAGAACCGTAAAGCGGGCTCTCCCGTTTGGAAGAGCCCAGCTTTTTTCACGAATTTGACCAAAAGCTGTATGACGGATTATATCCCTACATGGCAAACAATGGCGCGGCAATCAACCGGATGACGATTGCGATCAGACCAAGCGCAATACTCCAGCTGCCTAATCCTTTAGCGCCTTGACGGTAAGCAATAAAGCCCAGGACGACCGAGGTAATACCCATCAGCATCGGCCAGATCAGCCAGGAAGCAATGGCAAATACCAATGCGACCCAGCCTACAGCGGAGCCGGAAGCGCTTCGGTCTCCCTCCGCTCGGTCGGAGGAACGGCTTTGCACGGCATCATCCTTGCCGGTGATCGGCATGCCGTAGGCAAAGTCCGCGCCGATTTCCTCGTTAAAAGCTGCCATTCCACCCGGAATTATGCTTCCTCCGCCGGAACGTTCCAGTATATCGGCGCCATAGCTTCCTCCATCTACGTGGCTCTCCGCTGCGGCTTCCTCATGACGCTCCGTCACGTCGCTGACAGGGGCATGGCCATCGCCGGCCAAATTTCCTTGAACGATATTGTTTTCCGAATGAAGTTCCGACGCAGCATGGTTGTGATGATCCGCGTCTTTTTCATGACGATGTTCGTTGCCGTGGTTGTTATGACCGCTCATGTCTCCTCAATCCTCCTTTGGTTTAAAGGTGTTGCAGCAGGTAGCGGCAGACTCCTTGGCCAAATCCTCATGGGGCAGACCTAAACGGTCGCTGGAAAATTCTTCATGGAATGACGGTGATGAATGTTGATCGATATCAATGGCAATGGCATTTGCTACACATTGATTGCCTTCTTCCCAAAACGAGCAGTTTGCTACGCTGCAGGAAACGCCCTTTGGCATAAAAATCACCTCCGCTAAGGAGTTTCCCTCAAGCGGAGGCAATTCATTCTGCCTTATTTTTGTCCCTGCATACGGCGCTGGGTCATGTAGTCACTTTCGTAGTAAGACAAGTCATCGCGCAAATCTTCGAAAATTTTGGAAACGCCCAGAACGATATTGCGCGCCTCCCGAACCGGCTTGTACCGGAAACGGATAGCATCCTGTCCCGTGTAAGCGTAACGCCCATCTTCGGAATAACATTCGTTTTTAGGATAAAAGAAAGCGTTGACGCATTGATGATACGCTTCATACAATACGCGTTCACCATACTCATTATCGAAATTGGGCCTTCTGAGCAGAACGCCCAGCTTTTCAACAGCAACTTCCGAAAAAACAAGCAGATGGCGCAGATCAGACAGCAGACCCTTGTAAAAAAGCTCAGCCGCTTCTTCGCTTTGATCTCCTACAAGCTGGGATAAAGCATTCTGATTCAGAAACGGCTCCAGCTGTTCAACCGCTTCCTTTAGTTTGTCGCGAGTGGATTCCGTCAGCGCTTTAACGTTCGTTGATGGCATGGTGGTAGTTCCCCTTTCTACATTGCACACAAAAAAACTATAAACATCAACATCGTACCACAAATTCCAGTGAAACGGTATCTGAATTGTGAAAATGTCCGCATAATTTAGTGACGCAGATGCGACTCTAAGGTTAATGCATCTCATTTTATCACAAGACGGAGGATTTCTCATGCGCAAATCAAAATGGACCGCTGCTTTTGTGATTTTGGCCGCGGCAGCATTATTAATACCGGCCACCCCGTTTTTTCTAAAAGACGGCGACTCTCCGCCCAAAACCGTACCTTTCTCCGCCAATAAGGAACAAAGGCTTAAGCTGGCGGCCCTGCAAAACGATATGGACGCCACGGCTACTCTGATGTTGCTGGAATGCGCCAAGGACTTCCGCAACATTATGGCGGCAGACGGAGATTCCCCCAAGAAGGCAGAAGGCGAAATCAAGGCGTTGATGAAAGAGCACCCTCATCTTTCCCATATCCGTTGGATAGGAGCGGGCAAGGACGTGCAATGGGGCAAGCTGCCGCCATCCGCCAAGGACGACGCGCAGATCTACAGCGCGGAAGCCGCTAAAAAGATTGCAAAAGGCGCGAACTATGAATCCAAGCCGTTTGAGTCCAGCGACGGCAGCCGCTACGTTGTGTTGGGCGTTCCCGATCAAACCGGGAGCGGGCATGGTATTGTCGGCATCATGAAGCAAGATATCGTCAAGCAGGTTGAAATGCACCAGAAGCGCAATTTGCGCCTGATCCCCTATCCGGCCGAAGGCAATTACCGGATTGAATCCGTCAAACCGAATTCCACCGTGGACACAACCGTGCGGACGGGCGAAGACAACGGCAATGCCAGCCATTATCACGTCAAGGATGCGGTTGTCCATTTTGCAGCCCAGCCTACCCCCGAGCAATTGTCCAAAATTAAAGCCGATGTAGGCGCTGCGGTTATTCAGCAGCTTGGCGACACGTACGTTTTCCGATCCGATAAGGTGGAAGCCGACAATCTGATCCAGTATTTTCAGAACAACTGGAAAATTGAATATACAGAGCCCCATTACCTCTATTTGACGAATGATGAACGGGCAGCCAAAATCGTGCCCAATGACGCATTGTATTCCCAATACCAATGGAATTTGCCCTCCATTGCCGTAGAGCAGGGCTGGACGCTTTCGCGGGGCGACGAGGGGGTTGTAATCGCCGTGCTCGACACCGGCGTTCAGAGCAGCCACCCCGATCTAAAAGGCAGGCTGCTTGATGGGACAAATATCGTCAATACGGGGAAAACGCCTGATGACGACGTTGGACACGGCACGCATGTAGCCGGAATTATCGGAGCAGCCGTCAATAACGGCGAAGGAGTGGCCGGCGTTTCCTGGTTTAACAAAATCATGCCCATTAAAGTGCTGGACAGCTCCGGCGCAGGCTCGACCTACTCCGTGGCTCAAGGCATTATTTGGGCGGTCGACCATGGAGCCAAAGTGATTAATATGAGCCTTGGCAATTACGCCAAAGCGGACTTTCTGCATGACGCCATCAAATATGCGTACGAGCGCGATGTTGTTTTAATTGCGGCAAGCGGCAACGACAACACAGACCGTCCCGGCTATCCGGCAGCATACCCTGAAGTTTTTGCGGTGGCGGCAACAGCGAGCAACGACCAGAAAGCCTCCTTCTCCAATTACGGCGATTATATCGATGTAGCGGCGCCTGGCGACAGCATCGCCAGCACTTATCCCGGCAGCCAATACGCAGCCTTGTCCGGCACGTCAATGGCTAGCCCGCATGTCGCCGCTTTGGCAGGATTGATCCGCTCCATTAACCCCGAGCTCAGCAATGAGGAAGTGATGGAAATTATGCGCGTATCCGCCAGAGATCTCGGAAAAGCAGGCAAAGACAATTATTTTGGCCATGGCGAAATAGACGTCGACAAAGCGCTTCAAGCCGCTGCCAATTACGGCGGCGCCTTGCAGACCTTCCCCCAACAAGTGAAACGGAAGCTGGAGCGCGTTGGATCTTAAGTAGTGAAACTATGAGGGAGGGCATATGCCCCCCCATTTTTTTATTAGCTCATGTAGTATGAAAAAAAATCAATTCATGTAAAAAAAGACATGATCTCCGCGTTATGCAGACTCATGTCTTTTGTCTTTAGTATGGTCGTGCGGAAAGTTTGCCGTAAGCCGGGTTCTGTACTTCTGGTGGTACAAACGGGAACGACCCTCCCACTAGGAAGCGACAATCATCTATCTAGGCCGTCCATTGCTGAACAGCTCAAGCAACCAACCCGGATGCGCCTCGGGCTAAGGCTGCAGCCTTGCGGCTGCCACATCCTCTCGGTCTTGCTCCAGATGGGGTTTACCAGGAATACAGTCACCTGTACTCCTCGTGGTCTCTTACACCACGGTTCCACCCTTGCCTGTGCCAGCCCTTGCGGGGGCCATCGGCGGTCCATTTCTGTGGCACTATCCTTCAGCTCGCGCTGACTGGACGTTATCCAGCATCCTGCCCTGTGGAGCCCGGACTTTCCTCTCGCAGCAACGAGGCTGCCAGCGATTGTCTGTCAAACTTTCCGTAACAGAAATATTATACAGGGTATTGCTGCAAAGCTCAACAGGAAAAAGCTAGATAAACACAAACGGCTCTGTACTTAATCGGGAGGCGACAACCTCCGTGTTTGATTTGCTCTTCGAAAGCTTATCGTTCAGCCAATCCGCTACCTTCTGCTTCATCACTTTTTCAATATTGTGGCCTGCGTCGATAATGGTCATGCCTGCTGCTAAAGCATCGTGGGCTGTATGATAATCGATATCTCCCGTAATGAGAACATCCGCACCCGCAAACATCGCCCGGTTGACATAGCGAGCCCCCGCTCCGCCAAGAACGGCAGCTTTATTAATTTGACGGTCCAGAGGCCCTACCACACGCAATGTTGGCACTTCAAACGCCGCTTTCAGCTTAAACGCCAGCTCTTCCAGTGTAGTTGGCTGCTTGAGCTTGCCACAGCGGCCTAATCCGAAGGTCCTGCCCTTCAAATCGACGGGATACAGGTCATAAGCCACCTCTTCGTAGGGATGGGCTTTTAGCATGGCGCTGACCGTCTTGCGGTGCAGGCTGTACGGAACAATGGTTTCGATTCGGACTTCGTCCGCCCGTTCAAGCTGCCCTTGAGATCCGATAAACGGATTGGTGCCTTCACCTGGCAAAAAGGTTCCCGTTCCTTTGCTCGTAAAGCTGCAGCAGCTGTAATTGCCGATTTCGCCAGCTCCCGTGCGCCAGATGCTTTGCAGCACCTCTTCAAGATGGGACTCCGGCACAAACACAACCAGCTTGTACAGTTTATCGGTATGGATATCCTCCAGAGACCGCCGCCCCTTTTCCTCTATCCCGGCTTGATCCGCAAGCCAGTCGTTGATGCCGCCTTCCGCTACATCCAGATTGGTATGGGAAATGTAGACGGCAATATCATGCTTGATCAGCTTTTCGTAAAGCTTGCCCGCCGGAGTCGACGTATCCAGCTTCGCAAGCGGACGGTAAATGATGGCATGATGGGCGATGATCAGATTGGCTCCCAGCGCGATAGCTTCATCCACCACCTCGTCAGTCACGTCCAAAGCAACAAGCGCCTTCGGCACCTCCTTGGACAAAGTGCCCAGCTGCAATCCGATTTTGTCGTTTTCAACCGCATAATGCTTTGGAGCCAGCTGCTCCATTAACGAAATGATGGTTTGTCCGTTGGCAAACAATCCAGCACCTCCTTCAATAGGTCAATTTCCTTCCGGAACTGCTCACGCTTCACCAGAGCTTCCTGCCCGCTGGACTCTGCCATCTGTCCCCAAATTCGCTCCAGCTTGATTATTTCAGACTGCCATTTTTCCGTTAGCACAGTTGTTGGCTGACGCAGCAAATGGGGCCCCATTCTGATCAAAATCATTTTTTTGAGCTCAGGATGCAACGGTACGGGCAAAAAAGCGCCGTCATAAAGCGCCTCATTTTTGAGACTTGCTTCCTCGTCGCGCACCGCATGAAGCACTTCATAGGTTTTGCCGTCTTCCTCCAAAATGTTTTCATCTTCCAAATACCAATTATGGCTCAATAGCCACACTCTGACTGCATCCTCGCCGATATTGGGCTGAAGCACCAACTCGGAGACGCCTTCCAGCTTTCCGGCTGCCCGTCCCGCTTCCAGGATGGAAGACATCAAAGCGCCGCCCATGCCCGCTATCGAAACGACATCGGCTTCACCTGGCTCAAGAACGGCCAGTCCATCGCCCCGGCGAACGGACAGCCTGTCCGCAAGACCAGCGGACAGAGCAGCTTTTTGCGCCGCCTGGAACGGCCCTGGATTAACCTCTCCGGCAATGGCTTTTGAAATTTTTCCGCTTTGCAGCATATAAACAGGCAGCAGCGCATGGTCGGAACCGATATCCGCCAACACCGCGCCTTGAGGAATGTAATCCGCGACAAGCCGCAGACGTTTTGACAATTCAATCATTAGGTTACCCACACCATCCATTGTTTGCGCAGGGTGAAGAGAAGTCCGCCCCCTAACGCGATTTTTGCAATCAGCTGCAATTGCAGCCATGCGGAATCATGAACAACAAGCTGCGTATACAATTCCGGAAGAAACCAGGCAAGCGCGCAAACAACAAACATAACGGCAGCAACCGATTTGCTGAAGCGATGCAGAAACCAGCTGCTCCAGCCAAACAAAATGGCGATCGGAAGCCAATAAAGCTGTACCTCGTACCATGCCGGCACTTGATCCAAGCGTGAAAGCAGCCAGCCATACAGCACCAGCGAGGACAACCAGCCGCATAAGTGCAGCATAGGGAGTTTTCTCCAAATGCCGTATATGATCCAGAAAAGCGCACAGCCGCCCAATACGCCCATTTTCCAGCCCCAGGCGTCTAGCTCATGAAGCTCCAGAATATGTAATCCGCCGCCAAGCAACAACAGCGCCCCTACGCTAACCAACATGCTGGACATCGCCTTGCTGCGGTCTCTGAACCGATGGCCGAACCATAAAAAAGCCAGTGTGCCAAGCAAAACAATTCCGATTTGCAATGCCGGATGAAAAGAGCTAAAATAAAGCACAACAAAGGAAATTAAGGTAAAAGTTCCAAAAGTAAGCAACCATTGTTTGCCTGTTGCCCGTTGCACCGCTGCTATCGCTTTACCGACGGCATGATTCGGCTGCGGCGCTTGCCTTGGTGTTTCGGGATCGCTGTACAGATTAAGCAGAAATTCGCAATATTGCTCAGGCAACAGCTTACTGCGACTCCAATGCTGTATTTCCTTGAGAACGATTGCTCTGCGATCCTGTTCCATTGGACGCCATCCTTTCCTGTCCTTGCCTTGTTCTCATCTGAAAAAAAGACCTCGCTGCAAACGCAGAAAGGTCGATTTTCGGCATAGTGCCGTTATTCCAGAAAGTCTTTAAGCCGTTTGCTGCGGCTTGGATGGCGAAGCTTGCGAAGGGCCTTGGCTTCAATCTGCCGAATTCTCTCGCGCGTTACGCCAAATACTTTGCCCACTTCCTCCAGCGTACGAGTACGACCGTCATCCAGACCGAAACGAAGGCGAAGCACGTTTTCCTCACGTTCAGTAAGCGTGTCGAGCACATCCTCAAGCTGTTCCTTGAGCAGTTCGTAGGCAGCAGCATCTGCGGGCGCCAGCGCTTCCTGATCCTCGATAAAGTCTCCAAGATGCGAATCGTCTTCTTCCCCAATAGGAGTTTCCAGCGATACGGGCTCTTGAGCGATCTTCATGATTTCGCGGACCTTCTCCGTGCTTAGCTCCATTTCAACCGCAATTTCTTCCGGCGTGGGTTCACGCCCAAGCTCTTGCAGCAGCTGACGCGAAACGCGTATCAGCTTGTTAATGGTTTCAACCATATGAACCGGGATCCGGATAGTACGCGCCTGATCCGCGATCGCCCGCGTAATGGCCTGGCGAATCCACCAGGTTGCGTAGGTACTGAACTTGAAGCCCTTCTGGTGGTCGAACTTTTCAACCGCCTTGATCAAGCCCATATTGCCTTCCTGAATCAAGTCCAGGAATAACATGCCCCTGCCTACATAACGCTTGGCAATGCTGACGACAAGACGAAGATTAGCTTCAGCAAGTCGGCGCTTCGCCTCCTCGTCGCCATTTTCGATCCGGATTGCAAGCTCGATTTCATCATCCGCAGACAAAAGCGGCACACGACCGATTTCCTTCAGATACATTCTGACGGGATCGTTGATTTTAATGCCCGGCGGCAATGCCAAATCATCGTCGAAATTAAAATCGTCGCTTTCGCGCTCCTGCTCTTCAGCAGCCGGTCTGAGGGGATTCTCCTCATCGCTTTCGTTCAATACCTCGATGCCTAAATCGTCAAGCTGCTCAAAAAACTCGTCGATCTGCTCCGGGTCCTGATCAAAGGGAGACAGTTTCTCCATAATTTCTTTATACGTTAAGGAGGATCTTTTTTTGCCCTGCTCAATGAGCTGATCCTTCACGTGATCCAACTTTTGCTCGGTATCCAGCTCAGTATGTTGATCATTCGCCATATTCCGACTCCCTCCTCCCTGGAAACAACCATCCGGTCAACCTTTAAGCCCTCTTTCCAGGGTTATAATCTCAATGCCCAGCTGCGCTGCCGTCAAGGCATCGCCTGCGCGCTCGGCGCGTGCAAACTCTTCTTTCTTGCGTTCAATATTCCGAAGCAACGGCTCCCTCAGAATGGTTTCAATATATGCATTGAGCGACGTTTCATCCCGGGACGAGTTGTCTTCCATCAGCAGAATGGAAGATGCCGTCTCCTCCAGACCGGGGTCCTCAAGGGTTTGCACAAACCGGGCGGCGTCCGGCTCGTAGCCTTGTGCGTAGTAGGCGTACAAATAAGCGGCAAGCGCGGCGTGATCCCTTGCATTAAAGGCATCTCCCACACGCTCATGCACAATTTCGGCGATCTCTTGATCCTGCATCATCACATGCAGCAGTCTCCGCTCCGCATACATGTAAGCAGGCAAAATCTTGGGAGCACCGGGCGCACGGCGCTTTTCATTCCTACCATTATTCCACGAATTGTCGTTATTATCCCTTTGCGGTTTCTTTTTTTGCAGTTCCATTCGTATTCCATGGCAATCCTGCTTCAGCGCGTCAAGCGAAATGTCGAACTCGCGGGATAATTCCTTCAAATAGACTTCGCGTTCCGTGGAGGACTCCACGCCGGCTACAATTTCTACTGCTTCCATCAGGTAATTCTTGCGTCCCTCTTCTTTTAGCAGTATATGGTTTTTCCTTGAATATATAAGCTTAAATTTTGTAACTGAAACCGGACTGTCGATAATTTCCCTCAGGAAGGCGTCCGGACCGTATTCGCTTATATAATCATCGGGGTCTTTGCCCTTCGGCAAAACGGCCATTACCACCTTAAGTCCGGCGGCCTCGAGCAGCGGAATATTTTTGAAAGCGGCAGCTTGTCCCGCATCGTCGCCGTCATAGCAGAGAAGAACCTCCTCCGCATGACGGCGCATCATGGAGCAATGCTCCTCAGTCAGCGCCGTTCCCATCGTTGCAATTCCGTTATCCACTCCGGCTTGCCAGGCCTTAATGACATCCATATACCCTTCAAAAAGCACGACCTGTTTCCGTTTGCGGATGGCGGCTTTCGCCAGATGCAGATTGTAAAGCGTGCGGCTTTTGACGAAAAGCCTGCTTTCCGGAGAGTTCAAATACTTGGGCGATCCCTCGTCCACGATGCGCGCAGCAAAGGCCGAAGCCTTGCCATTGGCGTCATATAGCGGGAACATGATTCTTCCGCGGAACCGGTCCACATAACCACTGCCGTCATTTTTGGCGGAGATTAATCCGCCTTGTTCCAGCAAGACGGGATCATAGCCGCGACCAATCAAAAACTTGGTCAATACATCCCAATCATCGGGAGCGCATCCAATCATGAATTGATCGATCAGCTTGTCGCTCATTCCCCGATCCCGGAGATAACGCTTGGCCTTTTCTCCCTGCTTGGCATTATTCAGAAAATAATGATAGAACTTGACGGCCAGCTCATGGGCTTCGACCAGCTTCTGGCGGGTCGGGTCCTGCTGCGTCCCTCCATCCGAAGTCCAGGTCACTGGAATATCGGCTTCTTCAGCCAATACCCGTACCGCTTCCGGGAATGAATACCCCTCCATCTCTTCTACAAACCGAATAACGTTGCCGCTTTTTCCGCACCCGTAGCAATGAAAAATTTGCAATTCAGGCGTGACGGTAAAGGAAGGCGTCTTTTCGGAGTGAAACGGACACAACCCCTTCATATATTTGCCTTGCTTCGTGAGATGAACGTATTTCCCGACCGTGTCTACAATGTCATGACGCTTGCGGACAGCGTCAATGACCTCTTCCGGTATTTTACCGTATGTCATCGTTCATCACCTTCATCCCAAGCTCAAACGGGATTCGCTTGGAGTTCTAAGATAATATTCGCTAAAGCTCACATTTCTCCTGCTGTTCATGCAAAACTTTTGTCAACTTTTGTTGAAAAAGTTGTCTGTCGGCTTCGCTCATGGCTCTTGGCCCTCTTGTTTTGCCTCCGGCCCGACGCCGGCGGGCGCTTTCGTGCCGCCGATCCATCAAATAATCGATGTTGTCTTCCGTGTATTGCTCGCCGCGAGGCGATAATACGATTGCGCCTTTGCCAATAACAATGCAGGCCAGTCCAAAATCTCCCGTTACGACGATATCGCCAGACGATACGCTGTTGGCGATATACAAATCCACGGATTGGTCGCTGCGGTCCACCTGAATGACTTGTACGCCATCCTTCGGCAGCAGCAAATGGTCATAGGACGCAACCAACACAACGGGAACCCCCATTGCAAAAGCCGTTTCTTGAATTTGCTGTTTGACGGGGCAGGAATCCGCATCCACAACAATTGTCGATTTTGCCTTCATCCCGTATCCTCCCCGCCTTCCGAATTTCCATTCTACATTAATATACGTCAAACTAAATCGTAATCCTTCTTGAAGTTGTTCAAAAAGTCCGTTCTTTGCTAAGAAAAATGTCAGGCCGCATCGTGGTCGTCATATACGGATTTCTAAGGAGTCCGGATATATTCCATGATCAGGCTGGCGGTTTCCTCAACGGCTTTATGCGAAACATCAATGACGACACAACCCAGCTTTTTCATAATGCTCTCCGCATACTCCAGCTCTTCCTGAATCCGGTCCTTTGTTGCGTAGGCGGCCGTATTCGGCAATCCTAAAGCTTTGAGCCGCTCCTTGCGTATTACGTTTAAATACCCCGTATCGATCGTGAGGCCGATCACCTTGCGCTTCGGAAGCTTGAACAGCTCTTCCGGCGGTTTCAATTCCGGCACCAGCGGCACGTTGGCGACTTTGAACTTCTGATGCGCAAGATACATGGACAATGGAGTTTTGGAGGTTCGCGATACGCCAACCAGCACGATGTCCGCCTTCAAAACACCCATTGTATCTCTTGCGTCATCATATTTTACGGCAAATTCGACTGCTTCAACCTTACGGAAATAGTCCGCATCCAGCACATGGTTGAGGCCCGGCTCCTGCCGCGATTTACGGCCCGTGCGCTGCTCCAGCGTTTCAATAAACGAACCCAGCAGGTCAATTGCCGTAATGCCGGCTTCCTCCGCCAGCTGCCGCATCGCTTCGCGCAAATGCGGCCTAACCAGCGTATAGAGCACAATAGCTTCCGATATTGCCGCTTGCTCCGTAATTCGGGCTAACAAGCCTTCATCGGAAACAAACGGAGCGCGGCGAATGTCGGCATGAATCGGATGAAACTGGGCGATAGCCGCGCGTACGACTAGTTCGCCCGTATCGCCGGCGGCATCGGATACAACGTATACGATAACCTCCGGTTTGCCTGTTAAGTCAGACATATCCTCATCTCCACCCTTCCATGACGCGAGATTTTACCAGACAAGACGCGAAAAATCCGCGATCAGGCTGATATCAAGCGCAATGCTTTCCAGAGTCGCCAACCGGTTTGCGCGCACGGCTTCGTCAGGAGCCATAACCATGACGCTGTCGAAATACGCGTGAATCGCTGGTTTCAATTGGGACAACAATTGGATCGCCTTTTCGATTTCGCGGTTGCGGAAGGCTTCGTGGAATGCCTCGCGTCCATTAAGCCATGCTTCGTACAATGCGGCTTCAGCCGGCTCTGCAAACAGCGCCGTGTTTACTGCTCCGCCCTCGGACTTGGCAGCCAGATTGCTGACGCGGCTGAAGGCCTCCACAACTAATTTGAACTCACCTTTTCCGTCGCCAGCCGCAGCTGCGCCAACCGCCGCCGCACGGCTTGCCGTCAAGCCAAGATCATTAAATCCTGTCGCCATCACCGCATCTATCACATCATAACGATTGCCTTGCTCCGACAACCAGTTTTTCACGCGAAGGGCAAAAAAGTCGTTAAGTTCTTTACGCACATCATCGGCGGAACGTTTCAGACCACGCTGTTCGTGAACGCCAAGCGACAATCCAAACAGCTCATCCAGCTTCAGCTTGAACGGGGATGCCAGTAATATGGCAACGATGCCCGCAGCCTGTCTGCGCAAAGCGTAAGGATCCTGCGAGCCCGTAGGAATAATGCCGATGGAGAAGCAGCCCGTGATGGTATCGATTTTATCCGCCAGGCTGACAATGGCTCCCACGATTCCGGATGGTACGGCGTCGCCCGAGAAACGCGGCTGGTAATGTTCATTAACCGCCTTGGCAACGGCTTCCCTCTCGCCAAGCTTGCGGGCGTAATCCTCGCCCATGATGCCTTGCAGTTCAGGAAACTCGTAGACCATTTGCGAAACAAGGTCGAATTTGCAGATTTCAGCCGCGCGTGCAACGTCACTGGCCAATTCGCCTTCCAGCCCAAGGCTTTTGGAAATTGCAATCGCAGTGTCTGCAACGCGACGAGCTTTTTCGGCTACTGTGCCAAGCTCTTCGTGATACACGATGGATTCCAGCTTGGACAATGCATGCTGAATGGTAAGTTTATGGTCTTCTTCATAGAAAAATTTGGCGTCGGACAATCTGGCGCGGAGCACCTTTTCATTGCCCTTGGCTACAGTCTCGATTGAACGCAAATCGCCGTTCCGAACCGTAACAAAATACGGTAGCAGCTTTCCTTGATCGTCCAGCACCGGGAAATAACGCTGATGCTCGCGCATGGAAGTAATCAGCACTTCCTGCGGGATATTGAGGAATGAAGGGTCGAACGAGCCGAATAGCGCGCTAGGATATTCCACCAGGAACAACACTTCTTCCAGCAGATCTTCCTTGATCGCAATTTGCCAGCCTTTTTGCGCCTTCAACTCTTCGATTTGCTTCAGAATCAGGGCTTTGCGCTCCTCGATGTCCACAATAACCTGCTGCTCACGAAGCTTGGCCTGATAGAGAGACGGCTCTTCTATGATCGTCTCTTTGCCCAAGAAGCGATGGCCGCGGGAAACGCGATCCGTTGTTACGCCTGTAATCGTAAAAGGAATGACATCTTGGCCGAACAGCGCCACAAGCCAGCGAATCGGTCTGACAAAACGCAGCTCGTAGCTGCCCCACCGCATATTTTTTGGGAAGGACATCCCGGTAATGATGCCTTGCAGGCCTTCAGCCAGAAGCGTAGACGTTTCCTGCCCTATGCTGCTTTTGCGAGCATAAACATACTCGACGCCGCCCAGCTCTTGAAAATAGAAGTTTTCCGGTTCTACGCCTTGGCTGCGTGCAAATCCAAGCGCCGCCTTGCTCCAGTTTCCGGCTTCATCCTGAGCGATTTTGCGGGACGGGCCTTTGGCTTCTTCATTGCTGTCTTCCTGCTTTTCGGCTACGCCTTCCACCAAAACAGCCAAGCGGCGCGGCGTGGCGTAAGCTTTTACCGCTTGAAACGAAATGCGGGAATCCTGAAGCCATTTTTCGGTTTTTTCCTTCAACTGGTCAATTGCTCCCCGCACAAAACGGGCCGGCACTTCCTCCAGGCCGATTTCCAATAGCAAGTCCTTAGCCATTCTGCTCATCCCCTTTCTTCAGCAGCGGGAAGCCAAGCCGCTCGCGCTCCTCCAGATAAGTGGCCGCGCATGCCCGCGCGAGATTTCTGATTCTTGTAATGTAGCCTGTTCTTTCCGTTACGCTGATTGCGCCGCGCGCGTCCAGCAGGTTGAAAGCGTGGGAGCATTTAAGCGTGTAGTCGTAAGCCGGGAATACCAGCTTTTGCTCCATAATTTTTTTGGCCTCTTCCTCATATTTGCCGAAGAGCGAAAACAGCATTTCCGTATCGGAAAGCTCAAATGTATATTTGGAATGCTCGAACTCTGGCTGCAGGAATACATCGCCGTAAGTGACTCCTTCCACCCACTCCAGGTCAAACACATTTTCTTTCTCTTGAATGTAGGAAGCAAGACGCTCCATGCCATAGGTGATTTCTACGGCAACGGGATGGCAATCGATTCCGCCGACTTGCTGGAAATACGTAAATTGCGTAATTTCCATGCCGTCAAGCCAAACTTCCCAGCCAAGTCCCCATGCGCCTAAACCGGGATGCTCCCAGTTGTCCTCGACAAAGCGGATATCATGCTCCTCCGGATCGATGCCCAGCCGTTTCAAGCTTTCCAGGTACAGCTCCTGAATATTATCGGGGGACGGTTTCATAATCACCTGGAATTGGTGATGCTGGTAAAGCCGGTTAGGGTTTTCTCCGTAACGTCCGTCCGCCGGACGACGGGAAGGCTCTACATATGCAACATTCCATGGCTCCGGTCCGATGGAACGCAGGAAGGTCATCGGGTTTAACGTTCCCGCTCCCTTCTCGACATCATAAGGCTGTACAAGAATACAGTTTTGTTCAGCCCAAAATTGCTGCAGCGTCAAAATCATGCTTTGAAAATTCAAACCGCTCCACTCCTTCTCAGGTTCAGTAACGCCTCCGCAATGGATGGCGATGGAACAAACGCATCGGCACGCAAAAAACTCCCGCCGCTACGTCTGCTGTCAGACATAGGGACGAGAGTATGCTTCCCGCGGTTCCACCCTAATTGGCTGCCTTAAAGACAACCCGCTTTTCCCAAGCCGGACTCCGGAGCGCCTTTCGTCAAGATCGCCGCATCGGGCTTGCACTGTTCCCGACTCGCTGAATGAAACGGCATTTCCAAACTACTTTTTCCATCATTGTCCGATATTCATATTTCCCTATTGTATGATGCAGGGTAACAATTGTCAAACCAATTTATCCAGCTGATCCAAAAAGTTTCGCGACTTAAGCTGCAAGCCTAGCTGATGATCCATCAGGCTTCGCATCGCGGACTTCAGCTCGGCTTTTGTCTCCGGCGACACCGTAATATTGCCTAATCTTCGAATATCCATCCGGCGAAACAGACGCAGCAGCTTATGTGCCGATTCGCTAATAGGCAAGCTGCCGGGATCGCGGTAGCGGCAGCGAGAGCATAAAACACCGCCGGCCGCTCCCGACAAAGCAAACGGGCCAACGACGTTGCCGCATTGGACGCACTCATCCAATTCAGGAGAATAACCCGCCAGCTCCAGTATGCGCATCTCGTACAGATGACAAACGATGGCGGGATCCTTCCCGTCTTGCATAGCGCCAAAACAAGCCTTCAACTGCTGAAACAGGAATGAGCTGCTTTCATCCTCCTGCAGCGTTCGATCTGTAAGCTCCGCAACATAGGAGGCAAAAGCAGATAGATCCAGTTGACTGCGCAAAACATGGTGAGATTGGATCATCTCACCATGCTGAAGTGTTCCGAGGCCTTTGCCTCTTATAAATTGAAACTCTCCGTACGTAAAGGGCTGCGAAAGCGAACCATAGCGGCTTTTGACTTTTTTTGCTCCGCGCACCATTACGCCAGCTTTGCTTCCGGAATCGCACAAAAGCGTAACAATTTTGTTATTTTCCCCATAATCCATACTGCGAATGACGATGCCTTCCACCCGATACAGCATATCGGCTACTCCCCCACAAAACCCTTATCTAAAAATCGGCATCCGCCGCCTCGTACTCCTCGTCATCCATGCTGTCCTGCTCCGCCAACACGTGCCGATTGTTCACTTCTTTGTAAAGCATAAAGGATTCCACATCACCGGTCAACGCAAAATAGTTCCACGAAAAATCCCGCATGGCTATCCACCCTTTCCGCCTCGGAAATGCTGGGCGCGTCTGAAAATTTCGCAGGGAGCAGACACGCCCTAATCCAGACGTTTATAGGATGACATTTCAGGCGGCACCCTATCCGTAGCAAAATCAGTCAATGACGTTGCCGATGCTGGCGGGGCCCATTGGACGTTTTAATCGTGTCTGAAACCAAGATCCTTTAAGACACGCTCCTGGTTGCGCCAATCCTTCTTCACCTTGACCCAAAGCTCCAGGAATGTGCGGGAGCCAAGCAACGCTTCAATATCTTTTCTAGCGGCTTTCCCCACTTCCTTGAGCAGATCTCCCCGTTTGCCGATTATAATGCCTTTTTGCGAGTCGCGCTCCACATAAATGACAGCTCCGATATATACGACGCCATTGTCCTGTACCTTCATATCCTCGATCGCAACCGCGATGGAGTGTGGAATTTCTTCCCGGGTCAAATGCAGAATTTTCTCGCGGATCAGTTCGGCGCAAACAAATTGCTCGGGATGGTCCGTCACTTGATCCGCCGGATAATATTGAGGTCCCGCCGGCAAATATTTGGTCAATTGCTCCAGCAGCGTGTTAACGTTATTGCCTTTCATTGCTGAGATCGGTATGATTTCAGCAAAGTCGTACAAATCCTTATATTGCACAATAATCGGAAGCAGCTGCTCTGGTTCGACTTTGTCAATTTTGTTCATGACGAGAAACACGGGCGTTTTCACTTTTTTCAGCTGCTCGATAATAAAGCGGTCGCCGCCGCCGATGCCTTCCGAAACATCGACAAGAAACAAGGCCGCCTCTACTTCTTTCAAAGCGCCCTCGGCGGATTGATTCATGTAATTCCCCAATTTGGATTGGGGTTTATGGATGCCGGGCGTGTCCAGGAAGACGATTTGATAATCGTCAGTCGTATAAACGCCATGAATTTTGTTGCGAGTCGTTTGCGGCTTATCCGACATGATGGCTATTTTCTGGCCTATTAAATGATTCATTAATGTGGACTTGCCTACATTCGGCCTGCCGATAATGGCAACAAAGCCGGATTTGAATTCTTTCTTAGACATATTTGGTTAGTCCTCCTTGACCAGCGATGCGGGGGTAAAGGCTCCGGGAAGCAGCTCCGCTACCGAAGTCAACTGCCAGTTTCCTTGCAGATTGCTCATAATGACCGGCATGTCCGGCCCGCAAAGCTCCACCAGTACCTGACGGCAGACGCCGCATGGCGCGATTGGACCGTCCGTGTCGCCAATAACGGCAATCGCTTGGAAGGAGCCTGCCTGATGACCGTCCGCCATAGCCCGGAACAATGCCGTGCGCTCCGCGCAATTGGTTGCTCCATAAGCTGCGTTTTCCACATTGCAGCCGTGATGGATATGACCATTGCCATCCAGCAGCGCTGCTCCCACTGAAAAATGAGAATACGGCACATAGGCCGATTTCATGGCTTCACGCGCCGCAGCAAGCAAATCCTGATATTGTTTTGAAAGGGTATTTCCCCCCATACTTCATTCCGTCCTTTCTTGATTGCAAATCATTCGATCTTCCCCTTAATAAAAGACCAGCTTTAGCAAAGGCGGGCCAAGCACCAGCAAGCCAACAACCACTGCAAAAACCGCGGCGGCCAAAACGGCCCCCGCAGCTGTATCCTTGGCCGCCTTGGCCAGCGGTTTTCTTTCCGGACTTGCAAGGTCGACCACATGCTCAATTGCCGTGTTGACCAGCTCCAGACTGATAACAAGCGCCATGCTCAGGCACAGCAGAGCCCATTCCAGCACCCCCAGCGACAACACCAATCCTGCCGCTACAACGATCACAGCCGCGACACAATGAATCCGCATATTGCGCTGACTGCGAACGGCCTCGTAAATGCCTGAGCAGGCGTAGCCCAGACTGGAGAGAAATTTTTGCATTAGCGGGTTAATCCGGCGGCGCCAAGCACAGACTCCTGCTTTGCGGTCATAACCGCCTCGGCATCCGCATCCTCATGATCATAACCCAGCAAATGCAGGAAGCCGTGCACAAAGAGAAAGCCGATTTCCCGTTCCAAGGAATGGCCATACTCCTCGCTTTGGGCTTTTGCCCGCTCCACGGAAATAATGATATCGCCCAGCATGCCGGACAGCGGATCGCCTTCATCCTCGCTGTCAACTTCAAAAATAATGTCCAGCTCCTCAGGGCCGTCATCCAGCATGGCGAAGGACAATACATCCGTAGGCCGGTCAATGCCGCGATAATCCCGATTCATCTCGTGAATGCCGGCATCGTCCACAAAGGTCAGCGTAACTTCTCCGTCCTCCATGCCTTCGGCGGCGCCAGCGAGCTGAAGCATCTCGCTAAGCTTGACGATCCAGCTGTCCGGTATATCGATGATGTCTTGCTCGTTGCTCCAATCCAGTTGCAGGCTCATTTTGTCTCCGTATTCTCCTTTGTTTTGGCATCATCCGGGTATTCAATCCGGGAGTGAAAGATGCCGATAATGCTTTCTTTTAGAGACTGGGCAATTTTGTCCAGTTCCTTCAGCGTCAAGTCGCATTCGTTATATTGGTTGTCATCCAGCCGGCTTTTGATGATTTTATTAATCATCGCTTCGACATGCTCCACCGTTGGATTACGCAGGCTGCGCACTGCGGCTTCTACGCAATCCGCTATGCCCACAACGGCCGCTTCCTTGGATTGCGCTTTGGGGCCGGGATAACGGTAATCGTCTTCGGTAAAGTTGATTTCCAGCCCTTGCTCCTCCGCCTGCTTTTTCGCTTTGAAATAGAAAAACTTCAGCGAGGTCGTGCCATGATGCTGCTCGGCAATATCCCGAATCGGTTTAGGTATATTGTGCGCCTTCAGCATTTCCACGCCATCCCGCGCATGCGCAACAATGATGGATTTGCTAAGCATCGGCTCGATCGTATCATGCGGATTTTCGATATTGGACTGATTTTCAATAAAATAGTTGGGCCGTTTCGTTTTTCCGATATCATGGTAAAACGAGCCTACCCGGCAAAGCAGCCCATCCGCTCCAATCGCTTCCGCGGCCGCTTCCGACAGATTGCCCACCATGACGCTGTGATGATAAGTGCCCGGCGTTTCCGTCAGCAGCTTCCGCAGCAGCGGATGATTTGGATTAGACAGCTCCACAAGTTTGAGAGCCGACAATATGCCAAACGTAATTTCAAAAAACGGCATTAGACCGATAACCAGAATCGCCGTCAGCAAACCGCTTGCAAAGGCAAAAGCAATGGAATAAATAAACGGCATGCGGTCGAGATTTTCCGACATCATCAACATCGCCATTACAGCCAAGGAACCAAACAAGCTGACCATTATCCCCGCTTTCAGAATGGCGGAGCGCTGGCTGGCCCTATGAATAGAGAAAACCGCGGCAAGCGATACAACGATAATGAAGAAGCCGTATTTGAAGTCAAAAATTTGATTCTGCGATGTATTCAAAATAATACTGCCCATTAAAGCAAAAATAAATGAACCCATAATAGCAAGATGCAGATCCAATAACAGCGTAATCAGCATGGCGCCCAACGCGGCGGGAGCCAGGAAGCCCGCATAGGATGCCGCATCCGTCTGCGTAAGGGCGATGATCTGAATGGTCATAATGTTAATGACAAAAATCAGCCAAAGCATCAGCAGCTGGGAGTTGGTGTATTTAGGCTTTACGCCGCCGATGGAGCCGGATTGATGCAGATAGGCATACAGCATAACCACAAACATCAGCGACAGGATCAGCAGACCGGTTTGCGGCCAATAATGCTTTTTATCCTGCAGCAGATTGGAATCCGAAAGCAGCTTGTACAAATCAGGCGTTATAACCTCGCCTTTCTTCACAATGATGTCGCCTTCCTTGAAAACAACCGGAGTTGTATTCAGCTTGGCTTGCTCGCGCGCTTCCTCCGTTTTTTCGGTATCCAGAAACTTGTTGGGCATGATGACAAACCGCGCCAGCTCCTGAACAATTTCGCGGGCCGTACGGTTGGACAAGGAGCTGGCGTTCACCAGCTCCGCCACCTGGGTGCGAGCCGTTTCCGCTTCGCGGATCTGCTCGTTCATCAGCTTGCGGACAATATCCCGTGCAACGAGCCGCATTTCCGCAATCTGATCGCTGGTCAGCTGCGGCATCTTGTAGAACGTTTCCTCCGGAATCGTATATTGCTGCTCCTTGGCAAGCCGGGCCATTTCCTCCAGCAGCGTATTGTTGTAGGTGCCGCTGCTCCTGCTATTTTTGACAAAAGCGTCGATATGGCTGGCATAACGGCCCGGTATCTCGGAGCGGTAAATATCGATTTTGTTCTGAACCGTCACCTGATCATCCATATTCAGCTGTTCGATGCGATACAGGATTTGCTCGACCAGCTGGTCGTTGCGAAGCCCCACGATGGAAAAAACATCGTCGATCTTTTTGGCCGCGTCTTCCTCCGCTTGCCTTGTCGCCTTTTCGTCGCGAATCTGAAAGGGAGCCTTGATATCCTTGTCGCTTGCTTTTCCTTCGGTAATATCATAGGTTTCCGGTATAACGTGCGGGGCAAGGCTAAAATAAAAAAGCAGCACGAACAATGCCATCAGTACCCACTTGACGGCGGGGCTTTGCCTCCAGCCCTGCGTTTTCGCCCTTTCCTTGACGCTCGCAGGCTTGCTTGACCCGTTCTTGACCATGCGGCTCTCTCCCTTTCTAGACTTTATTTTCAGCATCCCGATTATAAGCCGTTATTATTTTTTGAACGAGCGAATGCCGTACGACGTCGCTTTCCACAAACGTGATCATCCCGATTTCGGGAATATCCTTCAGAATGCGCTGCGCCTCCATCAAGCCGGAGGATTTGCCTCTGGGAAGATCGATTTGCGTCACGTCGCCGGTAATAACCATTTTGGAGCCGAAGCCAAGCCGGGTCAGGAACATTTTCATTTGTTCCGGGGTGGTGTTTTGAGCCTCGTCCAAAATAATAAAAGAATCATCCAATGTCCGCCCGCGCATATAAGCAAGCGGCGCAATTTCGATCAGCCCGCGCTCAAGCGCTTTGGCGGTGGCTTCCGGTCCCAATACGTCATGGAGCGCGTCGTATAGCGGCCTCAAATATGGATCAACCTTCTCCTGCAAGTCGCCTGGCAAAAAGCCCAGGTTTTCGCCCGCTTCCACGGCGGGTCGCGTCAGCACAATTCGTTTAACGGCATTTTCCTTAAGCGCCATAACGGCTAGAACAACCGCCAGATAGGTTTTGCCCGTACCGGCAGGTCCGATGCCGAACACGATGTCCAGCTTTTTGATCGTTTTGACATAATGCCGCTGGCCAATCGTTTTCACCATAATTTTTTTGCCCCGGAATGTGCTGGCGATCTCTTTCTTGAACAGATCCAGCAATTCCTCAGCAGCCATCTCTCTGGCCAGTTCAAGCGCATAGGCAATGTCGCGCTCGGAAGGCGTATACCCGTTTCTTACAAGCTGCAGCAGCACGCTGTACAGCTGTTCCAGCGATTCCGCTTCCTTCGCCGGTCCGCTAATGACAATTTCCGCATCGCGGGAGCTTATCGTGCATTCTACCTGGTCGGCTACCAGTTTTAGAAACTTGTCCTGCGGACCGAACAAGGCCAGCCCTTCGGCAGCATTCCCAAGCGGTACTTTTAAGGTCGTTGTTTCAATTTGCAACAATTCTCAGTCTCCCTGCATTTGGACTATAGGCAATTCCTTGACGATAGATTGCTCTACTTCAAAAAGAACTTTCATATAAACTTTACCATTCTCCGCCTTTTCATGCAAAACAATTTCGTCCCTGAAGAGGACATCTATTCCAGCCTTTTCCATAATATCTGCTTTTGCGCCCAAAATTCCGTTGTTTTTTGCTTCTTCCTGTGTCAATTCCCGTTCGCGCATTTCCGCATCCATGATGGTTTCCTTCATTCGTCCGACGGGAAGCGACCATTTTCGCCATGACAGCAGTTCCATGTGTTCAATGCTCTCCGACTGCTCGAAGCCGGGATTGCCAAAGCCGCTCACCTGAAGCGCCCGGGAGCCGATAACGGCATACCATCTCGTTTTTTTGTCGCCCGTATAAACCTTTACCTTCTGGACCATGGGACTTGCAATATCATATTCATACCAGACAAGCCCGCGCACCGTTCCCTGTGCAACAACCGTTTTGTTATTGGTTTCCGAACCGATAATACCGGAAATCAACGTTTGTCCGGCTTTAACGCGCGTATTTTTTTTGACAACGGCCTTCCCCGTTTCCGCAACAATTTGCGTAATGACCGCATCGGCACTGGCTACCAAATGACGGGGATTTTGCAGGGGAGGCTTCTCCGGAAGCGTCATTTCGACTACTTGTATGCGCACTTTTGTCCCTTTTTTCTCCACGCCGACCCAGGTTGTTCCAGGCAATGCCGAGACCAGCCGTTTGGACAGCACGTCCGCATCCTGAAGACGGAAGGACCATTGCATGGGGTACAGGCCTTCGCTTTTTGCCGCGTTCAATACCTCTTCCCGGGTAAGCCGCGTATTCCCTTCCACATCAACGCTCCAGACCAAGGAGGAAAGCAAGAACAGCAGTACGAAAAAAAACGTCAAACCCGCCGCAAAGCCGATTCTGCGCTCTGCACGGCGAAGCAAGAAGGGCAATCCGTGACGCGAAATAACATGGACCCGGCAGCTTGTCTCCTTTAAATACGGGCGAAGCCGAAAAAAGTCGCTCACCGACAGCGTAAATCTCATGACGCCATTGCTTGTCCGGGCGATAGAGGACAAAGAAAGTCCCCCAGCCAGACATTTATTGACCAGTTCCTCGGGACTGCCGCCCCTAATTTCTACAACCACTTCGCCTTTAACCCAGATAACGCCTTGTCCCTTCATGGCGTCTCCCTCCCGTTACCATTATGGTATAAGCTCGATCCCGCTAATCAATCCCTCTATAAAAACCTCTTCACTCCAAATGGTCCGTATGACAAGGCCGCTGCCCCTAACTTCCAGTTGTCCTTTGCTTAATGCAAGCCTAAGCACTTCAGAAGAGAACCGTACGACGCCTCTGTGGTTTTCAATATAGAGCTGGCGGTCGCCTATCATCGTCAGCCTCGGCAAATCGTATACGACGTCCTGCGGCATATCCAGCAGCTCTGCCGTCATTTTTCGTATTTTCCGTTTCAGCTGTCGCATTGCCGTATCGTTGCCTCCCTCGCAAAAAAACTGACCAAAACGCAAAACTCCAACTTACGCAATATTCATGTGCTATACCAAAATATGCTATCCGGCGGGCAAATATGAAAATGGAGGCCGCAATACGAAAAAAACCCTTTGCTGTCCGGAGACAAACAAAGGGTTTGGAATTTGTGCTCTAATGCTATTGTCGCAGACGGCGCTTCGAACGGGGAGGACCCAATACTTCGGCCCACAATACAGCCTTGCGCATGTCTTCGGCGCTTGGTTTTCCCGACAGAAGCGCAGACGCGCGGGACACCGTGCGCTTGGAACGTTGCGGACCAGAGATATCCCCGGGCAGCTGGCTGCCGGAACGCTTAGGCTGAAGCCCGCCGCGCTCGCCGGCTCTTGCCGCTTCGGTCCCCCGATCAGTCAGCTCCCGCTCGGGACGGTTCACCGTTTGCATACCAGTACGGACTACCTGCTGCTTTGGCAAACCCGCTGAAGCTGGCTGGCTCTGACGTTCCGGCCAGCCCGCGTCCACTTGTTCAGGGACAACGCTGCCCGGCCATGGGCGCTGAGGCGCTCCTTCTTGTCTGGACGCAGGCTGCTGATCGGGGCTTGGTCTGCCATGACCGTCATCATGCATCGGACCGCCTAGGCCGCCTCCGCCAAAATCGGGCATGCCGCCCGGCTTATTCCCTTTGCCCTTGGGTTTTGCAAAAAGCCGGCTTAAAAGAAACAACCCGATAAGAACAACATAAATATTGCTCATTAAAAACTCAATGATTTTCAACGCTTGTCACCTCCCTCATGGAGTCAAAAGCAAAAATTGTCCCCATAATTAGGAGCGGCCATCACGATGATCGGTTTCTCCTTCAGTATCCCCGATGCTGGAACGCATTTTGGTATCAGCCTCGATGTTTTTCAGGTTCATATAATCCATTACGCCTAGTTTGCCGCTGCGCAAAGCTTCAGCCATGGCAAGCGGAACCTGCGACTCCGACTCCACAACGCGGGCTTCCATCTCGACAACCTTGGCTTTATTTTCCTGCTCCTGCGCAACCGCCATCGCGCGGCGTTCCTCCGCTTTGGCTTGAGCGATTTTTTTGTCCGCCTCTGCTTGCTCGGTTTGCAGGTGCGCGCCGATGTTTTTGCCTACGTCCACGTCCGCGATGTCGATCGACAGAATTTCAAACGCCGTACCGGCGTCAAGCCCTTTGTCCAATACGGTTCTGGAGATTAGATCCGGGTTTTCCAACACCGCCTTGTGGGAAGCCGAAGAACCCACCGTTGAAACGATACCTTCGCCGACACGGGCAATAATCGTTTCTTCGCCCGCGCCGCCGACAAGACGGTCGATATTCGCGCGAACCGTTACGCGCGCTTTAACCTTTACCTCGATGCCGTCTTTGGCGACGGCGGCTACAACCGGCGTCTCGATCACGCGAGGGTTAACGCTCATTTGAACGGCCTGCAATACATCGCGGCCTGCAAGATCGATTGCCGCCGCCCGCTCGAACAACAAAGGAATATTGGCGCGTTGCGCCGCAATAAGCGCATTGACCACCCGGTCAACGTTGCCGCCCGCCAGGAAATGGCTCTCCAGTTGATTGATATTCAGCCCTAAACCTGCTTTAGTCGCTTTGATGAGCGGATTTACGATACGGCTAGGCACAACGCGCCGCAATCTCATGGCCACCAATGTAATGATTCCGATACGAACGCCGGATGCCAACGCGGATATCCACAACATAATCGGGAAAAAGCTGAGAAACACCGATAACACAATTATAGCTAGCACAACAATTACAAATACGCCTACAATAGGGTCCAAACCAAACATGTACATGCCTCCATTTTGCCGCCAAAGGCGGGATTTTTAATCTTCTCGTCCAATTTCCTTCACCACGACCCAGGTACCCTCCGCCTTAACGACCTTTACCCTTGATTTGGCGGGAATAAACTCTCCGCCGGTAACCACGTCAACCCGGCTGTCGCCGATTAGAGCTGTTCCTGCAGGACGAAGCGGCGTTAGTGTTGTTCCTTCCAGACCAATCAGGGACGTTTTGACATCAGCGGACAAATAACCTTCTTCGGTCGTCAAGCTTTCGCGCAAAATAAATTTGTTCCATATGCCGCGTCCTTTGTTGGTTCTTGCAAACAGCACTACGATGACGACGGATACGGCGAATGCCACGCCAAGCGTCAGGAAACCCGATTGTGGCGTCGGAGCTGCGAGTATAATGCCCGTAATCAATGCGCCTCCCCCCAATATGCCTAATATACCGAAACTTGGAATAAATAATTCCAATGCCAGGAGCAAGATACCGAGTACGAACAATACGACGGTTTCCAGCCCCGCCAATCCCGAAATATAGGAACCAAAGAAAAACAACGCAAAGCTTAACAAACCAACAATGCCCGGAGCTCCAAATCCTGGAACGAACAACTCGATTGCTACGCCAGCAATGCCAAGAATAAGCAATACAGTGGCAACGATAGGGTTAACCAGAAACTTGGCAACCTGTTCAGCAATCGAAGGCTCCACATGGATTTGCGTTCGTCCTTCCAGCTTCAGCCAGGCAACAACCTCTTCCACCGAATTGGCCGTACCCTCGGAATAGCCGACTTGTTCCGCTTCGGAAGCCGACAGGGACAAAATATCTCCTTTCCCCTTTTCCACTCCGATTTCCGGCAAGGAAATCACGGCGTTTACGTCAACCATTGCAGCCGCAATGGCAGGATCTCTGCCATTTAGCTTGGCCGCTTCGCTCATTTGGCTCACCCAGAACGACACGGTTTTGGGATCGTCGATCAGATCGCCCGCGCCGTTTACAACTGCGGCAGATCCCATGCTGCTTCCTTTTTGCATCACAATATTGTCGGCGTTCAGCGCGATATAAGTGCCGGCTGAAACCGCTTTGCCTTGTATAAAGGCAGTTGACGGAATGGGACTGGTGCGAATCAATTCGCCAATCTCGCTTGCGCTGTCTACTCTGCCTCCAAGCGTGTTGAGCACCAAAATGATATGCTCCGCTCTGGCTTCGTCGGCTTCCTTGTAAGCGCGTTCCAGAAACGCTTGAAGACCTTGGTCAACCTTTTCTTTGACGGGAATCACATAAACCGCAGGTCCGGTAGATGAATTGGCTCCTTCCGTTTCTTCAGCCTGCGACGCGCCAATAACGGACACAAACGACAGGAGCAGGACTGCTGCCAGAAGCAGAGGCAGTGCCATGCGCAAAACACGGATAGACCGTTTGTTCAAACTGTCTCCTCCTTTGTTTATTTTGCTAAGCAATTAGTGAGTGTTCAAAAAGCGACTCTTTGAATAACTTTTAATACGCAGAGCTATGTATATTGTTTCAAATAGATAGCCATTCATGCAACTGTCGCCACGGATATGCCGGAATAAAGGGAAAACCAATAAGGTAATCATGTACGTGGATGGGCAGGCGCGTTTCATTTAGTGTTGAGTTTTTACGCCATATGGTAAAAAAGCACCCCATAAAGGGGTGCTTTGTCAGTCCGTATGTTGGCTATTGCAGAAATTGCTGTACAGCTTTGTTTACTAGTTTACCGTCAGCGCGTCCTTTAGTTTTAGGCATAAGGGCGCTCATAACTTTCCCCATATCCGCTTTGGAAGAGGCACCGAGTTCTTGGATGGTCTGCCTTACTATCTCTTGAATCTCTTCTTCAGTGAGCTGTTCGGGAAGGTATTGACTAATAATTTCAATTTCTGCAGCCACACCCGACGCTAGGTCGTCACGGCCGGCATTTTTAAATTCTTGGAGGGAATCTTTACGTATTTTGACTTCCCGACTTAATATATCAAGCACTTCATTATCGTCCAATGGACGCTTAAGGTCGATTTCCAAGTTTTTAACCGACGCGCGCATCATTCGTATGGTCGTTAGCTTGAACTTGTCCTGACTCTTCATGGCTTGCTTCATATCGTCGGTCAATCGCTCGCTCAGGTTCATTATGGAAGGATCCTCCTAAAACTTTCTCTTGCGCGCAGCCTCGGACTTCTTCTTGCGCTTTACGCTTGGCTTTTCATAATGCTTGCGTTTTTTCACCTCAGCCAAAACACCGTCTTTTGCGATGGAGCGTTTAAAGCGGCGAAGCGCAGCATCAATAGTTTCGTTTTTGCGAACTTTAGTTTCAGACACCAGTTTTCCCTCCCTCCGAAACAGACCGTCCAGAGCTTTAACACGGTTTATCACACTTCATTATACGGTAAAGCATTTCCCAATGTCAACTTAGTCAGTCTGCTAATAATGCGCCCAGCTTTTTGCCGCCGAGCAAATGGATGTGCAAATGGTAAACCACTTGGCCGCCATCCCTGTTTACATTGTTAATCAGACGATAACCGTCCTCCGCGATCCCTCGTTCCGAGGCGATATGGCGGGCTGCCGCAAACAACTCGGCAATCAGGGCGGCATCTTCCTTCTCCACATCATTCATCGTGGGGATATGTTTTTTGGGAATGATGAGTATATGTACGGGAGCGGCCGGCTGAATGTCTTCAAAGGCAAGAACATGCTCATTCTCGAAAACCTTCTTCGACGGAATGGAGCCATCCACGATCTTGCAAAAAATGCAATCCATTTTTCTTCAACCTCCTATCCTTTCAGCTTACTCTATCATAACGAAAATTCGCCGCTTAGTCCAATCTTTGCCTGTCCGGCGCTAATGCCGTTCCCGGCACAGGCCGCTTTTGGCGCAAAAAACCTCCAAAACGACCGTATTGCCGGGAACGGAACGCCTGTCAGAAATAATAAGGCAGCAGCGAAAGAGCCAGCAATGTCCCCAGCGGGAACGTCCGCCTGAAGAAACGCCTGCGGGGATAATAGCCATAAGGGCCATAGGGATAACCGCCAAACGGGATAAAAGCTCTTGCGTCGCCCTCGCCTTCCCCAAACGGAACCGCAATGCACAAAACTTCGTCATCCACATGCTCCACGATTCCATCAAAACACATGCCGTCCGCCGTTTGCACCAGAACATAACGATGCATGTGCTGCTGGCACATATCCTTTTTGGCGGTTGCCGCAAATGCCGTATTTTCCATAGTCATCAGCCTCCATTCACACCATCATATGCAGGTGCGGGCTAATGGCTACCCGAACGCTTGTTAAAACAAGAGGCATATGCGGATTAAGGTTTGGCCGGCCAATGGGTTATTGGCTGTTTTCCGAATCCGTCGTTTCCAGCGTCATGCCTTCGGTAAAAGTCAGCAGCAGCTCCTGAAGCCTCGCTGCGATATGCAGCCATTCATGCCCGCCGGCAAGCCGGATCATGGAGAGACGGTCGCCTTTTACGGCAAAATGAAATTGGGACACGGCCTCCTCCAATTGCCGAAAGGAAGACTCGGCATCCTCGAGTTCCTGGATTTCATCGGCTGACAATGCGCCGTCCCCCCCGGAAATGTCCCCGAGCAAATCACGCAACTCGATCATGTAGTAGCTGACCGCGCCGGGACCGCTGGAAAAGCTGTTTGGCTGCAGTTGCTTCGCGGTGGACAGCAGACTGAGGAGATCGGCTCCCCCCTTCGACATCGACTTCGCCATAATGCCAGCCGCCAGGCGCGCATCGCCCCCGGATTCATTGCTTGCGGCCATTTCACTGTAAGCAGTCTGCCAAAAGGCCAGTTCATCCCTGATCCATTCTAAATTGGCAATAATGTCCTCGCCTTGTTCAACCTTCTCGCTTTGACTGAATCCGATGTTTTTGGTCGCCAGCAAAATATTCCCCATCAGGCTCATAACAAGGATAACCAGCGTAATGGCCAGCGCCTTGGAGCGACCGCCCTGCTTTGCCTGCCCCTGCTCTTTCAACGCATTTCCTCCCCCTTTTGAATCCCCCTATTTCATTCGGACATGTCTTCCCCCATCCAGAAAATAGACGTACAGCTCATCCACTTCCCTGCCCAACATGGCGGACACGGCCTCGCCGTAAAGCTCAAGCTGAAACCGGTGGCGTTCTGCCGCCTGATTCCAGTTGCCGCCCGCAATCCGGTCGGTTTTGTAGTCCAGCAAAACAAGCCCCGCTTCGTCCCAGAAAAGGCAGTCGATAACGCCTTGTATCATGACGGGTTCGTCTCCGCCCTCCGGCAATGGCATCCCGTGTACGCGGCTGGCTGGAAGCATGCAGCTGAACGGCACTTCGCGTCTGATCCACTGGGCAGCCGCCAACCTACGCCCCAGTTCCCCCTCAAAAAATGCGGCAACCGAGGTTTTATCGATGCTGTCGGCCTGCTTTCTTGTCAGAAGACGCTTCTGCACCATGTGATCCAGCACATCCTCCACCGTACGTACGCCATCGTGGCCCGAAAGAGGCATATGCTGCATCAGAAGATGACTGGCAGAACCTCTTTCTGCCGCAGTCAATTTTTTCTCCCCCATAAAAGCCGGCCTCCGCAGCCTTAAGGAAAAGGATTCCGAGGACGAGGACAACTCCGCTCCCCCGGAAATACGCTCGTTTAGCGCCGCATCCCCGTTTCTATCCTCAACTCTATCTCCGCTTTCGCCTACCAATTGTCCAGCGTCCTCCGCCGGCTCTTCAAGCAGCCTTTTCATTTCCGTCACAGACGTTTTGGCCGCTAAAGAAGCCGTCTCTGCATGGGGATAGGACCAATTCAGAATCCGTTCCAGCTCGTTGTCCAACTTGGCTCCCTCCAGAAGCGCCATGCCGGCGATTCCCTGGATTCGCTCCTCCCGAAGGAATGTTTCCTCTAAAAGCCCCTCTGAAGCTGCCGCCGCCAGACCCGTTAACGCCGAGGCCGGAATAGAGCCTGCCCGCCAATCTGGCGATGGCGGAGACGAAACCCATGCATCGGCGGTTTCATCACGGTTCGCGCGAGCCAGCAACCGACTTGATGCCATCGGTCCCAGCCAGTCCAGAAAGGAACGCGCCGATGACACCACATAATCGTTTAAGGTGCCGTCGCCGTTAAGCGCCGTGTGCCAGCCTTGCAGCTTCTTGGCAAGATCCGACACGGTGCCGACAAGAAAAAGTTTCTCTTTTGGTCTCGTCAGCGCTACGTACAAAATCCTCATTTCCTCCGCCAGCATCTCCCGGCGCAACGCTCTGCGGATCGCCAAAAATGGCAAGCTCGGATAACTGATTCGATCCTCCGGATCTATAATGCGGGGCCCAAATCCAAGCTCTTTGTGTTTGAGAAACGAGCTTCGCAAATCCTGCTGGTTAAACAGCTTGCCCAATCCCGCAACAAACACAACGGGAAATTCCAGCCCTTTGCTTTTGTGAATCGACATGATCCGGACTACGTTTTCCTGCTCGCCCAATGCACGCGCCGTCCCCAGATCGCCGCCGCTGTCCCTCATCCGCTCGATAAACCGAAGGAAACGGAACAATCCCCGGAACGAGGTGGCTTCGTATTGCCGCGCGCGGTCGTGAAGCGCCCGCAAGTTGGCCTGACGCTGAACGCCGCCCGGCAATCCGCCGGCAAATTCGTAATAACCGGTTTCCCTGTAGATCCTCCACAGCAGTTCTGCCAATGCTCCGCCCCTGGCTTCATCGCGCCATTTCTCAAGCTGATCCAGAAAACGGGACAATCTCCCCTTTATCCTGTTTTCCATTCCATCATGCCCCGCGGCCTTAAGCACCGCCTCGTAATAAGGCAAGCCGGGAGACAAGATGCGAATTTGCGCCAGCTCCTCCGCAGTAAAGCCAAACAATGGGGAACGCAGCACTGCGGCAAGCGGAATGTCCTGATACGGATTGTCGATAATTCGCAGCAGCGACAGCATGGTTACAATTTCCGTCGCCTCAAAATAGCCGCTGCCCAGTTCCGCATACGCCGGGATGCCCATACCTTGAAGCTCCTCGATAATAATGGGAGCCCATTGCCTGGTTGCCCTTAGCAAAATAACGACATCGCGCCACTCCATCGGGCGATGCGTTTTTCGTTTGCCGTCGTAGACCGTAAAGCCGCTATCGGCCAGCCTTCTCAGCTCGCCGGCAATCCAGCGGGCCTCAAGCTGTGCGACTTTCAGATCCTCCGCCGAATCGGCCTCCGACGCAGCATCGACGGATTCATCAAAATGATCTGGGGAATCGTCGGCTTCGGCCGCAGCGGCGTCGGCGCCGCGATCCAGAATGCCGAATTCCACGCGGCAGCTCTCCGGCGGATTTGCGGGAGGGTAAGCGGCTCCCGCCACCAGCTCGGCGCGGCTGTCATAATCCATTTCCGCCACCTGCTCCCGCATGATGGCCCGGAACACCGCATTGACGCCGTCTACCACCTCATTGCGGCTGCGGAAATTGCGAGCTAGATCGATGCGAAGGCCTCCGTCGGAATGCCCCCCGCCTTCCGGCACGGCGCCTTGAGAGCCGTCCCGTGTTGAATACGATTTGTACTTGGCGAGAAAAAGATTGGGCTCCGCAAGCCGGAACCGGTATATGCTCTGTTTGACGTCGCCGACCATAAAGCGGTTGCCCGCTCCATCTCTGGCAATCAGGCTGACAATAGCTTCCTGCACCATATTGGTATCCTGATATTCGTCCAGCAAAATCTCCTGGAAGTGCTCTCTGTATTCCAATGCGGCCGAAGAAGGAATCAGGTTGCCCGGCTCCGAAGCCGCATCGCGCAAAATGCGAAGGCAATAATGCTCCAAGTCGCCGAAATCCAGCAGTCCTTTGCGGCGTTTGGCTTCTTCGTAGCGGCTGCCGAACTGGATTACCAGTTCCGCAAGCTCCCCCATAAGGGGCGCAAGCTCCGCGAGCTCTTCCAGGAATTGCTCCGGCGTCCGTCCAAACAGCTCGTCCGCAAGCGAAGAAACCAGCTTTTTGGCAGTATCCCTCAGCTCCTTGACCGCCTCCTGCAGCGCCTTGTCATAGCCGTCGCCGCGAAGCGGCTTCAACTTGCCAAACGTCGCAGCCCGGAACAAATCTCCCCAGTTCCGCCATGGCAAAGTTTCCACGGCATCTCTCAGCGCCGCTACAACGGCACAATCCTCCGAGAGCGTGGCTGCGTAGGGGTCAGGACCGCCAGGCAGCGCGCACAGGCGCAGCGCCTCCGTTAGCTGGCCTTCGGCTCCATCCAATGCAAGCGCCACATCGCCGTGCAGCCGCTCAACCCAGACGCCAGATTCCAGCTGGTCGATGGTTTCCGCGCAAAAAGACTCCGCAGCCGCCCTTAACCAATGATCCGGCCAGGGATGACTGCCGGCAAAGTCGTAGAGCTGCTGAACCAGGGCATAAAGCGGCTCATCGCCCCGCTCGCCGCCGTAACGCTCGGCAAGCCGCAAAAAAGCGCCGGAGCCCTCCTCCGTGCCGCTGTATTTGTGCTCGAACAGCTCATCCAGAACGTCCAGCCGCAGCAGCTCGCTTTCTGTCTCGTTGGCGATCCGAAAGCCGGGATCAAGCCCGATCATATGGTAATAACGTCTGATAACGTCAAGGCAAAAGGAATGCAGCGTCGTAATGGACGCACGCCCCATTAACGCCAGTTGCCTGCGCAGGTGCTCGTTATCCGGCTGGCGCTCCAATTCCTTCTCCAGCGCCATGCTGATCCGCTCGCTCATTTCGGCAGCGGCCGCTTTTGTAAATGTGGCTACTAGCAGGCGGTCAACATCGGCGCTTGAGGAAATGCGCCGAATGATGCGCTCGACCAAAACTGCCGTTTTGCCGGAGCCAGCCGCCGCCGCAACGAGCACGTTCCTTCCTCCGGTAACGACGGCCGCCCACTGGTCATCGCTCCATTGGCTTCCTTCGGGCTTTGGCGTATTCTCATCTGTATGCATACTCGTCAACCCCTTCCCAGCCGCTGCCAAACCTCATCCTTTGTAAGCTTGCCCAGCTTTCGATACTGATTGCCGGCCACTTGCTGGTCAAACTGGCAAACTGCCCTGTAGTGGCAAAATTGGCAAGGCGTTTTATCCCCGAGCCGGTAAGGCTCGATGGATACCTGGCCTTCCTGAATGCATTCCCCGATATCGCCGATCATGGTACGCACTGAATTCCTGAGCACGGGCCAATCCTCTTCGCCGATAACAGAGGAACTGCTGTAAAAGCCGCCATCCCTTTTTAGCGCAACAGGCAGCACCTCCGAATATCCGCTCTCAAGCTCGCCATCCATCAATCGCACAATATCCGCATCCGCCGTAAGCAGTCCTCTCATCTTGTAGCGTCCCAGCAGCTTTTTTTGAGCCTCCTGGTTCGTCAATTTGTTTGACATCGCCATTACGGGGTTGTGAACATGGAAATACAGCACGCCCGCGGGAGAAGCGGGACGGCCGAGCCAGGTCTCCGCATAGGTCAGCAGGACGTCCAGATACGTTAGCATCTGGAGCGACAGACCTTGAGCAACCTCCTCCAGACGCAGCGACGTCTGGCTGGATTTATAGTCCATTACGCGAAGAAGCAAGCCATCCTCCGTCTCCGCGGCATCAACTCTATCGATCCGGCCAATAACCTCCAGACTGGAGCCGCCGGGAAGCGAAAGCTTAAGCGCGGGCAACGTGCCTCCAGGCCCGAAGCCCACCTCCGTCCCGACGGGGCGGAACTCCGCCCTTCTGGCATGCTCGCCCAGCACAACGGCCGCCTGGGCTACAATTTCCTGAAGCTTTCGGGCGATAAACTGGAAGCGACCGCTGCTGAGCAAGATTTGGGATTGAAGTCGCGGCGCCAGTTCCTCCACCGTCTTGCGCGCTTCCGCTTTGATCTCGTCCTTCGTCATCCTGCCCCAGCCGCCGCCTAAGCCGTTTCCGAGCCTGCTCATGGCGGCATGGAACAGCTGCCCGACATCCGGCGCTTCCAGACGGTACAGCTTGCGTTCGCGCAGCTTTAACCCATGAATGGCGAAGTGCTGGAACGGGCAGGAAACAAAACGTTCCATTCGTGAAACGCTAACGACCATATCGCGTCCGTACAGCTCCCGCGCCACCCTTTTCGGAAGAGGAGGCTCCTCATTGCTATAAAGAAGCGATCGCGACAGCAGCGCAAGCTTGCCCTGCCAATCCGGGCGCGCCGCGTACCAATTGTACAGCCCCCACCAAAACGGCGGCGGCTCCTGTCCGCTCTGCAGCCAGCGTCCCAGCACGGACCCCAGGTACGCTAGCGAACGGCCGGGTTGAACGATAAAGGCGGCCTGTTCCTGCTCTGTCATGGATAACGAGGGTTCAGCTGCCCCTTCCTGAATGTGTATACCCGGAAACAATACGGTGACATGGCGGATCAGTTCGGAGGGCAGCAAGCTTTTGCCTTCCTCGTCTGCCTGCGCATAGCTGATCCATAGATGACTCGAAGGCGCGGCCAGAGCATTGTAAATCATAAACCGTTCGTCAAGCAGCCTTCGTTTGGCTCCCGGAGCAAGTCCCATTCCGCGTTCCGCAAGGACGTCCCGCTCGCCTTCCGTCAGGATGCCGTCTTCCTTCATGCGCATTGGTATAACGCCATCGTTAGCGCCAAGTACATATACCGCCTTCACTTCGCCGGAACGAGTCCGGTCCAGGCTGCCAATCAGTACCTGGTCCAGCGAAGGCGGCACGGCAGCCAGCTTCAAGCTGTCAAGCCCGGCCTCCACCATGCCCGCGAACAGTTCCGGCTCCGCCTGCTGGTCTCCCGCCAGCTCCGCAAGCTGATCCAGCAAGCTCATGATGCCGTCCCACAACTGCCGGTGGGAACGCGACCTGCGCACATTTCCTTTTGCCAAGTCTTCTTCGGCCCAAAGCTCCAGGCGGTCGGCAGCATCCGTCTCATCCAGCAAAGCGTACAATGCCTCGCACATTTCCAGAATGCTATTGCTCTCCTTCAGCCGCTTGCCGAACAGTTCAAGCGGAGGGACAATGGCGCTCCGCGCGGCCATGGCAATTTCAAATTCCGCTTTGGCTTTGTCGCTAACCGAAAATTCCATCTCAGAATCTTCATCCAGCGAAACAGCCGCCAGCGGCTTCCAGCTTGCCTCATTCAACCATTTCCAGCCGTCAATGCCTGCTGCAAGGCAATAGTTCTCCAACTGATCGAACCATTCCCTTGGCAAGCTGCGGTCGATCGGGAACACCATTTCCGTTTTGACGCAGCGGAATACAGCGTCGTAATGCCAGCCGTGCAGCACCGTTTCCAATGCCGAACGGATATATTCCACCAACGGATGATGCAACGCCTTTTCCTTGCGATCCACAAAATAAGGAATGCCGAAATCCTGGAATACAAGGCTCAGATAGTCGGCATAGTCCTCCGAGTTGCGGACGAGCACGGCCATTTCCCGCCAGCGAAGACCATCCTCGCGTGCCCGCCGCAGCATGTCGCGCGCAATCGTCTCCACCTCCGCTCTCCGGCCAGGCAGGGCGTGCAGCGATATCCCGCAGCGGGGATCGAGATGCTGAAAAATCCTTTTTTCCGGCACCAGCATTGGCATCCGGCTGCCATAATGGCGTTCAAGATGACGCAGCATATCATTGTTTCTGAAGCGGGGCGAATTAGCCCCGTCCAGTTCAAGCGCCGGCAGCACCTCCGCGCCGCAGGCTTCGGCAAGCTCCATCAACGCCGCGCAGGTTTCGGCGGCGGGGTGGAACAAATCAAGCTCATGGGGCCGCTCTCCAGCCTGATACAGCTTATCCAGCGTTAACGAAACCGTAACGTCCGCATGAGCGATCAGCTTGCCAAGCACGCTGTATTCCCCCGGCGTGAAGCCATGAAAGCCGTCTACCCAAATTTGCGAGCCGGACATGGACGGAGCCTCTGAAAAGCCGTTTTCGAGAAAGGTCAAATAATCTTCGGCGTCAATGTATTTGCCCGAAAGCTCTCCCTCCATGGCGCTATAAAGCAGCATTAGATCATGCAGCTTGTTATCCAGCAGCGGGGACGTTCCCCATTCATGGTCCGGGATTTCACCCGGAGAAGCGGAATCGATGCCGTAGCGCTTCCATTCCGTCAGCAGGTCTGACAGCCGATCCATAAATCCCGGCTGTTCGGCTCCTCCGCGAAAAAGCTTGAGTTCCGGCGAAAGCTTGTGAACCAGCTTATATAACAGCATATGTTTGCCGATATCCCCGATTGGCACCAATGCCGTGCCGCCGGTTTCCTGCATAACCCGAAACGCCAGACGGCGAAAGCTGAGCGCTTGCGCGCGCATTGTGCCGGCGAACCCGCTTCCATGGAGCATATCGTATTCGCTCTGGAACGTGGCCTGCTCCGGGACAAGCAAAATGAGCGGAGGCCCGTCAGGACTTCCGCTAACTTGTTCTCTTATTTCGGTCAGGCAGCGGAAGCTTTTTCCGCTGCCCGCCCTTCCGATGATCAACCGCAGCGACATTGTAAATCTCCTCCCCTGACGGTTACTCCTTAACTGCTATTTGCTCCGCACCTCGAAGATGCCGAATTTCAAATAATGACCTTCGCGCATGTCCAGCAGCTGCGGATGATCTTTACCGGCCGCTCTCCACTCCACAAGACGGAGCACTTTCCCCGCATCCGCCGCCGCCGCGGCGATTGCATCGCGGAACAGCTCCGGGCTCATATGGTAGGAACAACTGGCTGTCACGAGATAGCCGCCTTCATTAACAAGCTTCATGCCATGCAAATTGATATCCTTGTAACCGCGGGCGGCTCCTGCTACTGCGCCTTTAGACTTGGCAAAAGCGGGCGGGTCGAGTATGACGACATCCCAGGTACGGCCTTGTCCGCTGAATTTGGAGGAGGTATCCGTCTTCCCCGCAGCGCGGGCCGCACGGTCTTCCAGCCCTTTAACCTGTTCCCGCAAATAGTGAAAGGCATCCGCTGCAACAAATTCAACTCGATCCTCAAAACCATTTAATTCCACATTTCGTTTCGCCGTCTCCAGCGCATGCTCGGAAATATCAAGGCAAGTCACCCGCTTTGCTCCGTATTTGCAAGCATGCAGCGTAAAGCTGCCTGTGTGCGCAAAACACTCAAGCACGGTTGCGCCGTCCCAATAAGGAAACGTCACGATTTTTCCGTTGGCGTTAAGGGGAACCAATTCTCCCGCTACTTCCGGATTTTCGCCCAGCGCTATACCGCTGCGGCTGCCCCAGCCTGTCATCAGCGGCTCCAGCGCGGCGCGATTTTCCCGCTGGTCATAGAAATATCCGGTTTTTTGGCCTTCCGCAATATCAACTTCAAGCTTTAATCCGTTTTCCAGGATTCCGACAGATGCCGGGCAATGACCATAAAGAACGCCTGTTATTTCCTGGAGGCCTTCCAGTTTTCTTACGCCTACATCGCTGCGCTCGTATATGCCCTCCGGACTGAACACTTCAACCAGCGCCTCCGTAAGCTCGGCCCGTCTAAGGTCGATGCCTAGCGTCAGCAGTTGAACAACAAGCACGCTTCCGAATCGGTCCACGATCAAACCGGGCAAACTGTCTGCTTCGCCGTAGACCAAGCGGCAATCCTTATCTTTCACGAAGCGCTGCCGATGTTCCTTGCAACGCTCCAGCTTTTCGACAAAAAAAGCCTTGTCCATCTCTGCGACGGGGCTCCATGAAATGACGCGAATGCTGATTTGCGAAGTCGGATTCCAATACCCCGTGGCCAAATATTTGCCGTGGTGAGTCACTACATCGACCAAACCGCCTTCACTGGCGCCTGCTTCGACGTTTTGAATTTCTCCGGCAAAAATCCAGGGATGGCCGTTTTCCGTTCTTTTTTTCCGTTCTTTTTTCAAAAATGCTTTGGGATGGCTCACCGATTAACTCGTCCTCTCCATGCGGGGGTGTCATGCCTGTCCCGCTTATGGCATATAAATATTAATCACACTCCGGTATTGCTGCGTGTTCCTATTGTTCTTTATTTTCCATTTTAAGGAGATCTAATGTTATGTCGATATCCAGCCTGCTATTGGCGTTGTCCGGCTTTGGCGTTTTTCTGTGCGGCATGAAATTGATGGAACTTGCCCTTCACCGCCTGGCCGGACCTTATCTGGACAAAACCCTGGGTGAATTCACCGCAACCCCGCTTAGAGGCTTGGCCACCGGCGCAGCCGCCTCCGCTGTGCTTCAGAGCAGCACGGCGGTTACCGTCGTTTCCATTGGCATGGTCAACGCCCGCCTGCTCAGCTTCAGCCGAACGCTTGGCATTGTACTGGGCACCAACATTGGCACCTGCCTGACGACGGAATTGATTGGACTAAATATCAGCCATGCGGCTGGCCCCATGCTTGCCATCTCAATTGGACTATGGCTGTTCACCGTGCTGGCTGGCGAAATGAATCTGATACCGTACAGAGGGAACCGCGCCTGGCTGAAGAGCTTGCGGTCGGCTTCTCTGGCGCTTGCAGGCTTTAGTCTGCTTCTGATGGGCCTGTCCATGATGCAGTCCATCGGACCCGATATTCAGAACAGCGGAGTTTACGACTGGTTTATCGGCAAAGCGGCAACCAGTCTGTGGTGGGGTCTTGCCGCAGGGATAGCGCTGACGGCAGCCGTTCATAGCAGCGCTGCCGTGATCGGCATGGTGATGGGGTTTGTGATGCTGGGCGCCATGTCCCCTGAGCTCGGCATCGCCATCGTGCTCGGCGCCAATATCGGAACCTGCAGCACGGCGCTTCTGGCCGGCATCGGGGGCACAAGGGAAGGGCGCTACGTCGCATATGCCCATACCGTGCTTAATATTGGCGGAGCGCTTCTGTTCATGCCCCTGATCGGCGAGCTGGCGCTTCTGTCGGACTGGCTATCTCATTCGCCGTCTTCGCTAGTCGCCCGCGCGCAGACCATTTTTAATGTGGCATGTTCCTTGATTGCACTGCCTTTTTGTTATCTTGCTATTTGGAACAGGATAGGATAGGCCAGACATACCAGAGCCAATTTACGCCTAGTTCGTGTCTATGCCAAGCAGCCTTAGCGCGCCTGCAACAATCCGGTGATTGTTGTCATAGCCGGATTGCTTCTGGCGTCTCCAGGCTTCCAACGGCTCAAACCAGTCAACGCCTCTGATTTCTTCTACCTGGGCCTGATGAGTTCCGCCCACGGCTTCCACCAAATAGTAGTGGACTTCCTTGTTCACAGTTCCATGTTGGGCATGCTCGTATTGATATTTGATCTGGTCGATTGGCTCTATAATAGCGCCCAACAGACCGGTTTCCTCTCGAATTTCGCGCAGCGCCGTCTGCTCGACCGTCTCTCCCGGCTCCATTTTGCCTTTGGGAAGAGAAACTTTTCCGTAACGGTCCTGAATGAGCTGAATTTGCAGCTCTCCCTGCTCATTGCGGCGGTATACGACGCCGCCCGCTGATATTTCCAACATGCCTCTTCCCCCTTGCAGCCTTTATCCATTAGTATATGCAGCAAAGGAATCCTTCATCTTTTGAATCCCGCCGCTGCCGTTTTATATTACGCTTTGACGGTTTCCGGACGTTCGTATTTGTACGAGTGGACGTCCTCGTCCTCTTCTTCTGATCCTTCTCCGTTGACAGCGGAAGCGCGAAGCGCATCCAGGCTTTGG
This sequence comes from Paenibacillus sp. CAU 1782, assembly GCF_054551715.1. Taxonomy (NCBI): domain Bacteria; kingdom Bacillati; phylum Bacillota; class Bacilli; order Caryophanales; family Paenibacillaceae; genus Paenibacillus; species Paenibacillus sp. CAU 1782. The sequence goes on along the minus strand of NZ_JBTOLL010000001.1, from coordinate 238,949 downwards.
CCATGGTTAAGCGGCCTGCCGCCCCCGCGTGGGGAGGCAATGGAGGATTCACTGCGTTCCCGATCTGCCTCCAAAACCCGAAGAAGTTGGCCCGTGCACTCATTAACGCCCGCTTCCGTCACCTTTACGCGGCACAATTGGCCGATCAAGGCTTCGGAGCCGGCAAACGCAACATTCAAGTAGTTATCGGAGTGGCCCATAACCCACTCTTCCCCATCGCTGCCTTTAACCACTCTCTCGGGAATGATGTCCAGCACCTCGCCTACGGACTGCTTCGCATATTGAAGCTGCAGCTTTTCGGACAAATCGATAAGCTTGTGCACACGCTCGTTTTTGACTTCCTCATCGACCTGATCTTCCATTCTTGCCGCTGGCGTTCCCGTCCGTTTGGAGTAAGGGAATACATGCATTTCCGCAAAAGCAAGCTCTTCCATCAGCTTGTAGCCCGCTTCAAACATCTCGTCGCTTTCGCCCGGGAATCCAACGATTACATCCGTTGTGATGGCAACGCCGGGCATCGCTTCGTGAAGACGTTTGATTTTGGACGCAAATTCTTCCGTCGTATATTTGCGGCGCATCCGTTTAAGCACAGTGTTATCGCCTGCTTGAAGCGGAATATGGAGATGGCGGCACATTTTGGAGGAGCGGTTCAACACGTCGATCATCTCGTCGTCAATTTGGCTTGCTTCAATGGAACTGATACGAATCCGCTCCAGCCCTTCCACTTTATCCAGGTCCCACAGCAGGCTGGTCAAGTTGTAGTTTTCCATATCGTCGCCGTAGCCGCCGGTATGAATGCCCGTCAGCACAATTTCCTTGTAGCCTGCGGCCACAAGAGAGCGGGCTTGCTCCAGCACGCTTTGCGGCTCGCGGCTGCGCGAAAGGCCCCGGGACCAAGGGATGATGCAGAAGGTGCAGAAGTTGTTGCAGCCTTCCTGGATTTTCAGAAACGCGCGCGTCCGCTCCGTAAAGTCCGGCACGTCCAGCTCCTCGAAGCTGCGTGTTTTCATAATATTGCGAACCGCATTGACCGGGGTGCGATCCTGCTGGATTTGACCGACAAAATCCATAATCTTCTCGCGGTCCTGCGTCCCGATAACCAAATCGACGCCGTCGATCGCCATAATTTCCGCTGGCGATGTTTGGGCATAACAACCCGTTACGGCAATAATCGCGTCCGGATTTCTCCGGATGGCGCGACGGATGATTTGGCGGCTTTTTTTGTCCCCCGTATTGGTGACCGTACATGTATTAATGACATAGACATCCGCGGTGTCCTCAAACTCCACCTGCTCGTATCCTGTATTTTTGAACAGCTGCCAGATGGCTTCCGTATCGTAAAAATTCACTTTGCAGCCCAGTGTATAAAATGCAACTGTAGACGTCATGGCTGCGCTCCCCCCATTTCTCCAGATTCATATAATAAACAGGTCAAACCTGTTATTCCCGCTGTTTCAGCCCGCAATATCCGCTTTCCGAGACCTGTCAAAATAGCTCCCGCAGCTGCTGCTTCTTCGGATTCACGCTGTGTAAAGCCGCCCTCAGGCCCAGCGATAAGCAAAATGCGTGGCGGCGCTTCAATCCCGCTGCGCCGGGAACGCCATTCCTTTACAGCGTCGCCGATGCCGACGCCATGAGCAGAATCGCCCGCCCGTTCATAACAAAATAGCGCCAGATCGTATAACGGGATGTCCGCCAGAAGCTGCTTCCAGCCCTTCACGGATTCCACTCCCGGAATCCGATGCCGATGGCTTTGCTCGGCTGCTTCCTTTGCGATTTTGCTCCAGCGCTCCAGCCGCTTCGCTTCCTTCTTGCCGTCGTATTGGACAATATTCCGCTCCGACTGAAAGGGCAAAAACGCAACCGCGCCAATTTCTGTCCCCTTCTGGATAACCAGCTCCATCTTGTCGCCTTTGGGCAAGCTTTGGGCAATGGTCACTTGCCAGCGAGGCTCGCTGTCCTGCGGAAGAAGCTCCTGGATCTTGCCGCGGACTTCCTGACCGCCCAGCTCAACCACTTTGACGAGCGCGCTGCGCTCGCCGCCGTCGCAAGCGACAAACTCGTCGCCCGCATTCATTCTCATTACTCGCGAGGCATGATGGGCGTCCTCGCCCCGCAATATAACAAAGCCGTCCTGAAATTGCTCAGGCGCAACAAAATAGCGCTGCATCTCTTGTCAAACCACCTTTTAGAGGTTAAAGTCCATCTTTCATCATAGCATGTCTATCGACAATAAATCCATTTAGATGACAAAATTGACCAATCTGATCACAAATAAGGTTATAGATTCAGTCCATCCCAATATCGGGGTTATGGTCACTGCGCGCAGCGGCGGAATAAAGACCAGCAGCAGGAAGATGATAATGCCCCACTGTGCATTCTGTTCGATTTTGAATCGCAGGTTGAGAGGCAGAAATTCCATAACGATCCGGTAGCCGTCAAGCGGCGGCAGCGGAATAAGGTTAAAAACAAACAGCAGGAAATTAAAATGAATGAAATACCCGAAAAACAATTCAACCGCTGTTTTAACTCCCTCTGACGCGCCATCCATAATGCCAAAGCGATACAAGGCCATCAGCAAAAAGACGGATACAATGCCAAGCAGGAGATTGCTTACCGGCCCCGCCGCTGTAACGATAACGCTCATCAGGCGCGGATTGCTGAACCGGCTTGCCCGTACCGGAACGGGCTTGGCCCAGCCAAAACCTGCAAGAATAATTAAAATAAAACCAAGGAAGTCCAGATGCGCTACGGGATTAAGCGTAACCCGCCCTTCCTTGTACGCCGTATCGTCGCCAAACTTCCATGCGGTAAACGCATGGGCAAATTCATGAAAGGTAAAGCAAAGAATGATGGAGAGAACAATAAACGGCAGCTCGTCTAGCGAAAACCAAAAAAAGTCGCTCAGCTGTATCAGTCCTCCTATGCTTTTTCTGCTACAAACGCAATCCAATCTTCATCGCGGTGTTTCTGGGCGATACGGAAGCCCGCGGCAATCAGCCCTTGCTCCACGTCATCTTCTTTGTTCTTGTAAATACCGGATGCGATGTAAGTACCGCCGGGCTTCAACGCCGCGTATACATCATCCAGGAACAACAGGATGATTTCCGCCAAAATGTTAGCCACGACGAGATCCACGGGCAGCGTTACCGCAACCGGAGCTTGGGCAGCTGTGTCGCCGCCTGCCGGGGATTCATCCTTCAGTACGCCAAGCAAGTCGCTTAGCTTGATTTGAATATCCTCGGACAAGCCGTTAAGCGCCACATTTTCGGTCGCGCTGGATACCGCAACGGGATCAAGGTCAAGCGCAAGCACCTTTTTGGCGCCAAGCTTGACCGCGCCGATTGCCAATATGCCGGATCCAGTGCCGACATCGATCACCTCTTCGCCGCCTTTAATGACGCCCTCCAGCGTCCGAAGGCAAAGAGCGGTCGTAGGGTGGGTGCCCGTTCCAAACGCCATGCCAGGATCCAGCTCAATGATTACTTCGCCGTCAGCCGGTTCGTACGATTCCCAAGTTGGCTTGATTGTAAGCTTTTCGGAGACGCGGATTGGTTTAAAATATTGCTTCCAAGCAGTAGCCCAATCCTCATCATCCACTTCCGCCGATGAATAGACTACGTCCCCAGGGTCGATTTCGTATCCGCGCAGTTCCTCGACACGCGGCTTCAATTGCTGTATCAGCTCTTCGGGATCGCTGCCTTCTGCGAAATAACCCTTAATAACGGCTTGCCCTTCCGGTATATCGTTCAAGGGAAGCTCATACCATTGTCCAAGCGACGTGTCCCGGGGTTTGTTAAGACTTCCCGACTCCTCAATGGATACGCCTCCCGCTCCCATTTCATGCAAAAAGTTAGAGATCATTTCAGTAGCTTCTTCGGTTGTATGAATAGTCAGTTCATGCCATTTCATTTGCTTTGCCTCCTACATTTCAATAAAGCCTATCCTCTATTGTACAACAGAGCAGCCCTTTGGCACAAAAAAAACGTTCCGCGCTATTCGCCGCGGAACGCTTTCTTCATTTTATCAAAAATGGATTCATGATGTTCGTTCTGTTCGTTTGTTTGCTGGCCGCTAAGCCCGCCAAACTGGCGAAGCAGTTCCTTCTGTTCTTCACTTAGATTGGACGGCGTTACGATCGTCACTTTGACGTGCTGATCGCCCGTGCCGTAACCCCGCAGCTTGGGCACGCCTTTGCCCTTCAGTCGGAAATAGGTTCCCGTTTGAGTGCCTGCCGGAATTTTCAGCTTAACCTTTTCCGTCATCGTCGGAATTTCGATTTCATCGCCAAGCGCCGCCTGTACAAATGTCAGCGGAACTTCGCAATAAATATCATCGCCTTCGCGCTCGAAGAAATCATGCGACTTGACGCGCAGCACGATATAAAGATCGCCAGGCTGTCCGCCGCGCAATCCGCCTTCGCCTTCGCCGCTCATGCGGATTTGGGCGCCATCGTCCACGCCAGCTGGAATGTTGACTTTGATTCTGCGCTGCTTTTTAACTTTCCCTGCACCGTGGCATGATCCGCATTTTTCACGGATGATTTTGCCCGTTCCGCTACAATTGGAACACGCTCTCCGATTGACCATGCGGCCAAACGGCGTGTTTTGCACGACTTCCTGCTGACCGGAACCATGGCAAACGGAACAATTTTCCGGCTTGGTGCCCGGTTTTGCACCCGTGCCGAAGCAGGTATCGCAGGACTCGGTACGCGGAATCGTAATCTCGGACTCTTTTCCGAAAACCGCTTCCTTGAATTCAATGGTCATCGTATATTGAAGATCATTGCCGCGCTGCGGCGCATTGGGATCGCGGCGTCCGCCGCCCCCGCCAAAAAACATATCGAAAATATCGCCAAAACCGCCAAAATCTGCGCCTCCGGCTCCACCCATACCCGCATTGGGATCCACATGACCATAACGGTCATAGGTAGCTCGTTTGCCATCATCGCTCAATACGTCGTAGGCTTCCTTAACTTCCTTAAACTTCGTTTCCGCATCCGCGGCTTTATTTACGTCGGGATGATATTGGCGGGCCAGCTTGCGGTATGCTTTTTTAATATCATCCGACGAAGCGTCCTTGCCAAGCTCCAGCACCTCGTAATAATCGCGTTTTTCAGCCAACCGTTGTCACCCCCGTCCTGTTCTTTACGCTGCAGCCGCCAAAGACGGCGCAAAACGCGTGAAAGGAGGTCAAGAACAGCGCTTCGCCGTCCCTGACCTCCGGACGCCGCTCCTAACAAGCGGCGGCGGCATAGCCTGGCGGTACCGCCCAGAAAGCGGCGACTGCCTGCTACAGCAGTCTTTAGCATACCAGGCCGGCCTGTTGCCGTTCCTTAATTTTTGTTGTTTTCGTCCACGACTTCGTAATCGGCGTCAACTACATTGTCTTTGCCTTTGGAAGAAGCTTCTCCGCCAGCGCCCTCAGGCTGCTCTCCGCCTGCTTGCGCCGCTTGCTCATACAGCTTAGTGGAAAGCTGTTGAATAATAGCGGTCAATTCTTCAGTAGCCGCTTTGATTTGCTCCAAATCATCAGTTGCGACTGCTGCGGTTACTTTTTCTTTCGCCGCGTTTGCTTTTTCGACTTCGGAGGCGTCAACCTTGTCCCCAAGATCTTTCAACGTTTTGTCAACGGAATAAACCAGTTGATCGGCTTCGTTTTTGGCTTCGACAAGCTCACGGCGCTTACGGTCTTCATCAGCATGAAGCTCCGCGTCCTTCATCATTTGATCAATCTCGGCGTCGCTCAGGCCGCTGGAGGAAGTGATCGTAATTTTTTGGCTCTTGCCAGTTCCTTTGTCCTGAGCGGATACGTTCACGATGCCGTTGGCGTCGATATCAAACGTAACCTCGATTTGCGGCACGCCGCGCGGCGCTGGAGGAATATCGCCAAGCATGAAGCGTCCCAGCGTTTTGTTGCCCGCGGCCATCGAACGCTCACCTTGCAGCACGTGGATTTCTACGCTTGTTTGGTTGTCCGCATAAGTCGAATAGACTTGCGATTTGCTTGTAGGAATCGTTGTGTTGCGCTCGATCATTTTTGTAAATACGCCGCCAGCTGTTTCGATGCCCAGAGACAACGGAGTTACGTCGAGCAATACAACGTCCTTAACGTCGCCCGTCAAAACGCCTGCTTGAACGGCAGCGCCCAAAGCAACAACCTCGTCCGGGTTAACGCCTTTGTGCGGATCTTTGCCGATCAGCCTTTTAACCGCTTCTTGAACGGCAGGAATACGAGTGGATCCGCCGACCAGAACAACTTTGTCGATATCGGACGGGGACATGCCGGAATCCGACAGCGCTTGACGAGTCGGGCCAAGCGTACGCTCAACCAGGTCAGCGGAAAGCTCTTCGAATTTGGCGCGAGTCAGATTTGTCTCCAAATGCTGAGGCACTCCGTCTACCATTGTAATAAACGGCAGGGAAATCGCGGAGGACACTACGCCGGACAATTCTTTTTTCGCTTTTTCGGCAGCGTCTTTCAGACGTTGAACTGCCGCTTTATCTTTGGAAAGGTCGATGCCTTGCTCTTTTTTGAATTCAGATACCAGGTAGTCGATGATCACTTGGTCGAAGTCATCGCCGCCCAGCTTATTGTCGCCGCTAGTCGCTTTAACTTCAAAGAATCCGTCGCCAAGCTCAAGAATGGAAACGTCGAATGTGCCGCCGCCAAGGTCATAAACAAGGATCGTTTGATCTTCTGCTTTTTCCAGGCCGTAAGCAAGAGCAGCAGCCGTTGGCTCGTTGACGATACGCAGAACTTCAAGGCCTGCGATTTTGCCCGCATCTTTGGTCGCTTGGCGCTGGCTGTCGTTGAAGTAAGCCGGAACGGTAATTACCGCCTGGGTTACGGTTTGGCCCAGGTAAGCTTCGGCGTCAGCTTTCAGCTTTTGCAGAATAATCGCGGAAATTTCCTGCGGCGTATATTCTTTATCGTCGATTTTTTCCTTATGATTGGTGCCCATATGGCGTTTAATGGAAATAATGGTACGGTCGGGATTCGTAATGGCTTGGCGTTTTGCTGTTTCGCCAACCGTACGCTCGCCGTCTTTTTTAAAGCCTACAATGGAAGGGGTTGTGCGGTTTCCTTCCGGATTTGGAATAACGACGGCTTCGCCGCCCTCCATTACAGCTACGCAAGAGTTTGTAGTACCTAAGTCAATACCGATAACTTTACTCATGGCTTGGTTTCCTCCTCAAAATATGTCTGTTATGTGTATGATAGATGCCGTCCGCTCCACGGCGTGATTAGCCGCTAACTTTAACCATAGCGGGGCGGATTACTTTTTCCTTAAGCATATAGCCCTTTTGAACCTCTTCGACAACAATGCCTTCTTCATGTTCGTCAGATTCCACCTGCATGATCGCTTGATGGAATTCCGGGTTGAATGGCTGGCCAACGGTTTCCATCACCTTCAGGCCTTCGCCCTCCAGGGATTGGTTGAGTTGACGGAAAATCATTTCCACGCCTTTAGTGAAGGATTCCAGGTCGCTGCCTGTTTCGGCTGCCGCAATCGCCCGTTCAAAGTTGTCGACAATCGGCAACAATTGACCGATCAGCTTGGCAGATGCATATTGGGCGAGCTCTTCCTTTTCCTTTATGGTACGGCGGCGGAAATTGTCAAAATCCGCTTGCGCCCGCAAATATCTTTGTTGGCCTTCCTCTACCTGCTTTTGCAGTTCTTCAAGAAGTCCTGCGCCTTCACCAGCTGCTTCGCCGGATTGTTCGCCATCCAACTCCGGAGCGTCTGCTCCATCCTCTTGACGGCTTTCGGTTTCCTCGGCCGCTTTTGGGGCTGTTTCTTGCTCCACTGCTTCGTTATGTTCTGTACTCACGATTTCACCTCCTTAAAATGCCTGCATTGCTATATCGCTTTAGGGATGCCGCTTGCGTTATTATTACTTATACCATTTGCTTAGCAGCTTGCCCATATCCTTGGACATGAGGTCGATCAAGCTGATCACCTTGCCGTAATCCATTCGTGTTGGTCCCAAAATGCCTATCGTTCCCAATGCTTCTCCATCAATGGAATAAGTGGCTGTTATCAGGCTGCAATCGCTAATGGCTTTGTGATCGTTTTCTGTGCCGATGCGCACTTGAATGCCGGAAGGCAATCCCGAAAACATCTTCATTATAGTTGGTGTTTCCTCCAGCAGGTCCAGAATCGTTTTGACTTTGTCAACGTCCTTAAACTCCGGCTGGGTCAGCATATTGGTTGTTCCGCCAAGAAAAACGCGATGCTCCTCGTCGTTGGTCAACGCGCTGTCAAGCACGCCAAGCAGTCCTTCAAAATGATCTACATGACGCTCCAGCTCCTGCCCCACTTCGGAGTACAGCTTGGCTTTCAACCGTACAATCGGCACGCCAACAAGCTTGGTGTTCAGAATGTTGACGACCTTGGCCATATCGTCCATATTGAGATCGGGCGGAATCGATATGGTGCGGTTCTCGACATGCCCGGTATTGGTGACGATAATCGCCACCGCGCTGGAATCGTTAAGCGGCACCAGGCCAAAATGCTTAAGCGTTGTTTGAAACAGCTCCGGTCCCAGCAGAATGGACGTATAATTGGTCAGATTGGACAGAATCATCGCCGTATGCTGAATGACTTGCTCCATCTGATTCATTTTGCCAGTAACAAAAGAACGAACCAAATCCAGATCGCTTTGCTTGACCTCTCCAAGCTTAACGAGATGGTCTACGTAATAACGGTATCCCTTGGTGGATGGCACCCGGCCCGCCGAGGTATGCGGCTGCTCCAGAAAACCCAGTTCCTCCAAATCCGCCATTTCGTTGCGAATGGTTGCGGGACTGAAGCCGACATCGCCCCTTTTGGAAATGCTTCGCGAGCCCACCGGCTCAGCCGAGCGAATATAGTCATCCACAATGGCATTCAAAATCATACGCTGGCGATCACTCAACATTCCAAATCCCTCCATTCGAATTTCGTTAGCACTCAACTCCAATGAGTGCTAATCACTAATACAAAAATACCAAACCCGCATTGCCATTGTCAAGTGGGTTCCCTCTTTAGAACGGCGTTTTTTAAGATTTATAATGGAAAGACGAATGGGGGTTGCCGGGAACCCAGAAAACAACATCCCGTCACATGGTTACCAGAACAAAAACACCTCCAAGTTGCCTCCACATCTTACGATATGGAATCATGCTCTTGAAGGTGTTTTTACAATCTAGGTTGAAGTTCTACAATTTCAGCTCTCTCAACACAGCGATTTCGTCGCAAGCGAGCTGCTTGGGGCAGTTGACGCAGTCGCGCCAAACTTTTTCCGGGAAAATTTCCTTTTCCACAATGGTAAAGCCATTGCGCTCGAAAAATTTGTCGGCATAGGTGAGCGCCATTACTTTGGTTATCCCTTGCTCTCTGGCCATCTCCAGCAGGCGATCCACCAGCTTGCTGCCGATCCCCAAGCTTTTGTAGCCGTCGGTAATGCCCAGCGACCGAATTTCCACCAGGTTGTCGCCCAGCTTTGCCAGCGAGCCGCAGCCAACCACAACGCCGTCAACCTCCGCCACAACAAACGTGTCTATTAATTCAGTCAGCGTTTCGCGGGTGCGGGGCAGCATGATTGCTTTCTCGGCGTATCCTTTTATTAATTGAAATAACGTTTCGACATCCTGTGACGTCGCTCTTCTGCATAACACTTGCATGGTGGTCATGCCGCCTTCACCTCCGCCTGTCAACACTGTTTATGCAACGCTGACATGTTCGTTTCTGAAAGATAATATGAATAAATATACATCATAATGTATTTTTTCTCAAGAGGCTTTTACGAAGAGATTTTTGGCACTCCAAGGAATGCGCCAAAGACCTCATTGCCGAGCAATACACCCTGATCGGAAAGTTTGTAGATGATATCCCCCGCCTCCGACTCCTCGGAAAGCAGCAGTCCCTGCGTCAAAAGACGGTTGATAACGCCGCCGAATCTGGAATCCAGACTTTCTCCAGGGAATTGCGCCGAAAAGCTGCGAGAGCTTACGCCATCCAGAAGCCGCAGCCCCACCATCATGAAATCCTCCATTGCTTCCTCTTGCGGCACCACGTTTACTTCGAGACGCGGAAGTTTAACCGTTGCGGCATCGATAAAGGGCTGCACGCCTTTAAGATTGACATGCCGAACTCCATTCACATAACCATGTGCGCCTGCTCCGAGACCATAATAAGGCTCGTTGCGCCAGTAGGTGGAATTATGTCGGCTTTCAAAGCCCGGACGGGCAAAATTGCTGATCTCGTAATGACGGTAACCGCCGGCTTTCAGCTTGTCCATGAGCAGCAGGAACATGCCAAGCTCCTCCTCTTCCGCTGGAAGCGGAAGTTCATTGCGCTCGTACAGCTTATGGAACAGCGTGTTCTCCTCTACCTTCAGGCTGTACAGGGAGTAATGCGGCAGCCCAAGCGCCATCGCACGATCCACGCTATCCGACAAATGCTGAACAGTCTGCCCCGGCAGTCCGAACATCAAATCGATCGACAAATTATCAAAACCCGCTTTTCTTGCGTTCTCAAGGCTGCGGTACACATCGTCTACATTATGAATGCGGCCGATACGCTCAAGCAAGCTGTTCTCAAAAGACTGGACGCCAAAGCTGATTCGGTTAACGCCTCCGTCGCGCATTGCCGCCAGTTTATCGGGGTCGGTTGTTCCGGGATTGGCCTCCATGGTAAATTCCACGTCACTCGCAAGCGGGAAATGTTTTCGTACGGAGTCAAGAAACCGCTCCATTTGGGGGGGAGTCAGAACGGTAGGCGTGCCTCCGCCCACAAAGACGGTGCGGATGACTTCCGGCGGATTTTCCGCGACGGTAGCTTTCATTTCTTCCTCCAGCGCGTCCAGATAACGATCAACCGGCTGCCCTTTCAATACATAGGATGTAAAATCACAATAATGGCATTTGTTCGTGCAAAACGGGATATGAATATACAATGCCTCCGGCGTTTTCCATACCGTCATCTTCTTTCGCAGCCTCCTCAAACAAAGAAAGGAGAGCGGCGCTCTCCTTTCTCGTCGTATCGCATTTTTATTATTTTTAATCTTCGTCGATTTTCAATACCGCCATAAACGCCTCTTGCGGAACCTCTACGCTGCCGACTTGCTTCATCCGCTTTTTGCCTTCCTTCTGCTTCTCCAACAGCTTCCGCTTCCGGCTGATATCGCCGCCGTAACATTTGGCCAATACGTTTTTGCGCATGGCTTTTACCGTTTCGCGGGCAATAACCTTTGTGCCGATGGAGGCCTGAACCGGAACCTCAAACATCTGGCGGGGAATGAGATCCTTCATTTTGGAGCATATCGCACGGCCGCGCTGGTAAGCGCGGTCCCGGTGAACGATAACGGACAAAGCATCCACTTGCTCGCCATTAAGCATAATGTCCATTTTGACAAGACTGCTCTTCCGGTAGCCGGACAGCTCATAGTCAAAGGACGCATAACCTTTGGTGCTGGATTTCAGCTGGTCGAAAAAGTCGTAAACGATTTCCGACAGCGGAATATCGTAAGTGAGCGTAACCCTGTTGGTATCCAGGTATTCCATATTGACGAACTCGCCGCGTTTGCCTTGGCAAAGCTCCATAATGGCGCCTACGTAATCGTTTGGCACGATGATGGCTGCTTTGACATAAGGCTCCTCGACAAAATCCAGCCTGCCGGATTCCGGGTAGTTGGACGGGTTATCAATATTCATGGTTTCGCCGTTTGTGAGCGTAACCTTGTAAATAACGCTTGGCGCCGTCGTAATCAGAGGGATATTAAATTCCCGCTCGATCCGCTCCTGGATGATTTCCATATGCAGCAAACCAAGGAAGCCGCAGCGGAAACCAAAACCGAGAGCCGTCGAGGATTCCGGTTCGTACCGAAGCGACGCGTCATTCAACTCCAGCTTTTCAAGCGCTTCGCGCAAATCGTTGTAGTCCTGCGTTTCGATTGGATACAAACCGCAATATACCATCGGGTTGATGCGGCGATAACCAGGCAGCGGCGCCGGCGCAGGTTTGATTGCATCCGTAACCGTATCGCCTACACGGGTGTCCTTGACGTTTTTGATGCCGGCAACAATGAAACCTACGTCGCCAACCGCCAACTCGTCCACTATGCCCATGCGCGGCTTAAACGCGCCAACCTCGATAACTTCAAATTCCGCGCCTGTCGCCATAAAGCGGATACGCTTGCCGGCGGAGATGCTGCCGTCAATAACGCGGACATAAACGATAACCCCTTTGTAAGCATCGTAATGGGAGTCGAAAATAAGCGCCTTTAACGGCTCGTCGGGATCGCCTTGCGGCGCCGGAACCTTGGCAACAACCTGCTCCAATATTTCCTTGATACCGATGCCCGCTTTAGCGGAAGCAAGCACGGCGTCGCTGGCGTCTAGGCCGATAACGTCCTCGATTTCGCCTTTGACACGATCAGGCTCCGCACTCGGCAAATCAATTTTATTGATGACCGGAAGAACCTCCAGGTTGTTGTCCAACGCCAAATATACGTTCGCCAAGGTTTGAGCTTCAATTCCCTGAGCCGCGTCCACCACAAGCAAGGCGCCTTCGCATGCCGCCATGCTTCGCGAAACCTCGTATGTAAAATCCACGTGCCCCGGGGTATCTATCAAATTCAGGATATATTCTTCGCCGTCATCTGCGCGATAAGAGAGGCGCACCGCCTGAAGCTTGATTGTAATTCCGCGTTCCCGCTCCAGATCCATTTGATCCAGCACCTGCGCCTGCATTTCACGGGAGGATAACGCACCCGTATATTCCAGGATTCGATCCGCAAGCGTCGACTTGCCATGGTCAATGTGAGCTATAATGGAAAAATTTCTAATTCTCTTCTGCCGTTCACGAACATCCGTCATGCTTGAGCCCCCACACTTCCATTAATTCCAATCATTCTTTCAATTATATCAGCTTGGCGTGTGGTCAGCAACGGAAGATCACTCCATAAACCCTTCAAATAACGAAACAACAAAACGGATGCCTTTGCTTGAAGCGTTTTGCAGCATGCCGGCGGTTGAGTCCGCCAGCTTATTTACAGCAGGATGGTCCTCCCTGTAGGGCATCCCGGGCAAGCGATCTTCTCCGTTCCACCGGGTTCTCTCATACGCCAGTTCGCGAATTTCTTCAAGCTCGCGTTCAAGCTCGGCAATTCGGCGATCCGTATCGGAAGCGTAAGAGACTTCGCCGGATGGCGGCGCATAACCCGTTTCTGTTTCCAGGGGACCGTATATATTTTCAACGCCTTTTGTGGACAACTCCATGCCGAACAAAATAAGAAAGGTAAGCGAGCCGCCAAGCAGAAGCCACTTCCATGATTGCCGTTTCATTGCCGTCACTCCTCTCCGGATACTTTTTCCGCTTCCCAATAAATCGACGAAACCGCCTTGGCCAAAGCATCCGCCGTCCGGTACGATTCCTCCAGCGTGTTTTCCACACCGCCGATTTCCACCAGCACATTGCCCGGCGACAGCGACTGATTATATTCCGCGTTTCCCGTATTTGCAGTTTTCCCCCAAATGCCGCGCGAGATACCAGGATAATCCTTTTCCAATGCCTCATGAATTTTGGACGCCACTTTTTCGTTTTCCTTCCAGTCGGGATTGCGGTGGCCGATAATAAAATAAACCTGGGCGTAGCTTTTGCCGTCGATATCAACCGTTGTGTATTCCCGTTTTTGCGAATCGCGATGAATGTCGAACATAAACTTCAATTCATTGCTGCTCGCCAAAGCTTCCTTCACTGTTTTAAGCGAATATTTGTAGCTCAGCTCCCAGCGGTAATCCTTGATTGCAGTGGAATAATCCGTATCAGAATGCATGCTGCCAACGCCAAGCTCCTCAAGTTTGTCCGCGAGCCTTTTTCCCACCAGCGTAATGTTTGTTGTTTTGGAAGTGGCATCTTTGGCGTCCGCTCCGAGCTCCGGATACCAGGACTCCCGGTTATGCGAGTGATAAACAAAAACAACTTTGGAGTTCCCCGTCGTCAAGGCTCCTTTATCGGGTGGGGCGCCAACTTCGCCATCCTCGCCGCCTTCATCGGGTGAAGCCGGCTCCTTATCCGTACCTGCGACGGCCTCCCCGTCATTCTCGTTTAACCCCTCCAGCGGGTCATAGGTCGGCGGATGGTCCCTCGGCCCAACCTCGACATCTCCTCCCGCTCCTTTCCTGATCAGGAAATACCGGTTATCCGTCATCCCCGCCATTTGGCTGGCAACCAGGCTTTCAGGCCTCGCGGGGTTAATATCCGTCAGCGTGCGCATCAGAAATGCGCCAATTTCTTTGCCTGTCAGCGACTCCGATTCCAAACTGCTTTGAAAAGCAGGCATTTCCATCTCCAGCATCTCGCCAAAAAATCCGCTGGACAGTGATGCCGCAATGCCTTTCATTCCAGAAGAGTCGAAATTGGGATTAGAGCCATGCCAAGCAACCGCAACCCCAAGCACAATAAAAAAAAGCATGGAGCTAAGCGACATTGCGACATAAGCCCGTCCAGTGACCAAAATACTTCTCATCTTTTCTCCGCCGCCTCGATGCCTATGCCGTCCATAATCGTCCAGTTCCCCGCCATGCTCCAGCATAAGCGGCCTCATAGGGGCTGCATGATCGCTGCCCGTCCCTTGACCAAGCTCTTTCAGCGGCGATGTGCCGTTCATATTCTTCATCCATGTTTGTTTCAGCATTAGAGATGACCCTCCCGTTCCCGCGAATCCCAATTGTCCATCGCTTGTACTCTTAATCTATGAGAGGGGCGGAAATCATAGAACCGCAATCTCTGAACCTAGCGGATCGAATGAGAGAAGGAGAAGCCAGTCGGATGATAAGACACATAAAGGAGGATCGTACAGAATACCAGGAGACGGCAAAGAGCAGCTAAGCGCAGACGGAGAAAGAGGCAAACGGAAAAAGGGGCATTTGAAAAAGGCCCGGACGAAAAAACGCCGGGCCTGAATGATAGCAAGACGACAGCTGATGCAGCTAGATGCTTCCTTATTTGAAGCCCAAGCCTTGCTCGTGGGTATAAGCGTCTCCAGCGGCTTTTGGCTGATCAAAAGCATCGCTTGCCTTAAGAGCGTCGATCAACCTTAAAATCAGCACATCCGTCACATGCTCCATTATAAAAATATGAGCGTAGCTAACCCCGCCCATCTGTTCGGTAGACAAGGAAAAGCGGGTAACGATAGACGGATTAGGACGCAAAAATCTTACCGTAAGCGCGCCTGGCGAACGGTCTACATGCAAATCCAGCTTGCGCCATACCGTCTGCTGCAATACTTGCAGTTCTTGGTAGGCTCTCTGCGCCAGATTTTCCAGCCCAACCGCTTTGTCGACTTGATCGGCATAGGAGCGTTTGGCAAAATAATGCCACAGCAGCAACGCGGAAAAGCCGTTTCGCGAGCCGGACAACGTGGAATCGCGAGCTCCGACATAGCTGACATCAACAAAGTTGAGCAAATATTTGGTTTTGCTCAAATAAACGCCAGTTGGCCACGGCGCGCCAATCTCCTTATGTCCGCTGACGGAAATGGAATGGATGTAGGTCCGAAAATCAAAAACAGGCACATCTCCGGCATATCGTCCCTGCTTCTTCGCTATTTCCAGAAAAGGCATATAGGCGGCGCCGAGCGCCCCGTCCACATGGAACCAGAAGCCGTTGCGCTGGCTGATGACCGTTTTGTCTCCGACTACGACCTTGAGATCGCGCTGAAACAAGTTGTTGGCCTTCAGAATCGGAAGCAGCGTATTCACGGCCTTCTCAACCTGATCGTATTCGCCTTTAAAGGTTGTGCCGAAATTGAAGTTAACGGCAATGGGATGACCTTTAGACGCAAAAAACTGCACCAGCGTCTTAAGCAATTCCAGATTGATCGAGCCGTCTGCGTTGGATGGAACCTTTTCCGGCCAATCGCCGCCGAGAGGAGATTGCCCGGGATAATGCGCCTTTCCGTATTCGGAGAAGGTTGGCAGAAGCAGCAAATCCTTGATTTTGTCGATGGAATAATGCGTATCCTCCGAATAAAACAAGATCGGAATATAAGCATTGGCATTGTCCTCCACTGAATCCTCCGCGGTGTATTCCCTATCGGGCCCTCCATCTGAACCTCCTTCGCCATTCGGCTCCTGAGGTTTCAAAAACAAACCTTGATACAGCTTGCTTCGAAGCTGAACAGGCTGCTCGTCTCCAGTGGAATCGCCTTCGGCTTTAGCCGGAATATCGGATGCCAGCAGCTTGCCGGACAAATAATCTCTTGCGTTTCTTAACCCGTAAAGATTGCCCTCCGTGCCTCCCATGGACACGACATAGCCCCAGTATGATTCGCCATCTTTGTCATCATGCGGCGCCTTGGCGTTCCACAGCTTTGCAAAATAGTCCAGCACCGCCCGCTCGATCCACTTTGTATTCAGCATAAAATTGCCCGATTGGAACGGATCGCCGATGTTGTTTAAATGCAGATTGAGGTAGTCGCCGAGATCGTCCTTGTAATTCAGCGCCTGATTGGCCTGATAACCAAGGAAATTGGATTTATAAAGACTCGTATACACTTTCAACTGATTTAACGCTTCATTAAATTGAGAAACGGGCAGCGCATTTTCGCCAAGCTGGAACAGACGGGTATTAATACCGGGCACCGGCGGGTAATCGTTGTATGATGTCATCTTGCAATCTCCTTATCGAGTTTGTTTTGTGGAGCTTACCAGGCGGGGACCAACACTTCCTTGCCCCCATAGGCATCCTTAAACGCCTGCTTGATGGCATCGGATTGGTAGGCCTTCTGGAGCGCCTTGATTTTGTCGGAGTTTTTATCCTGTGGTTTCACCGCAATGATATCAGGGGACCACAGTTCCTCCGACTCCTTGATCAGTGCGTCTTCGCCGAAGATAAGGCCGATTTCGGCCGCTAGCGTCGCGTACAGGAATCCGGCGTCCGCATCGTCGAGAGCACGGGTTAACAGCGCGTAATCCACTTCCTGGAATTTAAAATTCCGCGGATTGTCCACAATATCGCGCTGAGTTATTTTTGCGGGTTCTACCCCCTCCTTCAGCGCAATCAAACCTTCCTTGGCCAGCATGACGAAGGTGCGGAAGTTGTTGGACGGGTCGACCGGAATACTGATCACCGCCCCGTCAGGCAGATCATTCAGCGTTTTGTGTTTTTTTGAAAACAGCCCGCTAGGATCGGTAAACGCCTGGAACGCTGGCACCAGATCCGAATTATGCAAGGCGTTAAACTCGTTCAGGTAGGCGATGTGCTGATGATAATTGGCATCTGCCTCTCCGCTAATAACCGCTTCATTCAATTGGGTGTTATCCGAAATGAATTTGTACTCAAGCTTGTAACCTTCCTTTTCCAGCTCCTGGGCCAAAATTTTGGTGGTATCTTCATACAGCTTGATGTTTGCGGCCACAAACTTGATCGTTTTCTCCGAGTTGCCTCCGCCGCTGCATGCCGTCAACACGAGAAGCAGCAGAAGAAGTGGAAGCAGCATTATTTTTTTCATGGCATGAACCTCCTGCGAAATCAACATTTGTATTGTTAAAAAATGTTCGTTAATGCCTTTTGTCTAATCTGCGAACCAGATAATTGCCGGTAGATTGAATGATTTGCACAATGATAACGATCAAAATGACGGTAAAGGCCATCACATCAAGCTGGTAGCGATAATACCCGTACCGGATCGCAAAATCGCCGATTCCGCCTCCGCCAACCAGTCCAGCAACAGTTGAAAAGCTTATGAAATTGATGGATATGATGGTGCATGTGCTCACAATGCCGCTTCGAGCCTCGCGGTAAAGCACCTTCGTTACGATTTGGTACGTAGAAGCACCCATAGATTCCGCCGCCTGGATGACGCCACGGTTGACCTCCAGCAGCGTCTGTTCGATCAGGCGGGCTAAATCGGGGATTGCGCTAATCGCAGCGGAACAATAACCGCTGTTGTGCCGATTGCCGTGCCTACAATAAAGCGGGTGAACGGAATCAATACAATGAGCAGGATCAAAAAAGGAAAGGATCGCAAAATATTCACCGCTGCATCCAAAACGGCATAAAGCCGCGGCCGCTGCGCGAGGGAGCCGGGACGGATCAAATAAAGAAACGTTCCAAGCGGAATCCCCGCAAGCGCGGCAATTCCCATCGCAAACACCATCATATAGCCGGTCTGGCCCAGCGCATGCAAAATTTCCGGCCAAAGCTCAATCGTTGGCCCGAAGAAGTCCGTAAGCATATTCCCCCTCCTTCGCCTCTTGGCCGCGATTAAACAGCAGCCTGGCAATTTGAGACTTGGGCTCATGCTTCCGCTCCGCAAGATCCAGCGTTTCCACTATTACTCCGCGTTCCATAAGCGATACCTTGGAGCAGATGGAGCCAACAACCTCCATTTCATGCGAAACAATTACGATCGTAATATGCAGCTTGGTGTTGATGTCCTGCAAAAAACGCAAAATCTGACCTGTTGTATCGGGATCAAGCGCCGATGTCGGCTCATCGCACAGCAGCAGCTTGGGGCGCGCAACCAGCGCTCTGGCAATAGCGATACGCTGCTTTTGACCGCCGCTCAGCTTAGCCGGATAAACAAGCGCCTTGTCCTGAAGCCCCACGATATCCAGACTCTCCAGAATTCGTTCCCGCCGTTCGCTCTTCGGCACGCCAGCTATTTCCAGCGGAAAGCTGATATTATCGTAGACCGTCCGATTTTCGATGAGATGGAAATGCTGAAAAATCATGCCGATTTGCCCTCTTGCGAGACGCAGCTCCCGCTTGCCCAGCTTTGTCAAACCTACTCCTTCCAGCCAAACCTCTCCGCTATCGGGACGCTCCAGCAAATTGATCGTACGAAGCAACGTCGATTTGCCGGCGCCGCTTGTTCCGATAATGCCATAAATATCACCCTTGCCGACGGAGAGCGAAACATTGTTGACAACGTCTTGATGACCGTCAGCTCCAGAAAACGATTTGAATATGTTTTGCAGCTCCAGCATGCGACGGGCTCCTTTCTTTCGAATTGAATGTTGATTACGTATCAGGAATAAAAACCGGGAGCCGGCCCTTTGCCATTGAGTACCCAATCGCCAACAGTGCGCAGCTTGAACTCCACAGGATTATGCAGCGTGTGGACCCGCGCATTGCGCCAAAAGCGGTCATAACCAAACCTGGAGGCCGTGGAGCGCGCGCCCATCACCTCGAATATGCGGCTGCTGAGCAGCAGGGCTGTCTCACCGGCCTTTACATTGGCCGCTGCTGTCAGTACCGCGCATTCTCCGCGTTCCTCCTCCGTCAGCGCCGTCCCCTTATCCCAAACGTCATCCAGCCGCAAAGCCGCCTTTTCTAGCAAGGAGAGGGCAGCCTGATGCTCGGTC
Source organism: Paenibacillus sp. CAU 1782 (assembly GCF_054551715.1). Lineage (NCBI taxonomy): Bacteria > Bacillati > Bacillota > Bacilli > Caryophanales > Paenibacillaceae > Paenibacillus > Paenibacillus sp. CAU 1782. The sequence continues at coordinate 219,590 of NZ_JBTOLL010000001.1, read as the reverse complement.
CACAACTCGCCGTAGCGACGAAGCGTGGATGTTTCTTCGGAGGCTCGTTCCACGCCCGACTTATACCAAGGGCGGGCATCCCGCAAGGTGTATTGCCTTGCTTCCGCAATAATACCTTCGCTGATGCCGGCGAACAGGCTGCCCAATATGCTTTGCGACAGAATGGGAATCAGAGTCGAAAATACGGTATGCCCCGCATAGGGCGTATGCAGAATTTCGTTCTCCTCCACAACAACCTGATGGAATCGAACGGTGCCGCTGCCCGTCTGGCGCTGTCCAAAGGCGTCCCAGTCGTCAACGACAGTGATTCCCTCGCGGGATGTTGGCACAATGCCTTCGTAATAATCTCCTGTTTCGCTGTCATGCCATGAAATCGCCAGTATGTCGGAATCCGGCGATCCGGAGCTAAAGGATTTGGCTCCGTCCACAATAACCCGGGAGCCATTCCGAATCCCGATAATGCCGCGGTCAAGCGGATTGGAGGAATTGCCCCAAAACCAATTGTTCGCAGCGGTGGAACGGTAGAAATGGCCTCTCTGCTCCTCGCTGCCTGCCAAATGCGGCGCAACCAGGCATAAAAAATGATAGCCGTAAAGATGGGCGAGCGAAGGATCGGCGGCAGCCAATATCCGGGTTACCTCCAATACGAGCGACCATTTCGATCCATCGCCTCCATAGACCTTCGGAATAAGCAGCTTCAGCAGTCCGCTTGACCGCAGGGCGTCGCGCTGCGCCGTGGGCGTTCCCCCTTGCTTGTCGCGCTCCGCCGCGTCGGAACGCAGCCATTCCGCCAGCCTTTCCGCTTTTTCCAGCGCTTCGTCCCGTATTGTTTTGCCTGCAAGAACGTCCGCCATAACGCTAATCTCCTTTCCTCAAGCCGCTGTATTAATCGCCGCCAGGCGTCCACAGTTCGGCAGGCAGACCAACCAATTGCTTGCCTACCAGCTCCCGCGCCAGATTGTTGGATGGCGTCAAAGCAAGTCCCGCTCTTACATCGCGGTAGATGCGTTCGATCGGCCCTTTTTTGTAACCGTATCCGCCCGTCACGTCCAGCGCTACTCCAGCCGCCTGGTTTGCAACCTCCGTGGCATGAATTTTAAATTCCGCACCTTCATACCACAGCTCGCCAAGCGGCGTGCCCTGTGCTTCGTATTGCGAAAATTTGGCCGACAGCTCACGCTGCCACGGCTTCAGCGCGCTGATTGCAATTTTGATTCTGGCAAGCTGATGACGAATAACCTGATAATCTACAAGACTGCGGTCAAAATCGCGGTGCACGGTACGCTGAGCGTGGCTGACCGCCAGCTCCAGCGCCTCCTCCGCAACGCCGATCCAGGCGGAACCGATGCCGAGCAAATAAAGCGGATCTACGCCGTTCAGCGCAATTTCGGCAGCACGGTTTTCCTCCCAGATAAGGTCTTCGCGGGGAACCTTGACATTGTGCAGCTTCAAGGGTCCGCTCTGATTCCCCCGCACGCCAAGAGCCTCCCATGGTCCCGCCGTAATGCCCGGATCGCTTCCGTCAACAATAAAATAACTCAAATCCGATGGCTGCTCCGCGCCGGGCGTACGCGTCTGCAAAATGTAAAAATCGGCTTGCCCTCCGCTGGTCGTAAACGATTTTTCCAGATCCAGCACATAGTTTTCGCCATCACTTGCAGCCTCGCTCAGATTAAACCAAGTATGGCCCCCCGTTGCCTTTTCGCTCATGGAATGCGTTCCGATAGCGCCTCGCCGCACCGGCTTCAGCCAACGCCGCTTCTGCTCCTCCGTACCGTAATACACAATCGTTTGAGCCGCTCCCACGTGCATCACATAGATAAGCGAAGTAGACGGGCAGCCGCGCCCGATTTCCTCGGCTGCTATCGCAAAAGCGGTGTAGTCCAATCCCAGCCCATCGTAATCTTGCGGAATAAGCAGGCTGTTCCAGCCGGCATCCGCCAAAGCCTGCAGGTTTTCCTTTGGAAAAATGCCTTCGCGGTCAATTCTCTCCGCATTGGGCCGGATCGTTGCCGTCACCGTTTCCCTGATGCGGCTCCGCAATTGTTCATAATCGATTTTTACCGCCGATGTTGTGCTCATTGTTTATACACTCCCCTCGTTAACTTTTTCCCGTCCGGCTCCGACGCCATCCGCCTGCGCTTCCTTGCCCCTTACAAGCGGAATAACGTTTTTCCCAAAAGACTCCAGTTCCTCGTCATAATGAAGGAACCCCGTCAGAATCAAATCTATGCCGATTTCCGCCAGCTCCAAGGTCCGTTCCGCCACTTGCTCCGGCGTGCCGATGAGGCCTGTTTTGAAGCCATCGTTAAACTGTATCAAGTCCTCAAAAGAGGAATTGGCCCACATGCCCTGCCTCTCTTGGGAAGCAGCTCCCGCTTGGCGGGTCTGCTTTCTGAACAGCTCGACGGCATCCCGGTCGGCATGCTGAATAATCTCCCTGAGCTGCGCTTTGGCTTCCTCCTCCGTCTCCCTGACGATAACAAAGGCATTTACGCCAAAAGAAACGGTTCTTCCGGCATCCAGAGCGTATCTCCGCACCTCGTCGATTTGCTTTTTCAACTCTGCCGGCGCGTTTCCGTTCATCAGATAATAATCCGACACCCGGCCCGCCATACGTCTTGCGGCCTTGGAGTTGCCGCCCTGGAATATTGGCGGCCCTGCGGCTTGAAGCGGCTTTGGCTGGTATTCCGCCTGTCTCAGCCGATAGAAATCCCCGCTGAATTCCGCCTTATCCTCGTTCCAGAGCTTGCGCAGGACAGCAATAAACTCCTCCGAACGGCGATAGCGTTCTTCATGGTCAAGCCAAGGCTCGCCCAAAGCAATATATTCATCCTTCAGCCAGCCGCTGACCACGTTAATCGCCGCCCGCCCTCCGCTCACATGGTCGATTGTCGTCAGTATTTTTGCAACAATCGCAGGCGGCCACAAACCGGAAGCCACCGCTGCGATTAAACCGATTTTTTCCGTTTTTGCCGCAAGCGCCGCGGCAATCGTCAACGCTTCCCACTGCTCGGTGGAATCGCTGCTCGCGATAAAACGAGTCGGCAGCAGGGTATGGCTGTAGCCTGTTTCCTCGGCAATGCGCGCATAACGGACATTGTCTTCAAACGAGCTGCTCGTCCTGCCGGGAAGTTTTGTTGCAAGCAAACCGTTGTTTTCCAGCGGCGCCCAATATCCGAATTGCATTGCCATTCAGGCGCCCTCCCTCTGCCCGGCTGCCGCTTTGGCCGCTCCGGGCAACAGATTACTCGCGATCATTTCGCCGAACGGACTGACATAGGCGGGACCGCCGCTAGCGGCGGATGCCAGATTTAGCTGGGGAAATAAAAGCTCCGCCGTGCGGTAAGCTTCCTCCAGATGCGGGTAGCCCGACAAAATAAATGTCTCGATGCCAAGCGCTTCGTATTCCCGCATGCGAGCAGCCACATTTTCCGGACTGCCAACCAGCGCAGTCCCTGCTCCTCCCCGCACAAGTCCGATTCCTGCCCACAGGTTGGGGCCGATGACGAGGTTGCTTCGATCTCCGCCATGAAGCTTCGACATGCGCCGTTGTCCCTCGGAGTCCATCCGGGCAAAAATGTTCTGCGCCGCCTGAATGGTTTCCTCGTCAAGATGGGAAATCAGCTCGTCAGCCGCAGCCCAGGCTTCCTCTTCCGTAGGCCGCACGATCACATGCAGCCTGATCCCAAAACGCAGCTCCCGCCCGCGGGCCTTCGCCCGGCTTGCCATAACTGCGATTTTTTCTTTGACCTGCTCCAGCGGCTCTCCCCAGGTCAGATAGACATCCACATGCTCCGCCGCCACCTCCATGGCGGCTTGCGACGAACCGCCGAAGTACAGCGGGGGATGCGGCTTTTGAACGGAGGGATACAGCAGCTTGCCGCCGGCTACCTTCAGGTGTTCGCCTTCATAATCAACCTGCTCGCCCTTCATCTCCTTCCGCCAAATATCAAGAAATTCATCGGTCATGCCATAACGCTTGTCATGGTCCAGGAATAACCCTTCCCCTGCCATTTCAACGGGGTCTCCTCCCGCCACCACGTTAATGAGCAGCCTTCCTTCCGAAAAGCGATCCAGCGTTGCCGCCATTCTTGCCGCCGTCGTGGGCGACATCAGTCCCGGTCTTACCGCGACTAAAAACTTCAGTTTTTTGGTCGCAGGAACCAAAGTGGAAGCAACCACCCAGGGATCTTCGCATGACTTGCCCGTTGGCAGCAGCACACCGCCAAACCCGAGCTCATCCGCCGCTTGAGCAATTTGCCGGCAATAGGCATGGGTGACGGCCCGCGCTCCGTCTTGCGTACCCAGATGTCTCCCATCGCCATGCGTCGGAATAAACCAGAATACTTCCATCGACGTTTCTCCTCCTTTTTGATCTCTCGTCATATTGCGCATGACCGTCAACTAGTGGATGCTCCCATTTTGCTGGCATCCTTCATCAGTCTCCACACAGGGTCCGTTAAGGATTGTTTATTGAATTGGACATATTGCGAGGCATAATTGCGGACCGGATCGCCGGCATAAAAACGCTCATACAGCTCATGCCGCGCCCCCAGCGGGCTGCCGATCAAATCCCAGGCCAGCTTGTAAAGCTGGACCTTCTTCTCTGCGCTAACCGACGCGCCTTCGAAATAGAGATGCATAAGCCCCGATATCGGACCATAAAAATCCTCAACGCCGGATGGCGCCTGGACAAAACCTCCGCCGCCTACCTGCTGCAATATTTCGATGGCACGGGGGTAAAAGCGGGTCCCGATATTTCTTGCTGTATCAATATAGCTAAGCTTCGGCACGAGCACTCCCGTTTCATTGCGCTTGGCCTGCGTCTCCGAAGCCAGCACCAGCGCCTTCATGACATCAATTTGGGTCAGCAGCTCGCCAAGCTTTTCCTGAACGTGCAGAAAGCCGTCTGCGCCAATGGATTCCGCAACCGCAAAAGCAACCCCCGCCACAAATTCAAGCTTTGCTACGTACCGTACTATATTTTGATGAAACGCCAGGCCGTTGGCCGTCCGATTGGAGCGAAGGCTCAACACTTTTTCGGTGTCGCCGTGCAGCAGCACCCTTTCCCAAGGAACAAACACATCATCAAAAAAAAGCACGGCGTCCATTTCCTCGTAACGGGAGCTAAGAATATGATTTTGCTCCCGGCTGTCGGCAAACGACTCCCGGCAAACGATATGGAGTCCCTTGGAATTGGCAGGCACTAACAGTACATGGGCATGCTTCTTCTGCTCGGTGCTGAACTTCAGAAATGAAAAAACAACAAAGTCATGGGTGTAAGGCGCCCCTGTAGCAATCATTTTGGCACCGCGAATGACGATTCCGTCGCTTGTTTCCTTGACGATGTGCAAAAAGCGCTCCGCAATCCGGCTATCCTCCAGGCTGCTGGAACGGTCGATCTGGGGATCGATTATAGCTGTTGTCAGGAATAAATCTCCGTCACGCGCCTGTTCATAATAATTTGAGATTTTTGCGGAAAAGCCGGAATCGTACCGGGCAATTTCATGGCGCGCCGCGTACCATCCAGTCACTAGCGAACGCGCATAATCAGACAAACGGCTCATCATCCCATGCGTTTGCCGCGACCAGCAGTAAAAAGCTTCATGCCGCTTGCGCAAATCCTCCGCCGAAAAGGGGACGAGGAACGAACTATGCGCATAGCGATTTTGACCCGGAACCAAATAACCGACCTTATCCCGCTCCTCCGGCTGATCCAGAAGGTTGAATAGCGAGCTGATTGTATCCAGCGTCCCCTTGAAGGCAGGGTGCTCGCGCAAATCCGGCACCGTTGCGCCCTCCAGCCATACGCTGCGCCCGTCTTTCAGGCTCTCAATAAACTTGTCACCTCTCACCCCTGCGCCCTCCTAAAATAATTAGCATTAATCCTATTGAATTAATTGTATTTGTTGTTTATTATAGATTGAAATATTTTCTATTCAAGAAACAATTTGTATCGACTTGTCGTTTAGGGAACATCCATGCCGTATCTGTTGCTCTCGGACTTTTTTTCACGACGAAAAGCACCATATTGTAAGCCGGTGACAAGCTCTTGTCCCGCTTCAAAACAAAAAAAGCACAGAGAAGGCAAGCCTACTCTGCGCTTTGCAGCAGGTTTGATTTTGTTGTTTAACCGACAAATGGCATCAATATGTTGAGAGGTGGGATTTGCATGACAGAGCCAACCAATGATTCTCTCTCCGGCGACCGCCGCATTATGCGCACTAGGCAAACGATCATTGAGTCATTGATCAAGCTGGTTCGCCGCAAGGCATTCCAAAGCATTACTGTTCGGGATATTACGGATTTGGCCAATGTAAACCGCACGACCTTTTATGCCCATTACACCGATAAGTACGATCTGCTTGACAGTGTTATGGGAGAGAAGCTCCAGCTGCTGAAGAAGGAGCTTATGGAGAGTTTGGCAGCAGGCCAAAGCGTTGATTCGGCCCAACCGGAAGTTGCCGACGGGTATTATCTGTCTTTTTTCAACCATCTGGCAGAGCAGGAGCCCTATTACCGCATTATATTGGAGGAGCCTTATGCCGAGAAACATTACGCTGCCATGCAACATGTTGTCAGAGACAGCTTGTACGAACGGATATTAACTTTTGATCCCGAACAAAAGCTGCTGATTCCGCTGGATCTCCTCCTGGATTACATGAGCGTTTCATTAATGGGACTTTCCCGCAAATGGCTGGAACAGCAGATGATTTATACGCCTCGTTATATGGCGCTCCAGCTTACGAGACTATCCGCTATAGGCGTTTATCAAGCAATGGGCATGCCGCTAAAGCCGAGCCTGACCAAGCGCACGCCCGGCGTTTAAGCCTCCGCCTCCCCTCTCCGCTAACGCGCCTCATCGCTGAGAGCCCTTGAAATCTAACTCCCTTCACAACAAAAAACCTCAACATCCACCATTTAAAATGGAGATTGAGGCTTATGCTCTTCTTTATTTTCATCAGACTATGTTGACTATGTTGTGCTTCAATGCGTGTAGGCGGCAACGTTGCTGGAGTCCACCGCTTCATGCAGTGCCGCATTTAAGCCGCTGGCGATAATGTTGGCGATATCCTCGATAAACTCATCTACTTCCTTCGGCGTAACAAGAAGATCATGGCCAACGGGGGTTAATACTTCCCGTACAAGACCCAATCGCTCATTTTCATCCATGCCGTTCAGCAGCCCCAAAATTTGATTCGTATCTCCTTTTTGCCGCTCAAGATGGGCCTTCATCAGTTCAAAAGCATTGCTTACGATAGTGGAAGCATAAACCACCGTTGGGACGCCGATCGCGATGCAAGGCACGCCAAGCTGCTCTTGAGTTAATCCTTTCCGTTTGTTGCCGATCCCGGAGCCGGGATGAATGCCTGTATCCGCGATCTGGATCGTTGTATTGACACGCTCCAGCGACCGGGACGCCAACGCATCAATCGCGATAATGAGATCGGGAGACGATTTCTCAGAGATGCCCTGGATAATATCGCTGGACTCAATGCCCGTCGTACCCAGCACCCCGGGAGCAACCGCGCTAACCGGCCGATAACCGGGAGCCACCTGATCCGGCATCAGCTCAAAGAAATGGCGAGTCACCATGACGTTTTCGACAACGAGAGGCCCCAAGGCATCCGGCGTAACATTTACGTTGCCTAGCCCCACAATAAGCACGCGAGCCATTGGTGAAATGTTCAGGTCTTTAAGGAAAGACTCAAAATGTTTGGCGAAGGCGGTTGCCACTTTATCCTGCAGCACCGTATCGCCTCCTCTAAGGCCAGGCACCTCGATCGTGACATAACGGCCTTTCATTTTGCCGATAGCCTGCTCTCCTTGCTCATTCTGCACATGCAGCATTGTTACCGTGATGCCGTCGCCTTTCTCTACATCCGATAAAATACCCGGGATGGGGCTTCCTTTGGGGGACTCCGCCAGCTCCTTGGCCTCCAGCGCCAGATCCGTTGCGATATTGAATTGCTGTAAATCGAGATCGCTCATTATGCTTCCCCTTTCACCTTCGGTCTTGGCATTATTGTTCGCAGAGCGCCATTTTTCATTCAAGAGGTAGTTCGAAATATCGGCTTTTGCTGGCGTAATACACCTTTCGTCATAGGCGGGTTTGCTGGCAGGCGCGCCCACTTGCGCTATTGCATTTTGGCAAGGGGCATGGTAATATATTTTAAGTTGTGTTGTCTAGGTTTATTGAAAGTAGGAGGTGAATTCCATGCCAAACATTAAATCCGCGATCAAACGCGTTAAGACTAGCGAAAAACGCCGTGCTCTGAACGCTTCGCAAAAATCCGCTCTTCGCACAGCTGTTAAATCGGCTGACCAAGCGATTGCAGGTACTGATGTAGATGCTGCTAAAGCGGCTCTTATCGTTGCTTCGAAGAAATTGGACAAGGCCGTTACTAAAGGCCTGATTCATAAAAATGCGGCTGCCCGCAAAAAATCCCGCCTGGCTAAGAGACTGAACGTTCTGTCCGCTCAAGCCTAGTATGGAAAAAATAAAGAGCGATGTCCCCGGATAGGAGATACCGCTCTTTTTTACTGCCCTTTTTTAAAGACTCAAAAATGAAATCAGTTCTTCGAGAAGTGATTCCAATAAAATATGCTTCTGCAGGCGAATTTTCAGGAGGAGTGGCGAGGGTCGGATTTGGCGGAGTAGTTGATGTCATAATTGATAAGACTGGTCGTGAAGTTGGTAGTCACATAAATTATTACTTTGGAGAAGTCCATGATGGGATGGAGTATGTTAGTCGATATGGCGATATGTATTTATTGCAACCAGGCGTAACTCTCGATTTTCATGAACCCCCCCACTATGTCTGCACTAACCCCGAACGCAATACCCACAGCTTCCAAAGTGCTAGTCAACAATGAAGAAACAACTTTTGACGCTTACACTATTAACGGCAATAATTATGTTAAACTGCGTGACGTAGCACAGGTAGCTAACGGCTCAGCAAAGCAATTTGAGGTAACCTGGGACGGAGCAAAAAACACAGTGGTTATTGACACAACAGCGAGCTATACCGCTTATTAATAAAGAAAGCTGCATGCAACACTTGTATAATTGTAAGTCCTGCCAAACATAAAAAAATAAGCCGGCTAAGCGCCGGCTCCACTCCGTTTGTTATCCACACCCAGGGACAAAAAGTACAGCTCCAGTCCCAGATGTTTGTCAATTGCTCCCGTTTTCATCCCGTAATCCAGATCTGCCAATGCCGATAACAGCTTGCCAAGAACGGCCGGCGAAAACTTTTTCGCTTTCTCCGCAGCCAGCTTAACCGCATAGGGATGCAGCCCCAGTTGGCCTGCCATCTGCTGCGGCGAATAATGATGCTGCTCAAGCTCCTTGATTTGCAGCATGATCCGCAGCTGCCGGGCGATTAAAGCTGCGATTTTGATCGGCTCCTCCCGCTTGGTCAACAATTGCTTGTACAGGTCCAGCGCGCGTCGAATTTGCAGCTCAAGAGTAGCATCAACAAGCGCAAACACATCCTCTTCCAGTGAAGCCGCCGTAAGCTGGCCCACCTCTTCAACGCCGATTGAGCCGCCTTTGCCGACATGAAGGCATAACTTGTCCAATTCCTGAGACAAACTTCCTGTGTTCATGCCGATTCGGGTTATCATTAGCTCCGCGCCATCGGCATCCAGTCCCCTGCCTTGCTCAGCGGCACGTTTGATCAGCCATTGTCTCAGTTCGGCCATATCCATTTCCTGAAACGGAATCAGAGAATTTCGCTCTTTCAGTGCCTTGACCAGCTTCCGCCGTTCATCAAGCTTGTCCGATTGTACGGCAAATACCAAAACGGTATCCTCCATCGGCGCTTCCAAATAGGACAATACGCGCTCCGGCGCATGCTCGACTTTGGCGTTTTCTTTTCCGGCTGCCGCCATAACGGTATTGTCTCTGATTAAAACCAGCTTGCGTCCGCCAAAAAAAGAGGGCGTTTCTGCTTCCAAAACCGCCTCTTCCACCGACGTTTCTGCGGTATCAAACTTTACGATGCCCATTTCCTTCTCTTCGGCCGAAAACATCATATTGCTCAAGGTATCAATAAATTGCGACATCCGGTAACGATCTTTGCCGAACAACACATAAACAGGACGAAATTTTCCCGCCTTCATCTCTCTATACGCTTCCTTGGCATCCATCCCTCATCCCCCTGACCGGTCCGAACCTTTTCTCTATCATACCGCAACAATCATGACACAACAACAAAGGGATGACTCCCCGAAGGCAGCATCCCTTTGTCTTTATATAAACATTCGTAGGCAGCTCCATGGCACTGCCCGAGGAATGGTCATACGACGCTGCGGAACGTCGCAGACTGTTACCTAGATTTATCATACTCAAAACCATGGCTAAAGGTGACGGCTTTTGAGAAAAACTTCTATACAACAAAAAATTAATGGCTTGCTTTCTTTTCGGTCCAATCCTTGGCGGAAATCACATATTTTTCGATTGCCCCTTGCCCAAGCTTAACCTCATAGCTTAACGTCGATGCGTCTTCCGCCCAGAGAAGTTCTCCGAACTCTCCGTTTTTGCGGGAGGTTTCCATCAGCTTTTCGCCGGATTCAGCATTTGTCACGACGATTGTAAAGCCGTTGACTGCGGCAAAATATAAACCGTCAGGAGAAAGCGCAACTTCGCTTGATACCAAACTATGCATGCCGCCTGTCGCCAGGCCGTCAGGCATTTGTTTGTCCTCCAACGCCCCCACAGGTGCAGGGGAAAATGATTCCTGGCCGAATTGGTCTCTAACAACAGGTCCGTCATAGTTTGCAATGACGTCTTGCTGCTCCGTGGCATCCTTGTTCGTGTTATCGCAAACAGCTCCGGTTTGCTGTACGGATTCCGGCTTGCCCGACAAAGATTCATGATCTGCCGGCGCTCCACCCTCCGCCGGAGCGACTTCTCCGTGCCGCGCTGTGGACTCGGTCTGCAGTTTTTCCTGTTCCGATGTTCCCTCTGAATCAGGTCCAAAAGATTGGATGCCGACGTCACTGTTAGATGCATCGCCGCCTGGGTCCTCCACTTTATTTTTGATGCTGGCAGCTTCATCTTGCATCGCAACGGTGTAGGACAGATCACCCGCAGCGCCGGAGCTATTATTGGCATTGGAACCAAAATCCGGCGGATACGTAATCATAAAGATACTGGCCACGATACCTGCAGCTACGACGCCGCCAATGCTTCCCCAGGAACGCCAGCGCTTCCGTCGCCGCTGGACGCCGGGGTCCGGGATTGTTGCTGCAGGAAGGACGGTTTCCGTTTCCGGTTGCGAATTCGCCTGAGAGGCTTCATCTTTGCCAATGCTGCCCATTACGTCAATACGCAGCAGCTCCGGCATGATCGCATCTACCAAACTGTAGCTTGGCACCACTTTTGGCAAGCTTGTCAGCTCCGCCGATAGCAGCGTTAGCCTCTCCAGCATTTCCGCGCAGTCCGGACACTGCCTGGTATGATTCATCAAAACGACGATCTCGCTTTCATCAAGATCATCATCAAGCTGTCTTTGCATCAGTTCCATCACCTCTTGACAATTCATCCCCGGACGCCTCCTTTCTGATAATCATGTAGTAGCGATTGAAGCTGCTGTCTGGCCCTGAACAGGTAGGACTTAACCGTATTGAGCGGCAGATTGAGGCAATCGGCAATTTCATTGTAGGAGAAATCCTGCAAATATCGAAGCACAACGACCGTTCGATGATGCTCCGGCAGCTGGTCAATAGCGCTTCTTATGTCTTTAAGAGCATAGGATGACATAACTTCATCCTCAACATCCCGCTTTTCCCTGAATACCAGCTCATGTTCGTCTATGGACACGGTTGGCTTGCTCCTTCTGAACTTATCGATACAAATATTGGTAACGATACGTTGCACCCAGGTCTTGAATTGGGCTTTTTCCTCATAGGAGCCAATTTTGGTATAAATGCGGATAAGCGCTTCTTGAGCAGCATCCATCGCGTCTTGCTCATTATTCAATATATAATAGGCTGTCCGATAAACATGCGTTTCAATCTCTCGCAATAGAGTAATTAACGCTTCTCGATCTCCCGATTGGGCTGCTTTAATGGTGCTGAGCTCAACCACGAAGGATCCTCCTCTCTTGCAACCTTATTGACGGGCCGGTTGCTTTAAAAGTTGCACCATGATGTGCACATTTTTTTTGTTATTTTATGGGCTGAAACCATAGCTAAATACTCTAACACTGTTTCACCCATCGCCAAACATTCTTGGTTACGAAATATCGTATAAAAACAAAGGAATATGACTTCAAGAGCTGATTTCTGTTTCGACCAATTTTAAAAGCTGTATCATGTACGGCATAACGCCTCTTATAAACATATGTGTCGGCTTCGAATTTGAAACTCCACCTCAAAGCATACCAAAAATATGGGATTGCGTATATAGAATCATTTTCTCCAATAATAGATTTGCCCTTCGTCAACACGAAAGGAAGCTTCTCCCTGCTGATCGATTCTCCAGAGCGCAACCCCTGCTTCCCGAAGTCTTCCCAACGTATCGGGATGGGGATGATTGTACGGGTTGTTGGTGCCGGCGGAATTTACGGCAACGGCGGGCCGCCAAAAGTCCAGCCAGTCCGAAGCTGTAGAAAACCGGCTGCCGTGATGAGCAACCTTCATAATGTTTATGCCTGCCGGCTCATTTTTCCCCTCCACCATCATACGCATAAGCGACCTCTCCGTTGCGCTTCCAATGTCGCCCGTAAACAGGAACCGTTTGCCGTATGTCTCCAGCTCCAGCACGAGGCTGATTTCGTTCTGGTCCTTAACCAGCCGCACGCCAGCCGATTGGGAATCCACGGGTTCAGCCGGCGGCCACAAAACAGCGAGACTCGTATCGGGATCAGGATTCCAGATTTCCCCTGCTTTCGGCGCATAGAGCGGAATCTTTTTATCAAGCAGCAATTGCAGCAGGCTTTTGGCATCCTGGGCTTCCTTAATGCTCCCGTTCCACCAGACGGCCGAAATCGGGATTTGCTCCGCGATTGCCGCCAATCCGCGAATATGGTCGCTGTCCAGATGGGAAACCACCAGCAGATCGATGTGCTGCACCCCCCGCTTCAGCAGGAGCGGAACCACCACTTTTGCCCCCACTTCGAAAGGGTCCTTTCGTGTTTTCCAGGCTTCCTCCGGCTTCTGAAACGAAATCGTTCCTCCGCCATCGATCAGAATATGCTTTCCGCCGGGCGTCCTGATCAATGCCGAATCCCCTTGCCCCACATCCAAAAAACTGATGACGGCATCCCGGTTTGCGGCATCCGGCATATAGGCGTAAAACAGCAATAAACCAAATACGACTGCAAGTCCGGCTAAGCCATAACGCAGTCTTTTGGCCTTGTGCAAGCCGATTGCCGCAAAAGGATTCTCATCAAGACATCCCTCCGACGCGCTTCGCTTTTCTGCCGCCTTCATGGCTTGCCAACTCCCTAATAAACGGAACAGCGCCAATAATAGAAGCAACCAGGCCGAAACCCACCATAGCGGAGGCGTCTTCCAAATCAATCTCCATTGATCGCTAACGCCGGTAGACATCAGTTCGACAAGTTTAAATGAAAAATCGTTTGCCCAAATGCCAACTGACGCAAGCGCCTGGGCCCCTCCCTGCCAAACCAGCGAAAGCATCAGACTGGCGGAGCCGACAGGCAAAACGGCAAAGCTGATAAACGGCACCAGCAGCAGATTCGCCGGCAACGACAGCAAATGAAATCCATTAAAATAGTAAAGCGTAACCGGAAACGATACGAGCTGCGCCGTTACGGAAACAGCCACCAAATCCGGGAACCATCCGTGCTTCTTCCATGCCGGCATACATCGCCTTAGCGGCTGCACGCCAAGGATCAGTCCCAGCGTCACAATAAACGAGAGCTGAAAGCTGACATCGTTCAAATAATACGGATTGATGATCAACAGCGCCAGGGCTGCCGCGCTGATCAAATGCAGGCCGTCCTTCAACTTGCCCATACGTGCCGCCGCAAGCCCCAGCATCGACATAATCCCCGCTCGCAGCACGGAGGGCGATCCCCCCGTTAGCAAAACATAGACCGGAACTGCAAAAAGCAAGATGAGCAAAATACGCTCCTTGGGCAGCCTTGCAAAGCGAAGCAGTCCTCCAAGCACATAAAGAAACACGCCGACATGCAGTCCGGAAATGGCTAATATGTGCGTCAAGCCCAGCTTCGAAAATTGGCCGAAGCGTTCCGGATCGAGATCCTCGCGTATACCGAGGATCAGCCCTTTCATGTACCCCGCCTGGCTGTCGGGGTACAGCTCGTCGAAGGCCGCGCCGAGCCAGCCGCGCGCGGCATCCACGCGGCCCAGCAGAGCGGCCGCGGTAAAGGCGCCAGCCGCCGGCTCCACCTGCGCGGCGGTGGCGCCTTTTCCCTTGAGCAGCCAGTGGATTCTCTGGCTGCGCAAATAGCGGCGGTAGTCGAAGCCGCCGCGATTGGTTGCCTCGGCGGGAGCGGCAAGCTCGCCCGCCACGGCAATGGCGTCGCCGCGCTGCCAGGCCGCGGCGGTCACTTGCTCCAGCTGCTGCTGAAGGCGCAGCTGAACCATGATCCGCTCGCCGAGGCCCGTCAGCGGCGGAAAACCTTCGCCATGGACGCTGTGCGCCTCCATGGTAAATCGGACGCGGTCGCCGTCGACCTCGACCGCGCTAACGATGGTGCCGCTGGCGCGAACGGCGTATGCCGCCAGCGGACCATTCAGGACGGCGGCTTCCCGCAGAGCGACCAGCGCCGTTTCATTATGGGCGTCGGTCCAAAGCCGCTGTCCCGACGCCGCTGCCAGCGCCAGCAGGCAAGCCAGCATCAGGCGAGGGCTCGCCAGCTTCCAGGATATCGCCGCGACGGCGAGCAGGAACCCCGCTCCTGCTGCCAGCAAGCTGCCGCGCATGCCCAGCGATGCCGCAAATGTGCTGCCAGCCACCCAGCTCAGGGCAAACCATAATAAAGGCCGATTGTTCATGATCATCACGACTTCATCCTCTCCCATACACAAAAAAAGAACCTTTCAGCGCAAGCTCAAGCTTGCTCCAAAAGGTTCTTCCTTGTACATATTCCCTATTAAAAGTTGTTTCGAGAAGCCTCGATAGAGGTATTCTCATCACGCACTTAAAGATATTTTTAAAAAATACGAAGCTCCCCGTCTTGGGGATCCATACTTCCCCCCGGCAATTCTGTTCTCGCAAAAATGCATCAAGCTGATGAGCATGCGTCCCCTGGATTCGCTTGATCACAATACCTTCCCATTCAAGGCGATCATTTACTGGCAATGCTCTTGAAAATCCGGCAGAAATTACAGAAGTTTGGTCTTTGGGCTGACAAAAAACAGGAAGTTCTTTATCTAAAACGGACATTGCCCTCTTATCCCAATGATCGAAGTGGCGATGCGTTAACAAAATGGCATCCACTTCCTTGAACACACTCTGCGGAGTCTTCATTTGAATCAACGGATTCCTTACGTAATTTCGAGTTAAAGGCACAGGCGAAAGCTGACCAGCTTCGCTCAGCATAGGATCTATTAGAATTGTCTTGCCGTTTATAGTGAGAATCGATGTTGCGTGCCGAATATGATGGATGGAAATCGTGATGTGAAGCAACTCCCTTGATTGCATATCTGCTATTTATAAAAATGATGAAGTTACGGCATCCTCCAACATTGTTGCCAGCTCCGGCAACGTCTTATTTTATGGTATTACCGCCATCTGCGCCTGCTCGGGAGGCGCGTAAGATTGAAGCTGGCGAAAAATAATTCCTTTTTTCTCCATAAGGCTGTATACCTTTTCGCTGTCCTTTGGATAGCTTCGATGATAAACAATCTCCACCACTCCGCTGTTCGCCAGCATATTGGCGCAGGTCCAGCAGGGCTGGTCCGTTACATAAACGGTTGATCCTTCCCGGTTTGCACGGTCGGTGAAAAGCAGTAGATTTTGCTCTGCATGTATGGTGCGAATACAGCGCTGCTTGCGAATGACCTGCTCCACGCCGTCCGCCACGCTCACTTCAATATCTTCAGCGATCATGCAACCGGCATCGGAGCAATCCGGCACGCCCATCGGAGCGCCGTTATATGCCGTGCCCAGCAGTTTTTTTCCCTGAACAAGTACGGCGCCAACATGTCTTCGGGGACAGCGTGAACGAGTCGAAACCATATAGGCGATGTCCATAAAATAAGTATCCCAATCTTTGCGCGAGGCATCATTTCCGGTTTCCGTCATGTGTGCTCCCCCTTCTGCGTTTGGCGGACTTGTCCGCCATTGTCAACCATTCTGTTCTCATTATACTTCAGAATTTGCCCGCATTAAAGACAAGAAGAAGCGCTGTCGCTTATCCGACAGCGCTTCGAGAATAATAAATGATTGCCGCAATGATTAATGATTAAGACTGGCTTGCTGCGATCGCTTGCTCCAGATCCGCGATAATGTCGCGAATACCTTCGGTTCCGATGGATAGACGCACCATGCCCGGCTCAACGCCGGCAGCGGCTTGTCCTTCCTCCGACAGCTGCTGGTGAGTCGTGCTGGCGGGATGGATAATCAGCGATTTGGAATCGCCCACATTGGCCAGATGGGACAAAAGCTGGACGGAGTTGATGAGTTTTTTGCCGGCTTCGATTCCGCCTTTGATGCCAAAGGTCAAGATAGCGCCTTTGCCGTCCGGCAAATACTTCTGCGCAAGATCGTAGGACGGATGGCTAGGCAATCCCGGGTAGTTAACCCATTCAACCGCTTCGTGACCTTCCAAATATTCGGCAACCGCCTGGGCATTGCTGCTATGACGCTCCATACGGAGATGCAGCGTTTCCAGGCCCTGCAGCAGCAGGAAAGAGTTGAACGGCGACAGAGCCGCTCCCATATCCCGAAGCAGCTGCACGCGGGCTTTAATAATGTAAGCGACCGGACCAACTGCGTCGGTATAAACGACGCCATGATAGCTTGGATCAGGCTCGGTCAAGCCGGGGAATTTGCCGCTTGCTTTCCAGTCGAATTTGCCGCTGTCCACGATGATGCCGCCGATGGACGTGCCATGCCCGCCGATAAACTTTGTGGCGGAATGAACGACAATATCCGCGCCATGCTCTATCGGACGGCATAGGTAAGGGCTTGGGAACGTATTGTCCACAATAAGCGGAATGCCGTTTTCATGCGCGATTGCGGCAACGGCCTCAATGTCGATGACATCGCCTTTTGGATTGCCGATCGTTTCTACGAAAACCGCTTTTGTTTTGTCGGTAATGGCGGCGCGGAAATTTTCCGGATTTGACGGGTCCGCAAATTTAACCGCAATGCCCAGCTTAGGCAGCGTATGACAAAACAGATTGTAGGTTCCGCCGTACAGGCTGGTAGCGGATACGATCTCGTCGCCCGCGCCAGCGATATTCAGAATGGAGTACGTGATCGCAGCTTGTCCGGAAGCAACCGCCAAAGCGGCTGGAGCGCCTTCCAGTTCCGCAACGCGTTTTTCAAACACATCCGATGTCGGGTTCATAATGCGCGTATAAATATTGCCAAACTCCTGCAGGCCGAACAATCGGGCTGCATGATCCGTATCTTTGAATCCGTACGACGTAGTCTGGTAAATGGGAACGGCCCTAGACTGCGTTGTGGGATCGATAACTTGACCTCCGTGGACGGATAGCGTGTCTAGCGATAGCTTTTTTTCCTCTGACATGGTCCTGATCACCCTCCAACTAATTGCATCGATAATTAACCGCCAACCCTGCGATTGGTTGTCCTTTCCATTATCTCATAATCAGCGGTTTGCGACAACGCTTTCTTTCAAGCCTGACAAGAGCTTTTCGCCTATGCCCTTGACCCTCAGCAAATCATCTACACTGAGAAAAAAGCCGTTTAGCTCGCGATCGCGGACAATGGCCGCCGCCTTTGACGGTCCAATCCCCTTTAAGGTCTCCAGCTGCGCGGCGGTTGCGCGATTAATATCCAGCTTTCCTTCATTGGCTGCTGCCGTTCCCGCTGTGCCGCCGCTAGTCGTACCGGTTGGGTTGTCCGCGCTGTCCGTTTGACTGCCTGTGTCATTGATACTACCTCCGTTATTGCCATTTTCGGCTCTATCTCCGCCAGTACCGCCGCTCACCGTACCATCTGCGTCGCCACCGCCGCCCGCATGGCTCCCATCGATATCCTCTATCTGAGCTTCAGCAGTAACGCCCGGCTGCACCGTATTTTCTGGAGTCTTTGAACCATTAACTTCATTATCGCCGCCATCATTAAGTGCTGTAGCCGTTTCCTTCGGTGAGCTCCCGCCTTTTTTCCAGATGGCGGAATCCTCCGCTCCGTCAAGCTTTGCCTGCAAGGCTTCATTCAAGGGCACCCATTCCCCGCCAGCACCACTCTCTCCTCCTGTAAATGCCAGCAGCAGCAAAATTACGGCGCCTGCCGCGCACAGCAGCCCCAACGTTTTGGTTTGATGAAGCCGTTTTCCGCTGCTCGCTCCTCCAGCCAGTTGTCGGCTGATATTTTCCTTCTTTCCGTCCATTCTTTTATTGTAAAGCCATTTGCGAGCTTGAGCTGCAACATTACGCATACCTTTCACCCCTTCCACAATGTAAAAGCTACAAATATTAAACGGCCCTATCTGTAAAGTGATGACATATGGAACAAGTACCCCGGAATACATTTTAAAGAATATGGAAATTTTCAAACTCTGGCACGGGAGGTTATGCCATGAAGGTTGGATTTATCGGAACGGGCTCTATGGGGAGCCTGCTTATTGAGGCGTTTATGACATCCGGGGCGCTGCTGCCTGCCGAAGTAACGGTCAGCAACCGCACCTTTCCCAAGGCCCAGTCCTTTGCGGAGCGTTATCCAGGCATGAAGGCGGAATTTTACAATGCCGATACGGCCCAGGCCAGCGACATTGTATTTATTTGCGTCAAACCCCATGAATTCATTCATGTTGTAAAGGACATCCGTCCCGTCATGACGCCCGACAAAATCGTTGTGTCGATTACAAGCCCCGTGCTTGTCTCCCATCTGGAAGGCGAGCTGAATTGCAAAATAGCCAAGATCATTCCCAGCATTACCAATCTGGTATGGAGCGGATCGGCGCTCTGCATTTACGGCGAAACAATGGAGGACAGGGACAAAAAAAGGCTTGAGGCGTTGTTTAATCATATCAGCGAACCGCTGCGGATTGAAGAAAGCTACACCCGTATCGTTTCTGATCTATCCAGCTGCGGTCCCGCTTTTATGGCTTTTCTGCTGGAGCAGTTCGTCAATGCCGCAGTTGAGGAAACGGGCATTCCCCGCGAGTCAGCCCAACAGGTTGCCTCCAATATGCTGCTGGGAACCGCGCTGCTATTGACTGAAGGACGCATGACACCAGCCGAGGTGCAGGAGCGGGTTGCCGTACCCGGAGGCATTACCGCCAAGGCGCTTAAGCTGCTTGAACGAAAAAGCGATGGCATGTTTCGGGATTTGATCGCGACAACTCATGCCAAATACAGGGAGGACCTAATCAAAGTATCCAGCTCCTTTTACGGCGAAGAGGTGAACGGTCAATAGCTGTTCTTCAGCTAAAGTCCGCTCACCTCTTCGGTTTGAGCTTCACGTATAAGTCGGGCGCTCTGCGCCCCTGACGGTGCTGCCTCACTGTTGGGCCTTGCGTTAATTCTCGCGGTACTGTCATGCGTTATTGCCATGCGCCGGCCTTGCGGTGCCGACGCGCTTTAGAGCTTTGCTGCATTGCTTTTCGGTTATCGTCCGATATGTTTTGCTGCCGGGCTTAATTAGCTACGATGTTGACGAGTTTGCCTTTAACCGCAACGACTTTCCGTATTGTTTTGCCGGCAATCAGCTCCTGCACTTTTTGCAGTTCTTTGGCAAGGGCCTCCATGTCGGCTTGGTCTGTGTCGGCAGCGATGGATACGCGTTCCACGATTTTGCCGTTAACCTGAACCACGATTTCCACTTCCTGATCGACCGTCCAGGCTGCATCATACGATGGCCACTGGCTGTAGGTAATGGTGTCATTTTGTCCAAGCTTCGCCCACAGCTCTTCCGTAATGTGCGGGGCAATCGGGGACAGAAGCTGCAGGAAATCGCGCAGCGCTTGCTCCGGCAGAACCTCGGTTTTGTATGCCTCGTTAACAAAAATCATGAGCTGGCTGATAACGGTGTTGAAGCGCAGGCCCTCATAATCTTCGCCGATCTTTTTAATGGAGCGATGCCATACGCGCTTGAATTCGTCGCTGGTTTCGCCGTCTTTGTTCAGCTTGGCCGTCAAGGTGCCGTCTTCGTTAACAAACAGTCGCCATACGCGGGCAAGGAAGCGGTACGTGCCTTCCACGCCGTTCGTATTCCACGGCTTTGTCGCCTCCAGCGGGCCCATAAACATTTCGTACATCCGCAGCGTATCCGCGCCGAATTCGCCTACGATATCGTCGGGATTAATGACATTGCCGCGCGACTTGGACATTTTTTCATTGTTAGTGCCCAAAATCATGCCTTGGTTAACCAGCTTGTGGAACGGCTCCTTGGTTTGCACTACGCCGATATCGTACAGCACTTTGTGCCAGAAACGCGCATACAGCAAGTGGAGCACGGCATGTTCGGCGCCGCCGATGTACAGATCGACAGGCAGCCATTCCTTCTGTTTCTCCGGCGAGCAGATTTCCTTATCGTTTTTGGGATCGATAAAGCGCAGGTAATACCAGCAGCTTCCCGCCCATTGCGGCATGGTGTTTGTTTCGCGTCTTGCTTTCATGCCGGTTTCAGGATCAATGGTGTTGACCCAATCCGTCACGTTTGCAAGCGGAGATTCCCCCGTACCGGAAGGTTTGATCGCGTCTACGTCCGGCAACAGCAGCGGCAGTTGATCCTCCGGCACGGTCTTCATAGTGCCGTCCTCCAGGTGCAGGATCGGAATCGGTTCGCCCCAATAACGCTGGCGGCTGAACAGCCAATCGCGCAGACGGTAGGTTACTTTGCCTTTGCCCTTGCCGCTTTGACTCAAATGGCCGATCATGGCTTTAATCGCTTCTTCATTGTTCAAGCCGTCCAGGAAGCCGGAATTGATATGCGGTCCTTCTCCTGTATAAGCCTCTTTCGAGACGTCTCCGCCTTGCACTACTTCAATGATAGGCAAGCCAAACTGCTTCGCAAACTCCCAATCGCGGGTATCATGGCCCGGAACCGCCATAATCGCGCCCGTGCCGTAACCTGCCAGCACGTAATCGGCAATCCAGATTGGCGTTTTTTCGCCGTTTGCCGGATTGATGGCATAAGCGCCCGTAAATACGCCGCTTTTTTCTTTGGCCAGATCCGTTCGCTCCAGATCGCTTTTGCGTGCCGCCGCTTCCCGGTATGCTTCAACCGCGCCGCGCTTCTCCTCGGTTACGATAGCTGCCACCAGCTCATGCTCCGGCGCCAGTACGCAATAGGTTGCGCCAAACAGCGTATCCGGACGCGTCGTAAATACAACCAGCGACTCACTATGCCCTTCGATGGCAAAGGTCACTTCCGCGCCTGTCGATTTGCCGATCCAGTTGCGCTGCATATCCTTGATGCTTTCGGACCAGTCCAGCTCCTCCAGATCTTCAAGCAGGCGTTCCGCATATTCCGTAATTTTCAGAATCCATTGGCGCATCGGCTTGCGGACGACGGGATGGTTGCCGCGCTCGCTTTTGCCGTCGATAACCTCTTCGTTCGCAAGCACTGTGCCCAGCGCTTCACACCAGTTGACGGGAACCTCCGCCACATAAGCAAGACCGCGTTTGTACAGCTGGATAAAAATCCACTGCGTCCATTTGTAATACTCCGGGTCCGTTGTGCTGAATTCCCGGTCCCAATCATAGGAGAAACCTAATGATTTGATCTGGCGACGGAAGTTATCGATATTTTTGAAGGTGATGTCGCGCGGGTGCTGCCCGGTATCCAGAGCATGCTGCTCCGCCGGCAGTCCAAAGGCGTCCCAGCCCATGGGATGCAGCACGTTAAATCCTTTCATCCGCTTGTAGCGGGATACGATATCCGTTGCCGTATAGCCTTCCGGATGGCCGACGTGAAGACCCGCGCCTGAAGGATACGGAAACATATCCAGCGCGTAGAACTTCGGTTTGCCTTTATCCTCTTTTGTCTGGAACGTCTTGTTGTTGTCCCAATATTGCTGCCACTTCGGTTCGATTGCCAGCGGATTATAACCGTGGCGATGCTCATGACTCATGCCATACATCCTCCTAGTCGTAGAAAAACATAAAGCCCCCCGCCCCCAGCGGATTAACGCTAGGGACGAGAGGCTATTCTCCCGTGGTACCACCCTAGTTAGCTCGAACATGCTCTGTCCGACGCTCACTCAAAGCCCTTAACGCGGGCTGAATCGGTGCAGATGCCTCCACATTGACAGTGTCGGCCTTACACAGCTCCAAGGCGAGCTTCCTTCCGCATAAGGTCCGGCTTTCACCAAACGCCGGCTCTCTGAAACCTTCATGACGGATGTACTGTTCCTCTTCAACGCTTATTTATGGAAAAACGAATATATACGATTATATAAGGCGGATCATACTCATGTCAAGCAATCGGACGTGTCACCGGGCATTCCCGCCATGCTACCCGAAACGATTCCGTGGTCACACCCTCAAGATGATTGGCGCGACGTCCCTGCATTTTCTGCATAATTTACTTTCCCGGTAACAAAAATCAATGAAATGACGAGCAGCAGCACCGTATGCATCGCAACACCTGGAATACCTCCGTACCCGCTTATAAAAAGGCCGATGGCCCATAATCCCAGCGCAGGCAATTGAATGACAAACAACAAGCATAATAACAGGATCGTCTGACCGTCATTGATCGCGGCATTCATGCGCGAACGAAGCGCGAGGGTAACAAGGAGCACGGCTCCCAGCGCCATGGAGCATTTGCTCCAGAAGGAGGTTGCGGCCAACTCCGAGCCTTGCTCCATGCCCAGCAGTGTTTTGAAATAAAAACCGTCATTCAAATACATCCATCCCGCCGCCAGCGACATCAGCCCGACTACTGCAATCAGCCAGTTTTTGTGGTTCATGACATCTCAGCCTTCCTCATAATATAGTATTCGCCGTTCAGAGAAACACTATCAACAGTATATACCTCATCTGACGGCCATATACGGTGGAAGGTTGCAGCGGCTGGGCTGGTGATTATTGGCTGGCGAGAGATTTGACTCTGTACCAATATTCATAGATTGTTGCAAACCCAACTTTGCCATAAAGGTTTAGCGCGGGCCCGTTATCGTTAACGACGAGCAGATATGCCTTTTCAGCGCCATTCCGCTTCGCCCAATCCAGCAGATGGAGCGTTAGCGATAATCCATAGCCCTTGCCCCGGTATTCGGGGTTGGTCATGATGTCGGATAAACCCGCCCATCCGTCCTCCAAAACAATGTTCCCGTAAGCCACCGGCTGGCCGTCCGCTTTAAGCGACGCAAAACATTGTTTAAGCGGCTGGCCGGAGAACAGCTTTCTCTTCGTTTCAATTTGGGCCGGACTAAGTCCTTTTAACTCCGCTATCTGTCCAAGCCACGATTCGTCCACTTCAGCGGAAAACTCCACCTCCGTATGAACCGGAGCCTGGAGAGCGGCAAGCTCCAGCGTTTGAACCAGCACATGCTCCGCTTTACGGTAGCCCAGCTCCTCCAGTCGGCAATCCAGATTACCGGGACGGGAAAAAGGGGTGATTTTGAAAACGGAGTCCATTCCTCTTTCCTTGTAAAACAGCTCGCAAAAGGCGATTTTATCATCCAGAGGCAACGAGTGCCCGTATATCGGATTTATGGAATTCGACCGTTTGGTATAACCCTCCGATACCCGAAGCAGCCAGCCGTCATAAAGCACTGTCTGAAGGGCTGGCCAACCGTTCAGCGTAATTTCTTCGATTCGTTTGTTTAAATCGTTACTTTCCACGATGAATTTATCCCCCTATCGGCGCAATGCCAAATCGCTGCAGCATTCCCTGTTGTCCTGCCTTTTCCAGAATAGCGGCTTGACGAGGCCCGAACAGGTCAAAATGGGGATAATCTCCCCGATGATGTATGTATCGGTGATCCAGTCCGTTATCCTTGCACCATGATGCAAGCTTGGCCAGATCGGA
The DNA here is from genome assembly GCF_054551715.1 of Paenibacillus sp. CAU 1782. Taxonomy (NCBI): domain Bacteria; kingdom Bacillati; phylum Bacillota; class Bacilli; order Caryophanales; family Paenibacillaceae; genus Paenibacillus; species Paenibacillus sp. CAU 1782. Next base: position 195,469 of record NZ_JBTOLL010000001.1, on the reverse strand, counting down.
ACAGCCGACCTTGGTTACGGTCTTCATCCCGGGAAAACGGTCGTCGATCCAAAAATGAGTCAAAAAAGCAATTTCACCCCTCGCTACGGCGTTTTTCCATGCCGCAAGCTCGTCCCTCTTGATGCCAAATGCCATTCTCCAACCTCCCTGCCTTCCATACTTCCTTCATCGACAGAAGGCAAGCACTAATTTCTGTTTTTGAACCGTTTTTATTCTATAATTTCCTTTACTCTTCCGACCGCCCCATCGTTCAGCCTGACCTTGATCCCATGGGGATGGGATGGAGAATTCGTCAAAATATCTTTGACTACACCTTCGGTGAGCTGTCCCGTGCGCTGATGCTGCTTCAGCACAATCCTCACCCGCAGTCCCGCCTTGATGGAAGTACGCAATTTGCCGTCCATACTATATCTTCATTCCTTTACCTCTAAATATTTGGCTATTACAGGTGGTCTTTCATTATTAACATACCACAAGCAATTGACAGATGCACTTGTCCTCGTCAACTGTTATACTTAGCATCAATACCTATTGTCAGGAAATGAGGAATTTTTGAAATGTCAAAGTCATTTACAGCTCTTAGCGTTCAGCAGGAGCTTTGTGAAGCATTAGCGCAAAACGGAATCAATGAACCAACGGCTGTTCAAAGCCAAAGTATACCAAGGTTGTTCAAGGGCGAAGATGTCATTGCCCAAGCCCAGACCGGCACGGGAAAAACGCTTGCGTTCGCCCTGCCCATGCTGCAGCGAATCCAGCCTGGTAAAGAGCAGGTTCAAGGCCTTATTCTGACGCCAACGCGCGAGCTGGCGCTACAAATTACGGTAGAGCTGAAGAAGCTGGCTCCGGTTGTGGGAGCTACCGTTTTGGCCGCGTATGGCGGTCAGGACGTTGATGCGCAAATTCGCAAGCTTCAGAACTCCCCGCATATCGTCGTCGCTACGCCAGGACGGTTGATTGACCATATGAATCGCGGCACGATTAACCTGGGCAAAATTTCCATGCTGGTGCTGGATGAAGCAGACCAAATGCTGCATATGGGCTTTTTGCCCGAAGTGGAAAGCATTATCGTGCAAACTCCTAAAGCGAGACAAACGATGCTGTTCTCCGCCACTATGCCGGATGCGGTTCGCCGGCTTGCGGGCGAATATATGAATGACCCGGTCGACATCACGGTACAGAGCCGCCATGTCACGCTTGACAGCATCAACCAGCTGGTAGTCGAAACGACAGACCGGGGCAAACAAAATGCGTTAATCCATTTGCTGGAACAGCATACGCCGTATTTGGCTGTTGTGTTCTGCCGGACAAAGGTTCGCGCGAAAAAGCTGAACGAAGCTTTGCAGGATTATGGCCTTGTCAGCGACGAGCTGCACGGCGATTTGACTCAAGCGAAACGGGAGCAGGTCATGCGCCGCTTCCGCGAAGCGCGCTTGCAAATTCTGGTTGCAACCGATGTTGCGGCGCGCGGCTTGGACGTAGAGGGAGTTACCCATGTCTACAATTATGACATGCCGCTTGACGCGGAAAGCTACATTCACCGGATCGGCCGTACCGGAAGAGCCGGGCACGATGGCATGGCTGTCACGCTGACCACTCCTTACGATACAGGCAAACTGGCGGCGATTGAACGGGGCATCCAGGCAGGTCTGAAGCGCGTCTCTATTGACCGGGAAGGTCAGATATCCGATAGTCAAAGCTCCGCTCGCAGAAGCAGCGGCGCTCGCGGAGGCTCCACCCGTTCCGGGGATCGCGAAGAATCCGCAGGACGCGGATCTGCACGCAAAGGCGCTCGCGGTACGGAAGGCAGAGGTCCTCGGCGCGGTGAAGGAGCGGGACGCGGCTCTGAAGATAGAGGCGGAAGACGCGGCGGGTCACCAGGGCGCGGGGGAGCGGACAGACGCAACGCAACAAGCGGGCGTTCTTCTTCCGAAGGCCGCAGATCCAATACGGGAAGAGGCCCAACATCCGAAGGAAGAAGCTCTTCAGCGGAAGGACGCGGCTCTGCTCGCAAACAAAGCTCCGTTTCGACTGGCAGCGTAAGCGGAAATCCATGGGAAGCCGGTGAAACATCCGGCGTTAATTCCCGTGGCGGCCGGAATGACCGCAGCGGCGGAGGTTCCCGCAGCCAAAGCTCCCGCGGCAGCCGGGACGGCGCCGCACGTGGCGGCCGATCGGGAGGCAAGGACCGGCCAGGCGGAAGAGACAGCCGCCAGAATAAGCCTCCAGGGGGCCGAGGAAGACGCTAGTCACAGCCCTTCCAGACAATCGGAGTTTACTCTTGCATTACCGCAAACGTCCAAGCAAAGCCTCTATGACAACATATATTGAAATATGCCGATAGCTGAAGCAAAACGATCCACCAATAGAATACGCTGCAGCTTAGGCAATCAATTAGCTCGGGAGGCTTTGGCATGTCAGGTGTGTATGGAGGCTACACGTCGGCGGGTGTAATCCTGGTTCTGTTCATTCTTCTGGTCGTCATTACAAAGACTTTTCTGTAACAGACAGAACATCCCCATCGTGAAATCGCGTTAGGGCCAGACGGCTCCAGCGCACATGAACTCCCCCTTTTGCAGCGATGATTCCATCGTTTCGCAAAAGGGGGTTTTCTATGCAATTTGAATAGATTCTCCGCAACAAACACGCCCCTTTTTGCGTCTAACTGCAAAACAGTTCAAATCTAGCAATCGAAACAGGAGGTTTTCAAAAAATGAAAGCAAGAAAGACGGTCGGCTGGCTGCTGATAACGATGATGTTTTTGGCATTTGCCATCCCGTCCGCCGAAGCCGCATCGTTGCCTAATGGAGCAAACAGCGGCAGCAAGGAAATCCAGATTTTGCTGGACGGGAAAGTGATTCAAAGCGATGTCCCGCCTTATATTCTGCCGGCGGTTTATGTGACGATGGTGCCCTTGCGCGTTATTAGCGAAGAATTAGGCGCTAAAGTCATTTGGAATGAACAGGACCAGCAGGTCGTTATCGTCGGCAAAGAAAATACATACATGATTATGAAAAAAGGCTCCAAAACAGCTATGGTCAACGGGCAAGAAATCCCTTTGGATGCTTCGGTGGAGCTCAAAAACAGCCGAATGATGGTCCCGCTCCGTTTTGTCAGCGAGCAATTGGGATTAAAGGTAGAATGGAACCAGGAGCTTCGCAGAATCACGCTGACGACGCAAAACATCGCCCCCAAGCCCCCGGATCAAGGCGGGGTGGATGAAAACAATGATCAAACGGAGAAAGCCGAATTGCGCGGCGTCTGGATTTCAACCGTCTATAATTTGGATTGGCCATCCCAATCGTCCTATGGCAATGCGACCAAGCAAATGGACGAATATCGGAAGCTGCTTGATGAATTGCAGGCATTAGGCATGAACGCCGTGTTTGTTCAGGTTCGTGCCGCAGCCGATGCCATCTATCCCTCCCGGCTCGTTCCCTGGGCGACATCATTGACCGGCACTCAAGGACGCGATCCCGGATATGACCCTCTGGCGCTCATGATTGAAGAAACGCATAAGCGGGACATGGAGTTCCACGCCTGGTTCAATCCTTTCCGTGCCAGCGTTGACGCAAAGCTGGAGAAATTGTCCTCCGATCATATTGCAAAGCAGCAGCCGGACTGGATTGTTAATGCAAGCAACAAGCTGTACATTAACCCGGGAGTGCCGCAAGCGAGACAACATATTATAGATTCTATTATCGAAGTGGTTCAAAATTATAAGGTTGACGGCGTTCATCTGGATGATTACTTCTATCCATCCAATGTTTCGTTTGCCGATGATGCCGCCTATAAAGCTTTTAATTCGGAGCAATTCCGAACAAAGGCCGACTGGCGCCGCAATAACATCAACGTATTTGTCCGGGATCTTGGGCAAGCCATAAACGCGGTCAATCCCGAGGTCAGTTACGGCATCAGCCCCTTTGGCGTTTGGCGCAACCAGGCGACTGACGCGACCGGCTCCGAAACCAAAGCCGGCGTAACCGCCTACGACAGCATGTTTGCCGATGTCCGTACCTGGATAAAGCAAGGCTGGGTCGATTATATTAATCCGCAAATCTATTGGAGCCTTTCATTTCCGGCAGCGAGATATGATAAATTGGTAGATTGGTGGGCGCAAGAGGTGCAAGGCACCGGGGTGGACTTATATATCGGACATTCTCCATACAAGCTGGGAACAAAAGAGGCCGGATGGGACAGCGCGCAGGAGCTCATTAACCAGCTGCACTACAACAAGCAATATCCTCAAATCAGCGGCGACGTATTTTTTAGCGCCAAAGATCTGATGAGGAATCCTCTAAACATTAAGGAAGCCTTGCAAACCTATTATATGAACTAGAAAAACAAAGGACCCCGGTCTCCGCTCAAAAGCGGGAATCGAGGTCCTTCTGCGCATGCTAGGATGTGTTTGCAATCCCCTAGCAATTTTCCCCCAGCACGTACCGTCGCAGCGCCGCTGCGGCTCCGGCGTCGTTGTTGCTGCCGCAAACGGCGTCAGCCGCCGCTTTGACTGCATCCGGGGAATTGTCCATTGCTATGCCAAGGCCGGCAAACTGAAGCATGGAAATATCATTATAATAATTGCCGATGGCAAATATGCGTTCACGCGGCATGCCTCTTTGCAAAGCCAGCTCTTTTAATGCATCGCCTTTGCTTGCTCCGGGATGCTGGATATCAATGAAAAAATCCCCGCTGCGAATAATTTGCAGGGTCGGCGCGAGATTTTCCCAATACCGCTGAACCTCGTCGATCCCCTCCATTGGGCCAAATACAGACATTTTGATCAAGCCTTCAGGCAGCGGGTCGCCGCTATTCAGCACAACAGGTTCAACGTTCAGATGCTGATAAATCGCTTTTGCCTGCTCCGAAAGCTGCTCTACCATCACGTCAAAAGCTGTATTCAAGTCAAACTGAAGACCCTCGCGGCGGCACGTGTCAAGGAACAGCTTCAGCTTTTCATTATCCATCGTAAACTGGGCGATGACATGGTTGTCGCTGGACGATACGGTTGCCCCTCCATTATGGACAATCATCGTGCCCGCCAGACCAAGCTCTTCCATAATCGGCATGGCGGCTCTCGGTCCTCTGCCCGTGCATAATACAATTTCGGCGCCCGTTTGCGCCGCTTCGCGGACTGCGTCCTTTACCTCGGGCAACAAGGCATGATCGTCATTCAGCAGCGTTCCATCCACGTCCAATGCAATGATTCCAAATTTCCCCTTCATCTCTCCCACTCCCGTCTCTCTTTCATGCTTTCCCCTGTTTACCGCCTTGAAGCTCCTTCAGGCTAAGCAATTCTTCCTGGCTGAGTTCTCTGTATTGTCCTTCTGCAAGCTCCTCATCCAGAACCAAGGGCCCCATCGTTACCCGCTTTAATGTAAGGACGGTTTTGCCGACGGCTTGGAACATCCGTTTAACCTGATGAAACTTGCCCTCCTTGATTTTCAGCGAGATATAGGTTAAGTCGCCTTCTTCATCACTATCCGCATTAAGAATTTGCAGCTCGGCGGGCATCGTCATATAGCCATCCTCAAGCTCGACGCCTTCCGAAAATGCCGCTATATCTTCGCCAGTCACTTTTCCGCGCACCGTAGCTTCATACGTTTTGACAACGTGTTTGCGCGGCGACAATAAATCATGCGCCAAAGCTCCATCATTGGTCAACAGCAGCAACCCGACAGTATCCTTGTCCAGCCTGCCAACCGGGAACGGTCCCGGCAGCGTATCTTCCGGCTTGAGCAAGTCGATCACGGTTTTGTCCCTGGCATCCTCCGTTGCGGATATGACGCCTTGCGGCTTGTTCAGCATAAAATAAACCACGCTGCGGTAATGCACTTGTTCGCCTTGAAAAGCGATGACTTGCTCGGAAGGATTTACGATTAACCCGCTATCCTTGACCGTTATCCCATCCACAGTGACCATGCCCGCTTTGACATATCGCTTAATTTCGCTTCGTGTGCCGCAGCCCGAATGGGCTAGCAGCTTGTCGATGCGCAGACGTTCCGTCATTTATATTCGCCTCCAGCCTGCAGCCAACTCATTTTTCAACATTCCGTCGACGTATTTTCCCCATCCAAGCGGGAAGCCGTCCACGCATACCAATAAATATCCTTTAGCGGGCGCACCGTTCCGAAGAGCCAGCTCCTCCGGCTCCACAAACAAAGTTTCACCCCGCAAAAATCGGGCTACCCGATCGTCCTGACTGCTCCAGCTTACGCTTCGCGCCGCCTGCTCTTCTGTTAATCCCATCGCCAGCGGCTGGGACGGAACAAACCGGTTTTTTTTGGCTTCGCCAAGCAGCCAGCCCCCGCGAATCACTTTAAGCCCCTCCAATGGAGGCAAGGCGCGATGTCTGTAATAAACCTTCTCCTGAAAAGCTTCCATGACCGCATCATCGGGCGCGTCAAGCAGCAGATGTTCACGGCAAAAGTCCTCCCACAAGGCTATGGGGTCCGTCATTTCAACGCGAGACGCATGATGGTTTTCTCCATGGCGCTGCTTTCGGCCATTGCGATTTTTCGGCGAGTCCGCGTACCCGCCACCCTGCTTCCGCGCTGAAGCAAGCAATGCCGCTTCTCCCCGTCCTCCTCCAGGAGCTTTTCCTCTTTTGGTGGAGGAGGGCTCCAAATCACGGCTTCCTAATGCTGTATCGGCATTATCCCGACTGTTATCCCTGTCGGAATATTCAGCTGCAGCCGAATCCCCAGCCTTAGCGAGCAGCACAGCAAAATGGCCTTCGCCAACTGTATGATGCGGCCAAATTCGGACCGCGCCCTTTAAGCTGTCCGTTATGTCTTTCCCCGCCCGCTCCGCAATCTCTGCCCCAATCCAATCGGGCCGGCCCTGCTGGAGACCATGCACAGGCTTTACGGGCACAACTGTAAAATCTCGATTCTCAGCCAAAAAAGCTGCGATTTGCTCTTCGTTTTCCTCCGGCGAAAATGTGCAGGTGGAATACAGGAGCTGTCCGCCGGGAGCCAGCATAGCTGCGGCATGGACCAAGATGTCTCTTTGCATGGCAGAGCAGCGTTCAACCGAATGCCTCTCCCATGACGCCGCCATGCTTTCGTCCTTGCGAAACATGCCTTCGCCGGAGCATGGAGCATCCACCAATATCCGGTCAAACCAGCCGGTGAAAAGGCGGGCAAGCCGTTCCGGTTCCTCATTGAATACAACAGCGTTGCGAATGCCGGCCATAGCTATATTTTTGGCCAGCGGTTTCGTCCGTTCATAAGCATTGTCGTTCGAGACAAGCACGCCTCTGCCCATCAGCCGTCCGCCGATCTGAACGGATTTCCCTCCGGGGGCCGCGCACAAATCAAGCACCCTATGGCCAGGCCGCACATCCAATAATTCCACAGGCAGCATGGCGCTTGGCTCCTGAATGTAATATAAGCCGGCATTGTAGTAGGGGTGGGTGCCGGGCCTTTCATCCTCGGAGTAGTAGAAGCCGTCTCTGCTCCAGGCGATGGGCCGCGTTTCTCCTTCCGACGGCGTCAGCTCATGCCATTTTCCCGCATCCAGCTTTAAAGGATTGATTCTAAGCCCGTAAGCCCGAGGAGAATAATAGGATTTCACAAATTGTTCATATTCCGCGCCAAGCAGCCCTTTCATTTTGTCCAGAAACGCTGCCGGCAATATTTCGTTCATATGCTTGTCCTCCTGCGCCGATCTTCGCGCTCCGCTGTCATTTACAAACCCACTCTAGTTTGGTATATAATAAAAAGTAAGTGCAGTGTGCGATCTATCACGGCATTCATCCAAACTTTCCGGAGGTAAGCAAGCTAATGAAAAAAACAGTGAGCAAAAAGAAAAAATTTCCGATGATTTATGTGTACATCGCTATTGTCGTGGTTCTGTTCGGATCCATTTTTGCAATCAGCAACATGGGTCCCGTAAATGCGCTTTACGACAAAAAAGTAAATGATCTTAACCCTGCAACACGCGCCCAGCTCGATGATCCCAATTACCAGAATATCATATTGCCGGCGGAATTGGACAAGAAGATCGCGGACAAAGAGGATTTCTTCGTTTACATGTTCTCCGCTTCATGCAGCTATTGCAAATATACAACGCCGCTGCTGGTGCCGCTGGTCCAAGAGCTTGGCATCGACATGCCGAAGTTTAATTTGCTTGAATTCCCCGCATACAATAACAAGCTGAATATTAATTATACGCCTACTCTGCTTTACTTCAAAGACGGCGTTGAAGTAGACCGTATGGAAAGCGGGATAAGAGAAGAAGGCACGGATGTCGGTTACACGATCGATGACTTCCGAAGCTTCTTCACCAAATATTCGGGAGCTGAGGCTCAGTGAGTCAAAACAGCCATCAATCGGAAACTCCAGAGAACGGCAAAGGGCGTAAATCAACGCCGGGCGGCTCCGAGGGACAATTTCGATTCACGCCGCGCGGCATCATGTACGCCTTGGTGTTCGGCTTTGCGCTAATTACGCTGCTGACCGCCTGCGGTCTTGCCAAGGAGGAGGGCAGCCACGCCGAGCTGCACGGCTCCGAGCACTGGCAAACCACCGCATCGTCGGAAACGTTGCCAGGCTTTTTGGACGAGCATACAAAGCTGACAAAAGAGCTGTATGCCCAGGTTCACAACCACTCCGACATTATGAGCGGTTTGAATTGCTATTGCGGCTGCATGCAAGGAACTGAGACCGACGACCCCCATGATTCCTTGCTTCGCTGCTATTGGGCAGAGCATCCCGCCGATGAAGGAGCTGTAACCTGGACCGACCACAGCACGGGCTGCGGCATTTGCAAAAAGGAAATGGAAGAAGTGATAGCCCTTAAGAAGCAGGGCAAAAACCTCGATGAAATTCGCGAAGCCATTGATGCGAAGTTTAAACCCAAAACCTCCGGACAATCCTGAACCGTCCTGTCCCCCGCATCCCCAAGTCAGGCAAACAGCCTCCGCAGTCCCCCCGATCGGGAGGGCTGACGGAGGCTGTTTGGCTTATCACGGCTGATCTGGCAGCCCGATCTGATACACCGCTAATCTAGCGGTTGAATACTCTTTTCTGGGCCATCAATCATGGTTGGCGCTTTTTTTGGCCTTCCCGATGGATGATTGAATATCTGCGGACAACGCTTGAAGTCCAAAATAATCCTCTTGCTCGAACAACTCGTTAAATTTCATCTGAAAATGAGCTGCTTCCCGTACCCGGTGATAGAAGTATAAATTTTGGATGCCGCTCAGCACTTTTGTTACGATATTGGAATGCTCCTCAAACTCCGTCTGGGCATCCAATATTTCCATGCGGATGCTGGTCATTTCCGTATCCAGCAAAAATGCCGCTTCGGCGGCCTTTTTCAACCGGCTTTTGACGTCTTCGGGCAAACTTTCCTTAAACTTGTAATTAAGGGAATGCTCAATCGTTGCCCAGAAATTCATGGCGAGCGTTCTTATTTGAATTTCAGCCAGCACTTCCTTATAACCCAATGCCGTCTGAACGGGATATTTGACAATAATGTGATAGCTTCGATAACCGCTGTCCTTGTAGTTGGCGATATAATCCTTTTCGTATACCAGCTCCAAGTCCTTGCGATTGCGGATGAGCGCCGCCACCCGGTATATATCGTCCACAAATTGGCACATGATTCGAATACCCGCAATATCTTCAATTCCGGCGTCGAGCTGATCCGAGGGCACGTTCAGCCGTTTCGCCTTCTCCAAAATGCTGGATATTTTTTTGACCCGTCCCGTTACGAATTCAATCGGCGCATAAGCCTCTCTCAATTTGAGCTCCGTGCGCATGGTTTTGAATTTTACTTTTAATTCTTCAACTGCTTGTTCATAGGGCTGTAGAAATAGACTCCAGTCTCTACCGTCCATCCGGCCGCCTCCTGTTTCTAACGATGATCTGCCCCCACTGCTTCGGCAATGTTGCGGTAGCCATCCTTTTTCAAACATTCCGTAAGACCGCTTGTCAGCTCTCGCAGCACTCCCGGTCCCTTATAGATCAATGCGGTATAAATTTCCACGAGTGACGAACCCGCGCGAATTTTATCGTATGCGTCCTGTGCCGTAAAAATGCCGCCGGAACCGATTATGGGAATCGTCCCTTTACTCTGCCTGTAAATGGCGGCTATAACCTCCGTGGAACGGTCGCGCAGCGGCTTGCCGCTTAGACCTCCCGTCTCGGACGAGTTGGCGTGAGTCAGCCCGTCCCGAGACAAGGTCGTATTGGTTGCAATGATACCGGCAACCCCGCTTTCCTTTATCGTATGTACGGTATGCTCCAATTGGTCCTGAGACATGTCGGGCGCTATTTTGACCAAAACCGGTTTAGGCGCCGCGCCCCGCTTTTGGGCCTGGACGGTTATTTCGTCCTTAACCGCTTGCAGCAGCTCTCTCAGTTCGTTGCCATGCTGCAAATCGCGCAAGCCTTGGGTGTTAGGGGAACTGATATTAACGACAAAGAAATCGCCGCAGTCGTACAGAACGGAAATGCATGACCGATAGTCCTCTGCCGCCAGCTCGTTAGGCGTATCCTTGTTTTTACCGATATTCACTGCAATCGGCACGCGATGCACTTTGCGCTTGTCCAAACGTTCTTTCATCGCCGCCGCGCCGTAATTGTTAAAGCCCATGCGGTTAATAAGCGCTTCGTCGGGCGGAAGGCGGAATAAACGAGGCTGCGGATTGCCCGGCTGCCCCTTCGGAGTTACTGTCCCTACCTCCGCAAAACCAAAGCCGATGCTGGAGAAGCCGTCGCTAGCCGTACCGTTTTTGTCCAGCCCCGCCGCAAGTCCTACGGGATGCGGAAAAGTAATGCCAAAAAGCTCCGTTTGCAGTTCGGGCGAAGCCGGTACGCCATACATGGCATTCATGATGGAGGTGGCTCCCGGAATCGCGCTGGCCGCAGCCAGCCCGTCCACGACGAGATGATGGGCCTTCTCGGGATCCATTTTGAAAAAAAGCGGCTTAAGTATGGATGTATATAGCAAACCGGTCACTCCGTTCCGAAATTTATACTCTATCGAACAGTTTATCCCTTTTGGCACAAAAAGAAAAGAGCCGCAACGGAGTACAACCCGGTATTTGCCGGCCTGTCATATTGCGGCAGAAGTCGAAAACGATTACAATATATAATTATAGAAGGAAATTGAAATCCGAATCAGAAAGGTTGTATGTATGATGAGTGCTGCCAAAAGAAAACCCGCCACTATGAAGCAAAAACCAAAAGAAGAGGTCAATAAGAAAGCGCTGATCTGGATCGCTGCTTCAGTCGGTGTCGTCATCATCGCCGTCTCCGCGCTTCTTATTTTTACATCCTAATCATTATGTCAGCCATTTATACACTTTAGCGGGATTGCTTTCATTTTGCTGGGGCTGTAGCTTGAATCTTTTTTCAGGCGTCTCGGCCCGGGATGGAAGACTCCCGTTTTTAATTTTGACCGTTGTCCCAAGGGGCACCATGTCGAATAATTCCTCTACATCCTCGTTATACATCCGAATACAGCCCAATGATTCATCCTTGCCGATGCTGTCCGGCTTATTGGTGCCGTGAATGGCATACAGCGTATTGGACAACGTCATCCCTCTTGTTCCGAAGATGCCTTCGTCTTCGCTCTGCGGGTCCCTGACCTTCTCGCCGATATAAAAGGTTCCTTCCGGCGTTCTGTCGCCTCCCAGCCCTACTTTGTAGCTCCTGATGACCAGATCATTCTGAACGACCGCCAACGTGTGATTAGATGTGTCGATAATGATTTCCAGCGGTTTCGACCAATCTCCTTGGAAAAGCCCGTTTGAGCCGATAACCGATGATTTTCCGCTGCCGGAGCTATTGCTGTTGTCGTTGCCGGAACTGCTATCTCCGTCGCTTGTCCCCTGCTCCTGTTCCTTCAGCTTTGCCAATACCCGTGCAAAAACGGCTTCCATTTCCTTGGCATCGCCCGACAATACATTATTGGGATATGGCCGCACCAAATCGGACGAGCCGCCCGGCCATTTGCCGTAAATGCGCTTGTAGTGCTGAATACCGCTCATTACTGTCCAATGCAGCTCCTGGTCGGCTTGCCATGCGCCAAATTGCGACTTTAATTTCATACTGTCGCCTGGCTCGCATTGACAGGCGTCCCGATCCATCATCGCAACATCAAATTTACCCTGGCCTTCGCCTTTTGTAGCCGACAGCCAGAACTTGGCGTTGCCCAGCCAGCTGCGCCACCCCTCTTGCTCATCCAGCGTAATCGCAAAGGATTGGTCCGGAGCGGCATTTCCTGCCGCAATAATTCCGTTTAGCGCATAACCAACCGGCCTTATTTCTTTTTTAGGCACAAACAATACGCCAAGCTCAGGATCCGAAAGCGGCGCGACTGCAACGGCATCGTCTTCCTCCGGCGAGGATTTGTCGCCCAAATAATGCTGCGCAGGCGCAACAAGCGCAAGCAGCAGGAGCGGCAAAGCAAGCAACGCGACCCGCCAGGCCCGTCGTTTTTTCTTTTGTTTCTTCTCCCAATCCTTCAGGCTTGCGAGCTGCTGTTCCGCAAGCGCGATGGGATGCGTTTCTTCTTCAAACGCTTCATAGATATTGCCTGCTTGTATAAAGCAATAGTTGGCTTTGCCCTCCTTGCCAACCTCTCGGTAATGTTTGCCTAGCAGATACCAGCCCATCTGGTTGTTTGGATGCTGCTTCACGAACTGCTTCAAATAAAGTACGTCTTCCGGCTTATTCACGCGCATCCCTCCAGCCTGTTTCTTTATCTATTCTAAGAAGTATATCGGCACTTGCTAGATAAATATCCATATGGCTGAAGTCAGATATATAAATTAACAAAAAAATTTTGCGAACAGCAACGCCATGTGAAAAGTTCATCCGAGCGCAGTTGTTCCCAGATTTCCCTGAATGACAGGGGGTAGTGTTAAACACGGAAGACGATAGCTTTTTTTTCAAAATGGACTTCGACAGCTGCCTTTTGCCCGCCTAACGGTCACCGATGACCGCTAGAGCCCCAAATGGATGCATTGGCTTCAGCTAACGGTCACTCGTGTCCTTTAGACGCTCAAAAGCCGCGGTTTGGGGATGAGTGTAAGCTTTTACGGTCATGGATGACCTTTAAAAATGGATATTGCATCAATACAAGGCTTTAACGGTCATGGATGTCCATAACGTGCAGCTAACTTCCAGCCCTGCACCCCACAAAGATGCTGCGTAATGTTTACAAGTCGAATTCGGCAATCAGAAGCCACTTGTCCCTCAGCGTTTGTACTCTATCGAAGTCAAGCACTGATTTCTGTTTCGAGCCTTAACTATGGCCTCATTGCTTCCTTTGCTCATCCCAAAATCGTCTCCATTAATGATTAACAATCGATCAATTGCGGTATATCCTAATTTTGGGATCATAACTTTCCTCCTGCTATGAATCCATACTATAACAAATGGCCGCAAGCCATTGGCATAAAAAAAATGACACACAAAGCTGTTTCCAGCCTGTGTGTCATTCTGTATGCCATTTTTTAACTAAGCGAGCTCCCTCAATTAGCCTTCTGCGTTAAACGGCTCGTCGGCGATTTTGATGGAATCTGTCGGGCAGCCGTCGCATGCATCTTGCAGATCATCAAACATATCGTCAGGAATTGCCGTCACGCCGCGGTTTTTGTCGCCGTCGAAAATGACTTCTGCCAATCCCTCGTCATCGTAATCGTAAATGTCTGGAGCTGTTGCTCCGCAAGCGCCGCAAGCGATACAGGTATCTTTCTCTACCCATGTAAACTTGGCCATGTTGTTTCCCTCCTTATGAAATACGGAAAAATCCGTCTAGCACCTACCTTGGCGATGCCCCTGTCTGAAAGCTTCAATCATCAATATATAACAAACTATCATCCTTTTGCAAGGAGGTTCCGCGAATTCGCTTATTCCTGATTAAGGCAGAGGGATCATCGCCCAGCATACCCGCCGTCAAAACAGCGTCTTCTCCGTATTTGTCCCTCAGCTTATCCATCGCTTTTATGAGCGCGTCTTTCTTTGGCTGTTCTTCATAGGTAAATAGATCCAGTTGAAGCGCGGCGTCCTGGAGCGGCGACAAATTTTGCAAAGCAACGCCCAACAGCCTAATCGGCTCTCCCATGGTCCAATGCTTCATAAAAAGGCGGCGCGCCTCCGCATTGATTTCCTCGGAGGATTGCGTCGGGACAGGCAGCGTATGGGATCTTGTGATCGTTGTCATATCAGGTCGGCGAATCGTAATCTGAATCGTGGATGCCACCATTTTTTGCCGCCGCAATCTTCGCCCCGTCTGATCGCTCAAATTGAGCAGCACCCTGAATATATCTTCAGCTTCGGTAAAATCATAGGGAAGCGTCGTCGTATGGCCGATCGACTTATTGGGCTCGTGATTTCCATTAACAGGGGAATGATCGATGCCGTGCGCCGCCGATTTCATCCAGGCCCCCATTACGCCAAAATGTTTAATCAGCTTGGGTTCTTCCGCGGCCGCCAGCTCGCCTATAGTTGAAATGCCCAGCTTGGCCAGCTTTTCTGCCGTCTTGCCCCCGATGCCGTACATATCGCCGCATGGCTTGTGCCAAAGTAGCCCGGGCACATCCCGGATGCGAAGAATCGTCAAGCCGTTTGGCTTTTTCATGTCGGAGGCCATCTTGGCCAGTAGCTTGTTAGGCGCAAGGCCAATGGAACAAGGCAGCTGCCATTCCTTTTTGATTCTCAGTTGCAGCGCCTCCGCGATCTCCAGCGGCGTGCCGAACATTTTGGAACCGGTGATGTCGATATAGCATTCATCTATTGATATGGATTCAACCAGAGGCGAATATTGTCTGGCGATCGCCATAAATCCTCTGGAATATTTGCGGTAAAGCTCAAAATCCGGTTTGATCAGGATCAGCTCCGGGCAACGCTTCAATCCCTGCGCGACCGTCATGCCGGTTTTTACCCCTTTGGCGCGGGCCGCATAGGAGCAAGTGACAATGATGCCTTTGCGCTGTTCCACGCTGCCGGAGACGGCCGTTGGCTTATTAAGGTAGACTTCAGGTTCTTCCGCTTCGTGGACGGAGCAATAAAAGGCATTCATGTCCACATGAATGATAACCCTTCCTTTTGAAGGATAATACTCCTGTACATTTCCCATTTTCCCGCCGCACTCCCCGAACATTTGTTTCTAAACCTTATAAAATCAGCATAGCTATAAGCGTACTGTAAGTCAATGCTTCCACACCCCGACCCTAATTTTTACGTATCCGTTCAAAAAAATGACTTTACCTCTCTACTTTGACGCATTGGGATGGTATAATAATAAAATTATGAATACAGGCGCCGTTCGGTTCCACGCCGAAACCAGCCTGTCATTACCTTGCGGAATGCCGGTTTTGCGCTACTATTCATGCTGCAGGCGTTTGCGCTGATTTATTGAAGGGGGCCCCACAACTAATGAATGGAAACATTACGATTTTTGACACGACGCTTCGCGACGGGACGCAAGGCGAAGGCATCAGCCTGTCCGCCGACGACAAGCTCAAAATTGCCCAGAAGCTTGACGCTTTGGGCGTTCATTATATTGAAGGCGGCAATCCCGGAAGCAACAGCAAAGATATCGAGTTTTTTCAACGCGCAAAATCACTGGGGCTTACTTCCAAGTTAACCGCTTTCGGAAGCACCCGCCGCAAAAACAGCATCGCCGAGCAGGACGCCAGCCTGCTGCGGATCGTTGAATCCGGCGTTCCGGCAGCAACCCTCGTCGGCAAAGCATGGGATTTCCATGTGCATACCGCCCTGCAAACCTCGCTGGAGGAAAATCTGGCGATGATTTACGATTCCTTTGCGTTTCTGAAGCGCTCCGGCATGGAAGCGATGTACGATGCGGAGCATTTTTTTGACGGGTACAAAAATAACCCGGAATATGCGCTGGCCGCGCTGCGCAAAGCGCAGGACGGCGGAGCGGACTGGCTTGTCCTATGCGACACCAACGGCGGAACAATGCCTGGCGAAATACATGAAATCGTAAGCCGCGTAGCGCAAGAGCTCTCTGCGCCAATCGGTATTCACACGCATAATGACTGCGAATTGGCCGTCGCCAACTCGCTCGCTGCCATCGGGGCGGGGGCTCGCCAGGTTCAAGGCACGATCAACGGTTATGGCGAGCGCTGCGGCAATGCCAACCTGTGCTCCATTATTCCGAACCTGCAGCTGAAGCTGGGCTATAACTGTCTGCCGGAGGAGAAACTGCGTGCTTTGACCAGCACCGCGCGATACATCAGCGAAATCGCCAATGTGCATATGCCGGTTGGTCAAGCGTTTGTCGGAAATGCCGCGTTCGCTCACAAAGGCGGGATCCATGTTTCGGCTATTATGAAAGACTCCAAGACATATGAGCATATTCAACCGGAGCTTGTCGGAAACAAACAACGGATTCTCGTCTCGGAGCTGGCGGGACAAAGCAACATTATTTCCAAAGCGGTTGAAATGGGTCTGGATATCAACGCCAATAATGAAAAAACAAAAGAAATTATCGACCGGATCAAAGGGCTTGAGCATCAAGGGTATCAATTTGAAGGCGCCGACGCTTCGCTCGAGCTGCTGCTTCGGGACGCGTTTACGGAAACCGTCAGCATCTTTACGGTGGAATCATTCAAAATGCATGTGGAAAAAAGCAACGGCAATATGATTTCGGAAGCTATCGTCAAACTAAACGTTGGCGGCCAGCAGGTTTATACCGCCGCAGAAGGCAACGGCCCGGTCAACGCGCTGGATAATGCACTGAGGAAGGCGCTGGTGCAGTTTTATCCGCAAATTGAAGACATTCACTTGTCCGACTATAAAGTCCGCGTCATTAGCGAAAAGGATGCCACAGCTGCCAAGGTTCGCGTGTTGATCGAATCAACGGGATTGGATAACACGTGGAGCACGGTTGGCGTATCCAGCAACGTCATTGAAGCAAGCTGGGAAGCGCTGCTGGACAGCATTCGATATGCCTTGCTGCATATGGACCGGGTAGAAATCGGCAAACCGCCCGTGCCGGAACGGCTGGGATTGGTGAACCACTAAGCACATATGCAAAAGAGGGGCAGGATGAATTCCGATGCGGAATTTACCCTGCCCCTCCCTTATTGAATCATTGCTTTTTCACGCAGCGACATGTTGGAGCCGCCGCTTATTGTCCAACCCGGTTAACTATTTTCAGAACCTGTTTTAACCCACTTGTTGATTAGCCGTTCCCATTCACCATAAGTAATCACGCCGTTTATGCGCTCCCTGATCACGCCATCGGCATCAATCAGAAAGCTCGTTGGAAACGTATTGACCTTGTACAAGCCGGTAACCGTGCCTTCGCGGTCCATCAGAATCGGAAACGTAAAGCCATGGTCCTGAACAAATTTCCGCGCGTCCCGCTCCTTGTCGTAATTGGTGGAGTTGACGCCGTATAGCGTCATAACCTTGCCATAATTTTCATGCAGCTTTTGCAAATCGGGAGCTTCCAGCTCGCATGGGCCGCACCAGGAAGCCCAGAAATTGACCAAAGCCAACCCTCCGCCTTCGCCAACCGCAACCGTTTCATCCTCCAAATTCGGCAGTTTGAAGACAGCCGCCTGATACCCCGCCTTAGGCTTAAAATCAGCCGCTGCCTCCACTGCTTTTGGGGAAGAATCGTTATTACTCATATACTGGTAAATTGCCAAACCTGACAACAAAAACGCAATTGTAAATATCGCAATGACATTTTTCATAGTGACCCTTCCTTTTTCTTCTGATCTGCCCCTATAGTATCATGCCCCAAGGCAAAATCACAAGAAAAGGAAGGGGCTTCCGTTAAACCTTAAACGAACCAACCAGTTCCAGCAGCTCTTCCGACATTTTGGTCAAATTGCCGGAGGAAGACGCAATCTGCTCCATCGTTGCCAATTGCTCCTGCGTTGCCGCAGACACGCTGATCGTTCCCGATGAGGTTTCGTCTGCGATTTTTTGAATCGTATTGATGGCTTGAACCAGAATCTCTGTATTAGCCGACATATTTTGGGCCGCATCCGATACGGTCTGGATTTGCTCCGAAACGGATTGAACGGCATTTTGAATGCTGTCAAAGGAGGAGCCCGCAGCGGCAACGGCAGACTTCCCGCTTTCCACAACCGCAATGCCGTTTTGCACCGACGCAATCGTTTTGGCCGTATCCTGCTGGATACTTTGAACCAGTCCAACGATTTGCTTGCTGGACCCGGCGGATTGGTCCGCCAGCTTGCGGATTTCGGTAGCAACGACCGCAAAACCGCGGCCGGCTTCGCCTGCTCTTGCTGCCTCGATCGCTGCATTAAGGGCAAGCAGATTGGTTTGAGAGGAAATATCGGAAATGACCGCCACGATTTCTCCAATTTCCTTGGAGCGTTCGCCAAGCCGCGAAACTTCGCCCGCGATATCCTCAACGGTATGCTGAATTTGGTTCATTTGCTCAATGACGGTGGCGACGGCGTTGTTGCCTTCTCTTGAAACATCCGCCGCATATTGGGATTGCTGCGATACGCTTAACGATTTTTCGGCGATTTGTCCAGCCTCGATTGTAAGCCCGCCCACAAAGCCCATGCTTTCATTTATTTTCTCCATTTGCTCCTGTGAACCCGCCGAAACTTGCTCGGTAATGCCCACTACCTGCTCTGTCGCTTTGGTCGTATGCTCCGCTCCAGCCGTTAGTTCCTGAGAAGAAGCCGCTACATGCTGGGCGCTATCCGTTAATTTGGTAATTAAATTACGCAAGTTGGCGGTCATATTATTAAACGCCGTGGACAATACCGCAATTTCGTCTTTTGTGGTAATTGCAATATTTTCGCCCGTTAAATCGCCGGACGCGATTTTTTCGGAAGCTCTGGATAATATTTTGACGGGTTTCGTTATATTGCTTGCGATCCAATACGCAATGCCTGCGCCAATCAGCAAGGAGATAACAGATAACAAAATAATCGCCAATTGGGTGCCGTGCACCTGCTGTTCGACACTTGCCGTCTTTTCATCCAATTCCTGAGCTTGCAGCTCTACAAAACGTCCAGCCGTTTCCCTGAATTTCTGAATGATCGGTTCGTTTGTTGCAAGCAGCGACAAATAAGTCTCTTCGCGGCCTTGCAGCTTGTATTCGATCATGTTTTCGATATTGCTGGTATACTGCTGCTGCAGCAGGTCAAGTCCTTGAAGGATTTGCCATTTATCCCTGTCTTCAATAAGACTTTGAAGCAAAGCGCTGACACGATTGTAATTCTTGACAGCCAGGCGGTATTGTTCGATATGGGCAATGTCGCCACTGGCAATAAAGGAGTTGATACTTAGCTCCTCATCCTTAACCGCAAGGCTTAAATCTTTAACGTAGCTGACGGATGCAGCTTCATTACTTAACAAATCCTGATAGGTTCTCTCGACAGACAACATCTGGAATCCGTTAGTTACCGAGCTGATTGCCAACAGCAGCAAAATGGCGGAGAAGCCCAGGTACAGCTTTTTGCTGATGGTCATTTTCATGGGTGTCGCACGTTCCTTCCGTTCATTATAATGTTAAACCAAGCTGTATAGGAGCTGGCAGATGCCGCGTTAAACGCTTTCGCCCGTATTGGGCTAAGGCTAATTGGCGAATATTTCGGCCGTTTCCTCCCGGAACACCGCTGCCGCTTCGCTCGCCGTTATTTCGCCTTTTTTGAATCGGGCTTCAATTTTGCTGAACACCGTTCCCACCCTGCCGGATACAAGAGGAGCCGGAGGATCGATTGGGCTTGATTGCTGCTCAACCTTCTCCATATAAAGATATTGCTCTCTTTCTTCTTCCTTCAAAATGGACATCAGATGCTCCCGCACGCCGGCCACGGCCGGTACACCCCTTTCGCCGCGCAAGTCTTCGTTGGCGCTTGTGTCGTTCAGGAAAAAATCAATAAACAAAGCCGCATTTTCGCTTTGCTTCGTATAGGAAGAGATGGAGAAAAACATCGACGGTTTTACATAATTTCCTTCCTGGCCGCCCTCATAAGACGGAAGCGGCATCAGCTTGAACGGTTTCCCTGCGGCGTTGGTATAACCGATAACATTGTTGCTCGTTATGGAATGAAACGCTGCAAGCTCCCTAGAAATGAGCTGCTCCTTTTCGCCCTTGAAGCTGCTCGTCAGCCAATCCGGCGCCATCAGTTCTTCTTGAATGAACTGATTTTGCATAGTCAGAAAATCTGTCAGCAGCTGGTCGTCGCTGTACCCGAGACCGGTTCCCTCAGCGTTATACATCGAGGCGCCGCGCTGGCGCAAATAATAGCTGAAATCAAAAGATGTGGAGCCGATGGGATAAAATCCGGGATCGCCAACCGCTTCCTTCAGCTTGCGGCTGATGGAGAGCAGATCCTCGTAGGTGTAGCCATCGCCCGGCGGTTCGATATTGTATTTGGCGAGCAGCGCCGGATCATATAGATAGCTTTGCGCATTAACACCGGTAACGATGCCGTACAGTCCTCCGTCCACCGTACCCGACTCTACGGATGAAACATCCATATCATCTATTTTGATTTTGTCCTGTTGAATCAAATCATCCAGCGGCAGCAGCAGCTTCCTTTTAACAAATTCATCAATATATTTGTAATCCATTTGAATAACGTCAGCCATATTCTGATCTGCCGTTTTCATTGCGATATTGATCCAATAGGTGGAATTCGGCGCATCCTCCCACTCTACTTTAATGTGGGGATATTTTTCCTCGAATTTCGCAATTGCTTTTAACGTTCGTTCCTGCCTTCCCTCATTCCCCCACCAATCTACTTTTAATACTTCTTGTCCTTCTTCTGTTTTTTCTGTTTCCTCTGATTTTTGATTGCTTTCGCTGTTTTTGCTGCATGCTGCGGCCAACATCATAACCAGCATCAATACAGCAAGCACCCCCAAAACCTGTTTCGGCTTAATCTTCATCCCTGTCACCCCATGCTGTTTTTAGTCTGAATTTCCTGTATTTTTCAGTACATATACTCTATCGGGAGAAAGACGCAAAATAATGATATGCATTTGGGCTATTGTATGGATTTTGTTAAGGGGAAGGGTTAAAATACGATGGAGAAGCTAATGGCGCAACCATCTAGCTGAATCCGTAAGGAGGTACAACCGCAATGACGGAGAGTATAATAGATGTATCCGCTTACAAAAAACTGATGAAACTTTGTGCCGACGCAAACCCGTTAGAGGCTTGCGGAATATTGGTGTCTGCCGAAGGATCGCCGATAATCGACTCGGTAATTCCAATCGCCAACGCTTCCCCCGAGCCGGAGGATTCGTTTTATTTTGATCCGGGGGAATGGACGGCGGCTTTTTTTAACATGCAAAAGAACCGGCAAAGGATTGCCGGCTTGTTTCATTCACATCCTAGTACGGACGACACGCCTTCCTACCGCGACCGCAACGGGTTCCTGCCGACGCAGCAGCTCTCCTACTGGATTATATCCTGCGACGGCGAAGGAAAACCCCATGCGCAGCCTTATCAGTTTATCGACGGCCGTTTTGAACCGTTGAAGCTAGTGCTTGCTTAAATAGGCGTACAAATCGCCTAAAGTTACAATGTTTTTCTCCACGATGACCTGCAGGTAGTGACACCAAAGCTTGGCCGTCATAACGGAGTCTTCCAGCGCGTGATGCCTGAGGCCAATGGGGATGCAGCATCGCTCAAGAACATCGTCAAGACCATACCCCTCGCGGCCCGGGTCCAGCCATTTGGCGATCATCATCGTATCCAAAACGCGATGATTCAGGTTAACTTTGGACGTCCGCCATAATGCGGCATTCAGAAACTGCTTGTCATGTCCCGACGCATGCGCGATCAGCAGCCTCCTGCCTACAAAAGCCATAAAGTCATGAAGCACCGACATCAAGTCCGGCGCATCGTTTACCATATCATTGGTAATGCCTGTAAGGTCGATAATCGCTTTGGGAACCGGCCGTTTGGGGTTAACCAGACTATAGAAGCTTTCCTCCGGCACCGGCACGCCGCCTCTTACAACGATAGCGCCAAAGGATATGATTTCGTCGCCGTTGTTGGGATTAAAGCCGGTCGTTTCCAAATCAAACACGACACACTCCAATTCCTTTAGCGGCGTGTCCATGACGGATTGCTTACGCTGCTCCCGGTTGGCATTGCGAATAAAAGCCATCTGCTGGGCATTTTGCGATCCCAGCATAGAAGCGATAGCGGGCGTTACCCCTCCCATCTTATACAGGCTCCACATACGACCTACGCCTTTTTGCTCCTTCAAACTGTCCCACCGCCTTACTGCTACATAAGCCTGCCCATCGTTTGTTTATAGACGGCCTTTTGCAGTCTTTTTCCCTGCTTCAGGCTTTTTTTAAGCTCGTCTGTCATCTCTTTGGTCAGCTTGCTGCTATGAAGCTTGCCATTGTTGGCATACAAACTATCATCACTATGTTCTGTCGTCAGCAATCTTAGTCGCAGGATACAAATAAATGCCCGTTCATATGCATTTCCATCTTCCTGTGAAAGCTTTCCTAACTCTACCAGCATTTTTATGCGTTCCAAAGTAGAGGTAGATGCAATATTGGACTGGATCGCA
This sequence comes from Paenibacillus sp. CAU 1782, assembly GCF_054551715.1. Lineage (NCBI taxonomy): Bacteria > Bacillati > Bacillota > Bacilli > Caryophanales > Paenibacillaceae > Paenibacillus > Paenibacillus sp. CAU 1782. Next base: position 172,944 of record NZ_JBTOLL010000001.1, on the reverse strand, counting down.
AGCATTCGAATAGAATTGACCATCGGAATGTAAGCTCCGTATTTGATGTCCAGGCTGCCGGCGTCTTCGCCATATCTTTCTTTCAGCAGCTGGCCAAAAACGTTGACCAATACTTTATGCCGCATCGTGTTTTCTATCATTCTTTTTAAGATGACGGGATGATTCAACGTATCGGAAAAAAACATGCCCTTTAAGCCGTCGGCCAGTCGCTTATCCCCGTACACGCAGCGTCCGTCTGCGATAATGAGCAAATATCTGACCGCTTCCCATTCCGGCTCCCGGAACCATCTCCCCAGCCGCTCTCTCCACTCCTGAAGAGACTGGCACCATTCCGGGTTTTCGCTCAGCACGTTTCCTTCACACGGCGGATAGCCGGTCAACACGAGATTACCGACAATCCGTTTGCTCAACTCCATAAAATAAGTCTTTGTTTCTTCCTCATGCCCCGGCCTATCCTCATAAATCAAGCCGCTATCCTGATCGCTGGACAACGTCTGCTCTCTCCGACCGCCGCTGCCGAACAATAAATAGGCATATGGCACGGGGGGAGACCCTTTCCCCATCCGTGCCATTTCCTCTTCGGCGATCATGATGGCCCTGATGATCAGGGCATCATGAGTTTCATTCAATTGTTCGTTAAATTGTTCGACAGGCCGTGTCGGGAGAAGAGCATACATCTCTTCGTGAAGCTGATCACGCAACCACCGCAGCCGTTCTACGTTGTCAGCAGAGCTGATATCTTCGAAGCGGTGCGGCGTCATCGGATCAATCATGCGCCGCTCTCTCCCCTCGGTCAGCACTTACTCGCTGGATTAGCCTTGTACGTTTTGACCCGGTTTTTTCAATTGCTCAGGATAACCATATACCCCGTGCTCGCTGAGGTCAAGACCAACAATTTCTTGCTCTTCCGTAACGCGGAAGCCCATGATTTTTTTCATAGCGCCAAGTACGATGAAGGAAGCTACCAGCACGAATGCGCCAGCCACAACTACCGATTGAATTTGAACCCACAGCTGTGCGAAGCTGCCTGTATCGATCAAGCCGCCTTGACCTACGCCAACCTTCTCGGCAAGCTCTTGTGTTGCAAAGATACCGTTGGCAAGCGTACCCCAGATACCTGCCATACCGTGAACGGAAAGGGCATAGATCGGATCGTCGACTTTCAGTTTTTCGAACATTTTTACGCTGTAGAATACCAGAACGCCAGCAATCAAACCGATAACAACAGCAGCCCATGGCTCAACGAATGCGCAAGATGCTGTAATGGCAACCAGACCGGCAAGCGTTCCGTTCAGCATATGCGTAATGTCGGACTTGCCTGTTACCGCCCATGAGATCAGAAGCGCAGCCACGCCGCCAGCACCGGCAGCCAGCATGGTTGTGAAGGCTACATAAGTGAAGAAACCGTCGCCGATTGCAACCGTGGAGCCTGCGTTAAAGCCGAACCAGCCTACCCACAGAATCAATACGGACAATGCCGTAAAGACTTGGTTGTGGCCCAAAATTTCGTTCGCGGAACCGTCTTTGTTGAATTTGCCGATACGTGGTTTCAGAAGCACCGTGGCTACAAATGCCGCAACCGCGCCAGACAAGTGAACAACCGTTGATCCGGCAAAGTCTTGCGCGCCATGATCAGCCAACCAGCCGCCGCCCCAGATCCAGTGAGCAACGATAGGGTAAATCAAGCCTACATAGAACAAAGTGAATACGACATACGATGCGAGCTTGGCCCGTTCTGCGAAACCGCCCCAAGCGATTGTCAGGGAGATGGCCGCAAATGCCAGCTGGAACAGGAAGAATACGCCGCTAGGGAAAGAGTCGCCTTCAGCAGCAGCTGTAGGAGCGCTGTAGAAGAAATCTCCCCAGCCGATAAACTTGCTTAAGCTGCTCGCTTCGCCAAAAGCGATGCCGTAACCGAAAGCCCAATAAATCAATGCCGCGAGACCGACTGTAAAGATTGTTTTGCCGGCTACGTGGCCTGCGTTTTTCATTCGAGTGGAGCCTGCTTCAAGAAGAATAAATCCGCCCTGCATCAAAAGTACCAGAATAAATGCCAGCATAACCCATAGTGAGTTGAGTCCCATGTCCAATGTAGCTCCGGATGGATCAGCCGCGAACGCGACCACCGGGAACAGGATTGTCATCAATCCCAGTGCGAGAAAAGTCTTCTTAACCAATACGACCACTCCTTTAATGTTATGTTTATTAACACATGACGAAAGACTTAATGTCATTATAGTCAGTGTAGACCAATTTGACAATACGTTTTTTAGCTTTTTGCGAAAAAAATCTAACGTTCGGCATTGAATCTAACACGAACGTTAGGATTTCACTCTCTTTTGATTAATTATTGCATCCGAAATGATTGCTTCTTTCGCATTTCCATCACTTTTCGCAGTCCTATATTATAGAAGCGCTATCAATAGCCCTTTAGTCTTCCCTTTCATGGCAGCTCATGTAATACGTTTGACTGTATGGTTGCTTCCTATTATCATTAATAGTAGACAGAACAATAAAGCGCGTGTTTAAAAAGTCCCGATTTCAATACCGCGAACTTTTAAACAAGCTCTAAAAGGTGGTGAGGGGATGGAGGAAGAGAAACTATACAGAATAGGAGAGTTGTCCAAGCTCGCGCAGATCAGTCCGCGAACGATCGACTACTATACATCATTAGGCCTCATTGAACCGGCCAAGCGATCGCTCAAAAACTACAGGCTGTACCACTTTGAAACTTTGCAGCGCCTGGAACGTATTGAGGACTTGAAAAAAGATAAATATACGTTGGATGAGATTAAAGAAAAGCTGGACACCTGGAGGAAGGTTACGCCCGAAGCGCAGATTTCGCTGAAGCTGACCGAAATTCAGCAGCATCTCTCCCAGCTGGAGCGGGAAGTCAAAGAGCTGGAGCCGGTAATCAAACAGCTTAAGCCCAAACAAGCAAGCCGGTTGTATACCCGGCTTATGCCGCAGACAGCAGCGTGTATTGAAGCGCTGATGCTTCTAATGAACAAAAGCTCGCTGATGTAGCCATTAGCGAAATTACATTGCAGGAGGAATGTCACTATGTATATCCTGATTATTGCCGCTTTCGCCCTGACCATATGGGCACAGTTCCGGGTAAAGGGCACGTTCAACAAATGGACGAAGGTGCAAGTCAGCAGCGGCCTTACCGGCTACCAGGCGGCAAGGCGGATGCTGGACAACAACGGCCTGCACGATGTGCCAATCGAGCCTGTACAGGGCTCGCTGACGGATCATTACGACCCTATCAACCGCGTTGTCCGCTTGTCCGAACCCGTTTATTATGAAAACTCGATTTCCGCCATATCGGTAGCCTGCCATGAGGTCGGCCACGCCATTCAGCATTCTGTAAGCTATCCGTTTCTGGTGGCGCGCCATCGCATCTTCCCTATCGTTAACTTCGCTTCCGGAATTGCGCCTTTCCTGTTGATCGGCGGTATTTTGTTCCAAGCCTTTGGATTAATTGGCCTTGGCATTATCTTTTTCTCCATCGCGGTTGCGTTCCAGCTTATAACGCTGCCGGTTGAATTTAATGCCAGCAATCGCGCACGCGAGCTGATGGTTTCAGAAGGCTTCATTTCCAATAACGAGGAACATGGCGTCGCCAAGGTGCTTAACGCAGCAGCCTTGACATACGTAGCAGCGGCTCTCCTTTCCTTGCTTGAGCTGATTCGTTACATTATGATTTTCACTCAAAACAGAGACTAAACCAAACAAAAATAAGCGGCGCAGGAGATTATCTCCTCGCCGCTTATTTTGTTCACATCCGCATTATTCATTTTTTTCCCTTGAATGAAAATATCGCAACAAAAAGCTGTAGAATACTTTGGCCACCAGCGGCAAACGTTCGTTGCTTCTGCGGATGATGCCGATCGTACGGGTAACCGGCGGATCGGTGATTCTAACCTTGGCCGGCTGCAGCGGACCCGTATGATGGAGCGCAAGTTCCGGAAGCAAACTTACCCCCATCCCAGCCGCTACCAATCCTCGAATCGTATCGGTCTCTTCGCCTTCAAAACCGATATTTGGCGAAAAGCCCGCTTGCTCGCATGCATCCCATACGATGGGGCGCAGAGAGTATCCTTCGCTGAACAATACAAACGCTTCGTCAGCCAATTGACTCAAAGAGATATGTTCAGCCTCCGACAGATGATGTCCGGGGGGCAATATGGCATACAGTTCCTCCGTAAGCAGCACTTCGCCGCATACCTGATCATGCTCGCTCGGCATTGGCGAAATAAACGCCAGATCAATATCCCCCTTCACCAGATCGCGAATGAGGGAATTGTACATGCCTTGCTTAAACCGAAACTTGACGTTGGGATGCTGCTTGCGGAAAGCCGCGACAACCTGAGGAATAAGCGAGATGCCCAAGCTATGGGGAAAGCCAAGGCGAATTTCCCCTTTTTCCGGGTCCAGAAATTCATGAATTTCGGTAACCGCCTTCTCCAGGTCCTGCAAAATCGCTTCTGCCCGTTTAAGAAAAAGTCCCCCTACAGGAGTAAGCTGAAGGTTGCGGCCTTTCTGGACAAACAGCTTGACGCCCAGTTCTTCCTCCAATTGATGAATCTGGCGGCTAACCGCCGATTGGGCCACATGCAGCTCCTCGGCCGCCTGCGTCACATGTTCCTTTCTTGCCACCCTAACAAAATAATAAAGCTGTCGAAGTTCCATACTGCCCAATCTCTCTCCCGTTTTATTGCCGTATTTGTGTTACACGCATCCTTCTAATGGAGACGGTTTATCCGTTGCTTGCGCCTCTGCGTCGGTTTTTGATGGTATCCATTGCGGAGTAAAGCAGATAACCGCTGATTGCTCCGCCAATATGGCCCCATAAATCAATTCCGCTGACCAGCAGTGAATGGATTACGCCAAAGCCCAATATCAGAAAAACCGTATTACGCGAAGCCGCGTCCAGCATATGCCTGCGATGCAGCGCGATAAACAGAAAGGCCCCGTAAACGCCGTAGATTGCTCCTGACGCTCCGAGAGCAAGATGATAGCCGCTATCCCCCGCCAAATGCATCAATGCCGATATAAGGTTGCCTCCGATGCCGCAGAGAAGATAAAACGGAACATACCGTTTCCACTTTAGCAAATACTCCAGCGGCGGCGCAAAGATGATCAACCCGAACATATTAAAAAACAGATGACCAAAATCGGCATGCATAAATACTGAAGTCAAATATCTCCACGGTTCTCTCAATCCGAATGGATCAAGCACGGTGTCCGTAAAAAAGACCCCGTAGCCGTAAGCGCGATCGCCGTACGCCAGAGTGATCAAAAACACAATTAAATTAACTAAAACAATAGCTGCCGTCGCGGGATAGTTCTTCAAATAACCGCGAAAGCTTTCATACCTGAGAAAAATCATGCCCGAGCTGCCTCCCTCTCCACACTGCCAATCATTGGACAACGATGTTTCAATATGATTATAATGAATAGCGTAACCAATAAACAACTTTTCCAAGGAGGAATAATAATTATGGCACAAGAACGTACAGGCGTTGCCACGCTTAAAGGCAATCCCATTACTTTGATTGGACCGGAGCTTAAGGTCGGTGACAAAGCTCCCGCTTTTTCATTGAACAAATCATTGACGGAAGCTTCCGCTTTGTCCGATTATGCCGGCAAAGTAAAGCTGATCAGTGTTGTGCCTTCCATCGATACCGGCGTTTGTGATGCGCAAACCCGCAAATTTAACGAAGCTGCCGCAGCACTTGGCGATAATGTTGTAGTATTAACTGTCAGCGTTGACACGCCATTTGCACAAGCCCGCTGGTGCGCCGCGGCGGATATCGATCGTGTCGTTATGCTGTCCGATTACAAGGACAACAGCTTTGGACAAGCTTACGGCGTATTGATCAAAGAATTTGCTCTGGATATGCGCGCCATCTTTGTAGTGGACGCCAATGATACCATTCAATACGTGGAATATCTGTCCGAAATGGCTGAACATCCCAACTATGAAAACGCAATTCAAGCCGCGAAAGCGCTGGTATAATAATACGGACGGAAAGACTGTGCGTTTCAAAACCCCATATACTGCAAACAAAGCGAGAGAAGGATCCCCTTCCTCGCTTTGTTATGTATTAGCTATTTACTTTAAACGCCCCAAGCTTCTTGTCCAACACCCGGTAGATATCTAGAATAGCCCGGTAATTGGAGCCCAGATCACCCATCGATCCACGCGAGGCCGAATAAATGTCGACTGCCGATGTTAGAGGATTAACACTGATGACCGAAACCGTAATATCCATCGTTCTGCCCAGCGCCGTACGTTTCTCCAACACAATTTCGCCAACGGATTGTACTTCATGCAGCACCTTATAGCCCTGCATCTTTTTTAGAGTGGATATCACTTCTTCCCAGGCTTTCTCCTTGGAAAGCTTGTAGAAGTGCGATTTCAGCAATGGATCCTTAGCTCTGTCACCTGTCAGTTCATGACTGCGCAGCAGCCCGATTAAGGTCCGCTTCAACAACAAAAATCTCCCCCTCTGGCATCTATCTACATTATCTAATGATAACATGATTTCACATATGAAAAAAGAGCTTTTGTCCGAATTCACGGAACAATCGCTCTTTCGCAACATTTAGGAACCCGCCTATGCCGTCCGACCCGCATGTTTCTGAACCCGCTCTCGCAGGTGGGTGTCCGCAACCACGCTTTTGAGATCCCTTTTAGAGGGCATGTCAGCCGCTTGGCGATGTAGGTCTCCCGTGAAACAGCCATTGGTTCAAAACAACGAAGGACCGAAACGAACATCGCAGGATGTATAGCTATTATAGACTGAATGCCGGCAAAAGTAAACGTCAACCGAGATGTTATTTATTGGATTCTTTGAAGTCGTCCTTGACCAAATCTTCACGGTCCATCTCAGCCGCTTCTTCAGCTTCCTCTTCCTCGGATTTGCGCTGTTTTTCCACTTGTTCCTGCAGCTTAACATAAATAATGTTAAAGTTCCAGTATGCAAGGAATGCAATGATGCTGCCCATAAAAAACGGAATCAGGAAAGTAAAGTGGAACAAGCTGATGTACACAACCAATCCGCACATGACCGCTGTGGACAATGAACGAAACGGCTTGCCGATTGTGATCAACACCGCGTTTTTAAGTAATTGAAACGTTTTCATATGATAGTGGACAAGCATGGAGAAAAAGTTGAACAAGGAAACGCCTAACAACGCCAAAAAGGCAATAAAGATGTAGGATAAAATATTGAGCTGTTCCCTGTATACGATAAAATCAACAATCATGACTGCAAACAGAACCGTATAAATGATTCCGCCGATCATGCTTTGTTTATAGTTCTCCTTATAACCGCGGAAAAACGTTTTAAACAATGGCACATCAACCTCGCCCGTTACCCACTTTCTAGCAACGGCAAACATGGCCGATGTCGCCGGAAAAATGGTAAATGGCGCAAGCACGGCCATCAACACAAGCGAAGTATATACGGCGCTAAGCATTTCCTCTTCCGAAACCGTTCCGCTTGCCACAAACAGGGTTGCCCCCACAAAAATAAATGGAATGGAGCATGCAATCCAAAGCAGATTAATGACCGAAAATCTCATAATCCACTCCGAAATACGGTAAAAGCCTCCCATTAGCCCTCTTGGTTCCATCTGTTTCCCTCCAACTTAGTTTGACTATACGGACATCAACACGCACGTAAAGGGCGTATGGCCGGAGTACAAACGTCCGCCCATTTTTTCCACCTTAGGCCATTGTCTAAGCCAGAGCGGCTTTCTTGCATAGGATGTATTGTGTTCACCCACTACGATGATTAAAAGGAGGTTGCTGCTAATGAGCAACGTAGGTCCCGGCTACGGTTACGGCCATAACTCTGTAGGTGCCATTCTCGTATTGTTTATCCTTCTGGTCATCATCACAAAGACCATCCTGTACTAATAAACCGACTAATAGATGTCGCCCGGTATGACATGATCGCCTAGCCGTCGTCGGCGTGGCGTACGCAAAAAAACCGGGGGAGTCCGGATGCCCGCAAGGCAAACGGACGTCCCCGGTTTTTTTTGCTTAGCTATTGGTGAAATCGTCCGAAGGTTTAGGTCTGCGGTTTTCACTGCTGCGGCCTTCGCCGCTGCTGCGTTTGCCATAACCGCCGCTGCCACGATTTTCGTAGCTGCCGCCGCTATTGTTTCCGCGGTAGCCGCCTCCACCACTGCTCCGACGATCATCGCGTCCGCGATAGCCGCCTCCGCCGCCGCTTCCGCCGGTACGGTTGCCGCCATACGACGAACCACCGCTGCGGTTGAACGGACGGCCATTGGAGCGAATGTCCGGTCTGCGCTTTTTGGCGCGCAACGGCTCTTCAGGCGTAAGCTCGATGTCCACGTCTTTTTTCTCGCCGGTCAACAATTTGATTGTCGCAGCAAGCAGATGCACGGAATCGTATTGCTCAAGCAATTGAATGGCAATTGCCTTGTACTCGGAAAACTCCTCGTTTTGAACAACTTCAAGCACTCGTTCCGCTGTAACGCGTTGCTTGCCTTCGATAGCCTCAGCCAAGCTTGGCAGCGGCTTGCGGTTCATGCGTTGGCGCGTAATGCGCTCGATGAAGTGAAGGTGATCAATCTCACGCGGCGTAACAAAGCTCCATGCTGTTCCTTCTTTGCCCGCACGACCGGTACGGCCGATCCGGTGCACATAGCTTTCCGGATCTTGCGGCAAATCAAAGTTTATGACATGCGTCACACCCGAAACATCCAAGCCGCGAGCCGCAACGTCCGTAGCAACCAGAACGTCAATGCTTCCATCGCGGAATTTTCGCATCACGTTGTCACGCTGGTTCTGCGAAAGGTCGCCATGCAATCCGTCAGCGGAGTAGCCGCGTTTTTGCAGCGCTTCGCTGAGTTCATCAACCCGGCGTTTTGTACGACCAAAAATGATCGCCAGCTCCGGGGATTCCATATCCAGCAAACGGCTAAGCGCTTCGAACTTTTGACGCTCGTGTACTTCGATATACGCTTGTTCAATGGATGGTGCGGTAACTTGCTTAGGAATAACAGACACATGCTCAGGGTCTTTCAAGAACTGCTGGGCAAGCTTCTGGATATTAAGCGGCATTGTTGCGGAGAACAGCATAGTTTGGCGCTCTTCCGGCACCAATTTGAGAATGGACTGAATGTCGTCCATAAAGCCCATATCCAACATTTCGTCTGCTTCATCCAGAACGACGGTTTGCACATCGTCCAAACGGATGGTTTTCCGGTTAATGTGATCCAGCAGTCGGCCAGGTGTTCCGATGATGATTTGCGGACGTTTCTTCAGCGCGCGAATTTGACGTCCGATTTCTTGTCCGCCATATATAGGAAGCGAACGAAGTCCTTTATAACGAGTCAGCTTGCCGATTTCTTCGGCAACCTGAATAGCAAGCTCGCGGGTTGGCGTCATGATCAGTGCAACAATGCGATCCTCGCTAGTCGGAATTTTGTTAATGAGCGGAATTCCGAATGCCGCTGTCTTGCCAGTACCAGTTTGTGCTTGTCCAATCAGATCGCGTCCTGTCATTGCAACAGGGATGGATTTGTCCTGAATGGGGGTCGATTCCTCAAAACCCAACTCCGTAATTGCCTGCAACACTTTTGGTTCCAGGCCAAATTCAGCAAATGTTTTCAAACGATTCTCAAACTCCTTCTATCTGCAGCCTTCTTTGAAATATTCAAATCATTATAGCACAGTTCTCATTATGAATACCAGCTTACATAAAAAGTCCATACTAAAACAAATTTAAACCCAGATTTAAGCGGATTTTCAGTACCAGGAAGATGGGGTGATACGTTGAAGGCAAGGCTTGCCCGGGAATTGGCGGCAATTCCGGTTATGACTCTGAGCTCGCTGCTAGTAGCGGGAGGGTTTAATTTCTTTCTGATTCCTCACCAGCTGTTGAGCGGAGGACTTTCCGGCATATCGATGATGATTGGCTATATAACCGGCGGAAATATCGGCTGGCTGTATCTTTTGCTTAATTTACCCGTGCTGCTGTGGGGCTGGTCGATGCTGGGCAAACGTTTTGTCGCGCTCAGCCTGTATTCCGTGCTGGCTGCAACTCTTTTTCTCCAGGTGCTTCCGGTCGTGCGCGCGGCTGACGATATTTTGCTATCGGCTGTATTCGGCGGCATCATAGTGGGGTTTGGCAGCGGGCTGGCAATGCGCCGGGGAGGCTCCTCCGGCGGTTTCGATGTCGTCGCGTCGATCATTACGCGGAGACGAGACTTGCCGATAGGCATGATTCTATTTTTGCTGAATGCCGCCGTTATCGGTTTGCTGGTCGTGTTCACGCGCAATTGGGACTTGGCGCTTTATTCGCTTGTTGCTATATTTTCATCGGGCAAAACAGTGGATTTGATTCATGTCCGGCACATTAAAGTAACCGCCTTTATCGTAACGACCAAAACCGAGGAATTGCTGGGCAAGCTGCTTCCCCACCCCCGCGGCATCACGATTATTAAAACCAAGGGAGCATATTCCTCAACCGACAAGGATATGCTGATGACAGTCCGCACCCGGTATGAGCTGAATGAACTGTGCAAGCAAGTTCGCGCTGTCGATCCCCACGCTTTCATCAATGTTGTGGAGACGGTTGGCGTCGTTGGCGATTTCAAGCGGCAAAGTCCTGCGTAAAAAAGGCGGATCAAAAAGTCTGCTTTCCATTGAAAACCGGGCTTTTTGAACTCTCATGAATATGGACTGGAACGGATTTTGGCGTCATCAGCTTTGTTTTTAGACTCAATCCTGTTATACTGTTATTAAGGTCCCGCTAGCTGTTTCTACTGTTTTCCGGTTTACCCTGCTTACCTCTATTTCGTTCCACATTCGAATGAAAGGGTGATGCTTGAGTGGATATGGAATCGGTCAAACTGTCCCAAATTGTCGAAAGGCTTGCGCCTGAACTTGGCTTATTTCTTACCAGCAAGGAATTGGAGCTCCGCATCGTCCTCCGTGACGGCATTGAGCTGCTGGAGCCCTCCGATGTGATGGAAATCGTGCAGCATAGCATTTGCAACGGTCAGAAAACGGCCTTGCTGCATTAACAGTACGGGAGTAACGAGCATAACGTCTAAGCCAGTCGACCTATCGGCTGGCTTTTTGTTTTCGGGTATAATAAGGGATGAATCCTCAGCGCGGAAAGCATATAATTTGATCAGGACGGACGATGGGAGAGGACATAATGGATATTGTTATGACTGCTTTAATGCTTTTGTACACATTAATTACCGGAAATGGCGACCAAAGCGCCGATGCCAAGCAATTGGCTATTTCCTATCTGAATGCTGCAGCCGGGGAAACCGTCATTCAGCCGGAAACGCCGATTGCCGGAGGAGAGCCCAAAGAAACGGGATCGCCTGCTACAACGATTCTCAAACAAGATCCGCAGCTGGATGCCCCGCCTATCAAAGGTATTTACGTTACGGCTCACAGCGCGGGCGGAGCCCGAATGAAATCATTGCTTTCCCTTGTCGACGGAAGCGATCTCAACAGCATGGTCATCGATATCAAGGATGATAACGGCTATATCACCTACCCTACAACAACGCCGGAGCTGCTGGAGATCGGCACCGCCAAAAAATTCATTCCGGACATCGAGCATTTGATGACGGAGCTGAAAAATCACGATATCTACCCCATCGCCCGAATTGTCGTTTTCAAGGATACCGTTCTTGCGGTCAAAAAACCGGAACTTTCCTTCCTGCAAGCTGACGGGACGATTTGGAAAAACGGACGGGGAGAAAGCTTTGTTAATCCATATCGCCAAGAAGTATGGGATTATAATATCGCGATAGCCAAGGAAGCCGCCAGACTTGGCTTCAAGGAAATCCAGTTCGACTACGTACGTTTTCCCGAAGGATTTGAAACAAGAGCCGATTCGCTTGTTTTCAACAAATCGGACCTCAGCCGCGTAGATGCCGTGGCCGGTTTTGTGCAATATGCGAGAAAGCAATTGGAGCCGCTAGGCGTGCGGATATCCATTGATATTTTTGGTTATGCGGCGTCAGTGCCCGCCGCCGAAGGCATCGGACAGGACTTTGTCAAAATAGCCAACGAAGTACATGTCATTTCGCCCATGATTTATCCCAGCCACTACAGCACAGGCTGGTTTAATCAAAAGACGCCGGATATCCGGCCATACGAAACGATAAAAGGCGCGATGGCGGATACACACGCCAAACTGGAAGAAACCGGCGAGCTCAAGCCGATTGTTCGGCCTTGGATACAAGACTTCACCGCAAGCTGGCTGGGACGGGGCAATTATAAAAAGTATGGGAAAGAAGAAGTGGAAGCCCAGATCAGGGCGTTAACGGAAGCGGGCGTCAACGAATATCTGCTCTGGAACGCGGGAAACAAATATACGCCTGACGTGGATTACAATTAAAAAAACGGGCATCGGCCAGTCCTCTCCAGGACGCGCCGATGCCCGTTTTTTTACTGCCTGCGGATTAATTTCTATTGAGACAAACGGAGAGCCAGATCGTACATCTCCATGTCGAATGGCTTTTTGGTGTTTACCACGGTGTCAATATCCGTCATGACCAGTTCGCCTTTAATGACGCCGCAGGATTTGCCGGATTCGCCGGCGATCAGCTGTCTTACAGCAAAGTCGCCCAGCTTGCTTGCCAAAATGCGGTCTGCCGCAGTTGGCGTGCCGCCGCGTTGGATATGGCCCAAAACGGTAACGCGCGCGTCGATGCCGCTAATTTCCGTAATTTTTTGGGACACTTCTTCGCCTTTTGCCGCGCCTTCCGCCACCACGATGATACTATGGCGTTTGCCTTTGGCAAAATTGTTTTTCATCCGCTCAGCCACTTCATTCAAATCAAAAGGAACTTCAGGAACCAGAATGGTTTCCGCTCCGCTGGCAAGGCCGGCATGCAGAGCGATATCGCCGCAATGGCGGCCCATTACTTCAACGATCGAGGAGCGCTCATGAGAGGACATGGTGTCACGGATTTTGTTAATGGCATCCACAACGATGCTGACAGCTGTATCGAAACCAATCGTGAAATCCGTAAAAGGAATATCGTTGTCAATCGTACCTGGCAGACCCATCGTTTTGATGCCGAGCTTGCTCAGCTTGTTCGCGCCTTGGTAAGAGCCGTCTCCGCCGATAACGACCAAGCCGTCAATGCCGCGGGCACGCAAAATATCGGCGCCGCGCTGCTGGCCTTCCGCCGTCGTAAACTCCTTGCAGCGAGCCGTTTGCAGAATTGTGCCTCCGCGCTGAATAATATCGCCTACGCTGCGCAGGTCCATTTCGCGCAAATCGTCGTTCAACAAACCTTGATAACCTCTTTGCACGCCATAAACTTTGATACCATGAAAAAGTGCGCTGCGCACTACTGCGCGAACCGCGGCGTTCATGCCTTGGGAATCTCCACCACTGGTCAATACTGCGATCGATTTAACTGCAGACATACAAATTCCTCCACACCTATAGAATATTAAGCCTGCTGTTTTCTGATCCAGTTGCTGTTGATCAGAAAAAACAAGCGGGTAAGCGGACTGTTTTTCATCAGCTGGCGCGACACCTCGCGCACGTCGCTTTGACTGCGCACTTTGGGGTCGGACAGATAAAGCGCCAGCAAACCTTCGATGATCAGCCGGTGAAAACGGGATCCCGGCAAACGTTTGACATCGTCCCGAGCCCGGTTGACGATCAGGCTGATCCGTTCCACCAGCAATCTTTTGCTATCGTAATAATTGCAAAAATTCAGATCGCCGCCTAACTGATCCTCTTCCTGGTCAATCAGGTAATCAAGCAAAATATGCAAGCCGCATACATGTGGGAAATAAATTTGACGAATTGCTCCTGCGTCCTTTAATGACAGCTTCTCTTGACTTGCCGCCAGAAACAGCATAAACATTCCCAGCGTCGAGCCGGTCGCCGCCGCAAATTCATTCCACTGCAAGCCGGGATAATTGCCGCGGTGCTTCTCCCACCAGGACAAAAGCTGAGGCTCGCGCATGTCATGCTTAATATGCTTGTACACTTGCAGGTCGCCGTACAAGGCAACCAATTCTTTCACATGTTCTTTTACATTGTCATAGGAAGGCAGCAGGGACGCATTATTCTGGCATGTTTTGACCAGATGATGCAGATAACCCCCGTCATCGCTTTCGTCCCGGAGCGAATAATAATCCTTCAGCTCCGCCGTAGGCTCAACCGCGTCCAGCATGGACTGGTGCAGCAGCCGAAAATCATCGGGATCAAGCGACGTGCTGCGGTCGCACAAATTATCCAAATAATCGCTGATGGTTTGAAGCGCCACGATTAGCGGAATCAAAACATGGCGATATTCCAGGTTGGCCGCCGCATAAACGCCGCCGCCCTGACAGTGGAATTTTTTGTCGTTCATACTGTTGATAGCCTGCGTTCTAAGCTCGGGATCGGGAATGCCTTCCGCCAGCGTTCTAAGCTTGGCAAGCTCCGCCTCCACCTCAGGCAGCACAAACCGGTATACGCGGTGCATCAGCTTGATTGGCCCCTTCGGAACACCGCGTCCTGATAAAGTCGTTAATCTCACACATGCACCTCCCGTGGAAGTCGTCTCCAATCCTCCACACAATAATGTACCATTTCAAATCGCAATAATCCAGCCACAAATCCATGTCTTGCATGTTATACTTATTGATAAATTGTAAATACGCCCAAAATTGCCGTGAAAACGAACCGTCATCGTTTTGACAGATTGCGAGTGAACATCAGACCCATGAACCAGCATGAATCAACGTCCGCAGCCCTTTCAAACAATGCACGAAAAGAAATATCCGTGCTTCGGGCTTTTAGCTTTTCCGCCTATTCGATACAAGCGTTGGTCGTTTCCTTTATTCCGCTTTATTTCCTGTCCAAAGGCATTAGCGAGCAAGGCATCGGACTCATTTATTCCACCGGACTATTCGTCTCCATCTTCGCCAATTTGTTGACGGGGCTGGCAAGCGACAGGCTTCGGACCATCCGTAAAATATTAACGGCGCTTCTGCTGGGCCAGCTGCTTGCGATGGGCGCCTTGTTTTCGCTGGAAAACTTTGCTTTAGTTTGCGCTACGATGGCCTTGTTCTATTTTTGCCAGACACCTATCAACCCGCTTAGCGACAGCCTCATCCTGTTATCCAGCCAGCATACCGGCACGCCCTATGCGCTCATTCGGATATTCGGCTCGCTCGGCTTTGCCGTCAGCGCTTTCTTCATCGGGCTTCTGCTGAAGGAAATCGGTACGGAGTGGACAATAGTGGTCGCCATCTGCACCATTTCCATATCCCTGCTGTTAAGCCTGTTTCTGAAGGATTACCAAGGCAAGGCTTCCAATATTCAGTTTTCCGGCTTTTTCAAGCTGCTCCGGCAAAAGAGCGTCATTCTCTTTTTTGGCCTTGTGTTGCTGGTATCTATCTCGCACAGGATGTACGAGAGCTTTCTTGCCGTAACGCTGCGGCATATCGGGGCTAGCGATTCCCAAATCGGGCTTGCGCTGCTGGTATCAGCCGTCAGCGAAATACCCGTGCTGTTTCTGCTCGGGAAATACGGACATAAGTTCCGCGAGCTGCCGCTTCTCGTTTTCGCTTCCCTCATGTACGCGCTGAGATTATGGCTGCTGAGCGAAATTGATGACCCGCGCTGGCTGGTGCTGACCCAGGCCATGCACAGTATTTCCTTCGGCGTCTATTTTGCCACGGCTCTACGTTATATTTCTCACTTGATCCCCGACGAATACCGATCTTCGGGACAAGCCGTATATACCATAATATGGACGGGGATTGCCGGCATCATCAGCGGGGTACTGGGCGGATTGATCTACGAGCAGCTTGGAAAAGCCGTATTTTATCAAATCGCAACCGGAATCGCCCTATTGGCGGGAATCGGCTTTTTTCTTTATTCGTTGCGGCGAAACCGGAGTTAGCTTTTCTTAGGTCATATGGTATGAAACCTTTGCCGTTTATGCAGTGAGATGTGTCACAATAATGAGATAAGCTGACTTCGTAAGGGGAAGCAGACTTTTTGAACAACTCCCTCATGCGCATATTCAAAAAGTTTGCTTTTCAGTGCCCAGCATTGATTACGGATGCTATTATAGCTATGATGGTAACAATACCCTATATTAAACACGCAAAAGGTGGCATAGCCCATGTTCAAGAAGCATCAAATTTACAAGGTAGACAAATACAACATGTTAACCGTCGAGGTTAAAGGAAAAACGCTGGTGCTGACGGAAATCTCCGATCAGTGGGGAGAAGAATCCCACATCTTCGTCAGCCGCCAGGAAATGCTGCATTGGGCGCGAAGCCGCTTCCGCGCCGAAGACTACGTTGGCCGGGAGCAGGAGCTTGAAGACATTATGACTGCCTTCAAGGAGGTTTAATCCCATTATGAATGAAGCAACCTCCTCCCTCATTTTTATTGTTTTGGCTTTTTCGCTAGGCGCGATTCTCGTCATGAAACGCGATACCTTGCCTCCGCGCCTGAAGCGCGGGCTTGCCCTATCGGCTATCGCAATGGTCGCGTTCGCCTTTTTCATCATCGTATACTCCTTCTACCGAATGGGTAGTTAAGCCGGAGGCGCAGCCTCCGCAGCCTCTGGCGCCATACATAAATCCACTCTTGCCTGGACACAATACCGACAAAACTGTGTTCAGGGGGAATCAGGATGAAATGGATTTCGCTGCTGCTTGCTCTTGCCATGCTGCCGGGATCCCCGTGGAGCCAAAATCTCCATGGCGACGCTAGGCGCGGAGCCGATAAAAGCGCTGGCCAGGCCGCTGCGACGGCGACAGCCGGCGCAAATACGCAATTGTTTAATGAACAGCAACACAACCATTTTAAAAGGAGGAATAATGGAATGAGCCAAGTACCTAAACGTTCCGAAACGGCGGCCGAACACCGCTGGAAGCTGGAGGATCTGTTTCAAAACCAAAATGATTGGGATAAGGAATACGCAGCCGCCAAGGCATTGAACAAAGAAATCGCCCAATTCCAGGGCAAGCTTGACGATCCTGGACAAATCAAAGCGTGTTTTGAAAAAGAGGATGAGCTTTCGCTGCATGTCGAGCGGCTGTATGTTTATGCCAACATGAGGCACCACGAGGACACGGCTGAGCCCGAGTTCCAGGCATTGTCGGACAAGGCCAAAAAGCTGAACGTGGAAACCGGCGAAGCCACCTCCTTCATTATGCCCGAGGTTCTGGCTCTGCCAGTGGAAAAGCTGGATGCTTACATCAACGATCCTTCTCTTTCTCTCTACCGCCACACGCTGGAGGAAATGAAGCGGCAAAAAGCCCATATCCTCTCCAAAAACGAAGAAGCGCTGCTGGCGCAAGTTGGCAATGTAAGCTCGGCCCCAGGCACGATTTTTGGAATGCTCAATAATGCGGACCTTAAATTTCCAAAAGTAAAAAATGAAAACGGCGAAGAAGTAGAATTGTCCCACGGCCGTTACATTCAGTTTATGGAGTGCAAAAACCGCGATGTGCGCCAAAGCGCCTTTACCGCAATGTACGATACATACGGCAAGCTGAAAAACACGCTTGCTTCAACTTTGAATGCCAACATCACCAAAAATATCTTTTACGCCAAAGCTCGCAAATATGACTCCGCGCTGGGCATGTCGCTTTACGGCGACAATATTCCGACGGAAGTCTACACCAATTTAATCGGCACGATTCACGAGCATTTGCCTCTGATGCACCGGTATATGGAGCTGCGCAAAAAGCTGCTTGGCGTGGATGAGCTTCATATGTACGATTTGTTTGCGCCGCTTGTTGAGGAGTTCGACATGGAGATCAGCTACGAGCAGGCAAAGGGCATCATCAGCGAAAGCCTGAAGCCGCTGGGCGAAGACTATCTCAAAGTGCTGCAAGATGGCTTCGACAACAGCTGGATCGACGTTTACGAAAACGAAGGCAAGCGCAGCGGCGCCTATAGCTGGGGCGCATTTGGCACGCACCCTTACGTGCTGCTCAACCATAAGGATAACCTGAACAGCATGTTTACCCTGACGCACGAGATGGGCCATGCGCTTCATTCCTACTATTCCGATACAACACAGCCGTACCGCGACGCGCAATACACCATTTTCCTGGCGGAGGTCGCTTCCACGCTGAACGAAGCGCTGCTCATGGATTATTTGCTGAACAAATCCACTGATCCCAAGGAAAAAATGTATTTGCTGACTTATTACGCAGATCAATTCCGCACCACGGTATTCCGTCAAACCATGTTTGCCGAATTCGAAAAAATCGTGCATGAGCGCGCCGAAGCAGGCGAATCGCTGACGCCGCAGGAATTGAGCAAAATCTACTATGACCTGAACGTCAAATATTACGGCCCGGGTATGGTGGTTGACAAGGATATCGAAATGGAGTGGGCTCGCATCCCCCATTTCTACACGAGCTTTTATGTGTACAAATATGCAACCGGCTTTTCGGCGGCAACCAGCTTCTCCAAGCAAATATTGGAGGAAGGCGCACCGGCCGTGGAACGTTATCTCGGCTTCCTGAAAAGCGGCGGCAGCGACTTCTCCATCAACATTCTTAAAAAAGCCGGCGTAGACATGAGCTCGCCGGAGCCGATCCGTCAAGCGATGAGCGTGTTCGAAGATCTGATTGAACAAATGGAACAACTGGCGAAGTAACATGGCTGGCGTTCTAGTGAAGCAAAACCTCCTGAGATCAACCGCAGGAGGTTTTTGCCTTTGTTGGCATCATGACTCTGAGTAGGCCATGTCATTAATTGTCTAATCTTTTTGTTGACCCTCTGTCGTCGTATAGCTCATGTAGTCTCTGCATAACATCGTTTTTTGCCCCGTATCTTCGACGATATAAAACTTAAAGTAATTTATGTATGTATTGTGCAACATTTCCTTATTTGATGCGTCCAATACTAGGTGAGCAGTATATAAAAACAAAAATGTGGGGGTTTACATGAAACGAACCGTTTTGGTACTCATCATTGCTTGTTTGTTTTTGGCGCCTAGCCAACTATTTGCCGATTCACCCCAGTTTACCGATGTAAAAGCCAATCAATGGTTTGCGACTCCGATTGCTTGGGCTGTTGAAAACAAAATTGTCGTTGGGTTTCCCGACGGCTCCTTCCGGCCCAATGCCCCGGTGACCGAGGAGCAATTTCTCATTATGCTGTCGCGGGCTGCCAAAACCGGACTTGAGCCTTACGAAGATGCCAAACAGCGGAATATGCCGATTTATTACAAGCTGAACCTTCCGCTGGACCGCAACGAAACGGCTGTCTATCTAGCCGCTAATCTGGGATTCAAGCATGAGAAGGATTTGGTTTCCGAATCCGTAGCTTTTCTGTACGAGCATCAAATCGCACGGGGCTTAAGCAGCTCGGGACAGACTGATTTATCGCAATACGGAGGCACAAAACAGCTCACAAGAGCCGAAGCGGTTACGCTGCTTCAGCGCGCAACGGAGGCATCCCTGACCTTTGGCGCCAAACTTGATCAGCAACCGGAAGTCCAATACCCTAAATCCGTCATTTTTAACGGGGAGGCGCCAACGCAATTTATAAAAGCCATTTCCAATTTGCCCGCTTTTGAAGGCCTTCGTTTGGATACTGGCCATTATGATGCTACATTTGCAACGGTTGCCATTCTTGAAGATCCAGTTTCTCTAATTGATTCAAGCGCCTTTATACTGGCAACCTCCAAGGACAACCCATACGTCACAGTATTCCTTCGGAATGTCAATGAAGTGACAATCGCCGCAGCTAAGGCTGTGCTGGCCCAATATGTCGGCCAATCGGAAGCGGAAGAGCTGCTGAATAAACATCTGGAGGTCAGAGATTCGAAAGCTGCAAACTCCTCCTATGAGTTTGAGTCAAGCTCCAACTACACAGTTCGTTATACCACGGGTAATATTACTATCCATCAGGGCAGCTAATGCGTAAAAACTTTCTGTTTCACGTCCAAACGAAGCGGCTTCAGCCCGTCGTTATTCCGATTTAACTTCAATCGTAAATGCCCAAGCCTTGAAAAAAACCGACCTGGACCAGGTCGGTTTTTAAGTAAGTCCATCATAACGTGCTTGTTGTTTTGGTGTAAAATGCACCAAAAAGAGCCGTGCCGCTACAGCAGCCATAAACCCAGCAGCCAGGCGAGCACGCCTGCAAAGACCGACGACAGAAGATTCACCCTGTCGTTGGTCAACGCGGCAAAGCCGCGTACATGGCGCGCCGCCGTGCCGCAATGCTCGGCGCGCTCCGTTTCGCTGCCGCACACCGTGCAGCGATACATGGCCTGGCCGGTCGCGCCGAGCCATGAGTCGGCGAAGGCTCCCGCCAGGCCGGCCGCGGCAGCCACGGCGATCAGCAGAGCCGCCGAGGGGTACGCGGCCACGCCCGTGCCCGCAGCGGCGAAGCCTAGCGCTGCGGGCAGCGGGTTCAGCAGCAGCGCGGCCGCTACGCCGATACATGCGGCGCCGCAAAGCGCGGCTGCGGTGCCCAGCGGCGATACTCCGCCGCTGGTGCCCGGGGCCACGATTTTGCCGCTAACTATGGAGCGCGGAGCGGAACGGCTGAGCGCGCCGATTTCGGTGGCCCAGGTATCGCCGGTGACGGCAGCCATAACGCCGATATACGCGAATAACCAGCCCTCATGAGGCCAAATCGCATGCAGACCGCACAGCAGCAGCCCTATGCCGCCGTTAGCCCAGACCTGCCCGGCATCGCGCCTTCCCGTTTTGGCATAGCCCGCTTCGGCTGACGCCTTTGCCCGCGATTTTTTCTTCCACTTCGACCATAGCGACGAGGAGACAAAAAAAACAATCAGCAAGCCAAACCATATCGGCTTGCCCAACGTTACAAATCCCGCCCCCATTGCGGCTGCCGACAAAGCTCCGGAAAGCGATAGCGATCTCAGCTTGTAAGCGGCAAAAGCGATTGTCCCTCCCCCAAGCAGTCCCAGCAATAACCGAATCCACCATTCCTCTACGATACCTACCATTGTGCGTTCACCGACCCTTGCTTCCATTGCTTCATCATTGTTGAAACGGATTCACCGGAAAGGAAGGCCCAGCCATCCCATTAGGTGGCGAGGCGGCATATTCAAGGCTTCCCGCCAGCGTTCCGGGTAATTGGTGCAAAGCAGCAGACCTGAATCCAGGGCCATCAGTTTGGCAAGGTTTCGCTTGTCGTTGACGGTCCATGCCATGCATTGAATACCTGCCGCATTTAACAACTCCATCCGCTGCCGGTTTAACCGGGAATAGCCGATAGACAAAAAATCGGCGCCAAGTCCTCTCAGTTCTTCTACGAGCGTAGGACGCCAGGCATCCACTATCAGCCCGGTACGAATGCCGGCATTCAGCTTACGGGCTTTATACAGCGTGCCGGCATGAAAAGAAGTCAACACGACTTGCTCCTCCATACCAAAAGCAGCAATGCGCTCCAGCGCCTTTTCCTCCAGTGCAGGGTAGCGGATGCCGTCGGTTTTCAGCTCCACGTTCAGCATACACTTCCCCTTAGCCTCCCGCAAAACATCATCCAGTCTAGGCACTTGCTCCCCTTTGAAGGCCCGCGAAAACCATGAACCCGCATCCAGCGACGATAGCTCGGATGCGCTCCAACTTCTGACCTCTCCCCTGCCATTTGTCGTTCTTCGGAGATTATAGTCGTGGATGACCATCGGAACGCCGTCTTTTGACAGTTGGACATCGATTTCGATCCACTTGATATCCGGAGCGTCGATCGCCAGTTTAATTGCTGCCATTGTATTTTCCGGCGCGCGGCCCGACCAGCCCCGATGCGCAACGCACGGATTTTTCATGACTTAATCATCCTCTCCCTGCCTGTTCTGCCCGCTAATTTTCCCGCTGCTGTCCAGGGATGCGCCATAGGAAATCGAGGTTAGGCGCCGCAGCAGCGTCTCAGCCTCTTCCCCCGTCATCGGAGTCGGTTGCCCCACCGTAACCTTCATCGGATTAAAGGTCAAGCTGCATTCGCCATCCTTGCTGCACAAAGCGTCCAGCACGCCCGTTTCGGCTAATTGATCTTTGGGATAAGCCGTAAACACAAAATTGCCCAAACTGTAGGCAATCCATTTCCCTTTATACATCTCGAAGCCCTGCAGGACATGGGGATGGCTTCCGACGATGAGATCCGCTCCGGCATCGATATAAGCTTTGGCCAAGCTTTTTTGACTGTCGACGGGCTTATCCATGCCGTCTTTGCCCCAATGCACCATCACGACAACAATATCCGCAGCTTCTTTGGCGCTTTTGATCGCCGCCGTCGCTCTGGTTGTGTCATAGGTTTCGGCAATGCCCGGCGTATTCCGGTCCGCCTTAAGCGACGACAGGGGAATGACGTGGCTTAAGCCGATATAAGCGACCTTGATCCCCTTCGTTTCTATGATATGCGGGGCAAATGCCTCTTTATCGTTGTTGCCCGTGCCCATATGCCCTAAGCCGGCCTCGTCCAGATGTTTGATCGTATCCAGCAAACCTTCGACGCCTTGGTCCATAGCATGATTTGTCGCCAGGCTTAAAACATCAAAGCCTGCATCGCGCAGAGCGGGCAGCGCATCAGGCGAACCTTTGTAAACATAGGGCTGATTCTGAATTGGCGTACCGCGTTTCGTTACGGGCATCTCCAGGTTTCCAGCCATAATATCCGGCTCGCTAAGATAGAGCAAAGCCTGCCGGTAAGGGTAATCGTAACCTTGCTGCTCCATAAGCGCCGTCAAATATTCGCCTGGAAGCACATCGCCGACAAAAGACAGGCTGACGGCATCCCCGGGTTCTACCCCAGCTTGCCCTGATCCCGCCGAGTAACCATCCGGCGTAGTGCCGCTCGCATCATCAGAACCGGAATCGATCCCTGCGTCATCCGTACCCTCTCCACTGCCATTTGCGGCTCCCTCCTCGCCGCCGGCAGCTTCTGTGCCAGCACCTTCGCCATTTTCTGTATCGGCGTCAGTGTTTTGCTCCTCCCCGCTGCCGGCATCCGTGTCCGAAACACCGCCGGAACCTCCGCCCAGGTCGGTATTGGAGCTGTTTGGACGTTGGCCTCCGTCAACCGTGATGGAAGACTCCGTACCGTCGTCAAAAGGCAGCAGCCCGCTTAGCTTTCCGCCGCTCAGCGCAATGCCCGCGCCAAGCAAAACAATGAAAGCTCCGCCTGTTATCAGACTCAGGCTGAACCTTTTTTGCCGTTTTCTTTTTCTTCTCCTCTTCTCCTGCTGAAAGCTATCCGATCGGGACAATGTCATGAAGGACTCCTTTATGAATATGACCTTTTGCTGTCATGTTGAACACTCACTATTATTATATCGTCTTACACACCTCGTTGCGAGACTGCTATTTTTTTCACAGCCATAGTGGCTGGGCAAAATCATACCCCAAAAGCAAACATCCTCCTCCCCGATTGGAGAGAAGGATGTTTGTTGGCCATATTTTATAACGGTTCAAGCCTTGTCTGCATTCAAAATAACGCCAGCCGCTTCCTTGCCTTGCCTGATGCAATCCGGCAAGCCCACACCGTCAAACGCGGCGCCTGTAACCCACAAGCCGGGCAGCTCGCGAGAAAGCCTTTCCCTCAATGCCTTTTGGTTCTGGACATGTCCAACCGGATATTGCGGCATGGAACGATTGAGACGCGTAATTTCCGTAAATTCCGGCTCCGCAGTAATGCCCATCGTTGTTTGGATATCTCTGCGTACGGCAGCGATCAACTCGTCATCGGGCAGCTTGACCGTTTCCTGGTCCTCGGAATGCCCGACATAACAGCGAAGCAGCACTTTGTCGCCGGGACTGGAGTGCAGCCATTTGCTGGACGTCCAGGTGCATGCCGTGATGCTGAGTCCTTCCGAGCGAGGCGTCACAAAGCCCGAACCGTCAAACTCCACGCCAAACGTAGATTTGTCAAACGCCATAACCACGTTGGCTACCGACACGTAACGGATACGCCGCAGCTCGCTGACATCAACCAGCGGCTCCAGCAAATCGGCAGCGGCATAGGCCTGCGTGGTCACCACTACATAATCCGCATCCAGCGTCTCTCCGTTTGAAAGCATGACACGATAAGGGGGCTTCAACTGCTCTCGTCCGCAGCCGCCAATGCCGTCTCTTCGCTCATCGCCAGTCTGTTTAGAGCCATCAGTTCCCCCCGCATCGGCACTTTCCCCGCCATCGGCTGACTGGCGGTGATGCTTGATTGCGGCCACCTTAACGCCAAGACGGCGCTCCACCTCCGGCATCGCAAGGTCCAAAGCCTCCACCATTGCGGACAAGCCGCCTTTGAAGGTCAGAAAAGTGCTGCCTTTAGCTTTGCCCTTCGCCGCCGCGGCAGTTGCTTTGCGGTTGCTGAGCATACCTCTGATCAAGCTGCCGTATTTGCGTTCAGACTCTGCAAATTGCGGAAAAGTAGCCTGAAGGCTCAATTTTTTCAAATCGCCGGCGTAAATCCCCGCAAGAAGCGGCTCAGCGATTCGCCTCATCATTTCGGTGCCGACACGCCGCTCCAGAAATCCGCCTAACGACTCGTCCGAGGTAGCCGGACGCGCTGGCAGAGCCAGATCCAGCAGCGCTCTAAATTTGCCCCGCCATGAAATTAACGATGACCGCACAAACGGCGCAATTTCCGTAGGGACGCCCAACACCAGTCCAGGCGGCATCGCATGCAGCTTTTTTTGATGCAGAATGTAGGTTTTTCCCGCTGCGGGATTGGTCGCCGTCAACTGCTGCTCTATCCCCAACTCCTTAGCCAGATCGATGATAGGCAGCTTGCGCGCAAGGAAGGAATCCGGTCCCTTCTCAATAACGAAGCCATCCTTCTTCAAAGTATTGATCTTCCCTCCAAGGGCAGGCGCTTCTTCCACTATCGTAACTTTGACCCGGCGATTCTGTCTCTGTGCTTCCCGCTGCAAATAAAAAGCGGAGCTCAGCCCGCTGATCCCCCCGCCAATAATGACAATTCGATCAATGACATCCGCACTCCGCATAACAGTCATTCCTCTCTTCCATGTGCCAAAACATCCACAATGCTTTCTGCTAATGTTTCCATATATAACGGGTCACGATTCAGCATGGCGATCCGCTCCAGAGTAATTCCGCGTTTGGCCGCTTCCGCTTTGGCCTCGATATCCAGATCGTATAAAACTTCCAGATGATCCGAAACAAAACCGATAGGCGCCGCCAGCACGGCTTTAACTCCCTGCTCCTGAAGCTCCGCCAACGTCTCCAGAATATCGGGGCCAAGCCAAGGCTCCCGCGTCCGCCCGGCGCTTTGCCAGGTGAACTGCCAATCGGAAACGTTAGCGGCTTTGGCCACTGCTTCCGATGTTTCAAGCAGCTGCTTTTCGTAGGGATCGCCCATTTCACGGATACGCTCCGGCAAGCTGTGGGCGCTAAATAATACTTTTACAGGTTCTTCTTCCGCCGCTCCGCTGGCCAAAACAGACAGACCGTCCTCAACGCGCTGCCTGAGCGCTTCGATCAGCTTGGGGTGAAGATGATAACTTTCCACAAAAGCCATTTCGACACCAAGTTCGGCCGCCTTTTCTTTGGCCCGCTTGATATAGCTTCCAACGCTCATAACGGAATAGTGAGGCGCAAGAACAATGCCAACAGCTTTTGTGATACCGTCATTCGCCATCGTCTCAACGCCATCTTCAATATAGGGGCGCGCATGTTTGAGTCCTTGATAACAAACGTAATTTCCGGGATAAAGCGTCTCCAGCTTATCCTGCAGCCCGGCTACTTGACCATCCGTATTTTCACGAAGCGGGAACACGCCGCCAACGATGGTTTCATACCGGTCCTTGAGCTCCTTAAGCTGCTCGGGCGTCGGTGGATGCCCGCGACGAATATGCGTGTAATAAGCCTCCACGTCGTCCATGGACTCCGGGGTGCCGTAAGACATGACCAAAACTCCGATTTTTCCCTGATTGTTAGACATAACCCGCTCCCTCCTTGCTTTTGGCGGCAATCGCCTTTGCCGAATAGGAATGAATAAATGCAGTCAGCTCGGCAAGCTTGGGCAGAGACGCTTCCGGGAATAGACCGTGTCCCAAGTTAAAAATAAAGCCCGGCTCCTGCAAGCCTTGATCGATAATTTCCGCAGCGCGGCTTTCAATGACAGACATCGGAGCCGTCAACACGGTTGGATCCAGGTTGCCCTGCACCGCTTTGCTTCCGCCTAACCGCCGCCGTCCCTCCTGGATGGATACGCGCCAATCCAAGCCGATGACATCCGCCTGCAAATTCCCGAGCAGCGGTAGCAGTTCGCCCGAGCTTACGCCGGGGAAATAGATTTTGGGCTGCGGCAAATCGCCAAGCTCCGCAAAAATCCGCTCCACAGTCGGCTGCACAAATGTCCGAAAATCCGCCGGAGACAACGCGCCTGCCCAGCTGTCGAACAACTGAAACGCTTTCCCGCCGCTCCTGATATGCGCACGCAAATAAGCGATAGCCATATCGCCGAGCTTATTCATCAATTTGTGCCATACATCCGGCTGGCTATACATCAGCTCTTTGGTCTTGAGATAATTGCGCGAAGGTTTGCCTTCGATCAAATAACTGGCAATCGTAAACGGAGCTCCCGCAAACGTAATGAGCGGAACCTTCAGCTCGCGGTCCAATATCGCAATCGTCTCCAAGACATGGCCCAAGTCGCCCTCCACATCGATCGGCTTCAAACGATCTACATCCGCCGCGTTTGTAATAGGGTTATGAATTACGGGACCGATTCCTGCAACTATATCAAAATCAATACCAATTGACGCAACCGGATTCATAATATCCGAATACAAAATAGCCGCGTCGACACCCAGCTTCTTAACCGGCATCATCGTAACTTCCGCCGCAAGCTCCGGTTGCTTGCATATTTCCAGCAGCGAATATTTCTCTTTTATTTTGCGATAGTCTGGATCATAACGTCCCGCCTGGCGCATGTACCATACCGGTACCGCGTCTACTTGTTCCTTCCGGCTTGCCCGTATGAAACGGTCGTTAAAAGACATGGCCGTTCCCCATTTCTATGTATTTTCATCTGCTTACCATTATGCCCTTTTTCACAGCGGCTAACAACCGCCGGGCTTTGGATTCCTATGACAATAGTATGACAAGTCGTAGCGCCAGTCATGAAGACGGGATGAAAAAAAGGAGAGGGCAGCCGTCAACATTATCCCTTCAGTCAGGGCTGCGGCTGGTTTACTTCCTCTTTACGATCGCGATGGCCAGTCCATCATAGCCCGGAAGCACCGTGCTTTCCAGTCTGGGGTCGCTTGCGATTGTTTGATTAAAGGATCGCACCGCCTGTACGGCAGGCCCTTGTCTGGTTTCGTCAACCGTTCTTCCACGAAGCAAAATATTGTCTGCGACAATGACTGCGCCTGGCTCGGCGAGCTCAATGGCGCGCTCCAGATAAATCGGGTAGCCTTCCTTATCGGCATCGATAAAGAATAAGTGAAAAGTCGCGCCTTCCTCATTCAGCAATGTCAGACTTTCACGGGCATCGCCAACCTTGTATTCCACAACATGCCCAAATCCAGCTTGCTCCATATGCTTTTGTGCGGCGTCCGCATAGGACTGATGCAGTTCCAGCGAAACCAATCGGCCTCCGCCCTCCATGCCGCGCGCAAGACAAACGCCGCTATAGCCGCCCAATGCGCCGATCTCCAGCACCCTTTGCGCTCCCGTCATGCGAACTAGCATCGTAAGCAAACGGCCATACCCTTCAGCGATCGAAATAGCGGGCATGCCGAGCGCGGCCGTTCCTTCCTTTACGTTTTCCAATATATCGTCACGCTTGTATAACCCTTCAACATATTGCTCGTCCAGATTCACTCGTAACCCTCCATCCTTATTTAACATCTATGAGTTTTAGTATCGTCTTGCTGTTTGGAGCGTTTATCGATGCTGTTGAGTGCCTTTTATGGCAAAAAAATTTCATTGCGAGGTTTCTAATGCAATCTCATGTGGAAATCCTATTAACATATGGCCTATACTTAATTGTACCAAACCTATACCGAAAAACGAAATGAGTGTACTCAATGAATCAACTTCACCTGATTGCGACCGCCCCGATGGGACTGGAGGCGGTTGTTGCGCGCGAGCTCAAGGAACTGGGCTACCACGATTTGAAAACGGAAAACGGAAGAGTCAATTTTACCGGAACGCCGGGCGATATTTGCCGAGCTAATCTATGGCTGCGCTCCGCCGGACGCATATTGGTCAACATGGGCCAATTTAAGGCTACTACATTCGAGGAGCTTTTTGAAGGCGCCAAAGCGCTGAATTGGCCGGATTGGATTCCGCAGGATGGCGAATTCCCCGTTAACGGAAGGTCGCAGAAATCTCAGCTGACCAGCGTGCCCGCCTGTCAAAGCGTCGTCAAAAAAGCCGTTGTGGAAAAAATGAAAGAACGGTACGGCACGGAATGGTTTCCCGAGGATGGCGGCAAATACGTGATCGAAGTCACCTTGATGAATGATGAAGCAATGCTGACGCTGGATACAACCGGCTGGGGTTTACATAGACGCGGTTACCGACTGGCTTCCACGGAAGCGCCCCTGCGCGAAACAATGGCGGCTGCCTTGATTCAGCTCAGCCGCTGGCAGCCGGAACGGCCTCTTTATGATCCGTTCTGCGGCTCCGGCACGATTCTTGTGGAAGCGGCTATGATTGCGTGGAATATCGCTCCTGGCCTGCGCCGCACGTTCAGCAGCCAAGGCTGGCCGCTTGTGCCGGAAAGTTTATGGGAGATTGCCCGTGAAGAAGCGTATGATTCGGTAAAAGACGACGTACCTCTGAACATTTCGGGCTCCGACATCGACCCGGACGCCATTTCCATTGCTGAAGCCGCCATCAAAAAAGCCGGCTTTGCCAAAGAAATTTCCGTACAGACATTGCCGGTAGCCAAAGCAAAGCTTCAAGGCGACTACGGCGTTGTCATTACCAATCCTCCCTATGGCGAGAGGCTGGGCGACGATGCCTCCGTGGAAAAAGCGCTGCGGCAATTTGGTCTGACTATGCTGCATTATCCGACCTGGTCTGTTTTTACCATCAGCCCTTCTACTTCGATCGAGCATTACATGGGCAAAAAGGCAGACAAAAAACGCAAGCTTTATAACGGCCGCATTCAAACAGACTTACTGCAGTTTTTTGGGCCTCTCCCTCCTAGAGATCGCGGCAATGTCTAGCAATCGCGTTCCTGTAAACACCTTGATTCGGCGTATCCAGAGCATATTTGAACGATTCGTCGTTCTGGATACGCTTCTGTTTGCGCTTTTGATGCTGCTCAAGCTGTATTGGTTCAACCGGCTGCTTTCCGTGCTGTATATGGATATGACCCGCAAAGATTTAATGATTGAAGCAGGGGCCGTATTGCTCGTGTCGTTCTGGTGCATCTGGCTGCCCCCGAGGGCGCGCAACATGACGCTGGCCGTGCTAAATTTGGCGCTTTCCCTTCTTCTGTATGGCGATGTCGTCTATTACCGTTATTTTCAGGACTTGATTACTGTACCCGTCCTGCTTCAAGCAGGCCAGGTGGATTCGCTCGGGGATAGCATAGGCGAACTGCTGCGCCTTCCCGATTTTTGGCTATTCGCTGATTTGCCCTTGCTATTTGCCTTAGCCATCGCTCTCTTATGGAAGGGCGATTCAAAGGCGGCAAAGAGTTCGTTATTGCCAAGGCGGCGCCGGCTGCTTCAGCGAGGCGCTGCTGGCATCGTTGCTTTATGTCTGGGCGCCGGCCTGTTTTTTGGCGGCGTTCATCATGCCACCGAAACATGGGCTAAAGGGCTGTTTCAGAAAAACTGGTGGAACCTGTCCATCTACAATGTAACAGGAGGATTGGGTTTTCACGGTTATGACGTGTACCGCTACGCCAAGCTGAATTGGTTTGGAGCAGAAACCGTAACGGCCGAGCAGCGCTCCGATACGGAGCAGTGGCTGGCAGAACTGGACGCCGAAAGAAGCCCGCTGCAGCAAGACAGCCTGTTTGGCGCCTATGAAGGAAGCAACGTTTTGATCCTCCAAATGGAAGCGCTGCAAAGCTTTGTGTTAGGTCAATCCATCGGCGGCAAGGAAATAACGCCAAATCTCAATGCGCTGATGGAGAGCAGCGCCCACTGGACCCGATTTTATCATCAGACTGCACAGGGACGTACATCGGATGCCGATTTTGGCGCCAATTGCTCCTTGTTGCCGCTGCAGAGCGGTTCGGTGTTTATCCAATATGCGTCCCACCAATTCGGGTGTATGCCCCAGCAGCTTAAGGAGCAAGGATACTCCACCAACGTATTCCATGCTTACCAAGGCGGCTTTTGGAACCGGAATGTGATGTATGCCAATATGAAATACGATGCGTTTTACAGCCTGAAACATTTCAAGTTGGACGAACCATTGGGGTGGGCGCTTGGAGACAAGTCATTTTACAGACAATCGATGGAGGTCATTTCGGAACTGGAGCAACCGTTTCATGCTTTCCTGATCTCTTTGACCAGCCATCATCCCTTCAAACTTCCGCAAGCTGTTCGCGAACTGGACACGGAGGAACTGGATGGCACGATTATGGGAGATTATTTGCAGAGCATCCATTATGCCGACGCGGCATTGGGGGAATTGATTCAACATTTGAAGGACAACGGCTTGTGGGATAATACGATTTTGGCTCTGTACGGCGATCATGATAATTCGCTTACGGATTGGGAACTGTACGACCGATTTATGGCAAATCCCGATAGCAAGCTTGAGCGGGAGCAGACGGTAAAAGGCGTGCCTTTTATACTCCATCTTCCAGATAACGGACAGGCGGGTCCACGCGACGCAGTGGGCGGCCAACTGGACATAGCGCCAACCCTGCTTCATTTGCTTGGCATTTCCGCACAGGAAAAAGGCATGCTGGGCATGCCTTTGCTTACAGATACGCAGGATGTTACCGGTCATATTGTCGTACAACGCAACGGTTCCTGGACCGATGGCGATTATTACTATATGCCCCCGGAAGACGGCATAACCGGCGAAGGCTTCTGTTATTCGGTGAAAGACGGAGATCTGGCAGACAGCGCTTTGTGCCAGCCTATCACGCTAAAGTCAGAGCAGCAGCTTACGATATCGGACCGAATTATTATGGGCGATCTGCTTCGCCACATTTACAGCGGCAGGGCGGTAGAAGTCATGGGCGAAACTAGCGATCCCGGCAAAACCGGCGACTTCAATGACTCCAATGATGCCGAACATTCCGGAGAAAGCGATGCTTTCACTGACATCAGTGATTTCGGCAGTTCCGATGTTTCCAGCGACGCTTCTACACGTAGTTCAGAGCAGCGGAATAGGGGAGAGGGATAGGCAGCAGTCTGCCCGCCCAAGCTAGCTGATCCTCCGACAATGACGAAACCGCCGGTTCCGGGTCAAACAGCAAGGCAGTCAGCTCGTCGCGGCTCAGCCGGACTTCTTCTCCACATATAAGGAGCGTGGCCGCCCAGGCGTGATCTTCCTCCGATATGGCGTTTTCCAGCAGCATGCCGGAAAACGCCTCTTCGTCGCGTTCGATCAAGTAAGGGGCAAGCTGCTTCCACAGTTGACGCGGATTGCGAATCCGCACAGTTCCTTCATTTTTCCCATCCTCGCGGATATTGCCCGCCAGCATGTCGTGCAGCTCTGCCTCCTGCCAAGGAACGGCTATAGAAAGACTCCCCAGCGAAAAATGATCCAGGCTTGCCCTCAGCAAAGCATGGACTGCGGCGGCATCTCCCCCGTATTCCACAACAAAAGGCGGCTTGGAGGCGACCTCTGAGCCTGGCACCGCCAAAACGCCGTACGCAGCGACTTCGCCGTCTAGCTCTGCGACGACAAGACTTTGCCGCAGCTTGTAGATGCTTGCCAGCGCTTGAGCCTTTAGCAACACGCCTGTTTCGTAGATGCTGCGGTTGTAACGGACAACCCCGGCATCGTGAATGCTCTGAACAGCGGGCAAATCCGCCGCAGCCGCTTCTCTGACCACGTAACCCGGAGCAAGGCCAGGTTGGCCATTGGCTCCTTCATTTTGCAAAACATAAGTCGGGGCATCGCCAAAAAAACGGCATCCATTCCGCATATACAATTGTCTGTCGCCGGATACGTACAGCAAGCTTGCACCGGCTTCATCCATTTGGCGAAAAGCTTCCTGCAGCAGCAGGCTTGCAGTACCTTTTCCGCGATGCTCCTCTGCCGTGCAAACGGAGCCCAGCGACATCAGCGGCAGCTTTGCAGCTCCAATTGAAATATGTTGGGGCACCAGTCCCATAAAGGAAATCAGCTCATTTCCATCGTAACAGCCCAGAGAGCAGCCTAACGCTCCGGAGAAAATGGCCGGAAATGCATCTGCCATCGAGGATTGGTCCTTATCTCGAAATGTTTTGTCCGAAAGTTCTGCCGCAGCCTTCAATTCTTCGTTGCCCATCTGCACAATAATCATACAATCACTCCTCTATCCAAGCTGATCTTCATTCTTGCGCGTTATAGGCTCCAACTGGATTTAGTTTTGTTTCTTCAGCCATTCCAGCACATCATCAATATGGTTTACAGCCACAATATTTAATGTCGGCGCCGCCTTAATAGCCGCTTCTGCACCTTCTGCCGGAACAAAAAACACATCTGCTTCCGTCCGGCTTACGGCGTATGCCTTCTGAGGAATTCCGCCTACCATACCGATGGAGCCGTCGATTTCGATCGTCCCCGTGCCCGCAATGCGATGGCCATTGGTCAAACCGCCTGGCGTCAGCTGATCCATAAACGCCAGCGTCAGCATCGCGCCATGAGATGGCCCCCCTGCATGAGCCGTATATTTGGTATAGCGGATTTTTCGGGGAGTATCCAGCTCTATCTTCGTTTCTACGGAAATCCCCATGACCGCCCGCGCGGTATCATCGGCTGCCGCTACCGTCGGTACGTCGAACTTCATTACCTTGTTGTTGCGGCGTATTTCAACCGTTATGGCATCGCCGGGTTTGACCCTTGCGCTCATATAGTCCAGCAATTCCTCCACTTTACTCAATAACGTTCCATTAACGCTGTCCATAATATCCCCGGCCCTCAATATGCCTTGAGCGGGGCTGCCATCGACAATGCCGGCGACCAACACGCCGTCATAAATGACGCCTTTGCCAAGGCCTACCTTCTGCAACGCAATAGCGGAGGCAATCGAGTTGGCGTCATTTTTCATCTCGACGGCTTCAGCGTAAATTTGGGTTAGCGATGGCTGGTTTTCCGGTTTGGGCTGAAACACATACTGAGGGAATAAACGGCCGTACAAGGAATCCGCAAGCACGGCAGGCCTGTCAAAAACCAAGACGCCGTCGATCGTTCCTCCGGATTCGCCCCCGTCCATATGAGCGTAGCGGTTTAAATTAAGCGTCATCCCGGGGTATGTTACCATTTTTCCGGTCGGCCAGAGAGTTGCAGACAGCAAGACCAGCATAATGGCAAATGCAGCGCCGGATCGCCAGGGTACCGCTTTGCGGCTTATGTATTCTGTAATGAGCAAGTCGGCAAACAGCAGAATCAAAGATAACGCAATACTGCCGATAAACAAGGCAATCAGCTGCTGAGGCCCAACCGCGAGTGACGCCGCGGCAATGATTCCGGCAATGGCTACACCCCATCTGGTCAAATACAACAGCCGGCCCCCGCCAGCCCTTTTGAGACGTTTAATGCCGCCTGCAACCCAGCATAGCGGAATGACCGCAACGCCATATTGGAGCCAATTAATCATGTCAATCCATTCGACGCCCCCGTTCCAGGCAATCGGAGCGGGCAGCCAGATCAGCTCAGCCCCGATCAATGCAGCTAAAAAAAGCGCCGCTCCGGTATAATAATAGACTTGTCCGACCGTATGAGTACGCAACAATCCTTCTCCTCCTCCATTTAGGCGTTCCTTAAAGCTGAATAAGGAGCGCCCTAGGAAAAGACGACCCGCATGGCTTTAGGCGCTATTGCTAGCTTCCTTTTACCGGAGTCGTCTCACTGTCCCAATCCAAATGGTATAAATGCATTATTTGCTTTGCAGATCGTGCTGCAGCTCCTCCCTGATCCCCCGGTCTCTGGCTTCGCCTTGTTCAACATCGGCGATGATGCTTAACCAGCGTTCGGGACTGCAGCCTTCACTATATGCTCGATGAATGAGATCGGCATAATGTCCGCTTTGCTCATAACCGCCTATTTTGCGCAAAACATCGATATAATCAATCACCAGACTGCGGGCAAAGCTATGCTCATACCCATGCCGGCTGATCAGAGCATCAAGTATGCTGCGTTCATACATGCTGAGTCTGATTGTACGAGCGGGCGTCCTCATAGATCCACCTTCCTCCCGTATAGATATGGCAACCTACGAAAACTAAGGCAGGCTCCCAAATTTCGGAACAAAACACCACTTGATTGCCTAACTGCAGCGAATCCAGCTTCCGGCCTTTGCGGGACGTTGTAATTTGTTCGTAGAACCAATCTTCATCTTTGTTTAATTGTATCCCCTTCTGTACGATTTTGCCAGTGTCATTGTCCGCCATGGGACCAATAATAATCTCCGGATGCGCGGCACAGGGATCATGCCCCTTCACGCTTGCTTTGCGGTGCTGGTACACAAACCCCGCCCAACCATGCGAGTCCGAAAGGAACAGCAGCGGCGCAATGCCGGGAGGGATGCTTTTCAGTTCGACGACCAACACGCACGGCTTGCTTCCATCCCAGCTTTCTTTGGCGCCTTTATGCGCCCATTTTCGAGCTTGGGCAATCGAGATGGTGGTGTAGAAGCCTTCCCCGAAATCTTTGCCGGGCTTCCAATATTGACTGTTCAACAGCTTGCTTCGAAAGGAATCCACCGTGCCGCTAGTTGTGCCATGGTAGAGCAATTGCGGAGTAATAATATCCATTTTATGCTCCTTTCCGGGTTTCGGCTTATACTTTGTGTTCATAAAAGTAAACAAAAAAAGTCCTGCATGCTTTCTCCATGCTGGACTTTTTGGGCAGGCTTTCTATTTAGCTGCGGCTACCAATGGTATAAATTATTTCTTCAAATAAGTCATTGCTTTTTCAATGGCTTCGTCTTCGGTAGCGCCTTTAATATAACGCCCGTTAATAAATACGAAGGCATAACGCGCGCAAGGACCGCAATACGACTTGCAGCCAACGCGAATTTCGGAATCCGGAGCCAATTTCTGGATCTTGGCTACGGTTGATTTCATCGCCATATGCTTGCATTTATCGCAAACTCTTATGTCGTTAGTTGCCATGTTTCAACATCCGTTCCCCCTAAGCCCTGACAGGCGGGAAACGTCAGTGGTCTCCGTGATTGCCTTTGGACGGATTTGTAATCGCAAAACCTTCCTCCGGAACGTAGAAATAATCGATGCGA
The DNA here is from genome assembly GCF_054551715.1 of Paenibacillus sp. CAU 1782. Lineage (NCBI taxonomy): Bacteria > Bacillati > Bacillota > Bacilli > Caryophanales > Paenibacillaceae > Paenibacillus > Paenibacillus sp. CAU 1782. The sequence goes on along the minus strand of NZ_JBTOLL010000001.1, from coordinate 137,566 downwards.
ATACCGTCCAGAAAATCATTGTCTTTCTCCAAAATGACGTCGATACCCTTATCCGTCGAAACAACTTCATCCTTCTCGCCAGGCACGTCAACTCCCATTCCGTAATGGGCGTGGTCGCCATGGGCATGCGTTACAAACACGCGCAGAAGCTTGCCTTCGTTTTCAGGCTTGTCCAGCTCCTGCTGTATCATTTTTGCCGCGTTGCGGGATATTTTGCATTTCACTCTGCTTCAGCTCCTTCTTGAATCGTCTCACTGCCTTGATGGCGCTAAAGTATATTATACTTCTTCCCCATCCTAACAGCAAACCATTCCGCTATAATCATCGTAAATGCAATATCGTCGATCGGAACCATCGGCATGACATCGGGAAGAACCCAATAAAGAAACACAGGCACGACAAACAGAAATTTGTCCCATATGGATACGTCTCGGGATTTCAACAAGCGAAAGATAAGAGCAAACGTATTTTTCCAATGCCTTAACGATAATAGCTTTCGCATTTGGCATCCCCCTTTTAGTGTGCTTTTTGAACAACCGCTTTTATCGATTTTTGAAACCAGTATAGCATAACACTCCGCCATTCCTCACTGACCTGCAGTCCAAAAAATAAAGCTGCCGCCGCAGGACCAGGGTCCAGCTTCACGCCAGACCTTTGGCCTGCCTGCATCACTACCCCGGCCATTCCTTCTGCAAGAATTCCGCTCGAATCTATTGCTATAGAAGTATCGCGCTACAGAAGCATCGCTTCAAGCAGCAGCGGCTTCAGCTCCGCGTACAGCTCGTCGAACATTTCGGCGGGTAGCGGATTTTCTCCCAAACCAACCTCAACTGTAAATCCGGGTTTTCGATATTGCCGGATAAACCAATCCTTATACCCGGCGTCGCTTCCGCTAAGCTTCACCGGCTTGTACCCGCTGGCGGCGCCAAGCTTTTCGGCCAGATTTTCGGCATGGGGCGGCTCGTAGTCCCGGTAATTCCAATAAATTTCCCTGCCTTGCGTATGCAGCGCCAATACAGCGTCAAAACGCAGGCTTTCAGTCAATCTTTCCATAGAGACGGCCTCCGGCTCGCTAAGCGGGAATGGTCCCGGATAGTCGCGGGAAGCAGGGCCGGGAACTCCTCTGCGCTTGCGCTCCTCTTCCCAATAAGCCGGGAATTGATCATTGAGGTCAACCCCTCTTATATTGGCCTTCCACCCGCTGAAATCATTCCTGCCTTCATTCCAGGCAAGCAATTTGTCTCTCCAGTGCGGATGAACGGAGGATAAACCCCGCTGTACCAGTTCGGCGCCGTCCGGATTAACCATTGGCACAACCCATAAGGTTGTGCTCCGACATAGCTCCGGCATTTGGTCGCCGCTTTCCTCTCCCTCCCCCTTGTACTGTTCCGCCAGCTCTGCTACAAATCTCATCAGCAGCGCCGATGTAATCCACTCATTAGCATGAAATGCCGCATTGATTCCAATATGCCGGGGACCGCAACCGCAGCGAAGGAGGAGCAGCTCTCTTCCCATTACACTGCGGCCGATCGAATATACGGATAAAGAAGAATGACCGCTCCCGAGCTGCCAGCTGTCCTGAATCATTTTTTCATACAAATAGGTTCCGTTATCAAGCATGGTTGTCCTCCCCGATTTGGAAAATGCAACCCGGACCGAAGCCACGAGGTTCGGTTAAACCGGGTTATTACATTCTATGTGAGGTCGGGATTGTCCTATCCATGCAAAAAACCGCCTTTCAATGAAAGACGGCCCTTAGTGTTTTTATGGGATGGGGATCAACTGATATGGGGCACCTGCCAGACAACCGGCGTCAATTGAATCTGTTCACCGAGCCATTGCTGGGCGATTGCCCGGAAAATCGCGGGATCTCCACTGCAGAAAAACTGGTGAACGGGAAATTCATCTCCCCGCGCAAGCTTGCGCTTGTCATGCAGGATCGTACTGATTTCCCTTGCTGTTTCATCCGCCGAACTGATTAGATTAACCTCGCTGCCCATGACTTCAGATATGGTTTCCGTCAAAAACGGATAATGAGTGCAACCAAGAATCAAACAATCTATAGGATATGTCCGCATATGAGCAATGGAATCATATACGACATCGAAAGTTTCGGAGGATCGAAAATTCCCCTGCTCAACCAATGTTACAAAGCGGGGACATGCTTCGCTCACCACCTGCACGTGAGGCGAAAGCTCGCGCAGCGCATTTTCGTAAGCGCCGCTTCTTATGGTTCCTTCCGTGCCGATAACGCCGATGCATCCCGTAGCGGTTCTGCCGATGGCAGCCCGCGCGCCGGGGTTAATGACGCCTACGACCGGAATCGCCACTCTGGAGCGGATATCCGTCAGCGCGACGGCTGTGGCTGTATTGCATGCTATAACAATCATTTTGGGCTTATATTGAATGAGATAATCTACAATTTCACGAGTAAAATCCAATACTTCATCAGCGGAGCGCGGTCCATAAGGCGTTCTGGCCGTGTCCCCAAAATAAACGATTTTCTCCCGCGGCAACTGGCGCATCACTTCTTTGACCACCGTTAGGCCGCCTACGCCGGAATCTAATATTGCTATCGGTTGCTGCACAAACACACCGCTTTCTTGGAGTAGGTTACAATCATCGGAGCAATTAACAACACAGCATATGTCTATTTGCTCAAAAACGTACCTACATCTTAACGCATATCCGGACAAGCTTCAAGGAGGAACGCGCCGTTGCGGTGTCAAGAGCCGCAAATCCGAATTAGCGTTTGTTCCGGAGCAGAGAGGGGATACAGGGCATCCTGCACACCCTGATATCCCCGTTCAATATACCAGCAATATGAGTATTATCCGCTAATATCTTCATCGGAAAATTCTCTTGCCGCCTCGGCATCCTGCTCCGTTAAACGGCTGCCATCACCGCCGCCGATGTTGCCCAATACAGCTACGCCCGCTTCAGCAAACGCCTCGCGTTTTTCGCCGGTATCGGTAAGCTCGCCTAATTCATCGCTCGCTTCCACTGCGAGTGAAGAAACCGATACGACAGGACCGTCGGCATGGCTAGCTTCGCCATCCTTGACGCCTTTAACCGCATGTACAGCGCTTCCTGCAACTTCTTTAGTCCGGTCGAACAGCTTAACTGCGCCGCTTCCGATTTCTTTGGCCAAACGCCCTGTCGCATCGCCTGCGCGGGTTGCGGCTGAACGAGTGGACTCTCCCACCTTTTGCGCTCCGCTTGCAATGTCGCCGCGAAGCTCCTTGCCGCTTTTTGGCGCAAACAGCAGCGCCGTGATGGAGCCTAATACGCCTCCGGCCAATGCGCCCAGCAAAAATCCACTGCTTCCTTTTCGTTTGTGCATGATCATTGTCTCCTTTCATTCTTAGCGTTCCCTTTCGCCTGCATCGTTGATGCATGGGAGGTGCGGGATGAATGGTCGGATTCGGCAGACCCTGACGGATTGCGGCCCGATCGCCACAGCTGCCAGGCAGTCAAACCAAGCTCCGCCCATTGCACGGCTTGTTCCGCCTCTCGTGATTGTGAAAGGCGCTCCGCATGCCTGATCGCGGATTGACTAAGTACGTTTGCCGCTTTTTCGGCTGCTGACGTTGTTTTGGCCACCATGCTTCCGGCATCTTCAATGGCGCGAAACCAGCCTTTGGCTGCTTCCAGCCCTTCCTGCAGGTTTCGCATGGCTTCCTCTGCCGGAATCAACACTGCACGGGTTTCCTCCGACAGGCGGGTTATTTCGGCCTTGGCTTCCAGCGCCGATTGCTGCAGAGCTTGCAATCGTATAACCAACGCGCGCATAGCCATCAATATGCCGATTGTCAGCACTGCAAATATAGCTGTCGCAACCGCTGCAATCCATTCCATATCCGCCAGCTCCCTTCACCGCGTCCTGTCGGGTTTTGCCGGGCAAATGCCCATAACGTATTGACAGTATAGTCAGCATGGGCTTGTTTTGACACAAACTTACTGCGAAAACCTTTATGATGGCCTTCGTAGTTTTTCATGCCAATAAAAATTGGCTTTGGCGGGCCCTTGTTGGTCTCCATACAAAAAGCCTGCCAGGATTTTTTGTCCCGGCAGGCTCCGCCTTCTTTTTGATTAAGTGCAATCTCTATAAATCCGATTGGCTGGAATCTTTGATCTCGTAACTGCAGCGCCCTCCGCCTTTGGCCAGGCACTCCGTTCTGTCCACATCCGCTCCCAGCAGCGAAGTGAACAATGCAAGCTCGCAGCTGCAAGCCTGCTGATATTGATCCGCAACACCTTTAATGGGGCAATTATATTCATGAAGCACATAGCCGCCTTCAGGACGTTCTTCCACTTCAGCCATATAACCGCCTGCATTCTGGATAATCGCAAGCTCCGTTACGCGCTGCGAAAGATTTTTTCCGTCCATTCGGGGAGCATATCTGTCCAATAGCCGGTTTTTTCTTCCCAGAAACATTTGGTCGATCAAGACTGCCGTTTCTTCGTCTCTCTCCAGCTCCGCCAACAAATCAATCGTTAAGGAATGATAGTTTTTCGGAAAATATTGCTCTGCTTGCTCCGTCAGTTCAAAGGCGTGCAGAGGTCTGCCCATTGCTTGGCGGACGGTAATAATCCGTACGGCTCCTTCTCTTTCCAGCTCATGCATATGACGTCTGATCGCCATCTCCGTTAATTCAAGGACATGAGCAAGCTCGCTGGCATGCATCCTTCCTCTGACACGCAAATAATGCAGGATATTTCTGCGGGTCGCACCTCCGGTTTTGGGACCAGCGCCGTAAGTGGATTCCTTATGCTCACTCTGTTCTCTATGCCTTTGCGCCACGGTTCCACCTCCATGCCTCGGATTGTTGCCTCCGCCGGCCCGATGGCATCATTGTCCGGTTGACGCGCATTAATGAGCGCGTCAACCTCTTTACAATCGTTAAGCCAGCTCCCGAGCCAAATAATGCTCAACAGACGATTTATAGTCCTCCAGCCAAACGGACAACTCCGCCGATATGTGATGAAGCTCTGCTCGCGGCCAACTATAATATTCCTGTACCAGAGGTTTGCGCAGCTTAACCAATTGAATCAGGTTGTCCCGCAAATGCTCCGAAAAAACGCCTTCAGCGCCTGTAATGTCGATAATATCTTCGTAGCTGCTAGCGTCTCTCATAATAAAGCCGTCAATCAGACAGCTCCCCACATCCGTAACGATTTCAATAGCCAGATGAAGACAGCGCTCCTGCGCCAAACCTTCAACGGCCGTTCCCTTCCAATTGCCGGACAACTCCCGAAGAGCTTCGGCGATTTGAGGGATTTCCGCCAGCCTGGCGGATATTTGCTCCTGATTTACGTAATACATAAAGGCTTCCCTGCTTTCGGCTTTACTTCCTGCGCTTCGCTCTTCGCTTCAGCCAGGCCACCATAATGATACTGCTGAAAATAATAACCAGCAGATAGGTCAACATCTCGTATACGTCTCTCATTTCCGCCATTGATCGTTTGGCCTCTTAGCTTTCGTAATCGACGCTTACGGAAGATTCTCTCACCAGCGTCATATGCTGAATGACCTTTTGATGCTCCGGATGAATCTGGTAAGCTTCCAGATCGGCAAGGGAATCAAATTTAGTGACCAAAGCGATATCGTATGAACGCTCGGAATGAAGCACGTCTGTGCCTACCTCGATGAATTTCAGCACATCGATTTTCCCTTCCATATTGCGAAGAACGGCTGCCGTCGCGTCAACGCTTTCTTGACTTCTGTCCTTTAATTTGAAAAATACGATATGGGTAATCATGTAGATTTGCCTCCCAAATGTGAATTAGCCCGACGCTTTTTGGCGTCAGCATGATTAATATCCTTTTGTCACATAATAACCTAAAGGCTTGTATAACGGCAATGTGCTTTTTGAACACACAAGTAAAGGAGAGACATTCGCCATGCGCTACAAAGCAACCGCTATCGCGGCATTAATTGGTTTTGGCATCTGTGCTTTCAACTACACGGGCTATGATCCCCACAATATGGTGTTTTTTATGCTGAGTGTTCCAGCCTGGTTTGCGGACCTGTTTATCGACATTCATGAGGTAAGCGTGTTGATGATGTACAGTTTAACTATTTTGACTTGGGCGCTGCTTGGTTTTTTCCTTGATGTGTTAATTGCGCGGGAACGCCGCAAAACAGCGCGAAGCGCCAGGTAATTAAGGGAGGCAGCCGCAGCCGCCATCGCATGCAAAAAGGAGCCTTTCGGCTCCTTCCCATTGTCTGTTTTGCTTTATGCAGCTTCTACAATTAACTTGGCTTGCATGGTTTGATGGCCCGGTCCGCATGCGATCGAACAATAGATGATATATTCTCCGGGCTCCGTAAATTCAAGTTCCGTCTCTTTGTTGGCATTGTCAAGCGATACTTGAAGCTCATCAATCTTGATGCCATGGACACCGCTTTTGTTTTCGAGTCTCAAGATGACCTTTTCCCCAACCTTGGCCGTAAACACATCTTCATTAAAGGTAAAATCGTTGGATGCCACAACCTTCATAAGCGTCACGCCATCCGGCATTAAAGCGGATTCATCAACTGGCTTTTCAGGCAATTTGAAGGTTAACAAAAACACACCCAGCAATGACGCAGCAACGAAAACGGTAAACATAATCCATTTGTGCATGGTGACAGGCTCCCCTTTGCAATCTAATCTGCATGTTTGCAACTTATAATATCTACTTCTTATATTACAAAGGTAGTCTGTCGATCTCAATAATAAACTTTGTAAAGAGGAAACTTTTTTCACACTTTTGACAAAACTATGAACATTTTATGAACTTGCCTGGCAATAGTTTTTTATGATTTCGTCGCATTCCTTGCGCACGGCCCCCCACAACATCGTAAAACGATGCTGATATCCCCGGCACAGATAGGCGCCTATTAAACCATCCTGTCCCCGTTTCTCCTCGTGAACGGATATGCCCCGGGCCCGAAATCTCAAGCCGAGGCCCGCCTTGTCCAAAAGCACGCGGTCCTGCACCCCTCTTAAAAACGAGATATATGAGTTTCGGAATTTGGCCTCCGACCTGGACATAATCCCGATATCATGCTCAAGAGCCGAGATCAGAATGCCCAGAATCATATAGCGCTGCACCAGCTGCAGTTCTTCCATGCTTTGAACAGGGGTCGTCCATGATTTTTTCTCCCGGTTGACGACGGCTCCGTTAATTGCTGCATTTGCGCCCATTGCCATCCCTCCATTACAGTCAGCATCAAAAGTAATGCTGCGTTCTCCGATATAAGAACATTTGTTCCCATTATAACGGAAAGGCAGCGCTCAACGCAACTGCCAATAGGGGATTATTTGTTTTTAAGCACTTCAATCATTTTTTTGACTCTCTCGGGCAAAGGAAAGCCCATCCGTCCATAATTTTCCGTAATCGAAATTAATTCATTGGCAATATAAAAATAGACTGCGGCCGCCATCGTTACATTTTCCGTTTCAAGCAAAATGTCGATTCGATGCGCGAGAAGAACGACAAGCAAAGTCAGCCCTTTTTTTGCCAGTCCCCAGGAACCAAACGCGCTGTTAAGGCCCCTGCCTTCCTTCAGAGAAGCGGAAACACCCGTGATGTAGTCCACTCCCATTGTCACCAAAAGCAGTGTGAGCGATTCAGTCCAATGTCCAAAAGCAAACGTTACCAAAGAACCCAACATTCCAATCATGGAGCAAACCCATACAAGCGACATCGCCGCCACCTCTTCTCACTAATAACTTTACTCCATACTATATGCGAGGCGTTTCAAGGTTGTCCGTCAACTTGTCTATGTCCAAAGTGAAATACGCTGAAATCTAGCAAAATCCGCTCCTGAAGCTAACGGGGCACAAAAAAAAAGAAATCGCCACCGTTAAAGTGGGCGATTTCTTTAGGGAGTGCCAAAACTTACAGCGCTTCTCCGTGCAAATAATTAAAGAACGGCACGTCTACCCAGAACTGGTAGGGCGTAATAACCGCATCGGGGTCGATCGCTTTAAATCCTTCAATTACTTTTTCGGAGTTTTCATTCAAGGAAAAAGGATGTACGGTATAAGGGCTGTCTGGATCAGTAATCAGGTTGTTGGTAATGATTTCATAGCCGTCGATTTCTGTTGGCGAGAAATAGAGCGGCTGCCACCAGGAGCCTGCAATCAGGCCGGTCTGGTCGGCTTCATTCTTTTTGGCATAGGCAAAAATGACATCCTGGAACTTCGCCTTGTCTTTGACATTGGCGAATTCAAACACCAGATCGTATTCCTTCGCATAAGCGATAAAATTGCCGTTTTCGATCTGAACGACGTTTGGACCCGGATCGCCCCACTCCTGCAGATGCAGGTAGGCCGATGTTTTAGGCTCGAATTGAACTTTGGCGTTCAGGCCTTCGCTGCGAAGCAAACCGATGAGCTGAACGGCATGCTTCAAGTTGGAATGCCCGTATGTCAGCTTCAAGGAGTCGATAAAATGAGAATCAAAACGGGTATCCTTTAAATTGTATCCGGTAATGAGCTCCTGCTCCAGCGCTTCGTTAACCAAGGCTTGCAGCTTGGGAGCATCGATAATATCGGAAGTCGCATAAGCGGCGTGAAGCTTTGTCACGATATCCGCGTCATAGACATATCCGATATATTGTTTGTACAATCCTTTGCTTTCCAGCACTTTGCCCAGCAGCACATTGGCGAGATCGCCGTCAACCGCGCCTTTGGCATTAAAGTCGGCATATTCCGAAGCCGGAAGCAAACCGGTATCAACGGCTGCGGCCAATTCCTGAGCTACATGGGTGCCCAAGCCTTTGCCCGTAATGCCAAGCGGAGCAAGCGAACGCTCCACCTTGTCGGCCGGATAGGTGTAAGCAAGCTCCTTCAAATCCGCTGCGCGAAGCGCAATCGATACCGCCACTGCATTGGTGAGAGGCTGGTCTCCGCCTACCGAGGGCCCCTTCAGCACGCCGCTTTCAAATAGCGCGGACGCAGGACCATACAACTTGTCGCCAGCTTTCAGATCGCTGAACTCGGCGCTGCCGGCAGCGCCCTCGTAGCCCAGAATAGCTGCCGCGGCTTCAATAAAGTCGCCTTTGGTGGGTTTTGCAGGCAGCTTTACGCCGTATTTTTCCTGCAGAAATTGTCCGTATTCCCCTGCGCTAATTTCTTGCGCGTGATAGGCGGAAGCCACCGATGCCGTCGCGGCTCCAACATGGGATGTTGGCTGGGCCAGCAGCAATGCCGCCGCACCAAAAAGCGCAATCAGCCATTTACCGCTTAAACCTTTCCGTGCTCTCATTATGTATGACCTCCTGAAAATAATTCCCATTAACTAAATCGGAATTAATGGTTTTCAGAATTATAGCAAGCAATCTTCAAAACTGTCAATGTTAAAAATGCCCATCCTGGAAGTCTTCAACTGCGCGCTCTTCATCGGCAATGCTTTGGATATCCTCCGATGTTACCGTGATGATGGGATAGCCGTCACGTTCCGAACGCTTTCGGGCTTTTTCCTTTAGAAACCGCGGGCTCCCCGCTGCCGCGTCCTCATCGTAAACGAGAATAAGGCCGTCGCTTTTTCGAAGCAAAAGCTCATCCCTCGCTTGAAATTGCCAAGGCCCCTCGTAAGGCGCTTTGCTTACCGGGGCATAATAATCGACCTTCGCCAACAAATTCCGGTAGTAGGACTGCTTGTCTTCTTTCCAGTCCTCCTCCTGATTGGCAAACGCCGTTATTACCGAAACCTTTAGCCCCGGATAACGATCCTTTAAACCAATGGCCGCTTCGCAGGCCCAGAGATCAACGCCGTATTGTCCAGGCGTTATGACCCACTCCAGCCCGTCCTCCAGCAATGGAACAAGCTTGTTCTCGATGGCTTTCCGGATATAGGGAATGCCTTTATGCTTTTGGCTGAAAATACCCAGTTCATGTGCCCGATAGCCCGTCACCATTGCCGTCTTCATATCTGATCTCCTACAGGTTCCGTCATGTCATTGGAGCTTTTTTCCGCACAAAACGATTACTATACACTCTAAGAACAGAAGCGGAATTTGTCAAATGGAATGATTGCCGCTCTTTAAAATCCGGTCCGCCACAAGCATGCCGGAGAGCGTAACCATTGGCGTGCCTCCCCCGGGATGGGTTGTCCCGCCCACAAACCAAAGGCCTTCCGCGTCGCCCCTGTTGGAAGGACGGTTAAAGGTTTGGCGCGGCGTATTGGAGGAAATGCCGTAGATGGCTCCCCTATACGCGGAAGTACCAGCCTGCAAATCCCTCGGGCTGTACGTTTCGGCAAACTCCGTGCTGGCGGTCAGCCCGCCCAGCCCTCTCTCTTCCAGCTTGCTCAGCAAAAAGGACGCATACTCCTCCCCCCGCTCCTCCCAGTTCCATCGTTCCGACAAATACGGGGCATTGGCCAAAATAAACAAATTGCTGCTCCCGGGAGGCGCCATGCCCGGTTCTGAATAACCGGAGTGGCAAATATAAATCGCCGGATCGGACGGAGCCGTCAATCGGCCGAAAATATCCGCAAACTCATCTCCATACAAGGGGGGATAAAAAACTGTGTGATGACGAAGTCCGCTGAACGTCCGACGGACACCGGCCATCATGGCAAAACCGGACAGGGAAGGTTCATACCCTTCTATACGGGCATCGCTCATGGAAGGACGGTTTGCGGCAGCGAGCAGCTCCTGATGAATGGACAATACGTCGCCGCCCGCCACGACCAGATCAGCGTCATAATCTCCATTGCTGGTGCAAACCCCCGTCACTTTGCCCCCTTTTACCGCGATGCTGTGCACTCTCTCCGACAAACGAATTTCGGCGCCAAGCTCTTTGGCGAGCTTGCCAAACGCCTCGGCGATTTTATAATTGCCGCCTTTTGCGGCATAGACGCCCAGTTCAAGCTCGACATGGGCCAGCATGCCAAAGATGGCGGGAGCCTTAGCAGGGTCGGAGCCGACATAAGTCGCATACCTGCCAAACATGGCAAGCGTGTGGGGATGGGAAAAATAACGGCGAAGCAAGCCGTTAAGCGAGGTGAAGGGCCGCGCTTTAAGAAAACCTTTTACCAGTCCCGGCCGAAGCTTGTCGCTCCAGCCTATCAGCAGGTTGTTAAGAAACTGTTCTTCCGCAAGCCGGTACAACGATGCCGATTCTTCCATAAAGCTGCGATAATTGGCGGCATCGCGGGGGCTGAATACAGCCAGCTGGTCTTCCATCGCCTTGGGGTCGGAGTAGGCATCCACTATGGAACCGTCGCAAAATAGATTTCTTGAACCGGAATCAAGCCGGTATAGAGTAACGTAATCCTCCAGCGATCTTCCGACTGACCGGAACAGGGAGTCAAAAATATGGCGCATCGTAATAGTGCTTGGTCCCCTGTCAAATAGATAACCGTCTCGTTGAAGCCGTTGAAGCTTGCCCCCCACCGTAGCTTGCTGTTCCAGAACAGTCACTTTGCAGCCGGCATGAGCCAATTTGATCGCAGCGGCCAAACCGCCTAAACCCGCGCCGATGACAATTGCTTTTTTCATAGATACCGCCTTCCCTTCCAACTATAACCTTTGCCCGTTACGGACCCATGCCAAGAAGCGGCAGCGATCGCAAGCAACGCGGCAATTCCCGGCGCAATCAATAGGGCGTCTTGAAGCGGCCGGCGATGATGCCGGTCGATCGTAAGCTTTATCAACATCCCCAGCAAACAGCAGAGCGCCGCGGGCAGCAACGACGAACCCGGCAGCAGCCCGGCAACCGCGCCAGCCAGCGCCAGCGGGGGAAGAATATACAGCAGACTGTAATAGATCATAATAAATAAGAGAAGGGGATGACTCCGGCCCAATCCCGGAAACAGGTTTTTCCGGTAGCCGTTCCAAACCCCTCCGGCGTCGTTATACATACGCATCGAGACATGATTGCATAGATTAGCCAACGTCATGGGATTGCCGGATGACTTGATTCTGCGCGCAAGCTCCATATCGTCAAGCAGATGTTTCCCCAACGCGGCATGGCCGCCGCATGCTTCATACGAGGCGGAGTGAACCAGCATAAATGCGCCATGAGCGGCGACAAATGCCGGATTGGGTGATTTTCGCACCATAGGTATTGGCAAATGACAGGCGATAACAAAGGACATTAACGGCACTACCAGACGCTCCAGCCAACTCCCCGTCACTTGCCTTGGGAAACCCGTAATCAATCCCGCGCCCTGCTGCTGCGCCATTGCCATCGCCGCAGCCAAAGCGTCGTTGCCTAACTCCGCATCGCTGTCAAGAAACAGCAGCCATTGCCCCGAAGCAACACGTGCCAGCTGCATGCAGGCATGAGATTTCCCCGTTATGCCTGGCGGCAGCGGCGCGCCATCAAGCACCCGCGCCGTTAAGCCATCCCGATGTCCGGCAGAGCGGATGGCCTCTAATGCCTCCGCCCTCGTATCGTCCTCGGAACGATCATCCAGCACTAGCAGTTCAAGACTGGGCCAATCCTGCGCCAACACGGACTGAATGCAACGGCCAATCTTCCCTTCTTCATTCCGTGCGGGAATCAACACCGACAGACTTGCGCTCCCGTCAGTGGTCCGCCGCCGGGAGGCAGACATAGCTTTGCCCCCTTCGGCTTGGCCCGAAGAGGGCGTTGTCAATTGCGGCATTTGATTCAAATTCCACAGTACATATAACCATTGAAACCCCAGCACAGCCGCTAAACATCCCAATAACGTTTCCATTGCCGCAGCTTCTCCCTCCAGTCGTCAAATCGGTCGCTCGTGGAACTTCGCCGGAGAAACAGGGACTCAAACCATTCATTATTCGCCATCCCGGCTTCGCCCGCTTCAATGGCCATGTCTTTGTGCCGGTTTAGCTGGGTTTCCAACATGCCTTGCAGCAAATCGGTTATCTCTTTTCGCTTCCATTCATCCCAGCTGTTGCGGACGGCTCCGCCAAACCACATGGATACTTCGGGCTTTTGCCCGCATGTGCTGTAATGAATAGTGACGGGAACAAGGGCTGCTTGCGGGCATTTGCGAAGCACATAACCGGCTCCGCCTCCGAAAACAAGCGGCCGCTCCTCCTGATGGGTTATTTTGCCCTGGGGAAAAAGCCAGACATGCCCGTCTTGCCGCAGCAGCGAGACGGTATGCTCCAATGCGGCCAAGATGCCGCGTTTACTGCTGCGATCAACGGGATAGGCTCCCAGCTTGCGGAAAAAACGGTATTTGTCCAGCTGAATGTTGTCCATCATGAGGTTAGTCGGTTTGCCGGATACGGTCTTGGCGGCATGCCGCAAAAGAAGGCCGTCCCACCATGAGCTGTGATTGACGATAAACAAGACGGGGCCTTGCAGTTCATCCCGCAGAGGGCCAACCCGTATTGAAAAGGCCCGAAAATGCCGCCGCAGCAAATAGTGCTCGTTATACCGGTCGAAAACAGCTCTAAAAAGGCGGTGTTCGTTTCGCGATTTTATAGCGCAGCCCCCCTTCCAGCAAGGCGGAAGCCGCAACGGCAATCAAGATGGGAAGGTATTGCTCCTCCCGAATTCCGAGCAACCCAAACATCATAAGCATCATCTGCGACAGGGTGACCGCTTTCCGTCGTACCGGAACCGGTACTGCCCGAATCGGAAACAGAAACGACAACGCAAACGAAATCAGAAACCAGCTTGCGAAGTTGCTGAACGGAATGCCGTAATATCCCCCGTCACCCTCCCAAGACCAGAAACTGCGGGCATAGGCAACGGGGTCCAGCACCAGGTCGAATATAACCGTGCACAAACCCACCCAGAACGCCCGGAGCCACTTGCTGCCTGAATCACTCAGCAAAACCGCGGTTACGATGACGCCTGCCCAGGCAAACGCAATGGTCAGAGGAACCCCGCCTAACGAAAAACCAAGTACGGACGAATAATGATAAGTGCCAAAAGGCCAGCCGGTCGCAACGCCAAGCCATTCCACGGAGAACGTAAGCAGCCCCGCTGCGAAGGCTCGGCCCCAGCGGATAACCACTTTTTCTCCCAGAAGCCGTTCCACGTCCAGCGCGCAGCATGCAAAAAACACAAGAAACAAACCGTTAGAAAAAGCCAGCCAGTCCGGCACGCCAACCGTGAGCATCAACAATAGGCCAACAACGTACCAAAATACAAAAAGTTTGCCCATGCTCAGCTCACCGCGGTTTCCGTCCCGTTTTGGCGCGGCTTGCCGTATTTCCGTTTAACCGTGGCATAAATGACCCCTTTTTCCAATGACCCCACAATGGAGCGTTTCGTAAACACTTCATAGCGGTTGTCCCTCACTTTGTTCAAAATGGCACTATAATAGCCAGCTGCCAATTCTACCGCGATGGCGCTTTGCACAGGGTAACTTCCGATATTCTCCATGCCGATCCGAAACCATGACTTGGATAGCTCCGCCAGCTCGTCGATGAGATGACGAAACGCCTCGTTAACCTCTCCCCGGTTAAACTGCTCTTCCGTATAGCCGTGGCGCTTCATCCATTCCAACGGCAAATACCGGCGTCCCCGATCACGGTCCTCGCCTACATCCCGAATGATATTAACGATCTGCATTGCCTTGCCCAAATAAATGCCCGATTTCGTTACGGCTTCGCCCGGCGCGTCATGCAGAACCGGCAGCAGCATTTCGCCTACCGTTCCCGCCACCAGATAACAATAACCTTCCAACTGCTCCATCGTCTCATAATGGGTTAATACCAAATCTCTGCGTTGTCCCTCCATCTGACGGAAAAACGGCTCTTTGCTAAGCTTGAAATGGCTGAACAGCCAGCGCAGCGAGTCCCATATAAAATGTCCTTCCGTATGTTCCAGGTCATCAAAACCTTGCTCCAGCTCTTCAATTGTAAAAACCGGCTGCTTCTCGTCGATGGCATCGTCGATGAGGCGGCAGAAGGCGTATATGACAAACACGGCTTCTCTTCTGGGACTGTCCAACAGGCGGAATGCATGGTAAAAACTCGTTGAACCTTTGGCGATCATGGCTTCGCATTGAGCCAGATTGTCTTGAACATTCATTTAGAAAACCTCCTCGTAAAGATGATGGGCAAGCAGCCTTGCTCCTTGCATAACAATGGGAATGCCTCCGCCGGGATGAATGGATGCCCCAACGGCATAAAGGCCATTTATTTTATTGTGCTTGAACTGCGGCCGGAAAGCCGCGGATTGCTGAAGCAGCGGGGCGAGCCCAAAGCTTCCCCCCAGGAATAAACCATCCCGGCTGGCTTCCCGGGGCGTTCGCACGCTTTTCCAAACGATCGATTCCTTCAGGCCGGGAAATCCCCTCCGTTCGGCTTCGTCCAATACATGCTCTACCAGAGCTTCCGTCTCCTCTTCCCAATTGACATAGGGTTCGGGAGGACAAGGAATTAAAAAATACAACACGCTTTGGCCCGGAGGGGCAGCCTCCGCGTCCATTGCCGCAGGATTAAACACATAAAAGGACGGTTGCTGGGTTAGTTTCTTTTTGACAAAAATGTCTTGCAAGCTATCATGAAGCGATGGCGGCAGGAAAAATTGATGAGGTGCCGAGTCGTTCCATACCTTATCCGTTCCGGCATACACCAGCACACAGCCGGACGACGGCACATATTTGCCGCTCCGTTTCTCTGCTTCGACAATCGACCCGTTTCCGGATAGATGAGGAAGCCTGTGGGGCATATCGCCGTTATAAACCACGGCGTCGCTTCGATACTCCTTGCTGTCCGCAATCAGCCCCTTGCAAGAGCCGTTCTCCAGCAGCAGGCTCTCTACTTCCGTGCCGGTGTGAATATCCACTCCCCGCGACCTCAGCTCCTTCTCCAGCAGCGGAACAAGGGAGGCATAACCGCCTTTAACATACCAGACGCCGTAATCATGCTCCGCATAGGGGAGCAGCGTATAAAGTCCCGGAGCCTGGAACGGCGCTCCCCCGATATATAACGTCTGCAGGGAAAAAGCGTCTATAAGGCGTTCGTCCTTAAAGAACGAGGCCGCAAGCGATCTGGCGCTTCTGTAAGCGCGCAGCCTGGCCAATAGCTTCAAATTGGATACGGTAAAAAAATGGCTTTTTCGCAAAAAAGGACGATCCAGAAACGCTGCCTTGCCAAGCTTGAAGCCGTCTCTCATATGGTCCATATACCGGAGGAAATCCTTCGAGCTTCCCGGAGAGAGCCGCTCCAGCTCCTCCAGCTGCTTATCTCTGTCCCGCCATTTCGTCAGCTTCGTTCCATCATCATAATGAAAAACATGCATAGGCGAGCATTCCTGAAGCGGTATGGCTGAGCGGGGGATACCGGCTTCCTCCAGAATGCCAAGCAGCATTTCCGGCAGCAGCACTATGGTTGGACCCTGGTCGATCCGGAAGCCGTCTCCTTCCTGAAACGCAAGCCGGCCGCCCAACCGGTCTTTTTTTTCAAAAAGCCCCACATCGGCGCCTTGCTTGCTCAGAAGCAGGGCGGTCACCATCCCCCCGATGCCGCCACCCGCAATCAAAATCCGTGGCATGTCCGCCACCTCCTATGCCTTGACTATAAGTTCAAATAATGATTGTCAGTAGATTAGATATGCGCTGCGGCTGAGCTTTTTTTGCCCTGATCCTGTTCCAGAATAAGCCTGGCGCTAATTCGCGCGGATTCAAAGATGGTAGGCAGGCCGCTTCCGGGATGGGTGCCCCCTCCGACAAGCCAGCAATTGGCCATTTCCTGAAACCGGTTATGAGGCCGCAGCAGAAGCATCTGATCCAGGGAATGGGCCAGATTAAAGGTGGCCCCTTGATAAACATCGTGGCTGTCCCGCCAATCCAGCGGGGTAAGGCTTTGACACACCTCTATGGAATCCCTAAGCTTGCCGATGCCCGGCTCTTGCTCCAGCCGGTCGATCACGAACTCCTTGACCGCCTCCTGCTCCTGCAGCCAGTCAGTGCCGCCCGTCAAATTAGGCACCGGCATAAGCACGTAAAGCGCCGTTTTGCCCGGAGGAGCCAATGTAGGGTCGTTAACGGACGGATTATGAACATAAATGGAAGCATCTTTGGACAGCACCTTGCTGCGGGTCAGCTCATCCGCATTGCGGCGATAATCCTTTGCAAACAAAATGGTGTGATGAGGCATATCGATTTCCCGGTTTAAGCCCAGATACAGCATAAAAGCGGAACAGGAATATTTTTTGGCGGCAAGCTTCACCGGCGAATATTTTTTAAGCTGTCCCGGCTGGAACAAACGGCTCATCGCCGTTGCGAAATCTGCGTTGATGACGACGTGGTCCGCATGAACCTTCTCGCCGTTTTCCAGTTGCACGCCAATGGCTTTCCCGCCTTGCGAAAGCACCTTGTCAACGCCGGTTTTCAAAGCAATTTCGCCTCCGAACTCGCCGATAATATCCGCCATCGCCTGGCAAATCCGGTTTACTCCGCCAATGGGATGGAACAAGCCGTATTGATGCTCCAGATACGACAATATCGTAAACGTGCCAGGGCAGTTCCAGGGCGACATGCCCAAATATTTAGCCTGAAAGGTAAAAGCGCTGATTAGCCGCTCATCATTGAAATACCGCGAAAGCCTGTTGTAAACAGTGTCCGTAGCATGAAGCTTGGGCAAAGCGGCAAACACATCGGCAGAGAACAAATCGCTTATTTTGCTGAAGGGCCGCTGCAACAGCGGTTTGACGACCTTGAACTTCTCGCCTTCCTCACGCAAAAAACGCAAATACCCTTCTCCGTTGCCGGGAAAATGCTGCTCGATCTCCGCCACCATCTTTTCACGGTCACGCGTGGCTTCAAAGGAAATGTCTCCGAACTGCAGACGGTACATAGGGTCAAGCTCAACCATTTTTACATAATCATGCAGCTCACGGCCCGCCGCATGGAATAATTCCTCAAGCAGCCAAGGCATCATCAGAAACGTTGCGCCGCGGTCGAATTGATAATCTCCCAGTTGAAAGCGGGATGTTCTGCCGCCCACAACGTCTTGTTTTTCATAAACGGTAACCTTGTAGCCTTGCGATGATAAAAGCATTCCCGCCGCAAGTCCTCCCGGCCCGGCTCCGATAACCGCAACTCTTTTACCGACCACCGCAATTGCTCCCCTCAATAATTATTTATACCGTAAGGTTAATTAATACTATACTATACCCTTTCGCAGATTCACAACAGATATTTTCATTTTCAAAATTAAAATTGACATAAGAAAAAGGGGCTGTCCAAAAAGCCGATCCGCGTATCTGATTCAATTAAAAACGCTAATGGACATCCGTGTCCGTTAGCGCTTATTTTTTAGCTTTTTGCGTTTGTAACGGACATTGATGTCCGTTACAGTGAAAATTATCCAATAATTACCCATTTTGGGGCTCTAACGGACAAGGATGTCCGTTAGCATTTCAAAATCTGCGTTTTACGCGTCTAACGGACTTCCGTGTCCGTTAGAGCGTTTGACTTTTTGGACAGCCCCTCTTCAAAATGCTGCGGTATAATCTTTTTCACGCAGATATTCATTGATTCAATTATTCGGGTTTTACAACAACAGACGCCATAATCTTCCTGTTGTTTTACCGGTTGTCGACCTTTTCGGGGTACAAATCATGATTCAGCAAACGATGCTCCGCCATGGCTTCATATTTCGTTCCGGGACGCCCCCAGTTGCAATAAGGATCAATCGAAATGCCGCCGCGCGGCGTAAATTTGCCCCATACCTCGATATAATGCGGGTCCATCAGCTTAATGAGGTCGTTCATAATGATGTTCATGCAGTCCTCGTGGAAATCCCCGTGATTGCGGAAGCTGAACAAATAAAGCTTCAGCGATTTGCTCTCCACCATGCGCACATCCGGAATATAAGAAATGTAGATGGTCGCAAAATCCGGTTGACCCGTAATCGGACAAAGGCTTGTGAATTCGGGACAATTGAATTTGACGAAATAATCGCGGCCCTGATGCTTGTTGACAAAATGCTCCAGCACCTCCGGCGCATAGCTGAAGGTGTAGGCCGTCCCCTGATTGCCCAGAAGCGTCAGGCCATCCAGTTCCTTGCCGTCTCTTCCTTTTTCATTATTTGCTCTCGTTTCACTCATTGAATTCATCCCCGCTTTTGGCTAAACGCCTTTTTTATTGCCCCACACCCATGTATGAAGCTGCGGCAGCACGTGTACGCCGCGAAGTCCCTTATCCTCCATGACCAGCCCGACCAGCCATTCATATCGCTCCACCAAATAAGGCAGCATGGCTCCAGGATCGGTTTCAAGCAAATTCCCGTTCCCGGCCTGCAAATAAAAAGGAACGCCGGGATAGCGGCTATGAATGGATGCGGCATACGCCAGGTCGGCTTCATCAAACACAACAACCTTCAGGCAAAAAATGCTTCCGGCTTCGGACAATGACTCCATGATATCGTCAAGCTTCCCCAAATCGGTAACCATGCCGGAGCTTGGCGGTTTGGGCGACAACGTCAACTCGTCGATATCGGAAAACCATGGCTGCCACCGGCTTCCCTGGGTCTCCAGCGCAACCTTGATGCCTTCCGCATGAAGCAGATGGATCAAGGAATCCAGCTGCGGAAGCAAGGCGGGATTGCCGCCTGATAGGGTGACATGGTCAAAACGGCCGCGGCCTACGGCTTTCAGCTTATTGAATATGTCGATTGCGCTCATTGGCACAATTTCGTCCTTGCCCGTCCCGTCCCATGTAAAAGCTGAGTCGCACCAGCTGCATTGATAATCGCAGCCGGCAGTGCGGACAAACATCGTTTTACGTCCGATAACCATGCCTTCTCCTTGCACGGTCGGCCCAAATATCTCCATAACGGGGATGCGGCGTCCTCCGGAGGAGTTTGTCTGCCGCCCATTGTCATCCACCGTCAATGCAGAGCCCTCGCCAGCGTTCGGCCTCTTATGAACGGCAGCTTCCCTGTCAGCGGGCGCATCATCGTGATAAAGGTTCGCAGGCCGCATCATCAGAGTGTCTCCCCCAAAAGCGCCTTGCTCTCCAAATAATCCTCCAGACCTCTCCGGCGCAAATGACAGGCCGGACATTCACCGCAGCCATCCGCCTTGACGCCGTTATAGCAGGTCAACGTACGTTCACGCACAAACTGGAATGCGCCCAGCTCATCAGCCAGTCCCCAGGTTTGCGCTTTATTCAGCCACATCAGCGGCGTATCAATAACAAAGCTGTAGTCCATCGATAAGTTCAACGTCACATTAAGCGACTTGATAAATACATCGCGGCAATCCGGATAACCGCTAAAATCCGTCTCGCAGACGCCGGTTACAATATGGCGAGCGCCAATGCCTTTAGCCAATACGGCCGCAAAGGTCAAAAAGAGCAAATTGCGTCCATCAACAAAAGTGGAAGGTAATTCGCCTTCCTCCTGCTTGATATCAATATCGTTTCTTGTTAGCGCGTTCGGCGCCAACTGATTCAGCAGCCCCATATCCAGCACGTGATGGCGGATTCCAAGCTCGGCGGCAATTTCAGCCGCGCAATCCAGCTCCAGGGCATGCCGCTGTCCGTAATTGAAGGTGACGGCTTCTACCTCTCCGAATGTTTTCATCGCCCAGAACAGACATGTTGTGCTATCCTGTCCGCCGCTAAATACAACAACCGCTTTTTCGTTCCTCATCTGTTACCCGCTCCTCTCGTTTTCTTAAAAGACGAAGCGTTCGCAAAACCTGGCATAGGGAGTTTCCCTCTGCCTTTCTCCAAAAGAAATCGGCGCTTATCGGTTCAAATGAACCGATAAGCGCCGAACACAAAAACGACGTTGCCCCCTAGACGTTTTTTCAAAAAACGCCATAACGGACAACCGTTTCGTTTAGTTTTTTATAGAGGGAGTTCGCGAACCTCTCCCGGCAACGCATTACTCTTGTGCAAATGCAATTATATAAGTTGAACAAAAGGAAATTTTTTTGTTCAACTTATATAGACATGCCGGATTTTCTTTTTCAGTTATCCATCGTACTATATCACAACAATCCCACCATGGGAATAACCCATTTACAGCAGCTCCCCCAGCTCTCTCAAGGTTTGCGCCATATGCTGCAGCAGTTCGGGAATATCCTCCATCTGTTCTTCGCCGATCGCTCCGTCCCGAAACGGTCACCAGTCCGTCCAGATTGTCCATATCATACAGTTCGTTCTCCAGCGCAACCTTTATATTTTCAAAAACCGTGGGGTGAAAATTCATACGTTTGCCTCCAATTGCCTCGGCCGTGAAACATCCCGGCATCCCCGAAGCGGGGTAATTTACAATAAATGTTTGGCCGCATGCTGTATGGCCAACGAGTGGATTTGCCCGCTTGCGGGAATGTTTTCGATCAGCACATCTCCTCTGCCCGCTTCTATCATCATCTTCTGAAGAGCAGCAATGCGGCCTTTATTGAAGTCCATAAAGCGAAAATCGACTTGTCGCAAAGTGACCATCTCGGTCAGCCTCTGGAAAGCTTCTGCTTTTATACCTGGGTTGATTTCCTTCAACTCCACATATTCCAGATGGCTCGCCGTCCACAAGAGGTCGATTTCTTTCAACCCTTTCATGTAACCCAGTTCCAGTTGGCGCAACCGTTCAAGCTTGGAAAAATCAAAAAGCCGTTGCGCTTTTGGCTGAGCGATATGAAGAAATTGCAGATTGGTCAGCAAGCTCAGCTCGTCCAGGCTGGTCAGGTTGCGAACGGAGGACAAGGTCAGTATTGACAACGGTGAACCCTCAAGGGCCGCTAAAGAACCCTCTTCCAACGTGCAGCTGTCGATGAACAAATATTGAATCGATGGCAGGGACGCAACGAAGTCAAGCTCGGCGATGGCGCAGTTCAATACGAGCGACTCCAACGAGAAGCAGTCCGAGATCGGCGACAAAGAGTTAAATTTCCCGGACAATCTGAGGTAGCGCAATCGTTTGAAAGAGCGGATAAAATCCAGAGATAGTTCCTTTTTGGAGCTTATCACCAAAAAATCCATGCGTTCCAATGAGGAAAGTTTACCCAAATCCTGCGAATGGTTTATGGCGAGCTGGAGGGCCGATACATGCCCGAGGCAGGAAAGCGCCGTCAGCAATTCCTCCGAATAGCGACTTTTGGCATCGCTATGGCTTACCGATAAGATCAAATCCGGACGCCGGGAAAACAATTCATTATCCAGCCTAACCAAATCGTCCAACGTATCGACTCCGGCAAGAAATGACACAGTAGCGCGGTTTCGGAGATGCCGGACGGCATCCTTGATTTTTTTCGTCGTCCAGGGCACTCCGCTCATTGAGCCCGGCCAGATTTCTCCCATTATGCTCCCCCTATCGGTTCCTATGCTCTCAAATAAAGCGCAACAGGCGTCAGGTTTAGCTCCCTTACGCCCTCAACGACCAGCTCCGCAAGCTTCATGGCGCCAGCTTCCTGGAAATGGGTATCGTCCTTGACGCCTTCTGAAAAGGCGATAAACTCGCCGGGCAATCCCCACATAAACAGCTCCTTGCATCTTTCGGCTCCCAGCAACGTGAAAAGCTCTTCAGACTTGACGGCCAAATCGATGATCTGCGTATCGCTTTCCTTGGCTAATTCCCTCATCGCTGCCAAATAATCTCCATGCGTATCGACCAGCTCGCCATTATCGTCGAAACGGCGGCGATGCATCGAGGTGACGAGAACCGGCTGCGCTCCTTTTGAACGCGCCCCTTGAATGTACTTCAAAAGCATGTCCTTATATGAGCCGAACGGCTCGGTGTGCCGGGCAGAATCGCTTTTTTGATCGTTGTGTCCAAACTGAATCCACAGATGGTCGCCAGGACGGATCTCTTCCATAATAGCCTCTAGCCGTCCTTCGTCGATAAAGCTCCGGGAGCTTCTGCCCGAAACGGCCCGGTTGTCCACCGCAACCTCCGCCTTAAAATAAAGCGGCAGCATCTGGCCCCAGCCGGCATACGGAAAGGTCTCCTGGTCGGTCACCGTCGAATCTCCGGCCAAAAAAACCGTCATCGCGGATGGAGCCGGCTGGATTCGCAAATAGTTGATGCGCGGCGTTATGCCGGAGAAGGCCAGCTTCAGATGCTCCTCCTTCACCTTGACGGTGAAGCTGTATGTGCTATATTGTCCGGCAATTGTGCTTGCCCGGGACAAAACGGTGGAACGCTTTCCGAACTGAATCGTAGTAACGGTAGGCGCCAGCTCATCGCCGATTATGGCGGTCAGCGTATAGCAGCCGTTGGGCAGATCAACGCGGAACGCCGCTTCCATCGGAATACAGAAGGCGGAACGCAGACGGTCACCACCGCTGCGTATACGGGAGCCGATGCAACCTCCCGGCAAAAAGCCGTAACCCGTTTCCTGACTATATACGCTTTCGGGCAAGATTTGTATAAAAGGAGACGCCGGGGATTCCCCGATTCCAAAATCAAACTCATAGGTTTTCATTGCAGCCTTCATCCTTTCGGAGAGTGATCGAACATGAGTTCATTTGCGTTGCCGGGATAATTCCGTATACTTATACTATAGGGAATCTAGCGGATTTTTTCCAATTATAACTGAGGTGAAACTGTGGACGACAACAAACAACTTGAAGAAGCCTATCGCTTAATGGGACTTGAACCAATGGCGAACAAAGAGGAAGTCGAAAAGCGTTATACTACGCTGCTCAAAAGGGACCGCGCACGCGCAAAACAAAGCGGCAGTGAAAGCGCATCCTCCGACAGCGGCAGCGAACCCGATTTTTCAAAAATGACGGAAGCCTACCGCTTTATTCTGGAATACGAGGATCGTAAAATAACGGACGCCTTCAATCAGCAGGAATACGGCAAATACGGCGGCATGGCGGAAAAGGCTCAAAAGGTGGATCATTTTTGGCGGTATTATAAATTCCATACGCTGGGAGCCATCGTTCTGATTGCGCTGATCGTTTATGGCATCAACAGCTTCATTGATCATCGCGAGCATCAAAAATATTTGGCCAGCCTGCCGCCCGTTGATGTTCACGTCTCGTTTTTTGGCACCTTTATGCTGGAGGAAGGACAAAAGGATCAAACAGCCGTTAACGAGGCGTTGTTGACGCAATTCCCGGAATGGCAGCGAGTGGAATCCACCATCACCTTTGTCCCGCAAGATGACATGAACCAAATGGCTTATTTGCAAAAAGCCGCTGTTACGCTGGTAACGGAAAAAGCGGATGTCTATATTATGGACCGCAGCATGCTGGAGTACATCGGCACCCAAGGCGTTCTTATGGAGCTGGACGACAAATCGGATCTCATTGGCGGACTGGACGAAAAAAGACTTCAGAAATTAACCGTTACGCCAGGCGTATCGGATGAAACTCCGGGAGAAGAGCATATTTACGCCATCGATTTAAGCGGCTCCTGGCTTGCCACGGATCTTCCGTTGCTCAAAATGGATTTGTTTGCCGGCGTACGCGTCAACTCGGAAAATCCGGAAAAAGCTCTTCAGTTCATTAATACCTTTAAAAACACCATTGCTGAATAACTCCATAGCCCTATAAATGTTGGAGAGATGCGCCGATGAAACAAAATAAATACGACGATACAGAATTTTTCTCCGCCTATAAAGAAATGCCCCGTTCGGTCAATGGACTGGACGGGGCCGGAGAATGGCATGAGCTGAAGGCAATGTTGCCCGATCTCCGCAATAAAAACGTGCTGGATTTAGGCTGCGGGTTTGGCTGGCATTGCCGTTACGCGCGAGAGCAATCCGCCCGCTCCGTCATTGGAGTCGATATTTCCGAAAACATGTTGCAAAAAGCTCGAGAGCTAAGCAATGATCCTGCCATTACTTCTCTGAAAATGGCCATTGAAGACTTCGATTTACGGGATTCATTTATGAGCATCCCCGCTTCATGCCTTCACCCGATCAAAAGCGCATAAACGATTCCCGGGCCGTGAACGCCGATGGTCAAGTCATTTTCGATATCGGAGGAACGGCTCGGCCCCGTTATAAAATGAATCCCTGCGGGCAAGTTTTGGCGCCCCGCGTGGTGAAACGTTTCCAGCACCTCTCCCAGCCTTGTGACAAGACGATCCAGCGGAATGAGAATAAACAATACAGTGGGAAGCAGGCTGACGGAACGCCCTTTTTCGCCAGAGGACAGAACGGTTACCGAGCCGGTATAGGCGACGGCATGGTCGGCTTGCACGATGCCAAAGTCGGCGCCTGCCGCCACGGCCTTCCATGACTTGCCAGGGTCGCTGTTCCATACGGCTATATCGGCATGGGGAAGGGCTTTCTCCAGCTCAAGGTCAGCCAGAGCAGCTTCATCTTGGCGAACCACTGATTTGGCGCCCATCTCCTCCGCCTTTGCCGCAATAAAAACGGAGGCTTCACGGAGCGAGGCAAGGCGTGCTACATGACCGCCAACGGACAAAAAATTGTCGGTAAACCCTTTGATTTTCTCCTCATCACTCCATTCCAGAGCAGTCCAGAAATCCGGCGCGCCGCGATGGGGATGATGCGGCGCTTCCGTCATGGGACTATGCCCCAGCCGTTTGGCGATTCCGCCGATAAACTGCTTCTGCCTCTCCCGGGACTGCTTTTCCAGCCGGGCAAGCCACTGCTCATGGGTTTCAGTCATGATTGACGCCTCCTCCCCGCTGCTTATTCTTGCTGTCCTTGCTATCGCCGTCGTAGTTTGCACCATGCCCGGCACTCCGCTTTCTCTCTTGCAGCACCCGCTCCATCCGCTCCGAAACGGAAGGTTCCATTCCTTGCAACCCCGCCCGCAGCTCTTGTTCGAGCGTTGGCCACCGGTCGCGGAATGATTCCTTTGGCAGCGCAGGCGTAACGCGATAAGCGTTCCAGCCTTTGAGCGGGCCTAGCTTGGACTTGATGAAGCCATCGCGAAGCAGCAGCTTTTGCCCTGCTTTGCCTAGCCGCAGCATACCTCCGAGCCGCTTGGAGCTGCCCATAATTGCTGCAAATCCTCCCATGCCAAGGCTCTCCAGCTTGCTGCCATGACCGCTTTCCACTTTGCGCCGCCGCAAATAAACCAGCATGTCGTGCAGCGGTATTTTGACGGGACAAGCCTCGTAGCAGGCGCCGCACAAAGTAGAGGCGTTTGCGATATCGTCCCACTCCGCCACATTGGCGTTCAGCGACGGGGTCAACACCGCGCCGATGGGGCCGCTATAGGTGCTGCCGTAGGCGTGTCCGCCGATATGCCGGTAGACCGGACAAGCATTCAGGCATGAGCCGCAGCGGATGCAGTTCAGCAGCTCTTGAAACTCGGGATCGCCCAGTTGAAGCGACCGGCCGTTATCCACAATAATAATATGCATTTCATCCGGGCCGTCGGCGTCGGCGCTTCGGCGCGGGCCCGTAATGCCCGACATATACATCGTGAGCTTTTGCCCCGTAGCGGAACGCGGCAGCAACGTCGCCATGACCTCCAGATCGCTCCAGGAGGGAATGATCCGCTCCATGCCCATCAGCGTAATTTGCGTCCGGGGAATGGTGCTTACCATTCGCGCGTTTCCTTCATTTTCAAAGAGTACCATCGAGCCGGTTTCGGCAATGGCAAAATTGCAGCCGGTCATTCCGATGTCCGCCTCCAGAAACTTCTCCCGCAGCTTTTTTCGCACAAAACCGGCCAAAGCCGTCGTATCCGGCGGCAGCTCGTATCCCGCTTCCTTTGACAATAACTCGGCGATTTGGTACCGGTTTTTGTGGATGGCGGGAATGACGATATGAGAGGGCATCTCACCGGCCAGCTGGATGATATATTCGCCCAAGTCGCTCTCTATCGCTTCAACGCCAATCCCCTCCAGCGCCTGATTGAGATGAAGCTCCTCCGAAACCATCGATTTGGATTTGACAACCGACCGCGCTCCGGTGCGGGTGGCGATATCCAAACTGATTTCCACCGCCTCCGCCGCCGTAGCCGCAAAATGGATATGAACACCGTTTTCTCTGGCGTTATCGACAAATAAGTTCAAATAATAGTCGAGATGGGCGATGGTATGCAGCCGGATGGCGCGTCCCCGCTCTCTCCATTGCTCCCAATTGCCATGCTCGGCCGACGCGTTTTTTTTGCCGTTTCTGAGTCGTTCCGTCGTAAAGCGGACCGCCTTCCGCAGAAACTCGTCGTTCAGGGCAATCTCCGCCCGCGCTTTTACCGTGGCTCCGCTTTTGCTTCCTCCGCTCATGCGCCCTTCACCCCCTCATACAGCAGCTCCGCCAGATGCATGACGCGCACCGGCTTGCCCCGGTAATGCAAATTCCCGGCGATATTCATCAGGCAAGCCATGTCCAGGCCAACAAGCACTTCCGCTTCCGTCTCCAGCACATGGTCTGCTTTCTCCGTTACCATCGCTCCGGAAATATCCGCCATTTTGACCGCAAATGTCCCGCCAAACCCGCAGCAGTCCTCTGCAAACGGCAGCGGAACAAGCTCCAGATGATTAACCCGCTCAAGCAACAGCATCGGTTCCTCCTTGATGCCCAAAATTCGCGTTCCATGACAAGAGGGATGGTATGTCACCTTGTGCGGGAAGGAAGCGCCAAGATCCGTTATGCCCATGACTTGAACCAGAAATTGCGTAAATTCGTACGACTTCTCCCTCAGCTCGCGAACCCGCTCCATCTGGTCCGGCTCATGCTGAAACAACTTGTCGTAATGATGCAGCATACCGGTACAAGAGCCTGAAGGCGCTACCACAAAGTCGCTGTCTTGAAAAGCATCCAGAATGATCCGGGCCGCCTCGCGCGCTTCCTTCCAATACCCGCTGTTGTAGGCGGGTTGTCCGCAGCAGGTTTGCACGCTTGGAAATTCCAGCGTCACTCCGTACTCTGCAAGTAGTCGCGCCATGGCCTCGCCGACCCTTGGAAACATGGCGTCGCTCATACAGGTAATAAACATGGAAACCTTCATGCCTGGCTCCAGCCTCCTTCTTTTTAAAAAAGCGCTGCACTCCTTAAACGAAGCCAGCGCAATTTTATCGTAGAAACTCTCGTTATACTGTTTTTACGGTAATTCCCCGCTGCTCCAGTTCGGCTGCTCCTTCAGATGAAAGACCGGCATCGGTAATGAGCATATGAATGTCGTGAAGATCCGCAACATGCGTAAATGCCTGCACGCCGTATTTGCTGGAGTCCGCGAGCAAAATAACGGAATCCGCCATCCCCACCATTTTGTGCTTGATCCGGGCTTGAAGCTCGTTTGATTCGCTGATTCCCCGTTCCAGATGCAGTCCCTTGCAGGACAGAAACGCTTTATCCACATGGTAGGCGTCCAGCGAACGCTCCGCCAGGGGCCCGACATATGAGAGGCTGCGCGAAGCCAATAGGCCGCCAGTTGAAATGACCTGGATTTTTTCCTTCCCGGCCAGCTCCATCGCCACCTTGATGGAATTGGTAAGAACCGTAATATGCATATCCGGCATGGAAGCCGCCATATACCAAGCCGTGGTGCTGGCGTCCAGCAGAATTCGCTCCTTTGGCGCAATCAGCTTGACTGCCTCCTCCGCGATACGCTTTTTTTCCTCGGCAAAGGTAATTTCCCGCTCAAAATAAGGCGTTTCGGATTGCTGCTCCTTGACGCTAACGGCGCCGCCATGTGAACGGCGCAGCCTGCCGGCCTGCTCCAGCCGATCCAAATCGCGCCGGATGGTCTCCTCCGTCACCTGGCATTGCTCGCTCAGCTCCGTCACACGGATGCTGCCCCTCTCGTTAACCAGCTGCACAATTTTTTCATAACGCTCAGCTACCAGCATACCTTGCCCTCTTTCCAACCGTTTCCGGCATCCGTAGTTTGCGGACAAACCGGGCCGGCGCATGCCATATTGCTCCAGCTGCGCCGATACCGCCTGTTAGCTTGCGGACAATCCCGTTGCAACCAGGTAGCGATGGTAAGCCTCCGCCCAATCGCCATGGCCCTTCGGCTCATACGTCACAATGGGGAAAGACGCTTTTACAATCGACCTGGCTTGCCAAATGTCCTCAATTTGCCCTCTTGCTATCCATTGTACCAGCATATTGCCGATTGCGCTTCCTTCGACAGGACCTGCCCACACCGGCTTGCCTAACGCATCGGATGTCCATTGGCATAAAAGCGTGTTTTGTATGCCGCCGCCAACCATGTTCAGCCCTTGGAACGTTGTCCCTGCCAGTTCCTCCGTCTGCTCCAGCGCATACCGGTATTTGAATGCCAGCCCCTCCAGCACCGCCCTGACGGTTGCGCCAAGAGATGACGGTTCCGCCTGACCGGTTTTGCGGCAATATTCGCCGATCCGCGCCGGCATATCGCCGGGCTGCAGAAACAAATCGTCGTCAACATCCAGGAATACGGCAAAAGGCGTGGCTTCGCCGGCAAGCGCTACCAGCTCCGGAAAGCTGAACGATTTGCCCTGGCGTTCCCATTCCCGCCTGCATTCCTGCAGAATCCACAGTCCCATAATGTTTTTGAGCAGCCGGTAAGTGCCATAAACGCCGCCTTCATTCGTAAAGTTAAGCTCTCTTGAACGGTCTGTAATGACGGGAGCGTCCACTTCGGTGCCGATCAACGACCAGGTTCCGCAGCTCAGGTAGGCAAAACCCGGTCCTTCAGCGGGCACGGCCGCCACAGCGGAACCCGTGTCATGCTCCGCCACGGCGATAACGGGCGTTGGCTCTATGCCCAGCTCTTCGCACAGCGATTCCCTTATCTGCCCAACCTCCGTACCGGGTTGAACAACCGGTGCGAACAGATTCCGCGGAGACCCTACGGCAGCAAGCAATTCATCATCCCAATCTCCCGTGAAGGGATTAAAGGCCTGGCTGGTCGTTGCCAGCGTAAATTCGTTTGCTTTTTGGCCGGTCAAATAATACCGCAGCAAAGCGGGAATCATCAGGAAATGCTTGCCCTCGCGCAGTAGGGGAGACCGCTTTTCCTCCAGTGAAGCGAGTTGATAAAGGGTGTTGATCGGCATCAGCTGAAT
Source organism: Paenibacillus sp. CAU 1782 (assembly GCF_054551715.1). Taxonomy (NCBI): domain Bacteria; kingdom Bacillati; phylum Bacillota; class Bacilli; order Caryophanales; family Paenibacillaceae; genus Paenibacillus; species Paenibacillus sp. CAU 1782. Next base: position 107,730 of record NZ_JBTOLL010000001.1, on the reverse strand, counting down.
GCCGGTATTGCCAAACACTTTTTCAACGGTCAACCGTTCCACAACCCGCTCCATCACGTCGTTGCCGCCAGCATCGCGATAATGGCGCGGGTTGCCCAGCAATTCGCCGTTGCCGTCGATCAGCCCGAAATCCACACCCCAGGAATCGATGCCCAAGCTGTCCAGAACATGTCCTTCGGCTTTGGCCTTCCATAATCCCGTCTGGAGTTCATGCAGCAATCGAAGAATATCCCAATAGAGGCCGCTCCCGGCCCGCACAGGATCATTGGAAAAGCGGTGAAGCTCGGATATCTCAATCCGCCCGTTTTCCAAATGGCCGATCATCGCCCTGCCGCTGCTTGCTCCCAAGTCAAACGCCAGGACGGAGCTCACCAGCTTGCACCGCCTTTGCCTCTCGCCAATATGCTGTCGCCGTAACTCCCCGCCAAATACGTCTTCATGGGATCAAGCGGCAGCCCCTGTTCTTCGCGCACGGCATGGAGAAGCGGAGCAACGTCAAATTCAAAGGCGCTGCGTACGGCATGTTCGGCTCCAAGCACATCATTGCGCGATGCGGCATCGTTCACTTCATCATGGTTGATCAGAAGCGACTTGGCATATTGCGTTTGCACATTCAATACAGAACGAAGCATCGCCGGAATCTTTTGCTCGATATTGTGGGACTGGTCGATCATGTAAGCGATATGGTTTACACTGTTCGCCACCTCTACGCCACCATCCTTGGCAGCGCTCAAAATCTGATAAAAGATGAGGAACAACTCGTACGGATTGACGGAGCCTACGATCAGATCATCGTCCGCGTATTTCCGGCTGTTGAAATGGAAGCCGCCCAGCCGCTTTTCATCGATCAGGTAAGCGACGATGTGCTCGATATTGGCGCCCGGCAAATGATGTCCGGTATCCACCAGCACCTCTGCCTGCGGGCCCAGCTTTTGTGCCAGGTTAAATGCCATGCCCCAATCCGCCAGATCGGTATGATAAAAAGCCGGCTCAAAACATTTGTATTCGATCAACAGGCGCATATCGGGATTTAGCGCCTTGTACATTTCCTCCAGCGCCTCCTGCATCCAGCGCTTGCGGTTGCGGATATGTCCCTGGCCGGGATAGTTGGTGCCATCGGCAAACCAGAGGCTCAAATCCCGGGAACCTGTCTCCTTTGCGATATCGACGCATTCCAGCAGATGATCGGTTGCTTTTCGCCGAATGGAGGCATCCGCATTGGTTACGCTGCCAAGCATATATTCATCTTCCTGAAACAAATTGGGATTTACAGCGCCAATGGAAAGCCCAAGGCTTTCGGCATGAGTGCGCAGTTTGCCATAATCCTCCGTTTTGTCCCAAGGAATATGAATAGCCACAGACGGAGCAAGTCCCGTCAGGCGATGGACCTGGGCAGCATCCTGGAATTTTTCGAAGGGATCCCTTGGCACGCCTTCCTTCTGAAACACCTTGAAGCGAGTGCCGGAATCGCCGTAACCCCAGGAAGGGGTCTCAATGCGCAGCGCTTTCAATTTAGCCTTTGCCTCTTCCAGATTAATGCCTCTTGCGCTCTGCTGTTCTTCAAACAGCGCATACGCGCGATCATTCATGACCAAAACATCCTCTCATTCTGATGTATGATGACATGGGCCGTGCAGGCCGTGCAGCCAGATGTTGTCCAGGCTGATCGCGGCTCAGGCCATTATTGTTTTTTCAACGGGTAAGCCATCGTCGACATTAAGGCATTTTCCGCCTGGGTGGAATCCAGGCGGCTGTATTGCACTACTACGGGAATGTCGCTTCTCAGCTCAATGGCATAGGGCACGCCAACTAGAATGCCTTCGCCGTTTTTCTGAAGACCAGATGTCCGGATATGCTTCGTTCTTCGCGCTCCGACAACCTGAACGATATCTTCAAGCGGCTCCCGGTCTTCGTAATAAATCGTGATTGAAATCAAAGCTTCCTCGGAAGAGGTATTCAGCACGCAAATAGATTCATGGCTGACAAGACTGCCGGTGCTATCCGGCGGAATATAACCGTCGGGAATAATCCAATGCTTCTCGCCTATGGCTCGGTACATGCTCGATCTCCTTTCGGCACGTTATCTTGTAAAGGCGGCCGGAACGCCTCCGTCGATCGTCAGCATGCAGCCGGTCGTTTTGGCCGATCTGGACGATGCAAAAAAAGCGATGCCTTCCGCAATGTCTTTGGGATAAATATTAACTAATAGAGTAGTCCGTTTGCGATAATATTCCTCCAGTTGATCCGGCTCAATGCCGTAGGCCGCCGCGCGTTCATTGCGCCAGCTGCCGTTCCAGATCGCAGAGCCTTGCAGGATCGCATCGGGCAGCACGGTATTGACGCGAATGCCAAACTCTCCGCCTTCCGCCGCTATGCAGCGGGCCAAATGGGCTTCAAGGGCTTTGGCGGAGCTGTAGGCCGTTGCGTTTTTGCCGGCGTAAACCGAATTTTTGGAGCCGATGAAAACCATATTGCCGCCGATTCCTTGTGTTTTCATTAGCTTGAAGGCTTCTCTGGCCACCAGGAAATAACCCGTGCCCAGCACGTTCATGTTCAGGTTCCATTCCTTCAGCGACGTTTCGTCAAAGGGGCTGGATGTCGCCAAACCCGCATTGTTGACCAAAATGTCGACTCCTCCGTAAAATACGGCCGTTGCATCGTAAGCAGCCCGTACCTGCTCTTCACTCGTTACGTCCATCCCGACGGCAATCGCGCGGTTTTCGCCGAATTTGGCATTGATTTCGGCCGCTACCTTCTGCGCGCCCTCCAGATTCAAATCGGCAAGCACGACATGTGCTCCTTCCGATACGAGACGGCGCGCCGTCTCGCTTCCGATGCCGCCCGCGCCGCCGGTAATGAGCGCTACTTTGCGGGAAAATTCCGCTTCCGCCGGAGCCAGAGACAGCTTATACAGCTCCAATGGCCAATATTCAACATTGTAGGATTCATTTTCGCTAAGGGAAACAAAGCTTCCAAGCGCTGTTGCGCCGCGCATGACGGCAATCGCACGGTGGTACAATGCGCCGCTTACTTGGGACATGGCCCAGCTTTTTCCGGTGTTGATCATGCCTACCCCGGGAATCAGGATGACACGAGGCGCCGCTTCGAACTGCACGTCGCCTTCATGACTGTTGCGTTTGAAATATTGTCTGTAACGTTCCTTGTATGCCGAAACTTCTTCGGCAAGCTTGGCTTTGAGTCCTTCTGCGTCATTGGCATCGGGCGTCCAGTCCACGAACAGGGGCACTACTTTGGTATGCACCAAATGGTCGGGACACGCCGCGCCTACCTGCGACAGCTCCGCAGAGTCTCTTCCTCCGACAAAAGCCAATACGTCATCGGCGTCGTCAAAAGACAGAATCATCGTTGTTTCGTCGCTAACGGCTCCTCGCACGGTTGGCATAACCGCGGCCGCAAGCGCTTTCCGCACATCGGACGGAAGCGGTGCAAACTTAACGCCGCCAAACAGCTCTTCTTCCCTTACGCGAGCTTCGATAAAGGCTTCCGCTTCATTAATAATTTTGATCGTTTGGTCATAACAAGCCTCGGAGGTTTCGCCCCAAGTGACAAGCCCATGCTTTTCCATCAGCACCAATTCCGCATTGGGATTAGCCAACACGCCTTCGGCAATCATCTTGGACAGAGTAAAGCCGGGACGAACATAAGGCACCCATACAAACCGGTTGCCGAATATCTCTTCCGCCAGCTGCCTTCCGTTGTCCGCGCAGCACAAGCTGATAATGGCGTCGGGGTGGGTGTGGTCCACATGTTTAAAAGGCAAAAAGGCATGCAGCAGCGTTTCTATAGAAGCGCGCGGATGTTTAGCATCGATCATGCAGTTTGCCAAATAGGCCACCATTTCTTCGTCAGGCATTTCGGAACGTTGAAACAGCGGAGCGATGTCCTCCAGGCGTAGACCCGTGAAGTTGCCCGCTTTCATCGTTGCCAGATCGGAGCCGCTGCCTTTCACATACATCACTTCGACGTCGCGGCCGCGAAAATCCTTTATGACCGTTTTGCTGGAGGTGTTGCCTCCGCCAAAATTGCAGACGCGGCGATCCTCGCCAATAATGTTGGAGCGGTATACCAATTCGTCAAGACCGCTTTCCAGCTCGGCCGCCTTTTCCTTGTTCCACAAGCTTTGTACCATGGATTTACCTCCGAATGATTGTTTTAATGTGATTTAAACCCATGATATCATCTTTGTTTATTTTTGAATATATTTATTTTTGTTTGAAACAAAAATAGAGAAGCGCGATGGCATCTCTATTTGGGGCGAAGTTATGGTATTTTACAATAGCGATGCCGGATATTACCGGATAAGCCAACAGGATGTAATTTGCCTCATGGCAGGCAGCGAAGAATAACGTCGATATCCTGGTTGTAATTGCCGAAGCCGCTGCCGAACAGGGTAACGCCGCCGCAATTTTTGGCTGTTGCGCTGCAGGAAATGCGGAACAATATTTCTTTTCCATAAATGAAATGAAGATCGTCAATTGTTGTTCCGGATACCCGAACTCCGTCAATAAAGGAACCTTCTCGGTTGACCCGGATTGTTTTGATGAATCCATGATGTATGTTTTTGTACCACCACTCCGGCGTATATTTGCCCCGGTTTCCGCCGAAACCGCCGGGATAGGTCCAAATGCCGATAGGGGCGTCATTGATGGCAAACGTAATATCCGAAGGGAGATGATTAACTGCGCATGGCGTTTCGGAACATATTTCCATCGAGATTTCAAGCGATTCCGGCTGCTCGTTGTTGATCATATAATTTGGAATCCGGTATTCCACATAACCGGAACCAAACCAAAGCGCTTTGGCCATCACATGTTCAGGATCCGCAAAATACCGAGGATCGTCGCACATGCCGATCATGCTGGTTGCCGACGCCATGCCGCAGGTCGGCTTGACCTCGTAGGACGAATAATGCCCGATGGGAATAGAAAACGCATATTTTTTCCGGTTGTCGCTGACGGGAACTCCTTTAAAATGCAGCGTCGCTTGTTCAAGCTGAAGATAACACAGCTTCTGCATCCCTCTTTTGCCCGCGATGTTTTCGGAACGAATAATGCCCGCTTCCTGAAGTTTTTGTATATGTCGGGTCACGATGGGAGATTTTATATCCAGCGCTTCGGACAAGCTTTTAATATTCATAGGCCCGGAACCAAGAAGCTCGATAATTTTGACCCGGGTTGGTGATGAGAAACACTCAAGGAATTGCATATTTTCAAGATTAACTTGGATATCCATGGTAACGCCCCTTCTATAGCTCCATCTCTATTTCAGCTCATTATATAACTTAAAAGTTAACCTTTCAACCCTCTCTTAAACTTGACACTGTCCATTATATTCACTAAAATGAAGCCGAATACATAACTGCCAAGCAATTTGATTACCCCAAAAGTTAATTATAGGAGGAGCGCACATGAACAACTTTCAGTTTCAGAATCCCACACGCATCATTTTCGGAAAAGGCACCTCGGACAGCATTGGGGAATGGACGGCCAAATACGGCAAAACCGTTCTGCTCGTATACGGCGGCGGCAGCATCAAAAGCAGCGGCTTGTACGATCGCGCCTTGACGCAATTGCAAGCAGCCGGTGTCAACGTTCACGAGTTGGCCGGCATTGAGCCCAACCCACGTCTGACTACCGTTAACAAAGGCATTGAAATCTGCCGCTCCGAAGGCGTCGACTTTATACTTGCCATTGGCGGCGGTAGCGTTATCGACGCATCCAAAGCGATTGCCGCAGGCGTTCCTTATGAGGGAGATGTCTGGGACTTCTTCACCAATAAAGCCCGAATCGAAGCCGCTTTGCCTATTGGCACCGTGCTGACCCTTGCGGCGACCGGCTCTGAAATGAACGGCAATACGGTTGTATCCAACTGGGAGGAAAAGCTGAAGCGAGGCGCGGGAAGCCCTCTCCTATATCCTGTCTTCTCCATTCTGGATCCCGTATTGACCTATAGCGTTCCTCGCAATCAGACGGTGTACGGCTCGGTCGACATTATGTCCCATGTGTTCGAGCAATATTTCAGCTTGACCACCGACACTCCGCTTCAGGAGCGGCTCTGCGAATCCATTCTGCAAACCGTCATCGAAAATGTGGAGCTTGCGCTGGAAAATCCGGAGCATTACGAAGCCAGGGCCAACCTGATGTGGTGCGGCACGATGGCGCTTAACGGCGGCTTGATCAGCGTTGGCGTCAGAAACGACTGGGCATCGCATGGCATTGAGCACGAAATTAGCGCGATCTACGATATTCCGCATGGCGGCGGTTTGGCAGTTGTATTCCCGAACTGGATGAAATACGTTTACCAGGAGCGAATCGACCGTTTTGTGCAATATGCGGAGCGCGTATGGGGCATCAAGGCGGAGGGCAAAAGTCACGAAGAAGTTGCGCTCGCCGGCATCCAAGCAACGCATGAATTTTTTAAACGCATCGGCTCGGAAACCCGCCTTGCCGATTTCGGCATTGGGTCCGATCAGTTGGATCGCATGGCCGAGGAAGCCGTACGCTACGGCCCTATCGGTTCCTTTAAAGTATTAGGCAAGGACGATGTTCGGTCTATTTTGGAACTGGCTATTTAGTACCATGCTTAACGCGGCGTATCGCCGCCCGCAATATCAATGATTGTGCAACGTCATATCAGGGTAATGGTTAATGGACACGACCTAACAAGGAGGATACGATGATGGCAAACGCATTAACGGAAAGCACTGTACTGAGCAACGGGGTGAAAATGCCTTGGTTGGGCCTTGGCGTATTTAAAGTAACGGAGGAAGGCCTGGCGGAAAAAACGGTTAAAGCCGCAATCGACGCCGGCTACCGCCATATTGATACGGCGGCGGCTTATGGCAACGAAGAAGGCGTTGGCGCCGGGGTCAAAAACAGCGGCGTTCCTCGCGATGAGCTGTTTATTACCACAAAGGTATGGAATTCGGATCAGGGATATGAAACTTCCCTTGCCGCATTTGAAAAAAGCCTTTCCAAACTGGACATGGACTATGTCGATCTGCTGCTGGTTCATTGGCCGGTCAAAGGCAAATACAAGGAGACCTGGCGCGCTCTGGAGGAAATCTATAAAAGCGGCAAAGCCAGAGCTGTAGGCGTCAGCAATTTTCAAATCCATCATTTGCAGGATTTGGCCGAAGGCAGCGACTTGGTGCCAATGGTGAACCAGGTGGAATATCATCCGCTGCTGTCGCAGGTTGAACTGCTTGCTTATTGCAGAGCCAACGGCATTCAATTAACGGCTTGGAGCCCATTGATGCAGGGCAATCTCGATATTCCTCTTCTGGCTGAAATCGGGAACAAATACGGCAAAACGCCGGCTCAAGTCATTTTGCGCTGGGATCTGCAAAACGGCGTTATCACAATTCCTAAATCCGTAACTCCATCGCGCATTGCCGAAAACGCCGATATTTTCGACTTCGAGCTGTCCCGCGAAGATATGGAACAATTGTCCTCCCTCAATCAGAATCGGCGTTTTGGATCAGACCCCGACAATTTTAATTTCTAATACGATTAGGCATCTCAAAAAACGCACGCGGCGGAGCTTGACTCTGCCCCGTGTGTTTTTGTTTCCCTCCAGAAGCGTTGACCTTTTGACTCCCCGGCGATTCGATGATACTTTTATTTAGAATGGAGGAGATCCGATTGGCCAAACGCGCGATGACCGATGAAGCAAAAGCACTGAAAGCTGCCGCAATCCTTGATCAGGCAGCAGAGATGTTTGCCACTTCTCAATACGATACGATTAAAATGTCCGATATCGCCAATGAAATGGGCATGTCAAAGGGCATTTTGTTCGTTTATTTTAAAACAAAAGAATCGCTATTTTTCCATCTCCTGTGCAGGGAATATGAAAAAAGACTAGAACGTCTTATGGAGATGATTTCGGAAAAACCGGTAAAAAATTTTGAGGATTTTAAACATTTAATTATAGATGAGCTGATCGAGCTTGTTGATCATAACCCGCTGTATATCCGTTTGGAAGGCATGCGCTCCACAGTGTTGGAGCATAACGTCGATCCCGAAATCATGTTAAAGCTGAAGACCGACTTGTACCATGGAATGATGAACATGACGAATTTAATTACGGCTAACGGCATCTTAGAAGCATCGGATGTTATGGACGTCTTTCAGGCTCAAGCCTCCATTATTATCGGATGCCATCTATCAACCAGCATGCCTCCGGCGCTTGTAGAAATTGTGGAAAAGAACGCTCTGGAAGGATTCAAACGCGATTTCAGGCAAGACGTCATCCGGACAATGAGCAATTATTTGGAGGGATACCATAAGGAGACTATTTATGGAAAACAATAAAATGAAGGCTCTCGAATTAACCGCGGTTGTGGCGGGGGCAACGGGACTTGTCGGAAAAGACCTCGTCCACCTCCTGCTGAATCATCACGCATACAGCCGGGTTATTGTTCTTGTCCGGCGGGGACTCGGCATCGCTCATCCCAAGCTGGAGGAGAGGCATATCTCTTTTGACCGTCTGGCGGAGGAGCTTGACGGTGATCTTCTATATGGCGCCGATGTCTTTTGCGCGCTTGGCACTACGATCAAGCAGGCCGGCAGCAAGGAAGCTTTCCGGCGCGTTGACTATACGTACCCGCTTGAATTAGGACGCGCAGCCCAACGGTTTGGCGCTTCCCGCTTCATTATCGTAACGGCAATGGGGGCCTCCGCAGCCTCCAAAATTTTCTATAATCGCGTCAAAGGTGAAGCCGAACGCGACTTGACCGCTCTTGGATTGCCGCGGCTTGTCATTTTGCGCCCTTCCCTGCTGCTCGGCAATCGGACAGAAAGCAGGCCGGGAGAACGAGCGGCCATACTGCTGTCGCGCCCGCTTGGCGCTTTGATGATTGGACCGCTTGCCCGATACAAAGCTATTGAAAGCAGCGATGTTGCACTGGCGATGGTTAAGGCGGCACGCATGGCGGGGCCTTCTTTGCAGATACTGGAGTCCAATGCCATAGCTGATCTTGCGGCTTCTCCGGAACAGGAGCCGAACTCTACAACAAAATAACCCCTGCTCGCTTTTGACATAACGGGGATACCAAAAAGGCTGATGCAACATCATCAGCTTTTTTTTATTTTCCTATAATCCCAAAATGAGTGATTACTAAAAAATCGGTTATATGGCACAATCGGATGCGCTGATTCTCGACGAACCCACCGCAGGCATAGATCCCTCGCTGAGGCTGATGATCTGGAATGAGCTATATCGGCTCTGCCAAGGCGGAATCACGATTTTGCTGACCACGCACGTAATGGATGTAGTCGACAAATGCCATCGGCTAGTCATGATTTCAGATGGCCGGCTTATCGCAACGGGCACACCGGAGGAACTTAAACAATCCGCGCAAAAAGCTACGATGGAAGAAACCTTTCTTTTTTACGGAGGTGCAGGCAAATGAGGATAATATCGCTTTTTATTCGTATTACGAGGTAATTTCTGCATGACAAAAGAACTCTTGCCCTTCTTATTTTGGCGCCAATGTTGGTGTTGACCCTGCTTTTTCTCGTTTTTAACGGAGAAGACTACACGCCCAAAATCGGCACGGCCGGTCTGCCAGCCCCGTTGAACAACAGCTTGCCGGAGGACATGCCAGCTTGACGTCATTTACTACTGTGCAGGACGCCGAGGAGGCGCTGGCAGCGAATTTCAGTTGATGCAGTTTATTCCGCTCGTTATTGTGCCGTCGGAGCAAAACGAAAAATGGCTGATGGAGCTAATGACGCTTGCGGGCCCCATCGCCGTCAAAATGGCCGCGCCTTTCCTGATGCGCGAATTCCTTGACATAATTATGGATGGATTATCTCCGCTTCCGAGAGAGGAACAGCCCCGCTCATCGTAACATGAGAGGGGCTGTCCGTTTATCATGATTATTGCGCGGCGGTAATGACGCCTTTTTTGATAATCAGGTTGGCATAAAGCGCACTTTCGCCGGTTGCCACGATGGCATAAGCGGATTTGGCTCGCTCGTAAAAGGCAAACCGCTCAACTTCCTCGAACGGGTCCTCAAGCCCTGCATATTCCTTAATGATTTCGCCATAAACGTTCCAGATTGGCGTTTCCACAGGATCGCCTGGCACAACCGCCATTAACGCCGCAGGTTTAACCTCGTATTGGTCCAACGGAAAAAGCCCCAATATGGCGTCCAGCAGCTCCGGAATGTCATGACCGTCACACCGAATCAGCCGTTGCGCATGGCTGGCGGCCGGAAAATTCCCATCCGCAAGAACCAGCTCATCTCCATGCCCCATTTCCATTAACACCTTCAGCAGCTCGGGCGAAATCAGCTTGGGAATTCCTTTTAGCATGTCCCGACCCCTCCTTTATCCATTTCTAGACAAGCAGTTAACACCCTAAGACTAACTCAGAAAACAGTGTCATGTCTATTTCATTTTTTGCAGCAATTGAATGCGGTAGGCTTCGCTTTCCAGCGAGGCAACCTCCCGGAATTCATCATCGGTCAACACTTTAGGTTCCTTGATTGCTTTTGCAATCAAATAGATTTTGGCGCTTTCCTCCACCACTTCAGTCCGATAATAAGCTTCTCTCAAGTTGCGGCCGGAGGTTACAAGTCCATGGTTGCCCAGCAATACCGAGCTGGCCTGATTCACCACCTCGACATAAGCAAATGCAAGCTTGTCGGTAGTTGGCAGCACATAAGGCACATACAATGTTTTGCCAACAAGCGCCGCCTGATCCGGAAACATGACGGGCAATTTCGTCTCCACCAGCGTAAACGCGATGCAATACGGCGGATGCGTATGGACGATAGCGTTAATATCGGGATTGGCGCGATAAGCGTAAAGATGCATCAGCACTTCAGACGACGGCCTAAGCCCAATGTCCGTAATCTCTCCCGTTTCGATATCGACTTCGACCCATTGCTCCGGCTGAATTTCATCCAGCGCAAAACCGCTGGGCGACAGATACATTTTGCCGTTTTCCCGGGCGCTTATATTGCCACCCGGTCCAACCACCAGCTTGCCAGCGACCGTTTTGCGGGCATATTTGCATAATTCTTCTCTAATGCTGCTCATTTCTCTCCTGCCTCCATCCATTGCTTATTTATACAACGGGCCAAAATTGCCGCATGCCCGGTAGTCCGCTCCTTCGGAATGCGCAGTGCCGAACAGTCCCCATGCCCGGGGACGGAAAATCCTCTCCTGCGGCACATTATGCATATTGACCGGGATTCGCAGCATGGAGGCCAACGTAATGAGATCGGCTCCGATATGGCCATAGCTGATGGAACCGTGATTGGCTCCCCAATTATCCATGACGTCGTACACGGTGCGGAACGCGCCTTCACCCGTCAGCAGTGGCGCAAACCAGGTTGTCGGCCAGGTGGAGTCGGTTCTTTTGTCCAGCGCATCGTGGACATCCTGCGGCAATTCAACGGAATAACCTTCCGCTATTTGGAGGACCGGTCCAATGCCCTTCACCAGATTGAGGCGGGACATGGTCATCGGCATGCCTCCGCGAGTCAAATAATCGGTGGAGTAACCGCCGCCACGGAAATATTCAACCGATGCGGGCCGCCAGGCGGTAGCCTCCAGACATTTCCGCGCTTCCTCCTCTTGAATTTCCCAAAATGGCTTCATCGCCGGCTGTCCGTCTCTGGACTGCTCGCCCGTGCCGTCCAGCGTGGCCGAACCGGAATTGATCAAATGCAGCAATCCCCCTGAGGCTGCGCCTTCCAGCTTATGACCGGTTACCCGCTGTACGGATTCCGGACTCCAATAGGTGCGGACATCGGCAAAAATTTGCGCTGTGTTGGTCAGCAGCTGGCCAAACAGCATAACGGCTCCGTTTAAGCTGTCATTTTCCGTAGCGACCGTAAAGGGCGCGCGAATGCCATTCCAGTCGAAGGAGGAATTAAGGATGGTTTCCAGAAAATCTCCATTTGGAAAATGGTCCGTCCATTGGCGCTGTCCCTGAAATCCCGCGGCAATCGCGTAATGGCCCATTGCTTCTTCGCCAAAGCCAAGCTCCCCAAGACGAGGATTGCCAATCATCAGGTCGCGCGCGATTTGCGTCATTTTGACAACAGTTTCCCAATCACGGTCCTTCTGTTCTCTCGAGGTTCGAAGATGATCTGGATTGTTGTCCGGGCCTTCCTTGCAGTTGGCCTTGACCCATGACAACGCTTTCTTGAACTCTTCGACGTCATAGATTTCTTCATTCATTCTCCGCACAAATTCCGTCATATCGATGTATTCCGTGCGCATGCCCAGATACTCCTGGAAAAATGCGTCATTCACGATTGATCCCGCTATTCCCATGGAGACAGAACCCATGGACAAATACGATTTGCCGCGCATATAGGCCACAGCAAGACCTGCGCGCGCAAAGGCAAGCAGCTTTTCCCTGACATCCTGAGGCACTTCCGTTTCGCCGGAGTCCTGCACATGCTCCCCGTATATGCCAAAGGCGGGAAGCCCTTTTTGCGCATACCCGGACAACACCGCAGCCAAATAAACCGCGCCGGGACGTTCCGTACCGTTAAACCCCCAAACGGCTTTTGGGATGGCAGGGTCCATGTCCATCGTTTCCGTACCGTAACACCAACACGGCGTTACCGTTATCGATACCCCTACGCCAGCTTTGGCAAATTTTTCTCCACAGGCCGCGGCTTCCGCCACGCCTCCGATGGTGGTGTCGGCAATGACACATTCGACAGGTTCGCCGTTAGGATACCGCAGCTCGCTCGACAACAGCGCAGCTGTCGCCTTTGCCATGTTCATCGTTTGCTCTTCCAACGACTCCCTTACCCCTTTGCGACGGCCGTCGATCGTAGGTCTTATGCCTATTTTAGGGAAACCGCCTTGAAACCTAAAATCCGTATTTGCCATGGTATAACCTCCAAATCAGGATTAAAAATGTTATCGATAACCCTAAATTATCAGGATTGCCCGTTGCTGTCAACGCTTTCTTTTTTGTATGATAGAGGGCAGGAAAGAGACATGAGGAGCGTATTTTATGGTTACGATATATGACATCGCGGCCCGTGCCAACGTTTCGGCCATGACCGTATCCAGGGTTATCAATAACACCGGAAAAATTAGCGAAAAAACAAAAGCCCGAGTCAAACGCGTGATGGAGGAAATGAATTATGTTCCGAATCAAACGGCAAGAAGCCTCGTGCTGCAGCAAACGAAGCTGTTGTTTTTGCTCATTACGGATATTACCAATCCGTTTTATACAACTCTTGCCCGGGGCGCCGAGGACGCTGCAAAAAAATACGGATACCGTTTGCTTTTTGGCAACAGCGATGAAGATCTGGAGAAGGAAAGAGATTACATCAACACGATTCTGGCGACTCGGGTAGACGGTGTTTTGCTTGCCCCGGCGGGCGACCCCTCCCTGCCTCACCTGGAATTGCTGAAGCGCCACAATGTGCCGTTTGTTCTGCTCGACCGGGAGGTGCCCGGCGTTGATAGCGATATTGTGCTCGGCGACAGCAAGGAAGGCGCGCGCCGCCTCGTGGAGCATCTGGCCGATTGCGGGCATTCAGCCATTGCCATGATTAACGGCTCTTCCTCGATCTCAAGCGCGAGGCTTCGCCTTCAAGGTTATAGGGAAGGTCTGAAGCTGAGAGAGCTGCCTCTACGCAACGATTATGTATACGAAACCAGCTTTGGCGCGGGCGGCGATTCATCGGCTATGGGAGCTTGGCTGGACGGATTAACCCCCAAGCCATCTGCCATTTTGACAGGCAATAATGTACTGGCGCTTGAGGTGATGAGGCTGCTTCATAGCCGGGGTCTAAAGGTGCCGGAGGATATTTCGCTTGTCTGCATAGACGACCTTGGCCCCTCTTCCGAGGTTGAGCCGTTTATGACGGTCGCCGCCCAGCAAGCCTACCAGTTCGGCTATATGGGGATGGGGATGCTTATGGAGCGGATTCAGGACCGGGAGGGCCAGCTTCCATGGCGGAAGATTGTGCTTCCGGCTGATCTGCTTCTTCGCCGCTCGGTCGGGCATCCCCCGCTCGCTTGAACTCGGTAGGCGTAACGCCGCTCCATTTGCGGAACTGCTTGGTGAAAAAGAGAGGATCATTAAAGCCGACCGATGCTGCCGTCTGGGCGACGGTCAATCCGTTCATAAGCAGCGTCTCGGCTTTTTTCATCCGCACCTTGTACAAATATTGCATGGGGGACAGACCCGTCGTCTCCTTAAAAAGCTTGGTCAAATGGGCGCGATGATAACCAAGCGCTTTGGCGATTTCGTTTACCGAGGTATGCTGTCCGTATTGATAAGACAACATGGAAATGGCCTGCTGCAATCCCGGAAAAGCTCGAGAATGCAGCTCGCCCGCTTCCTCTTTGATACCTTCTCTCTTCCCAAACGGGGGTTCTCCGTCGGCCGCGGAAATCGCAAGCTGCCCCAGCTTAAACAGCATAATCCTTAACCATCCGGAGGCTTCTACGCTGCGGAGCCCCGCGCTTCCTCCTTCCGGTTGCTCCAGGCTGACCCGCAGCTTGCGGAACAGTTCCTCCATTTCGGCCAGATCGCAGCCTCGGACTATTCCGGCATCCGGAGCAAATCCGATGCGGCTTAACATATCATCACTCGCTCCGCCAGAAAAGGCTACCCACATATACGACCAGGGATGCTGCTTATCCGCTTCATACCGGACGAGCACCTCAGGAAAAATGACAAAACAGTCCCCCGCCTTCAACCGATGTCTTTCGCCCAATGTCTCAAACACCCCGCCGCCGTCCAGCACAATATGAATAAGGTAGTAGTCATGAACCGCAGGTCCAATGGCATGCCCGCCTCGAGGCTCACCCTCTCCGCAAAACAACACGGACATTTCATCGCGGAAAGGCGATGGATTAACGGCAATGGAAATTCTGTGGTGGTCGCTCATAAATCCATCTCCTTATTGAAATATTCCCTCCCTCTTATTCTAGACCGAAAGACGACATTTATCCATATAGTGCTGCTTTCTTTCCATATGAAAAGGAAGCGTATAACTTTATACTAGGGCTGTAAACAAAGACTTTCTCGAGAAACCAACCCATTCAAATCAGGAGGTTTTTTCAATGTCCAAAATTACATTTATCGGAGCTGGCAGTACGGTATTCGCCAAAAATATTTTGGGAGACGTCATGCAAACTCCGGCGCTCCAGGGATTTGAAATTGCTTTGTTCGATATCGACGGAGAGCGCCTGCGGGATTCCGAGCAAATGCTGCTTAATTTGAAGCAAACCAGCGGCAGCACTTGCGTTGTGAAGACTTATGCCGATCGGAAGGAAGCGTTGAGAGACGCCCGCTATATCGTCAATGCCATTCAGGTCGGCGGATATGATCCCTGCACCATCACCGATTTTGAGATTCCAAAGAAATACGGACTGCGCCAGACGATTGGCGATACAGCTGGTATCGGCGGGATTTTCCGGAACCTGCGCACGATACCGGTTATGCTGGACTTTGCGGCCGATATACGGGAAGTATGTCCTGACGCCTTATTTCTAAATTACACCAATCCAATGGCGGTGCTGACAAATGTCATGATTACGCATGGAGGCGTAAAGACCGTTGGCCTGTGCCACAGCGTACAAGTATGCGTGCCTCATTTGTTCGATCATCTGGGTATGGACACTGAAGGTGTCAAGTGGCATATCGCCGGCATTAACCATATGGCATGGCTGCTTGAGGTAAGCAAGGATGGAGTTGATTTGTATCCCGAAATCAAAAAACGCGCGGCCGAGAAACAGAAGGAAAAACATCACGACATGGTTCGATATGAGCTGATGCAGAAGTTCGGCTATTACATTACCGAATCCTCGGAGCATAATGCGGAGTATCATCCTTATTTTAGCAAGAAGGGCTATCCCGAGCTGGTCGACCGCTTCAATATCCCGCTGGACGAATACCCGAGACGCTGCATCAGTCAAATCGAAGATTGGAAAAAAATGCGCGACACTCTCGTGCTGGACAAAAATCTGGAGCACTGCCGGAGCCATGAATATGCCTCCTACATTCTGGAAGCCATCGAAACCGATGTGCCTTACCGTATCGGCGGAAACGTCATGAATACAGGCCTTATCCCTAACCTGCCGCGCGAAGCTTGCGTCGAGGTTCCGTGCCTCGTCGACCGGAATGGCGTCACGCCTACCTTTGTGGGTAATTTGCCGCCGCAGCTTGCTGCGTTGAACCGAACCAATATCAACACGCAGCTTCTGACGATCGAAGCCGCGATAACGGGCAAAAAAGAGCATATTTATCACGCTGCGCTGCTGGATCCACACACATCCGCCGAGTTGTCCATAGACGACATCGTTGCGATGTGCGACGACTTGATTGAAGCCCATGGCAGCTGGCTTCCGAAATACAAATAAATTTTACGTCTACATCTCAACCAGAAATAAAAAAACAGAGCGGAAACGGGGACTGGACAGTCCTCGCTTCCCACTAACGTCTGCATTTATTTATTTTCCGGCCGTTTTCTGCTTTTCGCTATCATGGTGACCTCCGAGAGAGGAACATCCAGCATATCAGCTACCTCGTCCGCCAGAAACCCTTTGTCCAGCAGCTTTTGTACCGTATCCGCTTTTCCAAGGGCCAAGCCTTGCATCAAGCCTTTTTCAATGCCTCTTTCGATACCTTTTTCCATACCCTGCTGCAATCCGGCTTCAAGCCCTTCTTCGTATCCCCACCGCTTCCACGCTGGCATCAACTCCATCAGATCCGCCTCCTCCTCTCCGAATTCGGCCGCCAAAAGCTCCAGCAGCTGCAAGTCCTCAGCCTTGTCCGGTTTAAAATATAAATCGCCTACTGACATGACGAGCTGCAAACGAGCCTCGTCCAATTGCTTCCGCAGCTTCAGCAGCATGCGCAAATAATGCAGCCGCATCTCGCGCTTTTCCTTTTTAGTATAACCCATTTTCGCCAGCAGCGCAGCAGCGACCGGGTTAACAGAATCCACAAAACGTCGCCAGCTCAGACGGCGCAGCTCGATTTTAAAAAAGTGAAACTTCAAAATTTCATGATCCCCCGCTGCGGAGACCAGCTTGTCTGCCTCTTCTCCCCCTTCGTCCGCTGTAAAGATCGCGATAGGAATGATCAATTTGTGCTCGGTGCGATGACGTTCGAAAAGCCGGCTGTAATAAATAAACATACGTTCATGAAACTGAGGATCCCTGTACGATTGCGGCTCCAAATGCAGGAGCACAAACGCGCTCCCGTCGGCATTCCTGGTTTCCAGCAGCAAATCAAGACTCCGTGCCTGCTCCCCTATGATATCCACTAATAGCTCTTGCATCAAAAATCGGGCATGACCAAAATCCAATAAGGGCAAAAGCTGCGGAAAAAACAGCTCGATAAATTCCTTGAAAAAAACTTCAAGCAGCTTTTTGAAAGCTTCATCATGGCTGACCTCACTACGCAAACGTTCTTCTTGCCGCTCTAACACCGCCTCCACTCTCCTTCCCGGAACGCAAAAAAGCACACGACTACGGGCGCAATGCGCCTGTTGTCGTGTGCTTCACGATCTGCTCCATATATCGACGATTATAACGAGTTGTCCGCCGGACTGCAAGCGCGGCTACTACTAGCCTGATACGGCCTCTACAGCGGCGGCGGGCCATAACCCTCCACCCGGCAACGGGCAGCTTTTCGACTTCAGCTTTGCAGCAACCCGGACATAACAGCCGCAAGCGGAGCAGGTTTCGCCGTCCAGCAATCGTGGGCAGCTGCGGCAAGCCTGAAGACGGGCATCGTATTCGGCATCGCTTACGCATACATCGGATCGGCTAAACATTGGCGCGGCCAACATCCGATCGATGTCGGCGCTGCTAACCTGGTAGCGGTTATCGCACCCTTTACACTCGTCCCGGTAACCGTACTGCTTTTCCATACACAACCCCCTCTTCGGCATTGCTTTCTATTCATATCTTGTTACCGAACCAAACCGAAAGCCTCTTACTTCAGCTCAAGCACCGTAACCGACATCGGGGAAAGCTTCACTTTCAGCGTAGTGCCTTCCACCGCAAAAGCCGAAAATACAGACGGTTTAACTTTATCCGGCTGCTGGAACGTATTATGGGCATCCATTTCGCTTGCCGCCAATACCGTACCCGATACCGATATGTTTTGGTCAACCAAACCGCGAAGCTCGATTTCCACTTCGGCGTCGTTAGTTGTATCAACGTTGCACAAGCTAATATGGATGGCGCCTTCCGCATTTTTCGAAGCGCTTGCGGATACTTGCGGAATGCTTTCATTTCCGTACGTATATTGACCTGTATTCAAATGCAGCGCCAAACGCTCTGCGTCCTGATGCACTTGGAACATGCCGAAAACATGATAGGTAGGCGTCAGCAGCATCTTATCGCCTTCCGTCAAAATGACGGATTGAAGCACATTGACGATTTGAGCGATGTTGGTCATACGAACGCGATCATTGTGGTTATGGAAAATATGGAAGTTCAGAGCCGCGACCAGCGCATCCCGGATTGTGTTTTGCTGGTACAAGAAGCCGGGATTAGTGCCCGGTTCAACATCAAACCAGTTGCCCCATTCGTCAACAACCAGACCTACCCGCTTCGCAGGATCGTATTTATCCATAATCGCGGAATGACGAGTGAGCAATTCCTCCATAAACAGCGTTTTGCGAAGTGTAACAATCCATTCTTCCTCCGAAAACTCTGTTGCGGCGCCTTTTTTGTCCCAGGTTCCGGGAATTGTGTAATAGTGCAGAGACAGAGAATGCATATGATTATGCGCCTCGCGCATCAAAACTTCGGTCCAGCGGTAATCGTCAACGTTTGGTCCGCAGGCGATTTTGTGAATAACATTGCCGCTGTAATTGCGGACATAGGTTTGATAACGGCGATATTCATCCGCATAATATTCAGGACGCATATGTCCGCCACAGCCCCAGTTTTCATTGCCCACGCCAAAATAAGTCAGCTTCCAAGGCTTCTCCCGGCCATTGGCGCGACGCAGCTCAGCCATCGGCGAAACGCCGTCAAATGTCATATATTCAACCCATTCAGCCATTTCCTGAACAGTTCCGCTTCCGACGTTGCCGCAAATGATCGGTTCACATTCCAGCTGCTCGCACAACTGCATAAATTCATGCGTGCCAAAATGGTTGTTCTCCACAACGCCGCCCCAATGCGTATTTATCATCCGTTTCCGGCTTTCGCGCGGGCCGATGCCATCCTTCCAGTGGTATTCATCGGCAAAACAGCCGCCCGGCCAACGCAGCGCCGGAATGGAAATCGCTTTAAGCGCTTCCACAACATCGTTGCGGATACCTGCTGTATTGGGAATCGGCGAATCCTCGCCTACCCAGAAACCTTCGTAAATACATCTGCCAAGATGCTCGGAAAAATGGGAATAAATATTGCGGTCGATTTTGCCAAGCGTCTGATCTCCTTGAATAACAACCTTGCTGCTCATTCCATCGCCTCTTCTCCAGTATTAGGATATCCATGCTCATGGAATAATATATTTGTTAATCCATAAACATATTAGTTAATCCTATCCCTATCATACTGGCAAACGAGCTATTTTTCAATTCCCTTTTGTCATTTTACAGCCATTTCAGAAAATGCTGGATTTGCACGTCCCAATATTCCCAGGAGTGGTCTCCCGGACCTTCGGCATAGTGCAGTTCCACACCGCTTTCGCGGCATTTATCCCTGAAGGCCAAATTTTCTTCATACAAGAAGTCTTCCGTGCCGCAGCTTTGAAAAAGGCGAGGCGGCAATGCGCCGGCTTGTCCCGCACGCTCCGCTAAAGCAAGCAAATCGTCATCCGAGCCGTCAATTTCCCTTTGGCCAAAAATAAGGTTGAACGCACGGCCAATCGACGAATTCTTATCTGTCTTCTTGATAAAACCCGCAAGATCCAACGCGCCGGAAAAGCTTCCTGCCGCCGCAAACATGTCTGGACGCCTGAGGGCCCACTTAAACGCCCCATACCCGCCCATCGACAACCCGGCGACATAATTGTCCTCTTTTGCATGAGACAGCGGGAAAAACGAACGGGCTAACGCCGGAAGTTCCTCTGACAAAAAGGTCCAATAGGCTCCACCGTACTCCATATCGGTATAAAAGCTGGTATGGGCATTGGGCATAACAACCGCAATTCCGCTTTCCGCCACATAACGCTCCACCGATGTCCGGCGCGACCAGATCGTATCGTCATCAGAAAATCCGTGCAGCAAATACAACGTTTTGTGGCGGCCTCCTCCGCTGACATTGTTCATCCCGATTTGAGTGCGGGTCTGCTGGGGCAAAATAACGCTCATTGATGTGTTGATGCCTAATGTTTCCGAGAAAAAATCGCATTGAATACGTGCCATGAGTTCATCTCCCTATTAAATATGAATAACTCTCCTCGTATCTTCATCAAAAATGTACCATGTCTGCATGAAAAGATGCAAAAAGATAGGCGCTTCCCTCCCAAAGGAGTATAATGGAAAGGAATGTCCAAATTTGTTATTCAGGAGGCTGATCATGTATGACTGTAATGCCGCTGGAACAGAGAGGAATTACAACAAGCAGACTGGCTCTCGGCTGCATGGGTCTAGGCGGAGATTGGAGCTATGAACCTTACCGGGATGAGCATGTCAAAACAGCGGAGGCGGCGGTGGATGCAGCATTGTCCATCGGAATCACGATGTTTGACCATGCCGACATCTATACGCGAGGCAAAGCCGAGCAAGTATTCCGCCATGTGCTGGACAAGCAGCCGGGACTGCGCGAAAAGATCGTTATTCAATCCAAATGCGGCATCCGGCTTTCGGAGGGCAACCTGCCCAACCGTTTTGATTTTTCCGGGGAGCATATTCTGAATTCGGTTGACGGTATTTTAAGCAGACTTGGAACCGATTACATTGATATTTTGCTGCTGCACCGTCCCGACCCGCTGGTGGAGCCGGACGAAGTCGCGGAAGCGCTGACCAAACTGAAAGAATCCGGAAAGGTGCGCCATTTCGGCGTATCCAATATGCACAGCGGTCAAATCGACTTCCTGCAGCGCTCTTTTTCCGAACCGTTTATTGTTAATCAACTTGAGCTTAGCCTTGCCCGTCATGACTGGGTTGATCATGGCGTTTACGTCAATCAGAAGGCCGGCTTATCCGTTCATTTCGAAGAAGGCCTCATGGAATATTCCCGCAGCAACGGGATTCAACTGCAAGCTTGGGGACCGCTCGCACAGGGCAAATACAGCGGAAACCTTCCCGAAAACGCGTCCGAAAGCGATATCCGCACCGCCAAACTTGTGGAGCAAATGGCTAATGAGCGGGAAACAACGCCGGAAGCGATCGTATTGGGCTGGCTCATGCGCCACCCCGCAGGCATTCAGCCTGTTATCGGAACAGCTAATCCGAAGCGTATTCTGGCTTGCTCCGATGCGCAGCGTCAAGCTGATGCCATGACCCGAGACGATTGGTGGAGACTATACATCAGCGCCCGCGGAGACAAAATGCCATAGAGGGGTTGTTCAAAAAGTCCGATTTCCATTGCGTGACATGCCTAGCGGCATGGACAGCGTCGAATATGGCATTCAGCCGAAATAGGCGTATGCTTACGAAGGATGTTTCCTCCGGAAACATTTGAGGTCCTCACGTAGCTACCACTACGCTCCGGTCCTCGATTTCTAGCTTCTTGCCATCTTCTCGGCACTGAAAACCGGACTTTTTGAACTTCATTTATGCGGTTGTTCAAAAAGTCCGCTTTCCATTGCGTGACATGCCGGGCGGCATGGACAGCGTCGAATATGGCATTCAGCCGAAATAAGCGTATGCTTACGAAGGATGTTTCCTCCGGAAACATTTGAGGTCCTCACGTAGCTACCACTACGCTCCGGTCCTCGATTTCTAGCTTCTTGCCATCTTCTCGGCACTGAAAACCGGACTTTTTGAACACGCACTATAATGGTATCCGTCCCTTTGTGTTCGTGACAGCCAGCCAATCCTGGCTTCGCCCCTCCCGATACTGGCTTTGCTTTTTTTTGCACATAATGCCTTCAAGCCCCAACAAACCCGCCAAGCGATACAGCTTGACGCCCTCCTCTTCCACATAGCGCATATGTTTAAAATAGTTATTTTCCTCCAGTATGCTATGCAGCGCCTTTTTTCTCTCGATCAGCGGCCATGACCGCAAGTCCGCTCCATTCAGACTTATGAGATCAAAGACAAAATAAGTAACCGGCAAATCCTTTGCCGCATCCCGGATATCAGACCGCCGGGTCATCCGGTATCTGCTCTGCAGCTTGTCCATATCTTCCCGCCCGGTTTCCGGATCCAGATATGTCACCTCGCCATCAATCACCACATCCGCCGGTGTAACAAGCGGGACGCGCAGAAGCTCGGGGTATTGCATCGTCAAGTCGTAGCCATGCCGCGATAACAAGGTCGTTACCCCGTCCTTCATCGATAGGCGCAGCCGCTGTCCGGCTATTTTTGGCTCAAACAAATGGTCTTCACTGTCAAACGGAGCCTCCCGCTTAAAGGGCAGCATCGGTTTCTCAAACATAGGCAAGCCCCTCCATTGCTCCATTTTAGCATGGCGGCTTCCCTCAATTCGTCGGTAAATTGTGGTGAAGTTAGCGAATAATGCACAAAGCGGCATCGCATAATAGAGTCAAAGGAGGTTGATCAGAGATGGCAAGCAGTCAATCCAGAAGCATCGTTGTCCCTCAAGCCCGCGCGGCGCTGGAGCAGATGAAATATGAAGTTGCCCAAGAACTTGGCATTCAGCTCCCGCAGGACGGCTATTACGGCAATATGACCACTCGGGACATGGGCTCCATCGGCGGATACATAACTCGCCGCCTCGTCCAGATGGCCGAGCAGCAGCTTTCCGGATACCGTTGAAGACCAGACGTCGCCACTAATTTCCGCGGCAGAGCTATAGCGGCAACCACAACGCAACCAACCCGCTGCGACACTGGGCTTGGCTGCGTTTTTTATTTGTTTTTTGCCTTCGCCACGGCCTGCCGGACGGTTTCTCTTTCTTTTACGTCTGAAAATCGGTAAAATAGGAGTATTCCATTTAAAAATGAAAGGAATAACTCCTAAATGATTATTCAACCTAAAACTCGCGGATTTATCTGCACAACCGCACATCCAGAGGGCTGCGCCAAGCAAGTGCAGCGGCAAATCCAATATGTGCAGGGACAGCAAGCCATTACGGGCCCGCGCAATGTGCTGGTCATCGGCGCCTCCACAGGCTACGGTCTGGCATCGCGTATCGTATCCGCTTTTGGCGCTGGCGCGGCTACAATCGGCGTTTACTTCGATAAAGCAGCGGAAGGCGCGCGCACAGCTTCCGCCGGCTGGTACAACTCTGCAGCTTTCGAGGCGTCCGCTCAAGAGGCAGGCCTCAAGTCGTACAGCATCGTTGGCGATGCGTTTTCCGATGAAATCAAAGCCAAAACGATCGACCTGATCAAAAACGAGCTTGGCAGCGTCGATCTCGTGGTCTACAGCGTGGCGTCGCCGCGACGGACCCATCCCAAAACGGGCGAAACGTTTTCCTCCGTCATCAAACCGCTGGGCGGCGTTTACAGCAACAAAACCGTTAACTTCCATACGGGCGATGTTAGCCAAGCGACCATCGAACCGGCTACCGAGGACGAGCTTCGTCAAACCATTGCTGTCATGGGCGGCGAGGACTGGGGAATGTGGATCGATGCGCTGGAGCAAGCCGGCGTGCTGACGGAAGGCGCAACAACGGTTGCTTATTCCTACATAGGTCCGGAAATCACCCACGCAGTCTATCGCGAGGGAACGATCGGCGCAGCCAAAAACCACCTGGAAGAGACGGCAAACGCACTAAACGTCCAACTGGGCACAAAAGGCGGCCGGGCATTCGTTTCCGTCAACAAAGCACTGGTAACGCAGTCCAGTTCTGCGATTCCAGTTGTCCCTCTTTATATTTCCGCTCTGTACAAAGTCATGAAGGAAAAAGGGCTGCATGAAGGCTGCATCGAACAAATGTATCGCCTGTTTGCGGAAAGACTTTACGGCGAAGGCCCTGCTCCTGTAGATGAAAAAGGGCTGATTCGTGTGGACGATTGGGAAATGAAGCCCGAAATTCAAGCTGAAGTCGCTAAAGTGTGGGAACAGCTGACAACGGAAAATGTCTACGAGCTGTCCGATCTTGAAGGCTACCGCCGTGAATTTTTCCAGCTGTTCGGCTTTGAAACGGACGGCGTTGATTATGAAGCCGACACCAATCCGGATGTCGCCATACCCGGCCTGAGATAGCACCTGAGGAGGACCTTATGTCAATCAAAATTTTTTCCGGATCGTCTAACCGCGATCTGGCGCTCAAAATGTGCGAGGAGCTGGGCATGCCTTTGGGCAAAGCCGCTATCTCCCGCCAGCAAAGCGGCGAAATCCATGTATCCTATGAAGAGTCGCTTCGCAATAGCCACGTTTTTCTTGTTCAATCGCTGTCGCATCCCGTCAATGAGCATTTGGTGGAGCTGATGGTGATGATTGACGCGGCAAAGCGGGCTTCCGCCCAGTCGATCAACATCGTTATGCCGTATTACGGATATGCCCGCCAGGAGCGTAAATCCGCGCCGCGCGAACCCATCTCCGCCAAAATGGTAGCTGATGTGCTGACAACGGTTGGAGCAGGCCGAATCATTACGGTGGATCTTCATGCCGATGCGATTCAAGGCTTTTTCAAAATAACGGTGGACCATCTGACCGCGCTTGATTTGATCATTGGTTACCTGCGCTCCAAAAACATTAAAAATCCTGTTGTCGTTTCTCCCGATGCGGGACGAGCCACAACTGCGGAAAAGCTAGCCAATATGCTGGATTGCCCGTTCGCCATTATGATCAAAAACCGGCCTGCGCACAACCAGTCGCAAATTACTCATATCATTGGCGAGGTAGAGGGCAAAACCCCGATTATTATCGAGGATTTGATCGATACCGGAAGCACGATCGTTAACGTTGTTGAAGCGTTGAAAAAACGCGGAGCGGAAGATGCCTTTATCTGTGCGACGCATGGATTATTTTCCGAAAATGCCGTGCAGAAGCTGAACCATCCCAACATCCAGGAAGTCGTCATTACCGACACCATTGCGCTGGATGCGGACAGCCCTGACAAATTTGTTGTATTGCCAATGGCTCCGCTGCTGGGAGCTGCTATCCGTATCATTACAGAAGGCGGCTCTATCGCAACGTTGTTCAAAACAGAGTAGGAGTCAAACACAAAGCATTTTAGCCAAAAGCATGGCCTCCGCTTTTACGTAATATTGAAGCAAATAAGAGCCTTCAGATCCACTTTCCAGTGGTTTGAAGGCTCTTTTGCATAGAGTACGGTATTTTTGCGCTCAGGTTACCCTTTTTCGACGGCTCCTTCAAGCCATTCCAGCTCCGATTGAGTCAACTGGATGGAGGAGCCTTCATGACAAGACTGAAGCTCTTCCGCGCTCTGTGCGCCAATCAAGGCGCAGGTCGGAAAAGGCTGATTCAACACGTAAGCAAGCGCGATTTGAATCGCCGTTGCCCCCTTCTGTTCTGCCAGTTCACGGGCGCGCGCCAGCCGCTCCCAGTTCGCATCGCTGTAAAAGACGCGTACCAGATCGCTATTATCCCGGACTTCAGGCGTAAAGCGGCCGGTAAAAAATCCTCTTGCCTGGGAAGACCAGGACAGCAGCGGAAGCTGAACCGACTGATGCCAGGCTAATGTCTCGGCATCTGCGGACACGCATCCGGCCCAGAAAGGCTCGTTAGCTTTGGCTAAACTGAGATTGGGGCTGCTGAACGTAAAACCCCGAAGACCCTTGTTAGCTGCATAAGCATTCGCTTCTTCAATACGCCGCCAGGTCCAGTTGGACACGCCAATCGCTCCAATTGTTCCCGCCTGAACATGTTCGTTAAGAGCATCCACGATGACTTCAACAGGCGTATCAGGATCGTCACGATGCAGGGCATACAGGTCGACAAAGTCGGTCTGCAGCCGCTCCAGGCTGTCGGCTAGATCTTTATTAATGGCATCCCTGTTGACGCGGGGGCCAAATTGATCGTGATGCGCTCCTTTGGTCATAATGATCAGTTTGTCGCGATTGCCTCTTTCCTTCATGTAACGCCCGATTACTTCTTCGCTTTGTCCTCCGCAATAAATATGTGCGGTATCCAGCGAATTGCCGCCGATGGCGAAAAAGGCATCCAGATTGGCTGCCGCTTTCTCATAGGTCTCATGCCTAAAATAGTCCGTTCCTTTCATCAGCCTCGAAACCGGCTTGGCGCAACCTTCAATGTTGATATATTCCATTATGGAAACCTCCTTGAATGTCGTTATCGTTCCAACCACTTACCTCTTATAGTTCGATTCTGGATCGTTCACGCGCGGAGCGCAGACAAGCCTCGATAACTTTCATATTTTGGACCGCATCCACCGGCGCAAACCGGAGATTTGCTTCGCCAGTAATCGCTGCGTGCATGGCGTCGGCCTGAGCCGTATACGCGTTAACATCCGCACATATCACTTCTCTGGTCTCGTTGCCCCGCTGTACGAAAAAGTTGGCGCTGCCGGGCGAATTGGTCACATATGCAGAGGGAACCCGAATCATTCCCTCCGTGCCAAGCACCTCCAGCGGATTGCGGAATGCCGCCCACATGCCGCAGTCAAAAACAAGCGACTTGCCGCCTTCAAATTCAAGCAGACCGGACAGCATCATATCAACATCATCATGCTGCGGCGAAAACATGGCGTGAGCCGTTGCCGCTACCGGTTCCTGGCCGAGCAGCAGCCTGGCCGCGCTGATGGGATAGCAGCCAACATCATACAAAGAGCCGCCGCCCCATTCCTTAACATACCGCACATTGCCGCTGTCCCCGGCGTTATTAAACGTAAAGGAGCTGAATATGCTCCTCACCTCGCCGATTTCGCCGGAAGCAATAATGGAAGCAATTTCATCATAACGAGGATGCCAGCGGTACATAAACGCTTCCGATAGCTGAACCCCTGCACGCTGGCAGGCATCCGTCATTTGCTGAGCCTCCGCTGCGGTTAACGCAAGCGGTTTTTCGCATAAGATATGTTTTCCGGCTTCCGCGGCCTTACGCGTCCATTCCAAATGCAGATGATTGGGAAGCGGTATGTATACCGCATCAATTGTATCGTCGGCTAACAGCTCTTCATAGCTGCCGTAAGCGTCCGAAATGCCGAATTGCTTCGCGACATCTCTGGACTTTTCCAAATCCCGGCTTGCGATGGCAGCAACCACGTTTCGGTCGGAACCTTGAATACCGGGTATAACTGCGCGCTTAGCAATGGCAGCGCTGCCAAGAATGCCCCATCTTAATTTCTTCAAAGTCACTCCAACTCCCTTTATAGAGATTGTTCAAAAAGTCTGCTGCTCCTTTTCTAGCTTCATCCCAAATTCTCGGTACTGAAAGCCGGACTTTTTGAACTTGCACTTATGAAAATTTATTATTACGATATTGTCATTATAATTGGGTGGGTTTGAAATGAAAATAACAATATATTAAGATGAATTATAACAATATTGTCATGAAAGTCGAGGATGCCCATGCAGCGCCAAAGCCATCTGCTTACTTTGCCCACCAGTCCTTACTTCTGCATGCCGGAGTCAGTGGGCCTCTACCACAGATGGTCCGAACATACCGTAAGCCGCAATGCGGACGCCATGAACAATTTTAACATTCATTTTATTTCCAGCGGAAAAGGGTATGTCGAGCAAGACGGCATCACCTATACGCTTGGCCCGGGAGATGCCTTTCTTTATTTCCCGCTGCAGCAGCAGCGTTATTACAGCAGCAAGGAAGAGCCCTGGGATATCCATTGGGTCCATTTTTACGGCGACAGCTTGTTTGATTTCATGTTGAAACGCGAGCTGCACCTTAGCCGAATCTGGAGCATCCGCCAGCCAGAGTTGTGGATGGAAGCCCATGAGGAACTGTTGGCCGAAGCGGAGCAAAATCGGATGTTGCGTCCTCATCGGCTTTCTACGCTGACCTATGCCCTGTTAACTTTATTTGTGGAGCAAGCCGTGCCCAAAGCTAGCGGGAAAACTTCTTCTTCGGGAGGTCGGATACTGGAGCTGCTCCCCGTTATGCAGCAGGAGGCGACAGAGCCTTTTCTGCTGGAGAGGTGGTCGGATCTGGCCGGGGTCACGCCCCATTATTTTTGCAAACTGTTCCGTCAGGTGATGGAGATGACGCCGATGGACTTTATTACCCGCTGCCGACTTCAGACGGCCAAGCAATGGCTGCTGGAGCGCCAATCCTTGACGATCGGCGACATAGCCAGGGAAGCGGGGTATCCAAGCGTCAGCTATTTCAATAAACGGTTTATGGAGCATGAAGGCATGACTCCGTCCGCTTACCGCCAGCTTTATGAAACCTCCTACCGTCACCTATAGGGTGCACGCACACTGATCCTCGCAAGCTTGAGCCAAGCCCCGTAAAACGTCTTGCCGCAACGGGAAGAGAAGCTTACAATAAGGGAAACGCTCTCTATTGTAAGGGCATTCATATTTTTTGTCCCCATACGAGGGGGCTTGGGAGGAAGAGAGATGAGCCAATCCATACACGCCATCATGCTTGGAAACAATGAGGATGCACCTTGGCATCCCTTGTCCGCAGCTTATGAGGAAATGAAAACGATCGTTCCCGACGGCTGCCGCTTGACCGCTAGCTTGGATTATCAACTGTTGGCGCAATTGGACGGCGAGGTAACTTGCGACCTATTGATCAGCTACACCGATTGCTGGAGGAAACCATTGCCTGCCGAGCAACGGGCTGGCCTGCTTCGTTATGTGGCGGGAGGCGGGAAACTGCTTGTCCTGCACAACGGTATTTCACTTCAAGCCAGCAGCGAACTGCTGACCCTGATCGGCGGTGAATTTACGGATCACCCGCCTTACCAGGAACTGAATTATATCGTTACGGAAGCTGGCGCAAGCCATCCCATTATGGAAGGCATAGAGTCCTTCCTTTTGAACGAGGAGCCTTATCAGTTCGTGCTTGACCCCTTTGTTGAAAAAACGATTTTTATGGAATATGAATTCCAAGGCACTACCATTCCGGCGGGCTGGGAGCGCAAGTATGGCCTCGGCACTGTTGTCTATTTGCAGCCCGGCCATCATGCGCCCTCCTTTCAATCCCCCGCTTACCGGAAAATCATTGCTTCAGCGATCACTTATTTGAATGGGTTAAACCCGTAAGGCGTCTACACGGACATTATTCGCCGGACAAGCTGAGCGTCTCCAAGGAGCCGCTCAGTCCGTTGCGGCCGCTTCCGCCTGTTTTGTCCCCGGTCTTCCCAGACCGACATAATGAAGTCCGGCTTCCTCAACCGCGGCGCGGTCCAGGACATTGCGCCCATCCACAACGACAGTTCCTTTCATGGCAGCTTTGACGGCTTGCCAATCAGCCGAAACAAATTGCTTCCAGCCGGTCGCTACGACCAAAGCATCGGCCCCCTCTAACGCTTCCATTTGGGATGAAGCCCACTTGACCCCTTCCATATCAGGAGCAGATAGCGGATCAAATGCGTTGACCCCGCAACCTTTTGCCGCCAGCGCTTCCATAAACACTAATGCTTTGGAATAACGGAGATCGTCAGTATTTTCCTTGAAGGTAGCTCCCCATACCGCAATGGATACGTCTTGGTTCAACGCTCCCAGCACTCGCTCCAACTTCGACACGTATGCCTGCACCTGCGTTTCGTTTACAGATGCGGCAGCCTCGAGCAGCTTTAACCCCATCCCCTTGCCAGACGCTGTTGCAATAAGCGCAGAGACGTCTTTGGGCAGGCATGAGCCGCCATAACCGATGCCCGCTTGCAGGAACTTCTCTCCAATCCGCACATCCATTCCGATTCCCCGCGATACCTCGGTAATATCCGCATGGAATGTTTCGCACAGCCTTGCCAGTTCGTTAATAAAAGAAAGCTTGACTGCAAGGAAGGAGTTGGAGCCGTATTTGATCATTTCCGCTTCCGTGCGGCCCGTATGCAGCACCGGCGCGGATATGCCGTCATACAGGGAAGCGACAAGCGCCCCGGCATATGGACTGGAGGCCCCAACCAAAATGCGATCGGGATGGAAGGAGTCGTGGATTGCCGTTCCTTCCCGCAAAAATTCAGGGTTGGAAACAACCTCGATCCAATCCTTTGAAACACCTCTGCGCAGAAAAAAGTCTTGTGCCCAATCTCCAGTTCCGGGCGGCACCGTGCTTTTAATAATGACGGTTTTAGGTCCTCGTATTCCATTCGCGATGCTTAGCAACACGCTTTTGACATAGACCAGATCCGCCGTTCCGTCAGGCGCCGACGGCGTTCCCACGGCCACCATAATGACCGGACATTCTTCAACGTAATGCGGGACATCGGAGCTGAAATGCAATCGGTTGTCGCTTACGCCTTGCTGCACAAGTTCCTCAAGCCCAGGCTCAAAGATTGGGATATGTCCGTTTTGCAATGAAGTAATTTTCGAGTCGTCGCGATCGCAGCACCATACGGTATGGCCGAGCTTCGACAAAACAGCCGAGGTCGTGAGGCCGACATACCCCGCTCCCACCACACAAATATTCATTTGGGTGCATCCTTTCCACACTGATTGATGTATAGCATCATGTGCAGGCAGCAAGAAAATGGAAACGGCGTTTGACCCGCCGGATTCAGATCGGTACAATAGGAGAAATTGAATGGGAGGTTGATTTATGCGAATCGTATTGGCTTTTGCTTTATCCATTGTGCTCATCGTAGCTGGGGGCTGCGGAAGTTCCAGCGGCGGCGCAGCGGCGCCGACGGCCTCTCCGCCCTCTTCGACTTCGGCTGCGGAATCACCATCTCCCTCGCCTTCCGCACCGGACAAAACCGGGGAACCTGCAGCGACCCCGCTTCCGGGCGAGGATATTGCAGATCAAATTGCCAACATGACGCTTGATGAAAAAATCGGGCAGCTTCTGCTCATTGGACTGGACGGGAAAACGATTAGCCCTTTTGCCAAAAAAATGATCCAGGATAATAAAGTTGGCGGGTTTATCTTGTACAAAGACAATATAAAATCGGCTGCCCAAACGGCAGCATTATTGAACAGCTTAAAAGCAGCAAACAAAGAAAACAGCGTTCCTCTCTGGCTAAGCCTTGACCAGGAGGGCGGTAAAGTAAGCAGGCTGCCGGCCGAAATCAACAAGTTCCCTTCCGCGCATGAACTGGGGGCTCTAAAGGACATTGAACACACAAAGGATGTTGGGCATGCATTGGGTTTATCCGTTAAAGCATTGGGTTTCAATATGGATTTTGCCCCTGTACTCGACATTGACAGCAATCCGGATAATCCTGTCATCGGCGATCGTTCATTCGGCTCCGACGCTGATACGGTTATTAACCACGGATTAGCAATGATGCATGGCATTTCCGAAGCAGGCGTGACGACGGTGGTCAAGCATTTCCCCGGACACGGAGATACTTCAGTGGATTCCCATTACGCGCTTCCGGTCGTAGGCAAATCCTTGGACGAGCTAGGGAAGCTGGAGCTGCTGCCATTTGTGGAAGCCGTAGGACAAAACGCCGATGCTGTAATGGTTGCCCATCTGCTGATCCCTGCGCTGGATAAGGATTATCCCACCTCCATTTCCGACAAAGCCATCAACGGACTGCTGCGGAGCGGACTGGGCTACAACGGCGTAGTTGTTACCGATGATTTGACGATGGGAGGTTTGCTTCAGGACAATGAAATTGGCGAGGCAGCGGTCAGAGCTGTACAAGCGGGCGCCGATCTGCTCCTGGTCGGACATGACGAGAAGCTGCAGCAGCGGGTGCTGGCAGCACTGAGCAGCAGCGTTAAAGATGGCAGCATCACGGAGGACAGGCTGGATGAAAGTTTGCACAGGCTGCTTGCGCTGAAGCAAAAATACAAGCTCCAGGATGCGAAATCCGATACCCCTGACATCAATGCCATAAACGAAGTTATTTCAGAAGCGCTGAATAATCCATAACGATGTTAACAGTCATCGAATAAAAAAAGCCTCCCATTTGGCCGCAGCGCAGATCATTTTGCGCCGCGGCCACACGGAGACTTCTTTTTATACAATACCTATTCTTTTTTCCCTTCCAGCTCCGCTTTCAGAGCCGCCAATTCATCTTCCAGTTCGGCATCCTTGCCTGATTTTTCAAGCTCCTCGAATTTGGCGTCCAGCGATTTGCCTTCATTCGCCAGCTCGTATGCCGCATCCGCCTGATCGTGCATTTGTTTGATGCGCTCCTCCATACGGTTGAAGGTTGCGCCGAGATCATTGCCGCCAATGCCGCTCATTGTTTTATTGATGCGTTCTTGAGCCTTCGCCGCTTCGGCCTGGGCGATCAGCGTGCTGCGCTGCGTTTTCATTTCCTGCACTTTTGTTTTCATTTCCTGCAGCTGTGTACGCAGCTTGTCTGCGGTAGCTTTGGCCCTGTCGTAGCTGGCCTGTACCGAATCGCGTTTTTCAGTATAACGCTTTTTATCGGCAAGCGCTTCGCGAGCAAGGCTTTCATCCCCGCTGGCAAGTGCTTGGCGAGCTTGCGCATCGCGTTTTGCGATAACCTCCTGCGCTTCGTTCAGTTCGCGTTCAAACCGTTTCTCCACTGCGATTTGGGTCGTTACGGCAGCCGTCACCTTTTCGATATCTTCATCCAGTTCACGAAGAACCTGGTCAATCATCTTCACCGGATCTTCCAGATGGTCCAGCGCTGCATTGACATTGGATTTACCGATACGGAACAGTCTTTGAAAAATACTCATAGTCAACAATTCCTCCTTCGCCCTGATAGGTCGTAATAATTAACAATACGCGCCAATTGGAATAACGTTTCAACTGATTACGTCAGCATCAGCCCATCTAACGACAAATTTCCTTAATTATACCATGGACCCCAAGAAAAATTGCATCAGTTTGTCGTTTAAGCCGGGCAGATTTTCATGGCCAAAGTCCGGATAAATCAACGTTTGTTTGGGCGCGGTCATTTTATTGTAGGCAGCAAATTGGGTCGAAGGCGGACATATGGTGTCCATCAATCCAACAGCCATGACCACCTCGGCTCTGATTCGATCCGCCAGAAACTGAAGGTCGATATAGCCGAGCCGCTCAAAAATCTCGTCCTCCCGCTCATGAAGGGGATCAAAGCTGCGGAAATAATTTCTCAGCTCCTGATAAGCATCTTTAGCCAGATCCATTGTCCAAGTCCGTTTATAGTCGCACAGGAATGGAAATACCGTGCCAAGCTTGCTTACGCGCGGCTCCAGGGCAGCGCAAGCGATCGCCAACGCCCCGCCCTGAGAGCCTCCGGTTGCATATACATGGTCCGGGTCTACCTCCGGCAGCGACAAGGCAATGCCCGCAAGCTGGGCGGTATCCAGAAAAATATGTCTGAACAACAGGTTGTCGGGATGATCGTCGAGTCCTCTTATAATATGCCCGTTCAAGGTGTTGCCCTTTACGCCGCCGACATCCTCGGAGTGTCCTCCTTGTCCGCGCGCATCCATCGACAATACGGAAAAACCAAGCGAGGCATAAGCCAGCTTGTCGCTCCAGTCGCCGCTATTGCCGCTGTAGCCATGGAACTGCACAATGGCAGGATGTTTGCTTTCTGCATTCCGCGGCCGTACATATTTTGCATGAATCCTTGCCCCTCTTACGCCTGTAAAATAAAGATCGAAGCATTCCGCCTGAGGCGTTTGAAAGGAGCTTGGGACAAGCTCCGCCTTGGCGTCAACCGCAGACAGTTCCGCAATCGCCCGCTCCCAGTATTCGTCAAAATCGGCCGGTCTGGGATTCATCCCCTCATATTGCTTAAGCTGCTCCAACGGCATATCAATCAGCGGCATCCAAATCTTCCTCTCTCAAAATATCGAATATGTATGATGTAATCGGATACAAAATCAACCTTATTATACACCCAGCTTTTGGCTTTGTCTGCCTAATAGAGAAGCTGCCGTAATCCAAAAACTGCATAACAACAACTTTCCTGTTGTTTCGTTTCCGCTTTAAGGCTGGAATTTAAGCTGATTATCCTTGATCGCCCAATCCGAAAGCCTGCCTTTTACAACGTCTGCCTGAAAGGCGTTGGCATTAGCGTCGTAGACAACTACACTGGCGTCCATGATTTCATTCAGGTTCACACTAACCAGAATATGGTTCTCCATTTTGTAGATGGTTGTTTCCGCTGCCGAACCTACCGTAGCCACGATTTCCTTGATCCCGTCTTGATCTACATCTGCTTCTACAGTGTTAGCTTCGATATGCAACAGGGTTGGCGGATTAGAAACATGCGATACATAATACGAAATGGGGGCATTTGCTCCGACCGCGCCTGCAACTTTAATAAAGGTTTCTCCCAATGCGTCAACCGTGCTTACGGAGTAACCGCTAGCTTCTCCATACCCCATCTGTCCAATTTCATAAGTTGCCTCTTTAGTTTGGAGAGCGGCATATATGGTCTCCTCGTGTTTTCCAAAAACAATAATTTCAGCTCCGTCTGCCGATTGATTTTCTAGTTGCATGGAAGGTTCAACAGGAGTGATGGGCGTTGCTGGCGAGAAAATCAGAGATTCATCATACGCCAATTGAATCGGATTCAAATCAGGCATTGTTGTCGACACGGCGGACTGTTCCGCTTGACTGTCATTATTGTTAGGTAATTGGGACAAGCCTTGATCT
The DNA here is from genome assembly GCF_054551715.1 of Paenibacillus sp. CAU 1782. Lineage (NCBI taxonomy): Bacteria > Bacillati > Bacillota > Bacilli > Caryophanales > Paenibacillaceae > Paenibacillus > Paenibacillus sp. CAU 1782. The sequence continues at coordinate 73,040 of NZ_JBTOLL010000001.1, read as the reverse complement.
GAAACAATGGTACCGCATCCCGTCGATATAATTAATACAATGAATACAGACGCTGCTTTTTTCATTCCAACCAACTCCTTTTAGCCAGTTGCCTTCAATTTAAAATGTGAACTTAGCGCTTCGCCTTCCTTGATATAGACGGCAATATTTACAAAATTGTTGTAGGAAATTAACATTTTTTAAGGAAGCAGTCAGTGCCATTCGGGGTTGTTGCAGCGTTTGCGAATAAGACGTTAAAACCATACGAGCTGTTATTGTTAAAATGATTCTTGTACGAAAAAACCGGCATCCTGAATTGGATGCCGGGCGGTGTCTTAACGATTCAGCCAAGGGCGGCTGCCCCTGGTTGTTTTAGGTTTTGGCTTGGAAACAACCGTGCGAATGACTGCTTTTTTCGCCTTCTTTTTAGACTTTGCCGCTCCTGTTTTGGGAGTTGAATCGGGTGTTGGGTAATCAGGAGTCAGATAATTAGGAGTTGTGTAGGTAGACATCGTATTGGCATTGATATGATCTTCCCTGCCACCGCCGCAACCGCAACCTCCTGGCGCACCATAGACTGGCGCTAGCTGTCCCGCGTGTCCAGGCCACATCGGGAGATGTGCTGCCGGCGCATATCCAGCGGGATATCCGCCGGGAAAACCAGCATAGCCGGGCGGTGGATATTGCGCGGACAAAGCAGCAACTCCGGGATGATTGGGCATTACGCTGTAAGGCGTAATGGCACCCGCATTTTCGGAATAAGCCATCGGCGAGACGACACCCGCATTTGGCGCAAGGGACGCCGGTGATACATTGGCGTTTGGTCCGACGGAAGAAGGAGATACATTGGCATTTTCACCCAAACCTTCGTAAGGAGAATTTCCATATCCCCACATCGGGCCCATGCCATAAGGACTATAAGGCGAAACCGGATAATGAGGATACATTCCGGGAGGGCAATCATAAGGATAAATCGGTTCCGTTGAAGCATATGGCGCCCATTCCCCGCCGGTATTTGGACTTACATTCTGAGCTTGGGTATTACCCCATTTGCTTTTGCCGGCAGGAACGGTTTCTGCCTGCATCCCGTAAGCGGATGGCGAGATATTGCTGTTGGCGGCATTGGCTCCGTCGAATACCGGGTAATCGGGTTCCAACGTAGCTTCGACTGCCGGAGTCGCATATTGCTGGAACAAATCCATGCTCTGGATATATTCGGAATTCATTGCGTTTATTTTGTTTTCTACCGGCTTCTCAATAGGCAGAGCTTTTTTGGAAGCCGGTGCTGTTGACAGCGGCGAGACGTTGGCGTTGCTCAGCGGGCCTACGTTGGACCCATATGGCGAGACGTTGGCATTGCCCAGCGGGCCTACGTTGGACCCATATGGCGAGACGTTGGCGTTGCTCAGCGGGCCTACGTTCGATGCATATGGCGAGACGTTGCCGTTGCTCAGCGGGCCTACGTTGGACGCATATGGCGAGACGTTGGCGTTGCTCAGCGGGCCTACGTTGGACCCATATGGCGAGACGTTGCCGTTGCTCAGCGGGCCTACGTTGGACCCATATGGCGAGACGTTGCCGTTGCTCAGCGGTGCCATTTTCGAAGACTGAGGCGATATTTTGCTATTGCTCAGCGGCGCCATGTTGGACGACAACGGCGAGACGTTGCTGTTGCTCAGCGGCGACACGTTGGACGACAACGGCGAGACGTTGCCGTTGCTCAGCGGCGCCATGTTGGACGACAATGGAGAGACGTTGCTGTTGCTCAGCGGCGACACGTTGGACGACAATGGAGAGACGTTGCTGTTGCTCAGCGGCGCCATGTTGGACGACAATGGAGAGACGTTGCCGTTGCTCAGCGGCGCCATGTTGGACGACAATGGAGAGACGTTGGCATTTGGCAATGTTTTGCCCGTGGACAGAGGCTGGACTTTGCTTGCCAATGGTTCTACCTTGCCCGTCGCCAACGGCTGGGCTTTGCTTGCCAATGGCTCTACCTTGCCCGTCGCCTGTGGCTGGACTTTGCTTGCCAATGGCTCTACCTTGCCTGTCGCCAACGGCTCTATTTTGCTCGCCAACGGCTCTACCTTGCCTGTTGCCAGCGGCGCTGTTTTGTTCGCCAAAGGCTCTACCTTGCCTGTTGCCAGCGGCGCTGTTTTATTCGCCAAAGGCTCTACCTTGCCTGTTGCCAGCGGCTCCGTTTTGCTCGCCAACGGCTCTACTTTTTTCTCCGGCTCTTTTTTGGCGGCAGGCGGGGGCTCTGGAGCTGCGGGAACCGGGCTAACGATTGGTCCCGTATTCGTTTTCTCCGTGATAGGCGCCGTATTCTTTTTCCCCGTGGCAAGGCCGCTTAACGTTTTCCCGATAACCGGAGCCGTTGACAGCTTGCCTACAACTCCTTGGACGTTTTGCATAAAGTTGCCGCCGTGATTGGTGCTGGCTGTGTGACTTTGATGAGGCATAATGGTTGCGTCAGCCTTTGGAATATTTACGATTTCCCCGGTGAGCAGCACATTTGGGTTTTTCAATTGGGGATTGGCATGAACCATTGTGGCGAGCGGTACGCCCCACGCTTTGGAAAGCTTCCACAGAGTATCCCCTTGCTTGACGACATGCTGATGCATAATGTCAGAGGAATGAATACCCCCGCCGGCATGGCTGGTCGGTATTTTGATCTTCATGCCGATATGCAGCACATCCGGATTGGTGATGCCGGGATTCAACTGCAGAATCTGATCCTGAGTTACGTTATATTTTTGGGCCAGGCCGTATAACGTATCTCCCTGTTTCACAATATGGATTTTCACTGCCCAATAACCTCCTGTCACGTTCTGTAAGAGTGCGTGTTCAAAAAGTCTGCATGACTCGTAATGGGAAGTGGACTTTTTGAACAACCTCTATAACGGGATTGTGCGAATGCCCGCTATCAATCTCTACATCCTATGCAGAACATGGGCAGGTGTCTCCACTTTGACAGAAAAAAACAACGGATTTATATCTCTTCAAGGGACAAACGGCAAAAAAAGTCCCTGCAGGCAGATTGCATCTGCGCCACAGGGACCTTCATCATAAACCCGAGGGTTTGGTTTAGCTGTAAACTTGAACGCCGTCTACCGTAACAATGCTGCGGAATTCCTCCAGCAAATGAGTGGTAATCGGGCCTGCCTGGCCGGAACCGATCTTGCGGCCGTCCACTTCGCGAACCGCGATAACCTCGGCTGCCGTTCCCGTGAAGAAAACTTCGTCCGCCACATAAACATCATGCAGCGTAAAGGGCTCTTCCTTCAAAGTGTAGCCGAGCTTGGCGCAAAGCTCCATAATGGCCGCGCGCGTAATGCCTTCCAATGCGCCAACGTAGCAAGGAGGCGTATAGACGACCCCTTTTTTGATGATAAAAATGTTGTCGCTGGAGCCTTCCGCCACATAACCTTGCGAATTCAGCATTATTGCTTCGCCTACACCCGCCAGGTTGGCCTGAATTTTAACCAAAATGTTGTTCAAATAGTTGAGCGATTTGATCTTCGGGTTCAACGCATCAGGAATGTTGCGGCGTTGCGATACGGATACCGAAACCAAACCATTTTTGTAGGCTTCTTCGGAATAAATCGCCAGCTGCTCTACAATAATAATGACCCAAGCCGAAGGGCAGCGTTTGGGATCAAGGCCAAGGTTGCCGGGACCGCGCGATACGATCAGGCGAATGTAGCCGTCGCGCAGCTCGTTGCGGGAAATGGTTTCCACCAAGGCGTCCTGCATTTCATCCTGCGTCAGCGGAATATCCAGCATGATGGATTTGGCCGAGTCGTACAGCCTGTCCAAATGCTCCTTGCATTTAAAAATGTTGCCCCCGTAAATCCGAATCCCTTCAAAAATGCCGTCGCCGTACAGGAAACCGTGGTCGTAAACGGAAACCTTGGCATCCTCTTTTGTCACATATTCACCATTCAGATAAATCCATTGCTGTGCCATAACCTAACCTTACACCTCCACAAAATGTCATGCCGATTAATACCATACTTATATACTTTACAGCAAAAAAGTCGCCATGTATACGGCACCCTCTAATTCCCGGACAAGACGCTACAGCAGCTGCTCGTAGGAAAAGGACGGGTAACAGCCCAATATGCGCACCTGACACCCAATCGCCTCAACCTCCTGCAGAGCGGAAGGCAATAGCACCGTATCCAGCGACATTTCGATCTCGATGTAAAAATAGTAATTGCCCAGTTTTTTCTTGGTGGGACGCGATTCAATCCGCGACAAGTTGATCTTCCGCCAAGCAAAAGCCGACAACACCTGATGAAGCGCACCTGGATAATCCTCGGGCAGCGTAATCAGAATGCTGGTTTTGATCCGGCCGGACTGCCTTGCCGTGTAAGGCTCATGCCCCACCAAAACAAAACGGGTATAGTTATTATCGTGATCCGTTACCTTCTCCTCCAGCAAATCAAGTCCGTTAATCTGAGCCGCGATGCGGGTACCGATCGCCACGATGCCTTCGCCCGGATTTTCCTTTACGATTTTTACCGCCTCAGCCGTGCTGCTGACATGCTCTGTCTCGGCCTGCGGCATAAAGCGGCGCAGAAACTGCAGGCATTGCGCCATCGCTACAGGATGGCTGATCACCTTGCGGATGCGTGAAAAATCGAGCTCTCCGGCGCCGTTTACCAGCTCGGAACGGCGGCCGATCAAATTTTGGATAGAGGGATAAACCCACTCCGCCTGCATCGGCAGATCAACTTCATGAACAAGCCAGTCCATATGAAGACTGACGGAGCCTTCAATCGTATTTTCGATCGGGATAACGCTGTACTCGCTGACCCCGGTTGCCGTGGACTGAAAAACATCGGCGATAAGCCGATGATGTCTCCAGTTCACCTCTTCGCTGCCAAAAAGCTGCTTTGCCGCTTCATCGGATACGGAACCCGCGGGCAGCAGAGATATTGTTTTCATGATTTCCGCTCTCCTTTGATTCTGTCCAAAAACGGCAATTCCACACTGCCGTTTTCACTGCCGCCAGAAAATCCGCCGGCAGCTTCGCCCAACTCCGCAACGTTTACCTGCGGACCATCGCTATACGGCGCCAGCCACAGCGTCTGCGCCGCAATCCCCTCTTTCTGCAGCGTCTCCTGCAGAAAGGACTCCAGCGCCGCCTTGTCGCTGCTGGCGGCGTCCACAAACGCTATCAGCGTGGGCCCGGCCCCGCTGAGCGCAGCTCCCAGCGCGCCAAACTCGCCGGCGCGCGCCAATATTTCCGTCATGCCCGGAATCAGCGGCGCACGGTAAGGCTGGTGCAGCCGGTCGCCAAGCGCATGACGAAGCAGTTCAAGCTCGCCGCTGGCAAGCGCGGCGACAAGCAGCGAGCTGCGGCCGACGTTGTAGACGGCGTCGGCCCGATCCACGGCGGCCGGCAGCGCATGCCGCGCCTTCTCCGTGGAGAGCTGGAACGCCGGAATGGCGACCAGCGTCTCCAGCTGCGGCGGAGGCTGCAGCTTTACATGCTGCGCCTGCTCGCCCTGCTCCCACGCGGATACCACAATGCCTCCAAACAGCGAAGCTCCTACGTTGTCGGGATGCCCCTCCAGCTCCGTTGCGAGCTGGAACAGCGCCTGCACGCTCAGCGGCTCGCCGATCAGCGCATTGGCGGCAACAAGCGCGCCAACAATGGCGGATGCGCTGCTGCCGAGTCCCCGCGTCAGCGGAATATCGCTATACATGGCGATATGCAGCTCCGGCAGCTCGGCTCCCGCCTCCTTGAATACAAGCTGGGCTACCTTGTACAGGAGATTGCTTTTGTCCCGGGGCAGCGTCTCCATGCCTTCTCCATGCAGGTCGAAAGTAGTCTCCCCGCTTGCGGGAACCGACATCTCCACCCAAGCAAACAGCGACAGCGCCATGCCAAGAGTATCGAAGCCCGGACCCAGATTGGCGGTGCTCGCCGGCACCTTGACCGTAACCCTGCGGCGGGAGGCGATTTCTTCTAAGCTTTTGTCCATTTCTCCTACGTTATCCATAAACCTATCCTTCCACCCGGTACACGCTTTTCACCGTGTGTACGACATCCAGCTTCCGGAACGTCTCCAGCACTTTCGCGACAGCGGCTTTATTGGCGTCATGAGTAATAATAATGATTTCAGCTTCCGGGTTATTTGGGTTTGGCTGCTGCAGCACGGATTGCAGGCTCACTTCGAAATCCGCAAAAACCTGCGTGATTTGCGCCAAGACGCCGGCTCGATCCGCCACGTGCAGAAGCAGGAAATATTTCGACGAGATTTGCTCGTCCGTTTTTTGCCTGGTTTCATTGTAAGCCAGCGCATTTTTTTTGCCGCCTACACCCAGCTTTACGTTTTTGACGACGGCGACCAGATCCGCGACGATAGACGTAGCGGTCGGCAGCTCGCCCGCTCCAGCACCGTAAAACATCGTTTCGCCCACCGCTTCGCCGTAAACATAGACTGCGTTAAACACTCCGTTGACGGAAGCGATAGGATGACTGGACTTCACCATGGTAGGCTGGACGCTGATGCTGATCAGATCGTCCTGGCGCTCCGCGATACCTAGCAATTTAAGCTCGTAGCCAAGCCGCTTGGCGTAAAGGATGTCCTCTTTGGAGACAGATGAAATGCCTTGAGTCGAAACCGTGTCCAGCGATACATGGGTACGGAAACCCAGCGTAGCCAATATCGTCATTTTTCTGGCTGCGTCCAGTCCCTCCACATCGGAGGTGGGATCAGATTCCGCATAGCCCAAAGCCTGCGCTTCCTTCAGCACATCCCCGTAGGATGCGCCTTCCTGACTCATTTTGGTCAAAATGTAGTTGGTTGTGCCGTTAACGATTCCCATAATTTTTGTAATGCGATCTGATGAAAATCCTTCCACCAATGTACGCAAAATCGGAATGCCGCCCGCCACGCTTGCTTCATACAGCACATCGCAGCCGTTCTCCTGGGCCTTGGCCAAAATCTCCGGCCCATGCAGGGCCATCAGATCTTTGTTGGCTGTTACGACATGTTTGCCCAGCGACAATGCTTCCAATATATATTCACGCGTATTGCCGATGCCCCCCATCACTTCAACAACTACATCGATTTCAGGGTTTCGTATAATATCCCAAGGATCCTCCGTCAGCTTGTCTTGCGGCACAGAAACCGCGCGGGATTTGGTTTTATTTTGCACGAGCACTTTTTCGATCACTATGGGGGAACCAACCTGATTTTGCAGATCCTCCTGATGTCCCTCCACAATGCGGACAACGCCGGTTCCAACTGTTCCCAAACCAAGCAATCCTACTTTTATCGGCTTCATACAGGCCTCCAATTCAACGGCAATCGTTTAGTTTATTTCTATATGTTCATTTCATTACCCTTGCCCGATAACGGCGGCTTTGCGCACGCCCTGCTGCTTTCTGAGCAGCTCCATCAACGATGTTAGGTCTCCCGCCAGTCCGGCAATGTCAACCGACAAAACGACGTTGGCGTATCCCTGCAGCGGAATGCTTTGGTTCATCGTCAGCACATTGCCCTCACGGCCAGCCAACAAACCAAGCACGCTGGACAAAACGCCCGACCGATGCTCCAGATCCATCGATATGGTGACAATCCGCTCGCGCGACACATCCTGGAGCGCAAACACGCCATCCTTGTATTTGTAGAAGGCGCTGCGGCTTATGCCTGCCCGCTCCGCCGCCTCGTGTACAGTAGGCGCGGCCCCGCTGCCCAGCATGTCTTTAACCTGCATCGTTTTGACGATGGCTTCCGGCAGAAGGTCCTCCCGAACGACATAATAGCGCTCCGCCATTTTCGTCCTCCTCAGAAAGACAATTGTACATCCATAGTGGACATTATAAACAATCGGGGAAGCTCAGGCAATAGGCAATTGCAAAATAGAGCAAAAAGAAAACTCCATTCGGGAATAAAATTAAAGGGGCGTCCTCTCATTCCCATGAATGAGGACGCCCCTTTTTATATGTGATTTAGTCGTACGGATTGTAGTCACTGCCTTCAAAAAACTCAAACGCAAAGTCGTTGACGCGGACCATATCGCCGTCTTTTGCGCCTTTTTTACGCAAGGCTTCGTCTACGCCCAGCTTGCGCATCGTGCGGGCAAAACGCATAACAGCGTCATACGAATTCAGATTCATCCGTTTCATCATACGATCGATGCCTTCGCTCTCCACGACATATACTTCATCTTCGCGGCGAATCGTAAAGGAGATGTTCTCTTGTTTGTTCATCGTATAAACCTTGCGTTCAGCCTGTTCCGCCGGTTCAACTTCAACCACTTGCTGTTCAACGGTATCCAGCAGGTCGGCGGCTTTGTACAGCAGCTCCTGAATGCCTTGTTTCGTCAAGGAAGACACCGGAACAATCTCATGATTTTTGCCGTCCTGAAGCTCCGCCAGACGTTCCTTGAACAGAACCAGTTGCTCCTCCGCCTCCGGCATGTCCATTTTGTTGGCGGCAATAATCTGCGGGCGGTCCGCCAGATTGGCATTGTAAAGCGCCAGCTCCGCATTGATTTTTAGCCAATCATCAAAAGGATCGCGTCCCTCGGAAGCCGCCATGTCTACAACATGGATGATCACGCGAGTTCTCTCGACATGGCGCAAAAATTCATGGCCTAACCCGACGCCTTCATGCGCGCCTTCAATCAGTCCCGGCAAATCCGCCATTACGAAGCTCCGGCTGTCGCCAACGTCAACGACGCCAAGATTAGGCGTAATGGTTGTGAAATGATATGCTCCGATCTTTGGCTTGGCTCCCGATACAATGGACAACATCGTGGATTTGCCTACGCTTGGGAAACCAACGAGGCCAATATCCGCCATAACTTTAAGTTCAAGCACGATCCAGCGTTCCTGACCCTCTTCGCCATTCTCCGATATGTATGGAGCCGGATTGGTTGGCGTAGCAAAACGGATGTTGCCGCGTCCGCCGCGTCCGCCTTTGGCCACAACAACCCGTTGGCCTTGCCGGGTCATATCTGCGATTGTTTCGCCAGTATCATCATCGATAATAACCGTGCCTGGCGGAATGCGAACTACAGTATCATCGGCGCTTGCGCCGTGCATGCCTTTTACTTTGCCGCGCTCGCCGCGCTCTGCTTTAAAATGCTTCTGGTAACGGAAGTCCATCAGCGTACGCAAACCCTCGTCGACCTGGAAAATCAGATCGCCGCCGTGACCTCCGTCACCTCCGGCTGGCCCGCCGTTTTCAACGTATTTCTCCCGTCGGAAAGAGATAATCCCGTCGCCGCCGTCGCCGCCTTTTACAAATATTTTTGCTTTATCGACAAACATGAATAGCCTCCGTTCAAGCGCTGATGTCCGCGCGCAGCAGTACTTTCGAGCTATGCCCGGAGTCTACCACCTTAAGCGGCGCGCCCTTTAACTGCTGTATCATTTTTTGACTCCACTGCTGCTCATTAATAAGCTCGCCTTCATAATAAAATGCCGCATACAGCGCCGTATCATCCCTGCTTAACGCCACCCGAAGCACCGCAAGTTCTCCGGTACCCGGTTTTGCAGCAAGCCTGTACGTGTTGATCGCGTGAATCAGCGTATCGGCAATTTTGTCATGATCAAACCTCATGCCGGACAGGTTCAGATCGTTTTGAATATCGAGCTCCAGCAGCATATTGCTGGAAATGGTTCGGAAAGATTGAATGTAGCTGACCAGCGAAGGAACGCCTAGCTTGGCAATCGCGCTGTCAACCGCCATTCTCTCTCTTATATTCTCCATAAAGCTGATGCACTTATCCAGCTTCCCCAGTCGGGCGTATCCAAACAATACCTGCAAGTCGTTCATCCAGTCATGACGGTGATGATTCAACGTGCGTATGCCAGCACTTTGCATCGCCTTTATTGTTCGGGACAGCTGTTCTTCATGTTCCTTTTGCTTTGTGGTGATCCAGAAAACAGCTGCTGCAGCCGTCCAGCATACAAAAAGGACCGCCGTCCAGATTTCCTCAGGCATAAGCAGCAACGCCGCTCCTGGCAGGACAATCGATGCCGCGGCTACATATTTGGCCAGCCCATTGCGTCCCATTCCACGAACCTACCTTCTTGTAATTTCCTAGCTTATCCAGTATATCACGACCGTCAGGCAAGGTCATTAGCAAAATCGCATGTGAACGAAGCAACCCCGGCCTAGCAATGCCGGCCGGGGTTTCCGATACAATACTTATTATGATTTAAGCTTCAACTGCCGCAGCAACAGGAGCTTGCGGAGCAGGGTATACGCTCACTCTTTTGCGATCGCGTCCATAGCGCTCAAACTTCACAACGCCGTCCACTTTAGCATAAAGCGTGTCGTCTTTGCCGATGCCCACGTTAGTGCCGGGATGAATCTTAGTTCCGCGTTGACGGAACAGGATGCTTCCGCCCGTTACAATCTGGCCGTCAGCGCGTTTAGCGCCAAGACGTTTGGATTGCGAGTCGCGTCCGTTCTTTGTGGAACCTACGCCTTTTTTGGAAGCGAATAACTGGAGATCCAATTTCAACATGATGTAGCCCTCCTTCTTACTGAAATGATTGCAATGTCGGGAGAACTAAACGCTCTGCTCCTTCACGGCAACAAATTTCCCATATGACTCGGCGATCGTTTCAAACATAACAACCATGGATTCCAGCAGCAGCTGTAACTGTTCCTCTTTCTCCCTATCGGGATGGAGCGGAATGTCACTGGAGAGCCAGCCGTTTCTCATCGTTGCCGGCAGAACGACGCCCGTTAACGTTTCAATTGCGTTGACCGTGCCTACGGATACGGTAGATACACCAGCGCAAACAATGTCCTTGCCGCGTTTCGCGTACCGGGCATGTCCTTCCACCGCAAATGACAAAATACGCCCATCAGCATTGCGCACAATCGTAATTTCAATCATGCCAAATCCCGCTTACGCCTGGATTTTTTCGATTGTTACTTTCGTGTAAGGCTGACGATGGCCTTGCTTGCGACGGTAGTTCTTTTTGGCTTTGTATTTGTACACGATGATTTTTTTGCCTTTACCGTGTTTTTCGACTTTGCCAGTAACGGTTGCGCCAGATACAACTGGAGCGCCAGTAACCAAACCATCCTTGCCGGAAACGGCCAGAACGCGGTCGAACGTTACGCTTTCGCCTTCGCCGCCATTCAGTTTTTCGATGTAAAGCACATCGCCTTCCTGAACTTTGTATTGCTTGCCGCCAGTTTCGATAATTGCGAACATATTGGGTGCACCTCCTTATTTTCGAAGACTCGCCTGAAGCAGGTGGCAGAGGCTTTCGCCGATGCGCTTCTCATACCCCGACAGAGCGGTACCTGTATATTTCAGCTGCACATATGAAATACACACTCGAATATCTTATCATACTGAAGCCCATAGTTCAAGACTACTTTTTTGGCATTCAGTTTTCTTTAGCTCTTTTTCTCTAATTGCGCCAGCTTATGCCGTCCGCTTCCGCCGCAGCACGGACATAATTCCCCTTTGTGCACGGCTGCAGCTTCCCTTGCTTTTTTGCGCGTCAGCTCCATCAAACCCAGCTTGGTCCAGCCGACGATGCTGCATTTGGTCCCGTCTTCCTTGGCTTCCTCCGTCATTCTGGCCAAAATGCGGTTGCGGCTTTCATCCCGCTCCATATCAATAAAATCGATGATGACAATACCGCCTACGTCCCGAATCCGAAGCAGCCTTGAAATCAGTTCTGCCGCTTCCAAATTGGTGCGGTACACGGTGTCCTCCAGGCTGTCGCTTCCCGTAAATTTGCCGGTGTTGACATCGATCACCGTCAGCGCTTCCGTTTCCTCCCATATTAAATATCCGCCGCTTGCAAGAGGAATTCGCCGGGCGAAGGCAGTCTCAAGCTGCTCCTCCACCCCAAAATGACGGAACAGGTCTTGGCCTTCTTGAGGCGAATAAAGCTTTAGCCGATCACGATGCGCTGGCGCCATTTCGCCAAGCAATCTTTGCGCTTCCTTAAACTTCCCCCCATGATCGATCCAGAGTTCGTGAATGTCCGCCACTAGCGTATCCCGGATCACCCGATGCATCAGCCCGGCTTCCACATGCAACTGGCAGGGCGCATTGCAGGTAGCTGCTTTTTCCAACACATGATTCCACAGCTGGCGCAGCTTGCCAGCGTCGCCGGCCAGCGCTTCCTCGCTTTCGCCCTCTGCGGCTGTGCGCATAATAATGCCCTCTTGATTACTCCTGATCGCTTCTCCGATCAGACGCAGCCGCTCGCGTTCGCTCTCGCTTCCGATTTTTTTGGAAACGCCGACGTATGCCGCCTCTGGCATATAAACCAGATACCGGCCTGGCAAGTTGAAATGAGTCGTTACGCGAGCTCCCTTGCCGCCGATAGGGTCTTTGACGATCTGAACGGCAACGACCTGTCCCGGCTTGGCGATTTCCTGAATCGCGGGTTTCTGGCGAGGCTGCTTGTCCGAGTGGGGATGCAGCATATCATCGATATACAAAAATGCGTTTTTTCCGAGGCCGATATCCACAAACGCGGCTTCCATGCCGGGAAGAACGTTGACGATTTTACCCAAATAGACATTCCCGACCAGGCTGCTCCCAGCCGATCGTTCCATATAATACTGAACCAGCACGCCATTTTGCACGACCGCGGTTTGCAGGGAGTTTTCCTGCACGTGCAGCAATAGTTGCTTCATCCCTTCACCGCCTTTTTAGAGGTTGTTTAAAAAGTTCGCTTTCCATTACGGGACATGACTAACGTCATGGCCAGCGTCGAATATGGCATTCAGCCGAATCTTCCGTTGCTCACTTAGCTCCCACTAAGCTCCGCTACTCAGCTTCTAGCTTCATGCCATCTTCTTGGTACTGAAAACCGAACTTTTTAAACTTCATTTTAAGAGGTTGTTTAAAATGTTCGCTTTTCATTACGGGACATGGTTATATAATTTAATTTTACAGCAAAAGCTCGCTGACTGCACGGTGGGGGCCAAGACCCGATAGGCAGCTTCTGACAATAGCGTTTTCCGGCAGCATCTTCAGGCTGTTTCCGTCCCGCTCCGAAACATAAACAACATGAAATGTCTCGCGTTTGAACAACCTGGCAACCGACAAAAGTGATTGGCTGCCGTTTACCACAAGATGAGTAGCCTTTTTGCCGGCTTCCATGGCCCGGCTCGTCATCCGTTCCCGATGCGTCAGGAAACGCAGGAACAGGAAGGGGACATTTCGGCTGTATGCGCGGTTGCTGGCAAACAAAAACAAGCCAACCACCAGCAAATTCAATTGTACAGCGCCTGCCTCCAGCAGAAACGGAATAACTGCCGCGGCAATCATCAGGCAACTGCAAAGCAGGCCAAGCCGCGCCGTCCAGAGCAGCGCTTTATAATATTGGCAAATGCTGCCCAGCGCAGCATGAAGAAGCTTGCCTCCGTCAAGGGGATGAATCGGCAGCAAATTGAATACCGCGATCATAAGATTGGCGTCTACGACATAAGCCGCCCACTCGGAATGCCATAGGTCAAGTTGTCCCAGCCCCCAGGCTGCCAGTGCCATCCAGCCGTTTTGCAGCGGACCGGCAAGCGCAACAATCACGTCTTCCTTCGCAGATACGCCCGCTGCTTCCTCCACCTCGGCAACGCCTCCAAAAGGCAGGAGCTTGACCTCTTTGACCCTCCAGCCAAAACATTTAGCGGCCGCCACATGCCCCAATTCATGCACGAGCACAATGACAAAGAGGACGAGCAGCTCCATAAAATAGCCGGTAAGCGCAGAAGCCAGCATAACCATTACAAACAGCGGGTGGATGGACCAGAGTATGCCGCCCCATTTAATCAAGCGGAATCACATCCAGGGGATCAATATATCGGTCATTTCGCTTGACGGCAAAATAGAGCGGGCTGCTTCCGCTTGACCCGGCTTCCGGGAGTTTTCCGATAATATCGCCCGCCTCCACCCAGTCATTGACTGTCACGAAAGATTGGCTCAACTCGCCATAAACCGTAATGACGTTCCCGGCATGCTGGATCAAAATGTTATCGCCTTTGTCGGTCACAAAAATAACCCGACCTTTGTCCACCGCGGAAACCTCGGCTCCGGAAGGGGCCGCGAGCTGTATGCCGTTTAGCAATTCGGCAAAGGTGCGCAGAAGCGAGGCGTCTTTGACAGGAGCCGATGCAAAAACGCCCCCGTCTTCTCCCGCACTCGCCGTTTGCGCGGATTCCTTTTGGAACAGGGGGATAAATGACGGAGCTCCGGAAAAAGCGGTTTTATACCATTCCGCTGCGGCCGCAAAATCAAATTCATCGGTCAGCGCGCTTTTGATCAGGACCTGCCCTTTCAGGCTCCATTCCTGTTCCAGCTGGAACAGGCCCCAAATGCCGCCAAACAACAGGAGGGCAACGGCGGTTTTCCATTTCAATCCGGACCAGAAACGCCCGCCGGAACCGGAGCTTTCATCCCTATTGTTCCTATCGTTCTCCTCGTCCCGCCAGGCTGGGACTCCAAAATGCTCGTTGGACTCCCAGGACGACCAAGGGTTACGGTTTTGCTTCCAGGCAACTTCGGGATCCGGCTCGTTATCTCTGGGCAAGGGCAATCCTGTATCGGGTTTGCCGGTTTTCAGCCCCGACGAGCGGCCGCCGTTACGATCTTGTCCAGACGTAAGTTGCCGGGGTTTCTCCTCAAAGGTATCCAGCAACGATTGTATTTTTTGGCGCCTGCGCTCCCTGATATCATCCTTTAACCCCATTCGTATCCCTCCCGCGTACTTGTCCATTCCTTACTCCATCCTATGTGCGAGCGAGGACAAGTATGCGGCAGCCTTTATTCCTTCCCAAACCAAAAAAAAAAGCATGAACCTGGACACCTCCCCAAGCCATGCTTATTTTCAAATGTCAGCCAAGCCGGCGGCTTTCAATTAAACATACCGACAGCTATTCCGCCAACTCATAGATCTCTTGATGCGCATTTATGCTGAACACTAGTCCTATCGACAACATATTAATTACCAGTGAAGAGCCCCCGTAACTGACAAAAGGAAGCGTAATGCCGGTAATGGGCATTAATCCGATCATCATGCCGATGTTCTGAAAAATTTGGAACACAAACATGGATACGATGCCGATTATGATATACGATGCCCTTCGGTCGTAACACTTGAAGGCAATCATGATCATTCGATAGATAAGAAGGAAATATAGCAGCAGCAAAACCGCCGCTCCCTGAAAGCCAAACTCTTCGCCTACGACAACAAAAATGGAATCCGAATAGGCGTAGGGGATAAAGCCGGCATTTTTCATCTTTCCTTGCAGAAATCCTTCACCGCTTAATCCGCCTGACCCGATTGCGATCTGCGCGTATTGGGATTGATGCCTTGCATCTGATGAAGCTTGTTCGGGATTGATGAAGGTATTGATGCGGTTGTACCAATGAATTTTCTTTTGCTCTTGCAGATAGTCCTTTATTTCTTCGTTAAAGGTGTTGAACAGAAACATAAACAGCAAGATGCTGCCTACAACAAGCGCCAAACCGATGGCCACATGCACATATTTGACATTGCCGATCCACAGCATACCCAGAACAATGACAATATAAATGATGGCATTGCCCAAATCCGGCTGAATCATAACGAGCAGGAAGGGTAGAAAAGAAAATGCAAATATGGGCAGCAAATCGTTGGAGAAATTCAGCCTGTCGCCTTGCCGCCGCCCCATTAAATAAGCGATGCCGATAATCAAAATGATTTTAACGATTTCCGCCGGCTGAATGGAAATGGCTCCATCCATAAGCCGAAACCAGCCTTTTGCTCCGTTGATTTCAGCTCCTACCAAATAAACCAAAATCAATAGCGCAATTCCAATACCATAAAGAACATACCAGCTTTTGAGCACAATCCGATAATCAAAAAATACCGATACAATCGCTACGAAAAATCCAAGGCCATAAAAAGCGATCTGTTTGATGTCATTGTTATCGTAACCTGCGATATTGGCGGTGGCGCTATGAACAACTGCAATGCTGACTCCCATCAGGCATAACAATATGGCCAATATGCCCCAATCCAGCTTTTTTATTTTATTAAGCACCTGGCAATCATCCTATTCCAAGAAACTTGCGGAACCGTTTGAACGCACCCGCTTTTTCATCCAGCACCATAAGCGGCACCATGTCTCCCAGAATGCGCCTTGCAATATTCCGGTAAGCGATCGCCGCGCGCGATGCGGGATTCATCACGGTAGGTTCGCCGCTATTAGACGCGGAAATGACCTTTTCGTCATCCGGGACAATACCAAGCAGATCGATGGCCAGCACCTGGCAGATTTCATCGATATCCAGCATTTCGCCGTTTTTCATCATCGTGGAACGAATTCGGTTGATGACAAGCTTGGAGGGAATTTTTTGCCCTTCCAGCAAACCGATGACGCGATCGGCGTCGCGAACGGCTGCGTTCTCCGGCGTTGTAACGACAATTGCCCGGTCGGCGCCGGCTATCGCATTGCGAAACCCATGCTCGATCCCGGCAGGGCAATCAATAATGACATAATCATGCTCTTGCTTAAGCTCGAGAATCATGGCGCGAATCTGCTCCGGCTTCACGGAGTCTTTGTCTTTCGTCTGCGCTGCGGGCAGCATATACAGTTCATCGAACCGCTTGTCCTTCACTAGCGCTTGATTAAGGCGGCAGCGGCCTTCAGCCACATCGACCAAATCATAAATAATCCGATTTTCCAATCCCATCACTACGTCGAGGTTGCGCAGGCCGATATCCGTGTCCACCAGGCAAACCTTTTTTCCGAGCAGCGCCAGCGCCGTGCCGATATTAGCAGAGGTTGTGGTTTTCCCTACGCCGCCTTTGCCCGATGTAACTACAATCGCTTCTCCCATGCCCTACACTCCCTTAAACAAAATAGGCTCCTGCCTCATGCGCACCAGCTGCGACAGCTTGTCGACCTGCATCTGGCCTTGATCCAAATATGCGAATTCCATCGCCGATTCATTGCTCAGCCACTCTTCCGGCGGCCGGCTCACTACATCTGCAATGCGAAGCTGCGTCGGTCTCATAAGCGATGCGGCGATGATGGCGTCCTGACGTCCGCCTGTACCTGCATGAGCCATGCCTCTAAGCGCGCCAAGCACGTATATATCTCCCGTGCATAATATCGTACCTCCGGGATTGACATCGCCGATGAGCAATAAATTACCTTCATTCTCCAGCGTTTGGCCAGAGCGCACGATGGAAGTGATCGTATTCAATCTCCCGCCAGGGCCGTTATCCTCGGAAGCCTCGGGCTGATCGCTTGTGACGGAACCAACGATCAAATTGCCTTGAGAGCGGATAATTTCGGTCAATTCTTCCTTTTGCTCGTCTGTAATAAGCCTTGTCCCAAGCTTGACATGAACATGTACAAGCGGTCCGCTAAGCAGCTGTTGATGCGTTTTTTCCAGCTTATGGTGCATTTCAGCCAATAAATCTTCAAACGGGCAACTGTCGTCGAGAAGGAACAGAAGACCTTCCTTGACGCCTTTAATCATAATATGTTGTTTTCCGGTCACTATTGTCCCTCCCCAACCTATTCAATTCTTGCTTGCCGTGCCGAATTCCTGCCACGGTCACCCAATTTATTCCTCATCGCTCTCCGCGGCGAGGCTTCTTGACTCAAACATGCGTCGTAACGGCACGTAAAAAGCCAGGGCAAAAGCAAGCTGAAGAAACAGGCTGGGCAAAATATGGTTCATAAGTGCCCAAGCGTAAGAAGCGCTGGTAATCCGGAATACTGTATAAATGTAAAATAGGCCGGTGTCATAGAGCAGGCATGCAAACCCGATAATCGTAAGCGCCATCATGATGGTTGCCCGCTTTTTCTCCATCAGAATCCCGGCTAAATAACCGCATAATCCCATAAGGAAAAAATGAGCGCCGATTAGGTGGCCATAAAAAACGACATCCTGCAGCAGGCCAAAACCCGCACCCAGAAGCAGCGCCTGATGCCGATTGACATACAGGGCGGAATACATGACCACAACAAATACAAAATGGGGAATGATTCGTCCGCCAAACCCTTCCGGTATGAGCCATGGGACAAGCGATCCTTCAATGACAAACAGGAGCAGCATCAGAAGAATGATCCGATTGATGCTCATTCTTCCTCTACTCCACTCTCTGAATCCGCAAATTCAGGAACAGCAACAACAAACACTTCGGTCAAATGGTCAAAGCTTGCGGACGGCTTAACGGTTGCGGTATAGGTCAGTGCAAACTCCCCGACCTGCTTGCTTTCAATCGTTCCCACGCGCAACCCGCGCGGATAAACGTTCCCGCTGCCGGATGTAATGACGGTATCTCCGATTTCAAGCTTGTCGTTTTCAGGAATGCGGGTCATGTTGAGTCTTCCGGTTTCTTTGTTATAAGTGCTAAGTATGCCAAACGATTCATTCTCGCGGCCTTCGATAGTGGCGGCAATGGAATTGGAATTCGGCGACGATTCATTTAACTCCGTGATCGGCGTAACGGTGGCCGTAAACGGAGTAACGGAACTTACAATGCCAATCAAGCCATCCACATTCACAACCGCCATATTTTTTTTAACGCCGTTTTTGTCCCCCAGATTAATGACCATCGAACGGTTGTTAGCATCGTTGCTTACGGAAACGACTTGGGCAATCAGATAGCTGTAGTTATTTATTTGTTTTTGCTGCTCGGTAAAATTAAGTTCCCGCTGCAAGCGTTCGTTTTCGTTTTTGATAAAATTATAAGTCACTTTGTCACGCGCATAAGCCGCGGCCGTCATTCTGAGCTGTTCATTTTCCTCGTACACATGCCGCAAATCGGCGATATCTCCAAAGAAACCCGCTATCCAGCCAGCGGGCGTGTAAAACCACATCTGCACATAGCCGGTCGTATCCCTGAGCACCTTCTCCGGCCAAGTAAGCTCCTTTCGGTCGCTCAGGGAAAAGCCGATGATCGCAATAAAAACGATAAATGCGACCATCAGCATAAGAACTCTTTTATTTCTAAAAAAACTTAACAGCCCGATCACCTACCCCGACAGGAATTGCTTTTCTCCGCTTCGTGAACCCTTCTATCTCTTCGAACGAGACGCTGAAGCCCTCTGCTTGAACAGATGAATGTTATCGAGCGAACGCCCGGTGCCAATCGCGACGCAATCCAGCGGATTGTCGGCAACGATAACCGGCATGCCGGTTTCCCGCTGCAGCAACTTGTCCAGGTTGCGCAGCAGCGCTCCTCCGCCCGTAAGGACGATTCCACGATCCATAATATCCGCCGACAACTCCGGCGGGCATTTCTCCAAAGTCACCTTGACCGCTTCCACAATCGCGTTGATCGTATCCGTCAGCGCGTCGGTAATTTCATCCGACGTAATAGGAAGCGTCTTCGGCAGGCCCGAAACCAGGTCGCGTCCACGAATTTCCAGCGTTTCCGGCTGATCGAGCTGCAGCGCTGAACCAATTTCCATCTTCAGCTGCTCAGAGGTTCTTTCGCCAATCATCAAATTGTATTGACGCTTGATGTATTGAATAATCGCTTCGTCCATCTCATCGCCCGCCACACGAATCGAGCGGCTGGTTACGATGCCTCCAAGCGAAATGACCGCTACCTCAGTCGTGCCGCCGCCAATATCGACTACCATGCTGCCCGTTGGCTCCCAAACCGGCAAATCCGCTCCGATAGCAGCTGCAAAAGGCTCCTCAATCGTATAGGCCTCGCGCGCTCCCGCTTGTTTGGCGGCATCCTCAACAGCTCTCTGTTCCACCGCCGTAATACCTGAAGGCACACACACCATTACATTGGGATGTTTTGGAAACAGCGATTTTTGCTTTTGGGCGCTGCGAATAAAATATTTAATCATCGTAGCCGTCGTTTCGAAATCGGCGATAACGCCGTCCTTCATGGGACGGACCGCGCGAATATTTCCCGGCGTCCGGCCAATCATCTTTTTGGCTTGCTCGCCTACGGCTTCAATCGTTTTTGTATCGGTACGCAGAGCAACCACGGATGGTTCCCTGACCACAATTCCTTTACCTTTCACATAAACAAGCGTGTTGGCTGTACCCAAGTCAATTCCCAAATCTTTAGTAAAACTTCCAAACATAACCTTGCTCCCTTCTGCTCGCCACATACCTTATTATTATATTACAGATACCCCTGCTCCTTCAAACTCACATATTTCCCATCTCCGATAACCAGATGATCCAGCACTTCGATGCCAACAAGCTGACCGGCCTCAGCCAGCCGCTTCGTCAAGGAAATATCCTCCGGACTTGGCGAGGGATCTCCGCTGGGATGATTATGCGCGCAAATAATAGATGCGCTGCTGCATTTGATCGCGGCTCTGAAAACCTCTCTGGGATGAACCAGCGAAGCGTTCAACGTGCCGATCGATAACGTTTCGCGCGCAATAATATGATTTTTTGTATTGAGGAACAAGCAGACAAAATGTTCTTTTTTTAAATAACGAAGTTCATCCATCACATAGTCAGCAGCATCGCCGGGCGAACGTACGGTTACTATCTCGCCGTTCCCGCTTTTGGCCAGGCGTCTGCCCAGCTCGATTCCCGCTCTAAGCTGAAGCGCCTTGGCGGGTCCGATACCTCGTATGGAGGTCAGCTCGTCCATGCTCATATCCATCAGATTGCGAAGAGTGCCGCATTGCTTCAGCACGGCGCCCGCCAAATGAAGAGCGGACTGCTTCTGCGTGCCTGTTCTTAACAAAATAGCCAGCAGCTCCGCATGGCTGAGCGACTCCGCTCCATATTGCATCATACGTTCTCTAGGTCGATCCTCACGGGGCACATCACGCAACGCCGTCGACTGCAAATCCATTTAATAACCCGCCTTTGCGAAAGAGTGGTTTCAAATGGCCTGGATGCCGTAGGGCTCAAGCATATCCGCGAGAAGAGACAAGGGCAATCCCACAACATTGAAGTAGCAGCCTTCAATCTCCTCTACAAGCGTAGCTCCCAAGCCTTGAATTCCATACGCTCCGGCTTTGTCGAGCGGCTCCCCGGTTGCCGCATACCTTCTTGCTTTTTCCTCGGTAAAAGCTTTCATTTTGACAATTGTTTTTTTACTTTCAACTTGCATCTCGCCGCTGCCTGTATGAAGCACGGCAATACCGGTGTACACCTCGTGCCGGCTGCCCTGCAGCTTCATGAGCATGGAGACAGCATCATTCTCGTCAAGCGGTTTTCCCAGCACTTCCCCGTCCAGCGCAACAACGGTGTCCGCAGCGATAATAACGGCGTCCATCGTCGAAAAGCTGGTTCCTTCTTCGGCAGACTGCCTCTTCAACAGCTCCATGGCGGCTTGCGCCTTGGACGCGCTTAGCTGCCTCACTGTTTCATTTGGCGTCCAGCCAGGCAATACGCTTTCGTCAACATCAGGGGACAAAACAGAAACCGGCAAGGAAAGGTCCAGACTTGCGACCAGTTCCCTCCGGCGCGGCGATGATGAAGCCAGCACAAGCCGGCTAATACATATGGGATTTTGCAGCATGAATTAGCTTACACTCCTTTTTACACATGCCTACATTCGCTTACATGCGCCTGTAAGCCCAGATCGCAACAATTGCCCCGATAATGCTAAGCAAGCTGATCTGAATCGATACCGACAGATCAAAGCTGAGCACATACAAATCCACTGCGGGCGACCATGATGTCACAAGCGGGCGGGTAAGAAAGGAAATGCCCGGAACAGGCTCCAGCCATCTTGCAACCAGCGCGCCAGCCAGCAAACCAAGCACAATCAGCAGAAACAGAATCCAGCCGTTTTTCTTCATTGTTCAAGCCCTTTCGCCACGAAATGACACCTGTATCCATTATACGCAGGTTATCTTTCCTTTACAATGCGCTCATAGACTCAAACCATTCTTTCTGGGAGAGTACCGTTTTCAGCATGCCCTCCTGAAGTTTCCGCAGCGCGGCTTCCTCCGGTTTTTTGTCATATTGGCTCAGAGCATCCGAGGCTTGCTGAATCCCTTCCGACATCCCATTGAAATAATTTATTCCGTCTCCAGACGTCAGGCCTTCCTTCATAGCCGAGGCGCTTTGCTGCCAAAGCTCCAGCTTCTCCTTCCAGGCCGCCGCAGCCGATGAACCCAGCGGGGAGAGGGAGCTTTGCTCCAACTGAGCTTCAGTCAAGCTGCACCACATGGCCAGCAGCTCGTTGCTGCGAGCGAAAAAAAGCCCCGCGTCCTCTTCCTTGCCGGCAAACGGCATGTGGTCAGGAGCGACAAGCTCCATCTCTTTTTTGTACAGGAGCAAATCGGGCAGCCGCTTAACCAAGCTCTCCGCCATAGCGTTTCCATTCGCAATACCGGCAAAAACGCGGAGATCCTTCCCGCTATTATAGGATACCGCAGGCAGCTGCTTTCCTTTCAGCTCAGCTAATGCCGCATCTCTGCCTTCCACCTGGGAAAATACGCCGAATTGCAGGAACGTGTAGCTGGCAGAAACATCGCCAAGACTAACCATTGGTGTTCCGGCGGCGGTTTCTCCGGAATTGCCACCAGCAGGCTGAGCTTCCGTTCCAGGCGAACCGACGCCACCAGCGACGCCATTGTCCGTTGCTGCTCCATTATTGCCGCCTCCTGTCCCCCCTGGCGATTCTGAACCACCTGGATCAACAGCGGCATTTGCCGGAACGGCACCAGGCTCCTTGTCCACGCCCGGAAGCAGATGAGGCCCGATAAAGAGGGCGAGAAGCAAATAACCGAACAAGGCTCCTGTCAATAGCGCGCCAGCTACGGAAAACACAACTTTTAACCAGGATGGTGTAGCAGTGCGCCGCAACGTGGAAAAAGAGCTATCCTCGCCCTTGTATACTTCAGGCGGTGTTGCTTCTTTTCGCCTTGCTTCAGGCTTTTCTTCAAGTCCGCCTCCAAATAATTCGGCGCCAAAATCGGCAGAACGTTCCTCATCGCCCTCTCGGCCCCATTTGCCGGAACGGCTTTGCCCAACAATGGCAATAGGCGGTTCCATCTTGCTTTCCGTATCGGAAACACGACTCTTTTGACCAACGTTTTTTTCGTTGGCAGCGTCCCGGCCGCTCACAGAGGTTGCCGTCCCTCTTATTAGCTGCTCCAGCGCGCTAATATCATCCTGGTAAGGCGAATCCCAG
Source organism: Paenibacillus sp. CAU 1782 (assembly GCF_054551715.1). Lineage (NCBI taxonomy): Bacteria > Bacillati > Bacillota > Bacilli > Caryophanales > Paenibacillaceae > Paenibacillus > Paenibacillus sp. CAU 1782. Next base: position 49,969 of record NZ_JBTOLL010000001.1, on the reverse strand, counting down.
GGATGAGCCTCCTCTATACTATTCGCAGTGGATAATCCATATAAGGGGACAACCTTAGATCCTGAGGACATCCCTTCCTTTTGTCCTTCAGCATGTGATCCGGGGGATGATTGCTTTGCCGATCGTTGATCTTTATGTTCAAAACGAAACGTCATTTGATTATTGGGTTTCATTCATATCTCTCCTCCCTGTTCTGCTACTATTCTATGAATCGGAAATGAGAGATATGAAAACAAAATAGTGACAAACCTGCAACGGAGTTAAGAGAGTATTCTTAACTATTCTCCTCCCAGAATGAAGAAACCGTCAAATCGAGGTTATACTCCCTGTTTGCTGCAAGCCTTTCCGGACACCAGTCCTCCAGCTCTTCACAATAAGCGCCTCTCAGGAGCGATTGCTCTGCGATTTCCTTTGCCAAAGCAGCCGGTATTTCGCGATACCCGTCAAATGCTGTGAAGCTTGTCCCATCAGGAGTTAACATGATTTTTTTGACCGGCTCCAGCAAAACGATATCTGCTTGCTTCATCGCTTCCTTGAAGGCTAACGATGCGGCAATCTTGTAAGACATATTGCTTGAATCCATGGGGTGGACAGACCCTCCAACGATTGTTGCCTTAATGTCAACAACGGGACTTCCACTGTGTTGACCTCTTGTAAAAGAGCGCTGGATGCCACTAATGACTGAAGGAATAAATTCGGCGCGAATGACCGCATCATCCAGGACCAAATTGATAATCTCCAACCCGCTGCCGCGTGTTTTTGGTTCAAACTCGACCACGCAATGTGCGTATCTGTCAATGCCAGAATTCTGACGGATATACTTTCCTTCCCCCCGCACTGCACCTTTAATTGTCTCCTTATATAACAGTTGTGGCGGCTCTGTTCTCATTGCAACTCCGCTTTCATCGCCAAGCTGCTTCAGCAGCTGTTCCATATGACGTTCTCCCCGGCCAGCAACAATAACAACACCAGCTCTTTCATTTGTAAAAACAGCAAAGCCGCCGGTGTCCGCTGACATGCGGCCAAAAGCCTTAAAAATTCCCTTAAGTTCATCCGGTGTATCGGGCCGATGAATTACCACCATCATGTTAAGCGCATTCAGACCATAAATATCCATGTTTATCCCCCTTGCGAAGCGGATGGCAGCAAAAAAGCGGGAGGTTATCTCCCGCTTCTCTGCTCCAAGTATTTGGCCAGCTCTGCAGCTGTTTTCCATATATCGCCGGCGCCCATCGTAATGACCAGGCTTCCGGGTTTGACCGATGTCTTCAACGTTTCAAGCACTTCTTCTTTGGTGGGGATATATTCCGCTTTGGCATGGCTGTTGCTGCGGATCAGTTCCACCAGTTTTGCGGAGTTTACGCCTTCAATCTGCTTTTCTCCGGCAGGCGAATAAATATCGGTAATGATAACCCGATCGGCCTCCGAAAAAGAGCGGCTGAACTGCTCGAACAGAAAGAAAGTCCGCGTATAGCGCTGAGGCTGAAACACCGCGATAATTTCTTTGCCCGTTGCTTTTGCCGCGCTGATTGTCGCTTGAATTTCCGTCGGATGGTGTGCATAATCGTCGATCACAAGAATATCGTCGACCTCTCCCATCACTTGAAAGCGGCGTTTTGCGCCTCTGAACAGCTTGATGGCTTCCTTGACGGCGCCAAAGGAAAGTCCCGCTTCCAGGCAAGTGATGATGCTTGCCATCGCGTTGTATACATTGTGTATGCCGGGAACCGACAACTCAATATTGCCGAGGAGACGGCCTTCCTTCAACATGTCGAAGGATACGCGGCGATCGCCAAGCTCGATATTTTCGGCCTTGAACATGGCTTCGCCCTTGATGCCGAATGTAATCAAGCCCGCAAGCTCGCTTTGCCCCGATTCCTCGTATACCCGTGGAAGCAGCTCCTGGATAGTGTCATCGTCCGAGCAGACGATCGCTTTGCCGCCTTCTTTCACCTGACGCAGAAACTGGACATATGCCGCTTTCAGCTTTTCGAAATCGCCATCGTAGTTTTCCAGGTGATCCGGTTCGATATTGGTCACGATCGCCAGAGTCGGATGATAGTGCAGGAATGAACCGTCGCTTTCGTCGGCTTCCGCAACGACGTATTCGCCTTTGCCTGCTTTAGCGTTTGTGCCGACATTAACGATTTCCCCGCCGATGATATAAGTAGGGTCCGCGTCGCAAGCTTCCATCACCAGAGCGATCATCGATGAAGTTGTTGTTTTTCCATGCGCGCCAGCTACTGCAACGCCTTTGCCGCCGTTCATAAGCCGCGCCAGCATCTGGGAGCGATGCAGCACCGGAATATTGAGCTCCTCCGCAGCCTTGCGCTCCACATTGTCGCTCGTCAGAGCCGTGGAGTAGACGACCAAATCCGCACCCCGGACATGCTCCGGCTGATGCCCGATAAAAATATCCGCTCCTTTTGCCGCCAGCTTTTCCGTTAACTCCTGCCTGGCGACATCAGAGCCGGTAACTTTGTAGCCCATTTCAAGCATAACGCGGGCGATTGCGCTCATGCCGTAACCGCCGATTCCGATGAAATGAACGTGTTCTGCCGTATTCAAAGACGGTTCACCAACCTTTTTCAGAATCCGAGTTGTACAAAATGCGGGAGCGTACGTCCGCTATCAAATAAAGCGTTCCCGTTACGACGCCAAGATCCCGTTCCCCGGTTAACTGTTGTAATTTATGCAATGCCGTTTTCCAATCCTTCTCTACCAGCAGCTGAAAGGGTTTGCCATCGGGACGGCTGGACCGCAGCTTCTCCACAATGCGAACCAAGTCTTTCGCATCCATTTTCATTCGGTAATCCGGCTCGGTCAAGATAAGCGTATCCACTATTGGTAGTATATGCTTAAATGTATCTTCATGATTCTTATTCTCTACCATGCCCATCATGACATGAAGAGCTTGATATTTGTAAGTGTCCTGCAGCGTCTCTGCAAGTTTCTCCGCGCCTTCCGGATTATGTGCGCCGTCCAGCAAAATGCGGGGATTGCGGCTCACCATTTCCATTCGCCCCGGCCAAGCCGCCTCATGCAACCCCCGAGCCAATATGTCGTCCTCCACAATCAGGGCGTTATACTGGCGAAGCACTTCCAGCGCCATAACCGCCACTGCGGCATTGCTCCGTTGATGCGATCCGCCTAGCGTAATCGACAAGCGCTCTATGGACCGAAACGGCCCTTGAAAGGAAAAGCTTTGCTCTTCCTCTCCCGCTTCCAGCAGCTTCTCGCTGAATTGCTCGCCAGCCAAATAGAGGGTGCTGTTTTTTTCTGCGGCCGTTTCTTTCAATACGGCGATCACCTCAGGCTGCGTCGCCGCGCTTACAACAGGCACGCCCGCCTTGATAATGCCGGCTTTTTCCCTGGCTACAGCCTCCAGCGTGTTGCCCAGCCGATCCATATGGTCATGCCCGATATTGGTAATGATCGAGATAACGGGCACGACAATATTGGTCACATCCAGCCGTCCGCCAAGTCCGGTTTCCCAAACGACGTAATCAGGATAAGTCTCCTTGGCATAAAAGAGTATCGCCAGCGCCGTAGACACCTCGAACATCGTGGGCGAACCAAGCTCGGTAGCCGCAATAGCTTCAACATGCGGCTTCAACACATTCGCCAGCTTCAGCAGTTGGTCTTCTCTGATATCTTCGCCGTTGTATTGAAACCGGTTGGTGAACTTCGTAATGTAAGGCGACGTAAAGGTGCCTACATCATAACCGCTCTTATGCAGCACTTTGGTTAAATATGCGCATGTGGAGCCTTTCCCGTTTGTTCCTGCAACATGGATGAATTTCAGGCGGCGTTGCGGATTATCCAGCAGCTCCATCAGCCTTATGATGCGGTCCAGGCCCGGTCTGATGCCAAATGGCAGCAGGCCGTTTATCCAGTCTACCGCCTCCCGATAGGAGGCCAGCTCTGATGCAACCTTTTGTTGTTTGCTCATTCGCTTACCTACTCCCCCGTCAGCCGCGAAGCTCCGAAATACGCGCCAGAACCTTGTCGCGCTTCTCCGCATAATCATTCATCTTGGCGCGTTCTTCTTCAATGACTTTGGCAGGCGCTTTGGCAACAAACCCTTCATTCGCCAGCTTTTTCTCCACGCGTTGAACCTCGGCATTCAAATGGTCCCGTTCCTTCTCCAGGCGCGCAACCTCTTGGGCGATGTCGATCAATCCCGCAAGCGGCAAATAAAGCTCTGCGCCCGTCAGAATTGCGGTCATCGCTTTGTCAGGAGCGGCAATGGCCGTATCGATTTCCAGCAGCGATGTGCCGCAGAATCTCTGGATAAAGACCTCGTTCCGCTTCAGAATCGCCTCTTCGCCATCGCCAACAGGTTTGATCAGCAGTTCGACCTTTTTGCTCATTGGCACGTTTACTTCGGCGCGGATGTTGCGGACCGAACGAATCATGTCCATCAGCAGCTCCATTTCGCTAACGGCGTCCGGCGCCTCCAGCGCTGGATCATAAACCGGCCACTCCGCCAGCGTAATGGTGTCGCCCACATGCGGCAGATGCTGCCAGATTTCTTCGCTGATAAACGGCATGAAGGGGTGGATCAGTCGCTGGGTGCGATCCAGCACGTACGACAATACCGATTGGGTTGCGCGTTTGGCATCCTGATCGGAACCGTTCAGGCTGAGTTTGGAAAACTCAATGTACCAGTCGCACAGATCATCCCAAATAAAGTTGTACAATACGCGGCCGGTTTCACCGAACTCGTAGCTGTCGATCATGCGAGTTACGTCCGCCACCGTTTCATTCAGACGATGAAGAATCCAGCGGTCCGCCGTACCCAGCTTCACGTTGATATTGATATCCTCCGCCGTAAAACCTTCCAGATTCATGAGGGCAAAACGGGAGGCGTTCCATATTTTGTTGGCAAAATTGCGCGCCTGCTCCACCTTCTCAAAGCGGAAGCGCAAATCCTGCCCCGGCGTACTGCCTGTGGAAATCATAAAGCGCATAGCGTCTGCGCCGTATTGTTCGATAACCTCAAGCGGATCAACGCCGTTGCCCAGCGACTTGGACATTTTTTGTCCGTCCTTGTCGCGAACGAGACCGTGCATCAGCACGTCCTTAAACGGCATTTCGTCCGTAAATTCCAGAGCGGTAAAGATCATTCTCGACACCCAGAAATAAATGATGTCGTAACCCGTTACCAGCACGTTTGTTGGATAATAACGCTGGAGATCTTCGGTTTGCTCCGGCCAGCCAAGCGTCGAAAACGGCCATAGCGCAGAACTGAACCAGGTATCCAATACGTCGTTGTCCTGGAATAGATGATCGCCTTCCGGATTTTCGCGGGAAACGGTAATTTCTCCGCTGTTCTCGTCGTACCAGGCCGGGATGCGGTGACCCCACCACAGCTGTCTGGAAATACACCAGTCGCGTACGTTTTCGATCCAGTTCAAATAGACTTTTTCAAAACGTTCCGGTACAAAATTGACGCCTTTGCCGGATTTTTGCGCTTGAATGGCTGCTTCCGCAAGAGGTTTCATCGCAACGAACCATTGCGTGGACAAATACGGCTCAACAACTGCGCCGCTGCGCTCGCTATGGCCGACTTGATGGAGGTGGTCCTCGATGAGAACGCAAACGCCTTGCTCCTGCAGGTCGCTAATCAGCTTTTTGCGGCATTCAAAGCGATCCAGCCCCTGATACGGGCCTGCTTCCTCATTCATCACGCCGGATTCGTCCATAACGATAATTTGCGGCAGATCGTGGCGTTGTCCCACCTCGAAGTCGTTAGGATCATGCGCGGGCGTAATTTTGACCGCGCCGGAACCAAATTCCTTCTCTACGTATTCGTCGCCGATAATAGGAATTTCGCGGCCCAAAATCGGCAGCACGATAAAGGAGCCGATCAGATGTTTATAGCGCTCATCTTCGGGATGAACGGCAACGGCGGTATCGCCCAGCATCGTTTCCGGCCGCGTCGTGGCAACCGTAATGGTGCCCGAGCCGTCCTTCAGCGGATATTGCAGATGGTACAGGTGACCGTTAACTTCCTTGTGCTCAACTTCAATATCCGACAGCGCGGTGCGCGCAGCAGGGTCCCAGTTGATTATTTTTTTGCCGCGATAGATCAGGCCTTTTTCGTACAGACGTACAAAAACTTCCCGAACCGCCTTGGACAAACCTTCGTCCAGCGTAAAACGCTCACGGGAATAGTCCAGGGACAAGCCCATCTTGGACCATTGATCGCGAATGGTATCGGCGTATTGATCCTTCCATTCCCACACTTTCTCCAGGAATGCTTCACGGCCCAAATCGTGACGCGACAAGCCTTGCTCGCGGAGCTTTTTCTCCACCCGCGTTTGAGTCGCTATGCCGGCGTGATCCGTTCCCGGAAGCCAAAGCGCGTCATAACCCTGCATTCTTTTTGTACGGATCAGTATATCCTGCAGTGTAAAATCCAGCGCGTGCCCGATATGAAGCATGCCGGTAACGTTGGGCGGCGGAATAACGATTGTATAGGGCTCGGCATCGGGGCGTTTACCCGCTTGAAAATAATTGCCGTCAACCCAATATTGGTACCATTTTTGCTCGGCTGCTTTGGGGTCGTAAGTTGTAGGCATCGCCGATGTTGGTTTTGCATTGGCAGGCGCCCCCGTTTCCGGGTCGGCCGTTTTCAGTTCATGCTCTGACATGGAATTCATCCTCCAAACATTATTCTGATATAAGAGGTGGTTCAAAAAGTCCAAAGCAGACTTCTTGAACACGTACTATGCGCGGTGGTTCTGCGATTGCAAAACGCCCGAAAAAAACAAAAAGACCCTTCATCCCGATAAAGGACGAAAGGTCATGCTTCCGTGGTACCACCTTTGTTCCGCAAGATTAAAGCATATGCGGCGCTCAAACAGATAACGGCTGCAGCCGGCCTGAACTAAACCCAAAGGACATGACTGAACATCATGCAGTCAATATGATCTTGACTCGGGAAATCATACAGGCAACTCCGGGGCGACCCATAAACAGCTACATCCTGCGGAACCTCTCAGCGCAACGCTCCCGCTCTCTGAAGGCTTGCTGTTTATTATTCCCCTTCAATGTTATTCTACATATATTGCTATATCATAACGTTGTTTTTGCCTGTAGTCAACTTTCATTTCGGCTGAATTCCATATTCGACGCCGGCCATGCCGCCAGGCATGACCCGCAATGGGAAGCGAACTTTTTGAGCAACCTCGTATAAAAAAAGCTCAAAAAGTTCGCTTTTCAGTGCCGAGAAGATGGAATGAAGCCAGGAATAGAGGACCGGAGCGTAGTGATAGCTACGTGAGGACCGGATATTTCGGCTGAATTCCATATTCGACGCCGGCCATGCCGCCAGGCATGACCCGCAATGGGAAGCGAACTTTTTGAGCAACCTCTTTAAGGGATGTAGAGTAGTTGGCCTTCCTCTACCGCAGACTCATGCAGCCGGTTGTGAATCAGAATCTCGCGTGGATTCAAGCTGTAGCGGGTTGCAATCTGCTCCAGCGTTTCCTCTCGCTGCACGATGCACAAGCGGATTTTCCGGAATTCGTTGCCTTCCGAAGGTTTGGCAAGAAACAGCTGCTTCCATTGTATCTCGTCCTCGGGCGCGGTTTTACGGGCGTTTTCCTCCGCTTCCTGCTCGCTGCTTTGCTGCTGCGCCGCTTCACGCGCCGCCTGCTCGCGCTTGCTGGATTGAAGCAGCGTTCGAAAGCCCAAACCTTCCTGCTGTTCACGTTCCGTACCCGGCGCTGGCTTGCTGGCAAAAGCAATCTGTACCTCCTGCCTTCTTCCAACCGCTTCCGTTTCCTGACTCTCCCTTGCCTCTGCATCCTGAAACTCGCTAGCAGCCTGTAAAATATCTCCTTGGGGCTCGTCAGTGCCGGCGCCAGGCTGATAGGGATCTGGTTCCCGGATAGTTTCGGATGTTTCATGTGCCCATTGCTCGGCTTGAGTCCATTGTTCGGCATGCAAATGCTGTTCTTCGGCGTACGCAGGGGTTTCTTCCGGCGGACGGACAGTTTCCCCTCCGCCATCATCGGTTTGCTCCCATCCCGATGTACTTTGGTCAACCTCTTCCACAGCCTCGGTCTGATGCGTTTGCCGATAATCATATCCCTGCCAGCCGTATGGAGAACCTTCCCCGCTATTTCCCCCCCAAGCTGCAGGATTTACGGTGTTTTGCTGCGCTTCTTGTTCCGCTATGGCGTTCCATTGAAGCCAGCCGCCCTCTTCGCGATTTCCCGGTTCAATCACAATTTCAGCGCCATACTGTTCTTGCCCGTTCTCGCTATAGTTAAATCTTGCGGCTTCTTCGTCGCTATTTTCGGTTATGTAGGATTGCTCCTCTGGTTGCGCGCCGATAACCGCGGCTTGATCGCCATCTGCGAATTCTCTCTGATGAACCGCCGTAATGGGCTCATCCTCCCACTGCTGCTCTTCTAGAGGTTCGACGGATATTCCCCGGAGCGACAGCACCCCCGTAATATTGAGTGTTCTTGCCGAAATCAGGTCCACATCGAAGTTATCGATTTCAATCGAAATGTCATCAAGTCTGGATACCCGATTCATCGGCAGAGAAATCTCTACCGGAATCCAATGCTCCAGGGTCAACGGACCTGCGGCTCCACCAGCGCTGCGATATACGCCGCTCAGGAGCAGCTGCCCTTTCAGAATTGCTTGATCCCCCTGGTCGATCACCTGAATTCGGGGCACCAGCTCGATTTCCTCCAACTCGTCTATTGCAGCAACGTCATCCGGCAAATGCACACGCTCGTACACATCAAAGCGCAATCCGTCGCTTCCACTCGACATGCCACAGTCCTCCCTTCTCATACTGAATGCTTGGTCTGGCCTACATTCACTACTTATCTATATGGGAGAAGCCGCCTGGTCATGACAGTCAATTTGCGCGAAGTCCAAGCCTTTTCGTCAGCCCGTCAAGCCAATGAGGCCAAGGCGATGACACATTGCAGGCTTCGCCTGTTAGAGGATGGGGAAAAATAATCTTTTCGCCATGCAGCGCTTGGTGGGGCAGCAGCTCGACTCGCCCGCCGTATAAGGCGTCGCCTACCAGCGGATGGCCAATATGACTCATGTGAACGCGAATTTGATGCGTTCTGCCCGTTTCCAGAGTGAGCCGGAGCAGGGAATAGCCGCCTTGCCGGGCTATGCATTCATAATGAGTTACCGCAGCTTCGCCTCCCGGCGTTACCCGTCTCCTGCCGGCCTTATGCCTGTCCTTTCCGATAGGCGCCTCCACGGTTCCTCGCTCCGACTTGGCCATGCCATGTACTACCGCAATGTAATGCCTGCCGATGTCTTTACGCCGCATTGCTTCGTCCAGCCTCAGTTGGGACAGATCATTGGTGCTGTACAGTACCGGACCCGACGTGTCGGCATCAAGCCGATGGATATGTCTGGCGGGCAGAGGGTCGCCTTTTATGGCCAAATACGCAGAGGCCGCTTCGTCCAGAGTCCCCTTTTGTCCTTTGACGGATTCGTGGACGGGCATTCCGACGGGTTTGTTCATAACAAGGCAATAATCATCGCTGAAGAGCGCTCCCGGCAGCTGATCCAAACTCCCTGCCACGGCCCTTGCTCCTGTTCCTGCCATCGCTCCGCTACTCTTTGGAGGAGGGAAGGCATGCAAGAGAATCCTCCCCTCCGGGGACCAGGCAATGCCGCCAATTGAAAATAATCCATTAATCCACTTCGGAGGAAATGGCGCTGCCGAAAGCAGCCATTGCCGCACCGCATGAGGATGGCTGCCTGGTTCCGGCGCCGCCGGCCAATCGTTATTAGCCGCACGAAGACGCAATTCCATCCATTCCCCCTTCCGTGACGCTCCTTCAATAGGTCCGTTTAAGCGCATCTTTGGGCAAGCTCCCTTCTCTTTGAACTCCATTCGCCACGATCGTCATAAATAAAGCGGCGCAGTGGCGATTTGACCGCTGCGCCGCTTGGCTCGGCAAAATGATTATAACATTCGCAATGAAGCAGCTTATGAGCTGAACAGGCTGCCTTATCGCTCCAACCGGCTCAGCGCCTCATCATTCGCCGCAATCGTTTCATCCAGATCGGCGTCGCTGTGGACCGCGGATACAAACATGCCTTCGAATTGAGAAGGGGCAATACTGACGCCAAGCTCCAGCATGGAGGCGAAATATGCTTTGAACTGCTCCAGGTTGGAAGATTTGGCTCCTTCATAATCGGTTACGGTTTGTTCTGTGAAAAACGGACAAACCATGGAGCCGACACGGTTAAGGCTCATCGGAAGGCCATGCTTGGCCGCATTGGCAATAAATCCGGAAGCCAGCCGCGCAGCGCTTTTCTCCAGCGATTCATACACCTCGGGCGTCAGCAGCTTAAGCGTAGTGTACCCTGCCGCCATCGCGAGCGGATTGCCCGACAAAGTGCCCGCCTGATAGATCGGTCCGCTTGGCGCCATCATCTCCATCAGCTCGCGTTTTCCGCCATATGCGCCAACCGGCAAACCTCCGCCAATGACTTTGCCAAAGCAGGTCAAATCCGGCGTAATCCCGTATAGCCCTTGGGCGCAGCCGTAGCCTACGCGGAAACCAGTCATTACCTCATCAAAAATAAGCAAGCTGCCATATTGCGTCGTCAAGGACCGCAGCCCCTCCAGAAAACCGGGCTGCGGAGGCACAACGCCCATGTTGCCCGCAATCGGCTCCACGATTACGCAGGCAATCTCTTCGCCGAATTTTTGAAAGGCCAGCTTGACCGATTCCAGATCGTTGTAGGGCACCGTAATCGTGCCTGACGCTACGCCTTGCGGCACGCCAGGGCTATCGGGAAGGCCAAGAGTAGCGACGCCTGACCCTGCTTTGATCAGCAAGCTGTCGGCGTGGCCGTGATAGGAACCTTCGAATTTCAAAATTTTCGCGCGGCCTGTGTAGCCGCGGGCAAGTCTCAACGCGCTCATCGTTGCTTCCGTGCCGGAATTGACCATCCGGACAATGTCGACGGATGCCACTCTTTCGACAACCAGCTCCGCCATCAGCGTCTCGAGCTCCGTTGGAGCGCCAAAGCTGGTACCCCTTTCGGCCGTGCGCTTGATTGCTTCTACCACCTCGGGATGGGCATGGCCCATAATGAGGGGTCCCCAGGAGGCGACGTAATCGATGTATTCGTTGCCGTCGATATCGTAAACCCGGCTTCCCGCCCCGCGCTCCATATATACCGGCGTCAAGCCAACCGATTTGAACGCTCGGACTGGGCTGTTGACGCCGCCCGGTATTACCTTTTTGGCCCGGGCAAACGCTTCAACCGACTTTTGCTCCGATTTTCTTCCGGCTCCGCTCATTGAAGCTCCTCCCCTCTAAGCCAACGCGATGCATCCTTGGCATGATACGTAATGATGATATCCGCTCCCGCACGCTTCATACCGGTCAGCGTTTCCAGCACGATGGCGCGTTCGTCCAGCCACCCGTTAGCCGCAGCGGCTTTCACCATGGAATATTCCGCGCTGACGTTGTACGCGACAACCGGCAGGTCAAACTGCTCCTTCAGCATGGACAGCACATCCAGGTAAGCAAGCGCAGGCTTCACCATCAGCATGTCCGCGCCTTCGGTCACATCGGATTCTGCTTCGCGCAGCGCCTCGCGTTTGTTCGCAGGGTCCATCTGATAGGTTTTGCGGTCGCCAAACTGTGGCGTGGAATGAGCTGCTTCCCGAAACGGCCCGTAAAAAGCGGAGGCGTATTTAACGGAATAGGACATAATCGCAACCTCGTGGAAGCCGGATTCGTCCAGCCCCTCGCGAATCGCCGCTACAAAACCGTCCATCATATTGGAGGGCGCAATGATATCCGCTCCCGCTTCTGCCTGGGAAACTGCCGTTTTCACCAAAAGGTCCAGCGAATGGTCGTTGTCGACAACCGCTATTCCCGTTGCTTCATCCTGATGCACAACGCCGCAATGGCCATGGTCGGTAAACTGGCACAGACAGGTATCCGCCACAACAACCAGCTCAGGAGCCCATTCCTTGATCAACCGGATTGCTTGCTGCACAATGCCGTCGCTGGCAAATGCGGAGGAACCTATAGCATCCTTTGTTTCCGGAATGCCAAAAATCAAAACGGATGTAAGGCCCGCCGCAACAATATCCTGAATCTCCTCACGCAAACGGTCCAGCGAATAGTGGTAAACGCCAGGCAGCGATGAAATTTCTTCTTTTACATTTTCGCCGCAAGTGACAAAAATAGGATAAATAAAATCGTGGCTGGTAAGCATCGTTTCGCGCACAAGGCTGCGAATGCCCGCCGTCCGCCTTAACCGGCGGTGTCTTGTAATGGGAAAACTCATGTTCAAATCTCCTCCTCAAAGAGTGGTTGTCTCTTTATCCTCTCCGATAATGGACAATGGCGTCAAGCAGCCCTTCCAGCGTCGACTGCTCGGCTTCAACGGCAATGGATAGTCCGGCTTGCTCCATGCTTTTGGATGTGATGGGGCCGATGCTTGCCAGGGGGATGTCCGCCAGCAGTTTCTCGGGCGCATCAACTCCCTTAAGGCGCAGCAGCTCAAGCAGATTGGCAACGGTGGACGAGCTTGTAAAAGTAATCATATGAATGCCGCCTTCGCGCAGCCATTCCAGCGCCATATCTCCTTGCCCTTCAGCCATTACGGTTTCGTAAACATCCAGCACGACAGGCTCCACGCCCCGTTTCTTCAGCTCCTCCGGCAAAAGCTCTCGCGCCAGGTCGCCTCTTGGCAGCAATGCGCGTTCCCCAGGGACAAGCCACTGCTCCAGCTTCTCCAGCAGCGACTCCGCATGGAATTGAACCGGGAGCTCCTCCGCGATCAGCCCGCGCTCGGCGAGCTCCTCCGCTGTTTTGGGCCCAACGGCGACAATTTTTGCTCCGTGGAAACGCCGGACATCAATCCCCAAACGCCGTAGATGACGGAAAAAGTATTCCACGCCGTTCACGCTTGTAAACATCAGCCAACGAAAGCTCTCCGCTTCCTCCAAGGTTTTCCTGATGTTTTGCAGCACGTCCGGATCCTGCGGCTCTCTGATCTCAATGACAGGAAATTCGCATGGCTCGCCGCCGAGCTCTTCGATTTTTTCGGCAAGCTCGCTTGCTTGCGCCCGAGCTCTGGTGACCATGATGCGCATGCCAAAAAGCGGCTTACGCTCATACCATGCCAGCTTGTCCCTCTGCAGCACAACTTCGCCAACCACAATAACGGCCGGCGGTTCAAAGCCGGCTTCCTTTACGCGGTCTTCGATATTTTGCAGTGTGCCGACCAGCGTCCGCTGCTCCGGCCGCGTGCCCCAACGCACCAAAGCAACCGGCGTTTCCGGAGGCCTGCCGTGGCGGATCAACTGGTCCGCGATATAGCCGATTTTGGCAACCCCCATCAGGAACACCAGCGTGCCTGTGGCATTTGTCACTTTGTCCCAATGAATGGATCGGTCAAGCTTATCAGGGCTTTCGTGGCCTGTAATAATGGACAGCGACGAAGCCAATTCTCTGTGCGTAACCGGAATGCCCGCATATGCGGGCACCGCGATGGCGGATGTAATGCCAGGCACGATTTCAAACTCCACTCCGTTGTCGTACAGCAGCTCGGCCTCTTCCCCCACGCGGCCAAAAATGGTGGGGTCTCCGCCTTTCAGGCGAGTGACCGTTTTGCCTTGAAGCGCAAGATCTACCAGCAGCTGATTGATTTGCTCCTGCTTCATGGTATGGCGGTCCGGCAGCTTGCCAACATAAACCAGCTCGGCTCCCGGACGCACATGCTGAAGCAACCTTGGGCTTGCCAGTCGGTCATAAACGACAACATCGCATTTTTTCAGGCACTGCAGGCCGCGCACGGTAATCAAACCGGGATCTCCGGGTCCTGCGCCCACCAGATAAACGGTTCCTTTATTCATGCTGTCCCCCGATTTCCGCCAAAATGGCACCGGCTCCGCGCGCAATAAGCTCCTCCGCAACAAGCCTTCCCAACTGCTCCGGGTTCCGGCCTTGCCGGGTTTCCTTCAGCAGCAGCGAGCCGTCGGGATGGCCGACCATGCCCGTCAGTTCCATCAGCGGGCCTTCATCATCGCGGTCGGCAATGACCGCGTATGCGCCAAGCGGCACTTGGCAGCCCCCCTCCAGCGTCCCCAAAAAGCTGCGCTCGCACCGCACGGCAAGCTCCGTATCGATGTCATTCAACAAGGAGAGCAGTTCCTTAACGTCGCTGTCGCTCTCCCGGCATTGAATGCCTAGCGCACCCTGTCCAACGGCCGGCACGCATACATCGGAGGAGAGAGTAGCCGATATTTTTCCTTCCCAGCCCATCCGGCTTAGGCCTGCTTCCGCCAGCACGATAGCGTCGAAACCTTCCTCCTTCAGCTTGCGGATGCGGGAATCAATATTGCCCCGAATGGATTCCAGCTTCAGGTCGGGACGAAGATGCTTGAGCTGACTTGACCGTCTCAGGCTGCTTGTACCGACTCTTGCGCCGTTTGGCAATGCATCCAGACTGTCGCCTTCCTTCATGATCAAACAGTCGAACGGACTAACCCGTTTGGGGACCGCGCCGTTTATCAATCCTTCCGGAAATGCGTAAGGCATGTCCTTCATGCTATGTACAGCCAAATCGATTTCGCCCTCCAGCAGAGCGCCTTCGATTTCCTTCACAAACAGTCCTTTGCCGCCAACCTTGGACAAGGTCACATCCAATATGCGGTCGCCTTTGGTAATGATTTTCCGGATTTCAAACCTGTAAGGCAACCCGTTGGCTTCGCAAATCGCCTTTAATTGATCAATTACCTGACCGGTTTGCGTCAGCGCCAACGCGCTTTGTCTCGTTCCAACTACAATGATACGCTCCTGCTTCTCACTCTTCATGGCTATCCAGCCTTCCTTCTGTCCTCGTCAGCAGTTCTTTCAACCATTGCTGCGGGTGTATGGCCTTGCTCCAATCCTGAAGTGTTTCCTCCGCCGCGAGCCGCAATACGCTGCGGCGCAGCTCCCTGTCCGGAATCGCGGTTTTTGCGTAATACCTCAGCGCCCTGAGACGCCGGAGCGCAGCCCCGGCCTCATGACTAAATCGGGACTCCAATTCCCCTTTGATCAAGCTGGCCAGCGCGGGGCTGGCGCCACCAGCGCTAACGGCAATCGTCAGCTCGTCCCGGCGAAGCACGGAAGGCGTTATAAAATTCCCTTCGTCACCCCGATCGGCCCGGTTGCACCATATGCCTCGCTTCTCGGCTTCATTCATAACGTCAAGATTGACGGCGGGACTGGATGACGCGGCAAAAACGAGGAAAGCGCCGTCAAGGTCATCCGGCACAAATTCTCTGCATATGTAGTTCAGCCGCCCCGAATTGTTTAGCTCAACAATACCCGGAACGGCATGGGGACTAATCAAAGTTACTTTGTCGGCGCCGCCTTCCATCAGTCCCTTCAGCTTGCGTTCCGCCACTCCGCCGCCGCCGACCACAACGATCAGCTTGCCTTGAATGCGCAGCGAAACGGGATAGGCGGGATTAAAGGATGCCCCTTCCACCAAAGCTCTCCCCCTTACCTAATGAAACGATGAAAACGAATTGGATACCAGATTCAGCAGCAGGACGGCAAAAGCGCCAAGATAAAGCTTGGCGAGCTGCTGGCCCGGCCTTCTGTTCCTTGACCGCTCGATCACGTAATACACAAACATGGCAAGCGCGGCAAAGGAAGAGATCACCTTCCAGTCCAGCAGGAGCCGCATCTTCCCTTCCACCAGCAGCGAAGCGACGGCAATCGCAAGCGACAAGGCAAGCAGCGGCAAGCCGATAGCCGCTGCGCGTTCCATATATCGCTCGATACTGCCGAGTCCGGGAAACCGCTTTAATCTCTGCGACCATTTTCTCTGCTTGAGCCGATGATGCAGGAACAGATACATGCCAGCAAACAACGCGCCTATCGTAAGCGCGGCATAAGCGCACAGCACCAGGCTGATGTGGACATAGAGCAATTCTCTGGTCGTTTGCCATACTTCCACATTCAAACCTTCCGACTGCTGGCTGTAAAGATTAAGCGCAAGGACGGCAAATCCGACGACGTTGACAAAAAAAACAATATAATCTATCGAAAAAAAACGGCTGATCACCAGCGAAGTCGTAATGAGCAGCCATGAAAAAAAGAGCCAATACTGAATTGCGGGCAAATTGGGGTAGTCATAATAAGAGATAAGCTTCATCACGAGATACCCTGACTGAAGAACCCATACAAAAACAAGCAGCCCTGCGCCAATCCGCTTTGCTCTCCGGCTTGCATTCATAAAGTCGGAGAAAAAAAACAGAAGGCTCAGGGCGTATAGATATAAAATAGCATCATAGATCCAATTAGCAGTTCCCATAACCCCTCCACAATACAGCCATGCCATGCGATGGCGGCGGAAATCGCCTGGACCGGGGCAGGCTAAGGTCGAACAAGCGCCGGCGCAGCGACACGGGTATGGATCGGTTTCGCTTGCGCAGCGGCGGAAGGCTCCGGCGTGGACACGCGGCTTTCTTTTTGCGACAGCTCTTCCTCAAGCGCAAACAGCTTAACAAACATATCCATTGCTTCATCGCCTTTTTTCTCGCCAGCCATCTCTTTAATGCGTAAAATCGGATCCTGCAGCATCTGATTCACGATGCTTTTGGTAAGCTTGCGGATAACCTTCAGTTCGTGCTCCTCCAGGTCCGGAAGTTTGTTGCTCATGGAAATCATCGTTTCCTCATGAATGTCTGCCGCCTTGGTCTGCAGAGCGCGAATGAGCGGCACGACGCCAAGCGTCTTGTACCATTGGTCAAACAACCGCTTTTCGTCCTGTATCATAACCTCGATTTTTGCGGCTTCCTGCCGGCGCTGTTCCAGATTGCTCTCCACGATGCCCTCCAGATCGTCGATATCGTACAGAAAAACATTTTCGACGGTTGATATGGCGGGATCAAGATCCCTTGGCACAGCGATGTCGATCATAAACATAGGACGCGACTTGCGGCCAGCCATTGCTTTTTCAACATGCTCACGATTCAGTACAAAACCTTCCGCTCCCGTGGAGCTGATTACGATATCCACCTCGTGCAGCTTATGGATCGCCTCCTCCATGGAGCAAGGCACGCCGTTAAATTTGTCGGCCAGCTGCGCCGCCCGCTCAAACGTGCGGTTAACAACAATTACGCGATCCGCTCCGTTTGCGTACAGATGTTTTGCGGCAAGCTCGCCCGTTTCGCCCGCGCCAATGATCATAACCCGCTTGCGGTTAAAACGGCCAAAAATCTGCTTGCCCAGCTCGACAGCCGCATAACTGACGGATACGGCAGCTTCGCCGATCATCGTTTCGGAATGAGCCCGTTTCGCCATCGTAATCGCCTGCTTGAACAACATGTTAAAGACGGTCCCTGTCGTTTTTTTGCTTTGGGCGAGCAGGAAAGCATTTTTAACCTGGCCAAGAATCTGCGTTTCCCCGATAACCATGGAATCCAGGCCGCTGGCCACTCTGAACAAATGATCAATCGCCTTTTCATCCTCGTACATATATAAATGGTTCGTAAACTGCGCTCTTGGCATATTGAACCATTTTTCCATAAAGCTGCGTATATGATGTCCGCAAAGCTGATGTCTGTCTACTACAGCATACAACTCTGTACGATTGCAGGTTGCCACTATGACACATTCCATAATGCTTGTTGTTTCAATAAGCCCTTGCAGGGCAGCCGGCAGTTCCTTTTCCGCCAAAGCGAATAATTCTCTCACTTCGACTGGAGCCGTCCGATAATTCAATCCCACTGTGATAATGTGCACGCGTGATCACCCGCCTTTCCTGCAGAGTTGTACCAATGCCAATCTCACGAAATATTATATCACAGTTCGACAAACATAATGGCAATATATTTGACCAATGTTTGAAAAATACCTCTCCATTATTCCCCTTTCTCGCAAAGAAATAACCATGGAGCGTTCTCCATGGTTATTTTCTGTGTCGCGTATTATTTGTCACAAGCCGTTTGGGGCGTGTCAGCAAACCCGCTCAGGGTCATCTTTAACCGACTTTTGGCCCCTGCGGAGTTTTCATACGCTCCAAGGTTCATCAATTTTTCTTAAGATTGACTATTCTCGTCTGCTTCAAGGTTTTCCCCGTCCACTTCTTCCTCTGAGATGGCTTCGTTAATGACCGCCCACAGCTGATCGCGACCAAGTCCCGTCTCCGACGAAAATAGTACGACGGTATCCTCAGGCTCGACCTCGAGCGTTGTTTTGATCATTTTGATATGCTTGTCCCATTTGGATCTCGGAATTTTATCCGCTTTGGTCGCTACGATGCAGGTCGGGATTTGAAAATGCTTCAGCCATTTGTACATCAGCTGGTCATCCTTGGAAGGCTCGTGCCGAATATCGATGACAAGCAGTTGCAGCTTGTGCGGCTCGCGCTCCTGCAGATAAGTTTCAATCATCGTACCGAATTGCTCGCGCTGCGTTTTGGATACTTTTGCGTAACCGTAACCGGGAAAATCCACCAGATATAATCCATTATTAACTCGGTAATAGTTCAATTGCTGGGTTTTTCCCGGCTGGGAGCTGGTCCGCGCCAGATTTTTGCGCATGATCAATTTATTGATCAGCGAGGATTTCCCGACGTTGGAGCGCCCTGCCAGAGCAATTTCTGGCAAGGCGTCCTCAGGATATTGATGCGGTTTGACCGCGCTTATAATAAATTGCACGTCTCTAATAATCATGAGAGGGGTATACCCGCTTTCTCCGCTGCAAGCTCCGATGCAGGCAATAACGCATGCTGAAGCACTTCGTCCATATGCCCTACCGGCACAAAGGTCAAATCATCGCGCACGCTATCGGGAATATCCCGCAAGTCGCGTTCGTTGTCCTTTGGCAGCAATATTTTTTTGATGCCCGCGCGGTGTGCGGCAAGCGATTTTTCTTTTAACCCGCCGATTGGCAAAACGCGTCCGCGCAGCGTAATTTCTCCCGTCATCGCAACTTCCTTCGCTACATGGCGGTTAGTAAGCGCTGAAATGAGCGCCGTGGCGATCGTAATGCCGGCGGAAGGGCCGTCTTTAGGGATCGCCCCTTCAGGGATATGAATATGAATATCATTTTTTTCATGGAAGCCAGGGTCGATTCCAAGCTCCACCGCTTTGGAGCGCGTGTAGCTGAAGGCCGCCTGCGCGGATTCCTTCATGACATCGCCCAGCTTGCCTGTCAGCGTCAGCTTGCCGCTGCCCGGCATAATCGTAACTTCGATAACCAGCGTATCGCCGCCTACTTCCGTCCAGGCAAGCCCCGTAACAGCCCCGATCTGGTTTTCGCTCTCCGCCAGACCGTAGCGGAATTTGGAAGGTCCCAGCCATTCCCTGATTTTCGGAATGTCCACAACCTGCCGGATTTGCTCCTGCAAGCCGTTCTGACCGGTGACAGCCTCGTTTGCGTGTTGCGCATCGGCTTCTCCGTCCCCAGCCATTGCAGCGATTTCGCCTTCGGCAGCTTGCTCGCCGGCTTCACCGCTTTTGGCCAGCTCCGCGTTATTCACCCGCTCGCCTTGCATGGAAACAAGCTGCTTGGCCGCCTTGCGGCAAATCGCCGCGATCTGTTGTTCCAGATTGCGGACGCCCGATTCCCTCGTATACTCGCGAATCAGGAGCAGCAGCGCGTCGTCCTCGACTATGAGACCGTCTTCCTCCAGGCCGTGTTCCCGCTTCTGCTTGGGCAGCAAATAACGAACCGCGATTTGCTCCTTCTCCAGCTCTGTATAACCCGGGATGTACAACACTTCCATCCGGTCCAGCAAAGGACGCGGAATGTTGTGCAGCGCATTGGCCGTCGTTACGAACATCACGTTGGAGAGATCAAACGGAACCTCGATATAATGATCGCTAAACGTATTGTTTTGCTCCGGATCGAGCACCTCAAGCAAAGCCGAGGAAGGATCGCCCCGGAAATCGGAAGCCATTTTGTCGATTTCATCCAGCAGGAAGACGGGATTGAGGCTGCCTGCCGTTTTCATGCCCTGCATGATGCGGCCAGGCATCGCGCCCACATAGGTGCGGCGATGGCCGCGTATTTCGGCCTCATCCCTCACCCCGCCAAGCGAGATGCGGACAAATTTGCGTTCCAGCGACTTAGCAATAGAACGCGCCAAGGAGGTTTTGCCGACGCCAGGAGGGCCAACCAGACACAGGATAGGACCCTTCAGCTTTTTGACCAGCTGCTGCACGGCCAGATATTCCAGCACGCGCTCCTTCGGCTTCTCCAGACCATAATGGTCTCCGTTTAAAATATCCTCAGCCTTCGACAGGCTGAGATCGTCCTCCGTCATCTTGCTCCATGGCAAAGCAAGCAACCAATCGATATAATTGCGAACGACTCCGCCTTCGGCCGAAGACGGCGGCATTTTTTCCAAACGGTCGATCTCTTTGCTGACCTTCTCATAGACGGCTTCCGGAACACCCGCATTTTCCAGCTGGTTCCGCAGCTCCTCGGCTTCGCCGGCGCGGCCTTCCTTATCGCCAAGCTCCTTCTGAATCGCCTTCATCTGCTCTCGCAGATAATATTCCTTCTGCGTCTTTTCCATCTGCTTTTTGACGCGCTGATTGATTTGCCGCTCCAGCTCCAGCACCTCTCGCTCATTATTCAGCAGATCCAGCAGCCGCTCCAGTCGGGCCGCAACATCGATTGTTTCCAAGATGTCCTGCTTATCCCTGATTTTCAGAGACAAGTGACTCGTAATGACATCCGCAAGCCTGCCGGGTTCATCAATATCGGAAACCGCGGCATAGGTTTCGGGAGTCACTTTTTTGGAAAGCGAAATATAATGCTCGAACTGACTCAGGACGGAGCGCATTAGCGCGTCCACTTCGGGATCGTCGCTTTCCGATTCCGGCAATTCCTTGACTAAAACCTCATAAAACTCCTCATTGTCCAAATAGCTCTGAACCTCTGCGCGCACAACTCCCTCAACCAGCACTCTGATGGTGCCGTTGGGCAGTTTCAGCATCTGCCGGACCTTTGCAATCGTCCCTACCTTGTAAATATCTTCTTCGGTAGGATCCTCTATATTCACCTCGGACTGCGAGCAAAGCAAAATCATATGGTCGTCTACCATCGCGCGGTCTAGCGCGCGCACCGATTTTTCTCTGCCCACATCCAGATGCAGAACCATGCTTGGATACACGAGCAGTCCTCTAAGCGGCAGCAGGGGCAGCCGGCGCCCCCTTGATTTTCCAGGCCCCATACCAGCACCTCCATTTCTTAACGTCTACCCCATTTTATCACTCAGCGGAATCCGCCTGCAAATAGGGGACAGAAGCCGGCATGAATAAATCGCTTTGAAGGGGCGTTTCGACCGCTTCCCGATCGATTTCGGACTGGGGAAAAACATGCTGGAACACCTCATCCACACGGTCAACAGGAATCACTTTTAACCCTTCCAAACCTTCAAAAATAGCCTGCCAGTTCTCACGCGGCACAATAACCCGCTCTGCTCCTGCTTGAAATGCAGCTTCCACCTTTGCAAGCACGCCGCCAACCGGCTTGACGTTGCCGTGTATGCCTACCTCGCCCGTCATTGCAAGCTTATTGTCGATTGGCAATCCCCGTATCGCGGATGCGATGGCAGCCGCCATGGCAATGCCCGCCGAAGGCCCGTCAATAGGCGTGCCGCCGGGAAAATTGATATGAAGATCGTAATGCTGGGGCTGCAGCCCAAAGCGGCGCAGCACAGTCAACACGTTTTCGACGGAACCTTTGGCCATGCTTTTGCGACGCAGCGTTCGGGACCCGCCGCCTAATTCCTCTTCGTCGACAACGCCCGTTATCGTAAACTGGCCTTTGCCGGAGACGGCCGGAATAGCGCTGACTTCGATTTCCAGCAACGTACCCATGTTGGGACCATACACAGCCAAGCCATTTACAAAACCAACTTGAGGCTCTGCCGGCACTTTCCGGTCGGGGCGCGGCGGAATTTGGCTGCTGTTAACTACCCATTCAATATCTCCGGCGCTAATGGTTTCCCGTTTTTCCGATAAAGCGACGCCCGCGGCCAATTGAATGACGTTTACAGCCTCACGCCCGTTAGTGGCGTATTTTTTGACTACCTCAACCGCGCCAGGGCAAGGCGGAAAGCCGATTTTTTTGACGGCGTTTTTAGCGACCTCCGCTATTTCTTCCGCTAATAATGGACGGAAATAAATCTCCATGCAGCGGGAACGAATAGCCGGAGGAATTTCCTGCGGCGAACGGGTAGTCGCCCCGACCAGCCGAAAATCGGCAGGCAGGCCATTTTGAAAAATATCGTGAATATACAACGGAATATTGGTATCTTCCGAGTTGTAATACGCGCTTTCCAGAAAAACCTTTCGATCCTCCAGCACCTTTAACAGCTTATTCATTTGCACGGGATGCAATTCACCGATTTCGTCAATGAACAAAATACCGCCATGAGCCTTCGTTACGGCTCCTTGCTTGGGCTGGGGAATGCCTGCGACCCCCATAGCTCCCGCCCCTTGATAAATGGGATCATGGACCGATCCGATCAGCGGGTCGGCAATGCCCCTTTCATCAAAACGCGCAGTGGTCGCGTCGATTTCCGTAAATTTGGCCTCCGGCAAAAACGGAGATGACGGATTTTTTTTGGCCTCCTCCAAAACAACACGCGCCGCTGCCGTTTTACCGACGCCGGGCGGCCCATAAATAATGACATGCTGCGGGTTGGCGCTGCAAAGCGCCGCTTTAAGCGCGCGAAGCCCATCCCGTTGGCCGATAATGTCACCCATCGTTTGCGGCCTTGTTTTCTCCGCCAGCGGCTTCGTCAATGAAACCGACCGCAGCTTTCTCAGTTTATCCATTTCCTTGCGCGATTCCTTATCGACTACCGAGCGGTTGGCTTTCTGGTTGCGCAGCAAATTCCAAAAGTACAACCCGATTACAACCGCAAAAAAAACTTGAATTACCATCAATACAATGCTTAAATTCACTGGTATCCGCTCCTCTCTTACGCCCATTCATTCCGCAGGCATCCGTATTATGACAGTATTGCCCCATGAGAGTGGGAATAATCGCAAGGAGAGGCTTC
This sequence comes from Paenibacillus sp. CAU 1782, assembly GCF_054551715.1. Lineage (NCBI taxonomy): Bacteria > Bacillati > Bacillota > Bacilli > Caryophanales > Paenibacillaceae > Paenibacillus > Paenibacillus sp. CAU 1782. Next base: position 26,914 of record NZ_JBTOLL010000001.1, on the reverse strand, counting down.
AATTCCAAAATTTCGATCATCGTAAGGAATCAACCGTAAACGCTTTTCAGAAACTGCACAGAATGACGGATGAGCTCTTGCAGAACGGAAGTATCAATATCCGAAACTTTGTTAATATAAACGCAAGCTTTGCCCGACGTGTGCTTTCCCAGCTTGTCCAGCAGTTCGCTCCGCGCTTCGTCGCCTGGAGCGAAGTAGAGGCTGATCTTTCCTTTTCTCGGCGAAAATCCAACGAGCGGAGCATCTCCTTCATGCCCTGAAGCGTATTTGTAATGATAGGAACCAAACCCGATTATGCTGGGTCCCCACATCTTTGCTTCAAAACCCGTCGTTTCCGTAAAAAGGTCCAGGAGCCGATAAGCATCCTCCCGTTTTTTGTCCGATTGAACCTGCTCTATAAATTCGATCACGCTGTTGTCGTTTACGACCGTTTTCAACTCATACATACTCGTCACCTCTCCTTTATGATTGCCCTCGCGACCATTACAACCAACTTGGTATGCCGCAAAATGCAAAAAGACACCTTATGAGGAGGAACTGAGTTACTCCAGCAGAAGGTGCCCATGTTGCGCAAACATGCCTGTGGCAAATTGGCGTCGAATATGGCATTTGGCCGAATTTCCGTTGCACGCTGCTTACGCGTGGGCGTGTTTGCTCCGGCCCGGAATTTCACCCGTTTCTTCAAAAACTTTAACGATAATGTCAATTTCCTTTTTCAGCTCGTTAAGCAGCTCCGCCTCGGGAACTTTACGAACCAGTTCGCCGTAACGGAACAACATGCCTTCGCCACGCGCCCCCGCAATCCCGATATCCGCTTCGCGCGCTTCACCCGGGCCGTTAACGGCACAGCCAAGCACGGATACTTTAATCGGAACTTTGATTTTGGAAATGTATTCCTCAACCTCGTTGGCAATGGAGAACAAATCAATGTCGAGTCGTCCGCATGTCGGACAGGAAACCAGCGTTGCCGCATTCGTAATTAAACCGAATGTTTTCAACAGCTCGCGGGCCACCTTGATTTCTTCAACAGGATCCGCGCTAAGGCTGATACGAACAGTATTTCCGATGCCCATTGCAAGCAACGCGCCGATGCCTGCGGAGCTTTTGATGGTGCCGGAATGAAGCGTTCCCGCCTCCGTAATGCCAAGATGAAGCGGATATTTGATTTTCTCCGCAGCCATCCGGTAAGCGGCGAGAGCCATTGGCACATCGGATGCTTTGAGCGACACGATAATATCGTGGAAGTCCAGCTCCTCCAAAATGCCGATATGGAACAAGGCGCTTTCCACCATCGCTTCAGGCGTAGGATATCCGTATTTCTCCAACAGGTGGTTTTCCAGAGAGCCGGCGTTAACGCCGATCCGAATAGGAATCCCCCGTTCCTTGCAGGCGTTGACCACAGCTTCTACACGCTCGCGGCGGCCGATGTTGCCGGGATTGATGCGAACTTTATCAATGCCGTTTTCGATCGCGAGGAGCGCAAGTCTGTAATCAAAATGAATATCCGCTATAAGAGGGATATGAATCCGTTTTTTGATCTCCTTGATAGCAGCCGCGGCTTCCTTGTTGTTAACGGTAACCCGTACCGCTTGGCAACCGGCTTCCTCAAGGCGAAGAATTTCCGCAACGGTGGCTTCAACATCCGCCGTTTTGGTTGTGCACATACTTTGAATTATGACTTCATTACTGCCGCCGATTGTCAAATCGCCGACTTTAACCGCTACCGTATCCTGGCGTAAATACATAGGCAATCTCTCCCATAAGAGTAGCTCTGTTTTTATCCCGAAACGTCAAATTCCACCCCATGACCAAGGCTTCCAACAGCCTTCATCACAGGGTGGATACCTTTTAGAGGTCGTTCAAAAAGTCCACTTTCATCTTCCCGGTACTGAAAACCAGACGATTTGAACTCGCACTTTAAGCTTCAGACGTGACATTTCCCCCGCCAACAACTTGCGCTTATCCCTGAGAGACAAGCCGCAGCGAAAGGGGCTTACGTCATCAGGCGCTTTCTTCCTTCTTTTTACCTTTTTTGGCTGTCAGTTCAGGCATAATTTTGTCCTGAACGGATTTTTCGGTGATGAGGCAAGTGTTGACATCATCACGCGAAGGCACCTCGTACATCACGTCAAGCATGATGCCTTCGATAATCGCGCGCAGGCCACGGGCGCCCGTGTTGCGCTTGATGGCTTCCTTGGCAATGGCGTCAAGGGCAGCCGGCTCGAAGTCAAGCTTCACATTGTCCATCTCCAGAAGCTTCTGGTATTGCTTAACAAGCGCGTTTTTTGGTTCGGACAAAATGCGAACCAATGCCGGCTCATCAAGCGGCTCCAGAGTAGAGATGACTGGCAAACGTCCAACGAACTCCGGAATCAGGCCGAATTTCAGCAGATCCTCAGGAAGAACCATGGAGAGGTATTCGCCAGCTTTAAGATCCTTTTGCGTATCGCCGCTGGAATTAAAGCCAATGACTTTTTTGCCAATCCGGCGTTTGATCAATTGCTCCAGCCCGTCAAACGCGCCGCCGCAAATGAACAGGATATTGGTTGTGTCGATTTGGATAAATTCCTGATGCGGGTGCTTACGGCCGCCTTGTGGCGGAACGGATGCAACCGTGCCCTCCAAAATCTTCAGCAACGCTTGCTGTACGCCTTCGCCCGAAACATCGCGCGTAATGGACGGATTCTCCGACTTGCGAGCTACTTTATCAATTTCGTCGATATAAATGATGCCCCGCTCTGCCTTCTCCACATCATAGTCGGCTGCCTGGATCAGTTTAAGCAGAATGTTCTCAACATCCTCGCCTACATAACCGGCTTCCGTCAGCGAGGTAGCATCAGCGATTGCAAAAGGAACATTGAGGATTTTTGCCATCGTTTGCGCCAGCAGCGTTTTACCCGAACCCGTTGGGCCCAAGAGCAAAATGTTGCTCTTCTGCAGCTCTACGTCTTCGATTTTGCTGCCGGAATTGATGCGCTTGTAGTGGTTGTAAACCGCTACGGACAACGATTTTTTGGCAGCTTCCTGACCGATTACATAGGAGTCCAGAATGGTGCGGATATCTTTTGGCTTAGGAATATCCTTCAAATCCAACTCTTCTTCGTTGCCCAGTTCCTCTTCTACGATTTCTGTACAAAGTTCGATACATTCATCGCATATATAGACGCCGGGACCGGCGACAAGCTTGCGAACCTGATCCTGCGATTTGCCGCAGAACGAACATTTCAATTGGCCCTTCTCATCATTGAATTTAAACATGCACTCACCCCTTCGTTTCGCTTACAGCGCGGTTGGCGCCGTGATGACCTTGTCGATCAAGCCGTAATTAAGCGCTTCTTCCGCGCTCATGAAGTAATCGCGGTCCGTATCCCTGTCGATTTTCTCGTAGGGCTGTCCGGTGCGCTCAACGTAGATTTCATTCAGCTTTTGCTTGGTTTTCAGAATCCAGTCTGCGTGGATTTTAATATCCGTCGCTTGACCGCGAACCCCGCCCAGCGGCTGATGGATCATAACCTCTGCGTTTGGCAGCGCAAATCGTTTGCCCTTGGCGCCGGCAGTCAGCAGCAGGGAACCCATGCTTGCCGCCATCCCCATACACATGGTGGATACGTCCGGCTTGATATATTGCATCGTATCGAATATCGCCATGCCGGCCGTAACGGATCCGCCTGGCGAATTAATGTAAAGATGAATGTCCTTCTCAGGATCGTCGGCCGCCAGAAACAGCAGCTGTGCGATTACGGAGTTAGCGACGTCATCATCAATCGCGCTTCCCAGAAAAATAATGCGATCCTTCAGCAATCGGGAGTAGATGTCATAGGAACGCTCTCCGCGATTTGTCTGTTCAACTACAATCGGTACCAGATTCATGCGACCAACCTCTTTTCATTGTGGAATTGTCTTTACTTCCTCATTGTATCATGTAGGAGAACCTGTGTCATTTTTCCGAATAATACAGTATACGGCGCGTAACGCCTGATATGTACGTCCCCCGGCCGTGGCCTGGGCACAAAATCAATATGTAAGTTGGAAATAAGGCACGTGTTATAACGTGCCTTATCCCGGGTATTGCTTATTGAATGCCACCGGCATACCGCTTAGCGGTTCTATGCCGATACAATGCTGGCATTATGTCTCTTAAGCCGTTTTGCTATTTTCAAGCAGGAATTTGATTGTTTTGCGAAGCAAAACATCTTCTTTCAAATTGGCGATATTGCCGTTTTTCTCGAAGATTTCTTGCAGCTCTTGAACAGGGCGGTTGTATTGCTTGGACAGCTTTTCCAACTCCTCGTTCAAGTCTTCTTCGGAAGCTTCAAAGCCTTCAGCCTTAGCGATGGCTTCCAGCACCAGGTTGTTGCGAACGCGTTTTTCAGCGTCGGAACGCATTTGGTCGCGAAGCACGTCCTCGGATTGGCCGGAGAACTGGTAGTACAGATCCAGGTTCATGCCTTGCGCGCGAAGACGGTTTTCAAAGTCCTTCAACAAATAATCAGTTTCAGTGACAACCATCGACTCCGGAATTTCCACTTCAGCAGCAGCAGTCGCCTTGTCAACAACGGCAACCTCGCGAGCTTGCTCAGCATCTTTTTCCTTGCGCTCTTTCAATTTCACAGAAAGATCTTGTTTGTATTCTTCCAGCGTATCAAATTCGCTTACGTCTTTAGCGAACTCGTCGTCCAGAGCAGGCAGGGATTTGCGTTTCAGCTCATGCAGCTTCACTTTGAAGACGGCTTGTTTGCCGGCCAAATGCTCAGCATGGTACGTTTCAGGGAATGTTACTTCAACATCCTTGAAGTCGCCAAGCTCCATGCCAACAACTTGCTCTTCGAAACCAGGGATGAAAGAGCCCGATCCCAGTTCCAGGGAATAACGCTCGCTGTAGCCGCCGTCGAATTGCTCGCCGTCTACATAGCCGTCGAAATCGATGACGGAAATGTCGCCGTTTTGCGCAGGGCCTTCTTCAACCACTGTCAATTCAGCGTGACGGGTTTGCAGACGCTCCAGCTCGGCAGCGATCTCATCTTCCGTTACTTCCGTTTGGACAGCTTCGATTTCCAGGCCTTTGTATTCGCCAAGCGTAACTTCAGGCTTAACGATGACTTTGGCAACAAATTTGAACGTTTCGCCTTTGGCAAATTGCGTTACGTCGATTTCCGGACGGTCAACCGGCTCAAGGTTGTGCTCTTTAACGGCAGCCGTATAAGCATCAGGAAGCAAAATGTCGATTGCATCCTGGTACAAGCTTTCTATGCCAAAACGGGATTCAAAAATACCCCGCGGCACTTTGCCTTTGCGGAAGCCAGGCACGTTTACTTTGCTTACTACTTTCTTAAAGGCTTGATCCAAAGCGCCGACCACTTTCTCGGCGTCAACCTCAACGTTAATCGAAACGAGGTTCTTGTCTATTTTTTCCCATGTTGCTTTCATTTTATGCCTTCCCCTCCAAAATGCGCATGCATCTCATGTTTTCACGTTACATAAACCATTCTATTATAAACAAGATAGACAATCTTTTCAAGGCTGATGTTCATCGTCGCCGGATTGCAGAAGCATTGCAATGCTTCTGAGCGTGCGGCAAGCCTGTTCATAGCGGAATCTAAGATTGTCTGTAATGCCGTATGCCTCCCTGACGTCATCGTCATTCGCCGAGCCGTAGACAGTCAGAAGCAAGGTCAGATGGAGTGCGGCGGCATAACAATCCACAATGTCCTCGTCTTCTCTGAGCATCCAGCGGTAAGCGGACGTTCCGTACAGGTATTGCAGGCTTTCCTTCCATAGCTCCCTCGCAAAATGGGGCAGCGTAGGATCATCGGCTTCCACAACCATTTCGGTCCGTTCCAAAATACGGCCGACGGGATCTGGAAAATGCTCCAGCGACAGAGGCGTGCTCCCGATCTCCAGATTGACCTCCTCGCCCATTCTTTGCAGCGTCACCGATCCGTCGCTTCCCCGCTTGCGCAGCGCCTGAAGCGCCTTGAACTGCAGAATGGGATGCAGGTCTTCGCTTTGCAGCCATTCAAGTATGTATGTCTCGATTGAGCTGTCCTGGATGTAAACGGCGCGCTCCAACGCCAAAAGCTGCTGGTCCAGCATAGGATGATGCTGCATGATATAAAGAACTTGCTTGATGTATTCCTCATCCTGAGCCGGCGGCTGCAGAAGTTGCGTCCTCATCTCCTCCTCATCCAGCTCGTCCGGACTTGCTTCCCCTCGTGCTCCGGTTTCATCCGGAAAAGCCATCTCCAGCCAGCGCAGAAGATTTTCCCATTCCTCGTAATGGCGTTTCTCCTGTCCTTGGCACTGCAGCAGAAAAGAAAGAAGCTCCTTGGCTTCCTTGTACTGCTCGGCCTCCAGCATACGAGTCAGCCCGATCTGGTATTGATCCAGCATATTGGGAAACAAATAAACGTTATCCTTATTGTCCTCGCCATCGTTTTTTGGTTCTCTGGGGTCCTGGGGAGTCGTAATGTTGTCACCGCCTTAGGTACTTCAAGTATGTAGTGGACGCAATCTTGCGATAGATTATACCACGAGAGGCCATAATAAAAAAAGTTGTCTGCTTTTTAAAATAAACCAAATTTTTGCTTGCCAAACACTACAGGTGCATGTTATATTATTTTTCAGTGTCCCAGTAGCTCAGTCGGATAGAGCACTCGCCTTCTAAGCGAGTTGTCGGGGGTTCGAATCCCTCCTGGGACGCCATTACGTTGAATATAGCTACTTTTTATAAATGGAAATCCCCATGATCCCTTGTCTTCAAGGAATGATGGGGATTTTTGTTTTGCCTGCGAAAAAAGCCTAGTCAGGGCAATCTTTCCGCAAAAACCGCCTTTTTCGTAGAGGTTAGACGCTGCCCACTAAAAAAATATCCGTTCCTCATGAAAGACGTTTCGATGAATAACCCGTACCGCAGCTAGGAAATAGCCGCTTAATTGACTGCATGCCGCCCGCAGGATTAAAATGAATGATAATCAGTCACCACTTCGATCCTCTATTGTTTAGGAGGTTACACTCATAGAAGAAAAGAAGGCGCGAATACTTAGTGCGGCAATCGAAGTTTTGAGCTGCAACGGCCTGGAAAAAACTAAAATATCGGATATTGTAAAAAAAGCGGGAATCGCTCAAGGCACATTTTATCTCTATTTCCCTTCCAAGTTAGCCGTTTTGCCTGCCATTGCAGAAAACATGGTTCAAAAAACGATGGATGCTCTCCATGCAAAAATACAATTAAACTCCCCCATTCAAGAGCAGCTGAAGCAATTTATCGAAACGATGATTCAGTTAGTCCATGAAAACCGGGAGCAGTTCGCCCTCTGCCATGCCGGTTTGGCATCCAGAGAATATAGTAAGGAATGGGAGACCATCTACCAGCCGTATTATGATTGGGTAAGTAATTGGCTGGATGCAATCCTGGCCGGCGGCCGCGTTCGCGGAATGCTTCAAGCCGATCAAGCGGCACGCTTTGTTATCGGAGCCGTACAGTCCGCCGCAGAACATCCCTATGCGCCTTGCCAGGACAATCAATCGGGAGACCTTGCGAGAGCTGAGGAAGTGTATGTCTTTATCGCCCAAGCTTTAGGATTAAAGACGGTGTAATCAAAGCCAAACGCAAAGGAGCACGATATGAGTCGAAAAAAAGAATTCAAGATGCAAAAAGTCGATATTACGCATCTCGAACAATACAATCAATTGCTACGATATGTTTTTCAAGTTACCAATAATGATCTTCACAAAATAGGCTGGGAAGAACGGGAGATCATTCACGCCAAATCGCCGATATTGGAGCAAGCCGATGTGCTGGGCTGGTTTTATGGGGATAAGCTGGTGTCGCAGGTAGCCGTTTACCCGCTGCAGGTCCGAATTTTTAATGTAACCTATGATATGGGAGGCTTGACCGCCGTCGGGACTTTTCCGGAATATTCAAGCCAAGGCCTGATGCACAAGCTGCTTTATCAGGCGCTGGCAAATATGCGGGAGAAAAAACAGTCCATTTCCTATCTTTATCCCTATTCCATTCCGTACTACCGCAGAAAAGGCTTTGAAATCATTTCCGACAAAATCGTCTTTGAGGTTAACGACCATCAGCTGCCCAAAAATAAAAAGGTTTCCGGCGAAGTGGAGCGCGTTTCGATTGAAAGCGACGATGTCAAAGCGGCTTACGAACGCTTTTCGCTCCAAACTCACGGCGCTTTGCTGAGGGGCGATCTGGCCTGGAACGAATATTGGCGCTGGGATTCCGACGATCTGACCGCCGCTGTCTATTATAATGATGACAGAGAGCCGGACGGCTATGTTCTTTATTGGATTCAAGATGAAATCTTCCATATCAAAGACATGATATTTGTTAATGAAGAAGCACGCAGCGGATTATGGAATTTCATCAGCGCGCATTTTTCCATGATTTCAAAAGTCGTAGGCAACATCCATACCGATGAGCCGCTGGCCTTTTTATTGGAGGATGCGGATATTAAAGAAACGATTTCCCCTTATTACATGGCTCGTATTGTCGATTTGGAACAGTTTATCGCACAATATCCCTTTAAACCGGACACGGGCGAGCGCAAATGGACCTTTAAGCTGGAGGATCCGCTTCTCTCATGGAATCAAGGCACCTTTACGCTGCAGATTCACCCTGATGGAAAAGGCGAGGTCTCTCCTTCCACAGAAGAAACCGACTCCAGCATCAGCATCCAGACGATGACGACCATGCTGCTGGGGTACAAGAGACCGGACTATTTGCACAAAATCGGAAGAATTACATGCGGGCCGGATATCGTAGATATGCTGGAGGATGCGATCGAGCAGCAAACCCCTTATTTCTCGGATTATTTCTAAACACGGAAGGTAACCTATGAACGACGAAAAAATCGGTATCATTCTGGGGCAGATCGGCACGCCGGAGCAGCCTACCGCCTCGGCGGTCAGGGCATATCTCAAGCCGTTTCTGTCCGACCGGCGAGTGATCGACTATCCTCCATGGCTCTGGCAGCCGCTGCTGCAGGGCATTATTCTTCGGGTACGGCCCAAAAAGTCGGCCGCCCTGTACCAGGAAATTTGGAGCGATGAAGGTTCGCCGCTTATGGTTTATTCCTTGCGGCAGCAGCAAGGTTTGCAGAAGAGATTAGGCGACGGTTATCAAGTCGAGCTGGGACTGGCCTATACCCGGTTAGACCCTGCCAATGCGATCAAAACGCTGGAGGAAGCCGGCATTAGCAAAATCGTGCTGCTGCCCCTCTTTCCCCAATATTCGTCAACCACGACAGCGAGCTTTTATGAATCCGCCATGCGGGCTGCCTTGGGCGAAGGCAATGGCAAGGCCGGAAGCGGCGCGTCGAAACGATTTATTCCGGAATTGAGGCTGGCGGGAGCATTTTATAAAGATCCCGCATATTTGGAGGCGCTTAGGCAGAATTTGAACGCCCAGATTCAATGTCTCGGGGAGCGGCCCGACCACTATGTTCTCAGCTTTCACGGCGTTCCGGAGCGCTACATTAAAACCGGCGATCCGTATGAGCAGCAATGCCGGGAGTCTGCGGAGGATTTGGCCAAGGCGATGGGTTGGGCCCCCGGAGAGTGGCGGATCAGCTTCCAATCCCGCTTTGGAAAAGAGCCCTGGATCGGGCCGTCTACAGCGGAAGTACTGGAGGAGCTGTCGGCGCAAGGCGTCAAACGCCCGTTTGTATGCGCGCCGGGTTTTGTCACGGACTGTTTGGAAACGCTGCATGAGCTCGGCATCGAAGGCCGCGAGCAATTTGCCGAAGGCGGTGGCGATCCGCTGCAATACCAATTCGCTGCCTGCCTGAATGATGATCCGACTTGGCTCGATTTTTTGGCGGATTATAGTGTACGACAATCCGCGGGCTGGCTGGGGGCAACGACGCTTAAACCTCTATTATTATGAAAAAGACAAAAAAGGCGCCTGACGGGGAATGCAACCTCCCACGCTTAGCGCCTTTTGCTTTAACTTTTTCTTTTACTTCTGCTTTAACTTTTGCTTTTTTCTTTGGCCTTTACTTGCAATTACTCCGTTCTAAGCGCAATAACGGGGTCCTTTTTGGTAGCCGCTTTGGCTGGAATCAGTCCCGCGACCAACGTCAGGAACATGCTGCCGAGCACAAGCACCGCGGAATGAGTCGCCGTTAATTGGGCCAAGCCTTGAATATCAAGCGCATTTGCAATGAGAATGTTGATGACGGACGCCAGCGCATAAGAGATTACGATGCCGATCGCGCCGGCCACAAATCCAACAATCAAGGTTTCTGCGTTAAATACGCGCGAAATATCTTTTTTCCTTGCCCCGATGCTTCGCAATATGCCGATTTCTTTCGTACGCTCCAATACCGACACATACGTAATGATGCCGATCATAATGGTGGAAACAACCAGAGAGATCGCCGCAAATCCAATCAACACATAAGATACGGTATCCAGCACCGTCTGGATGACGGAGCCGATCATTTCAGACATGTCGCTGTAAACGATTTGGTCGGCTTCAGCCTTCCCATCGTTGTATTTATCCAGGTATTGCTTGATTTCGTCTTTGCTCGCAAAATCTTTTGGAAAAATATTAATGCTCGACGGAGTTGTATCCGCGCCAAGGCTTTTCAGCCTCATCTCCTTGGCCTCATCATTGGCAAATGGCGCGTTCAAGATCACATCGCGATCAGATGTCTTTTGCGCCTGCGCAATGTCGGAATTTTGCGCTTGCTCCAGAACGTATTCCGTTAATGCCGGCGTATACGCCAACCCTTCGGACAAATAGCCGCTGGTGGTTGTCCCGCTTTCTTTTATCCGCAAAATCCCTGCAATCGTCAGCTCGATGCCTTCGTCAGCGCCGAACAATGCCTCATAAGAATCAGCGGCGGAGGGAATAAACAGCCCATTTCCGGTTTCCGTATAATAGCTGTTGTTCGGAACTACTTTCATAATCGTTTTCCCGATAAAATCGCTCAGCTTCCATTCCGCATCCTCAGAAAAAATGCCGAGTTTTTCATAAAACGCCTTGTCCAGCCGGTTGTATTCATCAACAACGAGAGCTACCTCATTTGCTGCGCTTGGGTAACGGCTTCCCTCTCCGATCAGATCGTACATGGACAAAATAAACTCGTCATTATCCGGCAGCTCCTGCCAGTAGGTAGGCATCCCGCCGAAACCCGGAGGCATGTCCATCGCCATCCCTAACGATGTTTCGTATTTAATTACATCGTCTTCCGCTTTCGCCAGCAGGTTCATCTCGACTCCGTTGCCATAAGAGACGGCATTGACGGCACCCGGAAGCGCGTCCTGGATACCGGAAATATACGTGAAATAATCCTCGGTCAACACATTGACATGTTGTTGAATGTTGGCGGTGCTATCGTAACGGTACATAATGTCGCCGTCGGGAAACTCATCTGCTTCACCGCTGCTATTGCCAAAGGGAGAGCCGTCGGGCGGCTGCGGACCTTGTATGCTTTGTGCGCCTTGAGATATCGTCAGCGGAAATCCGGCCAGCGTCTCGGATTGCATAGTGGAAATGTAGTTGGACAAACCATTGGACAGCGCCAGCACAAGCGCAACGCCGATAATGCCAATACTGCCTGCAAACGAGGTAATGAGCGTACGGCCTTTTTTGGTCAACAGATTTTTGAAAGAAAGGGACATGGCCGTCAGCAGCGACATGGAGGTTTTCCCGGGGCTCAGCTTTCCGCCTGCCTGGGCATCGGTTGTTTTGCCCCCCTTGTCATTCCTCATAAGCGGATTGCTGTCCGACTGCACTTCCCCATCGCGCAAATGGATGATTCTGCTGCTATAATTCTCTGCCAAGTCGGCATTGTGCGTGACCATGATGACCAGCTTTGTTTTGGATATCTCTTTAAGAATATCCATGACCTGCAGGCTGGTTTGGCTGTCCAAAGCGCCCGTAGGCTCATCTGCCAAAATAATATCGGGATTGTTGACAAGCGCTCTCGCAATGGCAACGCGCTGCATTTGGCCGCCGGACAGCTGGTTCGGTCTTTTCTTGAGCTTGTCCCCCAGCCCCACGGATTCCAGCGCCTTCGTGGCCTTCTCGCGGCGTTCAGCGACCGAAACCCCGGATAGCGTCAACGCGATCTCTACATTTTGCAATATCGTCTGATGCGAGATCAGGTTGTAGTTTTGAAAAACAAATCCGATCGATGTATTCCGATAAGCGTCCCAATCCTTATCCTTAAAATGTTTGGTAGAGCTTCCTCCCAGAGAAAGATCCCCTTCGTCATAACGGTCAAGTCCGCCGATAATATTAAGCAGCGTTGTTTTGCCGCAGCCGGACGGGCCCAGAATGGAAACAAATTCGCTTTCCCTGAACTCCAGCGAAACTCCCTTTAAAGCCTGCACCACTTCGCCGCTGTTATAGGATTTCTTGATGTCGGTTAACCTGAGCTTGGACATGCCGTTGATTCCTCCCCAACCTTTTTGAACTAAAGACATCATAACAAGCAATAGTAAACTGAAGAGGAGGCAAAAGTTAAACGAAAGGTTAAAAAAGACTTACATGTTTAGTTCAGCGTCCACCTATTTGGAACGGCAAATTAAAGCTTAAATCGGTAGCCCGCTCCCCATACGGTCTGAATATGCTTGGGGTATTGGGGATTGCTTTCGATTTTTTCGCGCAGGCGATTAATATGTACAGCTACCGTTTTCAAGTCGCCGATGGCATCCATTTCCCATATTCGCTCATACAATTGCTCCTTGCTGAACACAATGTCCGGATTCGACACCAGAAACAGCAGCAGCTCATATTCTTTATTTTTGAACTCCACTTCCTGCTGGTGGACATAAACCCGATGGGTCAGCTGGTTGATCCGAACCGGCCCGGCATGCACCTCGCGCGTCCGATTAGCGCCTCCATTCGTCAGGCGCTGATATTGCGCCAGATTTGCCTTCACCCTCGCAATCAGCTCAGTGGGCGAAAACGGTTTTGCAATGTAGTCGTCGGCGCCTACGCCCAACCCCCTCACTTTGTCCACGATTTCGCTTTTGGCCGTCACCATCAGAATCGGAATATCGTATTTGTCGCGAATGGCTTTGCACAGCTCGTAGCCGCTCATCCCCGGCAGCATGAGGTCTAGCAGAATCATATCGTAGGTTCCCGTTAACGCCAGCTGCAACCCTTCGTTCCCGTCCGATGCAATGGTTGCTTCAAAACCTTCAATCTCCAAAAAATCCCGTTCAATTTCGGCAATCGCCATATCGTCTTCAATAATTAGAATTTTTTTCATGTTCCGCTCCTTCTGTGCCTGAATGCTTTGGTAATGTGATAATGATGGATAATCCCTCTGTTGGCGCAAGCTCCGCTTTGATGTCTCCGCCAAGGCGCTGAATGATTTTGACCGATATTGCCAAACCAAGGCCGCTTCCGAGGTCCGGCGTTTTCCGGGACGCATCGCTGCGATAGAATACATCAAACAGCTTTTCCAGCTCGTCGGGAGCGACGCCAGGACCGTTATCGCTCAGCTTCAGCTTAATCCGATCCTCTTCTTGCATGGCGGTCACCACGATTTTGCCCTGTTCCTTATTTCTGTATTTGAGGCTGTTCTCCAAAATATTTTGAATCACATTGCGAAACTGGACGACATCAATGATAACCTCGGCATGAGGAATCGCATCGTCAACCTGGATGGTCAACCCTTTTGGCTCATATTCCGCAGCAAACGCCGCCATCGTTTGACGGAGCTCCCGGCCCATGTCCACAGCCTCCAGATGGAGCGGAAACTCCCCCAGATCCAGCTTTGAAAATAAAAAGAGCTGATTAATCAGATGCTCCAGGCTAGCTGTTTTGTTTTTGATAATGTCAAAATATTTGCGCTGCATCTGAGGCGTCGCAGCAACTCCTTTTTCGATTCCCTCCAGGTAGGCCTTAATCGAAGTTAATGGCGTTCGCAGATCATGGGATATGCCGGCGATCAGCTCTCTCCGATTGTTTTCGTCCCGTTGACGCTCATTGACCATATGGTACAGATGCTGCGCCATCTCGTTAAAGTCCGCGCATACCGATGCAAATTCATCCTGCTTGTCGTAATGGATCCGGTAGGTCAAGTTGCCGTCTCTCAGCTGATGGACGCCGTGGGACAGAATATGAATGGGATTCATAATGCCGCGAAAAACAAATTTGGTTAATGCCCGGTTTGTAGCGATAACTACGATAACGAGAAGCACGGCGGATACCAGACCGATATACAGCTGCTGTCTGGACTTGTTGGAGCCGTCAACAGTAAAATTGGTATCCGTCAAAACAACACCGTATGGGCCCGCCTTAATCCGGAAAACCGATAACGTATCGGTCACCAGCATAAACTGATCGTCCTGCGTCAAGTCCAATCCCGAGAGGCGGTTTTGGGGCAGCGTAGCCGGATAAACCAAGGTTTGTCCATCATAAAGAGACAATGTCAGGCCAAGTCCCTCGTTATCCCTGTTGAAGGCATCGATATCCGCCTTCATTACATCCCTGTTTTCTCCTGTGCCCCACGAAGCAGCCAGCGATTTGACCTTTTCCATCCGCTTCATCATAATGTCCCCGTGCTTAAAAGGCGGCGCATCCCGAAAACCCGTTATGCCCACATAAATCAATATGAAGCAAACGCCCGCCGCAATCATCAGCACAATTGGCAGCACGAGCATCAGAAAATTGGATAGATACAACCGCCGCTTCACGCTCATAGCAGTCCCCCCGCCCTCAACAATGATAGTTAGCTATAAGTATAGAGGAATCGGGAGAAAAAGCTAATCAAACGCACAAGAAAAAAGAATCGGACTTTAACAGCGATCGGAAAACCCCTCTGTTCCGCAGCGTTCCATCTCGGTTGAATTGAGCCAAAAAAAACAAAAAGAAACTGCCGCTTTCGAAGCCGACAGTTTCAATCTGTTTCGCCAATAGCACTTTGAATTGTTAGCGCAGTTGGTCCGCGTTCACCAAAACGACTCTCTTTGGCCAGTCTTGGGACAAGGAGCATGCTGATAACGAGTAGTCATTATCCACTTGAAATTGACACAGGTTCCAGCGGCGCGCCGATCCCGCCTCCGTAATGACCGAGCTTAACCCTTTCCGGGCAACTCCAACATTGCCGCCTGCTTCTCCAGTTACGCTAAAGGAGTCTAGCGGAAGCGAAAGCCCCGCCCCCAAAGCCTTGAGGTAGCTTTCCTTGCGGGTCCAAATGTCATAGAAAAGCCGATTGCGCTTCTCCGGCGGCTGGCTGCATAACGCTTCGTATTCGCTGGAGGCAAACATGGAACGGGCAAGCTCCATGTCCGCCATCCCCATCTGCTCAATATCGATTCCGATATCCATGGAATGAAACGCCGCTACCGTCCATATGCCGGAATGGGAAACATTGAAATGAACATCCTCTCCTGCCAGCACCGGCTTGTTGTAAGGATTTTTCTTAAAAAGAATTTTGCTTGCGGGCAAACCGAAGCGCTCGCGCAGGACGTAACGGACCAACACATCTCCAGCCAGCGACCGCCATTGGTCCTGCCAATGCCGAAACCGCTTTATTCGCAGCGCCCGATCCGGAGGCACGAGCACAGACCATGCCGCTATCCGCTCCTGCTCATCAGCAAGCGTCTCCAAGGGGCCGCTCAGTCCGCTGTCGTCCTGAAGATTCATGCGCACCGCATAAATCGCCGGAACCTCCTTCATCCCTGGCGCAAGCTTAGCGGCGTCAAATCAGTCCAAACTTCCTTGACGAAAGCCAGGCATTCATCCTTCGAGCCATTTTTTCCAGCTTCGCTCCAACCGGCGGGAATGTTGAGTTGCAGCGGCCAAAGCGCATATTGCTCCTCGCTATTCACAACTACTTTGTAGCTTGATACTGACACATGATTTTCCATAAAACCATCCTCCCCATCGTCATTTTAGAGTCCAAACCTTTAGAGTCCAACGCCCATCTGGCGGTCCGCCATTTGCTGCAGCTGATCCTTGTTCCGTATAATGACGGCGTCTGGCACAGCATCGGGAAGGATCGTCTCCATATGGCGCAATTGCCGATACCGCATGCCAATAAAGGCCCACAGGAACAAAATGATACCGATTGATGCAATCAGCAGGCCAATGCCTTTTTCCCCTCCGCCTCCAAACCATCCCGTTGACGAGGCTCCTGCGGGCAGCGCCGATGCCAGTGGTCCAAATACCGAAACAACCAGCGGTCCCGCGAGCAGGAAGCTAAGCGGCCGCATGCTGAAAGCCATCACCTGGTTGGTTGCCAATACTCGCCCCTGCAGCTCCAGCCCTACTTTTGTTTGAATCAGGGCCAGCCAGTGCGTGTTAATAAGCGCCAGCGCAAGGCCAAAACCAAACAATCCGATAATCGCTGTCACAAGAGAAGGATAAATGCCAACAACCGCAATCGATACCCCCGTCAACATAACGAATCCAACCATGCCGTCCGCTCTGCGGTCAAAACCGCCCCAAATGGCCATCAGTATGGAACCAATCAAGAGGCCCGCGCCCTCAAAGGCAATAACCAAGCCCACCTTGTCGGCAGTCATAAACTGAAGGAGGAACGGTGTGGTCAACACATTGTACAGACTCATGAAGAAATTGACGACGATAAAAAACACGACCATCGCAACCAGGCTTTTTCGGTGAATGATATATTTCCAGCCCCCGATAATCTCTCTGCTCATCGGCTCCTCGCGTTTTTTGAACATCAAGTTCGGGAAACGGAGCAGCGACAAAATGATCATAGACAAACTCAGCAAAACCAGATCAATAACAACAATTGTTTCCAAGCCGATCAATACGACCAGTGCGCCGCCCAGCGCAGGCGCCATAATTCCGTTCAGCGACATGACGAGTTGGCCCAGGCCGTTGGCATGTCCCAAATATCGTTTGGGCACCAGCTGCGCGGTCGCGGCCTGATAAGCCGGCATCGTAAAAGCGCCCGCGATGGAACCCATGCCGGCGGCGACATAAATCGCCCAAAGCGCCAAGGCATCCAGATATAGCATCGTTGCAAGGAAGATGACTGAGCATAGCGCCAACGCTTGACCGGCCAGCATAACCTTGCGCCTGTCATATCGGTCCACAACCGCGCCAGCTACGGGCAGAAGGAGCAGGGTTGGCAAAATGGCATACAGTGAAATCGTCGCATAATCCGAGATGGAACCGGTGCGATCATATACCCAGATGCCCAGAGCAAAACCGGTCAGCGAAGTTCCGATTGTGGCGATAATTAAGCACATCGTGACGATTAAAAAAGATTTGACGCTTGGTTGAACTTCCCTTTTTTCGGGTTCATTCCCCGCTTCATGCCGCGATACGGAGAGCGCCTTGCGATTCTTGCGGGCCGCCGCCCCCCTAACGACTTCATCATCCCTCTCTTCGCCCCATCGGGAAATTTGCCGCGTCAAAATTTTGGTCACATAATCCGCTTGATGCTTGTGAAAATAATGGCCGGCATTATCAACAATATGCAAGTTTACATCCTCGCTAAAGTCCTGCCACTCCATATAACGTTCCTCGTAGAACTCCGTCATGCGGTCCGCGCCGCCTACAATACAGGTGACGGGCGCTTTGAGCTTCGGCTTTTGATCCAGCGCATAAAGCGCCGTATAATAGTCCTCCGCCTCACGCGCGTCATGCCTCAGATTGCGGAGCACAAACTTTTGCTCTTCCGGCGATATTTCATCATCGAAGCCGCCAAAAGCGCGCAGCATGTCGCGAGCAAACTTGTCGGACGTCCATTTCTCGCGCGGGAAGATGCGATGCCACCATTCCGTCAGCTTAAACGGCAATCTGGCGCCAGGGAAGGTGCCTGCCATAAACACCCCGCTTACCTCTACATTGTCTTGCTCCAGAAGCAGAGCGGTGCGAAGAACCATCGCTCCGCCCAGGCAGTGGCCGTAAAGATAAACCTCCCCTTTGGCTTTGCTTTTGATCTCCGCCGCCATTCGCGCAGCCGTCTCCTCCAGCGAAACGAGGGGCTGCTGGGGACGGCTGTAATCATGGCCCGGAATTTCTACCGCAAACAAGGAGTAATTAGGGGGCAATGCTTTAGCCATAGGCTGAAACGTTATGGCGCTTCCGCCGCCGTAAGGCACGCAAACCAGCGTGCTCACTTTGCCGCCGATGGTGGATGCCTTCTTGAATTCGATCAGAAGCTCGTCGCTCCTGGTCGCGCCGGAAGTCAGATGCTCCGCCAGCTCGCGAATCGTGGGATTTTGGAAAAGATCCATGACGCTGAAGGAATTGCCCATCTTGCGCACAACCTTGATTGCCTTGAAGGAATCGCCGCCGATATCAAAAAATTCATCGTTAATGCCAACCTGCTCAAGCCCCAGCACCTCGCTCCAAACAGCGGCGATCTCCAATTCTTCCTTGGTCTGGGGTTCGGCAAAGTCGGAATGTCCCGCCATATTCTCCCCGCTTGGAATAGGGAGAAGCTGCCGATCCAGCTTACCGTTTGCGTTAAGCGGCAGCCGTTCGATAACAACAAAGGCCGAAGGCAGCATATAATCCGGCAAAATGTTTTTTATATGTTTGCGAATACTGCCCACATCGGGCTGCGCCGCCGAACCTGCGCCTTCCTGGCCGGAAATCTCCTGGCGATGCTCCGGCACCAGATAAGCAACCAGCCGCTTATCGCCAGGTTCATCCTCCCGAACGATGACAACCGCGTCCCGAATACCGTCGAGCTGCAGCAAAACATGTTCGATTTCGCCGGTTTCGACCCGGTACCCGCGAATTTTGACCTGCTGGTCCATCCGCCCGACAAACTGGATGGTTCCGTTGTGCAGATGGCGCACCAAATCGCCCGTACGGTACATTCTGCCCCCCGGCTTTTTGGTAAACGGGTCCGGCAGGAAACGCTCCGCCGTAAGATCCGGCCGGCCATAGTAGCCGCGCGACACCGCATTGCCGCCAATGAACAGCTCGCCGATGGCGCCTGCGGGGACGGGCTGGAAGTAAGAGTTAAGCACATAGACCGGAGCGTTTGGAATCGGGCTGCCTAGCGGTACCGCAGACTGGCGGTCCTTCTGTGAGCCCTCCTCCGGAACCTCGTAGGCAAGCACGGAAACCGTTGTTTCCGTAGGGCCGTAATGATTCTGGATCCGGCACTCCGGACGAAGCTTACGGATGTCCGTGATCGTGTCCCAATGGGAAGCTTCGCCCGCCAGGATCAAGCAATGCCGGGGCACAACGGCGGCGGGATTAGACACGCCGAGCAGCGCTTCCATATGACTGGGCACGATTTTCATAACGTCAATGGGATTTTCCTCGCAATAAGCGGCGAATGCGTCAGGATCGGCCGTCCGCTCGTAAGGAATAACATGGACGCAACCGCCCGTCGCAAAAGCGCCCCAAATCATCGGCGTGCCAAGATCGGCGGCAAGCGTGCTGACGATCGCAAATGCCAGGCCTTCCTTCAGCTCCAAACGTTTCAGTATGCCATCCAAATAGTTGGAATAGCTGCCATGCTCCACGGCCACGCCTTTTGGTTTTCCCGTCGAGCCGGACGTAAACAGCACATACATGAGATCGCCGGGCCTTGCGAGAATTTCCGGATTCCCGGGTTTCTCCCGGGATAGAATCTCAACGTCCCGATCAAGGCAAACGACGGCTTTTACTCCAGGGTCTGCTCCGCCCGATTGCGAGAAGGTTTCATGCAAGGCTTCCTCCGTTACGATAACGGACACCTTCGCCTCTTGGGCGATCATTTGCAAACGGACTGCGGGCAGCTTGGGATCAAGCGGCACATATGCGCCTCCCGCTTTCAGGATGCCAAGCAAGCCGACGATAATATCTACCGTTCTTTCCATGTAAAGACCGACGGTTTCATTGGGGCCAACCCCCAAGCCGCGCAAATAATGAGCCAGTTTATTGGCCCTTTCATTGAGCACTCCATAGGTCAACATTTTCCCCTCGCTGTAAACAGCCGCTGCCGCAGGCGTAAGCGCCGCTTGTTTCTCAACAAGAAGATGAGGCAATCGGGGCTCTCTTGAATCATCCATATCGGCGTTCCAGTCAACGAGCAATTTCCGCAGAGAATTTCCCGATAATGCTGCAGCCTCATATAATGGCAGGTCGGGCTCCTCCATCACCCGCTCCAAAATCATGCAATAATGTTCGGTGAGCTGGCGGATCGTGGATTCGTGAAACAAATCAAGACGGTAGGTCAACGTAACCTCTATGCCCATCTTTTGATTTTCAAAAACCGTCATCGTCAAATCCAGCGTTCCGCCGCGGGTCCGGTTTCCCACAAAGGGAACAACCTGGAGGCCGGGCAGGTCAGTCATGGATTGTCCATGCCGTTCAAACAGAAACATCGTATCGAAATAAAGGGCATGCCCCAATACGCGTTCGGGATTCAACACCTCAACGATCCGGTCGAACGGCAAATCCTGATGGTCATTCGCCTCCAGCACCGTGTCCCGAACCGACGCAACAAAACGGCTGAAGGTGTCGCTCTTGTTTATCGAGGAGCGAAGCGCAACCGTATTGGCAAAAAAGCCGGCCAGCTTTTCGATTTCCTGCTTGCCCCGATTCGCCATGGGCGTCCCGACCGTAATTTCCTCCTTGCCGTTATAGTTGGCAAGAAGCACCTTGTATACCGCCAACAGGAAAACAAACGGCGTACAGCCATGCTTTTTGCTGGCTTCACGGATCCGCTGGGAGAACGATGAATCGACCTCCATGCTGTAAAAACCGGCTTTGCGTTCGCTTTGAATGGAGGGCCGCGGATAATCCGTCGGCAAATCCAGCATCATCGGCGCCGGCGTAAGCTTGTTTGTCCAGTAGCGAAGCTGGTTCTCGCAAGCGTCCCCCGTCATCCATTTTCTTTGCCAAACCGCAAAATCGGGATATTGAATTGTAAGCTCGGGAAGCTTGACCGGCTCCCCCAGCAAAAAGCTCCGGTAAAACGCTGCGAGCTCTTCGTCGAAGATGTCGGCCGAGCCGCCGTCGTAAACCAAATGATGCGTCATCCAGACCAAAACATGTCTCCGGGGCTCCATCTCGTAAAGAATCGCCTTTACAAGCGGTCCGTTCAGAAAGTCGTAGGGCGTCGTCGCTTCCCGCTCCATGTGCTGGAACACTTTGTTTTCATCGCTTATCCGGATGACTTGAAGCTGGATGTCAAGCTCCGGGCGAATGACCTGCACAAAGTCGTCATTTTCATATGCAATGACGGCTCTCATAATTTCATGACGCTTGACGATTTCGTTTAGCGCGTTGTTTAGGGCCGGTATGTCCAATTCGCCGATCAGTTGATAGCCATTGGCAAAATTATAGCGTTCCGTGCCGGGCATATATTCCTCAAAAAACATCGTACGCTGCTGCGCGTAGGATAGAGGAAAACGGTTTTCTCCCTCCTGCCTGGGCAGCTTTGGTATAACGGCTGATGCTGCGGCGGCTTTTGCCTTCTGCTGCTTGGCCTTTAGCGCTAGAAGCGCCCGACGCTCGGGTGATAATTGATCAATCGTTTTACTCATAAATAGCCTCCTTCAAGGAAGGCGAATGTTTCCCAAGCTTCCGCTCCGCCAGACGCTGCGCCAACAGAGAACGCTTGCCCGCGGAGAGCGAATGATTGATGGCGTCCAGCCGTCTTGCAGCAAGAGGCGCACCATGGCTTCGTAGCGGCGATTGACGACGGGAAGCCTCGTAATCGGCATACATTTTGTCCGAATCAATGGCATATTCCGCCTTGCCAACGATGCTTTCCATGGCGGAGCAAGCAACGTCCATCGTATCGTGCTCCGCCAAAACCTTCGCAAGCTGACGGCAGCGCTCCTTCACGGAACTTGTCCCGATGCCCATTATGGCATTGGCGATCAGCGCCGGCTCCCACTGCAGGGGCGGCAAATAGTCGCCGATTCCGAGATGCTTGATCCGCATCCCGTTATCCGGCCGGTCCGTATCGGCCGCGAGGGCCAACTGTGGAGTCGCAGCCGTCATGGCTCCTGTAATCGTGCCGATCCCTCCGTGATGGATCACGCCGGCTACGAGCGGATACACGCTCGCAAGCGGCAATATTTTATGCCAGGTGATGTAGTCGGGAAGGTCGCTCGGCATAAGCTCTTCATGCCTGGTCACTACGATGGTTCGGCGCTCCAGCGCTTTAACCCCTTCGATAGCCGCCCTATAGAAGTTAGGCTTGATCATTTTGCCGGTGCCGCCCGTAATCAATAACGGGGGTTCTCCAGCTCCTATAAAGTCCAGCAGCTCGCTTGGCAGCGGCTCGTATTCGTTGGCGTCGGCAAGCGGGAAGCCGACCGTCTCCACCTTCAGCGCCCAATCCGGGGCTTCGATGGCGCTATCAAAGCTTTCGTGCCAGAAGCCGATGTTTTTCTTAACGGCGCCCATCCATGACGTCCAGCTTGTAATGGGGAACAGTCCAAGCTCGCTGCGGAATGTATTAATAAGCGAGATCGCAAAATCCAGCCCAAGCTCCTCCCAAATATGAAGCTGGGTAACATAACTCGGCGCCAACACTCCGGTGACGACGGGAATCCGCATGACTTCAGATACAATCATCGAAACAAAGCCGTCTCGCTCCCGGCAGATCAACACGGAATCCTTCTCCTTGCACAATTCCGTCAAAATGTCATATTCCTTTTGAAACTTTTCCTTGGAGTAATATTTTCGCTGGTAGGCTTCGTTGAGGTCGGGTTTCTTGAGGGGGTCTTCCATCATGTGGAGATCCTTCATCACTTCCATATAGTCCTCGGGCTCATCAATCGCGCAGAAGGAAATACCGGCTTTTTTTGCAAGACGCTCGAATGCGCCGTGAGTGACCAGAGTGGCTTTGTGGCCGCGCCGGACCAGTGCGGAAGCCAGCCGCAGAAACGGGAGCACGTCACCGTTCGTCATATGCGTATTAAGAACAAAGTTTGCCATCCATTTTCACCTCCTGACATCCTGCCGACTTCATTTCAGCAGCGCCTCGATTTCCTCTTCCGTCAAATGCTCCATCTCGCTCAGCAGTTCTTCCAACTCAGAGTCATCGGTTTCCTCCAGCAGCCTTGCTTCGATTGTCGACGCTAAAGTCCGAATCGTGGTGCCTTGCGTAAGCATATCCTTAAGCGAAATTTTGACGCCAAAAGCTTGTTCGCTGCGGACAAGAATTTGAGTGGCGATAAGGGAATGGCCCCCTAAATCAATAAAATCGTCATCCAGCCCGATTTGATCGAAGTTGAAGAAGCCGGACCAGATCCCGGCAAGCTCTTTCTGGATAAACGTTTCCGGAGGCGCGTAGGCTTGTCCGATCATAAGGCGGGACAAGGTCGGGCTGGGCAGAAGCTTGCGGTCCGTTTTGCCGCTTGGGGTCAACGGAAAAGCCTCCATCTCTATAAAATAGGACGGAATCATATATTCCGGCAGCCGCTCCTGCAGGTGGGTTCTCAATTTGCTGACGGATGGCGAATAAGAGACATCCGGTATAAAATAAACGGCAATGCGCTGATCGCCCGGCTGGTCCTCCCGCACGACCGTAACAGCCTGGTTGACGCCGTCATGCTGCTCCAGCACCGTGCTGATTTCGCCCAGCTCGATACGGAATCCCCGCACCTTTACCTGGTCGTCGTTGCGGCCCAGGCATTCCAGGTTACCATCAGGCAGCCAGCGTCCCAAATCGCCCGTATGGTACATGCGCGCCCCGGGTTCCCCGCTGAATGGGTCCGGCACAAAACGTTCTGCGGTCAGGTCCGCCCTGCCGAAGTATCCCCTCGCAAGCCCGATGCCGCTAATAAACAGCTCTCCGGTTTCTCCGGGCGCAACGGGTTCGTAAGCATCGTTCAACACATACATGGCGTTTCCTGGCACAGCCATGCCGATCGGAATAACCGTCCGTGATCCATCGCGATCACTGGTCCAATTGGTAATAAACACCGCCGCCTCGGTTGGGCCGTACAAATTATGGAACTGCGCGCTCATCATGCCGCAGAATCGTTCGTTAAGCGCCGCGGACAACGGTTCGCCGCACAAAAAAACATGGGCAAGCCCTGTGACGTCCCCCGCCCCCTCCTCGCTGAGGAAGGTCTGGAGCATTGTGGGCACGAATTGCACGTGAGTGATCCCTTCGTTTCGGATCTCATCCCATAAATACGCATTGTCCAGATGGCCTTTGGGCTTGGCCACAACCAGACATGCGCCGCAACTGTGCGGCCAGAAAAATTCCCATACGGAAACATCGAAGCTATAAGGCGATTTCTGTAGAAGTTTATCATGTTCCCCCATTTCAAAAGTTTGCTGCATCCAGTGGATCCGGTTGGCAATAGCAGCGTGCGTATTCATCGCGCCTTTCGGCTTGCCGGTTGATCCCGAGGTGTAAAACATGTAAGCCAGATGGCTCTCATTCAAATCAATGTCGAGATTTCCCTCCTCCTCTTCATCTTGGTTCCCCAATGGCTCCGGCTTGTCCAGAATCAATACCTCTCCGTGTAGTCCCCGAAACCGCTCGCCGAATTTGCGCTGGGCAATGACTCTCTGTACCTTGCTGTCCTCGATCATATAGGCCAGCCGATCCATTGGATAATCGGGATCAAGCGGCACATATGCCCCGCCAGCCTTCAGGACGCCATACAGGGCAACGACCATTTCGATCGAACGCTCCATGCAAATCCCGACCAGGACGTCCGGCCCTACCCCTACCCGCCGAAGGCGATGCGCCAGCCGGTTTGCGCGTGCATTCAACTCCGCATAAGTTAAAGACTCCCCTTGAAATCTGACGGCTTCATGCTCGGGCGTGCGTTCCGCTTGCCGCTCGAACAACTGGTGAATCAAGCCTTTAGCTTGCATTCAATCACTCCTTAGTTTGTTTTCATCTTCAAGTGATTTCCAAAGCTGTTCACAAAATATGCTACTTTATTACAGTAAAGAGTGCTAATGCTTGAATGACTAATTTATCGTTAAAATGACACTTTCCGAAAACAGTAAAAATCAGTTATAAGATTTGTTTTACCTTGTCGCGAGGGTTGCCTCGGGCGTACATTACTATTTAGCAGGCGGTGCACGAGGCGATACACGCACGTCTTGCATAAGCATTGGCAAGGAGGCATTAAAAAGGAAAGATGGAAACAATGACTTGGAATCAATGTCCGGCGGAGGTCAGGCGTCAGGCCAGCCTATTGACCGTTTATATGGAGGATTTTTTGGGAAACGCTTTGACAGGGGTTTATTTGCACGGCTCGGCGTGCCTGGATGCTTTTCGTCCCGGGAGAAGCGACCTGGATTTGCTAATCGTCGTCGAACGTCCCTTAAGCGCCCAAGAACGCTTTCAGCTGATGTGCGCATTTCTCAGCCTGCATCGTCAGCCCGCTCCAGTGGAAGCCAGCATTTTGCTGCGGAGCGATTTAGCGGCATGGAGGCATCCAGCGCCATATCAATTTCATTTTAGCGAGCATTGGCGTAAACGTTACGAGGCAATCGAGGCATGGGAGGATTATAGCTTTTGGGACTTTAAGGAGGAGCAACTTGACCCGGATTTGGCATGTCATACAGAGTTGGCGCGGGAACGCGGCATCGCTCTATTAGGCCCGTCTCCGCAATTCGTGCTTCCGCCGGTACCGGACATACATGTCACGGATTCCCTTCGGAACGATGCAAGAGACTTCATAAGGACGGGTCACGAGGCGATGGCCGCGCTGACGCTGGCGCGCGTCTGGAGCTATTGCGAGCTGTCCGTCTTCCTCTCCAAGGCAGAGGCGGCGAAATGGGCTATTAAGCAGCTTGCCGGCACTCCCGACAGCCGTACGTTGAAGGCGGCATTGGCCGTTTTCGAGGAGGAAACCGTTCTGTTCGATGTCGAGCGTGAAGTTTTCCTCGTGTTCGTCGACAACATGCTGTGCCGGATTGACAGTAGAAATAGCGCGGCGGAGGCGACAGTAACTATCCCCGTCAACGTTTAAACTGCAAAAAAAGGACGGTCTGAAAAGATTATTGGTCATTGCGTTTGCGGAATAACCGGAGGCAGTTGGCACATGCAGACCGCTTGAATCCACTTGTTGACGAACAAACGATTACTTGACGGATAAAAGCACAGCTAGCGAACGTATGGCTAGCGTGGCAATACAGCGCGGCGCATGGCCAGCGGGCAATACAGCGCGGCGCATGGCTAGCGGGCAATATAGCGCGGCGCATGGCTAGCCGGGCAATACAGCGCGGCGCATGGCTAGCCGGGCAATACAGCGCGGCGCATGGCCAGCGGGCAATACAGCGCGGCGCATGGTTTGCGGCCAATACAGCGCGGCGCATGGCCAGCGGGCAATACAGCGCGGCGCATAGCCAGCGGGCAATACAGCGCGGCGCATGGCTAGCCGGGCAATACTGCGCGGCGCATAGCCAGCGGCCAATTCAGCGCGGCGCATGGCTAGCCGGGCAATACAGCGCGGCGCATGGCCAGCGGGCAATACAGCGCGGCGCATGGCTAGCCGGGCAATACTGCGCGGCGCATGGCTAGCGTGGCAATACAGCGCGGCGCATGGCTAGCCGGGCAATACTGCGCGGCGCATGGCTAGCGTGGCAATACTGCGCGGCGCATGGCTAGCCGGCCAATACTGCGCGGCGCATGGCTAGCCGGGCAATACTGCGCGGCGCATGGCTAGCCGGCCAATACAGCGCGGCGCATAGCCAGCGGGCAATACTGCGCGGCGCATGGCTAGCGTGGCAATACAGCGCGGCGCATGGCTAGCGTGGCAATACTGCGCGGCGCATGGCCAGCGGGCAATACAGCGCGGCGCATGGCTAGCCGGGCAATACTGCGCGGCGCATGGCTAGTGGACATTCATGTCCGTTAGCCGCGTTTTTCATAGCTTTTGTTCAATGTAATGGACATACATGTCCATTACAGCACTAGCCTTGCATAGAACCTGACATGCATTGTATTGGAAAGAATTCATATACATGAATTCCAACATCAATCAATATTTTACAGCGGTATGGGAGACCTCATTGCCAAAA